>CAWDNF010000001.1:0-9461 GCA_963803595.1 uncultured Solirubrobacterales bacterium
AAAGCGTGTGCTTCCCGTCAGAACGGCGATCACGCGGCTTCGTGACTCGCCGCATGACTCAGCGCCGTTACCTGCGCGACGTCCCGGAACGCCTGGCGGGTGCGTTCCCGCGCGATCGCGGCGTCCGGATGGCCGTACAGCTCGCGCACGAGCTGCCCGCCGTCATCATGGCCGAGCTGTAGCGCGATCACGTGCGGCGGGAGCTCGAGCACGTTCAGCGCGTACCAGCCGAAGTAGTGGCGGGTTGCGAGATACAGCGACACGTTGCCGATCCCGACACTCGCCCGCACGCGGTTCCAGTGGTAGACCCGCGAGCTCGGCGTGTAGTGGGTGCTGCGCACGGTGGTGAACACCCACTCTGACTCGGCCGGGAGGCTGGCAAGCCGTTCGGCCACGGGATCGGTCAGCGCGATCGTCCGGGTCGACCCGTGCTTCGGCGGCGCGATCTTCCCGAGCTTGGCGTTCCACTGACGCTCGATCCGGATCGTCCCGCGATCAAAGTCGACGTCGTCGCGGAGCAGCGCGTCGAGCTCGCCCGGACGTGCGGCCGAGCCGATCGCGGTCACGAGGTAGGCGGCGAAGCTCGGCGGCGTCAGCTTGTCGGCGGCGGCGATCATCCGCGCCGAGGTCGCCTGGTCGGGCGGCTGCCTGTCCTTGCGTCCGCGAGTGGCGCGGAGCCCGAGGTTCGCGAACGGGTTGCGGTCGACGAGCATCCCGGCTTGGGGGCGACGAGCGTCGTTGAACATCGCACGGAGCGCGGGGACGTTCCCGCGGTTGCGTCCGCCCTCGAGGTAAGCGGCGACATCGGCAGCGCCGATCGATGCGATCGGCCGGTCGCCGTAGGCGTCGGCGAACGCCTTCGTGCGTTCAGCATTGTGGACGTTCGTGCCCTCGGCGTCGCGGGCCCACAGCTCGGAGGTTGTCCATTCGCTCCAGAACTCGCGGACGGTCTTGCCGCGCTCGGCCATCTCGACGAGGGCGTCCCGGGCGTTGTCCTCGGCGCGTTGGGCCTCGCGTTCGGTCTTGTAGGTCCGTAGTCCGCCGAGCACGTCGGCGGGGTTGATCTGCTTGCCGGTACGGGGATCCCGGACACGGCCGCGCCAGCGGCCGGAGGGGAGTTGGTCTGCCATCAGGTGCCTCCTGATCGGTCAGGCCCGTTGACGTTGCAGCATCGCGGGGCGGTTGGTGGTGTCGGTAATGGTATCGGCGGAGCGGAGCCACGCCTCAACCTTGGAGACGCGGTAGCGCCGGACGCGCATCCCCCAGGTTTCGGATGGGGCGCCGGCGGCGGTCCAGCGTTTGACGGTGGCGATGCTGACGCCGAGCGTGTCGGCGAGCTCGCGGGCGTCGACGTAGCGCTCAGCGGGCAGCGTCATCCCAGCCGCGCCAGATAGGCGGTCAACTCGTCGATACGCGCTTCGATCGCAAGCAACGCGTGCACGACCGCGACGGTGGTCTCGCCACCGTCCGCGACGACGTCCAGCGCGGCCTCGCGATGCACGATCGCGCGTTCGTGCTGGTCCACGCCCGGCTCGTCGTCGTGGGCGGTCATTGGTCCCTCCCCATCAGTAGCCGGCGACCCATGCGACTCGCTCCCATACCGCGCGACGGTGCGCCGACGTCGGCAGCTGGTCGAGCAGCTCTTTGACGGCGTGGCCGAGCGCGGGCTCGATCGGCTTGCCCTCCCTGCCGGTGCGCAGATACAGCGCGTAGGTGAGCCGGGCGTAGGCGGTTAGCACCTCGGCCGGGAGCTCGAGCACGCTGCGCTGCTTCTTGACGATCCACCAGTGCAGCAGATCGTTGCTGCCCTTCGACGAGTTGCAGCTTCTGCACAGCGGCATGTAGTTCTGGGCGCCGTCGGGCCCGCCGGCGTCGCGGGAGACGATGTGGTCGCCGGTGGAGTTCGGCGTTAGCAGCGCTTCGCAGCAAAGGCACGTTTCGCGGCGGATCAGCGCGAACAGAATGCCGCGATTCTCGCGGCAGATCCCGGTCATCAGCCCCTGCGACCGAAACCAGCTGGGACCGAACTCGTTCCGGTTCCGCGCCAGCCAGAGCCAGTCGGTCAGCAGGTACAGGCACAGCAGCCCCCATAGGTTGCTGGCTGGCTTGCCGGACTTGCGCAGGAGCGCCCTCAGCGGCGGCGCGTGCCCGCCGGTCGGGGCGGTCGTCACAGCAGCGCCGCCTGGCCGGACGAGAGCCCCGACTTGGCGAGCGACACGCAATGGTCGTGAGCGAATCCGTCGCGAGGCTCGCGCAGGGTGATGTCCGAGCCGCCGGCCTTGCCCTTGCGCTCCCAGCCGATCACGCGATGCCACGTGTAGCGGGAGTACGGGTCGACCGGCTCGCCGCAGTAGAAGCATGGGCGGGATCGAGGGTCTTGGCCATTCACCGGCCGGCCCTCCCCGCCGCGGTGTAACGAGGTGTAACGCCATACGCGTGCGCGTGCGCGAGGCTCGTCCTCCAACATCTCTCTGTGGTATCGCGCGTGTTGGAGTTACACCTCATTGCACCTCATCCCCCTGACGCTCCAGCCAGTCCCTCGGAACGAGGTAGAACACGAGCGTCAGCTCGCGCCCGCTGCCGCCCGGCTCCGTGGCCTTGATCCGGCCGTCGCGGCCGCGTACCCGCCAGCCCTCGTCGAGCATCGCCTGGCGAGCATGCTGTGGGGTGCTGCTCGCGCCGAGCCGTAGCCGCATGAAGTGCTGAAGCCACCCGGCGTGCACGAACCGCACGCCGGTCGTGCGATCCGCGGGGATCAGCAGGTGCTTGGCGTACGTCTCAGCGGCCTTGCTGTCCGGGAATTCCTCCGGATCGATCGCGTCCAGCTGCTCCCACACCCGCCACTTCTCGGCCTGGTTGGCGAACTCGAAGTCGATCGTGTGGGCGAGCTTCAGCAGCCGCGCCGCCTCGTCGGCGTACTGCGCGTGCTCGTGCAGCTCTCCGCGACGGTCCGCCGCGAGGCGAACCAGTCTCGCTATCCGCCTGGATTGGAGTTTGCTGAAGTCGGTCGCGATCCCGACCGTGGTGGAGAGCTGGTCGGCGAGCTTGCCCGGCTGCGCGACGTGTTCGAAGTTCGAGAATCTGATCTTGTAGCCGTCGTCGAGCACGATCGTGACGGCAGCCGTGTTGCCGTGCCCGGCGACGCGCGTCGAAGCGACACGTCGGCCGAGCTCGTCCACGCGGAGCGCCTTCGTCAGCTCGGCCAGGATTGCGTCGAGGGTCGCGTCTGCGCCGACGTAACCAACCCGCCGGCGGACCGCGGCGGTCGTCCGTTCGATGTAGTCGTCACGCTCGCCCTTCTCCTCCCCGTGGAGCTTGCGGGCGTGGCGGATCAGCGCTGCGAGGACATCATCGCCATAGCCGTGCTCGGCGGCGCGGCAGCCGAGCATGAAGTCCCACGCGTGCCCGGACCCGTCGCCGGGCTTGGTGCCCTTGCGAGCCGCGATCTTGGCCAGGTCCTCGTGACGGTCGAGCACCTCCTGCGCCGTCCCCGCCGGCGCGGTGCCGGCCGCGGGCCGCGACCCGTTCGGGCCGAGCATCCGCGCCACGATCGCGTCGAGCTGCTGACACTCCCGCAGCTCGCCGCTGCCCTCGCCGGTGACCGTGAAGAACCGGCCGGTGGTGTACACCGCGAACTCGTCGCCCCACGGCGTGCTGTTTGTCGCATGCCGGTCGCTGCGCAGCTCGGCGATCACGATCGCGTGCATGCCCGCGCCCGATGGCGACCGCTCCTGGTAGCCGCCGAGCTGCTCGAGGAGCTCACCGGCGGCCGGGTGCAGCTCGCCGGTCTGAACGTCGATGCACCCGTCGAGATCGACGCCAGTGAACGGATCCTCGGCCGAGAACACATACCCGATGCCCTGCACCTCGACGCACGCGAGCGCCTGTTCGAACGTCCCCCACGTCCGCGGGTCGTCACAGCGGGCCTTCGTGCGCCCGTCGGCCGCGCGGTAGGGCACCTTCGTCCACTTGCCGTTGCGTCGCTCGTGCTTCCACACGACCCACTGCCGGCGGGCGCGGAGCTCGGCCGGGATCGCGTCGGCGTTCACGTCGCTCTCTCCCGGAGCTCGGCGAGATAGCGCTCGAGGACGCCGGAGATGTGGACCGGCTTGGGAGCGGCCGGAGCCGCTCCCTTCACCGCGGTCATGGCACCATCCCGAAGAAGCGGATGATCTCGATCACGCTCGCCGGCGTGTTGTCCTCCAGCACGGCGCTTTCGCCCTCGTGGTTGGCGGCGAACATCTCCACACGCCAGTCGCAGTCAGGGCAGAAGAACGCGATCGCGGGCATGAACGTTCGCTCAAAGACGACGATGCGCCACGGCGCCTGATCGACGTCCATCTGCTGTTCGCATCCAATGCAAGTCGGAGCGAGGGTGTTCCTGCTGGGGCCCGCGGCGGTCATGCGACTGACCCCTCGAACTTGTGGCGGTAGGAGCGCAACTGCGCCCGGGCGTCCTGGAGAGCTTCGTTCAGCTCGCCCGCCACCGCCTCGGCCTGCTCGATGCATACGCGCAGCGTGTCGGCCATGTCCCAGACGTCCGAGCCCTGCTCGAGTTCGTTCATGGCGTCCTCTAGTTCGAGGGTCGCGCCGAAGCCCTCTTGTGCCAGCTCAATGCCCGTCTCTGCGATAGCGAGGATCTCGGCGATGTCCGGACGGCTCATGCCGCCACCCCCTTACGGCCGTCGCGGGGGGCGTGTACCCGCGCGTAGTGACGCCTTCCGGTGGAGTCCTCCCAGGTGACGATCAGCTCGTCGGGGAGCCCGGCGTTGACGGCCCGCTCGAGGAACTCGTTTAGGTCAAGCGCCGTCCAGTGGTGGTTTACGGCCAGCGGAAGGTCGATGTCCGAGGCCCGTGTATCGTTATGTCCGTTCGTTTGGACTGCGGTGTCTGTGTTGCCAGACATTGCACATCTCTCCTTGTAGGTGGGTGGCCCGGTCTCGCTATGGCCAGTAGCGAGACCCGGCCGTTTGGTTCCTTGCTGCGACGCCGGCGGCCAGCTCGGCGAAGCGGGTTACCGGCCCGGGCTTTAGTGGCCGTTCACCTCCTGGGCTAGGCGCTCGAGCAGCGCCGCGTACGCCGCCCGCACACGCGGGGTGGGGGACGCGAGCCCCTCCTCCCAGCGCATCACGCTCCAGCGCGAGACGCCGAGCAGCTCGGCGACCTCGATCCGGCTGAGGCCGGCGTTGCGGCGCAGCAGCCGGGCGATCTCGGGGCTGGGCAGGGTGCGGCGCAGTCGCGCCGCCTCGAGCTTTTCGTCAAGAGCATCCATCCGCAACAGCGTTGCACGTACTGTCTGCTGTTGACAAGAGTGCAACGCCAATTAGGACAGTTGGTGCAACGCCGGTGCAGATGAGCTACTGTCCGTACTCGTGGACAACGAGCTCGACGCCCTCATCAAGGCGGTAGAGACCGATCCGTCGACCATCGCGCTCAAGCGCACATGGGAGCGTCAACTACGCCGGCGAGACGTCATCAAGTACCAGCACGGCCCTTGGGACGTCGAGTGCCTCGTGGAGGAGCGCGAATATGGCAGCGAGCCGATCGCGATGCACATCGCCCCCCACGGCGTGCCCCGCGACGACCACGACAAGTGGCCGGCGATCCAGTTCCTCCCCGACGGGACGGTGCTCGGCACCGACACGCCGCCGCTCACGCGCCGCCAGCTGCGCGACATCCCGCTCGGTCCCGACGTGATCCCCCGCAGCGTCATCAACCCCGAGAAGATGAAAGCCGAGGGAGTGAAGCTGCCCAAGCCGCTGGCCCGCGGAAAGCACCGTCCGGACAGCTTCTACGCCCAGGTCGCGGCGCTGTACGTAGCCGCGTGTGAGCGCGGCGATCGAGCGCCACGAGTGACGGTCGCCCGCCAGCTGTCTACGAACGGGGCTCCGTACACCTCGGTGTCGATACGCAACTTCCGCAAGGAGGCGGAGCGACGCGGACTGATCACCCCGACGCGCCAGGGGCGCCCTGGCGGACAGCTCACCGCGCGAGCGCACAAGCTCCTCAAGAGCGACCCGACGTAGGCTGGCTCATCGTCGTCTAGGACTTGGCGCTCTTGCGTGCGCTGGTGCTCTGCGCCGCGGCGCCGCTCTCCAGCACGGCGAACGGGACAGCCTCGCGATCAGGGTCATCCAGCGTCGCCGGCACCGCCCAGGTGAACCCGAACCTTGCGGTGATCCGCATCGCGCTCGTGTCCTCCTGCATCAGGTTGCGGATGATGTTGCCGTCCGCATCTGAGATCACGCCCTCACGGAACAGCTCATAGCGCAGGTCGCGGCGGATGCCGATCACCGCGGAGCTGAAGTCGCCCGCCAGCACCAGCGTGTCTGCAGGCATCGACGTCGACACCGGGTAGGCGACCGGCACGTCCCACATCCGGTCGGTGATAAAGCCGGCCTGCAGATCCCCGATCGCGTTACGCGCCCGGCGCATCCGCCCCTTCAGCGCCCGCTGTGCCGCGAGCGCGGTCACCTCGTGCCCTGAGGCCTCGACCAGGTCCATCGCCGCCGCGACGTCGTCATAGACGCCGCCTGCCTCGGCAGAGGCGCCGCCGGCGGCCACGTTCCCCGCCGCGCGGGCGGCGGGGATCAGCGCCTGCGCCTCCCACTCGGACGGCTGATCGGTTCCGGCGAACACGGCCGCGTCGAGCACCCGGCCGAGCTCGGTCGCGATCGGGTCACGCAGCTCGTTCCAGATGTTGAAGTAGGAGTCCTCGAGCACCTCGTCTAAGACGGGGATGATCGTCGCGACCTCTGCCGCGGTCATCGAGAGCCCCTCCCACGCCGCGCTGGTCACCTGCTTGAGCCCGTTCTGAACCCAGTAGGCGTGCGGCAGCGTCGACAGGACCGGCGCCGTCGCCTGCTTGGTGGACATCTGCCGGGTCACGCACAGCGCCAACGCCGCGCTTGACTGCGCCATCGCCTTGAGCACCTCGGTGACCGCCTCGTCGGGAATCAGCGGCGCCGCGGCATCGGTGTCGACAACGTTCGTGAAGCTCATTGGAGGACCTCCTCCACTCTTGGGGCGGAGGGAGCGCCGGTGAAGGACAACAGCGCTCCCCAACGCCACGTGTCTAAGGGAGCTGCTGCCTCAGGGCGCCTGGCCCACTGTCGGCCTTCGCGGTTAGCCCGCCTGGAGCGCAATCCCCGCGGCCTGCACGATCCTCGGGACTAGGGCGCCTGGCCCACAATCCTCCTCCGGCTCGCCGCTGCAAATCGTACGCTTAGGAGCGTGGCTTGGGAATACCACGAGCCCGGTGAGGGCGCCACGCTCAACGTCGCAGACGGCGAGCAGGTCTTCCACGTCGCCGTGCACTGGCCCGAGATCGCAGAGCCACTGCACGCCGAGGTCTGTGCCCGCGATGTAGAGCAAGCACACCAGCACGCCGTCGAGGCGTTCTCGAGGATTCCCGGGCGTCAGCCGATCGCTCGCGTGCAGGTGTGGCCGATCGATGAATGGGTGCGGCGCTGATGGCGCGGATGACGCCGCATCTGTGCAGCTATCCCGGCTGCCCCGAGATCCTGGTCGGCGGGCCCGGCAGATGTGAGCGGCATCCATACCCGCGGCGCTCACGTAAGGCGGGGGTGGCCACGGCGGGCGGCTACGGGGACCGGGCATGGGCCCGGGTGTCGCGGGCCTACCGGGCCGAGCACCCGCGCTGTGAGGCGCCGGGCTGCCGCGAGGACTCAGCGATCGTGCACCACATCGACGGACGCCGACCAGACGATCCCGGTGCCAACGAGTGGTCAAACCTCGCAGCGCTGTGCGCTGCACACCACACGCAGATCACTCGGCACCCTGACGCCTTCGCGCTGCCGACGACGATCGACTAGATCGAGATCGAGATCGACTTCGATGCTCAAGCTTCCGAAGTTGATCAACTTATCGCTCGTAAGTTGATCGCGGATCGAAGGTGGGGGAACTAGTCGGAGATCCCTGGGCCACGAGTATCGTCGCCGCCACACTCGGACCGGAAACTCGCCCGGCTCGGGCTTTGACGCAGCTGGTAGGTCTGCGCCGACATGCCCACGGCCTTGCCAACCACGTCGTCGGTCCTGCCCTTGGCCGGTGAGGATGATTCATCCCCACCGACGCGACCCTCTCCCGGCTTGGCTTGCCTTGCCGCCTTACGGGCCGCCGCCCTCGGACGCTCCAACTCCTCCAGTTGGCGCCCGAGGTGGACGCACTCGCTCGGCGTCATCGCCTTGCGTTGCACGTTCTCGTCGGTCTCGGGGAAGCCTCGCTACAGCCCGAGGCGCCTATCGACGGCGCTAAGACTGCGGCTGACGGCGCGTAGCGGCGAGCGCAGGCCCGGGCCGGGCGCGGCGACTTGCTGGAAGTGCGCGATCGCACTCGCGCAGCGGCTGTGGGCCTTGGCCCATTCGACCGCCAGCAGCAGCTCGCGGTCGCGCTGGGCACGCTGTGAGAGCAACGCCTGGTAGTCCTCGTCGACCGCCTCGGGCTCTGAGCGCAGCGCTCGCGCCGGGTTGCTCGTGTAGCCGTGCATCGAGTTGTGGTGCAACAGCCGAGGCGCGTCCACTCGTGAATCGTCGCGATCGAGGCGGGCGCGGTCAAGGCATGCGCCGCTCTCTCAGCCGACGCCTAAGCGCCTGAGCGCCTCCGATGCCCTCGGCAAGGGTTTGGGTCGTGTTCGCGCTCTAGGGCATAGCAGCGGGCCCGGTCGCGGCGCAAGGGTCGCAACGTGCGGCTTTTTCGCAGTCGGTCGCCTTCACCGTCAATGCGGTCGGTCGTATGATCCGCGTCATGGCGAGCGACTCAGGCGCCGCCAATTTCGAGGCGTGGCTTGCCGCGCCGTCCTGAGCGGCGCGGACTCCTATCCACCGACGTACTCCTAGGAGGAGCCATGCATTACGGGGCACATCTACGCGACGCGTTCTCAGATTGGGTCGTGGAGGGCATGCCGCCGCTCGCCGCCTGCGAGGAGGCCTACCGGCCGGTCACGTGGCCGGCGGAGAAGCTGCTCGGCCTGATGACGCACTGCACGGACATCATGCCCGCCTCGCTGTGCGACCAGCTCGACCTCGAGGAAGGGTCGACGTACGCACGTGCGGCGCAGCGGCTGCTGGCCGAACGCAGCCGACGGCTGAGGATCGTCAAGTAGTCCCGTCACGAAAGTGAGCCCCCGCGCGGCTGCAACCGCCGAGGGCGTGGCGGCGGGAGAGGCACTCCCACCACGTGAGTCACGCTATCGCGCTCCAGGAGCGTTGAGTCACGCACGGGGTCGTGACTCACGGCGTGACTCACAGGCCCTTCCGAGACCGGCGCCGCGACCTTCGTGATCACCGGCCTCAGACGCGAGAAAGCCCCGCTAATGCCGGGCTTTCTAATCCTTCCAGACCCTCCGGGATCCTTCCTGATACCACCGGGTCCGTGATCGGGGAGACAGGATTTGAACCTGCGACCGCCCGGCCCCCAGCCGGGTGCGCTACCAGACTGCG
>CAWDNF010000002.1:0-359945 GCA_963803595.1 uncultured Solirubrobacterales bacterium
CAGCTCGGTCAGTCCGACCTCAAGGGCTTCATCCTCTCGAAGGACGAGTGGGACCACGGGCGTCGGTACAAAACGGAAGACGGAAAGAGGGACTTCGAGCACGACCTGGCCGTCGCCCGCCTGTCGGGATTCCGCAACGTCCCCGAGTTGGCCATCGGCGTCGGATCGGCTCCTGGAGCGGCCGGCGAGCGGCAAGGTCGAGGACACGAAGCCGGTCCGCTCGGCGGGGACCGACCTGATCCTCCGGGAGGCGAGGCGGGCGAGCCCGCAGAAGCCGCTGGTCGTCATCGTCGGCGGGCCGCTCTGGGCGGTCACCTGCGCCTACCTGCGCCGACCCGTCGATCGCCGACCGCATGGTCGTGAGGATGACCGACGTCGACGGCTACAACGGCTCGGACCCGTGGGCCAACGACGTCGTGGCGACCCGCTGCAAGCTGGTCAACTTCGGGGCCAGCCCGCTCTGTTGGCGCCACGCCTGGAGCCGCCGGTCATGCCGCCGGGCCGCTTCGACGCGCTGCCCGACCCGGAGATCACCCGGGCGATGAGGGGGTGGCCCAGGGTTCTGGGACCGGAGCACCCGCAAGGAGAGGCCCGACCGGGACGACGGGTTCGCCGACGGGGCCGGGACCTTCCTCCTCTACCGGCCCGAGACGTGGACGGGCGTCAAGAAGGTGCGGGTGACGGGGGCCTGGTCCCACCGGGACGCCCCGGAGGGGACTTACCACTACCTGGATGCCACCGGCATCGACCCTCGGCGATGACCGAGGAGTTCTTCGGCACCCTGGCGGCGGCCTCCGTCCCGCCGGAGGAAGACCGGGGCGAGACCCCCTTCCCGGTCCGGGTCAGCGACAATCGCCGCTACCTGATCGACCAGCGACGGCAAGCCCTTCTTCTACCTCGGCGACACCGCCTGGGAGCTGTTCCACCGGCTCGACCGGGACGAGGCCGACCTGCTACCTGAAGGACCGGGCCGCCAAGCGGTTCACCGTCATCCAGGCGGTCGTCCTGGCCGAGCACGGGGGCCTCGACGTGCCCAACGCCCACGGCGATCTGCCGCTCGTGGACAAGGACCCGACCCGGCCCGTCGAGGCGTACTTCAAGCACGTCGATTACGTCGTGGACCGGGCCGAGGAACTCGGGCTGGTCGTCGGCATGCTGCCGACCTGGGGCAGTTGGTGGCACGACGGCAAGGGGATCTTCACGCCCGAGACGGCCGAGTCTTACGGCGAGTTCCTCGGCCGGCGGTACAAGGACAAGCCGATCCTCTGGATTCTCGGCGGCGACCGCCCCGTGGAGGACGACCGGCAGAAGGCGATCATCCGGGCGATGGCGGCGGGGTTGCGGAAGGGGGACGGGGGCCGCCACCTGATGACCTTCCACCCGCCCGGCGGCCGGGGTTCGGCCGAGTGGTTCCACGGCGACGACTGGCTGGCCTTCGACATGATCCAGACGGGCCACGGCCACGACCACACCAACTACGACCGGATCGCCGCCGACTACGCCCGCAAGCCGGCCAAGCCCTGCATCGACGGCGAGCCGGGCTACGAGGACCACCCCGCCGAGTTCGACCCGAAGAACGGCTACCTCGACGAGTACGATGCCCGCAAGTTCGCCTACTGGTCGCTCTTCGCCGGGGCCTGCGGGCACACCTACGGCTGCCACGACATCTGGCAGTTCTCGGACCGGGCCGATCGCCGGTCACGGCGGCCCGGACGCCCTGGGGGAGGCATGGGCCTGCCCGGTGCGGACCAGATGCGGCACGCGCAGGGCGCTGCTCGAGTCCCGCCCCGTCCTGACCCGAATCCCCGACCAATCGCTGCTGGCGTCGGACCCCGGCCGGGGCACCGACCACATCCAGGCGACCGGGCCGACGACGGGAGCTACGCCCTCGTCTACTCGGCGTCGGGCAGGCCATTCACGTTGGACCTCGGCAAGCTCTCCGGCGAGCGGCTGCGGGCGTCCTGGTATGACCCTCGGGACGGGACGTCGAAGGAGATCGGCACGTTCCGCCCGTGGGGGCAAGAAGGAGTTCCGGCCCCCCTCGCGGGGCAAGGGGCACGACTGGGTGCTGGTGCTGGACGACGCACGACGGGGCTATCCCGCAACCCGGCGCGCCGGAACGATACGACCCCATCCGAAGCCGCCTGATCGGCGGGGGGAACGTCGATGAAATGGGCTTCGATCACGATCCTGGCTGTCATGCTGGCGACTCGATCCGCCGGGCTCAGGACCGCCCGGTGAGCCGACGGGCTCCGGGCTAACGTCGCACCCGGCCGGCATCCCGATCCGGTTCCGCCTGGCCCGGGCCGGGCTGGCGTACCCTGGTCGTCGAGGACGCCCACGGCAACCGGGTGCGGAACCTGATCGGCAGAGGCCCGCCTGCCGGCGGCGAGAATACCGCCTGGTGGGACGGCTACGACGACGGCGAGCGGGGCGGGACCACAACCTCGTGCGCGCCATCGGGTCGCGCCCGGCGTCTACAGGGTCCGGGGCCTGGCCCATGACGGCATCCGCATGCGCTACGAGTTCTCGGTCTACAGCCCCGGCACGCCCCCCTGGAAGACCGGGGACGGCTCGGGCGGCTGGCTGGCCGACCACTCGCCGCCGGCCGACATCCTGTTCCTGCCGAGGGGTCCCCGCCCCAGGTACGGGGAAGGCCCCGGCTGCTCGTCTGCTCGACCTCCGGCGAGGCGGGCGAGGAGTTCGTCTGGCTCGATGCGGACGGCCGCCGCCTATACGGCACGAACACCGGCTTCTGGGGCGGCACGCACCTGGCCCGTGACTCGGGGCCGAAGCCGTCGAGGGGGACGACGCCTACATCTTCATCTCGGGCGAGCGGGACCCGGACAACGACAAGATGGAAGTCCGGGCGTTCAAGGGGGACGGCAGATCGAGTCGGTCTTGAAGCTCACGTTCCCGAACGAGTCCGTCCGGCGTTCAAGACGAACGAGGAGGCCTATGGGGCCAACGGCCTGGCGGTCCACAACGGCCTCGTTGTGGTCGCCTGGACGCGCAGACCAAGCTGATCGTCGCCGCGCCCGCAGCCGGTCGGCCATCCAGGTGCCCGCCCCGTCGCCTCGGGGCTGACCTTCGACCCGCAGGGCCGCCTCTACGTGATCTCCGGGCCAGCGGTCAGGCGTTACACCGTGGCCGCCGGGCAAGCCTCCCTGGCGGATGAGATCACCCTCGTCGATGGCCTCGACGAGCCCCGCAGGACGTTCTGCGGACGACGGGACGCTTTACGTCGCCGACTGGGGGACCGAGCCACCAGGTCAAGGTCTTCTCGCCGGACGGGAAGCTGTTGCGGGCCATCGGCGAGCCGGGCGGCCCGCAACTGGGCCGGTACAACGAGCGGCGGATGAGCTACCCCTGCGGGATGACGGTCGACGACCGGGGGAAGCTCTGGGTCGCCGAGGCCGAGATCGACCCGAAGCGGCTCAGCCAGTGGAGACGCCGCTCGGGCGCCTTCGTGCGGGCCAGGTACGGCCCGTCGAAGTACGGCGGCGGCGGGGAGATCGACCCGCACGACCGGAATCGGCTGTTCTACGCCGAGGGCGATCGGGGCGGCGGATCGGGTTCGACCTCGACTGGGAGCCGGGGCGAGGCGAAGGTCCGCAGCATCGTCTGGCGGCCGGAGCGGTTCGAGGAGATCGTCCCCGGCCCGGCCCCCGAGCGGGCCTGCACGGTGGCGGGCCGCACCTACCTGACCAACTGCTTCAACGGCCAGCTTCGGGTCAACCAGGACCGGGGTGCCACGATCTGGCGGCTCGACCCCGACGACATCGCCCGGCCCGTGGCCGTCCTGGGCAACGCCGAGGACCTGAACAACCCCCAGTGGGGCTGGGCCATGCGGCACCGGGACGCCATCAACGCCCTCTGGGGGGGGAAGGACCCGGCCCGGATCTTCTTCGCCTGGTGCGACGACAACGACGATCACGTCGCCCAGCCCGAGGAGGTCCGGTGGGCCGAGACGACCCGCAAGGACGCCCGGGGCGAGCCGCTCCCGAGATCGGCCTGATGCCCCTGATCTACCCGACCTCTCGGTGACGACCTCGTACGGCACGAGGCTCGCCCCGCCGGTCGATCACGGCCGGGGCATCCCGATCTACGACCTCACGAAGACAACGGTCGTCGGCCGGCCGACATGCAGCGGTCGCCGCTGGTCGGCGGGCGATCAGGCCCTGACCTCCGGGACGGGACCGACGCCCTGTTCGGGGCCGACCTGGAGCGGTCACCGGCGGTGGCGGATGAACTGGGTCGGGGGCGACCAGCCGTCCTCCGGCCACCTCATCCAGGCCACCCGCCCGACGGGCCGCCGGTCCGCCGCGGCCGGCGAGGCCGGCGAGCCTCGTGGCCTCAGCGGCGAGAAGGGGGCGATCTTCCTGCTGACCCTGGACGGCCTGTTCGTCCAGACCCTCGGCGGCGACATGCGGACTCACGCCCCTCTGGAGGATGCCGGAGGCGAAGCCGGGGGATGCCCATCGAGGGCGTCAGCTTCGAGGACGAGCACTTCCACCCGACCATCACGCAGGTCGCAGGCGGCGACATCTACATGGTCGTCGGCAAGGAGCATTCCAGCATCGTGCAGCTGGAGGGCTTCGAGGCCGTCCGGCGGCTCGACCTCGGAACCTCGCCGTCGAGGAGGGCTCGTTGCGGGGCCTCCCGGAGACGCTCGTCGAGCGGGCTCGGGAGCAGGGGCGGGACACGCTCACCGTGGCCGTCCGGGAGCGGGCACCCGAGGTCGATGGCCGCCTCGACGACTGGCCCGCCGAGACGGCCTGGGCCGACATCGCCGGCCAGGCGAAGGCCGCCGTGACCGTGGCCGGGGACCGGCTCTACGCCGCCTTCCGCACCGGAGACCCGGACCTCCTGACCAACGGGGGGAAGGACCACCGCTATCCGTTCAAGGCCGGCGGGGCGCTCGACCTGATGCTCGGGGCCGACCCCAGGGCCGATCGCAACCGGCGGGAGCCGGTCCGGGGCGACCTCCGGCTGCTGGTGGCGCAGGCCGGCGGTCGGCACCTGGGCCATGCTCTTCCGGCCAGTGTCGCCGGACGCCCCGACGGGCCGGGACGTGCTGTACCAGTCCCCGATCGGCCGGGTCCGCTTCGACGAGGTGGCCGACGTCAGCCGAGTCGGTGGCCCTGGCGGGCCACGACGGCGACTACGAGTTCTCGGTGCCACTGGGGGTGCTGGGCCTCCACCCCGAGAAGGGGACCGAGACCTCGGCGACCTCGGGATCTTGCGAGGCGACAGGGCGCAGATCGACCCGGCAGATCTACTTGAACAACCTGGACACGGGGCTCGGTCAGCGACCTGCCGAGCGAGGCCCGCCTCCATCCCACGAACTGGGGCGTCTGGCGAGTTCCGATGATCGGAGCGTCATCGTCCACGACATCGAGCTTCATCCACCTCGCCCGGCCCACGAGCCATCGGCCCGGGGCCACTGGAGGCTATCTCCTCATGCTGCTCGCACCCATCGCACTATTATCCCTGGCCATCTTCGGCTGGGCCGACCTTCCCGGCCACGAACTGGTCGTCTGCTCGTTCCGCACCGGGGAACTCGAACTGTTCGCCGTGGACCCGGCCACCGGGGACGCCCGCAACCTGACCCGCAGCCCGAAGTCGGTCGGAGAAGAATACCTGCCTGCTCCTACTCCGGGCGACCGGGTCGCCTTCATCTCCAACCGGGACGGCACGGACAATCTCTACGTCATGGAACGCCGATGGGTCGGGGGTCCGGCAACTGAAACACCAGAAGCCCGGCATCGACGCCGGCATGGCGAGCTGGACGGCCGACGGCCGTTGGCTCTACTTCGGGCTCTACGGGGGCGGCCCGCCCCGGATGTGCCGCATCCGGCCCGACGGCTCCGACTTCCAGGTCGTGGGCGAGGGGATCGACCCGGCCGTCTCGCCCGACGGCGAGACGGATCGCCTTTGCCCGGCCGCTCGGCGAAGGCCACCATCTGTTCGTCATCGAAGTCGGACGGCTCGGACGCCCGCCAGTTGACGCGGAGCGGGGCAACGGCTGGGCCGGCGTCCATCCGACCTGGACCCCCGGACGGGAAGCGGATCATCTACGGCGACAGGGTGGGCGAGGCGATCGAGCTTTTCGCCTGCGAGCCGGACACGGGGGCGATCACGCAGCTGACCCGCCTGGGCGGTGCGGCGACCTCTCCGTCGGTCTCCCACGACGGGCAGTGGATTACCTTCCGGCTCTGCGACGAGGTGTACTGGCGAAGCAGCGGAGAAGCGAGCCGGCGGGCGTACAAGGAGCGGCGGGCCGACAAGCGTCCCGTCTGGATCATGAGGGCCGACGGCGCCGATCCGCACGTCATCGAACCGCTGCACTTCCAGACGACCATCGACGGGAGCCGGGCTCCATTCCTGAAGTAGCGGCTGGCCGTCCACGATCGGCGACCTGATGGGTCCGCACTCGGCGACAATCAATTTGGTCCAGGTCGCCCTATGTAGGGCTGGGGCGTGGAACAACCCCGAGGCTACGGCGGGATCGATATTCGACCTGCGGACCTTCGAGGGGGTGGCGGACTTACCCCGAGTCGGTCATGTGTAGCCCTTGTCGTAGAAGCGTCCGCACGCCCGGCACTGGTTGCCGAACCGTCGCCCGAGCGGGTAGCCGTCCAGAGGGCAGGCGTCGTGATTGGGCGGGGCGGCGATGGCCATGCGGACCACGGGCGGGTCGGCGTTGATCGGCCAGGGCAGCACGTTCCAGAACGGGTCGCCCCCGGCCCGGCGCCAGTCCCAGTACTCCCGCCGGGTCTGGTACACGAATCAGCAGCAGGCCCGCATCAACGGCCACCCCAGGCCGACGCTCATCGAGAACCCGCCGATGTTGCAGCCGATCCACCACACCAACAGCCAGGCTGCCTTGCCCGGTGTGCTGTAGGGGCCGAGGGCCAGGGTGGAACACCCACACCAGGAACAGGTAGGGGGGCGTGACGATCACGAGCGAGAAGCGCCACGCCAGCAGGGGATCGGAGACTTGCCGCTCTGTTCTCGGCTCATGCGACACCTCCTTCAGCAGATCGTCGTGCGACCCCAAACCTCGGGGCGAACTGGGTAGGCCGAACTTGTCGAACTCGGGCTGGCCGCCTCGGACCGACGCCTCGGTGACCCGGGAGGTCCCCAGGCTGCGGGTCGAAGAGGACCGGCTCCAGGACCCGCTCGACGACCGCCCGCAGCCCCCTGGCCCCGGTCCCCCGCTCGTGGGCGATACTGGCGACCTCCCGCAAGGCCCCGTCGGTGAACTCCAAATCGGCCTGGCGGTACGTCAGCAGCTTGCGATACTGCGCCATCAGCGAGTTCTTCGGCTCCCCAAGAATCCGCACGAGATCGTCCACGCCCAGGTCGTCGAGCGTGGCGATTACCGGCAAGCGCCCGAGCAGCTCGGGGATCATCCCGAACTTCTCCAGGTCTTCCGGCAGGACGTGGCGGAGCGGGATCGCAGACTCGTCATGACGTGCCAAGACTGGCTGGTCGAACCCGAACGCCCCACGGCCCAGCCGCCGGGCGACGATCTCCTGCAGGCCGACGAACGCCCCACCGCAGATGAACAGCACGTTAGTCGTGTCGAACGGGATGCAGGTCTCGCCGACCGTCTTGTAACCCCCGCTCGGCGGGACGTTGGCGACGCCCTCGATCATCTTCAAGAGGGCGTGCTGGACCCCCAGCCGCATGTCCTTCGTGCCGTGGACACGACCGCCGCCGAGCTTGTCGATCTCGTCGATGTAGACGATCCCGCACTGGGCGGCCTGTACGTCCATGTTGGTGGCGAGGAGCAGCTTGTGGAGGATCGTCTCCACGTCCTCGCCGACGTAGCCGGCCTCGGTCAACGTCGTGGCATCGGCGACGGCGAAAGGGACGTTCAGGTACTCCGCCAGGCTCTTCGCCAGTAGCGTCTTCCCCGAGCCCGACGGGCCGATCAGGAGGACGTTGCTCTTGCCGATCGCTACGCCTCGAAGGGCGGTATCGGGGACGATCGGTTCGGCGGAATCCCGGTCCATGGCGTCGATGAGCCGGACGAAGTGGTTGGAGACGGCAACCGCCAGGGTCTGCTTGGCCCGGTCCTGGCCGACGACGGAGTGGTCCAGGTGGGCGACGATCTCCCTGGGCGAAGGGATGACGTTGGTGCCAACCCCAGCGGATTTGAGTTCTCGGTCATGACGCAGGACACCGGCGGGATGACGAACGTGACCTCCCCCATCGGGGGGCGTCCGGCTTGATCCCCCGGTGTCAATCGGCGGTCCTCGGAGCTGATCAGGGCTTGAAGTTCCTCACCAGCCAGAGATCCAGTCCCCCGCCCCGTCGAGAGCCGTTGCGAGCTGAAGAACACCTCCCTTGTCGCCTCCACCGGCCGGGGATACCACCCGGAGAAGTCATCGACCCCGGGCAAGGTCAGGAACGCCGGGTTCGAGAAGGGCTGATCGGCCGCCTTGCGGGAGCTCAGATGGCGAACCGTGGCCTGGGGTCGCCGGTACGCTCGCCCATGACCCCGTAGAGCTTGAGGCCGTCGGCGGTCACGAACGGGCAGAGCAGGTTCTTCTCAACGCCTCCGGGCCACGTCACCGCCACCGGTAGGGGCCGCCCCCACTTCGATCGTGTCGAGGCCCGGGTGGCGGACGAGAGCCCGACGACGTTGCCCGGCGTCTGGTTGAAATACAGCGACAATCCGTCGGTCGAGAGGAAGAGGTTCCGGGGGCACCGGCACGGATCGCAGTTCAGCGACTTCCTGCGGCCTGCCGAATGCCTCGTCGGTGGAACGCCTCGTGGCGACGTGGATCGCATCCCCCGGCGGCGTCCCGCTGGCCCGGCATGGACGAGGTACATCGTCAGTCCATCGGTGGAGACGGCGACGTGCCGTCCATGGCCGAGGAGCCGCTTGTCCGTGAAGAGGGAGCCGGGTTCTCGGCGTCGTGCCGACCAGATCTCCCCCTCGACGGCCCTCTGGGTGACCGTCACGCCGTAGATCACCAGGCCATCCGGCGACAACCAGAGGCCGTTCTCGTTGCCCGGAGATAATTCCAGTTCGGCGAGGGCGACACAACTCGGGGGCCGCCCTCAACGGGAGATCTGCGGGGACCCGTCCCTTCGGCTGGGGCACACCCTCGCCGGATTCGGGAGTAGGCCCGGTGGCCTTGCTCCTGGTTACGGCCGGACCTGCCTCATCAGAGCCGGATTCCCCTCCCTTCTCGGTGACGTACAACACCAGGCCCATCGGGAGGTCGGGGCGCTGCTCATGGTAGTAGTAGAACGAGTTCTCGCCGGGATGGAGGGTATGTGGTCACGTCGAGGAGATGCTCGGGAGCCCTCGGCTTGTAGTCGTTCACCTCCTCGTAGTCCGTCCCCGTCGTGTAGTCGTGGAAGCGGAAAATCGGCTTGTTCGGCGAGCCCATGAATCGAACGACATCCCTGCCATTGATCTGGAGGTGACCCTCCCAGGCGGCATTGAGCGTCTGGTCGCCCGGATCGCCCCGGTAGAAGGCGACCTCGGCCTTGGTGAAGCGGGCGGGCATGACCACCGGCCACGATCGCCCGGCTGGTCAGCGAGAACGAGCCGAGATCCCTCATGAGGGCGCCGAGGTCGGTCGGCCCGACCAGGGCCGCCGGGCTCCGGCCGATCTTCTCCGTCACCTCGTGCGTCGTCGAGGCGGTGGCGGGCTCCGGGGCGATCGGACGGGTGGCCTGCGACGGCTGGCCGGCGGCAGGCAACCGGGACGGCTCCGACCCCGATCGCTGCGGAGGGCCAGCCACACGGCGACCGCTACGATGGTCGCCGTACCCAGGATCAAAGGGAGCCCGTTTCTGAGGGGGGAGAAATATTGCAGACCGGTCCCGCATCCTCGGGATCGGCCTCGTGGCGGTCTCCGGCTTGTAGCCGCTGGCAACCCCCAGGACTTCGGGGGCCTCCTCGTCGCTGACGGCCTGGCGTGACCGGTAGGTCCTGTCCACCGGCTTGCCGTCGGCGAACAGCGCCCGTTCGTCGTCTCGGCCTGTCCCCCGCCTGCTTCCGGAACCGCTCGTCGTCGGCCACCGTTGCCGACGACGACGGTGCCCTCACCGACGGTCCGAGGTCGGGGACCGGTCGGGTGGGGTCGATCAGGAGCATCTCCTGCACGTCCTCCCTGGCCCCCTCCTGGTCGCCGATGGCGTTGCGGCATTCCGCCCGGATCGGGATAGGCGGCGGCGTTGCGGGGGTCCAGCATGAGGGCGTAGGTGGCGTCGGCGATGGCCTGGTCGAACAGGTTCCGCCGCTTGAGGATCTCGGCACGGATGACGTAGGGGCCGGGTTGCTGGGGATCGAGCCGGATGGCGACGGCGAGGTCGGCCAGCGCCCGCTCCGGCCTCTTGAGCCTGCGGTGGGCCTCGGCCCGGACCAGATAGGCGGCGGGCTGCTTGCCGTCCAGGCGGATCGCCTCGGTGGCCCGCCCCGCCGCCTCGTGGAGTTCACCCTGGGCCAGGTGCAGCCTCGCCGCCTGGATCAGCCGTTCGACCTCGGTCGCAGACGTGCCCATCGTTGTCCCTCGCCGTCTTCGCTGGAGCCCGACATACCCTGGCGGCCATCCGCCGGTGTCAGCCGCCGCCCCGTCCTCGTTCAAGGACAGCGCATCGCCCGACAAGTGCGTGAACTCGTGGCCCGACGATGATACGATGGGTGCGGGGGGAATGCTAGTTATTGTCTGTCTATTGATCGGCTGTCGAGCCGAAGGAGGCACCATCATAGACTCGCCCCGATGCGAGACGACGACATCCGCAAACGCTTCGGGGCCAGGGTCCGGCAACTCCGCACCGAGCGGGGCTGGTCGCAGGAGGCGTTCGCCGACCTGGCGGGCCTGCATCGCACCTACATCGGGGCGATCGAGCGGGGCGAGCAGAACATCTCGCCTCCTGAACATCGAGCGGGTCGCCGCCACCCTGGGCGTGTCGCTGGCCGAGTTGTTCGCCCCCTTCACGGAGAAGCCGGCCCCGCCGCCCTGATCCCCGACCCGTGCCCCTCATCGTCCTCGGGGAGCCTGCTGTCATCTCGCCGGTCTGCCCTCGCACGCCTTGACACCGGCGGAGTCGCCGGAGCCCGGCTCGATCGCCGGGCGTGGAGTTCCCGTTCGGGCGTAGGGGGACGATATGGGGGAGGGCGAGGCAGGGATGGACTGACCGAGTCCGATGGCTACGGGCGGACTGCCGAGTTCCAGACGATCCTGGCGATCGCCGAGGCGTTGCGGGCGGAGTTCGGCGTCAGGCATCGACGCCCATCCAGGCGGCGAGGGTAACGAGGCCGGGGTGGTCAACCGGGCGTTCCGGGCGGTGGCACGGCGTGATCCTCGCAGGGCCGTCATCACGCCGGGGGACGACTCCGCCCGTGGTGACCTGGGTGTTGCGTCAGGCCGCCCTGCGGCGGCTGGTCGAATTGGGGGTGGACGAGCGGCGGGCCGAGGGCCTGCTCGACTCGGAGCCGGGGCTCGGGCGACCGCTGGCTGGCGTACCTGGCGCTGGCACCGGCCTCGGTCGTGAGCGACCTGCTTGCCGGCCCGTCGGGCGGGTGAAGGAGGGGCGAGCCCACTGCCCCTACGGCGACAAGGGGCATCGGCATCCAGGCCGTGCCTCATCGGGCGACTTCCGGCATCGTCAGGCCCCCGGAGGGGCGCCGCCCCAAGGGCGGCCTGATGGAGTTGTGGACCCACGGCAGGCCAGGGTCACACCCGCTGCCTTTTCCTCTCGACATACCTGTCCACGGCGTCGTGGATCTGGATGCTATGGTCCTGGGCCAAGCGATCCCTGACGCTCCAACACCCGAGGTCGTTACTCTCCGCCCCCTTCACCAGGACCCTGAAGCCATCCGGGTATCCTGCGGGATCTCCGGCGTCACCCAGTCCCCTCAAGAGCGTCTGGATGAAGATGGCTTCGGAGAGGCCCCCGGAGGTCTCCACGAGCACGGTCTGGCTGTCAATCTGCTTGATCGCAGTGATCATCGATGTCCCCACTCTGTCCGATATGCGATACCGATCTGTAGCTCGGGTACGTTCGACCCCAGACGAGGGACCGGAGGGAGGTGCGGGCCTGGTCCACACTCACCCCAACGGGCCGGGTCCGATGACCGTCTCGTAGTCCGGCTCCACGGCGAGTTGGCCCGTGTCGTTTGGCCGTGTCCGGTCATCGGCCCCCCTAATAACATAGGACAAGTCCACGAGCTTGCGACCACGGCATGCGATCCGCCATCATCTGCGTCCGTGCGCCCTACTCAACCTGGCTGCCTCGTGGCGTCTCCGGCCGTCGTCTCAGGCTCCACCTCGTCGCTTGTCGAATTGTCGTCCGGTACGATGACGGCCCAATCGACTTGGACGGTAGTCGATTGAGCGACGGGATTGAGATTGACCTCGAAGACGTTGATCCAGAATCCCGTCAGGTGGCCCTCTTTTCAAGGAACTCATCGCAACGAAGACCGTACCCGCATCGAGTTGGCCGCCAGCGATCCTCGCAAGGTGAGGTGTCAGCTGAATCGTCGGAGATTTGGGCAGAGGTTTGTGGGTGAAGGGAACCCAATGACTCCCATCGGCTCTGTGCGGATTGATGGTGACCGGCTCGGTGCCGGCCTCAAGGATCGTGTACAATGTGGCCTCACCTATTGAACCCGAAATACCATGTCCTGCTTTATCTTACGATCGGGGCCAATCATCGGCAACCGGGTCGCTCGATGCCCTCGGTCTCCACATCCCGCCCCTCGGCGTGGAGGACCTCCTCCACCTGGATCAACGCCCCCCCTCGTGCCATAGCGGAGGGCCGTCGGGCCGCCTCCCGTTCGTCGGCGGCCTGACTTCGTAGGAGGTCGAGGAGCCGGTCAGATCCCGCTCCCTTCCTGCGGCAGTTGGCTAAGTGGGACGACTGCTCCAGCCCGCCGCCGATGAGTTCCAATGCCGATATCGTCCCACTCCGCTCCGACGGTGATCCAGTTGGATCGTCTGACGCATACCCCACCGAAGCGGGTTGCCATCCCCGGTCGCCCCGTCCTCTGGGATTGATCTTCAGCAGGCCCAGCTGATCCAGCCGCCGGCGCACGGTCATCGCCGAGGCACCGACCCGCTCGGCCAGCGTCGGGATGTCCCTCACCCCATCGGACCAGGGATTGCACTGCCGCATCGGCTCGCCAGATCAGCGACTTCACGCCCACACCGACGTTCACGCCCGACCCGCCCGAGGCCCCATGCCGTGCCGTCCTCATCTACGACGGCGGGCACGTCGAGGGCGATCAGATCATGGACCAGAGCGGAGGCGGGCGTCACGGCCACATCGAGAGGATCGGCAGGCCGGTCTCGGCGGCCGATCGGGAATGAGGACGACGAGGCGGGGGGCGTTGAGCTTCAGACCCACAACTCCTCCCGACCAGATCGCCCTCTCCCTGATCAGTCAGCCTGAGACGTTCGCCAGCTCCAAGACCCGCTGACGTTCCTGAACTGTCTCTGACGCATCGGGGGCGTCCAGGGCTCGCACCCTCTTCCCAAACTTCTCGCAGAGGCGAACCCCTCGTTGCAAGGCTTGCATCAGCTCGCTCCTCTGCGCCTCGTTCAACTCGCTGAGATTCGTGCCGATGGCGTCGAGCCGGTCATCGATCATGAGCGACAGGCCCCGCTCGATCGCCGGGTAGATGGAGTCCGCATGATTGAGGAGGATCTGGCCGAACCGCTGCACCTGACTCCTGAGATGGCCGTCCATCGATACTCGGAGCGATGACTTGAGTCCCGAGTAGAAGTCCTCGACCTCGGAAACCTGTTTCCACGTCGTCCCCTTGCCGTAGATTTCCGAGACCTGGGACCGTGCCTGCTCGATGCGGTCCCGCACCTCCTCGGAGACGAATAGGTCGAGATGTCGAATCATCGAGTCCCGCTGGTCCTTCGCCAGTTGCCCTACCTGCGACACGAACCCCTCGACCGTCGAGAGCAACGACTCGGACAGGGCGAGTGGCTCCAGATCAACGTCGAGCTGCGATTCCTCTTCAAGGTTGGCGAGGCTCCGCTGGAGGACGGTGATATAGCCCCGGATGCGCCCGACGGCATCCTCGAACCGCTTGACCTGCCGTTGGAGTATCAGCTCCACGTGCGGGAAGACAGCATCGGCGACCTGCTGCTGGATCTGGTCGAGCCACCCCCAGTTGCCGCAGCGGCGGGTCTTCCAGTGCTTCGCAATGTCGTGCCGGGCGTACCCATCGACCACCCCATCGCACCGCAGTAGGATGCCGTCGATCTTGGCCGCCACGAACTCCTCGTCTTTCTCATTCTCCTGGCGGAACGCTTCGACCTCCTGCTTGACCCTCGTCTCGGAGCCGGACATCGTTCGGAAGACCCGCCGCTTGATGGTCTCCAACTGCCGACGCACCCTGTCGGGGCTGAAATCCTCGGAAGCCGAACCGATCCGGGTCTTCAGGACTTGCGAGGTCCGCTCCGAGAACCCGGCTGACGACCTCGATGAGGCATCGCCGGGCCTTCGCCATTCTCTCGCTCCTCTGGAGCATGAGGTTCAGGTCGTCCCGCAAGCGGTCGATGCCCGACAGCGGGCGATGCTCGCCGAAGTGATACTTGGACGAGATGAAGTCCACGTGTATCCCGGCGAACTGCCCGAGGAAGTAGGCCCGGCTCGCCTCGTCAACATCCCTCTCGGCCAGGATCTCATTGAGCGTCTTGTCCAGCTCGTCCCGGACCCGCTTCTCCTGCCGCCGGAGGTGGTCCTCGAACGTCTGGGGTTCTTCATCACTGGCCTTGGCGTCGTCCAGGGCGCGTGGCGAACGTCTCGTCGCACTTGGTGATGACGAGCCGCAGGTGCTTGATCGTCTTCCGCCTCAACTGCTTGACGATGAAGTCCTTGTCCTGCTGCGAGTACGAGCTGCCGGAGCGGGTGAGGAAGAGGATGGCGTCCACCTCCTTGACGTACTCCTCGGTCAGGTGGACCCGGTAGCGGTCGGTGTCGTCGAGACCCGGCGTATCGATCAGGTTGATGCCGTCCTTGAGGATCGGGACCGGGGCACGGATCACCAGGTGATCGACGAAGTAGTGCAGCGGATCGTTCCGGGAGACGTAGCTCTTGACCCTATCGTTGAACGCCTTTCGCTCCGACCTGGAGTCCCAGCCCTCACAGGTGAACTCCTCGACGACGCCCTGCGGGGAGATCAACGACCGCTCCAGCTCCTGGATTCGAGCACCGTCCTCGGACTTCGCCGCAAGCTCCCTCACCTTCCTGTACCGGGCGGCTCGCATGTCGTCGGGATTTGCCTCGTAGACCTGCCTCATCTCCTCCCACTCGTCCCGCCGGATCATGTGGGCCGCATGCCCGGCGTGTCGGCGTACTGGAGCACGGTAATCGAGGCGGTCTCCGGGTCGGAACTGACCGGCGTGAGGACACGCTCCCCGCAGAGGGCGTTGACGAAGGACGACTTGCCGACCTTGAAAGAGCCGACGACGGCGACCTTGTAACGCTCCGGCGGGGCGGAATCGACAGGGCTCGACGCAGAGCGGCCCTCTGCTCTTCGAGGAACGACCGGGACTGTTCGTCCGCCTCCAGGGCGGGGATGTCGAGTCCGGCGAGGAGTTCCTCGGCGATCTTTCGGACGTGGCGGATGTCTCTCATGGCGTGATGACCCTCCCGTATCAGCTTAGGTCATCAAGCCGCTATAGGAGTTGAGACATCTCGCAATCGCTGTCGTCTGGCATCTACATCGCCGGTCCGCCCGCCCACCGGACGACCAGATCGAGGTACGCCTCCCGGACCTCGGGGAAGACGGTCACGTTCGGGACGTGGTTGACCTCCAGCAGGTACCGGCCGCCGTCCGGGGCGACCATGTAATCGACGCCGACGGTCCGCAAGCCGAAATGGTCGGCCAGCCGCCGGGCGTCGTCGAGCAGCTCGGGGTCGATCGGCATGAAGGCGGCGTCCGGGGTCGTGGATCGACTTGAGCCAGCCCTCGCCCGCCATGCGGACCTGCCAGGCGTGCTCGCCGACCAGGACGATGCGGACGGCCTCCCCCTCGACGAACTCCTCGAACAGCGTCGGCACCGCGGCGGTCCACGACCCGTCGAACCGGGCCTTGTCCTCGCCGCAGTGCCAGTTGCCCCACTTGGCGACCGTCTGGCCCTCGGCGGCGACGGTCGTGCCCCGGTCGGCGTAGCCCCTCGGGATGCCGCCGAACCGGGTGACGGCCAGCGCCCGGACCAGGCCGGGGAGCCGCAGCCGCAGGTCCATCATCCCACGGGCGCCGGGCAGGCACGGCCCGCCCCAGAGCGCCAGGGCGGTGAGGAAGTCGAAGTCGTCCTCGAAGATGGCGTGGTAGGCCACCCGCTCGACCGGGACGAAGTGGTTCATGAAGTGGGGGTGCTCGACCAGCAGCCGCCCCCGATCGACCCGGATGCGGGGCAGGGTCTCGAAGGCCAGGACCGGGCGGTCCAGGCGTCGTCGCATTTCGGCGGTCTCGGGCTCGTCGAGGCCCACGAGCAGGAGCGGTTCCACGGCCTTCCTCCACGACATCCAGGGCGGTCGGGCGGCCCGCCGAAAGAGACGGGCCGTCCGAGGGGCGACATCCATCTGTAGCGGATGGTCGGGGGCTCGGGAAGGTTCGGCCCCGAGACGAAGGGTCGGAGGGAGAGTGGGCCTCGGCCATGCTCAACCCGACCGGCTGGGTCCGACGACCGCCTCGTAGTACGAGTCCACGGCGGGCTGGCCGGTATAGTTCGGCCCCGCCCGGTCGTCGGCCCCCAGATAGCGGTAGGGCAGGTCCACGACCTTGCGGCCCCGGCAGACGATCCGCCGTCGCCTGCGATCGTACTCCAGGCCCGAACGCCGGAGATCGGCGGCGATCCGCCGCCCCGCCGGTTTGCCGTCGGCGAGCTTCAGGTTGTGAAGATCGAGGTTCGCCACGAACAGGCCGTCCTCGACCAGCCAGGAGGCGGCACGGGCGACCAGGCCGAGCTTGTCGCCGACGTAGTGCAGCCCGTGGACGCAGGTGATCAGGTCGAAGCGGCGGTCGGGACGCCAGGTGCTCAGGGACGCCTCCACGAGCCGCAGGCACGTCAGGCCGGGGTCGGGCCGGTGGAACATCCCGACCAGATCGACGCCGACGATCTCCACGTCCAGCCCCTCGGCGTGGACGAGCCCCGCCGCCTGGATCAACGCCTTGCCCGTGCCGCAGCAGAGGTCCAGCCAGGCCGTCTCCCGACCGTCGGCCGCCCGGCCTCGCAGGAAGTCGAGCGGGTTGAAGCCGAGTTCCCGGTCGTAGCCGTTCGAGCCGGCGAGGTCCCGCTCCCGGTTCATGCGGCAGTTGGCGACGATGGACGACCGCTCCAGTTCGTCGTCGCCCAGAAAATCCATAAATGAATCCATAGCATGGGCGCAGGCGAGGCACCACGGTCGAACCTCTGCCCTTGCTCCGAGTCAGTATCATGCCGTAGACTGATCCTCAACCGGACCGATTTCCTCCCCAATTCTTTACAGATTCCTTTACGAAGAACTTTACGGGGAGGCTTTACAGGAAGGGCGGTTACAAGTAGTGTAGCGACAAGGAGTTGCAATTCGGAGAGGTGACCGAGAGGCCGAAGGTGCGGCACTGGAAATGCCGAAAAGTGACGAATATCGTTCAACTTCCACAACTAAATTTGATTCCATCGAGTTAGGTCACAATCGAAAGCTGCTCGGCTGATAACAGTTTGCAATCCACCTCGCCGATTTAGGCAGAAATGGTTAGCAGACCCTTCGACGGCGAGGCCGCGCTCCGTAGATGAGGGTGGGGCATTCGCGGTTGAGCAGGGGTGTCTGCCATGGCCCAGCAACTATGTCATGAGTTGGGTGCGGGAGGACCCGCCGATGGGCGAAGAAGTACGGGGGCAAGATGTACTTCGTCTCCTGCCGCCAGCTCGGCGTCCCCGAAACCAAGGAAGGCGCGTCGCGCCGGCCAACGAATGGTGGGAACAGCAGGAGGAGATCGATCGCCGACATCGCCGACCGAGGATGACCGGAGCGCCAGCGGCATCAAGATCAGCAACCTGGTCCGCGATTTCTCGAACTCGATGAGGAGCGAACCGCGAGAGCGGTGGAGGCGCTGGTTGGCGCCGGGTGCATACGACCGCAGTCAAGTCGCAGGCCGAGACGATGCGTGCAGCGATGGAACGCCCTCGCCGAGCGGACAGTCGCGGCCCAGGTCGATGCATGGAAGGCCTGCTCTTGCGGGGAGTGCCAATCCGGGCAGATGAGCGAGGCCGCTACGACGCCTACTGCCGCAAGATCAGGCCGTTCGTCGAATGATCGGGCCGGAAGCCGCCATCGATGCCATTGATGAGGCCAGGCTGGAGGGGTTTTTCAACCACCTGTCCGCCAAGGTGGCTGCGGGCGACTACTCCCCCACCTTCGCCCACGAAGCTGCTGATGACGGCCAAGCAGTTCATCGGCCGGCTGGCCGAGATGAAGCTGATTCCCCTGCCGGGGAACATCCGATCGCGGCGATTCCGGTTCAACCATTCGGTCGCCGCCAGGATCGAGACGTTCACGGTAGAGGAGGTGCGGGAACTGCTTGCATCGTGCGATGGATTCAGCGAGCGGACCAAGCTCTATCTGCTGCTGATGCTCAACTGCGGCATGTATCAGAACGACATCGCCGAGCTGCGGCAGCGACGAGGTGAACTGGTCGAAGGGCACGCTGAGCCGGGCCAGGAGCAAGACCCGGGAGCGCGGGCGGTCCGGTCGTCACCTACAAGCTCTGGCCGGAGACCTTCGCCCTGCTCAAGAAGCACCGCACAGCAGGGCCAACTCCGCTGCCCCGGCGCACGCGACTGTTCGTCGAGCATGGGCAGAAGATCGAGCCCGGCACGCAGCTCAACGAGGGTTCCCTCTACCCGCACGAGCTGCTGGCGATCCGCGGCCGCACCGAGACCGAGCTCTACCTCGTCCGCGAGGTGCAGGAGGTCTACAAGTCCCAGGGCGTCGACATCAACGACAAGCACATCGAGCTGATCGTGCGCCAGATGATGAAGAAGGTCCGGGTCGACCAGAAAGGCGACACCGATCTGTTGCCCGGGCAGTTTGTCGACCGCAACGAGTACGCCAAGATCAACCAGGCCGTTATCGACGCTGGCGGCGAGGGCGCCCAGGCCGAGGAGATCATCCTCGGGATCACCAAGGCGTCGCTCAACACCGACTCGTTCCTGTCGGCAGCCTCCTTCCAGGAGACGACCAAGGTCCTGACCGACGCCGCCTTGGAGGGCAAGATCGATCGCCTGAATGGGCTCAAGGAGAATGTGATCATCGGCAAGCTGATTCCGGCGGCCACCGGGCTCAAGCGCTACCGCCGGATCGAGATCGAGCCCCTCGAGCCTCTCCCGCGCGGCATCGACGAGGCCGGTCTGCTCGACCACGACGACCTGGCGGCCGAGCTCGGGCTGACTGACGGGGGCTCGCTGAGCGGCTTCCCCGTTCGGGGGATGGACGCCGACCTGGCCGACCTCGAGCAGCTGGGCGACGGCGGCGACGGCGGGCTGGGGTTCGCCGAGGAGCTGGCCGAGCTCGACGTACCGGATTCAGAGCAGGAGTAGGTCCTCGTCCCGTCTCAGGCGCTAGCCGCGACGAGCTCGAGCGGACCGAGCGCACAGTCGAGCGCCTGTAGGAACGCATCGACCACGAGCGGATCGAACTGCGTGCCGGCGCAACGCTTGAGCTCCTCCCGCGCTTCTGACGCCGGCATTCCCGCGCGATAAGGACGGTCGGCGATCATCGCCTCGTACGCGTCGGCCACCGCCAAGATCCTCGCCTCGAGCGAGATCTGCTCGCTCTCGAGCCCGATGGGATAGCCGCGTCCGTCGAGACGTTCGTGGTGCTGGCCTACCCAGCGCGCGATGTCATGCATCCCGGCGTGTTCGAGGATCCGCGCCCCGACCTCCGGGTGACGCTTGATCTCACGCCATTCGGAGTCATCGAGTGGTCCCGGCTTGTGAAGGATCGCGTCGGCGATGCCCAGCTTGCCGAGGTCGTGGAGCACACCGGCAGCGGCGATCCGCTCGACCTGTGTCTGGTCGAGGCCCAGCTGAGCGGCGGTCTGGCGAGCCAGGCGCCCAACCGTCCGGGCGTGCTCAGCCGTGCTCGGATCACGCATGTCGAGCGTCTCGGCCAGGAGGAGCACAGCCGCCATGCGGAGCTCGGGCGACTGATGGCGCAGGGCATCGCTGCCGCGCTGAGCTTGCTCGAGCGCGAGCCCGGCGTGGTCGACGACCGCCATCAGGACTCCGATCTGCTCGCCCGTCGGCCGGCGTCCTAGAAGCGGTTGATCGACGGAGATGACACCCAGGATCTCGCCCGTCGAGCCGCGGAGCGGCAGCATCAGCATGTCCTCGGGATGCCATCCGTCGTGGCTGATCGGCGCCGCGCCGGGCGGGGTCCACACGACGGCGTCGCTGTCCCAGACATGCGAGCCAGCTTGCAGCCATACGGCGCCGTGGATCTCTTCGCCCGCGGCCAGCAGCTGCTCCCACTCGCTCCAGGCGGTCGAGGTGCCCAAGAGCGTGCGGCGAGCGTCCTCGTTGCCGTCCACGACGACGACTCGCAACATCTTCTGAGCCTCGTCGAACACGTTGACCGCCACGACCTGGAAGGAGAGCTCGGTGCGGATCGCCCTGGCCAGGGCGTCGAGCACCGGCATCGTCCCCTCGCCTGAGGCAGCCGCTCGCGAGACCGCGAGCATGCTCCGCAGCTGGCGGGGAAGCGGGCCCTCCGGGACCAGCTCGCGCTGGTGTGAGGTGGCTAGCACCGGGGTTCCCGGCGTGGACGACCTGACCTGGTTTCGTCCGGAGCGCTTGGCGTCATAAAGCGCGCTGTCCGCCCGTGCCAGCAGCTCATCTGTCTCGCCACCTCCGGCGGCGACGCCGATTGAGATAGTCAGCCGTCGGCCTTCGCTACCCGGGTGAGGGATTGACGCGTTCTCGACGGCTGCACGCACTCGCTCGCAGATCCGTCCGGCGTCCCGGAGCCCCACTCCGTGCATCACAAGGAGCAGCTCTTCGCCACCGAAGCGATAGGCGCTGTCGTTGTTGCGCAGCGCGCCGCGAGCGATCGCTGCGATCGTTCGCAGTGCCTGATCGCCCGCCAGGTGTCCAAGCAGGTCGTTGTAGGCCTTGAAGTGGTCGACGTCGCAGAGCGCGAACGCGAACGTCTCTCCTTCCTGGTGCTGGCGCGCCTCGAACATCGGGAGGTCGTCGGCCAGGGCACGGCGGTTGCTGATTCCGGTCAGCGCGTCGAGGCGCGAGTCCTCGATCAGCCGCTCGTTGAGCTGGGCCAGCTTAGCTTCCCGGTCGGCGAGCTCGGCACGGGCAGCGCGTTCCCGCGTCAGCATCACACGCATGTGACCGGCGAGAAGCTGCGAGCGGATCAAAAGCGCGCCGCAGGAGCAGGTGAGCCCCGCCTCGAGCGCGATGTTGACCGGCCCCGTTCTACCTGTGAGACGCGAATGGACGAGTGCCGCGACGAGCAGCATCAGCATTCCCGTAGGGAGGACCCCACCCCGGGTGGCGAGCCCCTCGGCCTGCGCCGGGCGCTCGGGACAGCGCGCCGCCAGCAGCCCGCCGAAGCCGATCGCGACCAGCCCCAGAACCCAAAGGGGATCGAGCAGCGTCTTGCCAGGTACATAGGTTCCCCGCAGCAGCTGGTCGCTCCAGAGGATGAAGGCCAAGGCCTGAGCTCCGATTCCACCGAGCACGAGCCCGAGCTGGAGCTTGCGCTCGGTTCGAAGTACGCCGGCGACCATGGCTTGCAGCATGAGCACGGCGGCGGAGGAGTAGAGAATCGGATAGGCGAGCGCCGACAGCTTGGGGCCCAGCGCCAGCGAGGAGGCCTGAAGCGTGGGCCACAGCTCGCCCGCTCCCAGCGCTATGGCCGCACCGACCAGCGGCACGGCCTCGATCAGCCCAACGGTCCGTGCCCCAGCGCGCCCGCCGCTCCGCAGCATGCTGACGATGATCAGCAGGGCAAATGCCCACCAGCCGACGTCGGCCAGACTGGGCGAAGGGGGAAAGCCGATCACGCCGTAGAGGTCCCAGCCGAGCTGGCCCAGCAGCCAGCAGGCGGTGGCCAAAGCCCACAGGCGCCAGCGGCTGCGGTTGGCGGGATGGGCGTGATAGGCGGCGAGGAGCGCTCCACAGAGCGCTCCCGCGGCGCTCGAGGTCCAGGCCACGTCCCAACAGCCGGCCGACCAGCTCGTCATGCGGCTAGCCACGATCGCGCCGAGCGATGTCGCCATCGCTCCGACGATCACCCACCGCCCTACGCGGGTATCGAGCCAGCGCCCAGCCAAACTCACCCTGATTTATCGGCTGAAAATGGGTTTAACGAAAGGCGCCGCGGTGCGGTCGCGATCGGTTCCCGGGATCGCCGACTGGGCTAGCCGACCCCGCCGTCCTGCGCGCCTTCGTCCTCGGGGTCGCCTGCGCTTCCCGGGCGACGGCGAGGCCCAGGCGCCGGCCCGCTCCCCTCCCCCTCGTCTGGCTCGTCGCCATTGGCCGTCGCCTTGCTGCGCGGGGCAACGACCGTGCGGTTGCGTCCCGTGTGCTTGGCCTCGAGCAGTGCGAGATCAGCTCGCGCGACCAGCTCCTCGGGGCTTTCCTGCCCGTCCCACTGCGCGAGGCCGGCCGAGCACGTATTCGGACCAGGCACGGCCTCGCGTAGCCTGTCGACCAAAGCGAGGGCAGCTTCAGGGGGCCAGGCGATGAACTGGAGCGCGAACTCCTCTCCGCCGTAACGCGCCAGGAGATCGTGGGCGCGAAGCTGGCCCGTCCAAGTGGCTGCCGCGTCCTGGAGGAGCTTGTCGCCAGCCTGGTGGCCCAGGGTGTCGTTGACATCCTTGAAGTGGTCGAGGTCGAGCAGCGCGACGTAGAGCGGACGCCGCTCGCGGCTGGCGCGCGCCAGCTCGCGGGGAATGCTCTCCTCCCATCCCCGCCGGTTGTAGAGGCCCGTGAGCTCGTCGATCAGGGCGAGGCGGCCCAGCTTCGCCACCATCTGCTCGCGCGCCTGGACGATCTCGAGCAGCTCGCCCATCTGCCCCGCTAGCTCGCTTAGTGCAGTCAGCGCGCTATGCGTGCGGCTCAATGCGCTGGCGGGCTCGCCACTGGGTGCCATGCCGTTGTCTGGCTGGGATGCCATCTGTCAATGGGGGACGTCAGGGGGAAGGCTCCTGGTCCCCCAGGGAGCTTCCGTGGTCCTGGCCATTTAACGCTCTTCGTGGCACAGGAAAGCCGCCGAACTTCCGTCAATCACCCAAAATTGGGCACCCGTAGAGCCCCCGTGCCCGCCGGTAAGATCCGGCGATGGTGTGGCGTGAGGAACCCCCCGAGCACGGCGGGCTGGGCGCGGGGCAAGCCGCCGAGCCTGGTGGTGAGAGACTCTCGCCGGAGGGGGGAGAGCCCCACGCATTCCCGTCTGAGCTGGGGGAATCGCCCGAGGGGGAAGGTTCGGGCGATCTGCTCTCCGAGGTCAACCGGGTGGCGGCTCACCTCAGAGAGCTACAACGACGGCTCGGGACCTATAACCGGCCAGATGACGAGGAGCTCGCGCCCAGACGCGAGCCCCCGCCTCTGCCCCCGCCAGAACCTCCGCCCCCGCCAGCACCCCGAGTCCCACCCGCCAACGGCCTGGGCCGCCAGGCCGAGGACGCCGGCGAGCACGTCGCCGCGATCATCTCGGCTGCCGAGGCGGCGGCTGCAGAGATCCGGGCCCGGGCGGAGGCCTCCGCCGCCGAAATCGTGGCCAACGCCGAGTCAGCCGCAGCCCGCATTCGACAGGAGGCAAGCACTGAGGAGAAACGGCTATTCGAGGCAATCGATGCCCTCCGGCCCGCCGCCGCCGAGTTCCAGCACGCGCTCGAGCGCGTCCACGACGCCGCAGTCGCGGCGCTCATGACCTATCCGCGCGGTTAGCGGGCGCGCTCGGTTAGCCGGCGCGCTCGGTTAGCCGGCGCGCGTGGTTAGCCGACGCGCTCGTCGGCGGCTCGCCGCTCGGGGTAGGTCGCCGACCGATCCGATCGATCGAGCCACTCGACGAACGCCTCGCTGGGGAGCGGCCGGCTCAGGTGATAGCCCTGTGCCTGGTCGCAGCCGAGGTTGGCCAGCCGTCTCAGCGTCAGGTCGTCCTCGACTCCCTCGGCCACTACCTTGAGCCGCAGCTCGTGACCGAGGTTGATCGTCGAGCGCACGATGATCAGATCGCTCTGATCCTTGAGCATCGATGAGACGAACGAGCGGTCGATCTTCAGCTCGTTGACCGGCAGCTGCTTGAGGTTGGCGAGCGAGGAGTATCCCGTACCGAAGTCGTCGACCGAGATCTTCACGCCGAGCTCGCGAAGCTGGGTGACGGTGGAGAGAGCGCGCTCGGGATCAGACATGATCATGCTTTCGGTGATCTCGAGCGCGAGCGCCTCGGCGGGCAGCTTGTAGGCGTCGAGCAGACTCTCAATCCGGGCCGGAAGGCGCCGGTCGAGCAGGTCGCGGACGGTCAGGTTGACCGCCACCGAGAGATCGCGGCCGGCGGCCCTCCAGGCCTTGCATTCCGCGACAGCCCGCTCGAGCACGTAACGCGTAAGCGGTCCGATCAATCCCGACTGCTCGGCGATCGGGATGAAGTCTCCGGGGGGGATCAGTCCCAGCTCCGGGTGCTGCCATCGGACGAGGCTCTCGGCGCCACGAGGTCTTATGCCTTCGATGTCGACCACTGGCTGGTAGTGGAGAACGAACTCGTCGGAGTCCAGCGCCCGCCGGAAGTCGCTGAGCACGGTGAGGCGGCGCCGTGAATGGCGATCCAGCTTCTCGGCGTAGAGCTTGTACTCGCTGTGATCCTCCTTGGCGGCGTACATCGCGACGTCGGCCCGGCGCAGAAGCGCGTGAACGTCGTCGCCGTCGAGCGGGAAGCGCGAGATCCCGATGCTCGCGCCGACCTCGAGGCTGAGCTCGTCGACGACGATCGGCTGCTGGACGCACTGGATCAGCGCTTCGGCGATCTCCTCGAGGCGGCCTGGATTTTCGGTCCGTTCCCCGGGGAGAAGCGCAAACTCATCGCCGCCGAGGCGCGCGACGACGCCCTTGGACCCGGTGGCTTCTGCCAGCCGCGGCCCGAGCGTGCGCAGCAACACGTCGCCGTAGTGGTGGCCCAGCGTGTCGTTGATCTCCTTGAAATGGTCGAGATCGACAAGCATCACCGCGAATGCCTCGCCGGTCCTGCGTACCTCGTCGATCGTCTCGCCCACGACGCTTGAGAACCGCTCGCGGTTGGCCAGGCCGGTCAGCTCGTCGGTTGTCGCCTTCGACCGCAGCTCCTCGGCGCGCTGCTTTGACTTCAGCAGCTCGCCGACGAGGTACTGGAAGATCGCCAGAACGCCCGCGAGGATGACGATCCCGACGTGCCGGTCTTGACGACGAAGAAGACGGCCGCGGTGATGAGTACGGCCGAGAACAACTCGGCGGCAAGGATCGGCATGAGGCCGTCCTTGAGCTCCTGGATCAAGCGGCCGGCGGTGGATGTAGCTGCTGTAGCCCGTGACGATTACGAAGCTCAAAAGCAGGCCGACGAGAAAGGTCGGGAGGACCAGGAAGTAGTAGCCGGCGTCGTTTTGGCCCACGCCGAAGAGATGGGTGGCGCCGCCTGGAAGAAAAGATCCACTCGCCAGTGGGAACCAGGCATACGTCACGAGGTTGGTCGCGAATCCGCCGAGCGAGTTCCTCCACCGGAGTGACCCGATCGCGATGGTCACAACCCTAGTGCCGCAGCTGGTGCGCCACCCAGGATCACGGCAGCCAGCATTAGGCCGAGCAGCGTGCCGGAGATCTGCATCTTCCCGCATCAGGTCTCGACGGCAGTGAGATCGCTGATGATCGCCAGCACCGCGATGGCGATCAGGGGCCCAGGTCGCCAGGTTGCGTAGCTCAATCTGATGACGGCCACGACGACAGCCGCAACGAGCGCCACAAACTGAATCACCAGGACGGCGGCGCCAGCAGTACGCGGGGGCTGCTCAACCAATGCCGCGCCAGAAGTTTCCATCTAGCGGGTTTATCGGCCCCGAGGCGGCAATGCTCAAACTTCCGTCCAAGAAGGTCAAGTTGGCCGAACCCCGAACCGATAGATGGGTTCACAACCGAATAGCAAAGAGGGCCCGCTGCCACGGACCCCCTTTGACGTGATTAGCCGCCGTAACGCGGACCCATCACCGGCCTCCTTTCAACCTCTGCACAGGTTTGCTAGGCCAACTGGTGCTTAATCGGCAGCTGCTTCGCACAGCTTTAGCCCTCCGAAGTTGTGCAATGTCTGATCCGGCCGGGTTAGTCCCGGCGGGAAGCGGCGGCTAACGGTGGCTCAGAGCCCGCGAATCCGTTATCTGGCTGCGGATTTGCGGGCTCTCGTGCTTGGTGGGATGGAAGCCACAAACGCATTGCAAGCGCTATTGCAAGAGATCCTGCAGCCCCGGTCGCCAGAGCAGGGCGGGGGCCAGCTACGAGAAGTAACCGCACCCCCGACGAGGATCCCTACCCCCGGGAAGGCGACGAAGATCGACTCGTTGAGCCCAAGGATCATGGCCATCCATTGCCGAGGTGCGGCCTCCTGCACCGCCGTCCGCACAGCGACGATCTGAACTCCGTTCCCCACGCCTCCGATGGCCGATCCGATTACTGCGATCGCCAGCGACGGCGCAGCCGCCATGACCAGGAAGCCGGCTCCCATGCAAGCCGTACCCAGCACGATCAGTGTCCGCGAGCGGCAGTCTGCGCCAGCGGGCGTATATAGCGCTGCCGCCGATGGCCCCTGCGCCCCAAGCAGTGAGCATCGCGCCGTAGCCGGCTGCTCCGGCGTGGAGCGAATGCGTGGCGAACACGACCTCGACCGGGAGCGAGATGCTGAAGAACACGACGGCCGCAGCCTCGAGTCCAAGGAGGGCGCGGACGAGACGGTCGCTCCTGGCGTGTCTGAGCGCGGCGCGAAGCCGTCCGTGCGACGGCTCGCGTTCCTCGAGCCCACCCGGAAGCCCGGTTGCGGTCAGGATCGTGAGCGCCATCACGACGAACACGCCGGCGTTGACGAGCAGCGCGACTACGGTCCCCCCAAGTGCGACGACGCCGCCACCTATCACCGGGCCGATCATGTAAGCGATCGAGTAGGTCGTATTGCTAATCGCCTGGGCGTCGCGGAGCAGGCCGGCTGACGATGTGATGGCGGTCCAGGCAGTGCGGGCCAACACTCGGGCCGTCATCGCGAAGATGCCGTCCATGAGCGCCAGGACGAGGACCGCGGCAAGCGAGAAGTGATGTACGACTGCGGCCAGCAGTGCGAACACAGCCGCCTCCAGCGCGTAGAGCGCGACCAAGGTCGCCTTCGCCGAGCGCTGGTCGAGCCTCGAGACGAACAGCGGGGAGACGAACGCGGGACCGAACTGAGAGCAGAGGAAGAAGCCGGCGGCGCCGAGCGCGCTCCCGGTCCGTCGATACACGAGCACGGCGAGCGCGACCGTCGCGATCGAAACTGCCAGCTCGTTCAGCAGCGAACTCGCCAACAATCGCCTGTACCCCGGGAGCTTCAGGACCGCCCTCATCCAGCCGCAGTATCGCCGCTTTCCAGGATGAGGCGACATGTTCGGTCCTAGTCCAGCGCGTTGGTCAGGTCGCGCCAGCCGTCACCGCAAAGCGACGGCCACACGCTGGCTCTTCCTAACGGCAGCTCGACCGGATAGATTGGCTCAGAGCAAAGGAAAGGCCCGCTGCCACGGGCCTTCCGGTGTGATATCAGCCTCCGTAACGGGGTCCCATCAGTCGCCTCCTTTCACAACCTCTGCACAGGTCTGTCTAGGCCAGCCGGGCCCTGACGTCTGCTGTTCGGCGATCCACGTGATGTGCCCGGCACGCTACGCAAAACAGGGCCCAAGGTAAATCCGGGAAACCCGCAGACTTGTAAGCGGCCGACTGCGGTTTCATCCGGTAAAGTTGCATACCGAGCCGCGACGGGATAGTCGGGCCGAGAGGGGGATAAGAGCTGATGCTTGTTGGACGCGAGCCTGAGTGCGCGCGTTTGGAGGAGTTGCTCGACACGGTCGAGTCCGGCCCTGTCGCGGGTGTCCTGGAAGGAATGCCCGGGATCGGGAAGACGGCCTTGTGGCGAGATTGCATCGAGTCCGCCCGTCGCATGGGCTACCAGGTTCTCGAGGCTGCGCCATCGGAGCCCGATGCGATGCTCGCGTTCTCAGCGCTGGGCGATCTGTTCGAACGGGTTCCCGACAAGGTGTTCGGTGTCCTTCCTGATGTGCAGGCCCGCGCGCTCAGGGCGGCTCTGCTGCTGAGCGAGCTGCCGGAGGGCTCTGGCGACCTGCAGGTTCTTCCCCGCGCGATCCTGAACGTGCTGCGTCAGGTCTGCGCCGCCGGTCCGGTCGTGATTGCGATCGACGATGAGCAGTGGCTTGATCCCGCTTCGGCGCGGGTGCTCGGTTTCGCGCTATGCCGGCTGCGTGACGAGCCTGTCGTGGTGGTTCTCGCGCGCCGATCGGAGCTGGGAGGTGCGCTCTCGCTCGAGCTTGGCCGACGCTTCGGCGGCCGTCGATTGGAGAGCATCTCTGTTGACCCCCTGCCGATCGGTGCGATCAAGCGGCTGCTCGAGGCGCGGCTGGGCCGCGGCGTCTCGGCTCCCGTCCTCCGGCGTATCCATCGTGTGGCCGGAGGCAATCCGCTGTGGGCGCTCGAGATCGCGCTCGAGCTGGAGGATCGCCACTCAGGCAGCGAGCGTTCAGGCGATCTGCCGATCCCTCGCACGCTGTCGGACGCCATCGAGCGTCGGCTCAGCCATCTCGATCCGCGTGGCGGCGTCGCGATGCTGGCCATTGCTGCACTCTCCCAGCCAACCCTCGCGCTTCTTCAAGCCGCGATCCCGGAGTTCACGCTCAGCGATTTGGAGAGCGCCGAGCAAGCGGGTGTGATTGAGATCGCGGGCGATCGGTTGCGCTTCACGCATTCGCTGTTGGCGTCGAGCCTCTATGCGAACACCGCGGCCTCGAAGCGACGCGAGCTCCATCGGCGGCTCTCCACGGTGATCGAGGACGACGTGGAGCGAGCACAGCACGTCGCCCTCGGAGCGGAGGCGCCCGATCGCGATCTGGCCGACAGCCTGGAGAACGCCGCGGGCGTAGCCGCGCGCCGTGGCGCGCCCGAGTCAGCTGCGCAGCTCTTGGAAGATGCCGCACGGTTGACGCCGATCGAGCAGCCTGAGGCGCAAGCGGCGCGGATCGTGGCTTCCGCCGAGCACCGCTTCACGATCGGCGAGGCGGTACGAGCGCGGGAGATGCTCACAGAGGTGATGCCGCATCTCGCCGGTGGTCCGGCAAGGGCCAGAGCCCGGCTTCAATTGGCCGTGATTTCCGCTGATGAGCCAGGGATCGCGATGGAGCTGCTGGAGGCAGCTCTCGCAGACGCGGACGGCGACGACCGCCTGCGCGTCCAAGTGGAGTGGGAGCTCACTTTCGCGGCATCGGCCGTCGGCCGGCTCGCCGAAGCCAGGGCCTACGCGGAGTCAGCCCTGCAGACGGCTGAGCGCATGGGAGATCCGGAGCTGGTGGCGAGGGCACTCGGAGAGCTTCTGTTCACGTTCGTCGTCACGGGCGAACCTCTCCGCGATGACGTAGTGGCGCGCCTCTCTGCGGTGGAGGATCTCCCGGTAACGACTACCTACTACCAGCCGGCCACGGCGATTGCGCTGGCGCGACAGTGGGCGGGAGATCTCGAAGGGGCTCGTCCTGGGCTGGAGCGAGCCGCCCACCAGGCGCTGTCGCGCGGCGAGGAGTGGGACCGAATGGCGTTGGAGTTCAGGCTGGCCCAGCTCGATTGGGAGATGGGCAACCGATCGGCGGCAGAGGAGCATCGTCAGGCCGGGAAGGAAGCGCTGGGCGAGTTCGCCGAGGGGCTGGTGCATCTGGTCGCCCTGGATGCCATGTTTGCCCTCCAGAAGGGTGAGCTGGTCGGGGCCCGCATGAAAGCCGAAGAGGGCCTCGCGCTCGCGGAGCGCACGGGCGCGGTTTGGCAGACCTCTCGCTTTACCGTTCCTCTCGCAGCGGTCGAGCTGCTGTCGGGGCAGGCTGAGATGGCTCACGCACGCCTGGAGGAGCAGCGTGAGTGGCTGAACTCGAGCGGGTTCGGCACGGCCGGGTACGGCAGGGCGCAAGTCTGGTCACTCGACGCGGAGGCGCTGATCGCGCTGGGCAGACTCGAGGAGGCCGAGGATGTATTAGCCGAGCTGAGGTCCCGTGCCGAGGCGTGTAAGAGCGATAACTTGCGCGCCATCGCCTCTCGCACCGAGGGATTGCTGCTCGCCGCCTACGGCGACCTCTTCGCCGCGATCGACGCGATGGATGCGGCCGTCGCTGCCCACCTGCGCTGTAGCCGACCGTTCGAGCACGGTCTCACGCTGCTCGAGAAGGGCTCGATCCAGCGGCGCGCCAAGCGCAAAGCGCTCGCCAAGCGAACCCTCGAGCAAGCTCTTGAGATCCTCGAGCCGCTCGGCGCCCAGCTGTGGGTTTCTCGTGCCCGCGACGAGCTGTCCCGGATCGGGCTACGACGGGCGAGGGCGGCGGAGGGACTGACCCCAGCCCAGGCACGCGTTGCGGAACTGGTCGCGTCAGGCCTGAGCAATGCGCAGATCGCAAGCGAGCTTCACATGAGCCTCCGGACCGTTGAGTCGCATTTGACCCGCGTCTACGAGGAGCACGGCGTGAAGTCGCGCACGCAGCTGATCGCGGCCCTCGCCAAGTCCGGCGGCTCGACCCTCGAGGCCAGCCAGGGTTTGGCCTCCACGACCACCGCGCCCCGATGACTCGGCCATTGCGCGCGCGGTGAGTACTCCAGACTCACCTCCAGCTATACCATCCCTGAATCTCGATTCACCCCGACTCGGTGCGGGATGGAGCGAAGGCATCCCAGGAGAACAGGAGCTCACGTGGATCTCAACGACACCCCCGAGCAGGCTGAGTACCGGGTCAAGGTAAAGGCCTGGCTCGATCAGCACCAGGACGAGGCGCCGCCACGCTCGGGGTCCTCCGAAGACAAGGAGTACATCGACGCGCGGCGGGCATGGCAGCGCAAGCTCGCCGAGGCGGGGCTCGCTGGGGTTACATGGCCCAAGGAATACGGCGGACAGGGGCTCGGACCGATCGAGCAGGTGGTCACCAACCAGGAGCTTCAGGCGGCCGAAGTCCCGGGGATTCTCGACGTGATCGGGATCGGGATGCTCGGACCCTGCTTGATCGCGCACGGAACGGAGGAGCAGAAGAGCCGCCACTTGGGCCCGATGCTCCACGGCGACGAGGTCTGGTGCCAGCTCTTCTCCGAGCCCGCCGCCGGGTCGGATCTGGCGGCAGTGCAGAGCCGGGCCCGCCAGAACGATGACGGCACTTGGACGCTGAACGGGCAGAAGGTGTGGACGACCAACGCCCAGTTCGCCTCGTTCGGGCTTCTGCTCGCGCGCACCGACCCCGACGTGCCCAAGCACAAAGGTCTGACGATGTTCATCGTGCCGATGGACGCCGAGGGCGTGACCGTGCGCGGTCTACGCCAGATCTCGGGCGAGGCCGAGTTCAACGAGGTGTTCTTCGATGACGTCCAGCTGGCCGAGGATGCGGTCGTCGGCGGCGTCGGCAACGGGTGGGGGACGGCTTTGACCGTGCTGATGTTCGAGCGGCTGACAATCGGCTTCGGATCTGAATCGTTTGGCTCGCCCCACCGCGTGGCCAAGACGGTCGCCGGAGACGAGACAGCGCGGCGCGACGCCGACGTTCGCCAGCGCCTAGGGGAGATCATCACCGAGATGACCTCGGTTCGCTTCACCGGCTACCGCGCGCTCACCCAGCTCCAGCGGGGACAGATCCCGGGCCCCGAAGCAGGCCTCTCCAAGGTCACGATGGTCAATGCCGGCATCGCCGCGATGGACCTCGCTGTCGACGTGGTTGGGCCAGAAGGACTGGAGGACGACAGCGGTTGGAGCTACCTGACCTCGTTCCTGCCGGGCTTGAAGTCAGCCGGCGGGACCGAACAGATCCTCCGTAACACGATTGGCGAGCGTGTTCTCGGGCTTCCCCCCGAGCCACGCCTCGACAAGGGCGTGCCGTTCTCCGAGCTCCGCGCCAAGGAGAAGGAGGCAGTCTCCTCATGAATCTGGCGCTCTCAGACGAGCAGGAGTTCCTTCGCGAGGCGGCCCGCGGCGCGCTGTCTCGGCATAAGACGGTCGAGACCGCCCACGAGGCGCTCGAAGATCAGTCAAAGCTTCCCGACCTCTGGCCGACGGCCGTCGAAGCAGGGTGGCCGGGACTGCTGATCTCGGAAGAGCACGGCGGTGCCGGTCTCGACGTGTTCGACGCGATGCTCGTGGCCGAGGAATGTGGCCGGGTGCTTGCGTCGGTGTCCCTGCTGGGGCTCGTGCCCGCGACGGCGATCCTCGAGGCCGCCGGCGACGAGTCGCTATCCGCAGTTGCCTCAGGCGAGCTCCGTCCCGTCTACCTCCCGGCGCGCCCGCCCAGCGAGTTGGAGGACGGGTGGACGGTTGACGCGGCCGAGGGCATGAAGCGAGCCAGTGCTCCGCGCGCGACGGTATCCGGAAGCGAGGTCAGCTTCGAGGGAGCTGTCCCCTTCGTGCCGGATGCCCGCGGCGCCGATCTGATCGTGGCCGTCGGCGAAAGCGAGGATGGCTCGCCTGTGGCCGGAGTGATCGAGGGCTCGAGCCAGGGAGTCTCGATCGAGTCAGTGGTGCGCTATGACGCGACGCGGTCGCTGGCTCACGTGGCGCTATCGAGCGCCGGCGGCAGGCGTCTCGACGTGAACGAGGACGCTCTGGCCGACGCCTGGTGGGTCGCTCAGACGCTCCTTGCCGCCGAGTCGCTAGGAGCGGTGCAGACATGCCTCGACGTCAGCGTCGAGTACGCAAAGGAGCGCTTCACCTTCGGTCGTGCCATCGGCTCCTACCAGGCGATAAAGCACGAGCTGACCGAGGTTCTGCGGCGGCTCGAGAATGCTCGATCACTCGGTATGTACGCCGGCTGGGCGCGCAAGTCCAAGCCCGAGGAGTTCCCGCTGGCGGCTAGCGCAGCGCGGTCCGCCGCTGGCAAGGCGCTCGACTTCGCGGCTCGCTCGATGATCAACGTGCACGGCGGAATCGGTGCGACGTGGGAGCACGACGCCCCGCTGTTCTTCCGCCGCGCGCAGCTCTCTCGGAGGTTGCTTGGCGGCACCCACGACGCGACCGACCGGGTTGCCGAGGAGGCGATGAAGACGGCGGCCGCCGCGTAGCTTCCGACTCACTCCCGGCTCGCCGACCCGACGATCAGCGGGCGGACGATTGGAGGCGCCTTGGGAATGCGACCGTGCGTCACGGCGTTGACGTGAAACCCGGCATCGCCGAGCGCGTCGAGCGTTGGCCGGTTGCAATGGCAGCCGTGGCCAAACCTGACCCACAGCGGGTGCACGCGGTCCTGCCAGCGCGCGATGCTCGGGTCCTCGGATCGCACGTGCTCGAGGAACAGCAATCGCCCTTGTGGTTTGAGGACGCGGCGTATCTCCGTCAGCGCCCGGGGCTGGTCGCCGACGGTGCAGAGCACGAGCGTGCACACGGCGACGTCGAAGTGGGCATCGGGGAGCGGCAGCTCCTCGGCCGGTGCGCGCACCACTCGTGCCGGCAGCGGCGAGTCGGCGACGCGGCGCTCCAGGCGCTGCGCCATGGGCGCCTCCGGCTCGACCAGCACGAGCTCATCGATTCCTGCTGGCGGGTAGTGCTGAAGGTTGACACCGGTTCCCGCGCCGAGTTCGACGACCGCTCCACTCACCTCGGAAAGCAGCTCGCGCCGGCGGTCTCCCAGCCCGGCCTGCTCGGTGTTGGCCATGAACCGGTCGTAGAAGCGAGCGAAGATACGGCCCCAGAGGTCCATCAAATGCAAAACCTACACGGGACGATGAGGGCCGGAGGAATCGGCACTTGACGCGGCGTTCCCGCATTCGCGCGTACGGGAGCGCCGGCCTCTTGGTGGCGCTTGGGATCGTGGGAGCGATCGTCTTCGGCGGGACGCTGGGGCAGGTGCTGGCATTTGTGCTGATCGCGCTGGGGCTGGTAACGGCTACCAGCCTCGTGTTCCTCGAGGTCGGACTGAGCGAGGATCGCGAGCGCGAGCGGGAGGGGGCGCTTCGCGCGGCGCGGGCGCAGCTGCCCCGATCGCGGCGGCCGCAGGCCAAGCTGCCAAGGCTACGGGGGCAGGGGCGGCGGATCAGGTAGACGTTGAGCGGGCTCTGGTTCGATGAGCCGAGGATGTCTCTGCTGCTGATCGGTGGGTTGCCGAAGCCCGCCTGCTCGGCTAGCATGTGAATCCAGATTCACATCAGCGCCCCAAGGGAGCAACATGGCCGCCATCGAAACATCCCAGCCCACGGAGATCCACCACCCCGCTCGGGAGGTCCTCAATCAGCCTCCGCCGCTCGAGCCGGTGAACCTCTTCGAGGTCGATCTCGCCCTCCAGGAGGCGCTCGACCGTGAAGGAGGCGCGTGGGGCGTGGACCGCGCCCGCGAGGCCGGAGGGGTGGCGGGCAGCGTCGAGACGCGCGAGCACGCCCGGCGCGCCGAGCGAAACCTTCCTGTCCTGCGCACGCACGACCGCTACGGAAACCGAATCGACGAGGTCGACCTCGACCCCTCTTGGCACTGGCTGCTGCGCGGCGCGATCGAGCGCGAAATCCACGGCCTTCCGTGGCGAAGCGGGCAGGCTGGAGGGCACACGGTGCGCGCGGCGCTGTTCATGCTCTGGAGCAACGGCTCAGATGGCGTGATGTGCCCCGTGTCGATGACCTACTCGGCAGTCCGGGCGCTCCGCGACGCCGCGCCTGAGCTGGCGGCCGAGTGGGAGCCGCGCCTAACCAAGCCCGACTACGAGACTGGGGCGCTCGCCGGGATGGCGATGACCGAGCGCCAGGGAGGCTCGGACGTGCGGGCCAACATCACCCGGGCCGACCCGTTGGACGACCTTACCTACGAGCTCCACGGGCACAAGTGGTTCTGCTCCTATCCGCCGTGCGACATCTTCCTCGTGCTGGCGCAGGCACCCGGCGGTCTCTCGTGCTTCCTCGTCGAGCGTGGCCCGGGGATGGAGTTCCAACGGCTCAAGGACAAGCTCGGGACGCGCTCGTTGCCCTCGAGCGAGGTCGAGTTCCGGGGTATCCGCGGCCGGCTCATCGGGGAGGAGGGGCGAGGCGTGCCCGCGATCATCCGCATGGTCAACCACACCCGACTCGACTGCCTGCTCGGGAGCACCGTCGGCCTGCGGCGCGGCACGCTCGAGGCCATCCACCACTCGCGGTACCGATCGGCGTTCGGAAAGCTGCTCGTAGACCAGCCTGCGATGCGCAACGTGCTGGCGGACCTGGCGGTCGAGTCCGAAGCTGCGACGGTGACCGCGATGCGCGTGGCCCGGGCCTACGACGAGCCTGATGAGAGCGCGTTTCGCCGTTTCGCCACGGCGGTCATGAAGTACTGGACGTGCAAGCGCGCCCCAGCTCATGCTGCGGAGGCGCTCGAATGTCTTGGTGGCAACGGATTTGTCGAGGACTCGGGGATGCCGTTGCTCTACCGTGACGCGCCCCTCAACTCGATCTGGGAGGGATCCGGCAATGTCGCCGCGCTCGACGTCCTGCGCGCGATGGCCAAGGAGCCCGAGGGTCTCCCGGCATTCCTCGAGGAGTGCGAGCTGGCGCGTGGAGGCGACCCCCGTCTGGATGCCCACATCGGACAGCTGCGCGACCGGGCCGCAGCAGTCTTCAGCGGCGAGGATCCCCAGTTCGAGGCGCGGCGCATGGTCGAGGAGCTGGCGGTGGCGCTCCAGGGCTCCCTGCTCGTCCGCCACTCCCCGCCCGCCGTCGCTGACGCGTTTTGCGCCACGCGTCTGGCCGGCGAGGGGGGCCGCGTGTACGGGACGCTGCCGCCCGGAGTCGATGCCAAAGCGATCATCGACCGCGCGCTGCCGGTTTAGCGCCGCCGGAGGTCGCGGTGCCAGATGTCCTCTACGAGGTCTCGGATCGGATCGCCCGGCTGACCCTCAACCGGCCCGAGCGCGGGAACGGGATCACTCCAGGGCTTGCGGAGGAGCTCGTCCAGGCGGTCGAGAGAGCCGATCTGGACCCGGCCGTTCACGTTCTACTGCTGGCTGGCGCGGGCAAAGGCTTTTGCGGGGGCTACGACCTGGTGTGGAGCGCCGAAGGCAAGCTCCCCAACCACGACCCGAGCGAGCCGTGGGACCCGATGTTCGACTACGCGATGATGAGCCGGAATGTCAGGGCGTTCATGTCGCTTCACCACTGCACCAAGCCTGTCGTCTGCAAAGTCCACGGCTTTTGCGTGGCAGGGGGGACGGATATGGCGCTCTGCTCGGACCTGCTGGTGATCGCTGCCGACGCCAAGATCGGCTACCCGCCCGCGCGCGTCTGGGGCTCCCCGACGACTGCGCTGTGGGCCTATCGGCTCGGGCCCCAGCGGGCCAAACGGCTGCTCTTCACGGGCGACTCGCTGTCCGGGCGTGAGGCGCTCGAGTGGGGACTGGCGATCGAGGCGCCCCCGGTCGATGAGCTCGACGGACTCGCCGATTCGTTGTGCGAACGGATCGCCAAGGTCCCGGTCAACCAGCTCCGGATGATGAAGCTGCTCGTCAACCAGGCGCTCTTCCAGCAAGGTCTCCATGCCACGCAGGTGATCGGGACACTGCTCGACGGCGCGGCGCGTCACACGAAGGAGGGCTACGCCTTCGCTGCTCGCGCGATGGAGTCCGGGTGGCGCGAGGCCGTTCGCGAGCGCGACGAGCCATTCGAAGACTTTGGACGATGACGACCACGGCCCCGACACCGAGAGCGGCTCCTTCACTCCGCCCACGAGCTGATTGAGGAAGGTGGCTACTCCGCCGCGCCGGTGGCGGCGATCGCCGAACGAGCGGGCGTCGCCGCGGGCACGCTCTACCGACACTTCGAGTCAAAGCAGGAGCTGTTCGTCGAGGTGTTTCGCGCGGTCTGCGCCGCGGGAGGAGCGAGCGATGCGCGCCGCGGCCGCGGAGCTTGGCGGTGCGAGCGCCGTGGAGCGACTCGAGGTCGTGCTTGCCACGTTCGCCGAACGCGCGCTGCGAAATCCACGGCTGGCCTGGGCCCTTCTCGCAGAACCAGTCGACCCGCTGGTCGATGCCGAGCGCCTGGCCTATCGCGAGCGCTACGCGGCGATCGTCGCCGAGGCGTTGAGCCAAGCGATTGCGGCGGGCGAGGTCCCGGCTCAGAACACTGAGCTGACTGCAGCGGCGCTGGTCGGCGGCTGTGGGGAGGCGCTCGTGGGCCCGTTGTCTCCCGTGGGCCCGCGCCGAGCCACGCGCGAGATTGTGGACGCGCTGCGCCTGTTCGTCCGGCGCGCGGTGGGAGCGGGCGGTTCGTGAGCGGCGCCGTCTGGGTCGAGCGCGACGGCCCGGTGTTCACGGTGCTTTTGTTCCGGCCCGAGCGGCGCAATGCCGTCGACGGAGCGACCGCCGCGGGCCTCGCCGCCGCGTTTCGCGACTTCGATGCCGACGAGGAAGCCGCCGTCGCGGTGCTCCACGGCATGGGCGGGGTGTTCTGCGCTGGGGCGGACCTCAAGGAGGCCGGAGGATCCGCCGGCAATCGTGTCGATCGGGAGGGCGACGGACCGATGGGCCCCACCCGCATGCGACTGTCCAAGCCCGTTATCGCCGCCGTGGCCGGACATGCTGTGGCCGGGGGCCTGGAGCTCGCGCTGTGGTGCGATTTGCGTGTGGCCGAGGAGAGCGCGGTGTTCGGGGTCTTCTGCCGTCGCTGGGGAGTTCCACTGATCGACGGCGGGACAGTCCGGCTGCCGCGGTTGATCGGGCAGAGCCGGGCGATGGACATGGTGCTCACCGGTCGGGCAGTGGGCGCACAGGAGGCGCTCCAGATGGGACTTGTCACCCAGGTGGTCCCGGATGGCCAGAGCCGTGCTGCCGCTGAGGAGCTGGCAAGCGAGCTGGCGCGCTTTCCGCAGACCTGCTTGCGGGAGGATCGCCTGTCGATGCTCGAGCAGTGGGGGTTTGGCGAAGAGGCCGCGATGGCGGGCGAGCTCGAGCACGGGCTGCGTTCGCTGCAGGATGTCAGCGCCGGACTCGAGCGGTTCCGCGCCGGAGCGGGGCGCCACGGGGAGTTCGACTAGGATCCGGGCCAGTGGGGTGGAAGTTCACCATCGCTTGGGTGCTGGCGGGACTCGCGGCGGCGGCTCCGACCGCGCTGGCCAAGACGGAGGTAGCGCACTCCGGGCAGGTAACCGCCACGCTCAGCTTCGCGGGCAAGTACCCCGATTACCGAGACGAGCGGCTCAAGATCATGCGCGGCGGCCAGCCCGCCTACAACGCGGGCGTCGACTCGAAATGGTGCGGGAAGTCCTGCTCGCCGCTCTCGGCCTCCACACACGGCTCGTCGATTCACGTGCTCGATCTCGAGCACACGGGTCAGCCGGATGTGGTGCTCGACCTGTACACCGGCGGCGCCCACTGTTGTGTTGTCGAGCAGGTGTTCTCGGCGGGCTCCGTCGGCAAGGCCTACGTCAAGACCGAGCGAAATTTCGGCGATCCGGGCGAGCGGATCGTCGACCTCTCACGCAACGGCCGGTATGAGTTCCTGACCGCCGACGACTCGTTCGCCTACACGTTCACCGACTTCGCGGCCTCGGGCCTGCCGATCGAGGTCCTCACGTTCTCGAACCGGCAGTTCCACGACGTTACGCGCCGTTATCCCAAGCTGATCGTCAAGGACGCGGCGCGGTGGCTCAGGACGTTCAAGAGCATGGCCAAGTCCGGCTATCAGGACACCACCGGCCTGATCGCCGCCTGGGCGGCCGACGAGGATCTGCTTGGCCACAGCAAGCTGGTTGCCTCGGTATCTGGCCCACCAGGCCAGTGCGGGCCATTTGAAGAGCCCGCTCTACCCCCGAGAGAGCGGCAAGCAGTTCGTGGCCAAGCTCCAGCGCTTTCTGCGCACGCACGGCTATCTGCGCTAAGCGATGGCGGTTGTCTCGGTTCGCGGTCCCCTTCGCAAGCTGGCCGGCGGCCCCGAGCACGAGCTGACGCGGTCAGACGGTGATTGAGCTGCTTCGCGCGCTCGAGCGCGCCCACCCAGACGTGGCCGGCTGGATCCTCGACGAACGCGGCATGATCCGGCGCCACATCAATGTGTACGTCAACGGCGAGCGCGGCGGCGAGACCACTCCTGTGGCCGAGGCCGATCGCGTCGAAGTGCTCCCGGCGATCACAGGAGGCTGAGCGATGACCGAGCTGCTCGTGTCGACCAAAAAGGGACTGTTCGTGCTCGAGGGCGAGCCTGGCTCGCAGTTCGAGATCAAGTCGCGGGCATTCGCCGGCGAGCCGGTGGAGTACGCGCTGCGGGACCCGCGCTCCGGCAGCATCCTGGCCGCGGTCACCTCGCCCTTCTACGGGCCAAAGATCTTCTATGCCGAAGACCCATCCGGCGAGTGGGAACAGGCCGATGGCGTCGCCCTGCCCGAGGGCGGCGACGAGGCGCTGGTTCGGCTGTGGCTGCTGGCCCTCGGCGAGCACGACGGGCTCCTGTATGCCGGTGGTGACCCTGGAGTGCTGTTCGTGAGCCGTGATGGCGGGCGGAGCTGGCAGCTGAACGACGCGCTGTGGCAGCACCGAAGGGCCGAGGACTGGCAGCCGGGGGGCGGCGGGCTGTGCCTTCACTCGATCGCCACCTGGCCCGGGCGAGCCCGACAAGCTTGCCGTCGGCGTCTCGGCGGCCGGCGTGTGGCTGACCGAGGATGGCGGCGTCTCCTGGCGCAAGGGCAACGCGGGCATCGTCCCCCGGTACCTGCCCGAAGCCGCGCCTGAGGAGAACCAGGCGCTCTGCATTCATCATCTGGAGCGATCGCCCCAGCGGCCCGAGCGGCTGTTCATGCAGTTCCACGGGGGCGTCTACCGCTCGGACGACGCCGGGCAAAGCTGGGTCGACATCAGCGCCGGTCTACCCTCTGACTTCGGCTTCCCGCTGGCGGTCGATCCTGCCGACGCCGATAGCGCGTACGTGATTCCGCTCGTGGCAGACATGGACCGGGTCACGCCCGAGGGTCGGGTGCGCTTGTATGAGACACGAGACGCCGGGACGAGTTGGACGCCCCTGGGCAAGGGCCTTCCGCAAGAGCACGCGTACTTGACCGTGCTGCGCCAGGCGTTCGTCTCGCGGCGTGACGGCGACGGCCTCGAGCTCTATTTCGGCTCGACGACCGGCGAGCTGTTCGGCTCGGGCGACGGCGGCGAGACGTGGTCGGCGCTCGCCACCACGCTGCCGCCGGTTCACTCGGTCAGCGCAGCCTGATCTTCAGCCCACTCGAGCAGCAGGCTGACGTGCTCGTCGGTCAGCCCGGTGGCCGGTTCGGTCCCGACGAGCAGCGTGGGAGCACCGCGCGCCAGCGCCCAGCGATCGCAGCTCACATCGTGGGCGTCGTCCAGCCACGCCAGCGGCCTCTCAGGCCCCGCGAAGCGCTCGATTGCCGCGAGTTTCCAGTGCGCGCTTACCGTCGGGTCGGTCCCGTCGAAGCTGAGCACCGGGAGCGGGGCGGGCAGGCCGAGCGCGTGGGGGAGATAGTCGTTGGCCTTCTCCTCCCACCCCGTGCACCACACCAGCTCATACACCTCGGCCAGTGTTCTCAGGTGCTCGCCTGCCCTGGCTGACAGGTAGTGGGCGATTCCATCGACGGTCGTCCACTTGCCGGCAGGAGGGCACGCGGGATCGAAGCCGAACAGGGAGATCACACCATCGACGTCGACAAGGAGGAGGGGTCCCCTAGCCATCTGCTGTAGTCTGACCCGCGCGGGTTCAAGGCGGTTGTCTGCGCTGCCGAAGAAACGACCTCCGGCTTCGTTGTATTCGTAGGCGTTCCGCCGACGCTCCCTACACAGGCCGTATTCCTATGACCCTGCTCTTCGGCATCCTGCTGGCATCCGCGTGTGCTCTGGCCACGAACGTGGGCTTTCTCTACAAGCACCGCGGCGCCTGCGCGGCTCCGGCCGTCAACATCCGCAGGCCGGTGCGCTGTGCGATCTCGCTCTACAAATCGCCACTCTTCGCCCTCGGTATGGTGATCGCGACGGGCGCCTGGATCTTCCACGTGGCGGCCATGTCGCTGGCCCCCCTGTCGGTCGTACAGGCCGTCCTGGCAGGCGGCGTCGTAACGCTGGCCGTGCTCGCCGAGCGCGTCTTCGGCCTAAATGTCGGACGTCGTCAGTGGCTCGGCCTCGGCCTGACCGCCATCGGCCTCGTTCTGCTCGGCGTTTCGCTGCCCCAGGCGCATGGGGCCGATTCACACTTTTCGCTGGCCGGGATGATCTCGTTCGAGGCCGCGCTGGTTGGCGGCGGAATGCTTCTGATCATGGGTCCCCGGATGGGAGCGCCCCGCGAGCACCACGGTTTCATGCTCGGCGCCGCCGCCGGAATCATGTTCGGGGTCTCAGACATCTCGATCAAGGCGATCTCGGGGCTCGTCGGCTCAGAAGGGATCTGGGGCCTGCTCTCACCGTGGATGCTCGTTTGCCTGAGCGCGTCGGTGGCGGGGTTCTATGCCTGCGCCAAGAGCCTTCAGGACGGCGAGCCCGTGCCCGTTATTGCGGTCACCGGCACGGCCGCCAACATGGCGGGGATCGTCGGCGGGATCATCGTGTTCGGTGACCCGCTGTCGGGCAACCCGCTCGGCCTGGTGGTCGAGTGCCTTGCCTTCGGGCTCGTACTGCTCGCCGCATGGCTCATGCCCGCCCCGGTGCGGGCTGTGGGCGGCAAGTACGCGGCCGCTGCTGCGTAGTCCCAGCAGCTCGACCCTCCAAAAGACTGGGGTAGCACCCTGGGGCGAAGCGGCGTTTGATCGCCTAGCTTTGCCCGCTCTAGGATCTTGACGGCGCGCTGCGGCAGGGGTGAGCGCTGCCCGCAGACAAGGAGGCTGGGCAATGAAGGCGGGGCACAGATGGCTGATTCTCGGACTCGGCACGCTCGTCGCGCTGTGCCTGCTGGCGCCGGTGGCCGGGGCCCGCTCGACCCATCTGATTTCAGCCGCCGCGCAAGGCCAATGGTGGCGTCACGGCGTCGTCCCGCGCCGAGGCCCTCGGAATGCAGCCGGTCTCGCGAGCTCCACCGCCCTACTCAGCTACGGCGGTGGCATCAGCGACGGCACCAACAACGTCGGCGTCACAACTGGCCAGCCGCGCGTTTACCTGGTCTTCTGGGGATCGCAGTGGGGCAGCCAGTCGGCCAACTCGTCGGGCTATGACGCCTACAGCGGCGATCCGTCCGGCGTAGCGCCAGACCTACAAGCTTTCTTCGCGGGCCTTGGCACCGGGGGGGAGACATGGTCAGGCGTGATGACCCAGTACTGCCAGGGCTTGAGCAACGGTGCCACCAGCTGCCCCGCGAGCGCCCAGCACGTCGGCTACCCGTCCGGTGGTGCGCTGGCCGGCGTCTGGGAGGACGCCTCGGCGGCAGCGCCTTCGCAGGCGTCGGCGACCCAGATTGCCCAGGAGGCGATCAATGCCGCGACCCACTTCGGCAACACGACCCAGAGCTCCAACCGAGACACGCAGTACTTCATCGTCTCTCCCCACGGGACCAATCCCGACAACTGGCGCAACAGCGGCTTCTGCGCCTGGCACGACTACACGGGTGACAGCTACGGGATCAGCAACCCGGACGGCTGGCTCGCGTTCACCAACCTGCCTTACATCCCCGACGCAGGCACCTCTTGCGGGCAGAACTTCGTCAACTCCGGCTCGGGCGGGACGCTTGATGGCGTGACCATCGTGGGCGGCCACGAGTACGCCGAGACGATCACCGACCAGTACCCGGCCGGCGGCTGGACCGACAGCTCGGGCAACGAGGACGGCGACAAGTGCGCCTGGATCTCCTCAGGCCCGGGCGCCTCGCAGGACATCACGTTGACCACCGGCGCATTCGCGGTTCAGTCGACCTGGGCCAACGACTTCAACGGCGGTGCTGGCGGCTGCGAGGTCACGCACTCGATCGTGGCCAACGGACCCAGCGTGAGCAACCCCGGCAACCAGACGACTAGTGTGGGCCGAACGGCTGCGGTGGTTCAGATGAACGCAACCGAGCCTGACGGATCCAGCTGCTCGAGTTGCACATACCAGGCGACGGGGCTTCCCTCGGGCATCACGATTAGCTCGAGTGGGCTGATTTCGGGCACCGCGCCGACGACCGCGGGGACCTCGAACGTGACGGTGACGGCCACCGACTCGACCGGTGCTACCGGCTCCACCTCATTCACATGGTCGGTGGTGGCTGGTCCGGCCACCAGCCTCAGCGTCTCGCCGAGCACTGTGACGATGACCGTCGGCTCCACGCAGGTGTTCACCGCGTCGGGCAAGGACCAGTACGGAAACCCCGCCAGCTTGTCTGGCGTCAGCTGGTCGGCGAGCGGCGGCGGATCGGTGTCGCCGGCCTCGGGCGGCTCGACGACCTTCACCGCCACGGCGACGCCCGGCGCCAACGTCACCGCGACGCTTGGCAGCCTTGTCGCGCCCTCCAGCGTGACCATCAACCCGGCGCCGGCCAATGCGGTCTCCAACGGCGGTTTCGAGAGCGGTGCGCTGAGCCCGTGGACTTGGTCGGGGTCCTACGCCGCGGTGATCCGCAGCACCCTGTGCCACGGCGGCAGCTACTGCGCGCAGCTCGGCAAGGCGACGCCGACGAACGGCAACTCGAACATCGTCCAGAGCTTCAAGGCGCCCTCGGGGACACCGGGCTTAACCTTCTACTACAAGGTCGTCTGCCTCGACACCGTCTACTACGACTGGGCGACTGCGACGCTGCGGGATGCGACCACAGGGACGACGACGACGATCCTGCCCCACACTTGCACCAACAACGGAGCCTGGGTCAAAGTCTCGAAGTCGCTGACCGGCGGGCATCAGTACACGCTGACGCTGACCAGCCACGACGACAACTACCCCGGCGACCCGACGTACACGCTGTACGACGACGTCTCGGTGCACTAGAGGTCGCGCGAGCGCTACTCGTAAGCCAAGGCCGGGGAAACCGGCCCCGCTCCGTCGCGCGAGCTAGTTGCCCGGATGCCGGGCGACGCGAGCGAGCGAGCTGTGAGCTCCCGACGAGTCGAACTTGATGTCGCCTGTGCCCTTCAGGACGGTCGCCTGCCCGATTTCGGCCAGGTCGTACTCGAATCCGTTGGGGATCCGCACCTGGATCTGATAGGGCTGAGGCTCCTCTGCGCCGATCACGCCGATCGGCTGCGTCTCGGTCTCGAGCACGTTCTCGACGCGGCACCGGGCCCGGCGGGCGTCGACATCGATCTCGATGTCGACGTCCGCCACAACCGGGTCGTGGAAGGTGGTGATGATCTCGGAGAGGATCCCGTAGAAGGTCCCGCCATGCTGACCGGAGAGGATTGCGCCGAGCGCCTCCCGCTGCTCATCGGTCATAGAGGCGTCGAGGATGGGCTGTCCCGTTCCGTTGCCCTCGTGGAGCGGGCCGGGCCAGTGGTAGGTGAGCACCCATTTCGCGCCGTCGAGCGAGACGTCGTCGAAGTGACCCTTCTCGACGATCATCGCCGCCATCCCCTCGCATTCGTGATGGGTCGGGTCCGCATTGAAATCACACGGACAGCCGGGATCGCAATTGCAGTTCTTCATGTAAAGGCCCTCTAGCCGCCAGTCAGCCACCGGTCACCCCTTTGCTCCGATTGTCATCCCGACCCTAGTCCTTTACCTTGCGCACTGCAATGACTGCGATTAGGGGCTGGAGCTCAGCACGCGTCCAGGCGGGGCTGCTGGCCTCGCTGCTCGCTGCCGCAATCGTCGCCTGGATCTTCACACGGTCGCGGATGCTCGGAATGGACGCCGGTCCCGGCACCGATCCGGGCAGCCTCGGGTTCTACGTTGTCTCCTGGGTGGTGATGATGAGCGCGATGATGTTCCCGTCGGTGGCGCCGATGGTGCTGACGTTTGCCTTCGTACAGCGCCGCCGCCGTGCCCGGGGAGCAGTCGAGGGAGTCGTCTCGAGCTGGCTGTTCGTGGCCGGCTATCTGATCACGTGGACGGTGTTCGGCCTCGCCGCGTACGGGTCATTCGTGGGGATTCGGGCGCTTGCGGGTGGCACGTTGGCGTGGCATCGGGAGGGCCGCTATCTGGCCGGCGCGGTCCTCCTCGCCGCGGCTGTCTACCAGCTGACCCCGGCCAAGGACGCCTGCCTGCGGCGATGCCGCGGCACCTTCGACTTCATCACCACCCAGTGGCGTGAGGGCCCAACGGGCGCCGTCGAGATGGGCGCCCTACACGGGGCCTGGTGCGTCGGCTGCTGCTGGGGGCTGATGGCTGCGCTGTTTGCACTGGGCCTGATGAGCCTCACCTGGATGCTCGTGATTGCCGGCATGATCGCGCTCGAGAAGCTGCTGCCCTGGAAAGCGCTGGCGAATCACACGATCGCGATTACGCTGCTTGTCCTTGGCCTAGCGGTAGCCGTGGCTCCCGAGACCGTTCCCGGTCTCACGGTACCGGGTTCCCCCAGCGCTATGCGGGCGATGCAGCGGATGCAGGAAATGCCCGCTCGCAACGAGGCGAGCGGAATGCACCGGATGGGCGGGATGCACGGGATGGCGCCCCGCCGGATGCATCACTAGACCGCGGCCGGGGTGGCGGTCACGGTCGGAGCCGAACCATCGCGGAGCGTCACCTCCTCGCCGGCCTGCCCCCCGCGAGGTTGGACAAGCCCAACGCATATCCAAGTTGGCGCTGAATCCGACTCAGGAGCTCCGATATGTACATAGAGTCGTCGTCCATCCTGCAGTTACCCTTGTACAAATCGCAGTAGACGACGGAATCGGCGGTGCATACGCAGTAGATGACGGAATCGGCGGTGCATAAGTAGACGACGTGACGGCCGGTGCATATCAAGAGGAGGAACTGGCGTGGCTAGCACTGAGGAAGCGACACGACGGGAGACGGGTGCCCTCCAGGAGTTGGCGCGTAAGCACCTGTGGATGCACTTCACGCGGATGTCGGCCTATGACGGCCACGAGGTCCCGATCATTGTCCGCGGCGAAGGTTGCTACGTCTATGACGAGCACGGCAAGCGCTACCTCGACGGCCTCTCGGCTCTGTTCTGCGTCAACATCGGCCACGGGCGCGGCGATGTCGCTCAGGCTGGCGCAGACCAAGCCAAGGAGCTTGGGTTCTTCACCAACTGGTCCTACGCCCATCCGCCGGCGATCGAGCTTGCGGCCCGGGTCGCCGCCCTGGCGCCCGGCGATCTCAATCGGGTGTTCTTCACGAGTGGCGGCTCAGAGGCGGTCGAGTCGGCGCTCAAGCTCGCTCGGCAGTACTTTCATCTGAAGGGCAAAGGGACGAAGCACAAGGTGATCGCCAGGGAGATCGCCTACCACGGGACGTCTCTCGGCGCTCTTTCGGCCACGGGCATCACCGCCCTGCGTGAGCCATTCGAGCCGCTCACTCCGGGTGGCTGTCACGTTCCCAACACGAACCTCTACCGGTTGCCGCCCGGCATGACCGAGGCCGACCTCGCCGAGGCGATCGCTCGCCGGATCGAGTTCGAGGGAGCCGACACGGTGGCTGCCGTGATCCTCGAGCCGGTTCAGAACGCGGGCGGCTGCCTTACCCCGCCCAACGGTTACTTCCAGCGGGTGCGCGAGATCTGTAACGACTACGACGTGCTCTTGATCTCCGACGAGGTGATCTGCGCATGGGGCCGGCTCGGGGAGTGGTTCGGTGCCTACCGATACGACTACACGCCCGACATGATCACGACGGCAAAGGGCTTGACGAGCGCGTACGCGCCGATGGGCGCGGTGATCGTCTCCGACCGGATCGCCGAGCCTTTCATGTCGGGGACCAACAGCTTCATGCACGGCTTCACGTTTGGCGGCCATCCCGTCTGTGCCGCCATCGCCATGGCCAATCTCGACGTCCTGGAGTCGGAGAGCGTGGTCGAGAACGTCCGTGAGAACGAGCCGAAGTTCCGATCGATGCTCGATTCGTTGCGCGATCTTCCGATCGTCGGCGACGTCCGAGGCGCCGGCTATTTCCAGGCCATCGAGTTGGTCAAGGACAAGGAGACCAAGGAGTCGTTCTCCGACGAGGAGTCAGAGACGCTCCTACGCGGATTCCTCTCCGGCGAGCTCTACCGCCGTGGTCTTATCTGCCGCGCCGACGATCGCGGCGACCCAGTAATCCAGCTCTCGCCGCCTTTGATCGCGGGGGAGGAGCAGTTCCGGGAGATCGAGCAGATCCTTCGGGACGTCCTCACCGCGGCCGGCGAACGGATGCACGTCGGCGGGCCCTGATGCTCACGGTCCGCGACCTGCTCGAACGGCTCAAGCTGCAGGCGCTGGCGGGCGAGGAGGGACTCGAGCTTCCTGTCCGCTGGGTCCACATCTCCGAGGTGCCTGATCCAACGCCGTGGCTCTCGGGGGGCGAGCTGCTGCTGACGACCGGCATGCAACTGCAGACGCCGGCGACCCAGCGGGACTACATCGTGAGGCTGGCCGACCACCAGCTGGCCGGCCTTGGCTTTGGAACCGGGATCGAGCACGAATCTGTGCCGCAGGCCCTACTCGAGGTCGCCGCCGAGCGCGGTTTTCCTGTGTTCGAGGTCCCCTACGAGCTGCCTTTCATCGCGATCACCGAGGCTGCCTTCACGCACCTGGTAAACGAGCAGTACGCCGTCTTGCGACGTGCGCTGGCCGCGCACGAGCGGCTCGAGCGGATCGTATTGGCCGAGCGCGGGCTCCACGCGGTGGTCGGCGCGATCGCGACCCTGATCGGTGGCGCCGTCGCGGTGCTCGATGCGCGGGGCGGAGTGCTGGCCCGCCACGACTTTCGCCGGGCGCTGTCGCAAGATTCAATCGAGCGTGTGGCGGACGCGGTCCGCGAACGACGCTCCGAGCCCCGACAGTTCATCCCGCCCGTTGCCGAGAGCGAGCAGGCGCTCGCCCTGCCCGTCCTCGGCGAGGGACCAGACCACCCCCCAACGGCCTGGATCCTCGCGATCAAGGATGTCGGCCCCCTGACCGACTTCGACCGGCTCACTCTCCATCAGGCGGTCACGATCGTGGCGCTCGAGCAGCTGCGTGCGAGTGTCGCCGGCGACACCGAGCGCCGCCTGGCCGGCGACGTCCTGGCGGCTGCGCTGAGCGGTGAGCTCGCGGGAGCCGAGCTGGCCCGGCGCTTGGCGCCGTTTGGGCTTGGGGATCGCGTCGCGCTGCTGGTGAGCAGTAGCGAGGCCGATCTGGAGGAGGCGCTCCGGAGCGAGGCGCTTCCCGCCCTAACTGCTGCTGCCGGCTCGCTCAGATGTGCGCTCGTCCCTGGGATGGAGGACGAGCCGCTGTTTGCGGCGGCCGAGCGTCTCGCGGTCCTGAGCGGGTTCGTCGTCGGAGTCGGCCGTGCCCGCCCGGCGGCCGAGCTGCGGCGCGCTTTTCACGAGGCGCGGTGCGCGCTAGAGGCTGTAAGCATGACCGGAGCGGGCGAGAACGGCACAAACCCGCCCGCGCGGGCTGCCACGCACAAGGACCTCGGCTCCTTCCAGCTGCTGCTCTCGCTCCAGGACGAAGTCGCACTCGGGCTCTTCTGCGACTCGATCCTGGGGCCGATCGAGGCCAGCGACGGGCGCTACGGGGGCGAGTTGATGCGCTCGCTGGAGGCGTTTATCGAGGAGAACGGCCAGTGGGAGCGTGCCGCCCGCCGGCTGTACTGTCACCGCCACACCTTGCGGTACAGGATCAGACGTGTCGAGGAGCTGACCGGACGCCGCCTCTCGAGTGCGCGCGACCGGATCGAATTCTGGCTTGCCCTGCGCGCACGCGAGCTCGTTACGCCCGTTGGGGTGGACCCCGGCGCGCCGGGCGGCGCGGCGACCGCCGACCCTCGCTCCGGAGCCGCCGCGTGAAGGTCGGCGTCCCCACCGAGGTCAAGGCCGACGAGTATCGGGTCGCCCTTACGCCCGAGGGCGTCCGAGAGCTCGCGGACGCCGGCCACGAGGTGTTCGTCCAGAGCGGCGCCGGCGATGGGTCGGCTATCGCTGACAACGACTATGCCGCGCAGGGGGCCAAGATCGTCCCCGACGCCACCGAGCTGTTTGGGGCGGCTGATTTGATCGTCAAAGTCAAGGAGCCCCAGCCGGATGAGGTGGCGCTGCTCGAGGCCCGCCACACGCTGTTCACCTATCTCCACCTCGCGGCCGATGCCGAACTGACCCGCGGGCTGATGCGTTCAGGTGCCACCTGCATGGCCTACGAGACGGTCGAGGATGACCGTGGCCGGCTGCCCCTGCTCGCACCGATGTCCGAGGTAGCCGGGAAGATCGCAACCCAGGCGGGAGCGTTCATGCTCGAGAAGCCGCTGGGGGGCAGGGGAATCCTGCTCGGCGGCGTTCCGGGCGTGGCAGGCGCCAAGGTGATGATCATCGGCGGCGGTGTGGTCGGCATGAACGCTGCCTTCATTGCGATCGGGATGGAGGCCACGGTCTACGTATACGACCGCAACATCGACCGCCTGCGTGAGCTCGATGTCGCTTTGGGCGGCCGCGCTGACACCTGCTTCTCCTCGACCCTTTCGATCGAGCAACGTCTCCCCGAGGTCGATCTCGTGATCGGCGCCGTGCTCGTCCATGGCGCGCGAGCGCCGCGCGTGATCACTCGCTCGCAACTCGGTCTGATGAAGAAGCACGCGGTGCTGGTGGACGTCTCGATCGACCAGGGAGGCTGCTTTGAGACCTCGCGTCCCACTACCCACTCGAATCCCACCTACGAGGTCGACGGCATCACGCACTACTGCGTGACGAACATGCCCGGGGCGGTGCCAGTCACCTCGACCTACGCGCTCACCAACGCCACGATCCCGTACCTGCTGCATCTTGCCTCAGCTGGCGTGCCTGCCGCGGTGACCGAGAACCCAGGGCTAAAGCTCGGTGTGAACGTGGCGGGAGGGCAGATCACGTATGAGCCGGTAGCGGAGGCGACCGGGGTGGAGTGCGTGCCGGTCGAAGAAGCGCTGTTGGCAGTGCGGTGAGCCTGTCGGCGGACGCAGGGACGGTAGGCCGGCTCGAGCCAATCCTGGCCTTCCAGCGGCGCAGCGCCGAGCTGGTCGCCGAGCGCGTGCGCAAGATCCCGGAGGGCTGGGTGATGGACACCCCTTCGCTGCCATTGGTCTGGTCGCTCAATCACGTTCGGATCGCCAAGCCGGTCAGCTACGAGCACGCGCTCGAGCTCTGCTCAATGCATCACCCCAAGCGTGATCACGTGCACGTCCACATCGAGCCCGACGCCGCCGGCGAGCTGTTGGCCAGCCGCTTCCGGGCCGATGGCTGGGAGGTAGAGGTCAACCTGCACCTCGCCCTGGCGCGCGAGTCCTCGCCCGCCGTGGAGACGAGCGCGATCATCGAGCCTGGCGAGGACGAGGCGGAGGCGCTGATGGAACGCTGGTGGGCGGAGGACGAGACGCTCGAGCTCACCGCTGGCGTCAGCCGCCAGCTGCTCGAGTACAACACCTCGACCTGGCGGGCACGCAACGCCCGCCGGCTGGGAATCCGGCTCGGGGATGGACAGCTCGCGGGGATCACGCTCCTCTTCTCGGACGGCGTCGTGGGCCAGGTCGAGGACGTGTACGTGATCCCGGAGGCCCGCGGCCGGGGCTACGGCCGAGCGCTCGTCACCGCTGCCGTCGAGCTGGCTCTGGCCGCCCGGCACGAGCTCATCTTCATCGTGGCCGACGACAACGATTGGCCCAAGCATCTCTACATGAGCGTGGGTTTCGAGCCGGTCGGCCGCAGCTGGCTGTTTCACCGTAAGACGCCAGCCTGAGACGTGCCTCTGGCCGGTCTCAGCCTCCAGGCAGCCAGTCGGCCCCTGCTACCCTCTCGGGCCGCATGCCGACGACCAGCCAGCTAGTTCGCAAGGGCCGTACCGCACCCAAGAAGAAGCTGGCTACGCCTGGCCTGAAGTCGGGCAAAGGGCGCAAGAAGCGGGTCGCGGCACCTCAGCGGCGTGGGGTATGCACGCGTGTATATACGACCACGCCGAAGAAGCCCAACTCGGCGCTCCGCAAGGTAGCCCGCGTGCGACTGACCAACGGGATGGAGGTTGGCGCCTACATCCCGGGCGAGGGCCACAACCTCCAAGAGCACTCCGTCGTGCTTGTGCGAGGTGGGCGCGTCAAGGACCTGCCGGGCTTCCGCTACAAGGTAATACGCGGCACGCTCGACGCCGCCGGCGTCGGCGACCGCAAGAAGGCCCGCTCGCAGTACGGCGTGAAGGCCAAGTAGTGCCGCGCCGCGCCGCCGCTCAGGTCAGGCCGATCCCCGTTGATCCGGTCCACCACAACCGGCTCGTCCAGCAGGTCATCAACAAGGTGATGCTGGATGGCAAGAAGTCAGTGGCGGAAAAGATCGTCTACGACGCGATGGCGATCCTCGCCGAGCGCTCCGGCCACGACCCGATCCAGGAGCTCGAGGCCGGGGTCAAGGCGCTCACTCCGGTCCTAGAGGTTCGCTCCCGCCGCGTCGGTGGCGCCACATACCAGGTGCCGGTCGAGGTACCACCTCGCCGCGCTCGAACGCTTGCTGTGCGGTGGCTCGTCCATTTCGCGCGCGAGCGGCGCGAGAAGACGATGGCGCAGCGTCTAGCCCACGAGCTGCTCGACGCCCAGCAGCAGCAGGGCAACGCCTTCAAGCGCAAGGACGACATCTACCGGATGGCGCAGGCGAACAAGGCGTTCGCCCACTATCGCTGGTAGAGCTCCGGCTCGCCAATCCATCGGCAGGCGTGCTTGAACTCATGCCTCGCCGGGAGCGCGGGGCCGTAGCCCCCTGCGTGCGGCGCCACTTGAGCGTGCACGCCGAAGCTCCGTAATTCGTCCACTTCGCTACGGGCGTTGCGCGACGACGCCGATGTTGATGGACGGAATAGGGCTGGACTAGGGCTTTTCATGACCAAGCGGTTTTCGATCTTCGTTCTCGCCGTCGCGGGTGTCTTTGCGGTCCCTGCATCTAGTGCCGCAGCCGCCACGTACTACGCCTCGCCCGCAAGCACGCTCGCCTCGCCCTGCTCGGCGGCGTCGCCGTGCCGGTTGGACCACGCGGTCACAGCCGCCAACACGGCGGGCGATGTGGTGATCGTCCTGCCGGGCAGCTACACCGTCAGCTATCCCGTCCAGTCCGACAAGGCGATCACGATCGAGGGCGAGCCCGGCCAGCCGCGTCCTTCGCTCGTCAGCACAGCGAGTCTCGGGAGCGACACCGTGAAGCTCACCGGAGGTGCCACCGTCCGCCACCTCGACATCGAGATGTCCAGCAAAAAGAGCAAGCTCGCCGCTCTCAATATGGTCGGAGGGCTGGCCGAGGACCTTTCACTGCTAGCCGGGTCGAGCGACAACCAGGGTGACGCGATCATTGTCACCCCAACCACCGCCGGGACCACGGTGCGGACAGTCCTGGCCCGCAGCCAGGCGCCCGGGGGTGCGGCGGTCAGTTTCGTCGGCGGATCGAGCGGCTCGGCCGCGTCGCTCTACAACCTCACCGCGGTCGGCGAAAGCCCGACCACGGTCGCCATGACCTCGTCAACGCCCAACGGGACGCTCCTCGCCGAGGACTCGATTCTGTCCGGCCAGGGCGGCGACATCTCGACGACCGGCGACGCATCGATCAACGTCGTCTCGTCGGACTTCTCGCCCGCTTCCTCCACTGGCTACGTCGATCAGGGCGGCAACATCTCCGACGCGCCGCAGTTCGCCAACGCCGGCGGCGAGGATTTCCACGAGGCGCCGAACTCGCCAACGATCGACGCCGGCGCGCTTGACAGCGCCCTCTCGGCTACCGATCTCGACGGCAACGCGCGGATCTTTGGCGCCACGGTCGACATGGGCGCCTACGAGTACATCCCGGGGCTGGTCACGACCACGACGACGGTCGTGAACACGGCCACGACGAACTCGGGCGGACCGGGCCACTCCTCGTCTCACGGAGATGACGGAGAGGGCTCGGATGGCAAATCTCACGGTGGCGACGGATCGCAGGCCGAACACCGCGCGCACAAGCCAATCAAGCTTCCGCCTGCCTCCGCTCCGGTGCTCGGTACGTCGGTCACGCTGCGCCCGGTCTCCGGAGTCGTGTGGGTAGAGCTCCCACACAGCAACAGCTTCGAGCCGCTTGACGGCGCCGGCCAGGTGCCGGTGGGCGCGGTGGTCGATGCCACCCAGGGCAGCATCGCGCTGACCAGCGCCACCTCCTACTCCGGCGCGGTGAAGACAGGTGACTTCAGTGGCGCCACCTTCCTCGTCGCGCAGCCGGCTCGAGCGGCAGGCCGCACCTATCTTCAGCTGAAGGGTGGCTCGTTCGCCGTATGCCGGCGGTCATCCGGTGTCTTGCACGGCGTCATGGCCCACGCGGCCAGTCGCCCGTCCAAGCACAAGCACCACGTCGTCAGGCAGCTGTGGGGTCACGACAACGGCGGGAGCTTCGTCACGGTCGGACGCTGGGCGTCGGCTACCGTCCGCGGCACCGTCTGGCTTACGCAGGACCGGTGCGACGGGACGCTCATCCGTGTCAAGCGCGGCCACGTCCTGGTACGGATCGGGTCGCGACACCGTCACGTTCTTCTCGGCCCCGGCCAGTCTTACCTGGCGCGTGGGCGCACGTAGACACAGCTTCGCGCTGCGCCGGTTCGCTCCGCGGGCAAGCGCCGCGGCAACTCTCATCTCGGCGGCTATCGGCCTCACGGCTGGGCTCGCCGTCGTGTTCGGCCCTGTGCTCGGTGGCCTCGAGCAGGGTGCGCTGAGCACTCGCTTCCAGCTCCGCGGGACATCGCACCCATCCGGAGTCGCCGTCGTCGCCATCGACGACCGGTCATTCGCCATCCTGCACCACCGCTGGCCGTTCCCGCGCTCGTGGCACGGCGAAGTGCTGAGACGGCTGCGTGCCGCCGGCGCGCGCGCTGTCTTCTATGACGTCCAGTTCACCGAGCCGACGACGGCCCAGGAGGACGGCGCGCTGTTCGACGCACTCGGCCAGACAGGTGGAGCGGTCCTAGCCACCACCGAGACCAACGGCCACGGCCAGACCGGGGTGCTGGGCGGCGATGCCAACCTGAGGCTCGTCTTCTCGCGCGCAGCGATCAGCTCGTTCCCGGTCGAGGTCGGCGGCGTGGTCGACCGAGTGCCATACGAGGTCAACGGAGTGCTGAGCGCGGCCGTGGCGGTCGCCGCCCGCGTCACCGGCCACCGACCCGGACGGCGTGGCTTTGGCGCGGCTGGCGCCTACATCGACTACCAGGGTCCGCCCGGCACCTTCCCGACGCTCTCCTTCGCCGACGTTCTCCGCGGACACTTCGCATCCTCGGCGGTGCGTGGGAAGGTGGTCGTCGTAGGGGCGACGTCTTCGACCCTGCAAGACGTCCACGCCACCCCTCAGTCGAGCCACCAGCTCATGAGCGGTCCTGAGATCCAGGCCAATGCGATCTGGACCGTGCTCCACGGTGAGCCCTTGACCGGAGCTCCGGCCTGGCTGACCGTCGTGCTGGTTGCCCTGGGCGGGGCGCTGGCTCCGCTCGTCCGTTGGCGCCGCTCGGCGAAGGCGGTCGCGGTCCTCGTCCCGCTCACCGCCTTGGCGTACCTCGTAGCCGACCAGCTGAGCTTCGACGCCGGCCTCGTCCTTCCAGTCGTTGCGCCGCTGATCGCGCTCGGCGCCTCGGGCATCGCCACGCTGGTCTCGAGCCACTTGCTCGTCAACGCCGAGCTGCGCGTCACTCAGTCGGAGATCGTTCACCGCCTCGCCCGCGCGGCCGAGTCGCGCGACGGAGACATCGGCCGCCATCTCGAGCGGATGGCCTTCCTCTGCGAGCGGCTGGCTCTGGCCGCGGGCATGAGCCGCGCCGAGGCACGGCTTCTGCGCAAGGCAAGTGCGCTCCACGACGTCGGGAAGATCGGGATCCCTGACACCGTCCTGCTGAAGGTCGGCAGGTTCTCCTCCGGCGAGCGCGAGGTGATGGAGGGTCACACCGCGCTCGGAGCCGGCATCCTCGCCGAGTCCTCGACCGGGCTCCTGCAGATGGCTGAGGCGATCGCCCGCACCCATCACGAACGCTGGGACGGCTCGGGCTACCCGGCCGGGCTCGCCGGCGAGGAGATTCCGCTGGCGGGACGGATCTGCGCCATCTGTGACGTGTTCGATGCACTCATCAGTCGCCGGCGCTACAAGGAGCGCTGGAGCCTCGAGGCAGCGCTGGACGAGCTGCAGCTCGAGGCGGGACGGCACTTCGATCCGCGGCTGGCGGCGCTCTTCGCGAAGATCGCGCCCAAGCTCTACGCGGAGCTCCGCGCGCGCGTTGACCCCGACCTCGAGGACATCGTACCGGCGATCCCGTGGCTGAGGCGGAGGAGATCGTCGCCCGCGCCGCCACGGACACCCCGGCAGCGCGCACTTAGGCTTGGTGGCGACGGAGCGCGTCGCCCTGGACAGCCGAAACGAAGAGAAGCGAGGGCGCCCACCACACGGGACCGGGGGCTGTGGCAGATCACCCTCGCAGTCACGAATGTAACGGCGAAACAGCGGGTTGCGGCGGCTGTGTCAGGAACCGGACAAGGGGATTGAAAGAACGCTTACAACGGCCGTTATCGGCCACCCGGCTGGCCCCGCCGTGCCCGGCCCCGAGGGACCAGCAGCACACCGCTCCCAGCGTCGCCAGCAGAACGATCGCGCCCAGCGTCTCGAGATAGAGCCCGGCGCTGGGCGAGCGCTCGCCAGTTGAAGATGGACGATCACGCCGCTGCGGTGCGCGTCGGGAAGATCGACGACCAGCGCGATCACGAGCGCGACCGCTCCGAGCAGGCCGATGGCCAGGATCGCCGCCCAGCCGCCGCCTCGCCAGACGGCGAACGCCAGGAGGGCGGCCAGCGCCGCAATCGGAATCATCGCGTAGCCGTGGTTCGAGCCCGTGCCGACTTCGCATGGTGGTCGATCCAGTCGGCGTGTGCACGGTATAGAGCGAAGTGAACTCCGCCACGATCAGCAGCAGCGCGCCGAGCAGCGCACCGGCAAGAACGAGCCCTGAGGCACCACGCGGAACTGTGCCGAGCCTCCCCGGCGGGCCTGGACCGCCCCCGCGGGAGACGTCGCCCAAACCCCCGAAATCCCCCGAGGGGCCTTGCGATCCTCTGCTATATTCGCTCCTCGCCCCGGGGGTGGCGCTCATCTGCGTCCGCTCCCGGTCGCGTGCCAATCCAGCAATGGAGACCGACACTCCATAACGACCCGTCCCGTCCCGACAGCTGCGTCGTGAACGGGCCCTTGGGGCCCTTTTTCATGTCCGCGGTCGGGTGAAAGGAAACCGGGAAGCCCGGGCACCGATCGACCCTCAAGACCAAGATTTTCAATGCCTCGCAAGTTCAGCCTCGAAAAGACTCGCAACATCGGGATCATGGCCCACATCGACGCGGGCAAGACCACGACGACCGAGCGCATCCTCTATTACACAGGTCGGACCTACAAGATGGGGGAGGTTCACGAAGGCGCCGCTGTCATGGACTGGATGGAGCAGGAGCAGGAGCGGGGCATCACGATCACCTCCGCGGCGACCACCACCGAGTGGAACGGCTACCGGGTCAACATCATCGACACTCCGGGCCACGTCGACTTCACCGTCGAGGTCGAGCGTTCGCTCAGGGTGCTCGATGGCGCGATCGCGCTGTTTGACTCGGTCGCCGGGGTCGAGCCGCAGTCGGAGACCGTCTGGCGCCAGGCTGACAAGTACCGCGTCCCGCGCATCGCGTACATCAACAAGATGGACCGCATCGGCGCCGACTTCGAGCGCGGCGTGCAGACGATGGTCGAGCGCCTGGGCGCCCACCCCGTCCCGATCCAGCTTCCGATCGGCAATGAGGCCGCCTTCCGCGGGATCGTCGACCTGGTGGCCAACAACGCGATCGTCTACAAGGACGAGCTCGGCAAGGAGCAGGAGACGATCGAAATCCCGAATGAGCTTGCTGCCGAAGCGGCGGCCGCGCGCGAGCATCTTCTCGAGGAGGTCTCGCACTACGACGACGAGCTGCTAGAGATGATCCTCGAGGAGCAGGAGATCCCCGTCGACCGGCTGAAGGCAGCGATCCGCAAGGCGACGCTCGAGATCAAGCTGACGCCGGTTCTGTGTGGCAGCTCGTTCAAGAACAAGGGCGTGCAGCCGCTTCTCGACGCGGTCCTCGACTACCTCCCGAGCCCGCTTGACGTGCCTGCGGTCGAAGGCCTCGAGCCGGCCAAGGGCTCAGCCAACGGCGACGAGCAGCCAGCGGTGCGCAACCCAGCCGACGACGAGCCGTTCGCGGCATTGGGGTTCAAGATCATGGCCGACCCCTACGTGGGCAAACTGACCTACTTCCGCGTGTACTCGGGCAGGCTGGAGGCGGGTTCGCGGATCCTCAACGTCAACACCGGCCGCACCGAGCGCATCGGGCGGATCTTGATGATGCACGCCAATGAGCGCGAGGAGGTCCAGGAGGTCTACGCCGGCGACATCGCGGCCGCCGTGGGGATCAAGCAGGTCTCGACCGGCGACACCCTGGCCGCCCCCGACAAGCCGATCCGGCTCGAGACGATCGAGTTCCCCGAGCCGGTGATCAAGGTGGCGATCGAACCCAAGACCAAGGCCGACCAGGAGAAGATGTCGACCGCGCTGAGCCGCCTGGCCGAGGAGGACCCGACCTTCCAGGTCCGCACCAACGAGGAGACCGGCCAGACCGAGATCTCCGGGATGGGCGAGCTCCACCTCGAAGTGCTGGTCGACCGGATGCTGCGCGAATACAAGGTCGATGCCAATGTCGGTCGACCGCAGGTCTCCTACCGCGAGACGATCCGCGCCGAGGCCAAGAAGGTCGAGGGCCGCTTTGTGCGCCAGACGGGTGGCTCGGGCCAGTACGGAATCGTCTACATAGACGTTGAGCCGGCCCCGGGCGAGGGGTTCGACTTCGTCAACAAGATCAAGGGCGGCGCGATTCCCACCGAGTTCATTCCCGCGGTCGAGAAGGGCATCGAGGATGCGATGGACAACGGTCCGCGGGCCGGCTACCCGATGGTGGACGTTCGGGTCATCCTTACCGACGGCAAGTACCACGACACCGATTCCTCAGAGATCGCCTTCCGTATCGCCGGTTCACTCGCGCTCAAGGAAGCAGCGCAGCGGGCAAAGCCCGTCCTGCTCGAGCCGGTGTTCAGGGTCGAGGTTGTTACGCCTGAGGAGTTCATGGGTGACGTGATCGGCGATCTCAACCGTCGGCGGGGGCACGTGTCCGGGATGGAGCAGCGAGGCAACGCGCAGGCGATCACGGCCTACGTTCCGCTGGCCGAGATGTTCGGCTACGCGACCGATGTGCGCTCGACCACCCAGGGCCGCGCCACCTACACGATGCAGTTCGAGCGCTACGAGGAAGTCCCGTCGAACATCGCTGAGAAGGTGGTCGGCGAGCTGCAACCCGCCTAGCATCGACGGCGGGCAGAAGCCCGTATATTTGACAAGTTCGTCTTCGGACGACACAAACACTGAAAACAGAAGGAGCGACACCAAGTGGCGAAGGCCAAGTTCGAGCGCGATAAGCCCCATGTCAACGTCGGCACCATCGGTCACATCGACCATGGCAAGACGACGCTGACCGCGGCCATCACCAAGGTGCTCGACGACAAGTACGGCGGCACCGAGGTGCGGTCGTTCGAGTCAGATCGACAACGCTCCTGAGGAGAAGGCGCGCGGGATCACGATCGCGACCTCGCACGTCGAGTACCAGACACCCAACCGCCATTACGCCCACGTCGACTGCCCGGGTCACGCCGACTACGTCAAGAACATGATCACGGGGGCCGCGCAGATGGACGGCGCGATCCTGGTCGTTTCGGCGGCCGACGGTCCCATGCCCCAGACCCGTGAGCACATCCTGCTCGCGCGCCAGGTGGGGGTCCCCTACATCGTGGTGTTCCTCAACAAGGTCGACATGGTCGACGACCCCGAGCTGCTCGAGCTCGTCGAGGTCGAGGTACGCGACCTGCTCTCCGAGTACGAGTTCCCGGGCGATGACATCCCAGTCGTCTCTGGTTCGGCGCTCAAGGCGCTGGAGGGCGACGAGGAGTACGAGGCGAAGATCGTCGAGCTCGCCGAGACGCTCGACACCTACATCCCCGAGCCCGTCCGCGACCTGGACAAGCCGTTCCTGATGCCGGTCGAGGACGTGTTCTCGATCACCGGCCGCGGCACCGTGGCCACCGGGCGGATCGAGCAAGGGATCATCAAGACCGGCGAGACCGTCCAGATCGTCGGCATCAAGGACACGGACTCGACGGTGGTCACCGGCGTCGAGATGTTCCGCAAGATCCTCGACGAGGGTCGTGCCGGCGACAACGTCGGCTGCCTGTTGCGCGGCACCAAGCGCGAGGAGATCGAGCGCGGCCAGGTGCTGGCCAAGCCCGGTTCGATCACCCCCACACTAAGTTCAAGTCCGAGGTCTACGTGCTCAAGAAGGAGGAGGGCGGCCGTCACACGCCGTTCTTCACGTGGCTACAGGCCTCAGTTCTACTTCCGCACCACCGACGTCACCGGCGTGGCCCATCTCCCGGAAGGCACCGAGATGGTCATGCCCGGCGACAACGTCCAGATGGAGATCGAGCTGATCCAGCCGATCGCCATGGACCAGGGACTCCGGTTCGCGATCCGCGAGGGCGGCCGCACGGTCGGCTCGGGGATCGTCACCGAAGTCATTGAATAGTTAAGGGCGGCCTGGCCCCGGGGGCCGGCCGCCTGTTTTGAAGAGATACGACCGTTCGGGGCGGGCCCCGAAGTCAGGGGTTCGCCCCGCTTCGGCTGACATGGCAACAATCGCCCAGAACAAAATCCGAATCCGCCTGAAGTCCTATGACCACACGGCGATTGAGACGGCGGCCAAGGAGATCGTCGAGACGGCGGCGCGCACCGGCGCGACCGTCTCCGGTCCCGTGCCACTTCCCACCGAGAAGAACGTCTACTGCGTGATCCGTTCGCCGTTCAAGGACAAGGACAGCCGCGAGCACTTCGAGATCCGCACTCACAAGCGGCTGATCGACATCCACCAGCCGACGCCCAAGACGGTCGACTCGCTCCAGCGGCTCGACCATCTGCCGGCCGGAGTGGATATCGAGATCCGCCTCGCTTCCTAGCCGATGGCTGCGATCCTCGCCAAGAAGCTCGGGATGACGCAGCGGTTCGGGGAGGAGGGCCGGGTGGAGCGTGTCACCGTGCTCGAGGCCGGCCCCTGTCCCGTAACCGCGATTCGCACCGTCGATCGCGACGGCTACGAAGCGGTGCAGCTCGCGTTCGGCGCGTGCAAGGAGAAGTCGCTGACCCGGGCGGAGCTAGGGCATCTCAAGAAGGCAGACGCCTCGGCTCACCGCGTGGTACGCGAGTTCCGCGACGAGGCTGGGGAACTGCTGGTCGGCAAGACGGTAACCGTCGAGGCGTTCGCTCCGGGCGACCAGGTGAAGGTGTCGGGTGTTTCCAAGGGCAAGGGCTATCAGGGGACGATCAAGCGGCACAACTTCAAGCGCGGTCCCGCCTCGCACGGATCGCACAACGTCCGCGCGCCTGGCTCGATCGGCGCCTCGGCCACACCCTCGCGCGTATTTAAGGGCCTGCGGGCTGCCGGGCGGATGGGCGGCGGCCGGGTGACCCAGCGCGGCCTGACCGTCGTCGAGGTGATTCCTGACCAGAACCTGCTGCTCGTGCGCGGCGCGGTGCCGGGTCCCAAGAGCGGGATCGTGGAGGTTCGGTCCGATGCCTAGCGCACGTAGGGCGGCTGCGCCGAGCGCACCGAAGCTCGGCGGCGGCAGCGTGAAGCTCGAGGGCGGTGTGTTCGAAACGCGCTTCAACATGCCCGTGGTCCACGAAGCGGTCCGCGCCGAGCTGGCGGCCCGACGGCACGGGACCGCATCGACCAAGACGCGCGGCGAGGTCCGAGGCGGGGGAGCCAAGCCTTGGCGCCAGAAGGGGACGGGCCGTGCCCGCCAGGGATCCATTCGCGCGCCGCATTTCACGGGCGGCGGCACGGTGTTCGGGCCGACTCCCCGTCACTACACGTTCAAACTCAACCGCAAGGAGCGGCGGCTAGCGCTGCGCTCGGCGCTCTCCTCCACGCTCAGCGCGAGTCGCTGGCGGTGTTCGACGCGGGCGCGTTTGACGCGCCCTCCACCGCGCAGGCCGTGACATTGCTGAACGACTGGGACCCCGCCGAGCCGATCCTCGTCGTGCTCGGGGCCGAGGAGCACGACGCCGGTAAGTCGTTCCGCAACATCGCCCGCGTCGAGGCGCTTCCCGTGGAGGACGTCGGCGTGGCCGACGTCGTCCGGGCGGCGTCGCTGCTCGTGTCCGAAGCAGCTCTGCCGCTGCTGGCGGCGCGCGCGGCCAAGCCGGAGCGCGAAACCACGGCGGCCGCTCCGCCGGACGCTCCACCGGAAGCCAGTGCGGCGGATGGGGAGGGTGCGACGGGTCGGGAACGGGCGGCAGGTCGGGAGGGGGAGGCGGGCGCCTGATGGAAGCCACCAAGGTGATCATCCGGCCCGTCATCTCCGAAAAGACCTTTGCCCTCGCCGAGGCGGGCAAGTACACGTTCAGGATCCACGAGGAGGCGCACAAGACCGAGGTCCGCCAGGCGATCGAGCAGCTGTTTGAGGTCGGCGTCGTCGAGGTCCGCACCGCGTGGGTGAAGTCGAAGCCCAAGCGCCGCGGCCACACGTCGGGACGGACTCGCGGCTGGAAGAAGGCAATCGTCCAGGTGCGTGAGGGCGACACGATCCCGCTGTTCCGCGGCCTCGAGATGGGGGAGTAAGCGATGCCGATCCGCAAGCCAAAGCCCACCTCCGCCGGCCGGCGGTTCGTGATGTATCCGGACTTCGCCGAGCTCACCCGCTCGGAGCCGGAGAAGTCGCTCACCGAGGGGCTCAAGAAATCTGGCGGGCGCAACTCGCGCGGGCGCAAGACCTCGCGTCACCGCGGTGGCGGCGCCAAGCGCCTGTACCGGAAGATCGACTTCAAGCGCCGCAAGGACGGGGTTCCGGCCAAGGTCGCCCATATCGAGTACGACCCCAACCGCTCGGCGTACATCGCGCTGCTGCATTACGCCGACGGCGAGAAGCGATACATCCTTGCCCCGCAGCGGCTGCGTGTAGGCATGACGGTGCAGTCGGGAGACAACGTCGAGATCCGGGTGGGCAACAGCCTGCCACTGGCCAACATGCCGTCGGGCACGGTCGTGCACAACGTTGAGCTCATACCCGGGCGCGGCGGCCAGATGGCACGAGCCGCGGGGGCTGGGGTGCAGCTCCTGGCGAAAGAGGGCGACTACGTCACGCTGCGCCTCCCCTCGGGCGAGATGCGGATGGTCCGGGGTGAGTGCCGCGCCACCGTCGGAACGATCGGCAACCCCGATCACCAGAACGTCAAGGTCGGGAAGGCGGGACGCAAGCGTCACATGGGAGTCAGACCACAGACCCGGGGAACCGCGATGAACCCGGTCGACCACCCCCACGGCGGTGGCGAAGGCTCCACCACGCCCGGTCGCCATCCGGTCACGCCATGGGGCGTTCCCACGCTTGGCTACCGGACACGCAAGAAGGGCAAGACCTCGGATCGCTACATCGTGCGCGGGCGTCGGAGGGGCAAGGGCAAGCGATGAGCCGCTCGAGCAAGAAGGGGCCCTACGTCGAGGAGCGGCTGCTGGCACGAATCGAGGCGATGAACTCCGCGTGGCGAGAAACGGATGATCCGCACCTGGTCGCGCACGTCGACCATCTTCCCTGAGATGGTCGGCCACACGATCGCCGTGCACGACGGGCGCAAACACGTGCCGGTGTTCATCAGCGAGTCGATGGTCGGTCACAAGCTCGGCGAGTTCGCGCCCACCCGGCTGTTCCGTGGGCATGCTGGAAGCGCCAAGCGGAGATAGGCATGGCGGACGAGACTGAAAAGCCGAAGCGCAGGCGGCGCCGGACAAAGGCCTCCGAGGAGGGATCCGCCTCCTCGGCACGGGGGTCTTCTGGCGCTGATCGTGAGACGACTGCATCGGACCCGAGTGCCTCGGAGTCGGATCCCTCCTCGGAGGTCGCCCCCACCGAGATTGAGCCGACAGCCGACGACATTCGTGCCGAAGAGCAAGCGTCGGACGTCGTGCTCGAGGCTGCGGCGGAGATCGATGAGGACTCGGGGGATGAAGCTCCTGAGCCCGAAGCCGAGAAGCCCAAGCCGCGGCGCCGGCGCAAGCCTGCCGCCGAAGCCCAGGCCGAGGAGCCGGCGCCGCCCCCCAGGCCCGCTCCGGCGCGCCGGCGCCCGCCACGAGATCCGAGCCTCCCGCCCCCCGTCGTGCGGGCGCACGCGAAATACGTCCGGTCCTCGGCGAGGAAGGCGCGGCTCGTGTGCGATCACATCCGGGGCAAGAGCGTCGAGGAGGCGCGAGCTATCCTCGCCCACGCTCCGCGAGCGGTCGCGCGTGACTGGAGCAAGCTGCTCGAATCAGCGGTCGCCAACGCGGAGAACAATCACGAGCTCGTCAGCGAGGACCTGTACGTCAAGGCGGTCCACGCCGACGAGGGCCCGACGATCAAGCGGTTCCGCCCCCGGGCGATGGGCCGCGCGACGCGGATCCGCAAACGAACCAGCCACTTGACGATCCTGCTCACGCCGAGGGAATAGAGACAAATACATGGGACAGAAAGTTCACCCTGAGTCGCTGCGCGTGGGCTACATCCACGACTGGAAGTCGAACTGGTTCAACGAGCGCCAGTTTGCCGACTACCTTCATGAGGACACCCAGATCCGCCAGCACATCGTCCGCCGCCTGGCGCACGCTGGGCTGTCAGACATCACGATTCGAAAGAACGCCACCGAGGTCGAGGTCAACATCCACACCGCGCGGCCCGGGATCGTGATCGGCAAGTCGGGCTCTGAGGTAGACCAGCTCAGGCGTGACCTGCACCGGATAACCCAGAAGCAGGTCAAGGTCAACATCCTCGAGATCAAGCGCCCGGAGCTCGATGCACGTCTCGTGGCGCAGTCGATCGCCGAGCAGCTTCAGAATCGCGTCGCCTTTCGCCGGGCGATGAAGCGTGCCCTGACCAGCGCCATGCGCTCCGGCGCGAAAGGCGTCAAGGTCCAGGTTTCAGGCCGCCTGGGCGGCGCCGAGATGGCGCGGACCGAGGGCTATTCCGACGGACGGGTGCCTCTGCACACGCTGCGCGCCGACATCGACTACGGCTTCCACGAGGCGGCCACCACGTTCGGGCGGATCGGCGTCAAATGTTGGATCAACAAAGGCGAGATCATGCCTGAGGGCTACACCGGCGCCGACCTGACGATCATGGACGAGCCGGCGCCCCAGCTGCCCGAGCGCCCGGGTCGCGACGGGCGGAGCGCCCGTGAGAGCCGCAGCCGGGGCGGCGTCGGCGGCAACGGGCGCGCTGGTGGGCGTGGCCCAGGCGGTCGTGGCCCCGGTGCGCGTGGTCCCGGTGCGCGTGGCCCAGCCGGGCGTCGTCCGCGCGGGGGCGGTCCAGCTCCTGGGGGGACAGGCCAAAGCTGATGCTGTCTCCCAAGCGCGTCAAGTTCCGCAGGCACCATCGCGGCCGGCGAGCCGGGATGTCGCGCGGCCAGGTCAAGGTCCAGTTTGGCGAGTACGGCCTCAAGTCGCTCGAGGCGGGCTGGCTCACGAACCGTCAGATCGAGGCCGCCCGAATCGCGATGACGCGCAAGATCAAGCGCGGCGGCAAGGTATGGATCAACGTCTACCCGGACAAGCCGTTCACGAAGAAGCCGGCCGAGACCCGCATGGGCTCGGGCAAGGGCTCGCCCGAGGGATGGGTCGCGGTGGTCAAACCCGGCCGCGTGATGTTCGAGCTGGCGGGCGTTCCCGAGTCGCTGGCGCGTGAGGCGATGCGACTCGCGGGCCACAAGCTCCCGGTCAAGACGAAGTTCGTCATGCGCGAGGATCATTGAGATGAAGGCCTCGGACCTTCGCAACATGGGCGAGAGCGAGCTGCGGGAGCACATCCGCACGGCGCGGCGGGAGCTGTTCGGCCTGCGCTTCCAGCATGCGACCGGCGAGCTGGACAACACGGCGGGGTTGAGGAAGGCCAAACACGAAGTGGCGCGTGCGCTGACGGTTGCTAACGAAAAGGGCATCGAGATTCATGGCTGAGGAACCGGAAGAGCAGGTCGAAGAGACGCCAGCGGGGTCGGAGCCCGAGGCACCGGCTGAACCCAAGGCGATCTCGGAGGACGCGACCGACTCCGAGGCAATCGGGCCCGAGGCCGATGCTGCGCCATCGCAGGCTGAGGCCCGCCCCGCCGAGGAGGCGGCCGCGTCCTCCGAGCCGGCTGCCCCCGACTCGCCCAAGGATCGACGGCGCCTTGCCCGCGCTGAGAAGGCAGCAGCAGCACCTACGCGTCCGCAGCGGTCGCCCCAGGAGCGGCAAGCGGAGCGTGACGCGGAGCGGGCACAGAAAGCGGCCACCCGGCGCAAGTGGCGCTCGCGGCAGCGCCAGAAGGCGAGGACGGCACGCGCTCAGGCGCCGGCACGCGAGCCGCTGGCACCGCGGCTCGAGCGACATCCCGGCCAGCAGAAGACGCGGCAAGGCGTGGTCGTGTCCGACCGTGCGGCGAAGACCATCACGGTCCGGATCGACGTGACCCGGCGCCACCCGCGCTACTCGAAGATCGTGCGTACCTCGCGGACCCTGCACGTGCACGACGAGAAGGGCGAGGCACATGTGGGAGACACGGTCATCGTGCGTGAGTCCCGTCCACTCTCGCGCACCAAGCGCTGGCGGCTGGTCGAAGTCGTCGAGAGGGCGCGATGATCCAAAATGAGACTCGACTGCGCGTGGCCGACAACACTGGCGCGCGGGAGATCCTCGTGATCCGCGTCAAGGGCGGGCACCGTCGCCGCTACGCGGGGGTCGGTGATGTGATCACCGCCACGGTCAAGCAGGCCAACCCTCAGGGCTCGGTCAAGAAGGGCGAGGTGGTGACGGCTGTCGTGGTGCGGACGAAGAAGTCCTATGGCCGCGATGACGGCACCTACATCGGCTTCGACGAGAACGCCGCGGTGCTGATCGACGCACAGAACAATCCGCGCGGAACGCGCATCTTCGGGCCTGTGGCCCGCGAGCTGCGCGAGCGCAACTTCATGAAGATCGTCTCACTGGCTCCGGAGGTACTGTGATGCCGGCGCGGATCAAGGCGGGCGATGAGGTGATTGTGATCGGCGGCAAGGACCGCGGCAAGCGGGGGCGCGTGTTGCGGGTCGAACCGGGCAAGGATCGGCTGTACGTCGAGGGACTCAACATCATCAAGCGCCACCAGCGCCCGCGGCAGGTGGCGGGCGCCCAGCGGGCCGAGCAGGTGGGCGGCGTTATCACGCAGGAGGGGCCGATCCACCTGTCAAATGTGATGCTGGCCGATCCCAAGGACGGGAAGCCGACCCGTGTCGGGATCGAGATCCACGAAGGCACGCGTTATCGCGTCGCCCGGCGGAGTGGAACGAGGCTCGATTGATGGCGAAGGCTCGGCTGAAGACTCGCTACCTAGAGGAGATCCGTCCGGCGCTGATGGAGCGCTTCGGCTACTCGACGCCAATGCGCGCGCCGCGAGTCGACAAAGTCACGGTCAACATGGGGGTGGGCGATGCCAAACAGGATTCAAAGGTGCTCGAGGCGGCGAGCGAGCAGCTCGCCACGATCACCGGCCAGCGTCCCAACGTGCGGCGCGCCCGCAAGTCGATCGCGCAGTTCAAGGTGCGCGAGGGGATGCCGGTCGGCGTCGCGGTGACGCTGCGGGGCGAGCGCTCGCTCGAGTTCCTCGATCGGCTGATGTCGGTTGCGATCCCTCGGATCCGAGACTTCCGCGGACTCAGCCCCGGCGCCTTCGACGGCCGGGGCAACTACTCGCTCGGCGTACGCGAGCAGATCATCTTCCCGGAGGTCGACTACGACGAGATCGACCAGGTCCGCGGGCTCGACATCACGATCACGACCACGGCCCATAACGACGAAGAAGCCTTCGCCCTGCTGGAGATGATGGGTATGCCGTTCTCGAGGCCGGCCGGTTCTGGCGCGGGTGCGGGTGCGGGTGCTTCAGCGCCGCGGGCGGCGGCACCGGCCCCCCCGTCGCCACCGGCCGAGGCGGAGGAGGCTCCGGAGGTGGCGGAGGCGGCGGGGGAGATCGAGCACCCCGAGGAACCGCCCGAGAGTAACCTCCGACGAGGCATCCGGCTCCGAGGCACTCGGGTCCGAGGCAGATGCTCAGCAAGAAGCAGGGGAAGACCCCCGTGCCGAGGAGGCGGATGCCTCGGCGGCGGAAGCGTCGAACGAGGACGAAGACACGGAGAGCTAGTACATGGCCAAGGTTTCACAACGGGTCCGCCAGCGACGGACTCCCAAATTCAAAACCCGGGGGTACACCCGGTGCCGCCGGTGTGGCCGCGCACGAGCGGTGTACCGGAAGTTTGGCCTGTGTCGCATCTGCCTGCGCGAGCTGGCCCACGAGGGGTACATCCCGGGCATGACGAAGTCGAGCTGGTAGCCAGGCGCTGTGACCGATCCGATCGCTGATTTCCTGACCCGCGTGCGCAACGCCGCCAGAGCACAGCACGAGGACGTGGCGATCCCGTGCTCGAGGCTCAAGTGCGAGATCGCCCGGATCCTCCAGGAACAGGGCTACATCGAGCGCTACGAAGTGCGGCCGTCTGCGCGCCATCCCGGCGATGAGATCTGCGTGACGCTCAAGTACACAGCCGAGCGCAAGCCGGTGATCACCGGACTCAAGCGCGTATCGAGGCCGGGTCAGCGCACGTACGTCGACCACGCCCACATCCCCCGCATCCAGGGTGGCATGGGGACCACCATCATTTCGACCTCGAGCGGCCTGATGACCGGGCACGACGCCCGGACGCGGGGCGTCGGCGGCGAGGTCGTGGCCCACGTCTGGTAGTGGCATGTCGCGCATTGGTAGACAGCCGATCCCCGTCCCCGGGGGGGTGACGATCTCGATCGAGCCCGAGCGAGTGACCGTCAACGGTCCCCGCGGCGAGCTCTCGGAGCGGATCCCCCGCGACATCTCGGTCGAGCACCAGGACGATCAGCTGCTCGTCACGCGCCCCACCGATCGCGGGGAGCACCGCGCGCTCCACGGGCTCACCCGATCGCTGATCGCGAACATGGTCCAGGGGGTGACCGACGGCTTCGAGAAGCGGCTCGAGATCCAAGGAGTCGGCTACCGCGCCCAGCTGCGGGGCCGCGACCTCGAGCTCGCTCTCGGCTACTCGCACCCGGTCCAGGTCAAGGCGCCCGACGGGATCGAGTTCGAGGTTCCGCAGCCGACGCGGATCGTCGTGCGCGGCGCCTCCAAGCAGCAGGTGGGCGAGATCGCGGCCAAGATCCGCAAGCAACGCAAGCCCGAGCCCTACAAGGGCAAGGGGATCCGCTACGAGGGCGAGTACGTGGCGAGGAAGGTGGGCAAGCGCGCGTGACCGTGCTCACTGCGCCCCAGCGCCGGCTCAAGCGCCGCCGGCGGGTTCGCGCCAAGATTCGCGGGACGGTGGAGCGCCCGCGGATCTCGGTGTTCCGGTCAAACCGCGGGATCTTCGCTCAGCTGATCGACGACGATGCCGGCCGCACGCTGGCCGCCGTCAGCTGGACCGAGGCAGACCTGCGCGCGTTGAAGCCGATGGAGCAGGCCAAGCGGGCGGGCGAGCTGTTGGCGCAGCGGGCCACCGCGGCGGGCGTCACGGAGGCCGTATTCGACCGCGGCGGCTACAAGTACCACGGGCAAGTCAAGGCGCTGTCCGAGGGCGTCCGTGAAGGCGGACTGACGGTCTAGACCGGCTACCCTGGGACGACTTCGATGCCAACACGTGAGCGCACAGTCTCCTCCGGTGGCCTCGAGCTCATGGAGCGAGTGGTCGAGATCAACCGGGTCGCCAAGGTGGTCAAGGGCGGCCGGCGGTTCTCGTTCACCGCACTCGTGGTGGTTGGCGACGAGCGCGAGGTGGTAGGGATCGGCTACGGCAAGGCCGGCGAGGTGCCTGTCGCGATCCAGAAGGCCGTGGAGCGGGCCAAGAAGAACCTCTACCGCGTGCCGAAACACGGCAACACGATCACCCATCAGGTCACGGGCGTGTTCGGCTCGGGTCGGGTGCTGCTGAAGCCCGCGGCGCCTGGTACAGGCGTGATTGCGGGCGGCGGCGTCCGCGCGGTGCTCGAGCTGGCCGGGATCCACGACATCCTGTCCAAGAGCCTCGGCTCGCAAAACCCGATCAACCTCGTCAAGGCCACGATGGCCGGCCTCGAGTCGCTGCGTACCCCTGACGAGGTCGCGGAGCTGCGCGGACTGTCGATCAACCAGGTGCTGGGCCTGTCGGGCAACGGTGCTGCTGAAGATCCGGCGGAGGCGGCCGTCTCCTCGGCACGGGCGTCTTCCGCTGCCGATGGCGAGGCCGCTGCCTCGGACGCGAGTGCCTCGGAGACCGCCGCCTCCGCCGAACCTGAGAAGGCCGCCGAATGACGAAGCTCAAGATCACGCAGCGGCGCTCGCGCAACGGCTCCGACAAGCGTCAGATCAGCACCCTGCGTTCGCTCGGCCTCCGCCGCATCGGCCACACGGTCGAGCGCGAAGACTCGCCTCAAACGCGGGGCATGATCGCCAAGGTCGCCCACCTCGTTGAGATATCAGACAATGGCTGACACAACTGAGCGAATCGGCCTGCACAACTTGAAACCGGCTCCCGGCGCGCGCCGGCCGCGCAAGCGCGTCGGCCGCGGCGAGGGTTCGGGTACCGGCAAGACGGCGGGGCGCGGCCAGAAGGGCTGGGGCTCGCGGTCGGGGGCCAAGCGCCGCGTGCGCTTGGAGGGTGGTCAGAACCCGATTCACATGCGGATGCGCAAGCTGCGTGGACCGCACATGAAGAAGTCGATGCCGTTCGAGCCCTTCCGGACCCATACCCAGGCGGTCAACCTGCTCGATCTCGAGGCGCGCTTCCAGTCAGGCGAGGCCGTGACGCTCGAGGCGCTGCGGACCAAGGGCCTCGGTACTAAGAAGGACATCCCGGTCAAGGTGCTCGCGAAGGGCGAGATCTCCAAGCCGCTGACGGTTCACGCCCACGCCTTCAGCAAGGCCGCCCGCGAGAAGATAGAAGCGGCGGGTGGAACCTGCCAGGTGATCGAGACGACCCGGGGAAAAGCGGAGGGCTGAGGCGATGATCGCGACGATCCTCGGCGCGTTCAGGGTCGGAGAGATCCGCAACAAGGTCCTGTTCACGGCGGCGATCCTTGCGCTCTACCGGCTGGGTACGCACATCCCGGCGCCGGGCATCAACGCCGCCGCCGTGGCGGCGATCCAGAAGAACTTCGGCGGCAACAGCATCCTCGGGCTGTTGAATCTGTTCTCGGGCGGGGGCCTGGGGCGGATCGCGATCTTCGCGCTGGGGATCATGCCCTACATCACGGCCTCGATCATCCTCCAGCTCTTGACGGTCGTGGTGCCCTCACTGGAGAAGCTCCAGAAGGAGGGCGAGGTGGGCCAGGCGCGGATCACGCAATACACGCGGTATCTGACTGTCGGGCTGGCCTTCGCGCAGTCGATCGGCTACGTGTTCCTGTTCCGGAGCTTCGAGAAGGCAGCCGGCCAAACCCTGATCACCAACTTCAACCTGGCCAAGGTCTTCCTGATCGTCGTGTCGCTGACGGCCGGCACGGTGCTGCTGATGTGGATGGGCGAGCTCGTCACCCAGCGCGGTATCGGAAACGGGATCTCGCTTCTGATCTTCGCGAGCATCGTCGCCCGCATCCCGAGTGGCCTGCAGAGCTGGTGGAACAGCCCCGACCAGGTGTTCAGGGTGATGATGCCGTTCATCGTGATCGGTGTGGTGGCAGCGATCGTGTTTGTCCAAGAGGGGCAGCGCCGGATCCCCGTCCAGTACGCCAAACGCGTGATCGGCAGACGGATGACCCAGGGTGGCCAGACCTACCTGCCGCTACGGGTCAACATGGCCGGCGTGATCCCCGTGATCTTCGCCGCCTCGATCATGGCGATTCCGCCGACGATCGGCCAGCTGATCGGTCAGAACCGCAACAACTTCGCCACCCATCTCGCTTCGTTCTTCAGCCCCAACGGCTGGCACTACGTGCTCGGTGAGAGCCTGTTCATCATCATGTTCACCTACTTCTACACGGCTGTCACGTTCAACCCCGTGGACCAAGCCGACAACTTGAAGAAGTACGGCGGCTTCATCCCCGGGGTTCGACCAGGAAGGCCCACGGCCGAGTTCCTCGACCGCATCCTCGCCCGCCTGACGTTTCCAGGAGCACTCTTCCTGGCCGTGGTCGCCGCGCTCCCGGTGATCCTGATCGCGCGGACGCACGCCAACTTCTATTTCGGGGGCACCTCGATCCTGATTGTGATCGGCGTCGCGCTCGACACGATGAAGCAGCTCGAGGCGCAGCTGATGATGCGCAACTACGAGGGGTTCCTGAAGTAGGCCGCAGGGAGTAGTCCGCCCTCAGCTGGTGGCGCTCGGTGTCCCGGGCAGCGGCGAGCTCAGCGTGCCGGTGTAGACGGCGGCGTCGTGTCCAATGCCGCCTGGGCAGCGAGTTCGGTTGACCCGCAGGGGGTTGACATACGTGGCGCGGATCGAGGTGGCGTACCACGTGCCGTTGACAAGCGCGGCATGCAGCACGTGCACTGCGATCGTCTCGCTGGCTCGCCCGCCGTGCGACCTCAGCTTGCGCGCGCAATAAAGCGCGACCCAAAAGTGACCGTGACCCACGTAGTGGGTCGGACCAGTGCGGCGCAGGATCACGACGTCGGAGAGCTTGCGGCTGCCACGCAGGCGAAACAGCTCCACCGCAGGGCACGCGGCTTGGCCGCAGTTCGGGGCAAACTGCCAGGTGCGCCGTATGTGCTGGCCGCGGCGCTCGCCTCTGACGTGAACCGCCGCCGTCACGGTCCCATGCATCGCGAAGGTGCCGTCGAGAGCAATGGGCGCGTGCTGCGCTCCCGCGCTCGGGGCCAAGGCCAAGCCGAGCAGCGTCACGGTAGCCGCCGGACCGCGCATCATCCGCGATCAAACGCGAGCGAGCCGAGCGCTCGGTCGAGAACTTCGATCTGGCGGCTGGCGGCCGCCGCGCCGGTCCTCTCTGCGGTTTTGATCACCGAGTAGAGGCAGAAAGGCCGCTCGCCGGCAGTGAAGAAGTGCTGGAGCCCCGCCTGGCCGGGGCGAGTGACCTGAAGGCTACGGGGGTGAAAGTGGTGATGGGCCAAGGGCAGAGGGAGCGAGCGGGGCGCGAACAGCCCGTGCCCCGGCCGCAGGTAGGCGTCAGGGAGATACTCCTTCAGGACGAGGAACGTCGAGGCCGCCGGCATCCCTCCGGTGGCCTCAGCGCCGAAGTCGCCGTCCTCGGCGGGGAGGGGAAAGCTCCCGGCGTGGAGGATCGCGCCGGCTCCCGCCCGGTGAAAGATCCGCCCGTCCCACCCGGCCGGCAGCTCGATCGCGATTCCCTGGGCGGCCAGCCACATGCTCAGCTCACGACTCTCACTGAGAGGACGGCCGCGGCGAGCAGCTGGACGGTGAGGGCAGCCCGGTGGACCGGCTCGCCCAGCGCGGCCATCCGCGCGTGCAGGGACACGAGACGCGCCGGCGTCGTAACCCTCCAGCCGAAGAGCAGTGTGGCTCCTCGCATCGCCCCAGCGGCAGCGCCGACCGCCGCGCCGATGCCGGGCGAGGCCGCCGCGAATGCCGTCACATAGACGACATAGACGGCCGAGCTGACCACGATCGTGAACACCCCGGTGCCCAGCTGGGCTCCGAAGCCCGAGGCATACACCCACCGCCGATAGCTCTCGAGCCAGCGCTCGTTGACCTGGCGGCGCGGTCCGGGCACGCGCCCGCGGACCACCTCCCAGATGGCTCCACCCCCGAGGGCGGCCAGGACGAGGGCTAGCCGCCAGCGCTCGGCCGCCCCGGCGATCAGGGCGCGGCCCGCCAAGCCTGCCAGCGCGCCGAACGCCGCGGCCCCCAGGGCCGCCGAGGCAACGAAGATCGCCGCGGTCGGACCCCATCGAGCTCGCCTGCCTCGCTCACCGAGCGGGGTGATGCTGGCCAGCATCGACTGGCCTCAGGGTGACCAGGCCGAGCGAATGGCCGCGATCGCCCCGGCCAGCACGCCGAGCCCAAGCCAAGCGGTCATCGAACATCCTGTGGCTCGCCGTGGGCTGTCGGGTAGAGACTCGGGTGTCCTGGGCCGATTCCTGCCGCGGCCAGCGCCGTATCGACCTGGCTCGCTCGGCGGTCACCGGCGACGCCTTGGCCAATTGCGTCGCCGAGCAGCGAGAGGATCTGTCGCCAATCAGTGGCCGCGCCCTCTCCCAGGACTCGTCCCTGCTCGAGGTAGACGAAGTAGGGCGAGCCCGGTACCCGATACTGGCTCCAGGCATCGGTCGACATGACCACGGCGAACGGCGGAGCGAGCTGACCGATGCGCGAGGCGTTTTCCAGCTCCGGTGCTTTTGTCACGGCGATCAGCCGGACGTCCGCCGGCAGCTCCGGCGTCCCCGCCCAGAATCGCTCGCACACCGAGCAGCGGGTGGACAGGAAGGCGAGGAGGGTGGGGGGCGATGTGGACCCGACGCCGACATGCAACGCGTCTCCCCGCAGTGAGACACCAACCAAGTCGCTGCCCGGGCGCGTCCCGGCTCGCCGCACGGGAGCAGCGAGCTTGGCCGGCTCCTCCTCGGCAGGACCGAGCCGTCGCAAGATCTCGGCGTGGCTTCGCAGCAGTCCCGCCACCAGGACGACGAGCATGACGAGAAGCAGCGTCTCGATGACCACGACCGCGGTCATGCCTCACGCACCCCCCGCCCCTGGTGCCTGCACGACTAGCGGCGTCAGGCAGTCCCGATCCTGGGCGCACACCTTGTTCTCGACGGCGACGCTCCCGTTGCAGTTGAAGCCGTCGATCTCGGCTGGGTTCTGGCAGACAACGACCCGGCAATAGACTTCGGTGACCCCAGGGACGTCGGTGTTGCACTGGCCATAGCGGAACACGTTGCAGTTGACCCGGCGTTCGTTGCAGTTGTGGTTGGCGCAGCGGCACGGGCCGAGATCGCGGTGGGCGATCCGGTTGCAGTCGATGTAGTAGCGGACGCCTTCGCGCTCGCACAGCCCGTGACCGCTGTACGCCGTGCACATCCACCAGCCCCCGATGAAGGTTCCCGCAGGGCATACGTTCTTACTGTGGTTGATCTCGCAGCAGAAAGCCGTCCAGCCGTCGTCGCACAGGCCGCCGCCGCAGCTACCGGGGCTGATCGCCGCCCAGGCGCTGATCGGGCGGATCAGATAGCGGATCGGCGCCACGGCCAGAGCGGACCCGATCAGCGCGACACGTGCCAGCAGACCTCGCCGCGACGTGCGCCGTTCAAGCAGCGATCCGGTGGTCTTCACCAGGCGCTCGGTCACGCGGTGTCTCCACTGCCGTAGGCCGCCCATAGAACGGGAACGACCGTGTAGAGGAGATACGCGGCGTACGTCGCGGCGCAAATCCCGGCCACGAGCGCAATCGAGATCGCCGCCGAGCGCGTGAAGATCCACGTGAGACCCTGGGGCGGGACGACGGCCGCGAGCACGCCGACCGCGCAGGCAAGCGCATTGAGGGCCACGTGCAAGATCCCGGGCGGGGCACTCGCCGCGCCGAAGCAGCCACAGTCACCTCGGAGGCGAGGAGCCATGCCCGCGCGGAGGATGTACACCGAGAAGCCGGCGTAGGCCCCGGCGATCCCGGCGGCGCTGAGGTGGCCGGGGACGGTCGCCGCCACCGAGCCGAGACCGATCTCGAGCACGGCCAGCAGGCGCATGGATCGCGAGGCGCCCGGGGCGCTCACCTTGGCTGCGCCCGCGAGGACCAATAGACCGCAGGCGACGATGAAAGCTGGCGTCAGCAACCGAAGGCGCCGAGTCTAATCGGGCTAACCCCCGCGACGCGAGTGCCTCGTCAGCTCACGCCGAGCGCCCTCGGCAGCTCCGTGCGGCCGCGGATGTCGAGTTTGCGATAGGAGTTGCGCAGGTGGTACTCGACTGTCTTGGGGGTCACGAACAGCGCGCCTGCGATCTCGCGGTTGCTAGCGCCCCGGGCGGCAAGCTCGGCGATCCGCCGCTCGCTCGGGGTGAGCGCCTCAGGCCCGCTGAGCAGCACGTCGCGGCGAGGACGCGCTCCCGTGGCCTGGAGCTCCTCCCGCGCGCGCTCGTGCAGCCGCAATGCTCCCACCTCACGCGCCAGATCGGCCGCGCGCTGAAGCGGCTCGCGCGCTTCGGTCCGCTCGTTGGCGCGACGCAGCGCGGACCCGAGCTCGACCAACGCGTAGATCGCCTCTAGCCGCGGCGGCGAGCCCTCGCCGAGCTCGGCGGCCGCGCGGAGCTTGGCCAGGCCGGCCTTGCCGCCCTCGGCCATGCCGGCCACGCGCAGCGCGCGGATGCGCTCGTGCAGGACGTCCTTGCGCTTGGCGCGCTCGAGCGCCTCCCCCGCGAGCTGGCGCGCCTGCTTGCGGTCACCGAGCGCGAGCGCAGCCTGCGCCGCGCTCGCGCGCCACGGGCAGTAGCCGAAGTAGGCGAACGTGCCCTCTCCCACTTCGCCGGCCAAGGTGGCCAGTTCGAGCGCCTCCTCGGAACGGTTTTGGTGGCGCCGCAGCTCCGCCAGCGCGCAGAGCCGGATCGCATCCTCGGCGTCGTAGGGCGGCTCAAGCGGAAAGTCCTCGGTGATGACCGACTCGGCACGGTCGAGTTGGCCGGCCTCGACTAGGGCCAGGCAGTAATGGGCCGCCGCGCTGCGGACGAACTGTTGCCAGCCGTAGCGCCGGGCGTCGCGCGCCAGCTCGAGGTCGAATAGGGCACCGTCCACCCAGCCACTCAGCAGCTGGGGAAGGCCGCGCATGTAACTGGCTGTGGCGAAGGCCAGAGGGGCGCCCCGCCGGCGAGCGTCATCGGCCGCAACCTCGGCCACCTCGAGCGATCGCTCGAGGTCGCCGCCCAGACAGAAGGCCGCGGTGACGAGGATCCAGGAGACGCCATAGGAGGTTTCGCGCTCGAGGAGACGGCCACCGTCCCAGGCGCGCGTTGCGAGGTCGACCACCTTGTGGGCCGGCTCGCCGGCAAAAGAAGCATTGATCGCAGCCTGTGCGAGCAGGAGACGCTGGCCATCCTGCGAGGCGCCGAGGTTGAGCGCCTGCGCCTGGAGGCTCGGCACAATCGACGCGCTTCCCACGAAGCCCGTCTGGAGCCGGGCGCGCAGCTCTCGAGTGGAGTCGTCCTCAGGCGCCTCGGCCAGCTGATCCAGCCCAGCCTGGAAGGCGTGCGCGGCGGGCTCGTGGAGACCGCGGGCATAGAGCGCGCGTCCCCGCGCCAGTGCGAGCTCGGCCCGTCGGCGAGGGATCACCGCCGCTTCCTCGGCCGCCTTGAGGTGCTGATCGGCGCTCGGAAGGCCGATCGTCGCCTCGGCGGCGCCGAGGTCAGCCAGCACCTCGCCTCGTAGTTCGTCGGGCGGGGGCTCTGCGAGTGCCCGCTCCAAATAGCGAATGGCCGATTGAGCGGCGGCGCGCGAGCGTGCCTCGTGCGCCGCGGCGCGCAACCGCTCCACGACCCACGGGTCGCGCTGGGGGCGCCCACGCAGGAGGTGGGCGGCGACTCGCTCGACGCCCTCTCCGTCCGCGTAGATCAGGCGGGCAGCCTCGAGGTGGCGGCTGGCCCGCTGCGAGGCCGGGAGGTCGAGCTCGATCGCGCTCCGCACGAGCGGATGTACGTAACGAAGCGGCTCACGGTCGAGCAGGATCTCGGCGCCGGTCAGCGCCTCGGCGGCAGCGCCGGCCGACGTCATCGAGAGACCAGCCAGAGCGGCGGCCTGCCGCAAGGGGACATCATCGCCGAGGATCGCGACGGCCCGAGCCAGCGCAGCCGCGTCCGTACCCAGACGAGCCACCCGAATGCGCAGGGAGCGGGTGACCGCGTCGGGGGCCATCGCGCTCGCACGCTGGGTGAGCTGGTCTCGATCTCGGGTCGGCTCTGCGGCCAGCGCCAGCAGCAGCTCGTGCAGGTAGAACGGGTTGCCCGCCGTTCGCTCCTGGCATATCTCGACGAGGGCCTCCTCCTCGACGGCGCCCAACGCCTGGCCGACCAGCGCGCGCACCGCTTCGGGGCCGAGTGGCCGCAACGAGTGCAAGCGGATCCGCGGATGAGCGGCAATCTGGTGTAGGAAGGGCGAGTCGTCGTCTCCTTCGACCGGGCGTGAGGTCAACAGCAGTGCGAGGGGAAGCTCGCTCAGCCGGTGGAGGAGGTAGACGATGAACTCGAGTGATGCGTCATCGCACCAGTGCAGGTCGTCGATGGCGAGCAGTGCGGCGCGGCGCTCGAGGGCCGTGGCGAGCAGCGAGAACAGGCCGTGGGAGACAGCGAGCTCCTCGCCGCTCTGCGCCGGCTCGGCGTCGGGATCCGCGTCATGAAGGGACTTGATCCGCTCCGGCGCATCGGCCAGCAGCCCATCGCGTTCATGGGCGGAAATGCCGTTGAGGAGCGAGCGCAAGAGCTCCCCAGCGACACCGAAGGCGACGTTCTGCTCGAGCTCGGCCCCTGCCGCCCGAAGCACGAGGAGATCCTCGGAGCGAGCGCGGTCCAGCGCAGCCTCGTGCAGCCGCGTCTTGCCCATCCCGGGATAGCCGACGATCATCAACGCGTGCTCGGCGCCAGCGCGGCTCGCCTCGAGTAGCGCATCGATGGCCGCCAGCTGGGCGTCCCGCTCCAGCAGGCGTCGGGCCTTGCTTCGCGCTCGCCCGCGGCGATCTCGAGTACCCGTCCCGTCCGGCGGTGTCTCCTCGAAGCGCGGCACCTAAATCCTAGGGGGGTTGCCTGGGGCGAACGGGTCCCGGGGGCGATATTACTGGTCCTGCGATGTCCTCGGCCACTCTCCACCTTTCGATCGAGATCGAGTCGGATCCGATCACGGGCTCTTTGCACAACGGCAAAGGTGAGCCGCGCGAGTTCTGTGGGTGGATGGAGTTGGTCGAGGCGATCGAGCTGGCCCGGCACCCGTCGGCCGGCGAGCTGGACTCACGTAGCCTAGGGGATGGTGGGTCAAAAAACTAGGGTGGGACCCTGGGGCGAAGCGCGCGCGCGAGCGCTACCTTGACCTACAGAAGATGACTGGCCCGGTCTGAACGGGGCACAAGACAGACCGGGTCAGGGGGGTGCTACGGGGGTGGGCGATTGGGTTCCATCCGACGCGATGCCGGGGGCTTGCATCGCGTCGGATGGCCCCGCCATCTCTTGAAGCGGCGCGCGGCCCTACGATCAAGCCGATGGAGCTACCCATCGTGCCCGGCGTCTCGCACCGCGACGTTCTCGTAGACGGGGTCCGACTGCATGTGGCTGAGGCGGGAGACGGGCCACCGCTCGTGCTACTCCACGGCTGGCCCCAGCACTGGTGGTGCTGGCGGCACCTGATCCCGCAGCTGGCTCGCGACTATCGGGTGATCGTGCCTGACCTGCGTGGGTGGGGATGGTCGGACGCGCCAGAAGGTCACTACGACAAGGCGACGTTCGTCAAAGACGTGCTCGGACTCCTCGACGCCGAGGGGCTCGAGCGCGTTCGGTTGATGGGACACGACTGGGGTGGCTACACGGCTTTCTTGCTCGCGCTCGAGCAGCCGAGCCGCATCGAGCGAATGGTGGCGCTCGACATCCCGCCGCCGTTCGGACTCCGGCCCAGACTGCGCCCGGAGATGCTGCTGATCGTCTCCTACCAACTGCTCCTCGCCGCGCCGGGTCTAGGTGCTGGGGCTATGACGAGCAACCGCCACTTCATCCCGACGATCATCCGGAGGGGCAGTGGGCGGGGAGCGACCTGGACCGACGAGGAGCTCGAGGTCTACTCCGAGGTCCTTCGCGAACCCGCCCGGGCGCGGGCGACGTCGGCCTGCTACCGGACGTTCCTTACTCGGGAGCTGCCTCTCCGCGATCGCGGGGTGACTGAGCTCGAGGTCCCCACGCTGCTGCTGATGGGGGAGGCGAGCGCGCTGCGTCGCGCACTCGACCCGCAGCCGACGGTGAATCTTCAGGTCGAGCAGATCCCGGGCGCCGGGCACTTCCTGCCCGAAGAGGCGCCGGACGAAGTCCTCGAGCGAGCACGTCCTTTTCTCGTCGCAAGTTAAAGTCCCCGCTCGGTGTCCGAGCTCAACTTGATCCTGTTCGGTCCGCCGGGCGCCGGCAAGGGCACGCAGGCCGATCGGCTGCGCGGCGACTTCAGGCTGCCCTACATTGCCACCGGGGACATGCTGCGTGGCCATGTCAAGGACGGCACCGAGCTGGGCAAGCGGGCCAAGGCGTACATGGATGCGGGCGATCTGGTGCCCGACGAGCTGATCCTGGAGATGACCGGCGAGCGTCTGCACCACGCAGACGCGCGTGACGGCTTCATCCTCGACGGCTTCCCGCGCACGCGCGAGCAGGCCGAGGCCCTCAACCGTCTGCTGAAGGACATGGGTAGGCGGATCACCGCGGTGCTGCTGCTCGAGGTTCCCGACGAGGAAGTGGTGAGACGGCTCTCCGGGCGGCGCGTGTGCGTCAAGGCCGGCCACAACTACCACGTCGAGTTCGACCCGCCCAAGCACGAGGGAGTGTGCGACCAGGACGGCTCGCGTCTGATCCAGCGCGACGACGACAAGCCCGAGGTGATCGAGAACCGGCTGCGCGTCTACCACGAGAAGACCGCGCCGGTGATCGACTTCTACGACGAGCAGGGGCTGACCAAGCGGATCGATGGCACCCGCGACCAGACCGAGGTGCACGACCACATTCGGGCGGTGATCGCCACCCTGCGTCTCGAGGAGGACGTGTGATCATCAAGAAGAGCCCCGAGGAGATCGAGCGGATGGCCGCCGCGGGGGAGATCCTGGTGCGAACCCTCAACCTGATCGCGGGCAAGGTGAGGCCGGGCGTGAGCACCGCCGAGCTCGACCAGGCGGCCGAGAAGTACATCCGCTCTCAGGGTGCCGAGCCGGCGTTCAAGGGCTACCGCGGCTTCCCCGGCTCGATCTGCACCTCGCCCAACTCGATGATCGTGCACGGTATTCCCGGTCCCTACAAGCTCGGGCGGGGGGACATCCTGTCGGTAGACGTCGGCGTTGTGCTGGACGGCTGGGTGGCCGACGCAGCCCGGACCTACCCGGTGGGATCGATCACCCCGATCGCCCGCAAACTGCTGACAGTTACCGAGGAGTCGCTGTTCCTGGGGGTGGAGCAATGCCGGCCGGGCAACCGCCTGGGCGACGTCTCGCACGCGATCCAGTCCCACGTGGAGGCGGCCGGCTTGTCGGTCGTCCGCTCGCTGGTCGGCCACGGGATCGGTCGCAACATGCACGAGGAACCGCAGATCCCCAACTACGGGACGCCCGGGACCGGGATCGTCCTCGAGGAGGGGATGGTGCTGGCGATCGAGCCGATGGTCACCGCCGGGCGGCACGGGGTTCGGGTGGCCGAGGACCACTGGGCGATCTATTCCCAGGACGGCTCGCTCTCGGCCCATTTCGAATTCACCGTGGCGGTGACCGGAGATGGGCACCGGATCTTGACGCCGTGGCATGAGAGCGAGCGAAAGCCCGCAGCCGTCCCTCCGGCGCTCGCACGCGGCCGAGGCTGATCCGAGCAGGGCGAAGCGGGCATATCACCCCTGCTACTATCGTTCGGTGCGCTCGCAGCGCAATCGTTGGCGCTGCGTGCCTTGCTTCAGCGGGGTAGCGGCGACCGTCACGGCCTCCAGAGCCCCCCTGAGGGAACTGCTGAAGATACGAACCACGGGCTGAAAGAGCGAGCGTGAAGGTACGACCTTCGGTCAAACCGATGTGTGAGAAGTGCAAGATCATCCGCCGCAACGGCCGGGTGCTCGTGATCTGCTCGAACCCGCGGCACAAGCAGAGGCAGGGCTAGTCCATGGCGCGTATCTCAGGGATCAACATCCCGCTCAACAAGCGCGTCGAGATCGGCCTGACCTACATCTATGGGATCGGTCGCGCGACCGCCAACCAGCTTCTCTCCGAGGCCGGGATCTCGGCCGACACCAAGGTGCGCGACCTGACCGAGGACGACGTGGTCAAGCTGCGCGACCTGATCGACAGCGACCTGACCGTCGAGGGTGATCTCCGCCGCGAGCGGTCGCAGAACATCAAGCGTCTGCAGGAGATCGGGTCGTATCGGGGGTTGCGCCACAGGCGCGGCCTGCCGGTGCGCGGACAGAACACCAAGACCAACGCGCGCTCGCGCAAGGGCCCGAAGCGGATGCAGGTCGCCGGGAAGAAGAAGGCGACCAAGAAGTAGATGCCGGCCCCTCGACGTCCCCAGCGCGGGCGCCGGCGCGTCCGCAAGAACATCCCGATCGGGCAGGCGCACATCAAGACCTCGTTCAACAACACGATCGTGTCGCTGACCGACCGCGAGGGGAACGTGATCGCGTGGGAGTCGGCCGGAGGAGCGGGCTTCAAGGGATCTCGCAAATCGACTCCGTTCGCGGCCCAGGTGACGGCCGACGCCGCGGCACGCAAAGGGCTCGAGCACGGGCTCCAGAAGGTGGACGTGTTCGTCAAGGGCCCTGGGTCGGGCCGCGAGACGGCGATCCGGTCGCTGCAGGCCGCGGGACTCGAGGTCCTGTCGGTGCGCGACGTAACCCCCCAGGCCCACAACGGCTGCCGGCCGCGCAAGAGGCGGAGAGTCTGATCGGGTCATGGCGCGCGACACATCACCCCAGTGCAAGCAGTGCCGCCGGGAAGGACAGAAGCTGTTTTTGAAAGGCGAGCGGTGCCTGACCGACAAGTGCGGCGTCGAGCGGCGGGGCTACCCACCCGGAGAGCACGGCCGCGGGCGTCAGAAGCAGAGCGAGTATCGCGTGCAGCTGCGTGAGAAGCAGAAGGCCAAGCGCTATTACGGCGTCCTCGAGAAGCAGTTCCGCAACTACTACGCCAAGGCCTCCCAACAGCGGGGGGTAACTGGCGAGAACCTGCTGCGGATGCTCGAGTGCCGCTTCGACAACGTGCTCGTGCGGCTCGGGTTCGCCTCCTCGCGCCGCCAAGCTCGCCAGCTGATCCTCCACGGGCACTGGACGGTGAACGGGCGGCGCGTGAACATTCCCTCGTATCAGTTGAAGGAGGGCGACGTGATCGCGATCCGGACAGAGTCCGGCGCGGTGCAGGTGATACGCGATGCCACGGAGCTGACCGGACAGGTGCCAGCCTGGCTCCAGGCCGATCACGACGCGCTGACGGCGAAGGTGCTCCGCACACCGGAGCGGCGGGAGATCGCCGCGCCGGTGCAAGAGCAGCTGATCGTCGAGCTGTACTCGAAGTAAGGCTTTTGTTTGGGCGCGGCCTGTGGGGCGCGCCACCCGATCGCCGCCCTTGTGGCGGCCTGAACCCCGACGACGTTAGGACCCTGATGCTCGACTTCCAAGTCCCCCGAATCTCTGCCGAGGCCGTCGACGACAACCGCGGCTCGTTCACGATCGAGCCGCTCGACCGCGGCTTCGGCTACACCTTCGGCAACTCGCTGCGGCGCGTGCTGCTCTCGTCTTTGAGCGGAGCGGCCGTGACGAGCGTGCGCATCGAGGGTGTCGCGCACGAGTTCTCGACCATCCGCGGCGTCAAGGAGGACGTGACCGACATCGTCCTGAACCTGAAGGGGGTGGTGTGCCGGATGCATACCGACGCCACCGAGGTCGAGGCGCCGCTCGTCGTCACCGGGCCGGGCGAAATCACCGCCAAGGACATCGATCTGCCGGCCGGCGTGGAGATCCTCAATCCCCAGACCCACATCGCCACCCTGGAGAAGAAGACCAAGCTCGAGGTGTATCTGACGGTCGGGCGTGGCCGCGGCTACCGCCCCGCCGAGGAGAACAAGTCGCCCGACCAGCCGATCGGGGTGATCCCGATCGACTCGATCTTCTCGCCCGTGCGGCGTGTCGCGTACTCGGTTGAGCAGGCGCGTGTCGGGCAGCGGACCGACTACGACAAGCTGACCCTGGACATCGAGACCGACGGATCAATCGATCCGCACGCGGCGCTGCGCGAGGCGGCTGAGATCCTGATCTCCCAGCTGGCGATCTTCACCGACGCCGATCGCGTCGTAGAGCTGCGCGAGGCCGGGCTGCCGCCGTTGGACGCGGGCGTCCCCGGTACGGCGGGCGCCGTCGGCGGACCGGCGCGCCAGCCCAACGCGCTGGACGACATCCTGATCGAGGAGCTCGAGTTGGGCGTGCGGTCATACAACTGCCTGAAGCGGGCAGGCGTTCAGACCGTCGGCGATCTCGTGTCGAAGACCGAGGACGAGCTCAACGCCATCCCCAACTTCGGCAAGAAGTCGATCGACGAGGTGGTCGAGACCTTGCATGCGCGCGGCCTGGGGCTGCGCGGGGAGTAGCGGTCAGCGTCCGGTAGCTTCCGGGTCCTCATGCGCCACCAGCGGAACCGATACCAGCTCTCGCGGAGCGCCTCGCACCGCAAGGCGCTGCTGATGAATTTGTCAAAGGAAGTGATCGCGCACGAGCGGATCCAGACCTCCGAGGCCAAGGCCAAGGCGGTCAAGCCCAGGGTCGAGAAGCTGATCACGCTGGCCAAGCGGGGCGACCTGCACGCACGGCGGCAGGCGCTGTCGGCGCTCGGCCAGGACAAGTTCGCGGTCTACAAGCTGTTCGAGGAGATCGCGCCGCGCTATGCGTCTCGTGCCGGGGGCTATACGCGGATCCTCAAGCTGGGGCCGCGGCGGTCCGACTCGACCGAGATGGTGCTGCTGGAGCTGGTCTAGGCCAGCTGGCTGGATGCCCGCCGGTGGTGGCTGCCGAGCGAGCAGCCGGATGACTCGCGCGCAGCGCAGCAAAGCGACGCCGGATGACTCGCACGGGAGCGCGCGAGGGTCTCCTGGATCCGTGGAGCGCAGCGAGCCGGGCCGGGAGCCGCAGGATGCGGTCGCTTCGAGGGTGCGGCCGAAATTGGGGTCGAAGAGCGGGATCACCAGGCTCGTCCTCGAGTACGACGGGAGCGGGTTCGCCGGGTGGGCGCGGCAGCCGGGGCTGCGCACGGTGCAGGAGGAGGTCGAGCGGGCGCTGTCGGTTGTCTTGCGGCGCTCGGTGTCGGTGGTGGTGGCCGGGCGGACCGACGCGGGGGTCCATGCTCTGGGGCAGGTGTGCTCGTATGTCGGGGAGCCGGCCGACCCGCGGTCGCTGAACGCAGTGCTGCCGGCGGACGTGGCGGTCCTGTCCTGCGCAGTGGCGCCGGACGGCTTCGACGCTCGCCGGGACGCCATGTCGCGGGCGTACTGCTACCGCGTTCTGGCGCGGCGGGAGCGTTCGGTTTTTCTCGCCGGGCGGGCGCTGCACTGGCCTTTCGCCGTGGACTTTGGGGCGCTCGAGGCGTGCGCCGCCACGTTGGTGGGGGTCCACGACTTCACGGCCTTCACGCCCACTGAGACCGAGCATGTCCGTTTTGATCGGGAGGTGTTTGCGGCGTATTGGCGGCGGGAGGACGGCGCTTGGCGGGGTGAGGGCCGGGCGCATCGGCGCGACAAGGGCGATGAGCTCTCGTTCTGGATCGAGGCCGATGCGTTCATGCGCCACATGAACCGCGTGCTCGTGGGGACGATGCTCGAGGTTGCGGCGGGGCGGCGGAGCGTTTCGTCGTTCGAGGCGTTGCTGGGGCCCGGGCGGGCGCGCTCGGAGGCCGGACCGACGGCCGCGGCGTGCGGGCTTTATCTCGTGGGGGTGGGGTACGAGGGCGAGCGGGTGCTGCCCGGGGGGTGAGGGCGAGCGGGTGCTGGCCGGGGGGTGATTTGGGCCGCTGCGCCCTCGGAGTGATTGAGGGCCGGTGGGGGGTGATTGAGGCGCCGTGCGCCCTCTTCACGATGTGGGAAGTGGAAGCGAACGGCCATCCTGCAAACGTGACTCACAGCTGCTCGCGGCGCGAGAGCGTCACGTTCTACCCCTAGGTGAGGGCAAACGTGACGCGCTTGGTCGGCCGCCGCGAACGAGTCACGTTCGCAGGGCCGTCGGGGTGTGTGCGGCGCTGGCTCGCCGGCAGCAGGGGGTGGTTACGCGGGCACAGCTAATGGCGGCCGGTCTCACGCGTGGCGTCATCGACTACCTCCTCCAATGCGGCTTCATCCATCGCCTGTTTCGTGGGGTATACGTCGTCGGTCACCTCGCGCTGGCGCCGTTCGCCCGGCAACAGGCTGCTCTATTCGCCTGCGGCGAAGGCGCAGTGATCAGCCATCGCTCTGCGGTTCACATGTGGGGGCTGATGCCGGTGGCGCCGACCGAGGTCGACATAACGCCGCGTCGTCACTGCCGTCCCAAGGCGGGAATTCGAGTTCACCGAACGCCGCCCGTGCGCCGCGACATCCGCCGCCGCCATGGCCTCCCAGTCACCTCACCCGCCCGGGCCCTGATCGAATTCGCTGCCGACGCTGCCCCGCAGGAGCTGGAGGACGCGGTTGCCGAGGCGCGCGTGAGCCGCCTGATCCGTCCGGGTGAGCTCGAGCAGTTGCTCACCCGTGCCGGACGAGCTCGAGGGGCGACGCGGATGCGGGCGTTCCTGGACAGCGAGGCCAGCCCGACGATCACCCGCTCCATCGCCGAGCGGCGATTTCTGCACGCTCTGCGCGAGGCGGGACTTCCCCCGCCGAGGACCAACGTTCGCATCGCCGGGTGCGAGGTCGACTTTGTCTGGGAGCCGGAGAGGGTGATCGTGGAGGTGGACGGCTGGCGGTTCCACGGCCACCGCCAGGCCTTCGAACGTGACCGAAAGAAGAGCATGATGCTCAGTGACGCCGGCTACCACGTGAGCCGAGTCACGTGGCGCCAGTTCACCGCGGAGCTGTTGTTCGTGATCGCCCACGTCGCCCGGGCCCTCGACCGCCGTGCCCGGGCCGCTGGCTAGGATCAAATCCGTGCGGGTTCTGCTGACCAATGACGACGGGATTGAGGCGGCTGGGCTTCAGGCGCTGCGGCGTGCCCTGCGTGAGGTGCCGGACGTCGAGCTGGCCGTGATCGCCCCGGACGGCAACCGTTCGGCGATGGCACGCTCGATCACGACCCGCCGGCCGCTGTGGGTCCAGGAGGTGGACTTCGATGACGGAACGGTCGGGTATGCGACCGACGGCACGCCGGTGGACTGCGTGCGCCTGGCCAACCTCGGGCTGATCGAGGGCTTTCACGCCGAGCTCGTGGTCTCGGGCATCAACCACGGCTCGAATCTGGGCGATGACATCACCTACTCGGGCACTGTGGCCGCGGCGCTCGAGGCGATCGTGCTGGGGCTGCCGGGAATCGCGGTGTCCCAGCAGTCGAGCGCGCTCGAGCTCGACTTCCGGGCCAGCGCGGGATTCGAGTTCTCGGTCGCGGCGTCGTTCACCGCCCGGCTGGTGGCCGAGCTCAGGAACATGCCGCTGCCGCAGGGCACGCTGCTGAACATCAACGTCCCGGGTGCCGAGCCCGACGGGGTGGAGGTCGCCAAGCTCGGCAAGCGGATCTATCGCGATGAGCTGGCGCTGGTCGACGAGGGCGCCGGGGGGCGGCGGCTGTACCGCATCTACGGCGATGCCAGCTACGAGCGCGACGAGACCGGGACCGATCTCCAGGCGGTGGCCAACGGCAAGATCGCGGTGACCCCGATCCATTTCGACCTGACCGACAAGGAGGGGCTCTCGGCCCTCCAGCGCTACGACCTGGCGCGGCTGATCGCCCCGGCGGCGCAGGAGCTCGAGGCTTGAGCCGGGCGGCGGCCGCCGCCACCCGCGGGGATGACCCGCGCGAGCGCGCAGCGCAGCTGCGGCGCCAGATCGAGCACCACAACTACCGCTACTACGTGCTCGACGACCCGGAGATCGGGGACGACCAGTACGACGCGCTGATCGACGAGCTGCGCGGGCTCGAAGCCGAGCATCCCGAGCTCGTCACGCCCGACTCGCCGACCCAGCGCGTCGGCGGCGAGCCGGTCTCCGAGCTCGAGAAGGTGCGCCATCCCCAGCAGATGCTCTCGCTGGCCAACGCCCGCTCGGCGGAGGAGCTCCAGGCCTGGATCCAGCGGATGCGGAACTTCCTGGCCCGGGAGGGGATCGAGGACCCTGACTTCGAGTTCGTGGCCGAGCCCAAGATCGACGGGCTGGCGATCTCGCTGATCTACCGCGACGGCGTCTTCGAGCGCGGCGCCACGCGGGGGAACGGCGAGATGGGGGAGGACGTCACCCACAACCTGCGCACGATCCTGGCCATCCCGATGCGGATCGAGATGGACGACCCGCCGCCGCTGATCGAGGTGCGGGGGGAGGTCTACATGTCGCTGCCCGACTTCGCGGCCCTCAACGAGCGCCGGGCCGAGGCGGGGCTCTCCACGTTCATGAACCCGCGCAACTCGGCCGCCGGCACGATCCGCCAGCTCGATCCCAAGCTGGCGGCCGATCGGCCGCTGTCGCTCTGGTGCTACGGCGATCGGGGCTACCGAGGGGATCACGTTCGAGGCGCACTGGGACGCGCTCGAGTGGCTGCGGGAGCACCGCTTCCCGGTGCATCCCGATGTGGCCAGGTTGCGGGCGAGGCGGATGTGGTCGCCCGCTGCAAGGAATGGGAGGAGCGGCGAGGCTCGCTCGAGTTCGAGATCGACGGCGTCGTCGTGAAGGTCAACCAGGTCGAGCTCCAGCGGCGGCTCGGGTCGGTGGGACGCGAGCCGCGGTGGGCGATCGCCTGGAAGTTCCCTCCCACCACCGCGAAGACCAGGCTGCAGCCAGATCGGCTGGAACCCCGGGAAGTTCGGCGACCTGCATCCCTACGCGATGCTCGAGCCCGTCCATGTGGGCGGCGTCACCGTCAAGCTCGCGACCCTTCACAACGAGGAGGACCTGGCCCGCAAGGACATCCGCGAGGGAGAGGAGGTGATCGTCCTGCGCGCCGGCGACGTGATCCCTCAGGTGCTCTCGCCGGCCCCGCACGTGGCCGAGCGGGCGGACCGGCCGCCCCCGCCCGCGCCGCCGGAGCACTGCCCGGTCTGCGGGACGGCGACGGTCAAGCCCGAGGACTCGGTGTTCACCCGCTGCCCCAATCTCGCGCTGCCCGGGCCGGCGCTGGCAGCTGCTCAAGCACTTCGTCGGCGCGATGGACATCGACGGCCTGGGCGAGAAGCAGGTCAACCTGTTCATGGAGCTGGGATGGGTGAGACAGCCGCCGACTTCTACCGTCTGGACGCTGAGCAGATCGCCGGGCAGACCGGGTTCGGCGAGGTCTCGGCGCAGAAGCTGGTCGGACGCGATCGAAGCGTCCAAGCGCCAGCCGTTCGGCCGGGTGCTCTACGCGCTGGGGATCGAGGAGGTGGGCTACGTCACCGGGCGGAACCTGGCGCAGCACTTCCGCTCGATGGATGCGCTGCTGAGCGCCTCGCCCGAGGAGGTCGAGCAGGTGCCAGGGCGTGGGTCCGAAGATGGCGGCGACGATCCACGCCCAGCTCCACGACCAGCAGATGGTGGCGCTGATCGAGGACCTGGCGTCCCAGGGGCTGACGATGGAGGAGGCAGGGGCCGCCGCCGGGCGAGGGCCCGCTGGCCGACAAGACCTTCGTGCTCACCGGGACCCTCCCCGAGCTGACGCGCGAAGAGGCGACGCAGCTGATCATGGCCGCCGGCGGGCGGGTGACCGGCTCGGTGTCGCGTAAGACCGATTACGTCGTAGCGGGCGAGAGCCCGGGGTCCAAGCTCGCCCAGGCGGAGAGGCTCGAGGTGCCGGTGCTGGACGAGGGCGGCCTGCGCGAGGCAGCTGGTGCGCGGTCAGCCGTCGTAGCCGGCCAGCGTGGGGGCGATGTGGTCGGCCTCGACGCAGTGGACGTCGAGCGGGTCCGAGATCGAGTTGGCCAGGACCGCGAATGCGAGCGTGTGCCCGTCGCGGGCCTGGCAGTAGCCCACCAGGTTTGCCACGTCGTGGAGCGTGTCCGGTCTTGCCGTGGCAGTTGTTCTGCGGCCGAGGTGCCGTGCGAGTAGTCCTTGAGCGTCCCGGTCCGGCCGGCCACCGCCGAGGAGTCCACGAATGCGGGGTTGGACGCCATCGTGCGAGAGCAGCGACACCACCTGGGCCGGGCTCGTGGCGTCGGAGCGAGACAGCCCGGAGCCGTCGTTGAGCCGCGGGATGGATCCCGAACTGGCTCGCCATCTCGGCCCGCACGACCGCGGCGCCGGCGGCCGTGGTGCCCGCGCCACCGAACCTGGCGCCGATGCCTTTCAGGAGCATCTCGGCGAGGATAGTTGTCAGACGGCGTGTTGGTCAGGTGCGATCAGCCTGGACATGCGGGGCGAGTTGACGCGTGGCCAGCGTCCGGGCGTCGCGGGCGCGCGACCGGTGTAGATCCGGGCGTCTTGGGAGGCACGCGGACACCGGCGGCGCGTAGCGCGGCCGCGAACTGCTGCGCGGCGTAGAGCGCCGGACGAGCTCTGGCCCTCGGTGCCCTGGAGGTTGGCGAACCCGCGGTCGTAGGCCAGCGCGCTGAGCTCACCGGTCACGTCGGCGAGATCGGTGCTGATAGCCGGTGGCCGGAGTGCCGCGCAGCGAGTCGAAGTAGCGACTCATCGCCCACGATCTGGCCCTCGCAGCGGCTGATCCCGGTGGCGGCGGTCAGGTTCGCGACCAGGCGCTGGACGGTCGCCCCGGCTCCGTAGGCGACGTGGTCGAACGCGGCCGAGCCAAAGGTCGGGTCGCCGCCGCCCACCAGGTAGAGCGTTCCGCGCCAGACGCCGTTGCCATCCACGGCGCCGACGCCGCGAACGGTCGTAGCCAGCCGGGCTTGCGCGCCGAAGCGCAGCAGTGCGGTCGAGGTTGTATAGAGCTTCTCCACCGAGGCGGGCAGCCGCGGTGTCTTGGGGGCGCGGGCGAACAGGGTCTGCTTGGTGCGTCAGGTCGATGACCAGCGCGCTGCTCGGCCCCGCCGATCGTCGCGCATGGCGCGGGCGAGGGCGGCGCTCAGGTCATTGCGGGCGCCGGAGGCTGACCGCGGCAGCGGCCTCCGGATAGGCCACTCCGAGCAGCACCACGAGCCGCCCCCAGCATCGCCGCGAGCCTTCGCATCCGGCTAGATGAAACACGCACGGCCGGGCGGAAAGAGTGCGGTCCCAGGTGGAAGGTGCCGCCGTAGAATCGAGATCGATGGGCAAGGTCGTCAAGCTCGAGACTGCGGCCGGCGAGCGGAGCGGCAAGGCGGCCGCGAGGCGGCCCGGCCCCAGCCGCTCGCGGACCGCACTGGTCCTGGGCGGAGGCGGGTTCACCGGCGGGGTCTACGAGATCGGGGCGCTGCGGGCGCTCGACCTCTTGTCGGTGAACAAGACCGTCAACGAGTTCGACGTCTATGTGGGAACGAGCGCGGGCGCGTTCGTGGCGGCTGCGGTGGCCAACGGGATCACGCCGGAGGAGATGATGCGCGTGATCGTCCAGCAGGTGCCAACGCCATTCCCCGATGCGCGGGTCAGCACGCTGCTGCGGCCCAACTACGGCGAGTTCGTGACCAAGGGCGTGCTGATGCCCTTCCGTCTGATCCAGGTGGCGCGCAAGCTGCTGCGCGACGTGGGCCAGATCTCGGCCGTCGACCTGGTAGTCGGTCTGGCCGAGGCGCTGCCGTCCGGGCTCTACTCGGGTGATGGGGTCGAGCGCTACGTCAAGACGATCCTGGCCAAGGCCGGATCGCACGAACGACTTCCGTCTGCTTCAGCGCGAGCTCTATCTCGCCGCCACAGATCTGGACACGTGCGAGCGCATCGTGCTGGGGGCCGCCGGGTGGGAGGACGTGCCGATCTCGAAGGCGGTCAGCGCTTCCGGCGCGCTCCCGATGATCTACAAGCCGGTCAAGGTCAAGGACCGGGAGCTCGTCGACGGCGGGATCGTCTCGACCACGAACCTCGACATCGCGGTCGAGGCGGGGGCGAAGTTCATCGTCGTCGTCAATCCGCTGGTCCCGTTCGTCAACGACTTCCAGAAGCAGATCCCGACGATCGGAGGCTCGCGGGTACGCCGGGTGTCCGACATGGGGTTCCCGCAGATCGGCTACCAGTCGTTCAAGCTGCTGGCCTACCAGCGGCTACACGAGATGGCGAGACGCTGGGAGGAGCGCTATCCGGGCGTCGACATCATCCTGATCGAGCCTGAACCCAACGACGAGCTGATGTTCCAGACGAGCATCATGAACTACACCTCGCGAGTGGACATTGCGAGGCACGGCTTCCAGTCTGTGACGTTGAAGCTCGCGCACGACTACCCCCGCTTCAAGCGGATCTGCGCTCGCCACGGGATCGAGATCTCGGCGACGCGGGTGAGGAAGGTCGTCAAGCATTTCGAGGCCGAGCGCGAGAAGACGCGGGCCTGGCGGAAGATCCTCGAGCAGACGACCTCGACCTTGCTGCGCCAGTCGGCGCAGGAGTAGGCGGCGGCGGGGGGGGCGCCGGGCTGGCGGCGGGTCGCCGGGCCGCCTGGCGAATACGGAGGGTGTGCGCCTAAGCGCTGGCGGCCTGGACCTGCTGGCCCTGAAAACCGGCGTCCGGGGACTCGCGGAGGCTGGAGAGGAAGAGGGTCTTGTCGATGCGGCCGTTGAAGATCGGGACGCCCATCTCGACGCACTTGGAGATCACATCGCGCCGGTCCAGCCCAGACTCGCGTGCCAACTCGGTGGGCGTCAGGTGATTAGGCATCGACTCTCTTCCTCCTTTGCCGTGGACGGGTCAGCGCCGCGTTGGGTGCCGCCCAGGAAGTATGCCTCCTCGTGCGGATGGTCTCAACCGTCCGGCCGAAGAATCTCCGAATATCTCAGTGGCCCTATGGCAAACTGGCGAGATCGGGGCGTGGCGCAGCCTGGTAGCGCGCACCGTTCGGGTCGGTGAGGTCCCCGGTTCAAATCCGGGCGCCCCGATATGGAAAGCCCCCGTCCCCGTGGGGGGGTTTCGCGTTTTTGGAGGCAAGCCAAGGCATTACTCAGGCGCCATGCTTTGACTGCGCCGCGGCTCCCGTGGTGGGAGGCGGCTGGTCGGTCAAGAACGGCGCCGCCGGTCGAACCGCTGTGTAGGCGGGGGCCGACGATGGAATTCTGTCGCCGATCACATCGGCCAGCGGGACGGCCGTGGCGTCATAAAGACTCATCGGCGGCAGCCCCAGCAGGATCTCCGTCGTCCTCAGCACAGAGGTGAACGAGCCGTGCTCATGGGAGACCTGATGCTCGCCGCCGAGCCGGCGCACGAGTCCCCCGGCGGAGAGCAGGAAGGTTCGTGCCACATCGACGTGATCGCCGGTGGCCTGCGTGTCGTCCTCGGTGAGGAACACCGCCGTGTCCTTCCAGAACGGACTGCGTGACAAGCCCTGGATGACCTGGCCCACCGCGTTGTCGTTGTCGGCCACCATCGCCTCGGGTGTGGGGTCGAGCGGGTTGGTGTTCGGATCGAAATCGGCAACACCGGCGGAGTTCTGGGGCAGCACCATGAACGTGAAGTTGGGCATGTCGCGCTGACACGCCGGATCACCCTGGCCGCCTGACCGGCAGGCTGCGTAGGCGGCGCTCCACGCCGCGAGTGTGAAGTTCGAGTAATCGCTGGAGTGTGCACCGTCGTAGGAGCAGTCTTTGGATGGACCGCCGCAGTAGCCGATCGTCTGGCCGAACGAGCTCGGCGGCGGCCCCTGGTTGGCGTTCCAGTTGTGAGACACCGTCTCGCCGGTCAAGAACAGCTGCGCCCGGTCGGTGTCGGGCCATGTCTCATCGTCGCCGCCGCCGATCGGATCTGGACCCTGTCCCCACAACGCCGCCGGCGCCTGGTCGGCTTGTCCGGCGGTGGTGGAAGGCGACCAGTCGGTTGAGTAGACACGCTCGGTCAGCCCGAGTGGATTGTCCGCCGGGTTCTGCAATAGGTCGAAGATCATCTGTGTCGGGTTGTCCAGCACGCCTTCTTGCGCGGCCACGTTGCCGTCGGAGGAGCCGCCCTGCACCTCACCGCTCCACTCGCCACCTCGCCGGCCGCCGCGGAGGTTCGACGGGTCGTATGACTGCGCCCAGCCAAGCTGGTTGTAGGGCGTGGCCATTCCGGCTTCGATGAACTGGTGCCCGACGACCGAGGAGACAAATCCCTCGTTGTAGAAGTTGTCCGACAGGTTGAACTGCTCGGCGATCAGATGGTGATTGGTCGTCACCGGATAGGGATAGGTGTCGAACCCGGGATTGGCGTTGGCGCCGGGGAAGTACCCCTTGACGTCGCCGAAGTAGGAGTCGAACGTCTTGTTCTCATTGAAGATGAACACGACGTGGAGCTTGCGCCGATCGACGCGTCCCCGGGAGGCAGAGCACAGGATCCCGCTCGTCACGGGTTGCCCATCGGGCAGGCGATCGCCCACGCACGGGTTGGTCGCCGGGTTGGCGAGTGCGGGATCGTCGAGTGCCGCCAGCCGGTCGTTGGCGACCACGGCGGCGGTCCATTGCCGGAACTGAGGCTCAGAAGCCGCGCCGGTCGGAAGGTCGATCGCCGACAGGCTGCCCTCCGTGCGCGAGCCGGTGAGCGCGGAGGCCTCGGGGTAGAAACCGGGACCGCCGCCCATCCCGTAGAAGTTGGCGACATACAGACGGTTCCCGCCGCCCGGCGCCGGGCCGACTGCCGCCGCCACCGGATACCAGCCGACAGGGATGTATGTCGCGGGCGAGGTGACCCGCACCGACCGGCCGAGCCAGCGCACGGTCACCGTCTGGGGGATCTGCTGGCCGTTTGGGCCGAGAACCTCGACCGCATTCAACCCAGCCACGGTCACATAGAGATGACCGTCGGGGCCCCATGCGATCCCGAGCGGCTCGGTGCCGAGCGGGACGTGCGGACCCGCCGCGACCGACACAGTGCTCGAACCGCTCACAGCTCCGGTGCTCGGATCGAGAGTCAGCAGGCTCACCTGATCCGAGCCGGTATCGGCGACGGCGAGTGTCCTGCCGTCGGGCGAGAGCGCGACGCCGGTTGGATCGGTGCCTACGGCAACGTCCTGCGTCTCGTGTCCTGAACCATCCGGGGAGACGTGGACAACGGAGACCGTGCCCTGTCCGCCGCCACGCGCGGGGTTCGTGCGATCGGCCCAGTTGGCAACGTAGAGCGTGCCGGTCGCGGGTGAGAATGCCATTCCGTACGCATCCCGGCCCACTGGGATCACGTGATCCACGACCGGAGACGAGGGGTTGGAGACGTCGAGCACGCTGACCGGGGAGCAGATCGGGTCAGCTGCCGGAGCCCCCTCAGGACATGCACCCGCGGCGTGGTCGGCGGCGTCGATCGCCGACTGAGGCACGCTCAGGTTTCCCGCTACGAACAGCTTGTTCTTCACCGAGCCGGAAGTCCCGGACAGGACCAGTGTCCCCGGCCATCCGAGCACGTGCGTTCCCCGCGCGGCGGGATCGGACGGAGCCGGACCAGCCGGCGAGGAATCGACCAATGCCGGGCCGGCCTCGGTAAAGCGGTAGACGGCATCTGTGGCTCCGCCCGCGCCGTAGACGTTTCCGGCTCCGTCGGCGGCCACCCCGAGCCAGAGGCTCCCGACGAGAGTCGGCGTCGGCGCAAGCGTCTGGGCATCGATCCGCTCGATTCCCTCGTCGAAGATGCCACTCGACACGGTGTAGACGGCACTGCCGTTCGGCGCGACCGCGACGCCTGTCGGCTCCCGCTCGGTCAGGACCTGTGTACCGGCCGGGCGCAGCAGCCAGCCGTTCGGCGTCTGCCACTGCGCCGGCAGCGAAGTCGATGCGGCGGCTGACACGCCGGGCGCCGAAACTGCGATCAGGCCCGCCCCGCAGCATGCGAGGAGAGCCGCGCGGTGCGGCCGTGTGAGCCATGTTCTCATTGCCTCTCCTGGCCAGTCCTTGGGTCCCGGGCACGGGCGGCTGGACGCGCCGCGCGCTCCGGCTGCACGAGTTAACGGATCTGAATGGGCTAGCGGCGATTGAAAATCGGACGGACATCGCGCTGCGATGTTCGCCGCCGCCAGCCGCGAAGCGCCCGCCACTGCCGGCGGTTGGTTGGTATCAACGCCGGAGCGACAGCATGCCAACACGAGACGAGCACATCGATGTCGGTGGCCGGGACGCCGGCCGGCGACTGCGCAACGGACTCATCTCGCTGGCCATCCTGGTGGCGATCGTGGTCGGCCTGCTCCTGGCCGTTCCCGGACTGCACGGGGTCGAGCGCACCGTGACCAGGATGCGCAGTGGCTGGGTGCTCGCTGCCGTCGGGTTCGAGATCCTCTCTTGCCTGGGCTACGTGCTGGCGTTCCTCCAGGTGTTCGAACGCGCGCCGCTGCGCTTCGGCGCTCGGGTAGCCCTCACCGAGCTCGCCTTCAACGCCGCGGTGTCGGCCGGCGGGGCCTCGAGCGCGGCGGTCGGGTCCTGGCTGCTGGTCGAGCGTGGCGCGCCGCTGCGGCGGGTGGCCGAGCGCTCGGCGGTGCTGTTCCTGCTCACGAGCGCAATCAATGTGATCACGTTCATCGCTCGCCGGGTTGCTCGCTGTTCGCTCGGATCCTGCCCGGGCCCAGCGATGCGTTGCGGAGCCTGCTGCCCGCCGGAGTGGGCGTCGTGGTGCTGGCGTTCTTCCTGCTCTTGCCGCGGCTGATCGAGCGTCGCTGGGTCACCCGGCTGCCCGAACGCGATCCGCACCGTCGCTCGAGACCACCGCGATGAGCATCCGTGACACCCGGGAGCTGCTGCGGCGACCGGACTGGCGGCTCGTCGGCGCGATCGCGTACCTGTGGTGCGACATCGCGTGCTGCTAGCGTGCTTTGCCGCCATCGGCCACGCGCCGCCGCTTGCCTCGGTCGTGCTCGCCTACCAGATCGCCTACCTGTCGAACATGATCCCGGTGCCAGGTGGGATCGGCGTGCTCGACGGCAGCATGGTCGGGATGCTCGTGCTCTACCACGTGGGTGCCACCGCCTCGACAGCGGCGACCGTCGTCTACCACGCGATCTCGCTGTGGATCCCCGCGATGTGGGGGACAGCGGCGTTCCTCATGCTACGGCGCCATCGAAAGGAGCCGCTCAAGCTCCGCCTGACCCGCGCCGAGCGACGCGAGCAACGCGCCCGGCGCCGGCTGGCCCAGGCGCCGGCGATAGGATCGGCCGGTGGCCGAGCGCCTGTATTTCACCGAATCCGACGAGGCCAACGAGCTGATCGCGCGCGACCCGATGGCGTTGCTGATCGGCTTCGCGCTCGACCAGCAGGTGCCGGTGCAGAAAGCGTTCTGCGGGCCGCTCGAACTACGCGAGCGCGTTGGCTCGCTCGATCCGGAAGTTCTCGTCGAAGCCGACCTCGAGCCGGTTTTCAGCGCCAAGCCCGCTCTGCACCGGTTTCCCGCCGCGATGGCGAGGCGCGTCCAGGACCTCGCCGAGCACATCCTCGAGCGCTACGACGGCGACGCCTCGCGAGTGTGGCGCGGCGCTTCGGATGCGAGCTGAGCTGCGCGCGAACCTGGCGGCGCTTCCCGGCTTTGGCGAGATGAAGGTCAAAGCGCTCGGCGCGGTCCTCTACAAGCGCTTCGGTGTCGAGGTGGCGCGTGATCTCGTCCCCTCGCACCCCACGCTCGGGGACGTCGACTCCAAGCAGGCGCTCGCCGACTACCAGGCGGCCAAGCGCGCCCACAAGGCCGAGTGGGTGAAGGCGCGGGCCCGAGCCTGAGGATCGAGCAACCCGACTACGACCTGGTCGGGGTCCGGGCCGACAATCCGGGCCCGTTCACGCTCGGGGGCACGAACTCGTGGCTAGTAGGTCGTGGTCCGACTTGGCTGGTAGATCCCGGCCCAGCGATCGAGTCGCACGTCGCCGCCCTCGCCGAGGAGATCGGGCGCCGCGGTGGCCTGGGCGGAATCGCCCTGACCCACGACCACGCAGATCACTCCGCAGCGGTTCCGGAGCTTCGCCGGCGCTTCCCGCAGGCACCCCTGGCGGCGGCCAGGGGCAGATCGGACGTGATCCTTTTGCATGGCGAGCGGTTCGGTCCGCTCGAGGTCGTCGCCACCCCCGGCCATGCACCGGACCATCTCGCCTTCGTGGCCGGGCCGGTGGCGTTCACCGGTGATGCGGTGCTCGGCGAGGGCAGCGTATTCGTGGCTCCCTACCCCGGCGCCCTGAGCGGCTACCTGGAAGGACTCGAGCGACTGCGGCGGCATCGCCTCGAACTGATCTGCCCGGGCCACGGTCCGCCCGTCAACGATCCGGCCGGGAAGCTCGATGAGTACCTGGAGCACCGGCGCGAGCGCGAGAACAAGCTGGTTGCCGCCCTTGCCTCTGGCGCCCGGACGGTCGACGAGCTGCTCGACACCGTGTGGGACGACGCGCCGGAAGAGCTACGCCCAGCCGCTGCTTGGACCCTGGCGGCCCACCTCGACAAGCTCGAGGCCGAAGGTCGCCTGCCAGTGGGCGTCGAGCGTCCGCCGGTTACGCCGTGAGGCGGCGCCGCGCGAGCTCCATCGCCGCGGTGAGCGGAGTGGCGCCCATCGCCTCCGCATCGTCGAAGATCTGGCGCAACGTATCCCCTATTCCGCGCGTCTTGGCGCGAGCCACGGCCGGGTCATAGCCGCCGAGCTCTTCGGCGATGTTGATCAAGCCCCCGGCGTTCACCACGAAGTCCGGAGCCCACAGGATGCGACGGGCTGCGAGCAGGTCGGCGATGCGATCGTCCGCCAGCTGGTTGTTGGCCGCGCCCGCGATGATCGGCGCGGAGAGCCGGGCGACCGTCTCGTCGCTGAGGATGCCTCCGAGCGCACACGGGACGAGCATGTCGGCCTCCACGTCGAGCGCCCGGTCCGGATCGGTCCAGCGCGCCTGAAGCTCGCGGGCGAGCTTCCGCTTCCCCGCGTCTACGTCGGCGACGGTCAGCTTCGCCCCGGCTCGGGCCAGGCGACGGGCGACGCGTGAGCCTACGTGGCCCAAGCCCGATCACGCAGGCGTGGCGGCCCTTGAGCGACGAGCTCGAGAAGACGCGCTCGCAGCAGGCGCGCAGCGCATACTCCACCCCGAGCGCGGTGAACGGACTCGGGTCTCCGGAGCCACCTCGTCGCCGCGAGAGTCCGGTGACGTACCTCGTCCGCTGTGAGAGGACGCTCATGTCCCGGCTCGAGGTGCCCACGTCTTCGGCGGTGATGTAGCGGCCACGCAGCGCTTCAACCGTGTCGGCGAAGTCGAGCAGCGCGTCATGCCGACGGCCCGAGGTGAGCGCGGCATAGGGATGGCTCATGATCACGCCCTTGCCGCCTCCCAGCGGAAGGTCGGCGACGGCTGCCTTGAACGTCATCGCGCGGGACAGGCGCAGCACGTCGCGCAGCGCGGCACGCGAGTCGTCGTAGGCCCACATCCGGCAGCCGCCCAGGGCCGGCCCGCGCGAGCGTGGAGTGGACGGCCACGAACGTGAACAGTCCTGATCGCCGCCCGCGCCGGACGAGAAGTTCCTCGTGATCGAGCTTCTCGAGGTAGCGGTCTATCGCGATGCTGAGCCGCCGGGGGACGAACTCGAGGAGCACGAGGGCGGTTGGGAGCTCGGCGACGAGCTGCCTGTGCCACCCGTCGAACCCGACGTCCCGGAGCTCTGGCCGGCGCCGGAGCTGTCCGGTCCGGTGGTGCTGGAGGACCCTCCGGTGGTGGGGGAGCCGGCGGCGCCGTCGCTCGTCCCGGACTGGCTACTCGAGGCCGGGCTGCCCGGGCCGGATCCGCTGGTGCAGGAGCCGCCGGCGCTCGATCCCGAGCTACTCGAGGTGCTCGAGCCGGCGCCTGTTGTGCTCGAAGACGATCCCGGCGAGGTGACCGCCGTGGTCGCGCTGCCGACGCCGGTGCCGGTGGCCAGCGTCGTCGCGTCGCTGCCGGCGGGCGCCGCGGCGCCGTCCGGGGTGAGCGCTGTGACCGGATCCCTGCTCGTCTCGGGCTTGGAGGTCGTAGCGTGCTTGCGCCGATGCCCTGCCGCAACGGGTTGACCGGTCGGCGTCGCGGTGGTCGTCCGTGCGGCCGCGCGCGTCGCGGTCAGCGGCGCGGTCGTCGCCGGTGAGGAGCCCGACGACCCGGCGAGCGCTGCCGGATGCCGCCGAGGAGGAGCTCGCCACAGCGGCTTGCGCCTGGGCTGGAGGCCGCTGCGGAGCGGCGATCGTGTGCTGGATCTCGACTGCACCACCGGCGGTCGCCACCGCGGCGGCGATCAAGGTAGCCACGTGGCCCGTGCTGATCGCTGCCAAACCGCCGCCGGCGATCGCGCTGCCGCTCGCCGCTGCTCCCGCCCCGCCGGCCGTCGCACCGCCCGCCGTCGCCCCGCCGGCCGTCGCCCCGCCGGCCGTCGCCCCGCCGGCCGTGGCGCCACCGGCCGTGGCGCTGCCGCTCGCACCGGAGAAGCCCAGCATGTGTGCGAGCGCCGCCAGTGGCCCCGCAGTCGGTACCACCGCGGCGAGGCTCCTTGAGATGCCACGCAGCTCGCGGCGGAAGCTGCGGCATCCCGCGCAATCGCGCATGTGTCGGCGCGCGTTTGCATCGGGTCGGGACCTCTGTCGTGGGCCGCGGTGATCTCGTCGCGGATCAGGGCGCAGTCGGTGTCACGCGCCTGCGCGGCCTGTACCAGTCCCACGCGCGCGCGTACGAGAAGCGACTTGAGGGCGGGGATAGTGACGCCAAGTGCCGCGGAGAGCTCGGCGTAGGACATCCCGGCGAGCTCTCGCATCAGCAACGCCGAGCGCTGCTGATCGGGCAGGCGGCGGACATCGGCGATCAGGCGGCGGAGCGATTCGCGCTGCTCGGCCTGTGCGATCGGGTCGTGGACCGGCGAGCGGATGAGCGAGATGAGCTCCGGCGGAGGCGGACCCGGTCTGCGCAGCTCGTCGACGCAGCGGTTGTGGGCGACTCGGAACAGCCACGGCCGCAACGCCAAGTGCGCTCCGTTGGCGCGGAGGCCGGAGTACGCCCTCACGAACACGTCCTGGAGAGCATCTTCGGCGTCCTGCCGGCGGGGCAGCATCTGCCTCGCGTACGCCATCAGGCGCTTGTGATAGCGCTCGTGAATCGCGGCGAAGGCTTCGTCGTGGCCGGCCCGGAACAGTGCGACCAGCTGCTCGTCGGACCTGAGGCGCAGGAGCGGGATCCCGATGGCGATCCGATGCCGACCGAGAGCCGCCGGCGCTTGGAGAGTGGACGCTTCCACTGGAACCTCCAGTCACTCTAACGAGCGAGGCACCGGAACGCGCGAGCTCTTGAGGGCGGGAGCGGCCATCCGTGAGCAACTACCACCGGGTTGCTGGGGCGCAACGAGGCTCCCGGCGGGTACGGTGAGCCACGGGTGGCGGTACCCTGAGGGTGGAGTAGTAATGGACCCCGCCTCCGGCATCGGCATCCCAGTTGCCTTCGCCGCCGGCCTGGTGTCGTTCCTGTCGCCCTGCGTGCTACCGCTCGTGCCCGGCTACATCTCCTCGGTGGCAGGAGTCACTCCGGCTGAGATCCGCCCGCGTCGGGTGATCGGACCGAGCCTGGCTTTCGTGGCGAGCTTCTCGTTCATCTTCATCGCCCTCGGGCTGCTCGGGCAGCAGGCGCTGCGTGGTGCGCTGACCGGCCCGGCAGCCCTCAAGGTGTGCGGCGCGATCATCGTGGCGATGGGGGTGCTGTTCATCGCCGCGCCCCTCGTTCCTCGCCTGGGGCGCGAGTTGCACTTCGGGCGCCTGGTCGGCCGCGCCGGGCGAGGTGGGCCCGTCATCACGGGGGCCGCGTTCGCGCTCGCCTGGACGCCATGCACCGGTCCGACCCTGGGGGCGATCATCAGCGCGACCGGTGCCTCGCACTCGGCGGCACATGGAGCCTTCCTTCTCGCGGTCTACTGCGCCGGGCTCGGGGTGCCCTTTCTGGCCACGGGCTTGGCCTTTGGCACGGCGACATCCGCGTTCGCGGTCATCAAGCGCCACTACCCCGTGGTCATCGGCCTGGGCGGCGCCGTGCTGATCGGGATGGGGGTGCTCATGTGGAGCGGCGAGTTCACCCAGCTCAACGTGACCGTCAGCCATTGGCTGCAGACGCTCCATCTGCCGAATCTGAATTCCCATACCTAGGGGCGCGGGTGCATGCACCCGCGCCTCGGCGCGCGCATGCGCGCGCCGGCGGGGCGCGCATGCGCGCCCCGTATTCAACTCCTACCACCTGGGTAGGATTAGGCTACCCTAACCTGGTACGCTCGATGGGACCAGCGATTAGGGAACCCTAATTCGCTAAGCCAGGTGTCCTTCGCACAGACAGTCGCGCTCGGAGCGCTAGCCGGGTTCACGATCTACCTCGGCCTCCCGGTCGGGCGCCTCCAGCTTCTCGGCACCCGCGCGCGGGTGGCGCTGGCGATGTTCGCGGTCGGAGTCCTGGCCTTCATCCTGGTCGACGTCCTCTCTCACGGCGTCTCGATCGTCGAGGGGACGCTGACCCAGGTCAAGCACCACCACGCGACCGTCGCCTACCTGGTGTGGCTCGTGGTCCTGCTCGCAGGCGGATTTGCCGCGGGGAGCGCCGGCCTGGCGATGATCGAGCGACGGTTGCGACCGTTGGGGACGCGCACCCCGCCGATAGCCGGTGGCTCGGGAACCACTGCGGTCGCGCAGTCGGAGGCCGAGGCCCTGGCCGTCGAGCTCGACGCCGCCCGGCGCCGGGCACTACGTACGGGCCTCACGATCGCGGGGGCGATCGGGGTGCACAACTTCGCCGAGGGACTGGCCATCGGAGTCTCGGCGCGCGCCGGTGCGATCAGCCTGGCCACGGTCTTGATCATTGGGTTCGCGCTCCACAACGCAACCGAAGGCTTTGGAATCGTCGGGCCGCTCGGCGACGTGAAGCCTTCGTGGGGCTGGCTCGGACTGGCCGGATTGATCAGCGGAGGGCCGACATTCATAGGCTCGATGGTCGGCTACGAGGTGACGAGCCATCCGCTCGAGCTCATCTCGTACGCCGCGGCGGGCGGCGCGATCCTCTACGTGATCGGCGAGGTGTGGAACGCGATGCGCCGCCACGGCTATCGCGAGCTCGGCCTGTTGATGCTCACCGCCGGATTCATGATCGGGGTGATAACCGACCTGGTCGTGACCTATGGCGGAGGTTGACACCTAGCAACGCTAGGTATACGATCCTCGGCGAAATGAGAGCCGAGACGCTGAAGGGCCATCTCGACGGGCTGATCCTGGCCGTCCTGGCCGGTGAGCCGCTTCACGGCTACGCGGTGATCGAGGAGCTCAAGCGCAGGAGCGGTGGCGAGCTCTCGCCTGCCTGAAGGAACCGTCTATCCCGCGCTGCACCGTCTCGAACGGGCCGGGCTGTTGGAGAGCACCTGGGCGCAGGGTGTCCGCAAGCGACGCGTGTATCGAGCTGACCGGCAAGGGACGGCGCGCGCTCGGCGAGCAGCGCCGGGAATGGAAGCGCTTCGCCGGGGCGATCGAGGCGGTGCTCACGTGAGCTACTTGGACGAACTGCGGCGCGAGCTGGCACGCACTCGGCTTCCGCGCCGAATCCGGCGGCGGATCGGGCTCGAGATCGAGGACCACTTGGCGTGCGACCCCAAGGCCGACCTCGGTTCCCCGGCCGCTTTGGCGCGGCAGTTCGCCGATGAGCTCGGGACCAGCCTGGCCAGGCGAGCTGCGTTCGCCTCGTTCGCGGCACTGGCGGTCGCTGGCGTGGCGTTCGCGCTCGCCTTCGTGGCCCAGGCCGATCGCGGGCTGGCGCGAGCGGTGGGCCAGAGCGCGATGCCCGCCGCGAGGGCCGGGATCTGGCTGATGGTGCTGGGCTCCCAGATCGCGTTCGTATCCGGGGCCCTGGCCGCGCTGCGCGCCCTCAGGCGCCGCCGGGACGCGACCATGCCCCAGGCCGAAGCGGCCATCGTCCTGCGCCGCTGCGCGATCGGCCTCGGCTCGGGCCTGATCACGATGGGCGGCCTCGCGCTTACGGCGCTGACCTGGCACGGCGGTGAGGGATCGTGGAAGACGCTCGCGCTGGTCGGTGCCGCATCGGGGATCCTCGCGATCGTGGCCGCGCTCCCCGTCGTGGTCGCGGCCGGGCGGCTGCGCCCGGCTGGACCCGGCGATCCCGGGGGCCTATCGGAGGACGTGGGAGGCCTCCTGCCAGCCTCGCTTCACGGTCGTCCGTGGCGCTTCGCGCTCGCTGTGGCGCTTGCCGTCGGGATCGCCGTCGCGGGGGCCGGACTCCTCCAGGCAGACCCGTTCGACGGCGCGCTGCGCGGATTGGCCGAGGGCGCCGCCTGTCTCACCGGCTTCGGCCTGCTCGGGCGCTACCTGGCGCTACGTCCCTAGTCCCGCTTGGCCAGCTCGGACTTGGCCGTGCGCCGGAAGCGCCGCGCCTTGGCCGCATTCACTCGGAGCATTTCGCTGCGCGAGCGCGGGACCTCGAATCCGCCTACGAGCTTGCGCGGCATGACGACCCATCCCTCGGCCGTCCTGACGAGGTCGCCTCGGACCTGGAAGTTCTGCTGCCAGGTGAACTGCTCGCCGTGGACATGGGCGGTCAGGCAGGCGAGGCCGGGCTGGAGGGGGACGCCGATCGTCTCACAGTCGATCCGGATCCATCGGGCAGCGGGATCGACGGCCACCGGCAAGCGCACCGAGAACGGGAACCCATCGGGCGACACGATCGAGACGACGGCGGTGGGAAACGTGCTCCCCAACTCGTGCAGTCGGGGGTGCCATTCGCTCGTTCCGCCCTCCGGTTCGGCGTGGAAGCGATCGGGCTCTTGCGAGTGACCCGATCGCACCTCCTCCATGTGCGAGCCGTAGAGCTCAGGCTCCTCGGTCACATCGCGTCGCGGCCAGACGTACACCCGCTCAGGCCGGATGTGGATATAGATGCGCGTGTAGTACCAGCCGAGGGCGCGGCGCAGCGGCGCGGGTGGTGTCAGCTTGCGGAGCGCGGGGAGCTTCTCGATCGATTCGCGGGCGTAGCGCTCACGGTTGGCTTCGAGGTCGCGGTCATCGACCGCGGCAGACCCCTGGACGAGCACCATCGGCGGGTCACTGAGACCGCTTCCGGTCGGGTCAGAGAAGAGAAGCGACACGAGCGGATTGGCCCGGGCATCATTCGCCTTCTTGGGATACCCGAGACCGGTAGTCACGTCGATGCAGCGCGCGCCGCTCGAGTAGTACGGAGTGACGGGCCAGGTGATTGGTTGGCCACGGCCGTCGATCGTGGTCAGCTCGGTCGTGATGAACCGTTCGAAGACCTCTTGCACTTCCGCCGGCAGCGACGCGGTCATTCTGGGTCCTCGTAGCCGGCTTCGCCCGGAAGCACAACGCGCGCCTGCTCTCCGGAGAGGATGACCTGCGGCTGCACGGGCCGGATCTCCTGGGTCGCGGCGTACTCGAGCAGCGCCTCGGCCGAGGGGAAGTTCGATAGCTGCTCGAGGTGCTTGATCGTGGGGAACACGAGCAGGAGCTCGCCGCGGCGGGCCGCATCGAGCGCGGCAGCCGGCTCGTACCAGCGAACGTCGACGATCTCGCTGCCGTCGATCTCGCGGCTCGGCGCCCCGGGGCAGCGGTGCGAGGTAGAACCAGGTGTCGAAGCGGATCTTGACCTGCGGCAGGGGTGATCCAGCGTGAGAACGGGCACGAGCGACGCGAGCATCGGCCACCTGGATACCAGCCTCCTCGGCGAGCTCTCGCACGGCGGCCGCGCGCAGTGCAGCGTCGCCGGCGCCCTCGCTGCGGTCGACGGCGCCACCGGGGAATACCCAGGCGCCCCCCATGAACCGGGACTCCGGGTTGCGCTTGACCAGCAGGACCTCGAGCCGCTCGGCTCCACCCCTGAGTACGATCACCGTTGCCGCGGGACGGGGCACCGTCTCCTTGCCGAGGTTCAACTCCTCCCCGGGCCCGGGACGATCGATCGTCATCGCCCTGACCCTATCGCTACGCTTGCGCCCGTGAAGTGGATGTGCGAGTCGTGCGGGTTCATCTACGACCCTGCCGTGGGGGACCCGGACGGGGGGATTCCGCCGGGCACCGCGTTCGAGGACATCCCCGAGACGTGGTTCTGCCCCGTGTGCGGGGCGCGCAAGCAGGACTTCTCACCGTACGAGGACTAGTGGCGAGCCCAGCTCGTCTGGCGCACGTGAGGCGTCACCTGTGTGCGCTCGGTGGCTGCCTGCTGGCCGGCGGTCCTCACCGCGTGCGGCGGCAATCCGTTCCATCCACAAGCACGTCCGACGCCGCCGCTCTACGACGACGCTGACGACGACTACACCGGTGGGGATCCACAAGATCCAGCACGTGGTCGTGATCATGCAGGAGAACCGCTCGTTCGACTCCTACTTCGGCACCTATCCAGGCGCCGACGGGATCCCCGGGCTGGCCGGCAACCCGGGACCGGTGCCCTGCCTGCCCGACCCTGCGCGTCGGCCACTGCGTACCGGCGCCTTCCACGACCGCCACGACCGCAACCTCGGGGGGCCGCACAGCCAGAACAACGCCCGGGCCGACATCGACGGCGGGCGGATGGACGGCTTCGTCATCGAGCAGACGCGCGCCCGCACAGGCTGCGAGCAGGCGTTCAACCCGGCTTGCGGGCGGTCATCCGGGCTGGCCCGACGTGATGGGCTACCACGACGGCTCGGACATCCCCAACTACTGGGCCTACGCGCACAACTTCGTGCTCGACGACCACATGTTCCAGTCAGACGCCTCGTGGAGCCTGCCCTCGCACCTGTACATGGTCTCCGGCTGGTCGGCTCGCTGCTGCAACAGCGACCCGATGAGCTGCGTCAACAACGATCAGGGCCCGGGTCTGCCGCCCGATTTCCAGCGCAGCCTCGGGATCAGCTCACCGACAACCCCCGAGTACGCCTGGACCGATCTCACCTATCTGCTGCACCGCGCCGGCGTCAGCTGGGGCTACTACGTGTTCACGGGCACGGAGCCCGACTGCGAGCAGCGACTCCCAGCTGTCCTGCGCGCCGGTCCAGCAGCGCCCCGGCACCCCGGGGATCTGGAACCCGCTGCCCTACTTCACCGACGTCCAGCAGGACGGCCAGCTCGGCAACATCCAGCCGCTGTCGAACTTCTTCGCCGCTGCCAAGGCAGGCAGCGCTCCCCGCCGTCTCATGGATCGATCCCAACGGCACGGTGTCCGAGCATCCGCCCGGTCTGATCAGCGCCGGCCAGGCCTACGTCACCGGCCTGATCAACGCGATCATGCGCAGCCCGGACTGGAACAGCACGGCGATCTTCCTGGCCTGGGACGACTGGGGCGGCTTCTACGACCATGTCGCCGCCGCCCAAGGTGGACCTGAACGGCTACGGCCTGCGCGTCCCAGCCCTGGTCATCAGCCCCTACGCGCGCCAGGGCTACATCGATCACCAGACGCTCAGCTTCGATGCCTACCTCAAGTTCATCGAGAACGACTTCCTGGGCGGGCAGCGGCTCGACCCGACGACCGATGGCCGTCCCGACCCCCGCCCCGACGTGCGCGAGAACGCGCCGCAGCTCGGCGACATCGCGCAGGACTTCGACTTCGCCCAGCGCGCCGAGGTCGCCGATGCTGTTGCCGCTTCATCCCCATACAGACTTGATCGAGCCGTCGGTGGCCGAGCGCGCGTTCGGGCTCGGGCCGGGGGTGCACCGACGGCGCGTTAAGGGCAATCGCCGACTACTTCGGGATCACGCCGTCGCTGCTTCGCGTCGAGCTGCGCGCGGGCCTGACGCTTTCTCAGATCGCGCGGGCCTACAGCAAGAGCATCAGCGGGCTGAGGATCTTCCTCCTCAGTAGAGGCCTCGGTGCGGGCAGCCTCTAGGCGGCAGCCGCAGTGTGAGCTGCTGGCGACCTCGGCGATCGAGGAGGCGAGGATCGCCACCAGCCGGCACAGCTCGGACTCTGAGATCGAGGGAGGCGGCTTCAGCACGACGACGTTGCCACCGACGCCGACCGACGCTCCGCGGCGGTGCGCGGCGCGAGCAACGAGCCCCGCCATCTCCTGGCCGTACGGGTCTCGTCCAAGCTCGATCGCGACAACGAGGCCAGACTGCCGGACATGCATCACCGCGGGGAGGACCGATACCCGCCGCTCGAGCGTCCTGGCCAACAGCTCGATCTTCTCCGAACCGGCGAGCCCGACGGTTTCTCGCACAGCCTCACCCTAACCCGCGGCTCGGTCGGAACGCCACGTCTGACAGCCTGATGGGCCATGACGCCTGGTCGTTCACACACGCGCCAGCTCGTGGCTGCGCTCGCGGTGGTGGTGGCCGCGCTCGTCGTGGCCGTGATCTCGCGCGCCAGCCCCACCCCGGCTCCGCCCGCGCCACGCCAAGTCGCTTCGATTTTCCAGGACGACGACCACCTTCTGTACTCGCCGACACCGGTCGTGATCAGGACGCTCGACGTGCTCAAGAGCCTGGGTGTGGACGAACTGCGCGCCACGGTGCTGTGGCGGGCGCTGGCCCCTGACCCGTCGGCCAGCTCGCCCCCGCCGGGTTCCGGGCCGCTGACCCATCCGCCTACGCCGTCACCCTGTGGGCGCCGTATGACCGGCTCGTGGCGCTGGCACGGGCACGCGGTATCGCGGTGAGCTTCAACTTGACCGCGCCGGGACCCCTGTGGGCCATGGCCCGCGGAGCGCCGGGTCAGCGCTACGCCGATCACTGGATGCCCTCGGCGCGGGCTTTCGGCCAGTTCGTCCGAGCCGTCGGCCAGCGCTACAGCGGGCATTACTCATTTGCCCCCGGGGCAGAGCCGATACCGCGAGTCAGCATCTGGTCGATCTGGAACGAGCCCAATCAGCCCGGGTGGCTCGCTCCCCAGTGGCGCGATGTCGGAGGTGCGCCCGTGATCGAGGCCGCCGCGCTCTACCGGTCGTACGTGGCGGCGGCCTGGAGGGGTCTCGCGGAGACGGGACACACTCCCGGCCGGGATACGATCCTCGTCGGCGAACTCGCCCCGGAGGGTGCGGCTCGGCCGCCGCTGGGGTTCCGCACGGCGACTCCACCGCTCAGCTTCCTCCGTGCGCTCTACTGCGTCGATGCGAGCTACCGCCCGCTTCGCGGCGCCGCCGCGGCAGCCCTGAGCTGTCCGGCGGCCGGCAGCGGCCCAGCGTTTGTCGCTGCCAACCCGGCCTTGTTCGACGCCACCGGCTTTGCCCACCATCCCTACTCGTTCTTCTTGGCGCCCAATGTCTCGCTTCCCGACCCTGATTTCGCCCCCATCTCCGATCTCGATCGCCTGGAGCGAGCGCTCGACGCCAGCCTCGCCGCCTACGGAGTGAAGCGAAAGCTGCCTCTGTGGCTGACCGAATACGGCTACGAGACCGACCCCCCTGACCCGTTCCGCGGCGTGAGCCCCCGCCTGCAGTCGCTCTACCTGAACGAGGCCCAGTACATGGCATTTCGGGATCCGCGCGTCAGGGCGATGGCCCAGTTCCTCCTCTACGACGCGCGCCCCGACCCGCACTATCCCCCCGGCACCCCGCAGTACTGGTCCACCTTCCAGACCGGGCTGCTCTACGCCGACGGCAGCCCGAAGCCATCCTTCACCTCCTACCGGCTGCCATTGTTCATCCCGGACCCGGTACTTGGCGCCGGCAACCGCGTGCTCGTCTGGGCCCTGCTCCGAGCGGCGCCACCCGGGACGCGCCAGCCGGTGCTCGTCGAGTGGCGCACCCAGCAGAGCGCCGACCTACCGCCTGATCGCCCGCACCACGGCGAAGCCGCCCGGAGAGGTTTTGATCGATCGGGTGGCGCTACCCGGACCCGGCGTGGTGAGGATCTCCTGGACTTCGCCCAGCGGTGCCGTCGAGTACAGCCGCGGCGTCGGCGTGACCCGCTAGCGCGGCGTGACCGCTGGGCCCGGGAGCGACTAGCGCGCCCGGGAGCCCGGTCGCCGCCTGCGTGGGCGCGACGCACGCGGCCACCATGCATCGAGCACCGACTCGCAGCGGCTGCCCAGGCGGTAGCCGGCCTCGGCGAAGGCATGACGGACCGCGGCGGCCCACCGGGGATCCCAGCCGCCCCACCGAAGCACTCCGCTCAGGGCCGCGGCCAGACCGGCGGCCAGCGCGATCGCGCCAAGCAGCACGATCGCCCCGGGCACCGCGCCTTGGGTCGGGCTGGTCACCGAGGCCGGGAGCGATTCCGAGCCGCCCGCCACCGGCCACCGAGTGCCGCCGGCTCCTCGCCAGTGCCTGCCGCGAGCAATCGCCGCTGGCCTGCGCGGTGAGCGCCGCGTGGACGGCGTTCGTGAAGTCGGCGAAGTACTGCTGCGCCATAGGTGTCGACGTCCTTCAGCGTGGCCTCGAGCTGGGCGCTCGAGAACTCGCACGCCGGCACCGTGCCGTCGCGCTCATAGGCGGCTTGGACACGCTGATAGATGCTGGCCTGGACGCTTCCGGGAAAGGCCAGCACGACCAGCGTGACCCCGATCAGCACGAGGCGTGGGCGCATCGAGGGCGGACGGTAGCGCGCCCTTCAGCGATTCTGCCAGCGCGGCTCGCGTTTCTCGGCGAAGGCCAGAACGCCTTCGCGGAAGTCGTCGGAGGAGAAGCAGGCCTGGCGAAGCCTGAGCAGCTCGGCCTCAGTGCCCGGATCGAGCGCCCAGCGCGCATCCAATACGGCTCGGATCACTCGCTTGTTGCCGCGCTGCGCGATCGGTGCGTTGGCCGCGATCTCGGCGGCCAGCGCGAGGGCACTCTGCGCGAGCTGGCCGGGGGCTGCGACCGCGTTGACGAGCCCCCACGAGCATGCCGTAGGCGCGTCGATCCTGCGCCCGACGAGGAACAGCTCCCGCGTTCTGGCGGCGCCGATCGTGTCGATGAACTTCTGGATGCCCGTGTGTGAGTAGACGAGACCGAGCTTGGCGGGTGGCATCCCCAGCGCGATGTTCTCGGCAGCGAAGCGCAGGTCACAAGCGAGCGCCAGCTCGAGGCCGCCGCCGATGGCATGGCCGTTCAGAACAGCGACCGTCGGGTACGGGTAGTCCTCCACCGCCGCGATGGCAGCGGCAAACGGGTGGGCAACCAGCTTGTCGGCCTCCTCGGCCAGCACGCCATCGGGAAGCCCCCCGAGGTCGTATCCGGCTGAGAACGTCGAGCCCTCGCCCGTGATCATCACGCACCTGGCGTCGAGTGCCGGCATCTTGGCGGCGAACGCGTCGAGGATCGAATGATCGAGCGCTCCTCGGCGTTCCGGATTCGAGATCGTGAGCCTGGCTACTCCCGGGGCGGGCTCATCGACGAGTAGCTCACCACCGCCTCCGGCGGCGTCGCCTGCGCCGCTAGTCGAGGACAACGAGCGTGTCGCCCTCGGAGACCGCTTGGCCCTCCTCGACCACGATCTCCTTGACCACGCCGGGGTCCTCGGCTTCGACCGGCATCTCCATCTTCATGGATTCGAGGATCACGACGGTGTCGCCCTCCTGCACCTCGTCGCCGACCTCCACCTCGATCTTCCACACCGTTCCGGTGATGTGGGCCTCCACGTCGGACACAGATGAAGCCTTGCACATCTAGCTATTTGCGGACTCGCTGGGAGCTGACGCTTGACTGTAGGAGACGCCCGAGGTTCGATTCATGGCGAGGGGCATGTCGCAGCAGAGTTTGTTCATCAGCTCGTGCAGTAGGCGCGAGTTGGCGCGCCGCCGCCCACGGCGAGCTCCGCTTTCGACGTCCCTGCTCCTGATCGCGATTGCGCTCGCGATCGGGGCGTTCATCGCTGCCCACGGCGGACTCTAGGGCCGGGTGCCCCTCCTGCCACCGCGAGGTGGCGGGGCCGGCCCGCCCGCTGGGCATGTGCGCGGCTACAGTCCGCACGTGATCCTGGCCATCGACCAAGGCACCACCGGTACGACGTGCCTGGTCTTCGACGCCGAGGCGGATCTCGTCGGTCGCGCCTACCGCGAATTCGAGCAGCATTTTCCGCGACCGGGGTGGGTAGAGCACGATGCCTCTGAGATCTGGACCGTAACTCAGCTCGCCGCCGGCGAGGCCCTCGCCGACGCCGGCGTGGCGTCCGGTGAGCTCGACGCGGTAGGGATCACCAACCAGCGCGAAACGGTGTGCGTCTGGGACCCACACACCGGCGAGCCGCTTCACAGGGCGATCGTCTGGCAGGACCGCAGGACCGCCGGGCGCTGCGCAGAGCTGCGAGCCGAGGGAGTCGAGGAGCTGATCCGAAACCGGACTGGCCTCGTCCTCGATCCCTATTTCTCGGCGAGCAAGATCGAGTGGCTGCTCCAGAACGTGGAGGGCCTGCGCCGGCGCTGCGAGGATGGTCGCGCGGTGTTCGGGACGGTCGACTCATGGCTCGGCTACAAGCTGACCGGAGAGCTCGTCACAGATCCGTCGAATGCCTCACGCACGATGATGCTGGCGATCGCCGACGGCGCCTGGGACTCCGAGCTGCTCGAGCTGTTCGGGATACCGGAGCGAGCTCTGCCACGGGTGGTGGACAGCGCCGGACCGCTCGCCACGACCAAGGCGGAAAGCCTCCACGGCCATCGAGTCCCTGTCGCGGGGCTGGCCGGGGATCAGCAGGCCGCGCTCTTCGGCCAGGCGTGCGTCGACCCCGGCCTCGGCAAGAACACCTACGGCACCGGGTCGTTCGTCCTGCAGAACGCGGGCTACGCCGTGCCCGAGCCGGCGCCCGGCCTGCTCAGCACGGTGGCATGGGGGATCGGTGGCCGCCTCAGCTACGCGCTCGAGGCGGCCGTCTTCATCACGGGCGCCGCCGTGCAGTGGTTGCGCGACGGGCTGGGGGTGATTGCCTCGGCAGACGAGACCGAGGTGCTTGCCTCATCGCTCGAGAGCAACGACGGCGTGTACTTCGTTCCGGCGCTGACCGGTCTCGGCTCACCTCACTGGGATCCGTACGCGCGCGGAACGATCGTCGGGCTCACCCGCGGGACGGGACGGGCGCACCTGGCGCGCGCGGCGCTCGAGGCGATCGCCTACCAGACGGTCGACGCCGTACGCGCCATGGAGGCGGCCGCCGGTACCCCGCTTCAGGAGCTGAGGGCCGATGGGGGAGCCACCGCGAACCGGTGGCTGATGCAATTCCAGGCCGACGTGCTCGGAGTGCCAGTCGTCGTGCCGGAGATCGCCGAGACAACCGCGCTCGGCGCCGCCTACCTGGCCGGCGTCGGCATCGGGCGCTGGACGATCGACGAGGTCAGCCGGGGCTGGCGGGCCAAGCAGCGCTACGAGCCCGCGATCGCCGAAGATCAGCGCGAGGAGCTCCTCGCCGATTGGCGGCGTGCTCTGGAGAGGGCCCGCGAGTGGGCCGCCTAGGAGTCACTCACCGGCGCATCCGGGGTATCTGAACAGCACGTGCCCGACGTCCAGCTCAAGCCGCAGGTCTACAAGGACACGCGCCCGCGCGAGTACTTCGAGCCCTACCACCGCCGTGCGCGGTCCGGGCCGGCTGGGTGGACATACGAACCTGTGCGCATGTTGGTCGTGCCCTACATGCTGTCTCTGCTCCGCGCGCGCAGCATCGGGAGCGAGAATGTTCCCAACGGCCCGGTGATCCTGGCCCCCAACCACGGCTCGTTCGTGGACCATTTCTTGACCGGCGCATTCATTCGCCGCCGCGTTCGCTTCATGGCCAAGTCCCAGCTCTTTCAGCCGGGCCCCGGGCAATACATCTTCAGCCACGGTGGCGTCTTCCCGGTCATGCGTGGCCACCACGACGAGGATGCGTTCGAGACGGCGTTCACGCTGCTCGATCGCGGGTCCGCGGTCGTCATGTACTGCGAGGGCGGCCGCTCGCGCACAGGCAGGATGGCGGATCAAGCCAAACCAGGTATCGGCCGTCTGGCACTCGAGTCGGGTGCGCCCGTGGTGCCGGTGGCGATCCTCAACTCCTACAAGATCCGCAACTGGAAACGGCTGCAGTTCCCCAAGGTCGTCGTCCAGTTCGGCAGCGCATTCCGGTTCCCCCAGGCGGCGCACACGACGCGCGACGAGCAGCAGCGCGCAGCCGATTACATCCTCGAGCGGATTCGCGAGCTGCACTCCGAGCTGACCCGCCGCGGCTACCGTGGTGCGCGGCGCGTCCAGCGCGATCGGGCATGGGAGGGCCAGAGAGAGGCGACGCTCGTCTGAGGATGCGCCGCCGACCTGCTGCTGTCTCACTGGTGCTGGCGGCCGCGGTTGTGCTCGGCATGGTCGTCTACGCGGCAACCGGCGGTGGGGGGCCGTCTCGGCACCGCGTGCTGATCGCGGGGCTGCCGCGTCTCGCTCCTCGGGCGGGTCGGGAGGGGGCGCGAGCCAATAGGCGAGCCCGCTCCGAGCTCGGCAGGCTGATCGCCCTCGGCCTGCCGATCTATTGCGGTGGACCGCACGGCCACGAGGTCGCACTCACGTTCGACGACGGCCCCGGCGTCTACACCCATTACGCAGTCAAGAAGCTGCGCGCCGCCCACGAGCGGGCGACCTTCTTCGTTGTCGGCAAGAGCATCCGCGCCTGGCCGCGGTGGCTCGAGCGCGAGCTCGGCGTGGCGGCACTGGGCGATCACACCTACACGCACCCGGATCTGCTCTTCCTCTCACCGGAGCAGGTCGAGCTCCAGTTCGAGCGGACGGCGCGGCTGATCCTAGCCAAGACGCACGAGCGGGTACGGCTCTGGCGACCGCCGTATGGGGCGTATGACGCGCAGGTGCGCGCGATCGCCCGGCGGCTCGGGCTGCTCGAGGTCCTGTGGGACGTGGACTCGCGCGACTGGGCGGGCGCCAGCTGGGACCAGATCGTGAGAATCGTCGAGGCAGGCCTGCAACCGGGCGCGATCGTGCTCATGCACGAGAACCACGGACAGACGATCAGGGCGCTCACCGAGCTCTTGCCCTACCTGCGTCGTCGCCACCTACGCTCGGTGAGCATCCCGCAGCTGCTCGCCTCCGATCCGCCGTCGGTGGCCCAAGTGCGTCGCGGCTACGACGGCTGCCCCAGGCACCGTGTCCTCGTCCCCGGAGACGGCGGATAGAGCGGCTACGCGGTCGCGATCGCCTCGGCCTGCTGGAGCCCGAGCTCCTCGATCGCCATCTCGCGCATTTTGAACTTCTGCACCTTCCCGGTGACGGTCATCGGGAATGAGTCGGTGAACTTGACGTAGCGGGGGACCTTGAAATGGGCGATCCGGCCGCGGCAGAAGTCCTTGACCTCCTCCTCGCCCAGCGCGGCACCTTTCCGGAGCACCACCCAGGCCATCAGCTCCTCGCCGTAGCGCTCGTCGGGGACTCCGATCACCTGCACGTCGGCGATCTCAGGGTGGGTGTAGAGGAACTCCTCGATCTCCCGCGGATAGACGTTCTCACCTCCTCGGATCACCATGTCCTTGATCCGCCCCACCACCCGCACATAGCCTGCTTCGTCCATCGTGGCCAGATCGCCCGAGTGCATCCATCCTCCCGCGTCGATCGCCTCGGCGGTCCGCTCGGGGTCGTTCCAGTAGCCGCGCATCACGAGGTAGCCGCGGGCGCAAAATTCTCCCGCCTCGCCCCGCGGCACGATCTGAGCGGTCTGCGGGTCAGTGATCTTGATCTCGGTGTGCGGCATGACCTGGCCGACCGTCTCGCAGCGGTGCTCGAGCGTGTCATCGACCCGTACGAACGTAGATACCGGCGAGGTCTCGGTCTGGCCGAAGGCGATCGAGATCTGCTCGATCCCCATCTCGCTGCCGACGCGCCTCATCACCTCGATCGGGCAGGGCGAACCGGCCATGATCCCGGTGCGCAGCGACCTCAGCTCAAATTCATCAAACCCGGGGTGACCGAGCTCGGCGATGAACATCGTGGGGACGCCGTAGAGGCTCGTGCACCGCTCGTCCTGGCAGGCCTGGAGCGTGGCCTGGGGCTCGAACGTCTCGGCCGGGTAGACGATGCACGCGCCGCGGGTCGTACAGGCGAGATTCCCCAGCACCATCCCGAAGCAGTGGTAGAGCGGGACCGGGACGCACACCCGGTCGCTCTCTGTGTAGCGGAGCAGCTGCGCGATGAAGTGCGCGTTGTTGAGCAGGTTGTGGTGGGTGAGCGTCGCTCCCTTGGGAAAGCCGGTCGTCCCGCTCGTGTACTGGATGTTGATGGGGTCATCGAAGTCGAGCTGGTCGGCGAGCACGCGGACGTCGTTGGGAGAACCGCCTCCGTCCGCCAGCTCCTCCCACTCTGGGGTCTCGAAGAACACCGCCCGCTCGAGCGAGGCCAGCCTCGGCCTCACCTCCGCGACCATGGCGTGAAAATCCGATCCCTTGCACTCCTGCGAGGCAAACAGCATCCGGCACCCGGATTGGCCTAGCGCGTACTCGAGCTCGCTCGTCCGGTAGGCCGGGTTGATGTTGACGAGGATCACGCCGAGCTTCGCCGTCGCGAACTGGACCAGGGCCCATTCCGCCCGGTTGGGCGCCCACACTCCGACGCGGTCGCCCCGCTCCAGCCCCGCCGCGAGCATCCCGCCGGCCAGGCGATCGACCGCCTCGCCGAAGGACCGGTAGCTGTAGCGAAGGCCCTGGTGCACCGAGACAAGCGCATCGGCGTCAGGCACTCGCTCGATCGTGCGCTCCAGGTTGCGCGAGATAGCTTCGCCAAGCAGTGGCTCCTCGCAGGCCCCATGCGCGTAGGACAGCATCGCCTGGTCAGAGAGCCTATACGGTGTCGCCGCGATGTCGCTACTGCGTGATGGGCTGCTCGAGGGGCGCGCGCTCGCCATCGCCGGAGCCGGGGACGACCTCCTCGAGGCCCTGGCGGCGTTGGGCGCCCGGACCGAGCAGCTCGAGGTGAGCGCACTGCCCGAGGCCGAGGAGCAGGTCGGCGACTGGGCGCGCGGGCGAGCGCCGCTGCACGCGATCGTCTACGACGGGAGATTGGGTCAAGGCCTGACGGCCACCCTCGAGGCGGCGTGGATTGCCGTGCGCGAGGTGGCGGTCGGTGCCCTGATCCCCGGCGATCAGCCCGCCAAGGTGGTGATGGTGGCCCCAAACGCCGAGGTCGTGGCTGCGGGATTTGAGAATCTGGCCCGCACGCTGTCGGTGGAATGGGCGCGCTACGGAATCACGACCGTGACAGTCGCGCTCCGCGCGGAGGTCGAGGAAGCGGAGCTCGCCGAGCTGGTTTCCTTCCTCTGCTCACCCGCCGGGGAGTACTTCTCCGGGTGCCGGCTGGACTTCGGAGCGCGGAACTAGGCTGACTCTGCCCAGGGAACGACAACGGCGTCTTCGAACGGCGAGTTGCGGGCGACGACGTACTCGGCCGGCTCGGCGGTTGAGATGTTTTCGAGCACATGCGTCTCGCGCGGGGGGACATAGACGAGGTCGCCAGGCTCGAGCATCAAGTCGCGTTCGAGCCGGTCGCCCCACTTGACGCGCAACTGTCCGTTGAGCATGTAGACGGCGCTTTCGCAGTTCTCGTGGTAGTGGGGGCGCGACTGGGCGCCGGGCGGCACGCGGAACACCCCCATGTAGATGTTGCGGGCGCCGGCGGTTGTCTGCGAGATCTCAGAGCCACCGACCACGCCGCGAGGGACGTCGCGGTCGGGTCCCGGCTTGATCACCTCCATGGCGGCGAGTCTACCCGCGGCCGGTGGCACGCATCTCGATCTGCAGCGGGGGCTGCTCGGCTGCTTCGTGGTCGACCTGGAGCGTGGTGTGGTCGATCCCGAAGTGCTCGTCCAAGAAGCGCTGGAGCACGCGCCGCAGCCCGTGGCAGTCGACGCCGGCGCCCACCACGACGTGAGCTGAGAGCGCGGGGAAGCCCGAGGTGATCTCCCAGATGTGGACGTCATGCACCTCGACCACTCCCTCCTGCGCCGCCAGCGCCCGGCCGATCGCCTCGGGGTCGATGCCGGCCGGCGCCGCCTCCATGAACACCCGGCCCGAGGCCTTCAGCAGCCCGTAGGCGGCGTGAAGCATCAGGCCGGCGACGAGCAGCGACGCGATCGCGTCCGCCCGATCGAAGTCGGTGGCCAGGATCACCGCGCCCGCGACGGCTGTCAGCCCGAAGCCATAGAGGTCGGTGAGGATGTGGCGGTAGGACCCCTCGACGTTGAGGCTGCGCCGCACCCGCCCCGGCCTGAGAGCACGCGCGCGGCAACCAGGTTCACGCCGACGCCCGCGCACCGCCACCGCAAGCACAGCGCCACCCGTCGACCTCGGGCGGTGAGGTCAGGCGGACGATCGCGTCGTAGACGATGATCAGGCCGAGCACGAGCAGCGTCACCCCATTGGCCTGGGCGCTCAGGATCTCAGCGCGCCCCAGCCCGTAGGTCATGGCGCCTTGCGCGGGGCGGGCGGCCAGCCGAGCGGCGAGCAGCGACATGGCCAGGGCGGCCGCATCGGTCAGCATGTGCGCGGCATCGGAGAGCAGGACGAGCGACGAGGCGACGATCCCGAGCGCCACCTCGACTGCCATGAAGGCCAGGATCAGCGCCAGCGCGATCGCGAGCGCCCCGCTGTCGGCCGCGCGCGAGCCATGAGAGTGCGAGTGCGTCATCGCTAGTTCAGCGACGGGTTGGGCGGCATCCTCGCCAGCAGCGAGTAGCGACCGCCCTTGCGCGCCAGCACCGCCGACCACAGCTGCTCCGGCTCGGCGCAGAAGGCATCCTCCAGGCGGGCTGGCTCAAGGATCCAGTCGCCGCGCTCGATCTCCTCCTCGAGCTGGCCCGTCGCCCCAGCCGGCGTGGCCGACGAAGGCACGGGCGGTGACGCAGTCCCGCGGAGAGCTCCTCGGTCGAGGGACCCGAGCTGAGCACCCCGACGTCGTCGAAGGCCAGCAGCGCCGCGTCCCCGGGATCCTCGAAATGCCCGAGCACGATCACCGCTGAGGGCTGGACGGGGCCGCCGATGAACAGCGTCTCGTCGGAGTCGACCAGCTCGACGATCTCGGGGATTGCCTCGCCCACCGTCGTCTCCGACGGCCGGTTGAGCACCAGACCGAAGGCGCCCTCGTCCGAGTGCTCGACCACGAGCACCACCGTGCGCCAGAAGTTCGGGTCATGCAAGGCCCGGTCCGGCGATCAGGAGCTGTCCACGGACGGAGTCCATCTCGCGGCCTCAGCCTACCCGGCTAGAGCCCCAGGGACCGCCCCAGGATCTCCTTCATGATCTCGTCGGTCCCGCCGCCGATCGGCCCGAGCCGCGCGTCGCGCGCGGCGCGCTCGATCCCGTACTCGGCCATGTAGCCGTTGCCGCCATGGATCTGCAGGCAGGTGTCCATCACCTCGAACGCCGCCCGCTGGGTGGCGAGCTTGGCGATCGTCACCTCGCGCGTGGCGTCCTCGCCGGCCACGTAGCGGCGCAGCGCCGCGTAGGTGACGTCGCGCCCTGCCTCGATCGTCACCGCGATCTCGGCCAGCTTGTGCCGGATGACCTGGAAATGCCCGATCTCTCGGCCGAAGGCGCGCCGCTCCAGCGCGTAGCTGCAGCGTCTTCTCGAACGCGCTCTGCATCCCGCCCACCGAGCCGAGCGCCATCAGCAGCCGCTCCCATTGGAAGTTGGCCATGATCAGATAGAAGCCCTGGTTCTCCTCGCCGAGCAGGTTCTCCTCAGGCACGAACACGTCGTCGAAGCCGATCAGCGCCGTGTCCGATGCGTGCCAGCCGAGCTTCTCGAGCGCGCTCGCCTCGACCCCCGGCCCCTTCTCGACGATCAGGAACGAGAGCCCGCGGTGGCCGCCCTCTTGGGTGGTCTTCACCGCTGTTACCAGGATGTCGGCGCGCACGCCGCCGGTGATGAACGTCTTCGAGCCGTTGACCACGTAGCCGCCGTCGACCCGCCGCGCGTAGGTGCGGATCCCAGCGACGTCCGAGCCGGCGTCAGGTTCGGTGATCGCGAGCGCCGCGATCTTCTCGCCGCGGATCGCGGGCACCAGATAGCGCTGCTTCTGTTCCTCGGATCCGAAGCGCCAGATCGGGGGCAGCGCGATGCCCGAGTGCGCGCCGATGCCCGCCGAAACCCCGCCCGAGCCACAGCGCGCCAGCTCCTCGACGAATACCGCGTCGGCCACCGGATCGCCGTCGCCGCCATATTCCTCCGGGAACTTGAGCCCGATGTAGCCGAGCTCGGCCAGGCGTCCGAACACCTCGCTGGGGAACCACCGCGCCTCCTCCCACTCCTGCGCATGGGGGAGCAGCTCGGACTCGACGAACCGGCGGACGGTCTCGCGGAATTGCTCGTGCTCCTCGGTAAACGGGGGTATCGGGTGGGGCCGCGCCGCATGCGGCGCGGCCCCCGGCGGCGCATGCGCCGCCGGGCCGGCCGGTGCATGCACCGGCCGGGGCATCAGAGACCGTACGACCTTCCGATCACCTCGAGCATGATCTCGTCGGTGCCGGCGCCGATCCGGTTCAGGCGCATGTCGCGCCACACGCGCTCGACGCCGTACTCCTTCATGTAGCCGTTGCCGCCGTGGATCTGGATGCACTCGTCGGCGACCTCGACGGCGATCCGGGCGGCGTAGAGCTTGGCCATCGAGATCTCGCGCACCGGGTACTCCCCGTGCTGGAAGCGCCAAGCGGTGGTGTAGACCATCTGCCGCGCGGTCTCGATCTTGGTCGCCATCTCCGCAAACTTGTGCCGGATCACCTGGAAGTTGCCGATCGGGCGCCCGAACGCGGTTCGTTCCTTGGCGTACTGGAGCGTGCGGTCGAACACGCCCTGAGCGCCCGCGACGCAGCCCGCGGCGCCGATCAGCCGCTCGCCCTGAAGCTCCCAGGAGATGTGGTAGAAGCCCTTGCCGATTTCACCGAGAACCGCTGAGGCGGGCACGCGCACATCCTGGAAGGCGAGCAGGGCGGTGTCCGAGGCGTGCATCCCGAGCTTCTCGAGCCGCTTCTCGCGGATGACCCCCGGGGTGTCCATCGGCACGAGGAACAGGGTCAGACCGCCGTGTCCCGCCTCGGGGTCGGTCTTGGTCACGAGCACGATCGCGTGGGCGCGGTGGCCGTTGGTGATGAACGTCTTCGACCCGTTGATCACGTACTCCTCGCCGTCCTTCACCGCGCGGGTCTTGATCCCGGCGACATCCGAGCCCGCGTCGGGCTCGGTGATGCCCAGGCACAAGATCGCCTTGCCCTTGATCGCCGGGACGAGCCACGCCTGCTTCTGCTCCTCGGTCCCGAACTTGAGGATCGGCGGCATCGCCATGTCGGTTTGCACCGCGACCCCCATCCCCAGCCCGCCGCAGTGGGCATGCCGCAGCTCCTCGGCCAGGACGAGGCTCGTGTAGTAGTCGCCGCCCTGGCCGCCGTACTCGACAGGCTTGTCGAGGCCGAGGAACCCGAGTTCGCCCATCCGCTCGAAGACCCAGTCGGGGAATGTCGTCTCTTCCCACTCCTCCGAGTGGGGTTGGAGCTCCTTGATCACGAAGCGGCGGATCGATTCGCGGAGCTCTTCGTGCTCGTCGGTGAAGATGAAGTGCTTGCGTTGGGAGGCGAAGTCGGGCTTGAGGACGTCGGCGGTTGTGGTCATGGCGGCACCGTAACACGCTCGAGCCGTGGTGAACAGTAGAACGTGCTACTTCCTACTTTTGAGGAGGCGCCCGCGGGGGCGCTGGCGAGGCCGCCCGCGAACTTGGAAGGGCCGCCCGCGAACTTTGGCGCTCTACATGGCATATCGTCATGCTGAGCGCCAAAGTTCGGACCGGATGGCCTACTCGACCCTCCGATACGACGTCTCCGACGGCGTGGCGACGATCGCGCTGGATCAACCCGACACGCGCAACGCGCTATCGGACGATCTACTGCAGGAGCTCACCGAGGCACTGGAGGCGGCGCGCGAGGACGAAGCGGTGCGCTGCGTGGTGCTCAGCTCGACACACGATCGCGTGTTCAGCGCCGGCGCCAACCTGGCCGGCTTTGCTGCCGATACGCCGCTCGTCCACAAGCACTTCGCCACCGAGAGGTTCCCCCGCCTGTTCAGGCTGATCGGCGAGCTTGGCAAGCCGACGATCTGCGCTGCCAACGGGCACGTGCTGGCCGGCGCGCTGGGGATCGCGCTCGCCTGCGACCTGATCATCGCCCGCGAGGGAGCGCGTTTCGGCACGCCGGAGATCAACGTCGGGCTCTTCCCGTTCATGATCATGGCGCTCATCTACCGCAACGTCCCGCGCAAGAAGACAAACGAGCTGCTGCTGCTCGGCGAGCAGATCTCGGCCGAGGAGGCGGAGAGGATCGGGATCGTCAACCGGGTTGTGCCGGCCGAGGATTTCGAGCAGGCGGTGTCGGACTGGGCGGGGAAGCTGGCGGCCAAGTCGCCGGTGATGATGCGGCTCGGCAAGGATGCGATGTTCCGCCAGCAGGACATGGCGTTCGCCGACGCGCTCGAGTACCTGCGGACCCACCTGACGATCGCCTTCGCCACCGAGGACATCCAGGAAGGCGTGCGCGCATTCTTCGAGAAGCGCACGCCCCAGTGGAAGGGCCGCTGAGGGGGACGCACGGGTCGCTGAGGGGAGGGCCGCCGACGGGGGGACGAACGGGCCGCTGAGGGGGACGCACCGCGGCGAACCAGCCGGTCCGCCGCGATTGCGTCCGGTAACCCCCTGCCGTAGCCCCCAGCCCTAATACGCGGAGGCTGGTTCAGGGAACGGGTGCGCTCCCAGGCTCATTAAGCGGACTACCCGATGTGGCCGGGGAGGGAAACGCTAAACCGTCGGGAAGCTTGACGGCGCCGGGCGGCGCTGGCAGAGTGAGAAGTAGGACGTTCTACTTACGACTCGTCGCCGGGCGGCGCACACGCCCGGTGTGCACAGTATCGCCATGGCTACCGACGCCCGACCCACAAGCCTGCTGCGCCCGCTCGTCGCCGACCTTCGCGAGCGGCGGGAGAAGATCAGGCTGGGAGGCGGCCCGGAGAAGATCGAGGCCCAACACGCCCAGGACAAGCTGACCGCCCGCGAGCGGCTTGCCCTGCTGATCGACGAGGGGACCTTTGTCGAGCTCGGCATCCACGGCCGACCCCATTTCTCACAGCGCGCGATGGAGGGTCGCGAGGCGCCCGCCGATGGAGTTATCACCGGGTACGGCAAGGTCGACGGGCGGTTGGTGGCGGTGGCCGCGTACGACTTCACGGTCATGGCGGGGTCGATGGGGATGACGGGCGAGCTCAAGGTGGGACGGCTGCGCGAGCTCGCGCTGACCAAGCGGATCCCGATGGTCTGGCTGCTCGACTCGGCAGGAGCTCGGATCCAGGAGGCCGTCGGGTCGCTGTTTGCCGGAAGCGGTCATCTCTTCCGTGAGGAGGTCGTGATGAGCGGCGTGGTCCCTCAGGTCGCGGCGTTGATGGGCCCGTGTGCCGCCGGGACGGCCTACATCCCGGGCCTGGCCGATTTCGTCCCGATGGTCAAGGGGCGTGGCTCGATGGCGCTGGCTGGGCCGCACTTGGTGAGGGCCGCAGTGGGTGAGGACGTCACCCAGGAGGAGCTCGGCGGATCCCGCGTCCACTGCCGGAAATCGGGTGTCGGCGACCTCGAGGTGGCCGACGACCCGGAGTGCATCGAGCAGATCAAGCGCTACCTGAGCTACTTCCCGCAGAACTGCGAGGAGGCGCCGCCGATCAGGCCGACGAGCGACCCGATCGACCGCAGTGACGACGAGCTGCTCGACATCCTGCCCGATTCCAACCGCAAGCCCTATGACATGTACGAGGTGATCGCGCGGATCGTCGACGACGGCGAGTACTTCGACCTCAAGCCGCAGTGGGCCAAGACGATCATCACCTGCCTAGCGCGATTCGGGGGCCGGCCGGCGGGAATCGTCGCCAGTCAGCCCAAGCAGCTGGGCGGGATCCTCGACAACGACTCGGCCGACAAGGCAGCCCGGTTCATCAACTTGTGCAACGCCTTCTCGATCCCGCTCGTCTACCTGATGGACGTGCCGGGGTTCATGGTCGGGACCAAGGTGGAGGCCGAAGGGATCATCCGGCACGGCGCCAAGATGCTCTACGCGACCGCCAACGCCACAGTCCCCAAGGTGACCGTCGTCCTGCGCAAGGCGTACGGCGCCGGCTACTACGTGATGTGCGGTCGCGCGTATGAGCCGGACCTGATCGTCGCTTGGCCGTCGGCCGAGATCAGCGTGATGGGTGCGGAGGGCGCCGTCGAGATCATCTTCCGCAAGCAGGTGCTGGAGGCCGACGATCCCGCCGCCAAGCGGCAGGAGCTGATCGAGAACTTCCGGCAGATCATCGACGTCTACCGCGCCGCGGGCAACGACATGATCGACGACGTGATCGACCCGCGGGAGACCCGCGCGACGATCTGCCGCGCGCTCGAGCTCGCGCAGAGCAAGCACGTCGAGCGTCCGTGGAGGCGCTCGGGTGTCGTCCCCGTATGAGCGCGCGAATCAGGCTGAGCGCCGGACTCTTGGCCGCCCTCGCCGTGAGCGCGTGTGGCTCGTCTCACGCGATCAAGGCGCTGACCGCGACGACTCGGAGCGTCTCGCCCGGACACAAGCTGTTCAGCGCTTCCGGGATGGCGCTCCACTTCATGTTTCCGGCCAGCTTCACACTGCGAATCGCCCGTTCCAAGCGCGTGGCCGGCAACACCTCACAGGCCTCCCAGGCCGCCGTCGGCATCAGTCGCTACGACCTGCTGATCGTCTCGCGCTTCCCCCACCGGCCGATCCCCGTCACGCCCCGCAACATCGGGCGCCTGCGCCCCCAATTCGACGCCGCCGTGACCAGCGCCCTGGGCCACAAGGTCACTTCGAGCGTCGTCACGCTTGCGGGGCTGCCGGCGCTGGCCTACCCGCCGACGTCGGTGGTCGGTCTGCCGGTCAAGGTCACGAGCCGGATCACGGACGTGTTCGTGGCCGACGACGAGTACGAGCTCAACTGCCAGTACACGCCGGCCCGGGCAAAAGAGATCCTCGCCGCGTGCTACGAGATGGTGACCACGCTGAGCGCCTCGAGGTGAGCCGGTGAGCCTCGAGGATCCAGTCGTGATCACCTGCGCGATCTCGGGTGCGATCGCCAACCGTGACCAATGCCCGGCGATCCCCTATACCCCCCAGGAGTACGCGGCTGAGGCGAGACGGATCGTCGACGAGGGGGGCGTCCACATCCACATCCACGCTCGCAGCCAGGATGGGAAGCCGAGCTATGAGGCGGAGGACTTCCTGGCCATCAAGACCGCGATCGTCGACGAAGTCGGGGACCGGGCGATCATCAATTTCTCGACCGGGACGGTCGGTGTGCCGGTGGAGAAGCGGATCGCCTACCTCGAGGCCGGCCGACCGGAGGTGGCGGCCCTCAACATGGGCTCGATGAACTACGCCAAGTACTCGCGCAGCCGCAAGGACTTCGTGTTCAAGTTCGTGTTCACGAATCCGTTCGACGAGATCGTGGAGCTGATCGAAGCGATGCGCCGGCTCGGGATCAAGCCCGAGCACGAATGCTTCGACCTGGGGCATGTCGGTTCGCTCGAGCCGCTCGTCGACATGGGCCTGCTCGAAGCACCGCTGCATGCGGACTTCGTGATGGGCGTGGTCGGCGGGGTACGCGCCACGGCGGGCAACCTGGCCGCGATGGCCGCCAACATGCCGGCGCCGCCCGACGGCGGTCCCCACCATCACTGGGGGGTGATCGGGATCAGCCGCGATCAGTGGATGCTGGTCGGCGCAGCCCTCACGCTGGGCGGCTCGATCCGCGTCGGGCTCGAGGACAACTTCTATCTCCCGGACGGTGGGATGGCGCGCTCCAACGGCGACTTGATCGCCAAGGCGCGTCAGATGACGGAGGACCTCGGCCGTCGCCCGGCGTCGGTCGAGGAGGCTCGCGAGCTGCTGGGCATCGGTGGCCACGGCTAACGACAGCCTGCTCAAGATGTCGGAGCTGGCGGACCGCTCGGGAGTGAGCGCTGCCACGATCAAGCACTACCTGCGCGAAGGGCTTCTCGGGTCTGATGATGAGGTTGTGAGGACCTCGCGCAACATGGCCTACTACCCGGCAGCGTTCGTCGAGCGGGTCAAGCTGATCAAGCGCCTCCAGGAAGAGCGCTTCATGCCGTTGCGAGTGATCAGGGAGCTACTGGGGCGCGATCCGGACCGCGCGGCACGCCTGATCGAGCTCGAGGACCGTATCCTCGAGCAGGCGATCGAGGCGCGCGAGTCTCGTCGCGTCTCCAAGGCCGAGGTCCGGCGCACCTACGAGATGCCCCAGAACGTCCTCGACCGGCTCGAGTCGCTGGGCATCCTGTCGCCCAGCGAGCGTGGTTACGACGCCGACGACGTCGCGATCATCGCCGCGATCTCGCGCTTCCGAGCGGGCGGCTACGAGGAGGAGATCGGATTCACCGTCTACGACACGCTCCGCTACCGCGAGGTGCTGGAGCCGCTGGTCGCCGAGGAGGTGCGCGTACTGCTCGACCGCCTAGCCGGGCGGGTCGACGTCGAGCGGGCGGTTGAAATCATCTCCTCGGGGACCGAGCCGCTGCGCGAGCTGGTCGGGGCGATGCACTCAAAACTGCTCCTGGCCGAGCTCCGGCGCCAGCGGGGGCGGCACAGCTGACTGTCCGCCCGGTGGCCGTCGAGGAGACGCGGCCTCTCCGCCAAGCGATACTGCGGCCGCACCTGGCGATCGACGAGATGGTCGAGTCCGAGCCGGCCGACGCCTTCGCGATCGGGGCCTTCGAGCGCGAGGGGCTGGTCGCGGTCGGGCTGATCGGGCCCGAGGGTGATCCTGGTTGGTGGCGGGTGCGGGGGATGGCCACCGCACCCTCCGCGCGCGGGCGCGGCGTCGGCAGCGCGGTCCTCGATGCCTTGCTCGCCCACGCTCGTGAGCACAACGCACGCGGGGTGTGGGCGAGTGTGCGCGTCCCGGCGCGCACACTCTATGAGCGCGCCGGCTTCAGGGTTGACTCTGAGCAATTCGAGGTCCCGCACATCGGGCCACACGTGATCATGCGGCTCGAGCTGGATCAGCCGGAGGCCTGACGGCGGGCACAGCCGGAGGGCTGACGGCGTGCACAGTCACCGGCGTGTCGAGCAGCACGTCCTCGCGCAGCGGCTCGAAACCGAGACGCTGCGCGACGCGGAGTGAGCGCTCGTTCTCGGCATGGATCATCGCGGTGATATAGGGAAGCGGGAGGGCGGAGAATCCCCACTCGATGCAGGCCCGGCCCGCCTCGGTGGCGAAGCCCTGGCCCCATTCCTGGATCCGGAACGACCATCCGACCTCGGTCTCGCCGAACTGCGGCCAGAACCTCAGCCCGGAGCGGCCGAGGAACCTGCCAGTCGCTCGCTCGAGCACCGCCATCGGGCCGTGGCCGCGCTGCTCCCATTCCGAGGCCGCCTCCTCCAGGCGCCGTCGCGCGGCGGGCCGGTCAAAGCCCATCGTGAAGCGCGCCACTTCAGGCTGGCTCTGGAGCTCGAGGAAGTGTTCGAGGTCGCCGGGCCCGAGTGGACGGAGGATAAGCCGCCTGGTCTCGATTACCACCACGCCTCGTGCTCCTCCATCACGCCATAACCTGCGGCCAGCTCGATCCCTCCTGGGAGCCTGCCTGAGAAGGTCCCGAACGGCTGGCGATAGGCGCTGCGCAGCACGAGGAAGTTGTCGTGGCGCTCCCGCACGGCCTCGGGCACGAAGCGCAGACCATCGGCGCCTTCGAGGTTGGGCTCGAAGCACGAGGCCCCCGGTTCGTGCGCAACGCCGTCGACCCACACGGTCCGCTCGCTCGCGCTCGGCGGATCGTTGACTCCCGTGACCAGGTTCCATGCCACGGCCGGGCCGTCGGTTGCTGTGCCGACACCGGCCGACCAGCGCCAGCTCGTGTGCCGTTCGTAGTAGGCCGCGGTGTCGTCGATAACGGCGGCCGCTTCGATCACCCGGCGCCGGCCGCCCAGCTCGACGCTTCCGCTCACCGGCACCGGCCCCTGCTTGCGGGTCCAGGCGTAGGCGCCGCCGCTCGGGCAGATCGATTCGATCCCGGCCCCCTCCTCGAGACGGAGCTCGATGCGGACGCCGTCCTCCTCTAGCTGGGCCCGGGAGCGGCCGAGCCGAACCCTCCCGGTTCCGAGCCTCGTCCGCTCGTAAAGGCGACGCTCCTGGCGGTCCCAAACAGCCCAGAAGCGCTGCCGCGCCCGCCCGATCCGCACCTGGCCCAGGCAAAGCATCAGCTCGGGGCCGAATACCCCGACGTAGCGCCAGGCCTTGAGGGGGCGCACGCCGAGGTGCGAGGGCATCGCCTGTGGGGGGAGGGGCAGAGCAGCGAGGGCTCGAGGCCGCTGGCGCCAAACACGCCGCGGTAGGGCAGGAGTGCATGCAGAGGGCCCTCCACAATCTCGCCAGTATGCTGATTGACGAGTCAGTCAGAGCGATGCGCGCCGCCGCCGTACAGCTCAACTCGACCGACGACGTAGATCGCAACCTTGCCGCTGCGGACCGCCTGACGCGTGAGGCCGCCGGGCAGGGCGCCGAGCTCGTTGTGCTGCCGGAGAAGTGGACGGTGCTCGGGACAGCCGAGCAGATGGCTGCGGGGGCGCAGCCGCTCGACGGTCCGGCCATGGAGTGGGCGCGGGAAGTCGCCCGCGAGCTCGGAATCGACCTCGTCGCCGGTTCGATCCTCGAACGAGCCGCCCGGCCGGGAGAAGTTCTCGAACACGAGCGTCCACTTCGGGCCCGGCGGCGAGCGGCGGGCCGTCTACCGCAAGCTCCACATGTTCGACGTCGAGATCGATGGCGTGGTCTACGCCGAGTCAGAGCACGAGCAGGCCGGGCGAGGAGATCGTCGTCTCGGAGCTGGCGAGGGCGTCGGGCTGGGTCTGAGCATCTGCTACGACGTCCGCTTTCCCGAGCTCTACCGCCAGCTCGCTGTCCGGGGGCTCGTAGGTGCTCGTGATTCCGAGCGCGTTCACGCTCGCCACGACGCGGGATCACTGGGAGATCCTCGTCCGCTCGCGGGCGATCGAGAACGCATGCTTCGTCGTCGCCGCCAAATCAGATCGGACCACATCCACCCGGCAACCGCTCCGGCGGACGGTCGCTGATCGTCGACCCATGGGGGGTCGTGCTGGCCACAGCCCCCGACACCGAGTGCGCGATCGTGGCCGATCTCGAGCTGAGGACGTTTGGAGGACGTCCGCCGCCGGCTGCCCTGCGCTCAGCCACCGGCGGGCGGACGTGTACGGCTGATGGCGACGCCTGGACAGACCGCGGTCGACAAGCGCCGCATGATCCTGGACGCCGCGGTGCGGGTGTTCGCCCGTCAGGGATTCCACACCTGCCGGGTCGCCGACATCGCGGACGAGGCGGGCGTCGCCTACGGGCTCGTGTACCACTACTTCTCCTCCAAGGAGGAGATCCTCGACACCCTGTTCCTGGAGCGCTGGGACTACATGCTGGCGGCAATCGCGCAGGCCGACGCCGAGCAGCCTTCTCCGCGCGCGAAGCTTCTGGCCATCGCCGGGTTCATCGTCGACTCATACCGCTACGACCCCGAGCTGATGAAAGTGATCATCGTCGAGGTCACGCGTGCCGCCAACACCTTTGGGCGCACCCATCTGGACAAGATCCAGGAGGCCTACGACCAGATCGCCGCGATCGTGGCCGACGCCCAAGCCGCGGGCGAGTTCCGAGATGAAGTGCCGCCCGGAGTTCGCGGCGCTCGCGTTCTACGGCCTGGTCGAGCAGGTGCTGACCCGGTGGATCTTCGAGACCGAGCCGGTCGCCGATTCGGAGCTCGAACGGGCCAAGCAGATGATCGTGGACACGCTGTGCGTCGGTTTGGAGCGCTCGGCGGCGGGAAGTTGAGAGAATGCGCCCGCCAATGACGGAGAGTCCTCTGATCAAGCGACTGCTGTGGTCTGGCCTGCTGGCAGGTACGGGAGCGCTGGCGACTCTGCTCGCCTCGCGCCTGTCGGCGCTGATCTGGAAGCGTGTCTTCGACGAAGAGCCCCCTGAGTGACCGAACAGGGAGCGCCAATCCGCTTTCCAGAGGCCGCCGCGATCTCGCCGGCGCCCGGCCCCGCTCCTGCCGCACCAGCCTCCTCTGACGGTAGTGCTGACCATCCCGAGCTTCTGATCGTGAGCGCATTCGCCGGCGGCTTCGTTGCCGCCAAGGTCCTCAAGCGCCTTGCCAGCCGATAACGGAAAGACCGACAGCCTGGCGACCGCCGTCACGCGAGGTCTCCGAACGCGTCAGCCTGCTGGTGCGCGAGGAGATCGAGCTCGCCAAGGCCGAGGTGGCGCAGAAGGTCTCGAGCCTCGCCCGCGGCGCGATCGGCGATCGCGATCGCGGCGGTATTCGGATTGCTGGCGGTGCCATTCGGCCTGTTGGCGGCGGCCTGGGGGATCAACTCGGCGTTCGGGGGCGTGTGGCAGGGCTTCGTGATCATGTTCGGTGTGCTTGCTAGCAGTCGCCGCCGGGGCGATCGCGTTCGCCTGGCGAAAGCTGCGGGTTGGACCGCCCACGCCGAAGATGGCGATCGACGAGGCCAAGAAGATCCGCGAGACGGTGGCCGCCGGCTCGGAGGGCGGCTGATGCCGGACCGCTCCCCCGAGGAGATTCGTGCCTCGATCGAGCACAACCGCGAAGAGCTGGGCGAGTCGCTGGTCAAGCTGCGTCACGAAGTCACGCGGCTGACCGACTGGCGCTCGCAGCTGCGCCGCCACCGCGGCCAGCTGGTGGTGATCGCCGGCGTCGCCGGGTTCCTGCTCGGGGGCGGAGTCACAGCCGTTGCGGCGCTCGCCCAGGGACGGGGCAAGGACCGCCGCAGTAAGCGCTGAGCGCGTCGGTCCGCGCGGCGTCCGCCTATTGAAGGTAGGAGCTCGGGAGCCCGCCGACCCCGAGTAGCCCAGGGCCGACGTGGGCTCCGATCACAGGGCCGATCTCAGACACGGTAACCGGGTCCGCTCCGAAGATCTCGCGGCCGCGGGCGGCGAGCTCGGCCGCCTCCTGAGGCGCCTGGATGTGCTGGACCATCCACCCGTCGGCTCCGGCCTCCTTGCGCTCGCCAAGCAGATCGACGAGGCGCTCGAATGCCCGGCGCGAGGTCCGTACGCGCTCGATCGGGGTGATCTCGGACTCCACGGTGAGGATCGGCTTGATCTGTAGCGTCGTTCCAAGCCACGCCTGAGCGCCTCCGATCCGGCCGCCACGCCGCAGAAACTCGAGTGTGTCGACGGCGAACCACATCTTGAGCTCGCTCCGGGCCCGGCGGGCTCGATCGACCACGGACTGGCCGTCGGCCCCTCGGCGCGCGGCGGCCGCGGCAGCCAGGACGACCAGGCCCTGCCCGCCGCAGGCGGTCTCGGAGTCGATCACGTGCACGCGCTTGGCTTGCGCGCCGAGCTGCTCGCGGGCCTGCTCGGCCGAACGGACGGTTCCCGACATCCCGCCGGCCAAGTGGATCGAGACGATCTCGCTCGCCGGGTCGCTCAGCAGCGCCTGGTAGATCTCGAGGAAGTCGCCGATCGACGGCTGTGAGGTCGTCGGCAGCGCATCGCGCGAGCGCAAGCGGTCGTAGAAAGCGTTGTAGTCGACGATCTCGCTCTCGCGTTGGGTCTGGTCGGACCAGTGGACGTAGAGGCTGACCTCGTGGATCCCGTGCTCGCGAACCTGCTCGGTGGGGAGGTAGTGGCAGGTATCGGAGACGATTGCCACCGGCATGACGGCGTGACCCTATCCTGCGGGCGATGGCCACGCTATACCGCTGCTCGACCCCGACCGACTGGCTCTGTCCGTGCGGCAAGGTAGCCCGTGCGCTGCGAAAGGAGGGAATCGAGTTCCGCGGGGTCGCGATGCCTCAGCGCCGGTCGCGTCGCGCCGAGGTCGAGGCCCTGTCGGGACAGCGGCGCGTGCCGGTGCTGGTCATCGACGGCGAGGTGATCTGCGATTCGCGGCGGATCGTCGAGCACCTCGAGTTCAGGCGCCAAGCGGAGGATGCTGGACTCCCTGCTCGGTGACGAGTGCGGTCACGAGCCCGGCCGGCGTGACGTCGAACGCCGGGTTCAGGCAGGGAGTCCCCCGGCGCGCGGCTCAGAGTCGGTTCTCGATCGACAGCGGCGGCGCCTCAGGCGCCGCAGCGTCGAGCGCCGGCTCGCCGGAGGGGACGGCCTCCAACCCGAGAATCTCCTGGATCTCACCCGACTGGTAGAGCTCGGTGACGATGTCGCAGCCACCGACGAGCTCGCCGTCGACGAACAGCTGCGGGATCGTCGGCCAGTTGGAGAGAGTCGAGAGCTCCTGGCGTATGCGGGGATCAGGGAGGATGTCTACCGCCGCGAACGGCTTGCCGACGGATTGCAGAATCGCCACCGTGCGAGCCGAGAACCCGCAGGCCGGCTCCTGGGGAGTGCCCTTCATGAACAGGATCACCGGGTTTTCGTCGATTGCCTTGCGGATCTCTTCGCGCAGGGGGTTGCTCGTCTCGTCCGTCATAGGGCGGTCTCCTTGATCTGGATAGAAAGCGCATGGATGCGCCTGCCGAGCTCTTCTCCGAACACGTCGTACACCAGACGGTGCTGGGCGATCCGGCTGAGCCCGTCGAAGCTGGGAGCCGATACGACAGCGTTGAAGTGATGGCCGTCGCCGGAAACCTCCGCGCGGGCCTCAGGAATCCCGGCCTCGATGCGAGCCTTCAGTTCCTCGGGGGTAGCATCCACGAGGCCTAGCGTAGCGGCCCGGAGCCGTAGCTATAGTTAATGAAGCAACATGATCACGCTGACCGACAAGGGCGCCGAGAAGGTTCACGAGTTCCTCGCCGCACAGAGCGCCGTCGCCGAGACCTCGGGTCTACGCGTCGGTGTACGCGGCGGCGGTTGCTCGGGCTTTCAGTACGCGCTGGCCTTCGACCAGCAGCGCCAGGACGACTCCGTGTTCGAGGACAAGGGGGTCCGCCTCCTGGTCGACCGCCAGAGCCTTCCCTACGTCAGCGGCTCGACGATCGATTTCGTCGAGGGCCTCCAGGGCGCCGGCTTCAAGGTGGACAACCCCAACGTGATCGCCGCCTGCGGCTGTGGCTCTTCCTTCCGGGTAGCCGAGGAGGAAGAGGTCTCGGCCGTCTGACGCGCCGTTCGTCTGCTCGGGGAGGCAGACGACGCATGTTCGGCGCGAACGCCTACGGAGCATTCGTCAAGCGCCACTACGCCGGTGTCGCGTCGAGCGAGCGCCACAGGTAGAGGCAGGCGAGCGTTCGATAGGGACGCCAGGCCTCGCCGAGCTCCGCCACCTCACCCGGGGTCGGAAGCTCGTCGAGCCCGTAGCGGAGCATGATCGCGCGCCTGATCCCGAGGTCCCCGACGGCGACCACATCAGGTCGCTGGAGGTGGAACATGAGAAACATATGGGCGGTCCACTCGCCCAGCCCTTTGACCGCCACGAGCTCGGCGATCACCTCCTCGTCCGAGAGGTCGTCGAGCCGGTCGAGCTCTAGCGACCCGTCGAGGACATGCTCGGCCAGCGAGCGCAGGAACCCGACCTTGGCGCGGCTGAGTCCAGCCGCCGCGCGCATCTCATCGGGATCGGCGGCCAACACTTCGGCGGGGGTCGGCGTGCGGCCGCCGAAATACTCGGTGAGGCGGGTGTAGATGGCGCGCGCCGCCTTGGTCGAGAGCTGCTGGCCGACGATCGAGCGCACGAGCGCCCCATAGTGGTCGGTCGGCGGGCGTCCCCGCCGCGGATCGCCGAGGCCGTCGGGTCCGAGCGAGTCGATCAGCTTGCGCAGGTTCGCATCGGCCTTGCGCAGGTAGGCGACCGCGTCAGGGTTGTCCAGCGACTGCTCCGGGGACACCGGTGTTGGTGGAGTACTTGGGCTGGAGTTTGACCTCGGGGCGGATCTCGTGGACGGCTTGGGCGACGGCGATGGCAGATTCCGCAAACCCGGTGGCGATCAGCTTGAGCTTGCCGTCGAACGTCGTGATGTCGCCACACGCCCACACACGCTCCAACGAGGTCTTCATCACCTGATCGACCACGATCGCGCCCTTCTCGATCTCAAAGCCCCAGTCCTTGAGCGGGCCGAGCGCTGTCTTGAAGCCGAGCTGGAGCAGGATGGCGTCGACTTCGACTTCGAGCTCGTGCGCCTCGTCGTCTGAGTGGAACAGGCGGACGCGCTCGATGCTCCCGTCTCCGTAGACCTCCTTGATCTGGAATGGGACGTGGAGCATGACCTCGCCGCGGTCGGCCGCTTCGAGTACCTGGCCAACGGTCAGCTCGTGTGCCCGGAAGCCCTCGCGGCGGTGGACCAGTCGTACCTCAGAGGCCGTGTCGAGGAGGTTGACGACCCAGTCCATGGCCGAGTCGCCGCCGCCCACGATCATCACCCGCTTGCCCTCGAACACGGCTTTCGAGCCGACGATGTAGTGGGCGCCCCGACCTTCCCACGGTGTCATGTCGTACCCCGGCAGCGTCTTGGGCTCGAACGCTCCGTGGCCGCCCGCCACGACGACCGTGCGCGAGCGAAGCTCGCCCTGGTCGGTGTGGAGCACGACGACGCGCTCCTCGCCCTCGCCCTCCCAGGAGATCGTCTCGGCTGTCACGTTGAGGTGCACGGGGACCTCGAACTGCTCGAGCGCCTGCTCGCGCAGCATCTCGACGAGGTCCTTGGCCAGCACCTTGGGGTGGCCCGGAACGTCGAAGATCCACTTCTCGGGGTAGAGCGTCGTCAGCTGCCCGCCGAGCTCGGGAAGCGAGTCGATCAGCCGGGATGTCGCCTCCCGCATCCCTGCCCAGAACGCCGTGCACATGCCGACTGGACCGGCACCGATGACCGTAACGTCGCGCACCTCATCGAAGTCGGACGCGGGGTCGCTCATGGCGAAGCGGTGACGGTCAACGCTGCGCCGTCCAGCGCCCCCAAGGCGCGCTCGACCGAGCAGGAGATGCAGGTGAAGGTGGGCGTGTCGCGCAAGGTGTAGGCGCTCGACTCGGTCGTTCGCAGGCGCTGAACGAGATCCAGGAAGTCAGCCGGGTTGTCGGTCTCGAACGCCACCACGAACTCCTGGTCGTCGAGCCCAAACGAGTAGCTCGTGTTGAGGTCGACCGACGGATACTCGCGTCCGACCTTGATGTGCTCCTGCATGATCCGCCAGCGCTCCTCGGCCGCCAGCGCGTACCACGCGCGCGTCTTCACGAACGGATAGACGAACAGGTACTTACCGCGCGCAGGGCGCACCTCGAGTCGCGACTCCTCGGAGTACTCAGAGGGCTTGGTCATGGCCAGCAGCGAATACGTCGTCTCACACCACTTCATCAACCCGCTCTGCGCGAGCACGACGTGGAACTCGTGGATGCGCTCGAGGTTCTGCGCCTGGCTGAGCAGCATCAGGTCGGCGTCACCCCGCGTTCCCACCAACGAGAAGGCGCGCAGCAGATGGCCGTCGGCGAAGTCCTCGCAGGCGGCGATGAACTCGCGCTTGTCGGATGACCGCTGATCGTCCGCCAGCCGCCGCCAAGCCGGGTCGACCTTCAGGAACGTGTACTTGACGAAATGCCTGACGGGCATCTGAAGTGATGATACGCACGGCCCTCCCCGCGCCAGGGGCGTGGCACCGCCCTCCCGCCGCCCTCCCCGGGCCAGGGGGTCACGCCCTCCCAGGGGTCGGCTCTACCATTGGATCTCATGCGCATCGCGCTGCTCTCGCCCTACTCGTGGACGTACCCGGGGGGCGTGACCAGGCACATCGAGGCGCTGGCCGAGCAGTTCATCGCGCAGGGCCACTTCGTCCGCGTGCTGGCGCCGTGCGACCCGCCGGGACGCTTCTCGAGTGCCCTCCATCGGGGGGCGGCCCCCCAGGCGATCGAGCCGCCCGAATATCTCGTCCCGCTCGGGAGGACGATCGGCATCCCAGCCAACGGCGCGATCTCGAACGTCTCGATCACTCCTTTCGCGCTCGCCACTGCTCTGCTCGAGCTCCGCACCGGTGGCTACGACGTGGTCCACATCCACGAGCCGATGTCGCCCGTGGCGCCGTGGGTGGTCAGCGACTGGATGCGCATGCCCAAGGTCGGGACCTGGCACACCTACAACGAGAGCCACCTCATCAACCGCATTTCAACGCTGATCGGTGCCCGCCGGATGCTCAACGGCCTGCATGTCCGGATCGCCGTCTCCGAGGCGTCAGCCTGGACCGCGCAGCGTTTCTTCGGCGGCCACTATCGGATCATTCCCAACGGGGTGCACGTCGATCCGCAACGCGCCAGGCGCGGCGCCGCCCGCCCGGCGGGCGGGCGCCTGCAGGTCGTGTTCGTGGGGCAAGCGGTGGAGCGCAAGGGGCTTCCGCTGCTGCTGCGCGCCTTTGAGGCGCTGCGTGACCACATCCCATGTGAGCTGACCGTGATCGGTCCGACCGACGAGGAGCTGGGGCCGTTGGTGCTCGACCCGCGCGGGATCCGTGCCCTGGGAAAGGTCGATGACTCCACCAAGTGGGACGAGTTGGAGAAGGCAGACGTACTATGCGCGCCGTCCCTGGGTGGCGAGAGCTTCGGCATGGTGCTGACCGAGGCCTTCGCCGCCGGCACGCCGGTCGTCGCATCCGACATCGCGGGCTACCGCGACGTCGTGCGGGGCGGCGTCGACGGGATCCTCGTGCCGCCCGCGGATGCGCAGGCGCTGGCCGAAGCTCTGCGTGAGCTCTATTACGAGCCCCAGGACCGGGCGGCGATGGCTCGTGAAGCGGTCCGAGGCGTCGAGCGCTTCGCCTGGAGCCACATCGCCGGGCAGGTGCTCGACGCCTACCAGGACGCGATCGCCACGCGCGTCCCCGATCGCCCGATCAAGCGCCTGGCGGTCGGCATCGGCGTGCGCGCCGCCGACCTCAAGCCGCACGCCCCGGCCCGGCGAATGCAGAGCCTTCAGCCCAAGTCGCAGGAAGCCAGGCGGGGGCGGCTCAAGTCGCTTGCGCGACGCGGCGCCTTGGCTGCGGTGACGCTGGCGGGAGCCGTGCTCGCGGTCGTGGCGCTTCAGAAGATCGGGATCGGGAACATCATCTCCGCGATCGCGACCTCGAGCCCGATGTTCGTCGTCCTCGGGCTCGCGGTGATGTGCAGCGCGATGGCGGTCCGCGCGGTGGCGTGGCACGCCATCCTCACGGCCGCGCTCGAACGCTCGCGCGTCCGGCTGTCGGACGCGCTCCAGGGCACCTTCATCGGTGTACTCATGTCCTCGACACTCCCTGCGCGTCTGGGCGAGCCGGCCCGGGCGATGGTGGTGGCGCGTCGCACAGGCCAGCCGCGCCAGAACTTCCCAGTCGTCCTGGGCACGCTCGTGTCGCAGACATTCCTGAACATCATCGCGCTGGTCATCCTCGCCGCGATCATGTTCTCGTCGGTCAACATCTTCCACGGCCACGAGGGAGCGCTGCTTGCCGTCGTCGCCGCGCCGTTCGTGCTGCTGCTCGTGATCGCCGTCCTGCCCAGCCTGCTCCGCCACCAGGCGACCCAGCGCTTCAGACGGCTCCAGGCGCTGGCCCGCCAGGTCCACACGGCGCTGACCCGCGTGCGCGATGGCCTGAAGGTGTTCAGGCATCTGCGCTTGGGGGCGATCGCCACCGCCGCGCAGCTCAGCGCGTGGGCGCTTCAGACCCTGTCGTGCTTCTTGTTGCTCGTCGCGTTCGGCCTGAGCCACAAGGTGGGCTTCGGCGGTGCGGCGGCGGTGCTGTTTGCCGTCAACATCACGGCCGTGCTGCCGGCCACGCCAGCCAACCTGGGCGTGTTTCAGGCGGCGACCGCCACCGTCCTGCACACGGGGTGGCACGTGGGCTGGACCACGGGGGTGGCGTACGGCGTAATCCTGCAGGCTGTCGAGGTCGTGACGGCGATCCTGATGGGCATGCCCGCGCTCCTCAAGGAGGGGATGTCCTGGCGGGAGATCAGGATGCGGGCGCTCTATGCGACGCCCGTCAAGCTTGGCGAGCGCAAGCCGCGCGCGCCGGCAAGCGATGGATCGGCACGCTCGGGCGCTGGGTCTGCGCGCTCAGGCGCCGCGGGCGGGGCGGCCAACCGCGCCGCCGGGCGACCCGGCGGCGCGATCCGCACCGAGCACTAACCGCGTTTACCGACCGGCGACCGGCGCCCGGCGCCCGGCGCCCGCGCCTAATCGCGATGAGTTCTCGACGGTTCGGCGGTCTTACGGGAGGCTGGTTCGGCGGTCTGGAGAGCGGGCCGGCCGGACGGTCTCCAGGGCGGGCCGGCTCCGGTCCCCAGGCAAACGCAACAAGGAGGAGATGAGATGGGACGGTTGGTCGTAACAGAGTTCGTGACGCTCGACGGGGTGTTCGAGGATCCGGGGGGCGCGTCGGACTTCGAACACGGTGGTTGGGCGTTCAAGGCTGAGCGTGGCGATGAGGGCAATGCGTTCAAGGGCGATGAGCTGAGGGCCGCGGAGGCACAGCTGCTGGGGCGGATCACCTATGAGGGGTTCGCCCGAGCCTGGCCGAACATGCGAGGAGACTGGTTCGGCGAGAAGATGAACGAGATGCCCAAGTACGTCGTCTCGAGCACGCTGGAGAGCGCCGACTGGAACAACTCGACGATCGTCCGCGGCGAGCTGGCCGCCGAGGTCGGGACGCTCAAACGGGAGATTGGGGGCGACATCCTCGTCGCGGGTAGCGGCCAGCTCGTCAAGGGGCTGTTCCACCACGACCTGGTCGACGAGCTGCGGCTGATGGTCTACCCGATGATCCTCGGCAGCGGACGGCGGCTGTTGGATGGCGTGGGACCGACGAACCTTGCTCTCGAACAGATCGGTCAGGCCGGCGAGACGTTCACGCTGGTCTACGGACGAGCCAGCTGATGGCCGACTGGTCGGATGTCCGTCGGATCGCGCTGAGCCTGCCCGAGACCGACGAGCGGCCGATGCATGGGCTCATGTCCTGGCGGGTGCGCGACAAGCTGTTCGTCTGGGAGCGCCCGCTGCGCAAGTCAGACCTGCGGGCGCTGGGCGACGCGGCTCCCGAAGGGCCGATCCTGGGGGCGCGGGTCGAGCACCTGGTCGCCAAGGAGGCGCTGATCGCCTCAGACCCGGACGTGTATTTCACGACCCCGCACTTCGACGGTTACTCGGCTGTGCTCGTGCTGCTGGAGCGGATCCCGTTGGATGAGCTCGAGGAGCTGATCGTCGAGGCATGGCTGGCCAGGGCGCCTAAGCGACTGGCCGCCGAATATGTGGAAACTCACGGGCTGGCGCGCGACTAGCTGACAGGCTAGGCGCGCTTCACGAGCCCTATCACGTGGCCCTCGGGATCGGCGAACAGCGCGATCGTCGGCCCGTCGGGAACGTCCATCGGCTCCTGCACGGTGCGTCCACCGAGCTCGGAGATCTTGGCCAGCGCCGTAGCGGGATCCTCGACCTCCACGTAGAAGGTCACATGGCCATCGACGCCGCCCATCGCGGATCCGACACCACCGGCCGGCGCGCTGCCGGTGTTCACCATGTAGTAGGAGCCGTCCATGACGTCCTGAAGCTCCCACCCGAACGCCTCACCGTAGAACCGCTGGAGCGCGGCTGCATCTCTGCCGAGGACCTCGAAATGCGTGACTGGATTGGGCATGGATCGAACGCTAACCGGTCAGCGCCTCGTCACGCAACTCGGCCTCCGCCTCCGGCTCCTCGTCGGTGATCTCGCCCAGCCGGGTGGGATCCTTGTCGGTCCCCGCGATCAGCTCGTCGGCCGCCTGACGGTCGTTCTTGGGCAGGAAGCCCGACTTCATCCCGAAGTAGACCGCCTGGGGGTGATGGGCCACGATCGCCAGCGTCGACTGCTCGGGCTCGACGGCGTAGCCGCCTGAGAGCCGCAGCCCGATGCTCGGCGCGTCGAGGAGACGGAAGACCTTCTCGTGCTCGGACTGGTCCGGGCAGGCCGGGTAGCCCCACGAGTATCTCCGTCCCTGGGAGGGTGCGATTCCGAGCTGCTCGCGCACCCGGGCATGGAGCCATTCGGCAAGCCCCTCGGCAGTCTGGACGCCGAGCCCGTGGATGAACAGCTGCTCGGCGTAGGAGCCCATCCGTTCGAGCTCGGCCAGAAGCCGTGTGACCTGATCGCCGGCCGTCACCGCCTGGAGTGCGACCACATCGACATCGCCCGAGCTCAGGGGCCGGTAGAAGTCGGCCAGGCAGATCCGGTCGTGCTTGGGCTGGCGAGGAAAGACGAGGCGCTCGAGCTCGCGCTCGCCCGGCGCTTGCGGATCCCACACGATCAGCTCGTTGCCCTCGGCGTTGCACGGGAAGTAGCCGAGCAGCGCGCGGGGATGCAGATACCCCGAACGCTCGCCCTCGAGTCGACCGGTGGCCTCCTGCCACATGCGCTCGAGCCGCGGCTGGAAGTCCTCGCGCACCAGGCGCTTCCACTCCTCGCCCTTCACCCCCCGCCCGCCCCAGTGGAGCTTGAACAGCACGTGAGTGTCGAGCTGCCGGTAGACGTCGTCGATCTCGACTTCGATCTCCTGGGCGCCCCAGAACGGCGGCGCCGGGATTGGGGTGTCGGTGGCCGCGGCGCTGCGTACCGATGCATCGCTCAGCGACGGAAGGTCTTCGCTTTCCTGGGCCGGGGCTTCACGGAGGCGACGGGCGGCGTCGCGCGTCTTGGCGATCAGCGCCTGACGAGCCTCCTCGTCGATCAGCTGATCCATCTTGGCCAGCCCTTCGAAGGCGTCTTTGCAGTAGAAGACGCCCGGCTCGTAGATCTCATCCGAGTCGGTGCCGTGCGGATAGAGGATTCGCAGTCCGAAGTTGCGGTTGATCGCGGCCCCGCCGACCAGGACGGGGAAATTCAGTCCGCGTTCGTGGAGCTCCTGGACGCACGCCGGCATCTGCTTGGAGGTCGAGACGAGCAGGGCGCTGAGGCCGATTGCCGTCGCACCGTGCTCGACCGCCGCGTCGAGGATCGTCGAGATCGGCACCTGCTTGCCGAGATCGACCACCGTGTAGCCGTTGTTGGTGAGAATCGTGTTGACGAGCGACTTGCCGATGTCGTGCACGTCGCCGAACACGGTCGCGATCACCACCGTGCCCTTGGTGTAGCCCTCGATCCGATCGAGGTAGCGCTCGAGCTGCGCCACCGCCCGCTTCATCACCTCGGCCGACTGGAGCACGAACGGGAGAATCAGCTCGCCCGCGCCGAACTTGTCTCCCACCTCCTTCATCGCCGGGAGGAGAACCTCGTTGAGCGTGGGAACCGCCCCGAGCTTCTCGACACTGCGGTCGATCCATTCCTCGACCCCCTCCTTCTTGCGGCGCAGGATGTGAAAGTGGAGTGCCTCCTCGGGCTCCATCCCCTCCGTCGGATCGGCCCCGGCCGTTGCCTCCTCGCCCGCCTCGCCCTTTGATTCGAAGTGGGCGATGAAGCGCTCGAGCGCATCCTCGCGGCGGTTGAACACGAGGTCATCGGCCAGCTCGCGTTCGGCGTCGGGGATCTCCGGATAGGGGGTGATGTGGTTGGGGTTGACCATCGCCAGGTCGAGTCCCGCCTGTACGCAGTGGTGCAGGAACACGCTGCCCAGTACCGAGCGTGCCGGCAGCGACACGCCGAAGGAGACGTTCGAGATGCCGAGTGAGGTCTTCACGTCTGGGATCTCGGCCTTGATCCGGCGGATCCCCTCAATCGTCTCGATCGCGCTCGGCCGCCACTCCTCGTCACCCGTGGTGAGCGTGAACGTCAGGCAGTCGAAGATCAGCGACGCGGGCTCGAGGCCGTGCTCGGCGCAACAGAGCTCGGTGATCCGCTTGGCGATCTCGACCTTGCGGTCGGCTGTCTTGGCCATGCCCGTCTCGTCGATCGTGAGCGCGATCAGCGCTGCCCCGTGCGCTCGCGCCAGCGGCACGACGCGGTCGAGCTTGTCGCGCCCGGCCTCAAGGTTGATCGAGTTGACGATCGCCCGGCCCGGGATCTGCTCGAGCGCGGTTTCGATCACCTCGGGCTCGGTCGAGTCGATCTGGATCGGCGCCGGCTGGGTGAGGCTGATGCGCTTGACCACCTGGCGCATCTGCTCGCCCTCGTCCTGGCGCTCGGTCAACGCAACGCAGACATCGAGGACGTGAGCGCCGCCGCTCACCTGGTCCTCGGCAATCGTCACCAGCCCGTCGTAATCGTCGGCCAGGAGCATCTCCTTGGCCTTGCGCGAGCCCTGCGAGTTGACGCGCTCGCCCACTAGGGTTGGTCGTGGCTCCTGGACGAGCGGGGTCGCCGTCATCATGCTGCTCAGGTGGGGAGCGCGTGGCGCCGGTCGCCCAGCGGATGTCCGGCGCTTGACGCGTTCGGCGATCGCCGCCACGTGGGCGGGAGTCGTGCCGCAGCAGCCGCCCACGATCGAGACGCCGTAGCGCTCGACGTACTCGCCGAGGACCGCGGCCAGGGGCTCGGGCTGCTCCGGGAAGATGGTCTCGCCGTTCGGTCCCTGGATGGGGAGCCCGGCATTGGGGATGCAGTGCACCGGCCTGCTCGAGGTCTCCCCGAGGAAACGGATCGCGTCGCGCATGTCCTCCGGACCGGTCGAGCAGTTGAGCCCGATGAGGTCGACGCCGAGCGCCTCGAGCGTCGTCAGCACGGAGGAGATGTCGGTGCCGAGCAGCATCTTGCCCCCCTGGGGGAGAAGCGAGACGCTGCACTGAATCGGGACGGCGCGCCCGGTCGCCCTGAATGCCTCCCGCGCCCCGAGCACGGCGGCTTTGACCTCGAGAATGTCCTGGGCTGTCTCGATGATGATGAGATCGACGCCGCCGGTGAGAAGACCGGCGGCCTGCTCGGTGAACACCTCGGCGAGGTCGCGGAACGAGATCTGGCCCAGCGTCGGATCGTCTGAGGCGGGCAGGTAACCGGTGGGGCCGATCGAGCCGGCGACGAAGCGCGATTCGCCGGCGGCACGCCGCGCGATCTCGGCCGCCTTGGTGTTGATCTCGACGGTCGCGTCTGCGAGCCCCCACTCCGAGAGCTTGAGCCGCGAGGCCTGGAACGTGTCCGTCTCGACCACCTCAGCGCCGGCCTCGAGCATCGATGTGTGGACGCCCTCGATCACGTCGGGACGGTTGAGCACTAGCGCCTCGTGACAGCGCCCGGGGAGCTTGTAGTCGCGCTCGAGACTCAGGTCAAACTGCTCGAGCGTCGCCCCCATGCCGCCGTCGTAGACGAGCACGCGATCGCGCGTGGCCTGGAGGAAATCGCGCACCGATCCGATGCTAGCAACCTTGACACAATTGTGTGAAGGTTTGGGCGCCTCCTAGCGAAGCTCCCCTCGGGAGAGCCGGGGGGCGCCTACGAATCGTCGCGGACGGCGCCCCAGCCGAGCACCGAGAGCGGGCCCAACGGTGCCTTGTGATCGGGCGGCTGGGTCGGCGTCGGTGTGATGACCGCCGGTGGCTGTGAGATCACGTGGCTGACGGGCGCGCCAGTCAGCCTGAAGATCCGCTCCGGAAGCCCCGCGTGGAGCCACTTCGAGAACTTCATCGGGAGGGTGGAGAGCACGATCTCGTCGTAGGTGCGGGGATCCCATGCTTCGCGCACCGCGACGAGCGGATCGACGTTGCCCACCGAGCCGGCGATCTCGAGGCCCGAATCACGCAGCTGAGCGAGGGCTTGCTCGAGGTTCTGCTGGGCCGCAGCTCTTCCGCCGCCGCCGGTGGCCGGCACCAGCAGCGTGAATCCGGTCGGCTCGCGTCCAGCCCGCTCCACGAGCGCCCGTCGAAGCTCATCCGACGTGGCTGTGACGTTGGCGAGAACTAGGACCTGTTTCTTGAAGGCCATCTGTTCCTTCAATGATTGCAAGGGCGCCAGTCGTTGCAAGCCGATGAACACTAATCTCGCGGCGGTTTGACCGGCCGACGCGGCTTTGCCTCCGACAACGCGGCGACGATCCATCCCGATGTGCTCGCCGCGATCGCGCGCGCCAACGTGGGTCATGCTTTCGGCTACGGCCACGATGATCTGACGGTGGGTCTGGCCAGGACGTTCGCCGAGCACTTCGGTCCCAACGCCCGAGCCTTCCCGGTTTGGGGTGGGAGCGGCGCGAACGTGCTCTGCCTGCGCGCCGCCTGCCGGCGCTACCAGGCCGTGATCTGCGCCGACACCTCGCACCTCAACGTCGACGAGTGCGGGGCGCCTGAGGCGATCGCAGGCGTCAAGCTGCTGCCGGTAAGCGCCCCGGACGGAAAGCTCACGCCGGAGCTCGTCGAGCCGACGATCAACCGTTTGGGCGACGAGCACGCGGTGCAGCCTCGCGTGATCTCGATCTCCAACTGCACCGAGCTCGGCACCGTCTACTCGGCAAACGAGGTCCGCGGGCTGGCCGACCTGGCCCATTCCCACGGGATGCTGCTCCATGTCGATGGCGCACGGCTGGCGAATGCGGCGGTCGCCGTCGGCCGGGATCTGGCGACGATCACCACCGATGCCAGGGTCGACCTTGTTTCGTTTGGCGGCACCAAGTGCGGGCTGCTCGGCGCCGAGGCCGTCGTATTCCTCGAGCCAGCGCTCGCCGAGGGATTCGAGTTCCTGCGCAAGCAGACGCTCCAGCTTGCCTCGAAGATGCGCTTTCTCTCGGCCCAGCTCGCCGCCCTGCTGGAGGGCGACCTGTGGCGCCGCTGCGCGACGCACGCCAACGCGATGGCCGCGAAGCTTGCCGAGCGGCTCGCCGAGCTCCCGGCCCTCACCATCAGCCGGCCGGTCCAGACCAACGTGGTGTTCGCGATCCTGCCCCGCGCCGCGATCGACGAGCTGAGGAGCCAGTTCGACTTCTACGTCTGGGACGAGGCGCGCGACGAGGTCCGCTGGATGTGCTCGTGGGACACCACCGAGGACGACGTCGAGGAGTTCGCGATCGCCGTGCGCGACGCCGTCCTGCGCCCCTGAGCGACCAAGGTGCAGCGGACCGAGGTCATCGCGTTTGCTCCCGGCCGGGTCAACCTGATCGGCGAGCACACCGACTACAACGAGGGCCTTGCGCTGCCCTTCGCGATCCAGACCGGCGTCACGGTGCACGCGCGAGCGATCGACGCCGACCGGATCGAGGCGACGGCTCTCGACCTGGGGGAGGAGGACTCGTTCGAGCTCTCGCACCCCGAACCAGGCGAGGGCTGGCGGGCCTTCGTGCGCGGAGCCGTCGGCGAGCTCCGCCGCTCGGGGGCGCGACTGAGCGGCGCCGTCCTGGAGATCTCGGGGACCGTGCCCCGCGGGTCGGGCCTGGCGTCCTCCGCGGCGCTCGAGGTCGCCCTCGTGCTGGCGCTGCTGGCGATTGCGGGCGAAACGGAGCCGGTCGCGGGCCAAACGGCCTCCCGGGCGGTCGAGCTGGCAAAGCTCTGCGCGCGGATCGAGCACGAATGGGTGGGCGCGCAGACCGGGCTTCTCGACCAGCTGACCAGCCTGGGCGCCCGCGCCGGCCACGCGCTCCGGATCGACTTTCGCTCGCTCGAGCTGCGCCCCGTGCCGGTCCGGCTAGGCGGCCACCGACTGGTCGTGCTCGACTCCGGCGAGCAGCACGCCAACGCCGCCTCGGGCTATAACGAGCGCCGGGCCGAGTGCGCCCGCGCGTGCCAGCTGCTCGGGATCGCGAGCCTGAGGGACGCCAGCTTCGAGCAGGCGCGCAGCCTGCCCGATCCTCTCGACCGCAGAGTGCTTCACGTGCTGGGCTCAAACCAGCGGGTCGACAGCGCGGTCGCAGCACTGGAGGTCGGCAATCTGATGCGCCTGGGCGCGCTGCTCGACGAGTCTCACGCCAGCCTGCGCGAGCTCTACGAGATCTCGACCGAGGCGGTGGAGCGCGCCGTGGCGCGGCTGAAAGCGGCCGGCGCGCTCGGCGCGCGAATCATGGGCGGGGGCTTCGGGGGTTACGTACTGGGGCTGATGGCTCCCGACGCGCACCTTCCCGCGGGGGCGGTCGAGGTCGCGCCGGGACCTGGCGCGAGGATGATCACCCCGCCGGCGTGAGCTCGTAGGGGTAGTTGGTCAGCCGCTCGCCGCCCTCCTCGGTTACCAGCACGAGGTCCTCGAAGCGAATGCCTCCGATCCGGCGATCCCACAGCCCCGGCTCGATGGCAAGCACGTCGCCGGCGATGAGGGGCTCGCCGGCCAGGCCGAGCGACGGCGCCTCGTGGACCTCGAGTCCCACTCCATGCCCGAGCGAGAACTGAAACCCCTCGGCCGGGTCCTCGCCGGGACCTGTCCGCTGGGTGCGGTGGCCGGCCGCCTCGAAGCGATCGCAGACGGCGTGGTACAGCGCCCGCCCGGCGACGCCTGGGCGCACAGCGGCCATCGCCCCCTCGTGCGCCGCCCGGACGAGCTGCTCCTGCTCGGCGATCAGCTCGGCATGCTCGGCGGCCGGCTCCCCGACGAGGAACGTCCGGGCCATGTCCGCAAAGCAGGCGCTCGCCTCGTCGCGCGGCCAGAGGTCGATCTGGATCGGCAGACCGGCGGGCAGCGGACCGTGACCTGGCTCGTGTCCGAATCCGTTCCAGACCGAAGCGACGGTTACATCGGGAGGGCAGGGCGCGCCATGAGCCAGGCAGGCCGCGCGCAGCGCATCGCGCACGCGATCGGAGTCCAGTTCGACTCCGTCGAGGTAGAGCCGGCCATCCCGGCCCGGCTCGGCCGCGCGCCAGCAGCCCGGCGGCTGCCGCCATCCCGGCCTCCGCGGCCCGCTGCGCCCTGCGGATGCCGTCCAGCTCGGCCCCGGCCTTCGAACGGCGGCGGGCCTTGACCGCCTCATCGTCGATCTCGAGTCCGACTCCCTCGGCGCGAAGCCGGTCGGCCAGGGCGACGGGAAAGTCGCCGGGGATCGTCGCCTCGCGCAGCCCGAGGTGGCGGACTACCCGCGATGCCACCTCGCGCTCGGCTTCCTCGTGGCTCATGCCCTGCTCGCGCAGCTCCTTCATCCCGAAGTCGAAGTACTCGAGGATCTCGGTCTGGGGCAGCTGGGCGGCGATCCGCGTGCTCTCGAGATGGCTGGTGAGGATCACCGTGCGCCCGTCGAGCTCGCAGAACAGCAACGGGTCGACGATCGCCAGCGGGATTTCGTGACGCAGCGAGGGCGAGCGTTCGGTATCCCCGAACAGGAGCAGGGCCGCCATTGCTCGGATGGTGCCAGGAGTGGGCTCGGGGCAGAATGGTGCAGGTGAGCGCCGAGGCTCAACGGGCGGCCGAGGAGAAGATGCGGGCCGCGGGCCAGCCCGAGGAGGCGGTCCGCGCCTTCCGACGCAACTACGAGCGGGTGGCGACCGGTGAGACGGCCCTGATCCGGACCTCCGAGCTCGAGCCGGTGCGTGAGGTGGCCACCTTCGACAGCTTGCCGGCAGCGGACGAGCGCGCCCTCGAGCCGGTGGTGGCGATCAAGCTCAACGGTGGACTGGCCACGACGATGGGCCTCCGTCACCCGAAGTCGCTCGTGATGGCGCGCGAGGGGCTGACCTTCCTCGACATCATCATCGGGCAGACGCTGGCGCTGCGGAGGCGCTACGGGGTTCGGCTGCCGCTCGTGCTGATGAATAGCCAGGCCACGCGTGCCGAGACCATGGCCGCCCTGGCTCGCCATCCCGAGGTGGACGTCGGGCTCCCGCTCGAGTTCATGCAGAGCATGATCCCCAAGCTGAGCGCCGAATCGCTGGCGCCCGTCTCCTGGCCGGCTGCGCCCGAGCTGGAGTGGGCGCCCCCGGGGCACGGTGACGTCTATGGGGCGCTTCGCCGCTCGGGGATCCTGGCTGAACTCTTGAGCGCCGGCTTTCGCTACGCGATGCTGTCGAATTCCGACAACCTCGGCGCGCGTGTCGAGCCACGGATCGCCGCGCACATGGCGGCCGAGCGAGTCCCCTTCCTGATGGAGGTGATCGAAGGGACCGAGGCCGAGCGCAAGGGCGGGCACCTGGCGCGCCGGCGCGCCGACGGCCAGCTCGTGCTGCGGGAGACGGCGCAGACGGCTCCCGAGGATGAGGCCTCGTTCCGCGACTACCGTCGCTGGCGCTACTACAACACCAACAGCCTATGGCTCGACCTCGAGGCGCTGGCGGAGGCGCTCGATGCCTCCGACGGGGCCCTCGAGCTTTCGCTGATCGTCAATCGCAAGACCGTCGACCCGCGTGATCAGAGCTCGACCGCGGTGATCCAGCTCGAGAGCGCGATGGGAGCCGCGATCCAGTGCTTTCCCGGTGCCCGGATCTTGTGCGTGCCCCGAACCCGCTTTGTCCCGGTCAAGACGACCAACGACCTGCTCGTGCTGCGCTCTGACGTCTACCGGCTCACCGACGAGATGCTCGTCGAGCCGATCCCCGAGCGCGGCGGCACGCTGCCCGACGTAGACCTCGATAAGGAGTTCTACGGGATCCTGGAGAGCTTCGAGGCTCGCTTCCCCGCCGGGCCGCCCTCGCTGCGCGAGGCAGAGCGCCTCGTCGTGCGCGGCGACGTTACCTTCGAGGAAGGGGTCGCGATTCGCGGCTCTGTGCAGCTCGAGGCCGAGGCGCCCCGTGTGATCGCCGCCGGGACGGTCTTGGAGGGCTGACGGTCGCCTCACCCGGCTGCCGTCAGTGCAATCACCCCGCGCTGCGGTCCCGATCCGTTGTCGCCGCCCGCGACGAGGACCCGCCCTCCGACCTGGGCGACGGCGGCGTCGGACAGCGGTTGCGGGAGCTGCCCGACTCGGGTCACCGCTCCCGTCGCCGGGTCGATGGCCAGGATCGCTCCGGTCTGCCCTCCGGTCAGCTGGTGCTTACCGCCCACGATCAGGACGCGCCCGTCGAGGCTGGCCGCCGACGCATGCGTGAGTGGATAGGGCAGGGTTCCGAGGCGCTTCAGCGCGCCGGTCGCCGTGTCGAAGCTGAGGATCTCGTCGCTGATCGCTTGAGGCTCGGTGCCGCCGGCAATGATCAGGCTCCGGCCGACTGCGGCGACCGCGGCATAGCGCAGCCCGGTCGGCAGCCTGCCCACTACCCGGGCCGGGCTCCCGGGCGTCCAGGCGATGACCGTGTCGAGCGGCTCCGCTCCGGTGTATCCGCCCACGATGTAGGCCGTGTTGGCGATCGGGGTCACTGCCACGTCGGATGCGTCACTCGGCAGGGCGCCGGCCAGGCTGACCGACCGGCTCGCCGGGTCGTAGCGAAGGATGTGGTTGTAGCTCGCTACGACGCCGCCGCCGAACACGAACACGTCCGCACCTAGCCTCGCCGCTTGGGCGTCGTGCTGAGGGGCGGGAAGCGCACCTCCGGGCTGAGCGATGCCGCCGGAGAGGAGCGTGATCGTCCCCGTGGAGCCACCCGAGCTGTCGAGCCCGCCGAGCAGCACGATCCGCCCATCGGGCAGCGTGGCGACAGCCGCGTCCTGCACGGCGGCCGGCAACGAGCCGAGCGCCGCTGCGGTGAGCTTGGTCGGCGGGGCGGGGTGTGCGCTCGGGCGCGGATGGGTGGCCGATGGGTGGCCCGCATTGGAGCTCGAGCCGCCGCAGCCGGCCAGCGCGGCGGCGAGCGTCGCGAAGGCGATGGCCGATCTATGGCTGCTTCGCACTGGCGAGCATCTTGCCCAGCGATTGTGAAGGCGAAGCTAAAGGGGGCTGCGCATCGTGCTCAGGGCACGCCGCCGGCCCCGAGATCGCGAGGGATCTCGTAGGCCCGGGCGGGCAGCCGCGCCGAAGATGGCGGCGGAAGCGTGAGCGACGCGCGTGAGGCCGTAGCCGTCGTCTTGCCATTGTGCGTCGTCCAGGTGACGTGCGCGGGCGGGTAGCGCAGCAGCGCCTGCCAGGTGGCGGGATCGACCTGGCCTGTGACGGTCAAGCTCGTGCGTGGCCTGGAACTGCGTCACGGCGGCATAGGTCTGCGAGCGGAAGTCGCCGTCGATCCGCAGATGCTGACCGGCGCTGTAGAGATGCTCCTGGGCCCACACGACGAGGTCGCCCGCCGAGATCCCGCCTGCGCCACGTTCGCTCAGCGTCGGGAGGGTGATCTGCACCCTGTAGCCGCTGAGGTTGGACGACCGGCCTGGCCGAGCGCCTTCCAGTCGCGAAGCGGGGACTCCTGCCAGTCCCACCAGCTGACGCCGGTCGCGTCGTAGACACGCGAGAGCTGGCGGAAGCGGATCACCTGGCGGGGAGGCGGGTTGACCGCAACCTCGCCGAGCGGCTCGATCGGGCGGCCGTAGAGCACGTTGTAGGAGTAGGTGTGGCTGTAGACCGCGTCGACCGTGGTTCCGATGTCGGCCCAGTACATCTGCGGCACGTCGTACTGCGCGCCCCCTGGGCCCAGGAACACCGAGTAGGGGAAACGACGGGGTGGTAGTCGATGTACGGAAACCCCGCCAGCGCGACCGGAAAGCTCGCGCCGATCAGCTGGCGCAGCTTCTTCAGGTACGCCTGGGCCTGCGCGTAGCGCCCCTCGTACTCGCTCTCGGCGTCGATCACCAGGCAGTCTGCACCGGCGTGGACGGCGCCCGCGCCAACCTCGGCCTCGAAGACCGGGTGGGCCCCGTAGACGTACTGCCAGGCGCAGACCCGCAGCCCGGCCGCGTGGAGTCGCGCCACGAGGCTCGAGTTGAACTGCGACCACGGGCTTGTCCCGTCGCCGCTCTTGATCAGCAGCGTCTTGACCCCGTACTTCTGCGCCGTCGCGATGATCGAGGACGGGTTGCCGCCGCTCGAGCGCTGAAGCTCCCAGATCCACATCCCGCGTCCGGCCAGAGGGTTGCGGCCGGCCGGCGCCGGGCCGGGGGCGTCGTGGTGGAGTGGTGGTGGTCGCGTGGTGCTCGACGCCCCCGCGCCGCCCGGATGGCCCGCCCGGCGCCGCCGCGAAGGCGCCACCCGTGCCCGCGCCGAGCAGCGCGAGCGAGCAAATCGATCCGAACTGCGCCCCTGTACAGCATGCCGCGCCAACGTAGGGGAAAACCCATGGCGGGGCTTACAAGTTGCGGTTCAAGGGTCGGCGCCGCCGGCGACTCGAGGCTCCTGCGCGCCGGCGGCCCAGCGCGCGACTACGCTTGCGCCGCCGGCGCGCCGCCTACTTCGTCTTGACGATCTGCCCCAGCGTCGTTGACGTAGCCTGCGCGGGCGCGCGCGGAGATCGCGACGTCGAAGGTGCCACCGCGGCGCCGAGCCATCAGGCAGCACGGCCTTCGCCTTGCCGTTGAGCCCGGCGGAGACCTCCAGGCGACCGTGTAGCGACCGGGCTGGACGGCGGTCACGGCCCAGGTGAAGACGGCCGTCTGGCCGGGCTTGAGCGCGCCCGCTGCCCAGGTGTTGGCGTCAGCGGTGAAATCCGAGCCGCCGCCACCGTTGGCGCAGCTGTAGCCGCACGGCCAGGAGGCCGGTCGATGATCCACACCGGCCGCGAATGGTTGGCCAAGCCGGTCATGGTTGAGGTAGTCGCGAACGGCTTGACGCTCGTCCCCTCGCCGATCGGGGCCGGGTACTGGCAGGTGACGTTGCAGATCGTCACCGCCACGTTCGGGATCGTGCGGCTGTCGGCGTTGGTCACCTTGATCATCAGCTGTGAGTGTTGCGAGAGCGTCTGCTGGGCCGGGAACGCTGGCCGCGGGGACGTCGACGTGGAAGGTCCGCTGGGGCTCCTTCGCGTCCTGCCGCGAGCCGCTGCCGCATGCGGCCAGCGCCAGCGCTGCCGCCGCGGCGGCCGCGATCGTGATGCTCCTGCCAGCGCCTCTCCTCATTAGCTCTCCCCGAGGCTGTCCGATCCGGGGGGCTGAACATATACCACCTGCGCGCGCCCCTCACGCCAGTTCGGACCCCGCGCCGGCAGGTTGAAATTCGGCCAGGCGACGGTTCCAATTTGTCTTTTGCTCCGCGCCTTGGAATACGCTTATCTGGCGCGTCGCGGCAGGCGGCGCAGCTAGCCCTAGGGAGGATTCGAGAGAGCATGGTCCGCGGAGTCGTCGAGCGAGGCTTCTTGCCGACCAAGTCGCTGCTCGAAGAGGTTGGCAACATGGTCATCCTCACCGGCAAGACGGTGGTGGCTGCGGTGAGGCCGCCGTATCCGTATGGGCCTGAGTTCGTCGGCCAGTTCATGTTCGCGCTGCGGCTGTGCTGGTTTCCGCTGCTGATCTCGACGGTGGCGTTTGGCTATGAGGCGCCGGGGCTGCAGGCGGCGGACTTCCTGGTCCTGTTCGGCGCGCTGGATCGTCTGGGCGGGTTCTTCGTGCTGGCGTCGATCCGCGAGTTCGCGCCGTTCGTGACCGCCGTCGTGCTGGCCGGGGTGGCGGGCACGGCGATCACCGCCGATCTGGGCGCGCGCAAGATCCGCGAGGAGCTCGACGCGTTGCAGGTGCTGGGGGTCGATCCGATCAAGAACCTGGTCGTGCCGCGGTTTTTGGCGCTGATGCTGGTCACCGGGCTGTTCGACATCTACGCGCTGTTGTTCGGGATCTTCGGGGGGGTGCTGGCCACGCTGGTCAACCACGCGCCGCTGGGGCCGTTCTGGGCGACGTTCTTCAACAACACCTCGACCACCGACCTGTGGGGGTCGGTGCTGAAGACGACGTTGTTCGGGGCGATCATCGCGATCGTCTGCTGTTACAAGGGGATGACGGCGTCGGGTGGCGCCGAGGGGGTGGGCCGCGCGGTCAACGAGGCGGTGGTGATCGCCTTCAACGGGATCTTCGCGTTCAACTACGCGTTCACCCAGACGCTGTTGGCCACGCACCCGGAGATCACGACGATCCCGAAGAGCGGCTAGATGGAGGAGCTGCTCACCACTCCGAAGGGCTGGGTCGAGTCCTTCGGCGAGATCGTCAAGTTCACCTCGCAGGTCGTCTACGAGGTGTTCAGCCTGCGGGTGTTCCGTTTCTTCGGCGAGGCGTTGCGCCAGGCCGGGATCCTGATCGTCGGCTCGACGCTCGTGATCTGGGGGCTGGTGTTCATCACCGGCCTGGAGTGCGGCACCGAGGGCGCCTACTTCAATCGCTCGATCGGCGCGCCCGCCTACGCCGGCGTGTTCGCCGCCTGGTGCGATCTGCGGGAGATCGTGCCGCTGGCGTTCGGCTACATGATGTCGGCCAAGGTCGGCACGGGGATCGTCGCCGAGCTCGGCTCGATGCGGATCTCCGACGAGATCGACGCGCTCGAGGTGATGGGAATCAGCGGCATGACGTTCCTGTGCGCCACCCGGCTGCTGGGCGCCTGGATGGTGCTGCCGTTCATGTACCTGGCCGCGATCGGCGCCGGGCTTCTTCGCCAGCTGGCTGGCCGTGGTCGAGCAGATCGGAGATGTCTCCTCAGGCGGCTTCTTCCTGATCTTCTGGCAGTTCCAGAACCCGCCGGACCTCTTATACAGCGTGATCAAGGCGATGGCCGAGGCCACGATGATCGTGCTCGTCGGCTGCTACTACGGATACACCGCCAGCGGAGGCCCGGTCGGAGTGGGAACCGCCACGGCGAAATCGATGGTCCTGAATCTCGTGGGCGTGCACCTGATCGGCATGCTCGGAACCCAGCTGTTCTGGGGCGCCAACCCACGAGCCCCGATCGGAGGATGACGATGCCACGGTTTGGAAACCTGTTTGGACGAGGCGACGAGCGCGAGGGCGGATCCCAGCGCAACCGGAGCCGACTCGCCCGCACGGCGATCCCGTAGCACAGTCATGGGGCCCCGGCGACTGGGAGCCCAAGCCGGCCGGCTCGCAGCCGGCATCTGGCGGCGACGCTCCTGCCTCGCCTGGTGAGCAGTCCTCCGCGCCGAGCGACGCGCCGGCTCCACTGGGCGGTGAGGCGCCGGGCCGGGACGCCGAGTCAGCCCGAGCCTGGGTCTGCCCAGGACAGCACGCCGGAGCCGACAGCCGAGAGCGCCGGCGAGAGCTCGGAGGCAATCAGGGCGGGGCTCGGGGTCGACGATGCCGTGGGAGCAGCGCTCAGAAGAGCGAGTCCCAGGAGAGCGCGTCGTCTTCCCGAGTCTCGGTCGTCGACGAGCAGCCGCGCCGCCGGCTCCGCCGGAGGGTTCCTCCGACGAGGAATACCGCTGGCACACGTATCGCGTCTACCCGTCGGGGCGACCGGATGCCGTCGAGTTCATCGACGTGTACAAGTCGTTCGGCCGCTCGATGGTGCTGAGCGGGCTGAACATGGGGCTGCCCGAGGGCATGGTGTCGATGATCATCGGTCCCTCCGGAACCGGGAAGTCCGTCTGCATCAAGCACATGGTCGGCCTGCTGTACCCCGACCAGGGCGACATCCTCGTCCATGGCGAGTCGGTGCCCTCGATGCCCGACGACGACCTGTTCGAGATGCGCAAGAAGTTCGGGCTGCTGTTCCAGGACGGCGCGCTGTTCGGATCGATGAGCCTCTACGACAACACCGCGTTCCCGCTGCGCCAGCACACCGAGAAGGGCGAGGACGAGATCGAGGACATCGTCATGCGCCGCCTCGCAGAGGTGGGCCTGGCCGACGCCCGCGAGAAGATGCCCAACGAGCTCTCAGGCGGGATGCGCAAGCGCGCCGGGTTCGCCCGCGCGCTCGTGCTCGAGCCCGACATCGTGCTGTTCGACGAGCCCGACTCGGGGCTGGACCCGGTCCGCACCGCGCTGCTGGGTGAGCTGATCCTCGAGATCCACCGCGACATGATGGAGGACGCCAAGTCCAAGCAGAAGCAGCATCTGCCCACCTTCTGCGTGATCACCCACGACATCCTCACCGCGCGTCGGGTCGCGGACTACATCAACGTGCTGTGGAAGGGGCGAATCGTCGAGGCGGGTCCGTCGGAGGACATGCTCAACTCCGATAATCCGTTCATTCGGCAGTTCCTGTCTGGGGAGTCCGAGGGACCGCTGTCGATGGATTAGCGGGAGCGCGGACGCCCGCGCCCCGCACCCGCGCTGCGCGCGAGGTGCCACGCGGCCGCCGCGCCCCCACCGGCCTTCACCGCGCGGTGCCTTCCCCCGGCGGCTTCCTCATTCATCCAGCGTTAACCCGCCTACCGACGCTCGGACGGCCCGGCCCCGTTAACTTCCTGTGCCGATGAACGTCACGGAGAGACTTCGGCAGTTCGTCAGCGCTGCTGCGCAGGCGGCCGGTGCTGACCTTGGGCATCGTCGCCGCGCTTGCGCTCGCCGGTGGTCTGCTGGCCACCGGCATGGGGGCCGATGCCGGCAGCGACACGTTCGTCAGCAAGTCGGCGGCCAGCTATCGCGCCAGCGCCGACGACCACCAGCACTTCGGCGGGCGACGCGGTGATCGTGCTGATCCGCGAGCCGCTGACCGACCTCGTGGAGACCAAGGACCTGGCGACCGAGAGCCAGCTCGAGGCCTGCCTGGCCGGTCAGGTCCTCGTGGCCAACCAGAGCCTGGGATCGTTCACACCGGCCCCGGCCGGGCACCCAGCGCCCGTACGGCGGCTGGTGCGAGCCCCTGCGGGCAGCTGATGAAGACGAAGCCGATCCAGGTCGTCTACGGCCCTGGCACGTTCCTCAACCGCGCGGTGGCGGCGGTCAACACGCAGATCGCGGACCTGCTCACCGGCGCTCGTCAGCGCGGTCCAGCAGGCCTGCCATGCGGCCTCCCAGCTCGCACTGGCCAGGGGTCTCAGTCGCGCGCAGGCCCAGCAGGCATGCCGCGCTGCCTCCCAGCTCGCCTACCAGCAGCAGCTCCAGCAGCTCGAGCAGAGTGCGCTCAGCTCGGGGCTGACGGGAACGCCGCGAATCGACGATCCGCAGTTCATCCCTCAAATCGTGTTCGACCAGACCCGAGGGGTGAACCAGCCAAAGGCGCGCTTCGCCTACCTGTTCCCGACCGGCGGCTCCGCCCTGATCCAGGCGCGGCTGAAGCCCAATCTCTCGAGCGCGCAGCAGGCTCAGGCGATCTCGCTGATCCGCCGGGCGATCAGGATGCCGATCTTCCGGCTCGGATACGGCGGCACCTATACCGTCACCGGCGTGCCGGTGGTGGTCAACGACCTGGCCGCCAAGATCACCGGTTCGATCGCCGATGCTGCTGATCGCCGCGCTGCTGGTGATGGCGGTGGCGCTGATGGTCATCTTCCGCAGCCGGTTGCGACTCCTGCCGCTCGTGATCGCGCTGGCCGCCGCCGGCATCACCTTCGGTCTCACCTCGCTGCTCGGCGGCACGCTGACGATGGCCTCGATCGCCGTGCTGCCGATTCTGATCGGGCTGGCGGTCGACTACGCAATCCAGTTCCAGTCACGCACCGAGGAGGCGCGCCGCAGCCAGGCCGCCGGCGAGATCTCGGTGGATGGGGCGATAGCGCGCGCAGCGCTCGCCGGGCGTGCCCACGATCGCTGATCGCGGCGCTCGCCACCGCGACGGGGTTCCTCGTGCTCCAGCTCTCGCCCGTGCCGATGGTGCGCGGCTTCGGGGTCTTGCTGATCGTCGGGATCGCGGTCGGCGCTGGTGTGTGCGCTCGCCATCGGCTCGGCGGCGATGGCGCTGACCGGTCGCGATGGCGGGATCGCGGCTGCTTCGCTGCGCGGCGCGGGCGGAGATCGTCGCCGAGTTGGGGTCAGCGCAGTGCGCGTCAGGTTCGGCGCGTCTGGGGCGCGGCGGCTCCTGGCGGGTGGCCGCAGCGCGCTCGGCGCAGCCGCCGGGCGCTCGCTGCTCGGCAGCCGCGCTTGCAGCGACCCGGGCGCATCCTGGCCGTGGCGGGCCTACTGGCGGTGCTCGGCTGGGTTGCCGACACCCAGACCGCGGTGCAGTCAGACGTCACCAAGCTCGTCCCTTCGAGCATGCCGGCGCTGCGTGACCTGCACACGCTCGAGCGGGTGACCGGGGTCTCCGGGGAGATCGATGTCGTGATCCACGGACGCAATGTCGCCTCGCCGTCCACGATCGGCTGGATGCTCCGCTACGAGGACAAGCTCCTGAGCCACTACGGATACCTCGAGACCAAGGGCTGCTCGCACTCCACCCTGTGCCCGGCGCTGTCGCTGCCTGACCTGTTCTGCTCCGGGGTGCAGGCGCAGAGCGCCTGCGGCTCGCTGACGGCTCGAGCGTCGACACGCTCCTGGCCGCGGTTCCCCAGTACTTCTCCCAGGCGGTGATCACGCCTGACCGGCATGAGGCGACGCTGGCGTTCGGCATCCGGCTGATGCCGCTGCTCGCGCCAGCAGCGGGTGATCGACTACATGCGCTCGCAGCTGCGCCCGCCACCCGGGTGTGAGCGCCCGAGCTGGCCGGCCTGCCGGTGATGGCCGCCCAGGCCAACGCGGTGCTGAGCTCCTCGGCCCGGCGACTGCTGACGCTGCTGGCCGGGGGTTGTCTGGTCGGGCTCGTGCTTCTCGCCGTCTTCCGGCAGGCCGAGCGCGCGATCGTGCCGATGATCCCGATCGCTCTGGCCACGGGATGGTCCTCGCTGATCCTGTTCCTGATCGGCATCCCCTGAATCCGATGTCAGCCGCGCTCGGCACGCTGGTCATCGCGATCTCGACCGAGTTCAGCGTGCTGCTGTCCGAACGCTTCCGCCAGGAACGCGGCGAGGGTCACGCCGTTCCGGCTGCGCTCAGTCGGGCCTACGAGTCGACGGGGTCGGCCGTGCTGGCCTCGGGCTTCACAGCGATCATGGGCTTCGCGGTCCTCGTACTGTCCAGCATCACGATGCTGCGTGATTTCGGCTTCGTCACGCTGATCGATCTCTCCGTGTCGCTGGCCGGCGTGCTGGTGGTCCTACCGGCCGTGCTGGTGCTGTCCGAGCGCGGCGAGCTGGCTGAGGCGGGCCGGCCAGAGCGACCAGCCTGCTGGCCGGGCTGCCGCGCCCGCGGCGCCGTGCGCGGGTGGCGTGAGCCAGCCCAGGCGGCTCGACCCAGATCGCGCGGCAGCAGGCGGCGGCCCGGCGAGCCGGCCGGCGGCCGGCGCCGACACCGGTCATCGACACCCGTCCCTACCGGCGGATGATCGGGCTGCTCGGGTTGACGCTCGTGATCGTGATCTCGGTGGCATTTCTCAGCTCGCCGGAGCGCCGGTACCGCGGGTATCCCGTCCGGCAGTCCGCTTCGCAACTTCGCTGCGCCGCTCGCCACCTCGACTTGAACGGCGACGCCAACCTGCGCCCTCCCTGCACCGCCGCCCGGCACGACGCGCGGGCGCTCAACGTGTGCCTGCTCAAGGCGCGCGGACCGCTCGTACTTGCCTTCTTCGTGACGGGATCGAACGTCTGCGAGCGACAGGTCGACGCCCTTCAGGCGGTCTGGCGGCGGTTTCCGGCGGTCCAGTTCGCCGCGATCGCGGTCCGCGCCGAGCCATGCCGCCGCCTCGACCGCCGTCAGGGCTCATCACTGGACAATCCCGGTGGCCTACGACGCCGACGGCGCCGTCGGGCGCCCTCTACGGGATCGAGGTGTGCCCGATCGTCGAGCTCGCGGCGCGGGGCGGGACGGTCAAGGAGAGGCTGATCGGAGGACATTGGACCGACAGCCGCGCGCTGGCCGGACAGGTCGCGAACCTCGTGCGCTCCTCGTCGTGAACGGCGAGGAGGAGCTGCTCGCCGCGACTGGTTCAGTCGCGGGCTCTGTCGCACGCGGAGTTCCCCGGACTTGGTCTGCGCTGGATGACCGTCGCCGGCGACGCGTACGGCCCTCACCGCGCGCGGTGAAGCTGCGGCTGCGCGGCGCTGTCCAATCGCTATCGCGGCGCGGGCGTCGTCGCGATGCGGACCCAGCCGATCCCGCACGCCTACCGCGCCTTCTTTCGCCAGGTCGGGCCTCGACCCGGATGCCACGCGGATTCCCAGCGAGGAGGCTGCGGTGGCCCGGCTGCTCCAGGGCGGCTTTCGCTCCCAGGATCTGCTGAGCGATGGGCTGCTGATCGCGCTCGTCGAGACCGGCGTCCCGGTGTGGGCGCTCGACGCAGACAGGGTGGACGTCACCGGGCTGGGCATCCGGACCACGCTCGAGGGGGAGAGGTTCGGCAGTGGCGAGCACCGCCTGGCGGAGGGCCGGCTAGTGGTGGCCGACGCGCGTGAAGTTCAGGCGCTCCTGTTCGGAGCGATCGCGCCAGGCCACGGGGTGGGACCGGCCGACACGACGCGTCGTCCTGTTCGCCGTAGGAGTCGATGGGGTGCCCGACATCCACGTCGAGGAGGCGCTCTGGGTGTGTGGGGAAGTGCTTCAGAGCGGGTAGCTACGGTGGTACAGTAAGACGCGCCCGTCGATGGAGGCAGCGATGGAGCTCCTGGAGCAGGAGACGCGGACTCAGGATCTGATTCCCACGGTAGGGGCGCCGAGCGTTGTCGACCTCGACGAGCTGTCCGCTCGCCGGACGTTGCGCCAGCAGATCGCGCGGCTAGAACGTGAGCTCTCGGATGCCTTCGTGACCGCGTTCGGCATGGGTGTGGTCGCCTTGGGTGGCGACGGCTCGCAGGGCACGGCCCGCGTGCTCGATCTCGGGCGAGCTCGAGCGCGTGCGCGACGAGCTGGCCGAGCGCCTGCACCACGCCCGTCTCCGGATCAGCCGCGTAGGCTGACGTGCAGGAGGCCAAGCGACTTCAGCTCGAGCGGATGCTGCTCGAGCCGGCCAAGCACCGGTTCGCCCGGATCGCGTGCAGCGAGCTGGGCGAGGGCGGATGCGGCGTCTGGCAGGTCAGGCCCCGGCTCGGCCTGATCGGGATGCTGATGGGGTGGTGGGAGGTCAAGCTTTCCTCTGGCTGTCCGTTAGCCAGGGGCCGCGGCCCGCTCGGCGCCGCGGCCCGTCCAAGCGGCTAGTGCCCTAGCCGATCGCAGCTAAGCTCAGTCGCCGATGCGCAATCACGTGCGCACCGGTGCCGGCGCCGTCCTGGTCGTACTCATCATGGGCCTCGGCAGCCTTGGCCTATGGGTCGGCGCGCCACTCCTCTGGCTGTGGGTCGGCTCGCAGATCCAGGGAGCCACGTCTTCGCTGGGCGACCTCGGTGGGAGCCGCGTTTCTGGGCGCCGTGGTGACGATCATTCTGCTCGCAGGGCTGCTCTCCAAGCTGAGCAACGTCTACCGGGCCAACGTCGTGGCGCGCGGGATGGACGACCCCGGGCACTTCGTGCTCGAGGTCGTCCTCGTGATCTCCGCCTGGATCACGCTGTTTGCGTTCGTGATCTGGTTCTTCTTCCTGGCCGGCGCTGACCCGCTGGGCGGCGGCTTCAGCGGACGCTAGCCGAGGACCGGCTCGCCCGCGGTGCCCTCTCAGTGTCAAGCGCCCGATCAGTGGGCGCCCACCAGCTGGAGCGGCGGCCCGTGCGCGACGCTCGAGCTCAGCTGCGCCGCCAGCAGGCGGCGCTGGCGCTCGGTGAGCGAGCCGAGCGGCTTGGTCTCCGATACCTGGTTGCGCAGCAGGAACTTCCGGCACCGAGTCGTCCCCCAGCGGCGCTGAGTCATCAGCAGGTCGGCGACTGACCAGCTGCGCGCCTCCGACGGCGGACTCAGAATGACCTCGAGCGGCGGACACTTCGCCATCGGCGATCCTTCGCTTCAACTCCGCCCGCGCAAGCCTCACCTCATTGGCTCGCTCGAGAGCACGCAATCGTTGCGGCTCGCGGGTGATGATGGCTGTCTCCGACATGTACTTCCCTCTCCCTGCTTCCGCATGCGGAAGCCGACGCTTGTTTGCAGATGTCCTGCGCCCAGGCGAACGCTCTAGGCCCGCCCGGCCACAGGCCCTTCCTCTATCTCGAAGTGTCGCCGCGATCCGTTCTCGGTCCCGCCTGTAGGAAGCTCACACCCCGAGTCTTCCGCACTCGGCCCTTCTCCCGGCGACGTCAGGAAACGTATCGGCACCTGACGGATAACAGCAACGTCACATGTGGGTCCCCGATGCGCTCCGAGCGGCTTTTTTCTCGGCGCATCGCCTTGTGCGCGAACGGACAAGCAACGGCGGTTGCGCGTCAGGTCCCTGACGGTCCGGATTAGGTCGCTGAGGAACTGTCCCCGGGCTCGGCAAGCGGGCCGTGCTCGGCCTCGAAGGCCCGCTTGACCTCCGCGAAGCGCTCGAGCGCCTGGTCGAGGACCGCCTCGTCGTGGGTCGCCATCACGCTGGTGCGCAGCAGCGCGCCGCCGGGAGGCACCGCCGGGTGGATCATGACGTTGACGTAAACCCCTGCGTCATAGAGGGCCTTCCAGAGCAGCGCCGCCTTCCAGTCATCGCCTACGACTATCGGCACCACGGGGGTCACGACCTCGGTCCCATCGGGCAGCGTCGTCGGCGCGACCACGCGCGAAACCGAGCTCCGCCAGCCCACGGTGGAGGTACCGGGCGTTGTCGAGCACCTTGGCGAACAGTCCGCGGCCTTCGTCGGAGCGGCAGATCCTGACTGCGGCCAGGGCGGCGCCCACCGCAGCCGGGCACCGCCGGACGCGGTGAAGATGAAGGGCCGCGATTGAAAGCGCAGGAACTCGATCACGTCAGCCGGCCCGGCGATCACTCCGCCGCAGGACGCGAGCGACTTGGAGAACGTGGCCATCCGCAGGTCGACGCTGGTCCTCGACTCCGAGCAGCTCGCAGGTGCCCGCCCCGCGGGCCCCGAGCACGCCCAAGCGCGTGGGCCTCATCGACCATCAGCCGGGCTCCGTAGCGATCGCACAGCGACGACGATCTCCGCGAGCGGCGCCACATCGCCCTCCGCCGAGAAGACGCCGTCGACCACCACGAGGATCCCGCCGCCGTCACCGGCGGCGCTCTCCAGCCGTCTTCTCCAGGAGGTCGAGCCGGTTGTGCTTGAAGGCCCGCAGCTTGGCCCGCGACAGGAGCATCCCGTCGAGGATCGAAGCGTGGTCGCCGGAGTCGGCGATCACCGTGTCGCCCGGGCCCGAGGATCGTCCCCAGCGCGCCGACGTTGGCCTGGTGGCCGGTGGTGAAGACCAGCGCGTCCTCGGTCTCCAGCCAGTCGGCCAGCTCACGCTCGAGCTCCAGATGCAGCTCGGTGGTGCCGTTGAGGAACCGTGAGCCCGGTGATTCCGGTGCCGTAGCGAGTAACCGCGTCGAGCGCTGCCTGACGCACTCGTTCGTCGCCGGTCAGCCCCAGGTAGTTGTTGGAGCCGAGCATGATTCGCCGCCGGCCCTCCATCTGGACGATTGGCAGGGTCGGCCCCTCGAGCACGCGGAAGTAGGGCACCAGGTCGAGCTCCCGCGCCGCGCGCAGCTGCTCGAGCTCGCTCGTGCTCGCGAGCCTTGGCGAATACGTCGACTGACGTCGGCATGCGCTGACAGTATCCCGCGGGCGTTTCGAGCTTCGTGTCGAGGTACGTCCGCGTTGGGTGTTCAGGCTTCCGCGGACCGGCGGCCTGGACGGGCTGACTCGAGTCAGCGGCGGGGTGTTGCACCGGCTTCTGCACGCCGGCGAGCGAGCCGGTGCTCGTGCGGGTGGCGCAGGTGTCGAGCCGACCGGGTCCTGTTCGGCGGCTCAGGCCGATGCGCGCGAGCGCGCCGAGTGGGGGATCGAGCGGATGCGCCTGCGCGCTGGGGGTCGATCTCGATCTGCAGCCCTTCTACGAGCGCTTCCGCTTCGATCCGATGATCGGCGCCTCGGTTCGCGCTCGGCCCTGGCTGCGGCCCTCCGGGCGGCCCGATCCGTTCGAGGCACTGGCTTGGGCGATCTGCGAGCAGCTGATCGAGATCGAGCGTGCCGCAGCGATCCAGCGTCGCATGGTGTGGAAGCTCGGTCGGAGTTGTGAAGCGAGCGGCATGCGTGATGCGCCGACCGCCGAGACGGTCGCGGCCCAGGCCCCGGCACTCCTGGCCTCGCTGGATCTCTCGCCCGGCCGAGCCATAACGCTCGTCCGCGCCGCTCGTGAGGTGGCCACCGGCCGGGTCGATCTCGACGACCCGCAGCATGAGCGCGGCTGGGCGCGGCTTCGTCGCGTTCCCGGCGTGGGAAGCTGGACGCTCCAGATGCTCGCACTCACCGGTCAGGCGCGCCTCGATCAGATCCCGGCGGGCGATCTCGGCTATCTCAAGCTTGTCGGCCGGCTCAAGGCCGGCGGTGATCCCTACGCCCGTGCGAGCGAGGCCGACGTGCTGGAGCTGTTCGCCCCATACCACCCCTGGGCGGGCCTGGCCGGGCTGCACGCGCTGCGCGCCGGTGTAGAGGCCCGGCGGATCTCCTGGTCTGCGGCTATCCCGGAGTCAGCCGTACCTCGAGTGCCTCCCACGGCGCGGCGGCGAGCGCCTCGTCCATCGCTTGCTCGCTCCTGAACGCTTGCTCGAGCCGGCGTCCCTCACAGCGGACACGCAGCTCATCGGACCCAAACGGCCACGGTTCGACTTGGAAGGACTTCTCCTTGGCAGTCACCCGGATATCGACCACGCCGCCCAGCGTGGGAGCGGCTCTGGCTGTGGCGGGCGCCCAATCGAGACACACGGCCAGCGACAGGTAATCCCAGGTCCACAACAGCAGGCTGTTGCGCTCGAGCTCGGCTGGATCCAGGCGAAGCTGGCCGATCAGCTCGCGCTGGAACTCGCGCTGTCGGGAGAGAAACTCGCGGATCGAAGCCGCGTCCTCGGCAGTTGCCCGATCTAGGTCGCGGCGTTCGTACAGCCGCGCGCCGTGCAGCGAGGCGAGCAGCGCGGCGTAGCGGCTCTGCGAGAGGAGCCGGCGAGGCCCTTCGGTCCAGATAGACAGGTGGACGTCGAGCGGCATGTCCATGAACGACCGCGGCAGGTGCTTGTCTCGGTCGTACAGAGGCTCGAGGTCACGTTCGGCCCAGCCGATGTCGTGCTGCTCGGCGCCGAGGCACACCTCCTCCCAGGGCTCGACTGTGCCGAAGCGCTCATTGCCCCACGCCCGCGCCAGCTGACCCGAGAGCCAGGCGTGCGACTGCTGGCCAATCACGAGCACCCCACCGTCGTCCTCACGTACCAGCATTGGCCGTACCCTAGCTCTGTGCCTAGCGCCCTGGAGGAGTTCGTCGCCGCCGGTCCGTGGCCGCAACGCTTATTCGTTCGCGCGCTGCTCCCGCTCGTGCGCCGGCCGAGGGGGCGCGCGATGCTGGGGGCGTTCGTGGGCGCCGATCAGGCGCTCTCCGGCGTCGCCGCACTAGGCCGTTACGACCAGCCCGAGATAGCGCGTGCTCTGGGGTGGGATGCCGAAACCATCGTTGCACGCGGCCGCGCGGTGCGAGAGCGGGAAGGCCGGCCGTGACCGCCTCCACGCTCGAAGCCGACGTGTGCGTGGTCGGGGCCGGCGCGGGCGGCGCGGTGGTCGGCGCGGAGCTGGCTGAAGGAGGAGCGGGCGTGGTGATGCTCGAGCAGGGTCCCGAGCACAGAACCGACGAGTTCACCGCGCGGCCCGCCCAGATGCTGGCTCGGCTCTACCGCGACGGCGGGCAGACGCTGACAGTCGGCAACCCGCCCGTCGGGCTCCCGCTGGGACGTGGCATCGGTGGCACCACGCTCGTTAACTCCGGAACCTGCTTCCGTACGCCTGACCGCGTGCTCGATCGCTGGCGGCGGGAGTTCGGGCTCGAGGAGCTCGACGAGGGATCGCTCGAACCCTGCTTCCGGCGGGTCGAGCAAGCGCTGTCGATCCAGCAGGTCTCGCCGGAGCTCGCCGGCCGCAATGCGATGGTCGTGCGCCGTGGCGCAGAACGCCTGGGGTGGTCCGGGGGATATCTGCGGCGCAACGCCAAGGGCTGCGTGGGGTCCGGCGTGTGCGCGTTCGGGTGCCCCACGTCGGCCAAGCAGCACACCGGCATCACCTACATCCCGCGCGCCCGGGCGGCCGGAGCCAAGATCCTCACCGGGGTCGACGCGCGCCGCGTGCTGGTCGAGGGCGGGCGGGCTCGTGGGGTGGAGGCTCGCTCTGCCGGCGGCGCTCGCGTAGAAGTCAGAGCGCCGGTCGTGATCGTCTCCGGCGGCACCGTGCACACTCCGCTTCTGCTACGCGCCAGCCGGATCGGGGCGTGATTCAGGACAACTCGGGCGCAACCTGTCGCTCCACCCGGCGACCGCCGCGGTGGCGCTGATGGACGAGGCCGTGGACATGGCCAGCGGCGTGCCTCAGAGCTTCTACGTCGACGAGTTCGCGAGCGAGGGCATCATGTTCGAGACGGTCGGCGGTCCGCCGTCCTACGCAGCGATCTCGCTGCCGCTGGTCGGACGGGACCACGCCAGGGCGATGGCGTCGTACCGATCCCTGGCCCAGCTCGGGTTGATGGTCTCAGACGGCCCGAACGGCTCGATTCATCGGGTCGGTGGGCGGCCGGTGATCCGGTACGACCTCGCTGCGGCCGATCTCGAGAAGTTCCGCCGGGGGATCGGCCGCCTCGAGCAGCTGCTCAGCGCCGCCGGGGCCCGCGAGGTCTATCTCCCGCTGCCGACGGGGATCACACCCGACCGCGCCCGGCGGAGAGATCTCCGATTGATGGCCTTTCATCCGTTGGGGACCGCGCGCGCCGATGGGCGGCCCTCGCACGGCGTCGTCGACGGGCGGCTCGCGGTCCACGGGACGGAGGGCGTATACGTGGCCGACGGCTCGGTCGTCCCCAGCTCGCTGGGCGTCAATCCGCAGTTGACGATCATGGCGCTTGCCACGAGGCTTGCCTTCGACCTACTCGAGAAACCATGTCCTTCCTGATCGACCCACCGTGGTTGTACGCAAACGGACGCGCCTACGGTCACCTGACCAAGGACGCCCCGAGCCGCGGCAGTGACACGGTGTTCGCGGCGGGGACGATGGCGATCTTCTGGGGCGTGAGCATCGGGCTCTATCTCGAGAAGCCGTGGACACGTCCTGTCTGGCGGCTCTGCCGGGCACGCTCGGGACGCGATTGGATGCTCAACTCAGGCGTACTCAAGCTCGACTGCCGGCGTGCCGGAACCCGGACCCACATCGTCGCGGCGGCAATCTTCGCCACGTATCCGTACTGGCTGTGGCGAGGGCTTCAGGACGGACGAAGATAGCCTCGCGCGGCCTCGACGAGCGCCGCCTCGTCCTTGTCATCGGCGCGGTCGTGTTCGTCGACACGATGTTCTACGCCGCGATCGCGCCACTCCTGCCCGCCCTGACCCACGAGCTTCGACTGACCAAGCTTTCGGCGGGCCTGATGACGGCCGCCTACCCGCTCGGAACGCTGGTCGGATCGCTTCCGGGCGGGGTGCTCGCGGTCAGGCTCGGCCCGAGGAGGACGGTCTACTGGGGGCTGGCGCTGCTTGCAGGGTCCACTCTGGCCTTTGGTCTTCTCAACGACGCCGCCACCCTGGACGCGGCTAGGTTCGTGGAAGGCGTCGGCGGCGCCTGCTCATGGGCAGGTGGCCTGGCCTGGATCGTCGCCGAAGCCCCCGCTGAGCGCCGTGGCGGGCTGATCGGAAGGGCGCTCGGCGCCGCGATCGCTGGAGCGTTGTTCGGGCCCGTGATCGGCACGCTGGCGAGCGGAATCGGCCGCGCGCCGGCGTTCAGCGTCGTGGTCCTGGCCGGCCTTCTGCTCATCGACCAGGCCCGCCGAATCCCGCTGCACTACGCGCCGTCTGGCCAGGGATTGCGTCAGCTATTCGAGGCCTTTGCCGGCCGGAGCCTGCGTCTGGGGATGTGGCTGATGGTGTTGCCCGCGATGGTCTCCGGCGTCATCAGCGTGCTCGGGCCGCTGCGCATGCACCGCCTCGGAGCTGGGGCGGCGGTGATCGGCGCTACTTTCCTCGTGGCCGCGGGGTCTGAGGCGCTCATCACGCCCGCGGTAGGACGCCTGTCCGACCGGACGGGAAGGGTGCTCCCGATGCGCTTCGGGCTCGGGTCGGCCGGGTTTGCGCTCGCCTGCTTCACGCTTCCACGAAGCGCCTGGCTGCTCGCGCTCCTGATCGTGGCGGTCATGACGACGCTCAGCGGATTCTGGGCCCCGGCGATGGCGCTGCTCTCAGACGCCGCGGAGGCGCGCAGCCTCGACCAGGGTCTGGCCGCGGCCCTGATGAACCTAGCCTGGGCGGGCGGCCAGATCATGGGGTCGGGTGTGGGCGGGGCGGTGGCCAAGCGCTCGGGCGACGGGGTTCCGACCGGGCTCGCCGGAGGGCTGTGCGTTCTCACACTCGCCATGATCGGCCTGCGCGCGGGCCGACCTCCACGCACCACGGGTCCCGAGCGCCCTTCCGACCAGGCCGCGGGCCCGGAGCGCCCTAGATGCCCTGCCCGGCCAGGACCTCGTTGGTCGAAGCATCCGTGACCGCGAGCGGATGGGAGATCAGATGATGGCTGAGCATCCATTGCCCGTACGCGTTCCACTGCACGGGGTTCTGCCAGCCCCACGGCTCATTCGGTTGGCTCGGGAAGAACGCCGGCAGGGTCGCCATCACGCTCGCCCGCTGGAGGCGACGGTCGAGGCTCGGATTGGCGCGCACGAGGTTGGCCACCCCGGCCGCCGGGTTGGCTCGCACCGACTCGTAGCCGCGGGAAAGCGCTTGGACGAAGCGCCGAATGAGGTCAGGGTGCTTGGCAAGCGTGCTCGCGCGTACCGCCAGCACGAGCTCGTCGTAGGTCGGGACACCGACCTGGTTCATCCGGATCACGTGCGGATGCCTGCCCATCTGGGCGAGCTGGATCGCCTCGTAGTTCCAGTAAGCGCCGAGCGTGGCGTCGACTCGGCCCGCGAGCATCGCCGGCACCAGGTTGGCGCCGACGTTGACCTCCCTGACCGACCGAGTCGCAACGCCGGCATGGGCCAGGATCGTCTCCAGATACGCATGCTGGTAGGGAATACCGGCATCGCCGACCGTCTTGCCCTTCAGCTGAGCCGGCGAGCTCACGGCGTGTTTGCCGATCGAGACGATCGAGGTCAAGGGCTGCTGGACGATCGCCGCGACGGACACGATCGGGAGGTCACGATCGCGGGCGAGCAGCACCTCGGGCTCATAGGAGACGGCGACGTCGATCTTCCCCGCCGCCAGCAGTTCGAGCGGACTGGCTGGGTTGGACGGAACCTGGACGTGAACGTCCAGCCCGGCGGCCCTGAAGTCTCCCTCGGCCAGGGCTTGATAGATGCCCACGTGATCGGCATTGGGGAACCAGTCGAGCATCAGCGTCAGGGGCTGGCGTGCGGTCGAGGGCGAGACCGCCTCCTTCTTCTCGCCGCAGGCGGTGAGAAGAAGCGCCAGCAGGAGCAGGACGGCGAGGCGCTTCACGCCGTCGGCTCTCCTCTCGAGCTGTAAGCCCACGGCACGGCAAGCCGCTCGGCCAGCGCCAGCAGCGCAAAGAGGACGATGGCGAAGACCGAGAGGATGATGACGGCGGCGTAAGCCCGGGCGGTGAGCACCTGATTCTCAGCTTGGATGAAGAGGTATCCGAGCCCGGAGGTCGATCCTGCCCACTCCGCGAAGACAGCCCCGATCACGGCTACGACGACCGCGATCTTGGCGCCGGTCAGCACGCTGGGAAGCGCAGAGGGCAGCTCGACGAGCCGGAAGGTTCGTCGCGCTGGCGAGTCGAATGTCCTCATCAGCTTCCGGAGGTCGGGATCGACGGCAGCGAAGCCGCCGAGCGTCGTGACGACGATTGGGAAGAACGACACCAGGCCGATGACGACCAGCTTCGGACCGATGGCAAACCCGAGCCAGAGGACGAGGAGGGGGGCGAGCATCGGGATCGGAACTGCTTGCGAGGCGATCAGCAACGGATACACGGCGCTCCTTATCGTCCGGGAGAAGTGCATCGCGATCGCCAGTGCCAGCGAGACCGCTGCCGCGACGAGGATCCCGAGCAGGACCTCCTCGGCCGTGACGAGAAAGTTCGACCAGAGCAGCGATCGGTCGTCGTACAGCGCGCTCGCCACCTGGTGAGGGGGCGGGAGGATCAGCCGTCGCTCGGACGTCCCCAGGTCGGCATACAGCTCCCAGGCGCCGCCCAGCGCTGCGAGCACGAGCAATGGCCGCCAGGCCCGCTTCACCGCTCCAACCCCAGCGCTGCGAGCGCCTGTTCTCTGAGCGCGACGACCTCGGGATCGGTCGGCCCCCGCGGGCGCTGCAACGGCACCTCGATCTCGGCCACCGCGTGGCCTGGCCGGGGGGACATCACGACGACGCGATCGGCCAGCAGGACCGCCTCCTCCACGTCGTGGGTCACGAGCACGATGGTTCGCGGTTCGGTTTCGAGAACGTGAGACAGCCAGCCCTGCATCTCGAGCCGCGTGATCGCGTCGAGCGAGGCGAACGGCTCGTCCAGCGCCAGGACTGGCTTGCCGGCGAGCAACGTGCGCAAGAAGGAGACGCGCTGCCGCATGCCGCCCGAGAGGTCGGCGGGCCGAGCCGCCTCGAAGCCGCCAAGGCCAAAACGCTCGAGCCAGGGGCGGGCCTGCATTTGCGCTCCGTCGCGGGACAGGCCGCGCGCGCGTAGCGCGAGCGCGGCGTTGTCGATCGCGCTCGCCCACGGAAGCAGGAGGTCGCGCTGCGGCATGAGCGCGGCGGGCGCGGCGCTCACGAGGCCGTGGTCGGGACGCTGGAGGCCGCAGATGAGCTCGAGCAGCGTCGTCTTGCCGCAGCCGCTCGGCCCGACGACAGCGATGACATCGCCCGGGGCGGCCTCGAGGGACATGCCGCGGAGCGCTGTGACATCGCCGCGCCGCGTCCTGAACGTCCGGCTGACGTCCTCCACGCTGACGGCGAGGCGCGGCATAACCGCTGCCGCCTCGAGAATCTCCGTTGTCGCTCCCTTCGCGGGCATTACCCCACAGGTTCGAAGGGTCAGCGCCGGGGTTTCCGCGGTCCGCGCCGGCTCAAGGCCACGGCGGCGCGGATGCGAGACGCTATCTCAGCCGGCTCTACCCGCCAGCACCCCTGGTTGTCAGGACTCGCGTGATGCTATCGCGCGCCATCAGGTTGTGGTCGCGTGGGGGCCACGCGAGAGAACCTTCACGAACTCCTCCAACTGGTCGGTGCGCCAGCACTCGAATGCCACGCAGTGCTTCTCGTAGGCGGAGATCACCGAGTCCCCGTAGTTCCAGTAAAGCCGGGGCTCGGGATTCAGCCAAAAGGTTCGCCCAGCACGCGCGCAGACCGCCGCGAACAGATCATCCCGGGGCGGCCGGCCGTTCGTTCGCGCGTCGCCCAGCACGATCACGGTCGCCCGCGGGTGCAGCTCGTCCTCGATCTCGACCAGGAACTCCTCCCACACACGACCGTAGTCGGTGTAGCCCGAGATGTCGGCTACCCCCGCATCGCGCGAGATCGCCTCGCTGGCGGCTCGGAAGTCGCGCTCGTGCTCGAACACCTCGGTGACCTCGGAGATCCGCTCGATGAACACGAAGGAGCGGAGCTTGCGGAAGGTGTCGTGCAGCGCATGCAGCACGCTCAGGAAGAACGTCGACGCGCTGGTCACCGAGGTAGACACGTCGCACAGCACGAAGATCTCGGGCCGGCGCGGGCGCACCGGTCGGTACTTCAAGGTGATCGGAACGCCACCGGTCTCGAGCGAGGCACGCATCGTCCGCCGGACGTCGACTTGGGCGTGGCGCTTGCGCCCACGGAGCTCGTGTCCCTGGGTGGCCAGCCGGCGCTTGAGCTGCGCCACCACTCGGTGGACCGCGGCGAGGTCGGCAATCGGACCGGTGGGCAGCGCCCGATCGAGCTCGGTCAGCGGCCGCTTGGGCGGCAGCGACGCGGTTCGCTCGATCATCGCCCGCTCGAGCTCGCGTCGCAGATGAGCCTCGAAGCGGCGCAGCTGCTCGCGCGGTGTTCCGTGTCGACGGGGGTCGTCATCGGGGAGATCGGGCTGGGGCTCGGCGCGGAGGCCGAGCGCCCGGCGGATGCGCTGGACGTCGACACCGAGTACGCCCGATCCCTCGCCCTGACCGAAGGCGGCGATGGCGAGCCTGGCGAGATCGTGCAGCGCGGCGTCCGATCCGTCGCGCAGCGCGGCCGCGATCTGCTGTCGCAGCGTGTCCAGGTCGACGTCGACGTCCACCGAGCCGGCCGCGTCGGCCTCCGAGATGCGCCGCCGCGCGGCCTCGGCCTCCGATGCGCGGAAGAAGAAGCGCGCGAAAACGAGCTCGAACACCCGCCGATCCTCGGGGGACTTGACGAGCGTTGCCGCCATCGCCTCCTTGAAGTCCTCCTGGTCTGACCACGGAACGTGGTCCAGCGCGCCGAACGCATCGAGGATCTCCGATGTGCCCACGGCCATGCCCTCCTCGCGCAGGTCCTCGGCGAAAGCCAGCAGTGAGCCGGCCAGGCCCCCCGGATAACGCTCGGGAAGTCCGCGCGGGGCAGCGAGCGGCCTAGGCGGCTGTGGCATCGGCGGCCGCGGGATCCAGCATCACGCCCACCCGCGCCGCGACCACGTCCAGATCGGCGCGGTGCTTGAGGATCACGCTCATCGTCTCCCCGAACGTGTCCGAGTCGATGTCGCTGGCGCCCAGCAGGAGCAGGGTCCTGGCCCAGTCGATCGATTCCGCGATGCTGGGCGGTTTCTTGAGGTCGAGCTCGCGGATGCGGTGGACGACCTGCACGAGCTTCTCGGCCACCCGGTCCCCGAGATCGGGAGTGTGCAGTCGCACGATCGCCAGCTCGTGCTCGAGATTGGGGTAGTCCAGCCACAGATACAGGCAGCGGCGCTTGAGCGCCTCCGTGAGCTCGCGGGTGTTGTTGGAGGTGAGCACGACGACCGGCCGGGTCCGCGCCTCGATCCGTCCGAGCTCGGGGATCGAGATCTGGAAGTCCGAGAGCAGCTCGAGCAGCATCGCCTCGAACTCCTGGTCGGTCTTGTCTATCTCGTCGATCAGGAGCACGACAGGCTCCTCGGAGGCGATTGCGCTCATCAGTGGCCGCGCGAGCAGGAACTCCTCGCCGAAGATGTCCTCCTGGACGTCCTGCCAGCCGGTCGCCGCGGATTCCGTTTGGATCCGCAGCAGCTGCTTGCGGTAGTTCCACTCGTAGAGCGACTTCGCCTCGTCCAGGCCCTCGTAGCACTGGAGGCGGATCAGGCGGCGGTCAAGCAGCCTGGCCAGCGCCTTGGACAGCTCGGTCTTGCCGACGCCCGCCGGGCCCTCGACCAGGACGGGCTTGCCGAGCTTCATGGCCAGAAAGGAGACGAGCGCCGTCGACGGACCGGGAAGATAGCCGGCGCTCTCGAGCCCGGTGGCGACCTCCTCGACGGATGACGGCGTAGTGCTCATCGGCGCGGGCCGTCAAATATAGGGTTCGCGCGTGGACTTTCTGCCGATCGCGGCTCTTTCACGCAACATCGGTCCCTATGTCGCGGTGATTGCCTTTGGGTTTGCGGTGGGCGCATACGGACACGTCATCAAGTCGAGGACGCTGATCGTCACCGGCATCCTGGTCGTCGGCCTGGTCAGCGGCTACTTCGCCTTCGTGGTGGGAAAGCTCGGTCAGTAGGCTTGCGCCATGGCGATCGGTGGCGATCTCAGGCTGGAGGAGATCGACCTCGGCTCACTGGAGTTCTGGGACCAGCCGGCCGAGGAGCGCGACCACGCGTTCGCCGTGCTCCGGCGCGAAGCGCCCATCTCCCACCACCAGCCGCTCGAGGACATCCTCGGCGTCCAGGAGCGCGACGAGCGCGGCTACTGGGCCGTCGTCTGCTACGAGGACATCCGCCGCGTATCCCGCGACCCGAGCAGCTTCTGCTCGGGCCAGGGCACGCAGTTCGGCGACGCCCCGCCCGAGATGCTCGAGGCGTCGCAGTCATTCCTCGCCATGGATGCGCCTCGCCACACGAAGCTGCGCGGGCTGGTCTCGGCGGCATTCACACCACGGCAGGTGGCTCGGATCGAGGACGGCATCCGCACGAACGCTCGCCGCATCGTCGAGGAGGCGGCGCCCACCGGAGGAGGAGACTTCGTCGAGCTGATTGCCAAACGGCTGCCGCTGATAACGATCTCGTCGATGATCGGAGTGCCGGACGCCGATCGCGAGCGTGTGGTGAAGGCGGCCGACACGCTCGTGACGGTCTCCGATCCCGAAGTGAGTGGCGACAAGGAGCCCGTCGTGGCACTGGGTGAGGCGCTGTGGAGCCTGACCGAGTTCGCCAAGGAATTGGCCGACCACCGCGAGAGGCATCCAGGCGATGACTTGATGACGGGGCTGGTTCAGGCCGAGGTCGACGGCGAGAAGCTGACACGGGAGGAGATCGCGGCCTTCTTCGTGCTCCTATCGGTGGCCGGCAACGACACCACGCGCCACACGACTTCACATGCTCTGCGTGCTCTCACTACGCACCCAGATCAGAAGGCCAAGCTGCTCGATGACCCGGAAGGGCTCCTACCGACCGCGGTCGAAGAGTTCGTCCGGTGGGCCACCCCGGTCCTCACCTTCCGCCGCACCGCGACCCGCGACACCGAGCTACGCGGCCAGCCGATCGGCGCGACCGAGAAGGTCGTGCTCTTCTACCACTCGGGTAACCGCGACGAGACCGTGTTCAGCGACCCCTGGCGCTTCGACGTGACACGCGAGCCAAACCACCATCTCGGCTTCGGGGGCGGAGGTCCGCACTACTGCCTGGGCGCCTCGCTCGCCCGCACGCAGCTGCGATCCCTGTTCGGCGAGCTCCTGCGGACGATTCCGGACATCGAGGCCGACGAGCCAGAGCTTTTCCGCTCGAGCTCGTTCATCCACGGGATCAAGCGGATGGACTGCTCGTTCACAGCCCGCGCATAGGGAGGCGGGGAAAGCGGCGCACCGAGTGCGGCCGCCCGGCCGCGATAGGCGTCAGTCGCGCCGCTCGTCGAGCGGGATCGTCAGCTGATCGGCGGCGATGCGACCTCGTCGCGGCGGCCGTGGATCGCGCCTGGGGGCCACGACGACCGGTTCGAAGCTGCCGGTCGGTTGCTCGTCGCCTGGCGCTCCAGGGGCCGCTGTGCGGATCCGGTTGCCGGCGTAGGCGAGAAACAGCGCCATGGCGAGGGCGAGGAAGATGCCCCACTCGATTCCTGTGGTGGCGAGCCCGGGGGCCTTCACCTGAACCGTTTCCTTGTCGAACATACGCACGATCACCAACGCCGCGCAGAGCGTTCCGGCGGCAGCGATCACCATCCCGTCGGCGCTCGGCTGGCGCCAGCCGCGGCCCTCGCCGCGCCGGAAGAGCAGCGCGAGCACCCCGGCCACCACGAGCAGCACGACCGCCTCGACGAGCGAGAAGGCGCCCCAGCCGCTCACCGACGCGGAGCTCGCGCGGCGCGCGCTGACGACCGTCTCCTGATACCACGGGAAGAACAGGGTGAGGAACAGCAACGCGGCCGCGGCGGCGGCGAGGTGATGCTCGTGCGACAGGGAGCGCCACGCGCGGGCCACACGGATCACAGCCGCAGCGGCACCACTCATGGAGCGATTGTATGGGGGCGCGAAGCGGCCACCCGGGAGGCGGCCAAGGCGCCTAGCGCAGCGGTATGTCCTCCACCTCGGGTGGCTCAGGCGGCCGGCGGTCGAGCCGTTCCAGGTAGTAGTCGATCAGGGCCCGGATCGCCAGCAGGATCTCCTTGACCGCCGCGATCAGGCGATCCGCGGCATCGGGAGGGATGAGCTCTCGCAGTGGGGCGAGAGCCGCCACGAGCGACTCGATCTCGGCCAGCGGCCGGCTGGCTGAGGTCTCCTCGCGGGGTGCCTGCCAGCCGGAGCGTGGCGGCTGTCGAGCCATGTCGGAGATCATGCGCTCGGCGGCGTCCGTGGCCCGCTCGAGCCGCTCCTCGAGGCGACGGAGCGGCTCGGGCTGCTCATCGCCCATTCGCGGCGGCCGCTCGGTCGACTCCATCGAACGTGATCTCCAGTGTCCCTTGCTCGAGCGTGGCGGCTGTCGGCTGGAAGCCCGCCATCGCCGCCGGCAGCGTGATCGTCCGCTTCTGGCCGTCGACTCGAACGACTAGCTCCAATCCGATCTTCTTGAGCGAGACGTCGCTCTTGTCAGCGAGCGGCAGGGCGAGCCGCAGACGCGCCTGGCGATCTGAGACCTCGAGCTCCTGGGTAACCGAGTCGTAGAGGACCGCCGCCGGCTCGTGGCGCTCGCCAAACACTGCCCCGGCCAGCCGGTCCAGCATCGCCGGGCCCATGACCTCCTGCTCGAAATAGGGCGCACGAAGAACCGGGACCGGGGCGAAGGCCGAGCGCACGAGCTCGAGGTTCTCCTCCTGCACGGCCCTCCAGCCGCGGAAGTACTCCCCCACCTCGTCAGGGAAGACGCGGTTCACGATCACCGCGTCCGTCAGGTACCCGTAGAGATTGAGGTAGGTGAACGTCCGCATCGATTCCGCGATCACCATCTTGTCGGGGTTCATCACGAGCCTGATCGTCGACCGTGATCGCTCGCGCAGGATCTCGTTGAGCGCGATCAGGTTCTCGGACAGGCGGCGGATGTCGGCGAACACTTCGTGTGTCGGCAGCGGGATATCAAGCAGGGCCCGCGCCAGCGGGCCGGCCGCGGTCAGGATCTGGCGCTCGAGCGGAAAGACCTTCTCGATCCACCAGCGCGCCACATCGGGGAACGAGAGGAGGCGCAGCGTCTCGCCCGTGGCGGCGCAGTCGACCACGATCACCTCCCAGTCACCCGAGCGGGCGGCTTCGCGCAGGCGCAGGAGGGAAAACAGCTCGTCCATCCCGGGCGGGACCGTCAGCTCCTCGGCCGAGATGCGATCGAGCCCGCGTTCGAGGAACACCTGGCCAAGCCAATCCTGCACGCCCGACCAATGGCGCTCCATCTCCTCCTGGGCGCTTACCTGGAGCCCCCACAGATTGTCCGAGGCACGGGTGGCATCGCTCCCGAGCGGGGTGCCTAGCGAGTCAGACAGGCTGTGGGCGGGGTCGGTGGAGAGGATCAGCGTGCGCAGACCCGAAGCGGCGCACGCCTGAGCGGTGCAGGCAGCGACCGATGTCTTGCCGACGCCGCCCTTTCCGGTATAGAGAATCGTGCGGGGCTCCACGACGGCGCGAGTCTAGGCCAACGACCCTGACGGGAAGCCCGGAGCCTGCCCGGGCTGCGCCGTGTCTCTTTGGTCAGACCCAACAGGCGCCGCCTGACGGACCCGATGCTACATTCGGCCCGCTGCCGGCCCAGTAGCCGAGGAGCACCTTCAAGCATGGGAAATCACACCACACGCAGGCATCCTGCCCGTTGGGCGCTCCTCGCCGTACCCGCCGTGTGCCTCGCTCTCGCTGGGTGCGGTGGGGGCTCGGGCAGCGCCGGAAAGCTGCTCCAGCAGACCTTCAGCGGTGTCCACAAGGTCAAGAGCGGCCAGTTGTCGGTCAGCATCTCGGTTCAGCCATCTCCGAGTGCAGCGCTGAAGACTCCGCTCTCGCTCAGCTTCGGCGGGCCCTTCCAGAGCCTTGGCACCGGCAAGCTCCCGCAGTCGAACTTCGCGCTCAGCATCAGCGCGCTCGGGCGCTCGATCGCGTTCGGGATTCTCTCCACCGGCACGAGCGGCTACGTGAGCTTCCAGGGCACGAGCTACCCGCTTCCGCAGTCCGAGTTCCAGAAGCTCGAGTCGAGCTTTGCCTCGGTGGCCTCCTCGCCGGGCGGCGGCCACAGCTCCGGGATTTTGGGCAAGCTGGGGATCCAGCCGCTCACCTGGCTGCGGAGCCCCCGCGTGGTGGGCGACGAGACGGTCGGCGGGACGCTGACTACGCACATCCGCGCGGCGAATCAACGTCTCGGTGCTGCTGCGCGACTTCAACCGGTTCCTGGCGCGGGCTTCCTCGCTGGGCGTCTCGGGCGCGGCGAGCTTTCCCCATGGGCTCTCGCAGAGCACGATCGACCGGGTTGCCGGCGAGATCAGCAATCCGAGCTTCGACGTGTGGACTGGGAAGTCCGATAAGACGATCCGGAAGCTCCTGATCACACTGAACGGTCCGGTGCCCGCGCAGGTCTCGAGCCTGCTCGGCTCACGCGCCGCTCTCACGCTGCGCATGCAGTACGCGGACCTCAACCAGCCCCAGACGATCAGCGCGCCGACGTCGGTGGCCCCCTTCAGCCAGTTCGCGGCGAAGGTGCGCACCTTCGTGAGCTCGTTGTTGGGCGGAGCGGCGAGCTCCGGGAGCCAGCTTGGCGGCGGAAGCTCCGGCGGCAGCTCGAGCTCGGGTCGGCCAGCAGCTCCTCGACGTTGAACCGATACAGCCAGTGCATCCAAGCCGCCGGGAGCGACGTGAGCAAGATGCAGCAGTGCGCGGCGATTCTCGGGCAAGTAGCGCGGTGGCCTACGACGAGGATCTGGCCAACCGGATCCGCGAGCTGATCGGGCTCGAGCCGGGGCTGACCGAGAGGAAGATGTTCGGCGGGCTGGCCTTCCTATCAACGGCAACATGGCGGTCAGCGTCAGCGGCCAGGGTGGGCTGCTGCTCCGGGTCGAGCCCGAGCAGACCGAGGAGCTGGTCGCCGGAGCCCCATGCCCGCCGCTTCGAGATGCGCGGGCGCGAGATGGACGGCTGGCTGCGGGTCGATCCCGCGGGCGTGAAGACCAAGCGCAGAGCTCGAGCGATGGGTGCGGCGCGGCGTCAGCTACGCGCGATCGCTGCCGCCCAAGCGCCTAGGCTCACTCGCGGCCGACCTCTTGGTGGTCCTCCTCGAGCTCGTCGGGCGTCCTCATCGCTGCTCGTCGACCGCCGACCCGGGGTGGTATCTGACCTGGAAGGCCTCGAGCAGCTCGTCGCGCCGGTTCTCGTCGACCGGCACCTCGTCTGAGATCTGGACCCAGTCGGCGCCCTCGAACTCCTCCATGTTGAAGATCTCGGCGTCGAGCTCCGGGGAGTCGTCCACCACGACCAGGACCTCGGTCTGGGGGTTGAAGTAGGTGCCGGGGCGGTTGACCAGGTCCTCGAGCTCGACGCGGCGCGGGTCAGCCATGGGCGCTCAGCCTATCTCGACCTTGAGCTTTTCGAGCTCGCGCTCGACCTCGGCCTCGACGTCGAGCGGCGGCTTGCCGGCGCCGGGTGCGGCGGTAGTTGCGAGCGATCACCAGGTCGCGGATCTCCGCAGCGCAGCTCGGGATCGACGGCGGCGGGGCGACCAGCCGACTGAGTTCCTGCTCGACGTCGACCGGCTCCTCACCCCGGCGGATCCGACTGGCGTTGCGCGCCTCCAGCATCTGCCGGATCTCCTCGTCTCGCTCGCGCAGAGCGGCCGCCGAGCCCGGAGGCGGGCGAGCGACCGCAGCTCGCACTCGAGCAGCAGGCCGTTCTTGCCGAAGTCCTCCCAGGTCTTGCGGCTGGCCGCGAGAGCCACCACGCGCCAGCACCGCCGCGACGATGCAGACGATCCACAGGACGGTGCCGAACGCCGCGTGCACACCCTAATTGTTGCGCACGCATGAGGGCGGCGAAACGCAACTTTCAGGCGCTGCGATGGGGTACCCTTGACAGCGGTTGACTGACTAGTCAATCAGCCACCAAGCCGGCCTCGGAGCCATAGGCCGCAGGCGCCCGGCCCACGTTTCAAGGAGACATCGCAAGTGGTTGATTTCACGCTCACCGACGAGCAGCGGAGCATGCGCGAGATGGCGCACGACTTCGCCGAGAAGGAGATTCGTCCCGTCGCCTGGGATTACGACCGGGATGGGCACCTGGCCGCAGGACATCATCGAGAAGTCCTGGGAGCTGGGGCTGATGAACAGCCACCTACCCGACGGAGTACGGCGGCCCCGGGCTGGGTTTCCTCGACGGGGCGCTGATCGAGGAGGAGATGGGCTGGGGATGCTCGGGGATCGCAACCTCGCTGTCGTGCAACGGGCTGGCCACCGCGCCGATCATCCTGGCCGCCTCCGAAGAGCTCAAGAAGGAGTACCTCGGCCGGCTGTCCGAGGCGCCGCTGCTGGCCTCCTTCTGCCTGACCGAGCCCGACGCGGGCTCCGACGTCTCCGGGATGAAGACGACCGCCACCCGCAGGGGCGACAGGTGGGTGATCAACGGCTCCAAGTGCTTCATCACCAACGGCGAGTACGCCAACTACTACACGGTGTACGCCAAGACCGACAAGGAGGCGGGGCACCGCGGGATCTCGCTGCTTCGTCGTGCCGCGCGACGCAGGCGTGGTCGTCGACAAGCACGAGGACAAGATGGGTCAGCGGGCCTCCAACACCGCCACGATCACCTTCCCCGAGGTCGAGATCCCGCTCGACCACCTGGTGGGCGAGGAGAACAAGGGCTTCAAGATCGCGATGATGACGCTCGATCGCACGCGGCCGGGCGTGGCGGCGATGGCGGTCGGAGTGGCACGTGCGGCGATGGAGTTCGCGATCGACTACTCCAAGGAGCGCGTCCAGTTCGGCGTGCCGATCGCGATGCACCAGGCGATCCAGTTCATCGTCGCCGACATGGCGACCAAGGTGCACCTGGCCCGCCTGGCCACCTGGAACTCGGCCGTGCTGCTCGACCAGGGCAAGCGCAACACGCTCGAGTCCTCGCACGCCAAGCGCTTCGCCGCCGATGCCGCGATGGAGATCACCACCGACGCCGTCCAGGTCTACGGCGGCTACGGCTTCATCAAGGAGTACCCGGTGGAGAAGCTGATGCGCGACGCCAAGATCCTCCAGCTCTACGAGGGCACGGCCCAGATCCAGCGCCTGGTGATTGCGCGCGAGACGCTCCTCCCGCGGCGCGTCGAGGAACCGGCGCCAGCAGCGGCTTAGCCGCTAGCCGGGCGCGCATGCGCGCCCGGCCCGGCGGTGCATGCACCGCCGTGAGGGGTTGGCGCATGCGCCAACCCCCACCTATCTGTGTCCACTTACCTCCACCACCTGGTGGTAGGTGCCGCGGTCCTGCCAGGGGAACGGGGGCGTCGCGACTGCCCCCGCGGTCACCGGCACCTCCTGGTCGCAGGTGGGCGGAGTCGGTTTGCGGGCAGGTGGCGTCCACCTGCCAGGCGCTCGGGTCCGGCGAGCCGTACTTGGCGGAGACCTGGGCCACCGCCGCCGCGAGCGTCCGAAGCAGGACGGCGCGGCAGCGCGAGCGCGCGCGGCGCAGCGCGCGGCCTCGTAGCCCTCGGCCGGCTGTGGCGTGGCCCCGAAGCGCCCGTCCCACCGCAGTAGATGTGCGAGTAGCGGCCTCGCTCCGGCGCGCCATCGGCGCTGCGCAGATCCTTCTGCACCTGACTCGTCCAGTCGTAGCTGAAGCCCGCCGAGGGGAGCGAGAGGACGTGGTCCTCGACCTGCTTCATCAGCGTGGCTCCGAACGCCGGCTCGAACTCGGAGGTCACGAACCGTGGCCACCAGGCGTCGAACACCGCGATCGCCGCGCTGTAGGCGTAGACGTTCGAGCCGGTCGGCGCCAGCCGCTGGGCAGCCTGAGCTCGGCCAGCGCGTCGATCAGCGCCAGGATCTGCCCGGCCTGGCCTGGCGCTTTCCCGATCACGCGCCGCATCCACGGGTAGTCATCGAGCCCGCGCAGGTCGGTCGTCGCGGTCTGGTTGGCATCCTGCGCGATCTCGCCGATGTCGATCCGGCCGTGGTGGGCGGCCAGCTCCCACTTCAGGCGCTGCTGGAGGATCAGCGCATGGTCGAGCGGGCCGGTGCCCCATCCGGTGGGCGGCGGATGCCAGCCCCGCGCCTCGACGTTGTTCCACGAGATGATGAAACCGTCGCGCGGATCGATCGCCTGTGGCCGGTGGGAGGCAGGGATGTAGCACGCGGTGTACGTGGTGGGGTTGAAGCAGCGCCAGTCGGCCCGCCCATCACCCCACCAGGGCAGGTCGACGTCGGAGTGGGCGGCGTGCTTGGGATAGACACCCGACTGGATCCAGCCTACGTCGTGTCGGTCGACGTAGAACCAGTTCTCGCTCCCTGGGAACTGACCCATGATGCGCATGAACGAGCGCACGCTGGTCGGGTCGTTCTCGGAGAGCTCCATGAACGGGAGCGCCGCCGAGACCTCGTGGAAATCGACCGCCTTGGCCACGGTGAGCGCAACCGGAGCGCCGCGCACCGTGGCGAACGCGAAGACAGGTCCGTGGACCGAGCGCATCGTCCGGTAGGTGATCGTCTGTGATGGGCTGGGGCTGGTGGGCGCGACGGGTGTGGTCACGGACTGGTCGCGCATCACGAACGGGATGCACTTGCCCTTGTATCGGTAGTGGGTGCTTGCGTCGCTTGGCGCCGAGCCGTCCGGATTGCACAGCCGCTCGACGAACGTGTCCTCGTTGTCGCCGTTGGCACTGGTCCCGCTCCACGCGAAGTCGATTCCGTGGCCGATCAGCGGCCAGGGGCTGGCGCCGGGGAACGTCACGCCCTCGGAGTCGATGCCCCCTCCGTGCAGCTCATACTCGCTGAAGATCTGCGGCGAGTAGTAGCCGACCTGCGGACCCATCGCGGCAAGCGCATGGCCATCGGCTGAGAGCCTTGCCGTGAGCATCAGCGCATTGGACTCGACGTGAGGAAGAGCCGTGCGCAGCCGCTCGAGCGACCGGACCCAGGCCGGGAGCCGTGACCGCAGCTCGGCGGCCTTGGCGGCATCGGGTCCCTGCACCTCCGCGTTGCGGGGCTTGATCGAGCCGAGGTCGAGCCATGCGTTGAGGTGCAGGCGCGGCTCGACCCGCCCAGGGTTGTCGGAGTGGAAGCGGGACCTTGGCGACGGTGAACGCTTCGGGGTCGTGGGCCTCGCGCAAATCGCCGTAGAACTCGCGCCAGCGTCCGTCCAAAGCGGCGCATGAAGCCCTCCTGGAGCTGCTCGTTGACCTCCTCCGAGCCGTTCGAGACGGTGAACTGAGTGACGAGGAACACCGCCTCGGCCGCCGTGTCGGCGATCGTCCAGGGTGCCGGCTGCGCGCCCAGCGCTGCATACTCGGCGGGCATCAGCGCCGGGTCGATCTTCGCCTCGTTGATGTAGGCGTTGATCCCGGCCACGAAGTTCTGGATGTCGTTGTAGCCGCGCTGCCCCGACCGCGCCGTACTGGGCGGGAAGGCGGTTGGTCTGGTCGGTCAGCTCCTGGGGAGAGAAGTCCTGGTTGGTCAGCTGCGAGGCGTCGCCCGGCGCGGCACTCGGGCCGAGCAACCCGGCCAGCGTTCCCTCGGCGGTGCGCCGGATCACGTCCATCAGGAACAGCCGCTCCTGAGCCTGCGCGTAGCCGGCCGCGAACATCAGATCGGAGCGGTTATCGGCGTAGATGTGCGCCATGCCGTACGCGCCATCGCGATAGATCGTTGCCCCCGGATCGCCGGGCGGCGAGGTGCTCGACGCGACGCCTCCTGGCATCTGCCCGAAGTCGGTGTCCTTGTAGTAGTTGCCGAGCGTCGCGGAGGTGAGGGTCGGCCGCGTGCCGGCATCACGCCCACGTAGAGGGGCTGCTGGTCGGTGAACACACTGGGCGCAGTCCCGGACGCCTCGTATGCGGCCAGCGTCGCTGCGTTGACCGTCTCGCCCTCTCCCTGAGCCAGGACCGAGTGGAACGAGCCGAAGACTGGAACACTCGGCGGCGGCGGTCCCGCCGCGTTGGCGGCAGGCGGCCCGAGCAGCACCAGGAGCGCCCCCGCCAATGCCAGACGGACTGCTCCTCCCATTGCCCGGAACAGTAGACGGCAAGCGGTCTGGGTGCGTCGGAAGGTGCCCGGGTGGCTGTACCTCGTGGCGAGCTGGACGTAAGTACGAGTCGCGTGTACTAGACGACCGAAGAAATACCTAAAAAAGGTGCGCCCGGGGCCGATCAAGCAGGGAGGTCGGTCTCCAGGAGACAGGGTTGTCGAGCAGACGCATAAGCAGACGCACACGATCATGGCGACTCCGCTCACGTAGCGGATTCATTGGCGCCGGCGCCGCGCTCGGCGTGTTCGTGCTTGCTCTCGTGTTCAGCTCGCTGTCAGCCGCCGCCGGCTGCACGGATTCCTGGACGAACACGTCCGGCGGCGACTGGATGGTCGCCTCCAACTGGTCAAACGGAGTCCCCACCTCCTCGGATGCCGTGTGCATCATCGCGAGCGGGACCTACACGGTCACGCTGGGCCGGACGGCGGGTGGGGCCGACTCCACGACCGTCGGGTCCCTGACGCTCGGCGGCGCAAGCGGGACTCAGACCCTGGTGATCCACGGCATCGACGGCACGGGCGACACGACGCTGACGACAACGAATGGCGTCACCAACCAATCGAATGGGTCGATCGTGCTCGATTGCCAGTCGGCCAGCTCGCCGTGCTCGGGCGGGACCGTGAGCCTCGCGGCGCCATCCGGGCCGATCGACAACTCGGGAACGATCACAAGTTCGCCGCGGGGCAGCACGGTCCAGCTGGGTGGCAACCTGAACAACCTGGGCGGCACGATCCAGGTGAACGCCGACGGGACCGGCGGCGGAACGCTGTTTGAGCAATCGGGTTCCACCCTGGAGAACGAGGGGACGCTCGACCTGGCGGACGGAGCGACTTTCACTGCCTACCAGACCACGGTCAAGAACGACTCGGGCGGCGCGATCGACAGCACCGGCACGGGCAAGCTCGACGTCGCCGGAGGCACATTCTACGAGGGAGCGGGGACGACCACGGGAGGACCAGTCCTCATCTCCAGTGGCGTGGCAGGGACGCTCAACTTCACCGGGTCAGGGGCAAGCAGCTTCGAGGTCCAGGGCGCCACGGCGGATCTCAGCGGGAATATCGCGGCTGATCAGTCGATCGACGTCCAGGCCCAGCAGAACGCGGCCTTTGCAACCTTGAGTGCTGCCAACGGGTTCACCAACGCGGGGACGATCACGCTCGACTGCCCAGGGTGCACGGGGCAGGGCTACGAGATCATCAGCGTCGGCTCGGGCCCGCTCGTCAACACCGGCACGGTCATGGTGGCGGCTACGAGCGGTCTCGGGGGCCTGATTGCAGCCGACCTGGTGAACGACGGCTCGTTCATCGTCGACAACACGACCGTCTTCCAGGGCAGTAACACGCTGACCAACAGCGGCGCCCTCACGGTCGCCGACGACGCAACGCTCAGCCCAGGCGCCTTCGTACAGACCAGCGCTGGTTGCCTCGGGGTGGCGGTGGATGGCACTGCGAGCGGCCAGTACAGCCAGGTGTCGGTCGGCGGAGCCCCGACACTCGACGGAGGCATAACGCTCCTACCCGGCTCGGCCTACGCGGCCTCAGCAGCCACCGGCGACACGATCCCGGTGATGACCTACAGCGGCACGCGCTCAGGGACATTCGCCAGCGTCGGAGCAAACCCAACCCTGACCGGCGGCGCGGGATTCGCGCTCACCTACAACGACACCGCGCAGACAGTCGACGCTGTCGTCGCGGCCTCAGGCGGGACCGTCAACTGCTTTGGATCTGTGAGCGGCGCGCCGCAGAACACCGCGCTCCCGCAGATCAGCGGAACCCCAAGCGCCGGCAACCCGATCAGCTGCTCACAGGGCACCTGGACGAACAACCCGACGAGCTACACCTATCAATGGAATAGCGACGGCAACGCGATCTCCGGCGCGACGAGCTCGAGCTACACCGTGGCGGACACCGACGTCGGCCATCAGCTCACCTGCACGGTGACGGCCACCAACGGGAGCGGGGGCGCCTCGGCAACGAGCGCGGCGGTGAGCGCGACCGGGACGACGACCACCACGACCTCGACCAGCTCGACCACGAGCACGAGCTCCACCAGCTCGACCACGAGCACGACCTCGACCAGCTCGACAACGAGCACGACCTCCACCAGCTCGACGACGAGCACGAGCTCCACCAGCTCGACGACCAGCACGACCTCCACCAGCTCGACGACGAGCACTACCTCGACCACCTCGACCACGAGCACGACCTCGACCGGCTCGACCTCAGGCGGCGGTGGCGGCGGCGGTGGAGGCGGCGGCGGTGGAGGCGGCGGCGGTGGAGGCGGCGGCGGTGGAACGGGCACACCCCCCGCGACGACCACCCCGACAACCTCGACCAGTCCATCGACAACCACGACCCCGACTGGCTCCGGCCCACCGTCCGGCCCCTCACTGGCAGGGCCGTTCGGCCCCAGCGGTCGGTTCTCGCTGTCGCCACAACTCGTGAGGCGGGCCTCCGGCGGCAAGTCGGTGCTAGCCGTCGAGACGCAGGGCTCATGTCAGCTGGCGCTGGGCGAGCGTCCGGCCGGTCGCCCGAGCCGCCACCGGCACCGACACGGCCTGGGCCTGATCAAGCCGGTGATCGAGCCCGCCGCAGGGCCCGGACTGCATCTCCTACCGATCGTCCTCACGGCCAAGGGGAGGCGGCTTCTCCACAGGCTGCACGGCCATCGACCCGGGGTGGCCGGCCGTGACCCGATCAAGGTCACGTGCACGCCGGAGGCTTACCCCGCCTACGGCGCTCCCGCGGATGCCCCTGACCTGATGGCCCACCCGACCAAGGTGGCCCGCGCCACGGCAAGCACGAAGAACGCTGTCCTGTCGGTGCGCGTGGTGAGCGCGGCGAGAGTGGCACAGTCACACAAGGCGCTGGCCTACAGCGGAACCGACGGGATCGGCGACAGAGTGACGCTCGATGTCCGCTCCGACGGCAAGGACGTCACGAGCCTGGCCGCGACGCTGACGGTGGCGTGTGCTCAGCCCGGCGGCGGGGTCGCAGGAAACGGCGAGGGGACGATCCAGATCGAGCTCTCGGACCTGAGCACGCAGCTGCCCGGCACGCTCGTCTACTCAGAGACGCGTTCCAATCCCGACGAGGTGATCGACGTCGCGGGCGCATTGACCACTAGTGGCGGTTTCCTCGTCCTGGCCGATGAGGTCGATCCTTTGACGCCGCTGCTCGACCCGGCCGGCAATCCGATCGATGGAACGGCCGGAGGCGTATGCGGCAACACGGCTGGAGCAGGTCGCTTCACGCTGACGGCGCCCTGACGGACTCCTACTCCGTCGTCGAGAACTCCCAGATCGCCACGCCCATCATCGCCAGGCCGAGGGCCAGGACGACGGCCGCCTCGACGAGGCTCGGGACGTGCCAGCCCCACCAGGTGACGCCGGGATCGAGCACCCGGTGGGCGACGGGCGAGACGTGGAGATGGTTGAACACGAGGCGGCGCATCGGGTCCACGGCGTAGGTGAGCGGGTCGATCCGGTTGAGCACCTCGAGCCAGCGGGGCAGGCCGGAGGCCGGAAACAACGCGCCGGAGATGAAGAACATCGGCATCACGATCATCTGCATGACGCCGAAGAACGCCTGCATCTGCTTGATCCGCACGGCGATCATCACGCCAAAGGCCGTGATCGTGAACGCCAGCAGCAGCTGCAGGCCGAAGATCCCGAGGATCAGCGTGACGCTGTAGGACACGTGCACGAGCGGCCCGACGAGGATCATGATGATCCCCTGCGTGCAGGCCACCGTCGCGCCGCCCAGGCACTTGCCGATGACGATCGAGCTGCGCCTGACGGGAGCGACCATCATCTCGCGCAGGAAGCCAAACTCCCGGTCCCAGACGATCGAAGCGGCCGAGAACATCGAGGTGAACATGACCGCGATGCACAGGATCCCCGGGTAGATGAACGTCTTCAGGTTGACGCCGTGCGTGCCCGCGCTCGACACCTGCTGAAGGCCTGAACCCAACACGAACAGGAACAGAAAAGGCTGAACGAGCGAGGCGGCGATCCGGATCCGGTCGTTGAGGAAGCGGATTAGGTCCCGGCGCCAGACGATCCGGACGGCGCGCAGCTCCGACGCGAGGCTGTGAGGAGGAACGTGGACCTGGATGATCTGGGGGGCCGGCCCCGGGGCGACATCGCCGGCCGGCCGATCGACGGTCGTGCTCACCGCCGGCCCCCATGCATCACCTGCATCATCATCCGATTGCGGTTCGCGGCTGCGTCCTCCTCGGCATCGCGAATCGTGGTCCCCGTATAAGACATGAACACGTCATCCAGAGTGGGCCGGGAGACGCTCACGCCCTGGATCGGGACCCCGAGCTCGGCGAACAGGCGGGGGACGAACTCCTCGCCGCCCGCGACCCCGAAGGTCACGGCGCCCTCGATGACCCGGGCCTCGATCTCGAAGCGATCGGCCAGCGCGGCGATCGCCGCATCGTCGTCCTCGGTGTGGATCGTCACCCGGTCCTTGCCGACCTGCGCCTTCAACCTGGCCGGGGCGTCGAGGGCGACGATCTCGCCCTGGTCCATGATCGCGATCCGGTCACACCACTCCGCCTCGTCCATGTAGTGCGTGGTCATGAAGATCGTGATCTCCTCACGCTCCTTGAGCTCGCGGATATAGGTCCAGATCGAGCGGCGGGTCTGCGGGTCGAGGCCGATCGTCGGCTCGTCGAGGAACAGGACCCGCGGGGAGTGCAGCATCCCGCGCGCGATCTCCAGACGCCGCCGCATGCCGCCCGAGTACGTGCCGGCCGGCGAGTTGCGCCGCTCCCAAAGCCCGACCATTTCGAGCACCTGCTTCATCCGTGGCTCCACCAGGTTCGACTGGATCCCGTAGAGCTCGGCGTGGAGCTTGAGGTTCTGGGCTCCCGTCAGGTAGGTGTCGAGTGTCGGATCCTGGAAGACGAGCCCGATGTTGCGGCGGACGTCGTCGCGCTCGCGCACGACGTCATGGCCGGCGACGGTCGCCGCGCCGGCGCTCGGCTTGACCAGCGTGCAGAGCATGTTGATCGTGGTCGTCTTGCCGGCGCCGTTCGGACCGAGGAAGCCGAACACCTCCCCCGACGCAACGTCGAACGACACGCCGCGGACCGCCTCAACCTCGCCGAAGTGCTTGATCAGCCCGTCCACGACGATCGCGGGTGCGTGGCCGCCCTGCGCGTCAGTCATCTCCATCCTCCGCGAGTATGCGGTACAGATCGCGCTTGCTCCTGGCGAGCACGTCGGCCGCATGCTTGAGCTGCGGCGGGTCGCCGGCATGGGCGACCTGCATCGCCGCGAGGTGGACCTGGCCGACCAGCGAGTGCAGGGCGGCGGTGAGCTCATCTCCCGGCTCGCACTCATCCTCCCAGGGTGCCTGCCCCGGGGCGTGGGCGTCCAGATGCTCGCGGCCGGAGTCGGTCAGCTCGAACACCTTCGCCCCCTCGCGCTCGGTGGCCCGGACAAAGCCCTCGTCCTCCAGCTGCGAGAGGGTCGGATAGACCGACCCCGGGCTCAGGTGCCAGCGGCCGCCGCTGCGCTCCTCAACCGCCTGCATGAGCTGGTAGCCGTTACGCGGCTCCTCGGCGAGCAGCAGCAGGAGCGCGGCGCGGACGTCCCCCCGGCGCTTTCGTCCCCGGCCGCCGCCGAAGGGTGATCCGGCAACTGGGACAGGGCCGAACTTGCGGTCTACGTAGCGGAGGATGGCCAGGCGCTTGAACTCATCGAGATCGTCGCGGGGGTGGCGGGGAGCCATTGCGATGTATAACGATATATCGCTGACAGTCGGTTGTCAAGTGGATGCGGGGAGGTTTGGGTGGGGGTGGCGGTGTCGGGGGGGAGAGGGTGGCGGCGGGTGGCGGCGGGTGGCCCGGTTGGCGGCGGGTGGCCCGGGTGGCGGCGGGTGGCCCGGGTGGCGACCGTCGGCTTGCGGTGCAGCCAGCCCGCGGCGGACGACTGGCCGGCTCGCGGGCGCAGCCACCCGCGGCGGTCGACCGGCCGGCTTGCGGGCGCAGCCAGCCCGCGGCCGGCGACCGGCCGGCGCTTGCGGGGCAGCCAGCCCGCGGCGGGCGAGCGACGCTTACTCGCCTATCGCCGCCCGCGCGCCGCGTCCGGTGCGTAGAAGCGTCGGAAAGCGACGCCTAGCCGCTCCGCGCCGCGTGGGACGAGAGTGATAGGCGAATAAGCGTCGCCCGACGGCGTCACGCGGCCAGGGCGGCGGGCGAGCCGCAGCGGGACGGCGCCGTCCCCCCCGCGCTGCCCCACTCGCAGCCCCGGCTGCGCGCCCTCCCCCGCGGCGCCGCCCGCCCCCGCGGCGCCGCCCGCCCCCGCGGCGCCGCCCGCGCCCGCGGCGCCGCCCGCGCCCCCAAACCGCCGGGCGCCCACCGGCGCCCCTCTACTCGCCGTCTCGGCCGCCGCCCCGCCCGCGGATCCACTCCCCCACCTGCTCGGCCAGCCCGCCGACCTGGTTGCCAAGCTTGGTCACGTTCTCGCCGATGTCCTTGAAGATCGTGCGGAAGCGCTCGGCGTAGAACTCGAACGCATCGCCGGCCTCCTCGCGCGCCGGTGGCTCCTCTCCGCGCTTGACGTACTCGCCACGCTGGATCCGGTCGTACTCGCCGCTTTGCACCCACTTCATCACCTCGGAGACGCGGCGGACGGCGTAGGGATGGCTCGAGTTGATCTCGTAGAAGAAGCGCCGGACCCGGTCGGTGGGGTCATCCCAGTCCTCGTACTCCCGCGCCTGAGCGAGGAACGCGTCGAGGTTGAGCTCCTCTGCCTTCATCCCGCCGGCGAGCACCATCAGGCCGCGGCAGACGATCTGCGGGTCGCGGACCACGAGTGCCTCCGCCCGGTCGCAGGAGAGCTCGGCGGCGCGGGCCCACTCGAGCAGCACGGCGCGGACGGCCATCGCCGGTATCGCCAGCGGGAACGGGACCCCACCACCGGCGCGCAGGAGGATGGCCAGGGCGGTGTTGTAGAGCATGTGGTCGGAGAGGATGTGGGCTACCTCATGCGCCAAGAGGGCTCGCCGCTCGCCCGGCCCGAGGCGGCCCAGCAGCGGTGTCCCCACGACCACGATCGGGTTCTGCGAACCAAGGGCCATCGCGTTGGGGACGATCGTGTCGGTCACGTACAAGTCGTAGGTGCGCGGCATGTCGAGGATCTGGCAGACGGCGACCTGGTGGGCCCACAGGTCGGGGAGCTGACGCTCGCCGACGCGGACCGAATTGCTCAGGTACATCTGACGCATGGCGCGCTCGTACTGCCACTCGATCAGCTTGCGCACGACCGTGTCGAGCATCGGGATCGACTTGAGTGCGGCTGTAGCCGCGCGGTCGGCCGGATGCTCGTAGGCCTTGGGGGAGAGGTTGGGATAAGGCTCGATCTTGTCCGGCAGCTCGGTGCTCATAGATGGCGATAATCGCACGGTGGCGACATTGCGCGTGTCATGTGTGCTGCCGGCGAGCGTGCACCAGGCCGAGCAGTGCTGGTATGACACCACCGGCTGGGAAGACTGGGTCGACGAGCTGGCGCGGGTGGTGGCGGTGGAAGGTCCGTGGCCTGAGACCGGCGGCGTCGTCACCTGGGAGTCTGGTCCGGCGGGACGCGGGCGCGTGACCCAGCGCGTAACCGCCTACGAGCCGCTGGATGGCCAGACGGTCGAGATCGAGGACGCATCGATCGCCGGCGAGCAGCGCGTCTGGTTCTTGCCGGAGGGCGATAGCGTCGAGGTTGTGCTCGAGCTGGCCTACCGGATCAAGCGCCGCAACCCGCTGACGCCGCTTGTCGACCTGGTGTTCGTCAGGCGGCTGATGACGGCCTCGATGACGCGGACCTTGACCAGATTCGGATGGGCCCTGGCCGCGCGGTGACTAGCGCCGCGCTGGCCGAGCTGATCCGCGCGGCGGATCGCGTCGTGGCGCTGACCGGCGCCGGGATCTCGGTGCCCTCCGGGATCCCCGATTTTCGCTCCCCGGGCACGGGCCTATGGGAAAAGGTCGACCCGATGAAGGTCGCACACATCGACGCCTTCCTGCGCGACCCTGAGAGCTTCTGGGGCTACTACGCGGAGCGTTTCCAGACGCTCGGCGACAAGCAGCCCAACCGCGCCCACGAGGCGCTCGCGGCGCTCGAGCGAAAAGGGTTGCTAGAGGCGGTCATCACCCAGAACATCGATCAGCTCCATGCCCGCGCGGGGTCGCGCAATGTAGTCGAGGTCCACGGCACGATCGCCACCTCCTCGTGCCTTGGGTGTGGCGCTCGCTACCGGCTGGAGGAGGTCCGCGAGCGCCACGAGACGGCGCAAGACGGCGTCCCGCGCTGCGACGCGGGGCATCCGCTGAAGCCCGATGTCGTCCTGTTCGGAGAGCTCTTGCCAGCCGAGGCGTTCGCCGCTGCCGAGCGGCTCGCTGCCGGAGCCGATGTCCTGCTCTGCATCGGGTCGTCCCTTGAGGTCTATCCGGTTGCGGGACTTCCGGAGCTGACGTTGTCGGCCGGGGGCGCGCTGGCGATCCTCACCAAGGGACCCACCCCGTTCGACGGCCGCGCGGCGGTGCGGCTGTCAGGCGACGTCGTCGCCGAGCTCGAAGCCCTGCTCGAAGCGCTCGAGCTCAGCTCGTAGTCAGCCAGTCGGCGGGAAGGAAGCTGGGGATCGGACGGGGGTAGTCGGGGAACAGCTCCCGGGCGGCCTTCGCGCTGGGGCGCTCTCCGATGATCGGGTGGAGGTCGGCGAGCGCGTCGAGTAGCGCGACGCTCGAGAGGATCTGGAGCGTGGCCGCGTTGGGCGCGTCGAGGGCGAGCGTGCCCTCGGCCAGCAGTCTGTCGGCATGGTCGAGGAGTCCGGGCAGCTCATCGAGATCGGCCTGGATGGCGGACTCGCTGCCGCCGCGGCGCCCGTCGAGCTCCTGGGCACGGGCGTAGTAGCGGATCAGCGGGCCGCTTGTGCGGACGAGCAGCGCAGCCGCCGGCATGCCTCCGCCGCGGGCGCCCCACAGCCGCACCTCGGTGCTCCGGACTGAGCCGAAGCGGGCGATCCGGCGGGCCATCGTCTGGAGGCGCTCCTCGCCCCAGCGCTCGGCTTCCTCGACGCGGGCGCGAAGCTCCGGGTCGGCCGGGAAGAGTGGTGGCTCTGGCCAGAGCTCGTCCGCGACACGGGCGATCTGCCGCGAACCCTGAACGCGACGGCCATCGAGCTTGAGCGCAGGGACCGTGCCGCCCCGGAAGCCGGCCAGGCGCAGGTGAATGCGTTGCTGGAGCGGGAGCACCTTGACCACGTCGTAGGCGACGCCTTTGACGTCGAGCACTTTTCGCGCCGCCTGGGAGGGATGGGAAACGGCCTGGTAGTAGAGCCGCACGCGCAAGATGGCCTGGCAGCCTACGCGCTGGCCACGGCGCGTGCGCGGAGCGCGGCCTCGATCCGCCCCAGCACGAAGGTGACCGTCTCACGCTCCGGGGCCTCCAGCGGCCCCTCGAGCGCGGCTTGCCCGGCGTCGGCGACGGAGTCGCGCTCGGCGCGGAGCTCGTCGATCCGCTGCTCGAGAGCCTCCGCGGCAGGGTCAGCTGGCAACTCGGCGAGCGCGGCGTCAAGCGTGACGAGCAGTTGCAGCGCGGCCTCGCGATCGCGCCCTGCCTCGAGATCGAGCCTGGCTCGGAGCGCAAGCTCCTCGCAGACGAGCGGCGCCTCCCGGCCAGCCAGCACGGCGGCAAGCCTGGCTTGCGGGGCCAGGATCTTGGCCCGGCGCTGGCGGTGCGCGGGAGCAACCAGCTCACGCGCCTGAGTCCATAACCCATCGGCGACCTCCTCGCCCGCACCGAACCCTACCCGCGCCACCAGTGCCTGGTGGCGTCCGACCGGCCCCACGTAGGGATCGGCGGTCACCAGCCGGAAGGCGTAAAGGGCGCGGTTCAGGGTCGCGATGTCGTCCTCGAGCTGCTCCTCGCCCGCGGAGGCGAGCCACGCCTCCGACTCGGCCAGCGAGCCCAGGGGTGCGCCGGCGTCGATCAACGTGGCGCGGCCAGTGGGCACCGGGGCCGGCGAAGGCTGAGGCTCAGCTTCACGCTTGCGAGCCCGGCGGGGAAGCAGGTGGCGGCGTTCCACCGTGCCGAGCGTCGCGACGACTAGGACGTGAGTCGGGTCGCCGGCGCTCGCGCCGCCGGCGCGGACCAGGTAGCGCCCGTCAGGAGGGCCCAGCGGCCAGGGCACCTCGACCTGGCTGAAGCGGAAGAAGCGGGCGATCGCGACTAGCGGGTGACTTTGATCGCGTACTTGCTGGGCGCGATCGGGACAACCGGCTCGGGAATGCTCGACAGGCGGCTCATCAACTGGATCCACTGGCCGGGACGCAGCAGGTTCGCCAGCTCCTGGGAGAGCTTCTTGTTTGTGCCGAATACCGGCGTGTAGCTGATCTGGATGCGGTTGGTGTGGTCCTTCATCGCGATCGTGTTCGTCTGCCCCTTGTAGCTCATCAGCGAGACGATCGCGGAGGGCTTGAAGGTGCCCTGGAGGGTCAGCAGCCGGCGGATCGTGATGTCGGTGATCGATCCCGGTCCCTGGTGGCCCTTGATCGGGATGTTGTTGATCTTGGAGACGTCCACCGAGGAGCCGGTCGCGCCCGCGGCGTCAACGCCATTGGACCCGCTGAGGGTGTGCCCGCATTCCAGGCCGGAGACGGTGGGATCGAGGTCGGAGGCCGCGAGGAACTCGATCACGGCTAGAACGCGGCGGTCGATCAGACCGGCCTGGATGTCACGCCGGCCGCACGCGTAGACGACGACGTGGGGGTCGGCCAGCACGCGGTTCTGGAGCTGCTCCTTGGACATCAGCAGGATCTGGCCGACCGAGGCGTTCTTGGCGCCGGGGCCGAAGAACGGGTCGACGCCGGCGGCCCGATAGATGGCCGTCGCCTCGAGCAGCTTCCACCCATCGAGGATCGGCTTGGGATCGATGTAGGGGGCGTTCTTGCCCGCCGGTCGGATCATGAATGTCAGGTGGGAGGCAAGCTGCGGAGTGCCGGCGCCGATCCGGCCGAGGATCGTTCCCGCGACGACGATTGCGCCGGCCTTGAGAGGCTTGAGCGTGTACTGGTTCTTCCCCAGGTGAAGGACGTCCGAGAAGTAGTTCTGGAAGCTCGAGACCGCGGGGCCGGAGTTCTGGATCTGCAGGTCGCCGCCTGCGGCGTAGGAGGCCGGCCGCGACGGGTAGGCGAACAGCCGCTCCTTGACCATCGGCGCGGCGATCGTCTGAGCCGAGGAGGAAGCGGCCGCGCGGGTGGCGCGGCGCGAAGCAGCCGCTTGCGACTGCGTTCCGCTTGAAGCGGGAGCGACCTTGAGTGAGATCGGACCCGCCTTGGCCTCCTTGGTCGCCTTGGCAATGCTGACGGTCGGTGAGGCGGGCTGGACGCCGGCGGTGGCGGGGGCCTTGGGCGGCGGCGCCGTCGGAATCGAGAGCTGCTTGGCGATCTCCGTCGCCGTGACCTTGACCGGCTTGGGCACAGGATAGGTCTTGGGGACCTGGCCGAGATCGGCGTACGTGTAGACGTTGCCAGTCGCGTCCTGGAGCTGGATGTAATTGCCAAGCGTCTTGGAATGACCGACCTTGAGGATCTTGCCGTCGTTGACCGCGATCACCGGCGAACCCTGAGCCGCGAAGATCTTCGTCCCGGTATCACCTGGGTTTGAGTCGATCGCGATCGAAGCGTTGGAGGTCTTGATCCGTGTCTTGGCCAGCTTGGTGACGTTCGAGTCGGCGTACTTGGCGGGGGCCGCAACCGGGAAGTGACCCTCGACCAGCCCGCTCAGCGCGCCGACCAGCGGCGAGGGCATCCCGCCGATCAGCTGGGCGCGGAGGAGGACGGACTGCACGTACCAGCTCGCGTGGTTGTAGGCGAAGATCGCGCGGGCGATGCCCTGGGAGGCGCCTGCGGCGTGGAGGTAGCGGGCGGCGGCGAAGATCGCGTCGACCGGGTTGTAGGGGTCGGCGTAACCCGAGCCGGTCTCATCGCGCCCGTAGGTCTTCCACGTCGAGGGCAAGAACTGCATCCACCCCACCGCGCCGGCGGTCGAGACCGAAAGGTTGCGCCCGTAGTCGGTCTCGATCTCGTTGATCGCGGCCAGCACCTGCCACGGCACGTCGTACTCGATCCCGGCGGCCTGATAGATCGGAAGCAAGAACGGGGGGATCTGGAAGGAGTCGATGAAGAAGTTCGGCACACCCATCGGCGCCGGCCCCGGGAGCGCGAACGAGAATGTTGGGTTGGCTGGAGTGGGGACTCCCTTGACGGACGTCGGGGCCGGAGCCTGAGCCTTGGGCTTGGTCGTCGCGCTCGACGGTCCGCTCGAGACCTTGCCGGCGCCACCCGCGTGCCTGGACCTCGAGTGAGACTTGAGGGTGGAGGTCGACGAGCTGGAGTGATGCCCCGATGGCTGCGAGGGAGCGTTCGTCGTGGAGCTGGTCGTCGTGGTGGAGGTTGTCGTGACCCCGATCGCGGGGCCGCCCGGGTTGCTCGGCGCGCAGGAAGCCTTGACGTTCTTGACCGGGCCTGTCCCGGGCGGGACAAGTGCGGAGGTCGGAGTACCCGGCGGAACGTTGACGCTGAAAGTCAGCGTCTGGCCGCTCACCAGGGTGACCGTGACGACGCACTGGTCAGCCGAGGCGGTGGGGATCGCAGCGACGCCCATCGTGACCAGCACGGAGCCGAGGGCTATGCCCGCGATTCTCAGCTTGAGCCTCCTGGACACCTCGCCTATCTCCTCCCGCCAGCTGGATGCGCAAATGGCCGACGCCGCCTCCACGCAGCGGCGCGGCAGGGGAAGCTAACGGCTGGCAGTGTGGTTTGCAACGGAGAACTGTCGCGCATCTGATCTAGAGCCCCTGCGCGCCCGGGATGAGCAGCGGTCGGGGCGCTACTGAGGGAAACCATCGGCGAATTAACGCCAGCGCTGTAGCCTCACTGTTGCACTGGCGGACGTTTTTTCGCTGGAAGAGCGCCACGCGCGACGGAGCTTGGACCACTTCGATGCGCGTTTTCCTGGGGTCACCCTCAAGTTGAGGTTGATCCTCTCCGGGTTTGCAGCCGTGGCGCGCGGACCTACCGTCGTGCGCCCACGGCGTTAGGCGGGCCTTGCGGTCGTGCACCATGACGGTAGGCGGGGCGTCGCGGCCGCGCACCCACGACGACACGGGGGCCTCGCCGCCGTAGGTCTGTAGAGTGGCGGCGGTGGCGACTGGCGAGGAGAAAGAGGAGGGGCTGCGCGCCCGGATGACCCGCCAGGGCGAGGAGGCGATCGGCAAGTTGGCACAGGAGCTGCTCGAAAACCCGGTGGTCAGCGGCGCGCTGTCGGCTGCGCTCGAGACCCGCGGGCACGCGGCGCGGGCGCAGGAGGTGGCGCTCAGCGCACTCAATCTTCCCTCCGCCGCCGACCTCGAGCGGCTGACCCGCCGCCTGCGCTCGGTATCGCAGCGACTCGAGGCGATCGAGGACGGACTCGACGGCGTCCAGCAGCGGCTCCAGGGGTTGGGGACGACCGGGCTCGAGCAGCGACTCGACGCGATCGAGGAGACGCTGTCGCGGCTCGAAGCTGCGGTCGGGCAGCGTGACGCGGCCGGGCTTTAGCTAGACGGCGGCGAGGCCGCTCAGCCCGAGTCGGCCGAGCGCAGGCTCGCGCTCGCGCAGCGCGCCGGGGTCGATGCGCACTCGTCGGGGCAGCAGGAGGTCTGAGACGAGGAGGACCGAGGCGGCGGCCAGCCCGCGCTTAGTGGCGAGCGAGAACAGCGTTGCGGTCTCCATCTCGACGGCGGTGGCGCCGGCGTGAAGCCAGCGCTCGACCAGCCCGTCGCGCTCGTCGTAGAAGAGGTCTGTCGAGACGACCTTGCCCGAGCGATGGCCCCCGGCTGACGATGCCATCAGTCCGGCGAAGAGTCGCGGTTCGGGCTCGAGCGCCGCGCCCGTGCCGAGGGTCGCACCCGGCTCGAGCGTCGCGCCTGTGCCGAGGGCCCGGCTCGTCCCGTCAGCCGAGATGGCTCCGGTCACGACAAGCAGCTCGCCGAGGCGAAGCGAGGGATCAAGCGCGCCGCAGGTGCCCACTCGCACGAGCGCGCGGGCACCGAGGTCGGCGAGCTCGGAGATCACGATCGCCGCGCTCGGTCCGCCCATTCCCGTGCTCTGAATCGTGAGCTCGAGACCCTCCGGGGTCACCCCCGTATAGCCCCAGAGGCCGCGGTTGTGGTTGAACATGGAAGGCTTGACGAGCAGCGTCTGGGCCAGCAGCAGAGCCCGGGCAGGATCCCCTGGCAGCAGGACCCGCTCAGCGAGGGGAGCCGTCGGATGCAGGTGGATCGTCGCTGTCTCTGTCACACGCGCGCGCGAGAAGCTAGCTCTCTTCCTGCCATTAGACTGCCGCGCCATGAGGAGCCGACGCCGGGTGGGCCTCCTATGACCGGGTTCAGATCCACCTCCGAGTTCAGGGAGGTGATGGATCGGACGTTCACGATCATGAGCGAGGATCCCGAGATGGGACCGAAGCTCCGGGAAGCGAATACTCCGCAGCGATTCAGCTTCACCGACCTCGACCTCGTCGTGAACATCCGCGCGGGTGGGGACAACGAGCAAAACCTCGCCTGGGAGTGGAGCGACGACGTCAGCTGGGAGCCCAAGGTGCGGATGGAGATGAGCTCTGAAACAGCCAACCGCTACTTCCAGGGCAAGGAGAACGTCGCGATCGCCATCGCTCGCCGCCGGATCAAGGCCGGTGGCGATGTAAAAGCGGCGCTGGCGATCATCCCGCTGACCAAGCCGCTGTTCGAGCGCTATCGCGAACTGATCGCGGCCGATTACCCGCATCTAGAGGTTTGATGCGACCGTCTCCGCGCGGTGGCATTGACAGACGCCACCTGGGCGAGTAGACCTTCGCGCAGGAACTAGGCAACAGGCCGGAGCGTAGGAAGCCCCGGGCACGACCCGAGGCGACTGCGAGGCGCCGCCGGAAACGAGACGAGCGCCAACGGCCGACGCAGCGGGCCGTAACGCCCGCGGGTGGCGGGATCTCGCTCTCCACGAGGTCCCGCCACCGAACGTGCCGCCCTGGGGCCAACGATCCTGAGCGGGCGCGCGCAAGAATCTCCCTGTGGCCGCCAAGTCCCTGACAACCAGTCGCGAGCAGAGTGCCGACGGCGGCCTGCCGCTGCGCGAGGCCGCGGTCCGGGCGGGCGTCTCGCCCCAGACGCTGCGGCGCTGGGCCCGTGAAGGGCTGATCCCCCAATACGACGGCACGTGGTCACCGCCCGCCATCGGCCACGCGCGGATCGTCGCCCGGCTGCGCGAGCGCGGCCACTCGCTCGAGGAGATCAAACGAGCCACCAACGAAGGGCGCCTGGCCTACGGCTACATCGAAGAGATCTTCCGGGGCGTCGACGAGCGCACCTACACCCTGCGCGAGGCGGCCGCCGAGACTGGGCTCGAGCCCAGGCTGGTCGAGCGGGTGTTCACCTCCCTGGGCATGAACCAGGCACAGATGGAGGCCCTCTCGAGCGACGACGTGCAGCTCCTGCGCTACGTCGCCGCGGTGCTGTCGGCCGGGCTCCCGCTGGTGGCGATGCTCCAGCTGGTGAGGGTGTACGGCCAGGCCATGGCCCAGGTGGCCGACGCCGAAGTACGGCTGTTTCACCTCTACGTGCATGAGCCGCTGATGCGCTCGGGTGCCACCGGCCTCGAGATGGCGGACGAGATGCTGACAATCGCGCGCGAGCTCATGCCGCTGGCCTCGCCGGTGATGGACCAGGTCCACCAGCGAAACCTCCAGCACTTTCTCGAGCAGGACGTGGTAGGGCACATGGAGACCGACCTCGAGGGCGAGCTCGACCTCGGGCGCCTGCGCGTGGCGATCGCCTTTGCCGACCTGGCGGGCTACACCCGGCTGACCGAGGAGCAGGGTGAGCTCGAGGCGGTCGACGCCGTCGAGCGGTTCGTCGAGGCGGTCGAGATGACACTGCCGGATGACGCTCGCGTGATCAAGACGATCGGTGACGAGGTGATGATCGTTGGCTCCGATCCGGCTGCGCTGACCGACTGGGCGGTTGGCTTCCAGCAGCTCTACTCCGGTCCACCCGAGCCGCGGATCGGGGTCCACTACGGCGACGCCCTGTATCGCGACGGCGACTACTACGGGCGTGACGTGAACATCGCCTCGCGGATCGCCGCCCGGTCGGCTGGTGGGGAGGTGCTCGTGACCCGCTCGATCGTCGAACGCGCCGAGCCTCACCTCGAATTCGAACGGATCGGCGAGGTCAAGTTGCGCGGCTTCAGCGAGCCGACCGAGATCTTCCTGGCGCGCCAGGCGGCGGAGGCGTGATGCTCGAGGAGGTCCGCGAGGCCGGCCTTCTCAGCGAGGGCCGGCCTGTCGTGGTGCTGGTCTCCGGCGGTCGGGACTCGGTCTGCCTGCTCGACCTGGCGGTGCGGATCGTCGGGCGCCGACGACCTGAGCGCGCTGCACGTCAACTACGGGCTGCGCGACACCGCCGATGGCGACGAGGCGCACTGCATGAGGCTGTGTCGACGGCTCGGGGTCAGGCTGCATGTGCGCCACCCCCGCCGGCCCGAGTCCGGCAACCTCCAGGCCTGGGCGCGCCAGGAGCGCTACGCCGCGGCCGCCGGGCTCGCCCAGCGCGCCGGGGGCGACGTGGCCGCCGGTCAGACGGCGACCGACCAGGTGGAGACGATCCTCTACCGGCTCGCCTCTTCCCCCTCGCGCCGTGCGCTGCTCGGGATGAAGCCGCGGGACGGGATCCTGGTGCGCCCGCTGCTGGGGTTCACTCGCGAGCAAACGACGGCGTACTGCCGAGAGCGGGGGCTGCCCTGGCGCGAGGATGCGAGCAACGAGTCGGACGCCTACGCGCGGGGACGAGTCCGGCACGGACTCGTCCCCGCGCTCGAGGCCGTCCATCCCGCGGCGGTCGCCAACGTGCTGGCGCTGGCCGACGTGCTGCGCGACGAGTCCGAGGTACTCGACGCGCTGGTCGACGAGGTGTTGCACGGCGCCGATGAGATCGAGGTCGCGCGGCTGCGCGGGCTGCCGGCAGCGCTGGCGCGGCTGGTGGTCGCAGCGGCTGGCCGACGCGGCAGCCGGAGGGCCGGCGCCCGGGGACAGCGCGGCGGGTCGGGGAGCTGCTGGCTCTGCCCGACCGACGCTGCGCTCGACCTGCCGCACGGGGTGCGCGCTGTGGTAACCGCGGGGCATGCTGAGCTTCGAGCGCCGACCCCCAGGTGCGCGGGCGCTTGCGGCCGGATGCGTGCGCGCCGCCACATAAGATCAAGCAGTGAGCGACGACGGCCAGATGATCGGGGAGATCCTCGTCCCGGCCGAGGACCTCGAGCGGCGGGTGCGCGAGCTTGCGGCCGAGATCTCCCGCGACTACGCGGGCAAGGACCTGATCCTGGTCGGAGTGCTCAAGGGCGCGGTGTTCTTCCTCTCCGACCTGATGCGCCACCTCGAGATCCCGGTCGAGGTGGACTTCATGGCTGTCGCCTCCTACGGGTCGGCCACCAAGTCCTCAGGCGTCGTGCGGATCCTCAAGGACCTCGACGCGGCGATCGAGGACCGCGACGTGCTGATCGTGGAGGACATCGTCGACTCCGGGCTGACGCTCCAGTACCTGCTGCGAAACCTCGCCGGCAGGGGCCCGCGCTCGCTCGAGGTGTGCGCGCTCCTGGTCAAGCCGGAGCGTCAAAAGGTGGATCTGCTCGCGCGCTATGTCGGGTTCGAGATCCCAAACCGGTTCGCGATTGGCTACGGCCTCGACTATGGCGAGCGGTACCGCAACCTTCCCTACGTCGCGGCGTTGAAGGGCTGAAAGGCCCGCTGCAGGGGTTCGGTTGGCCGAAATTCAGCTGCTACGCTTGGCAATTCCCAGCCGGGGCCCCGCAGCCATGCGCGTGATCCGACCATGAGCAGGTTCTTCAAGAGCGCCGCGTTTCCGATCCTGATCGTGGTCGTCTTGGCGTTCTTCGCCCAGAAGCTGATCGGGACCTCGAACAAGTCGCCCCACTTCTCGTTCGGGAGCCTGATCACGCAGCTCGAGAACGGGCAGGTCAAGAGCCTCTCGCTGCACGAGAAGGACAACACCGCCAACGTCACGCTGTTCAGCCAATACGGCGGCTACAAGTACACGGTCGGCTTCCCTGACTCCTACGCGCCGCAGCTGATCAACCTCGCGCGCAGCGACTCGACGCTCAACCCGGGCGCATTCGACGTCCAGGGCAAGTCGACGAGCGGCTGGCTGAACCTGCTGACCTACATCCTGCCCTTCCTGCTGTTCCTGGGGTTCTGGTTCTTCCTCATGAACCAGGTTCAGGGAGGCGGATCAAAGGTGATGTCGTTCGGCAAATCGCGCGCCAAACGAATGTCTGTCGACTCGCCCAAGATCACCTTCCGCGACGTGGCCGGGGTCGACGAGGCGGTGGAGGAGCTGCACGAGATCAAGGAGTTCCTCGAGAACCCCAAGAAGTTCCAGGCGCTGGGCGCGCGCATCCCCAAGGGCGTGCTTCTGTATGGGCCCCCGGGCACGGGCAAGACGCTGCTCGCCCGTGCCGTGGCGGGCGAGGCGGGGGTGCCGTTCTTCTCGATCTCAGGCTCTGACTTCGTCGAGATGTTCGTCGGCGTGGGCGCCTCACGGGTGCGCGACCTGTTCGAGCAGGCCAAGCAGAACAGCCCCTGCATCATCTTCATGGACGAGATCGACGCGGTCGGACGACACCGGGGCGCGGGGCTGGGCGGCGGCCACGACGAGCGTGAGCAGACGCTGAATCAGCTGCTGGTCGAGATGGACGGCTTCGAGATGAAGGACAACATCATCCTGATCGCCGCCACCAACCGGCCGGACATCCTCGATCCGGCGCTGCTTCGCCCCGGGCGCTTCGACCGCCAGATCGTGGTCGACCGGCCCGACCGGACGGGTCGCAAGAAGATCCTCGAGGTGCACACGCGCGGCAAGCCGCTGGCGAGGGAGATCGACATCGACGCGCTGGCCGGCCAGACGCCCGGGTTCACCGGCGCGGACCTCTCCAACCTGGTCAACGAGGCGGCGCTGCTCGCGGCGCGCAACGGCAAGCGCGAGATCACCCAAGACGAGCTCGAAGAGGGGATCATGCGGGTGATCGCGGGCCCGGAGAAGAAGACCCGCGTGATGTCCGACAAGGAGCGTCGGATCACGGCCTACCACGAGATGGGCCACGCGATCGTCGGCCACTACCTGCCCAATTCCGATCCGATCCACAAGATCTCCGTGATCTCCCGCGGCCAGGCGCTCGGCTACACGATCGCGCTTCCCGGCGAGGACAAGTTCCTCACCACGCGCGCCGAGCTGCTCGACAACATGGCGATGACGCTCGGCGGCCGCGCCGCCGAGGAGATCGTGTTCGCCGAGGTCACGACGGGGGCGGCCAACGATCTCGAGAAGGTGACCGCGACCGCCAAGCAGATGGTGATGCGCTTTGGGATGTCCGAGAAGCTCGGGCCGCGGGTGTTCGGGCACGACCACGGACAGCCCTTCCTCGGCCGGGAGTTCAGCGCCGAGCCCGACTACTCGGATGAGATCGCGCGGGAGATCGACGATGAGATCCGGCGGATCGTCGAGGCGGCGCACGTGCAGGCCAAGGACCTCCTTGCCGAGCGTCGTGCCTCGCTGGAGAAGCTCTCCGAGATCCTGGTCAAGCGCGAGACGATCGAGAGGGAGCAGTTCGAAGCGCTGCTCAGCGGCCAGACCGAGGAAGAGGTATTCGGCGCCGAGGCACCGCCTCCGCCCGAGGTTCCCGTCCCGCCGCCGGGCGCTCCCGAGCGCGCGCCCGGGCGTGAGGCCCCGCGCCCGCTGCCGCGGCCCGGGCTGGCCGGCGGGACCGCCGAATAGCTTCGCGGGGCGCGCCCCGCTCCGCAGCAACCGGCTGGGAGCGGCGGCTAACGTGCACGCGGTGACCGGGCGGCGCCTTCTCCTTCAAGCCACTCGCGTCTGGCTGCCGCTGATCATCGCCGCCGGCGGGGTGGCGGCGATCATCGCCGGTGGGGGCGCCGACAGCGGCGTGTCGGCCACCGGGGTCGGGCTCCTCCTCGTCGCGCTGATCGTGTGGATGGTCAACTGGATGTTCCGGATGAGCGTGCAGTCAAATCGCGATCGCGAGCGAGAGGAGGAGGCGCGGCGCTACTTCGACGCGCACGGCCGGTGGCCCGATGAGTGACGCCGGTGCGGCCCCGGAAGCACCCGGACCCGCGCCATCCGGCCCCCCCCACCCGGCGCGGCCCCAGTTCCAGATCATGGGGGTCGTCAACGTCACGCCCGACTCCTTCTCCGACGGCGGCCTCTACCTCGACCCCGAGAAGGCGATCGCGCATGGGCTCGAGCTGGCCGGCGAAGGCGCCGAGATCCTCGACATCGGCGGCGAGTCGACGCGGCCGGGCGCCGGACCCGTGCCGGGAAGCGAGGAGCTCCGCCGCGTGATCCCGGTGATCGAAGGGCTGGCAGCCGCCGCCCCAAACACCCGGATCTCGATCGACACCTCAAAGGCCGCGGTCGCGTCCGCGGCGCTACAAGCCGGCGCGACGCTCGTCAACGACGTCACCGCCTTGCGCGGGGATCCCGAGATGGCGTCGGTCGTCGCGGACGCGAGCGCGGGCTGCTGCCTGATGCACATGCTCGGCACCCCCCGCACGATGCAGGACGACCCTCACTACGACGATGTGGTGAGCGAGGTCAAGGCGTTCCTCGAGGAGCGGATGGCATTTGCGCTCGAGCGGGGGATCACGACCGAGCGGATCCTGCTCGACCCGGGGATCGGCTTCGGCAAGACGGCCGAGCACAACCTCGAGCTGCTGGCGCGGCTCGACGAGCTGACCGAGCTCGGTCGCCCGATCATGATCGGCACCTCGCGGAAGTCGTTTTTGGGGCGTCTCACCGGCCGCACCGACCCTGCCGACCGGCTGCCCGGCACGATCGCCACATGCGTGCTCGGGCTGGTGCATGGGGCGCGGATCTTTCGCGTCCACGAGGTGGCGCCGGTGCGGGATGCCCTCACAGTGGCGAGTGCTACGGTCGCCCGGGCATGCAGGACGACGAGTTCGACGAGGTAGAGGACGAGGAGGAGGGCGAAGGTCACCCCGAGCCGGAGGTGACGATCGAGATCAGCGGGCTGTCGCTGTACACGCACGTGGGCGTGACCGACGCCGAGCGCGAGGTGGGGCAGCGGCTCATCCTCGACATCCGCCTCGACGTGGGCGAGGCCGACGCCACGGTCACCGATCGCCTCGAGGACACAGTCGACTACTCGGCCGTCTGCGAGATGACCAACCTGGTCGCCCAGCAGCGCTCCTACAAGACACTCGAGCGGCTGTGCGCGGCGATCGCCGACCGGCTGCTCGAGCGCTACGAGGCGCGGGCGGTGTGGATCAAGGCGGCCAAGCCCGAGCCGCCGATGGCGCTCCCGGTGACCGAGGTGTCGGTCGAGGTGTGGCGCGCCGCCGAGGGATGAGCCTCGGCTATCTGGGTCTCGGCTCGAACGTCGGCGACCGCCGGGCACACCTCGAGGCGGCGGCCCACGCCCTTCCGCGCCACGGCGTCGAGGTCCTGAGGTCCTCATCGGTCTACGAGACCGAACCCGTCGGCCTCGTGACCGATCAGCGCGAGTTCCTCAACGCCTGCCTGCGCATCCAGACCGCCCTCGGCCCTGAAGAGCTGCTCGACGCGTGTAAGGCGCTCGAGCGTGAGCTGGGCCGTGCGCCCGGTGGTGAAAGACACGGACCGCGCCCCATCGACGTCGACGTTCTGATCCTGGACGGGGTGCGCTACAGCTCGGCGCGCGTGACGATTCCCCACTCCGAGGTACTGAGCCGGCGCTTCGTGCTCGTCCCGCTGCTCGAGATCGACCACGCGCTGGCGCTGGCCGACGGCACCCGTGCCGCGGACGCGCTCACCGCGCTCGGCGAGGACGGCCAGCACGTCGTGCGGGCGGGCGGGCCGCTCCTTTAGGGTTGAAAACGCGGATGCTCCTGCTCGTCGACGTCGGCAACACCCAGACTCACTTCGGCGTCATGGCCGACGGCGGGCAGGAGGTCGCGCAGCACTGGCGCTTTGCCACCGTACGCGAGTCGACCGGCGACGAGCTCGGCGCCGCGCTCTCGAACCTGCTCGGGCTGCGCGGGTTGTCGTTCTCCGACGTCGAGAGCTCGATCATCGCCTCGACGGTGCCGCAGCTCTCAGAGCAGTGGACGCTGATGGCCGAGCGCTATCTGGGCCATGCCATGCTCGTCGTCGGGCCCTCGATCAAGACCGGGATGCCGATCCGGATCGACAACCCCCACGAGGTGGGCGCCGATCGGCTGGTCAACGCGGTTGCCGCCTTCGACCGGCTCCGCCAGGCTTTGGTCGTGGTCGACTTCGGCACCGCGATCACCTACGACGTCGTCTCGGACTCCGGCGAGTATCTGGGCGGGATCATCACCCCGGGCGCCGAGATCTCGCTCGACGCGCTGTATGACCGGGCGGCCAAGCTGCCCAAGGTCGAGGCGGCCGAGCCGCGGTCGTTGATCGGCAAGTCGACCGTGGACGCGATCCGCAGCGGGATCGCCTACGGCTACGCGGGTCAGGTCGAGGGCATCATCCGGCGGCTGCGCCAGGAGCTGGGCGACGAAATGAAGGTTGTCCTGACCGGTGGGCTCTCGCGGGTGGTCGTGCCGTTCATCCGCGAATCGGTCGACGAGGTGGACGAGCTGCTCACGCTGAAGGGGCTGCGGCTGATTTGGGAGCGGAATCGGGAGTGATCGGCTCGTCGGGCTCGGGCAGCTCGTCGAGAGCCGGGATCGGAACCTCGGGTGTCCGTGCCACGGTCGCCGCGAGGATCAAGAACGAGAGCCTCCGGCGATCCTCCGGATACTCGCTGGCGTATGCGTCAAACTGGTCGAGCAGCCAGCGGATCGCGGCGAACACGGGCGCGTCGTCGATCTCCTCGGGCACGTCGCAGGCCAGCCTGGCCAGCGCGAGCGGCTCGGCCGGGTCGCCGCCGCGCATCGAGGCGATCGTCGCCAGCAGCAGGAACTCGGCCACGCGGTCGAGCAGCAGGTGCGGGGCCCGCTCACGCTCGCCGACCGCGGGGCCGGCGGGTTGCAGTGGTTCGCCTGCCGCGATCCGCAGCGCCTGCTCCGAGGAGACCGAGCGAATCTGCTGAGGGCTCAGTCCAACCTGCAATGCCGAGCGAAGATGGAAGGCCGCGGCCAGCCCGGTGGTGCCGTAAGGGGCGTCGGAGGCGAACACGATCTGGCCCGGCGGGACGAGCGCGAACAGAGACTGCAGATCGGCCGGCATCCACCACGCGGTGTCGAACAGGAGGTTCGGGTGGTCGGGAGCCACACGCCAGATCCACGACAGGTCGCAGATCCCGGCATGGGCCAGGATCAAGCGGGCACCCGGGAAACGGCCGGCGAGCTGGACCGCGTGCAGCCCAAGCGCCGGGATCCCGCGCCCGGCGTGGATCAGCACGGGCAGCGTCTGCTCGTCGGCCAGCGCCACCAGCTCGGAGACCGCCGGATGGTCGAGCGTGAACTGCTCGGCCCGCGGATGGAGCTTGATCCCGCGCGCGCCGGCGCTCAGGCACCGCTCGGCTTCGGCCACGGCGCCGTCGTGGGGGTTGACCCGACAGAACGGGATCAGGAGTCCGTCGCTCGTCGTGGCCGTCGCCAGCACCTCGTCGTTTGCCGCCGGGTACCCATCGGGCTCGTGCATGGGGAAGACGAACGCGCCGCGGGCGCCGGCCAGCCCGAGCAGCGCCACCAGCTCCTCCGCGCTCTGCGCCATCCCGTCAGGATCGTTGCGACCGATGTGCGTATGGGCGTCGAACAGCTCGAGCCCGGGCACCTGGGCGAACGCGATCTCCGTCCACGGCCTGAGCAGCTCACCTAACTTCACCCTGCGATTCGTACCATGAACGCCCATGAATCGATCGCTGGCTGACCACTGGGCGATCGGCGGCGTATCGGTCGCCAACCGCCTCGTGCTCGCTCCGCTGGCCGGCATCGGCAACTGGTTCGTGCGCCTCCAGGCCAAGCGCCACGGCGCCGGGCTGGTCGTCTCGGAGATGGTCTCGAGCTTCGCGATCCACTACCGCAACGAGCGCACGCTGCGTGAGCTGCTGCGGATCCACCCCGAAGAGCACCCGGTGTCGGTGCAACTGTTCGGCCACGATCCCGATGTCATGGCCTCGGCCGCCGAGCAGGTGGCGGCGGCGGGCGCCGACCTGATCGACATCAACATGGGCTGCCCGGTCCCCAAAGTCTGCAAGACGGGCGCCGGCGCGGCCCTCCTGGCCGACCCCGGTCGTGCGGTGGCGCTGGCACGCGCCGCGGCCAGGGGAAGCGGGTTGCCGGTGACGGTCAAGCTGCGCTCGGGTCAGCGGCCGGAAGAGCTGTCTGGGATCGAGGTGGCGCGCCGGCTCGCGCACGAAGGCGCGGTGGCCGGAATCGCGATCCACCCCCGCCACGCCTCGCAGCGCCACAAGGGAAAGCCCGACTACGGGCTCGTCGCAGAGCTCGTCGAGGAGCTTCCCGTGCCGGTGCTCGTCTCAGGCGGTCTGCAGACGGCGCAGGCGGCCCGCGATGCGTTTGCCCGGACCGGCGCCGCGGGCGTGCTTCTCGCCCGCGGATCGCTGGGGAACCCGTGGCTGTTCGAGCAGCTGCTCGGCACACGGGCGACCGATCCCCGGCGCGACGAGATCCTGGCCGAGCTCGACTGGCTGATCGAGCGCGCCGTGGAGCACCTGGGCGCCGAGCGGGCCACGCGCTACCTGCGCAAGTTCTACCCCTGGTACGTCGAGCGGCTGGGGGGCGGCAAGGCGCTTCAGGCAGGCCTCCAGACGGCGCCGACCTTGGCGGATGCGCGCGCGCTGCTCCACGGCGCGCCACTGGCTGTGGCGGCATGAAGTTGCACGGCGCACTGGCCGCGCTGGGGCTGCTGCTGACGCCTGCCGGCGGCTATCACGGCCACTACCGGCACGGGCACGCGGCGGCGTTCCGGGTGGGGGCGGCGGTCACGAGCATCGCGGCGCCGGCGGCGGGACAGGTGGCGGGCGGAGACCCGGCCCAGTGCGCGGGGAGCGCAGCGTTTACCGGGCCGCGTCCGTTTGCCTTCATCGAGCCCTACGACGATCTCAACCACAACGGGCGATATGACCCAGGGGAGCCGTATCTCGACTGCAACGGGGACGGCCGATGGGACGGGAACCTGATCGGCGGCGGTACGGGCAACCCGCGCTACTACGACAAGGAGGCCGACTCGGTTGACGCCCGCGCGATGGTGGTCTCCGCCAAAGGACGGACGATCGCCGTCGAGGTCGTCGACCAGGAGGGGCTGTTCAACGTCTACCAGGCGCGGATCCGCGCCCAGGTGGCCACCGACGGATACCACCTGGACGGCATCTTCATCTCGGCGACCCACGATGAGTCGGCGCCCGACAGCCTCGGCTTGGGTGGCGTGACCCCGGCCACCAGTGGCGTCAACAACTACTGGCTCGCCTACATGATCCGCCAGAGCGCGCGAGCGATCGAGGAGGCCTACCGCGCGATGCAGCCGGCGCGGATCCGCTACACCGAGGTGCTCGAGCCGGGCAACGTGCGCCAGTGCTGGTCCTCCTACCCGTACGTCGACGACCAGCACATGCCGGTGCTCGAGGCGGTCGACGGCCATGGCCGCGCGATCGTGACCCTGGTCGACGTGAGCCAGCACGTGGAGACACTTGGCTTCAACACCGGCCCCCAGCTCGACCCCGGGGCCGGGGCAACGCTCGATCAGGAGAATGCCTGGGCCTCGGCCGACTGGGTCCACTTCTTCCGGGCAAGTCTCGAACATTCGCTCGGCGGTACCGCGATCGAGATGGCCGGCTCGGTGGGCTCGGTGGAGAGTCCCGAGGTCTACGGCGAGCCGATCTCGCGGATCCCGCAGCAGTCGATCGACGCCGATCACCCCGCGGCCTGCGAGACGCTGTTCAGGGTCGGAGCGCAGACCGACGTGGCCGGGAAGCTCCACGTGCCGCTTGGCTACGACGGCGAAACCAAGGCTTTCGGCCGGGACATGGCCGTGCCCGTGATCGGCGCCCTGCGCTCAGGTGCCTGGCACTGGTCGGCCTCGAACTGGATCTGGGGCACACGAGCCGACATCTGCGTTCCGGTCCAGAACGTTCTGTTGGCGGCCGCCTCGGGAGCCGGCGTGTTCGCGGAGCGCCCCGGGTACAGCAGCGATTGCTCGGTTCAGGAGCCGGTGCTGGCCAACGGCACCACGAGCGGCATGTCGGCCAAGTCCCAGGTGGCCGTATTCCAGATCGGCGACGGCCAGTTCCTGTCGGTGCCCGGAGAGGTGTTCCCCTTCACGTTCCTGCGCGGCTTCCAGGGTCCCCAGGACATGCCGGATCCCTCGCAGCCCCTCGCGCCGTGGCTCATCCCGCACATGCACACGCCATTCCGCTTCATCGATGGCCTCGCCGAAGACATGCTCGGCTACATCTTCCCGGCCGGCAACGCGGTCGGGATCCCCACGACCAGCAACCCCAACCCGCCGGGGACCGACCGCTTCGGCTGCAACCACTACGACGACTCCGAGTCCGCCTCCGCCCAGTCCGGCAACATCATCGGGGCGGCGCTGACGCGCCTGCTCGATGCCCACGGGCCCCCGGAGCGAGTAGTCGAGGGCCGCTATGTCCTGCGAGGAGGCACGCTGTCCCGCGATCCACTCGGAGGGCCGGAGCTCAAGTGCAATCTAGACCAGGTATTCAAGCCGGCTCGGCATGCCGTTGCCGTCGAGCTTTCCGACGGGAAAGTTGTCCACCCCGCGGCGTGGATGTCGCTCAGCGGGCTGCCCCAGCGGAAGCCCGACCGGGACACGCGCGGGTACTTCGACAAGCGTGGAAACCGCGTCTGGCTGGACGTTTTTTACGACGCGAGGTGATCTCTATACTCACCCGGCTCTAGGGCTGGTGCGTACCGATTTCCCGCTGATCCAAGCGGGTTTTTCGCGCTTAGAACGACTGGAACGATCAAGCATGCCCAAGGACGTCATCCTCACACCCGAAGGCCTAGCCAATCTCAAGGCCGAGCTCGACGAGCTGACCACCTCGCGCCGCCGCGAGGTCGCCCAGCGAATCAAGGAGGCGCGCGAGTTCGGCGACATCTCCGAGAACGCCGAATACGACGATGCCAAGAACGAGCAGGCGATGCTCGAGGCGCGGATCGCGCAGCTCGAGGACAAGCTGCGCTCGGCCACCGTGATCGACGCCTCCGATCTCAGGACCGACGTGGTCGGCGTCGGCTCGGTCGTCCACGTCAAGGACGAGCGCGGCAAGTCGACCAAGTACACGATTGTCGGGTCGGCCGAGGCCAGCCCGGCCGAGATGAAGCTCTCCAACGAGTCGCCGATCGGCAAGGCGCTGCTGGGGCACAAGCGCGGCGAAGAGGTCGTGATCGCTACGCCCAAGGGCAAGCGCAAGCTCAAGATCACCAAGATCGACGTAGCGAAGTAGGGTCCGCGGCCGTGGCCGGCCACGATGAGGAGCCGAGTCGCGGGGACGTGTTCGCGGTCCGCCGCCGCAAGCTCGAGCAGCTGCGGGCAGCCGGTGTCGAACCGTTCCCGCACGCGTTTGCCGGCGTCGAGCCGATTGCCTCGGTGCGCGCCGCACACGAGGCACTGAGCGCCGGGGAAGAGACCGGTGATGCTCACCGCGTGGCGGGGCGGCTCGCCGCCCGCCGCGGACAAGGGAAGATGGCGTTCCTCGACCTCGTCGACCGCACGGGGCGGATCCAGCTCCAGGCGCGGGTCGACGAGCTCGGCGAAGGGAGCATGGCCCGGTTCCTCGAGCTCGACCTCGGCGACCTGATCGGGATCGACGGCGTCGCGTTCTGCACCAAGCGGGGGGAGCTCAGCCTCCGCGTGACCCACTACGAGCTGCTGGCCAAATCGCTCCGCCCCCCGCCCGAGAAGCACCACGGCCTGCGCGACGTCGAGCTGCGCTTCCGCCACCGCGAGCTCGACCTGATGGCCAACCAAGACGTGCTCGAGCTGTTCGTCACTCGCTCGAGGGTCATCTCCCAGGTGCGTCGCTTCCTCGACGGCGAAGGCTTCATCGAGGTCGAGACTCCCGTGCTCCAGCCCCTCTACGGCGGCGCGCTGGCCAGGCCGTTCACCACCCATCACAACGCGCTCGACCGCACGCTGTATCTGCGCATCGCCACCGAGCTCTATCTCAAGCGGCTGATCGTCGGCGGGCTCGAGCGCGTCTACGAGCTGGGCAAGGATTTCCGCAACGAGGGCGTCGACTCGACCCACAACCCCGAGTTCACGATGCTCGAGTGGTACGAGGCGTACTCGGACTACCTGGCCGTGGCCGACCGCTTCGAGCGGCTGATGGCGGCGGTCGGGATCGCCGGCCCGTGGAAGCGGGAGACCCTGACCGACGCGATCCGCGCCCGGACCGGGATCGACATCCTCGCCTCGCAGGATCGGGAAGCGCTGGCCGGGGAGATGCGGGCGCGCGGCCTGGACGTCCCGGACGATGACGCCTGGCCCCAGCTGGTCGACGAGCTCGTGACCAAGCACGTCGAGCCCACGCTGCTGGAGCCGACGCTGCTGCTCGACTATCCGGTCGAGCTCTCCCCGTTTGCCAAGCGCCACCGCTCCGACGAGCGGCTGGTCGAGCGCTTCGAGGCCTATGTCGGGGGACTCGAAATCGCTAACGCGTTCACCGAGCTCAACGACCCCGACGAGCAGCGCCGGCGCTTCGAGGCCCAGCGCGAGCTGGCGCGCCAGGGGGACGAGGAGGCCCAGCCGTTCGATCAAGCGTTCCTAGAGGCCCTCGAGCACGGGATGCCGCCCACCGGGGGGATCGGGGTCGGAATCGATCGGCTGGTGATGGTGCTCACGGGCGTGCGCTCGATCCGCGAGGTGGTGCTGTTTCCAGCCATGAGGGATTGAGCCGCGGGCGCATGCGCCCGCGGCCCGGCCGCGCATGCGCGGCCGGCGGGGGCCCGCATGCGGGCCCCCGACCTGGGTACGAGCGTCTTTCGCCTCCCGAGGCCGGGAGGAGCCAGGAGAGCCCATTGCTAGACTGAGCTATGGCCCCAGACGCAACCGTTGTGCTCATCTCGATCGCCCCGCGAGCCGATGATGGACTTGACGGCGTGCCGGCGTCCCCGAAGCCAACTCGGGGAGCCGCCTAGACAAATCCTCGACCGACCGCCCGAGTAACGCGACACAGAAGGCCTAGCCAATGTTCGAGCGATTCACTGAAAGAGCCCGCCAGGTGGTCGTCCTGGCCCAGGAAGAGGCCCGGACGCTCAAGCACAACTACATCGGGACCGAGCACATCCTCCTCGGTCTGTTGCGTGAGGAGGAGGGTCTTGCGGCCCGGGTGCTCGAGTCGCTCGACATCACAGTCGAGCGAGTACGCGCCCAGGTGGTGCGGATCGTCGGCTCGGGCGAGGAGGTCACCTCGGGCCAGATCCCGTTCACGCCGCGCGCCAAGAAGGTGCTCGAGCTGGCGCTGCGCGAGGCACTCAGCCTGGGACACAACTACATCGGAACTGAGCACATCCTGCTCGGCCTGGTGCGCGAGAACGAGGGCGTGGCGGCGCGCATCCTGCTCGATTTCGACGCCGACTCCGAGAAGATCCGCAACGAGGTCATCCGGATGCTGTCCGGTCCGGGCGGACGCCAGCGGGGCGGCGGGGGTGGTGCGGCGGCAGCGGGCGCAGGCGAGGGCAAGAAATCTTCAAAGCTGCTCGACCAGTTCGGGCGCAACCTGACCAAGCTGGCCGCCGAGGGCAAGCTCGACCCGGTCGTCGGGCGGGAGACCGAGATCGAGCGGATCATGCAGATCCTCTCGCGGCGGACCAAGAACAACCCGGTGCTGGTCGGCGAGCCAGGCGTCGGCAAGACGGCCGTCGTCGAGGGCCTGGCCCAGCGGATCACGAACGGCGACGTCCCCGAGCTACTCAAGGGCAAGCAGATCTACACGCTCGACCTGGCGGCGTTGGTCGCCGGCTCCAAGTACCGCGGCGAATTCGAGGAGCGCCTGAAGAAGGTGATGAAGGAGATCACCCAGCGCGGCGACATCATCCTGTTCATCGACGAGCTCCACAACCTGGTCGGGGCCGGGGCGGCCGAGGGCGCGATCGACGCCGCCTCGATCCTCAAGCCGGCTCTGGCGCGCGGTGAGCTCCAGACAATCGGCGCCACCACGCTCGAGGAGTACCGCAAGTACCTCGAACGCGACTCGGCGCTCGAGCGGCGCTTCCAGAAGATCGCCGTCGACCAGCCCTCCACCGAGGAGACCGTGCAGATCCTCAAGGGCCTGCGCGACCGCTATGAGCAGCACCACAAGGTGCAGATCACCGACGAGGCGCTCGAGGCGGCGGCCGAGCTGGCCGACCGCTACATCTCGGACCGGTTCCTTCCCGACAAGGCGATCGACCTGATCGACGAGGCGGCTTCGCGGATGCGGATCAAGTCGATGACCTCTCCGCCCGTCTACCGCGAGCTCGAGGACGAGATCGAGGAGACGCGCCGGGCCAAGGAGGAGGCGATCGAGAATCAGGAGTTCGAGAAGGCGGCCAACCTGCGCGACAAGGAGCGGCGTCTCTCGCAGAAGAAGCGCGAGCTCACCGAAGCATGGGAGCAGGGCGAGACCACCGAGCGGCCCGCGATCGGCGAGGAGGAGATCGCCGACATCGTCTCGATGTGGACCGGCATCCCGGTGTTCAAGCTGACCGAGGCCGAGACGGCGAAGCTGATGCGCATGGAGGACGAGCTCCACAAGCGCGTGATCGGCCAGCACCCCGCGATCGAGGTCGTCTCCAAGGCGATCCGCCGCTCGCGCGCCGGGCTCAAGGACCCCAAGCGGCCGACCGGATCGTTCATCTTCCTCGGCCCCTCCGGCGTAGGGAAGACCGAGCTGGCGCGCACCCTCGCCGAGTTCCTGTTCGGCGACGAGGACACGATGATCAGGATCGACATGTCGGAATACATGGAGAAGCACGCTGTCTCCCGCCTCGTCGGGTCGCCTCCCGGCTACATCGGCTACGACGAGGGGGGCCAGTTGACCGAGGCCGTGCGGCGCAAGCCCTACAGCGTGCTGCTGCTCGACGAGATCGAGAAGGCCCACCCCGACGTGTTCAACATCCTGCTCCAGATCCTGGAGGACGGCCGGTTGACCGACGCGCAGGGTCGCACGGTCGACTTCCGCCACACGATCGTGATCATGACCTCGAACATCGGTGCGGCGGAGATCGCGCGCAACACGCCGCTGGGCTTCGCCGTCTCCGACGACGAGACGGGGATCACCTACGAGGACATGAAGAACCGGATCACCGGCGAGCTCAAGAAGGTCTTCCGGCCCGAGTTCCTCAACCGGATCGACGAGGTGATCGTCTTCCACAAGCTGGCCAAGGACGAGATCAAGGAGATCGTCGACCTGCTCCTGACCCGCATCCGCGAGTCGATGGCCGAGCGCGAGCTCCAGCTCGAGCTCTCCGACGAGGCCAAGGACATGCTGGTCGACAAGGGTTGGGACCCGGCCATGGGCGCCCGGCCACTGCGCCGTGCGATTCAGCGCTACGTCGAGGATCCGCTGGCTGACTTCGTTCTCCGCTCCTCGGTTCCCGAAGGGTCGACCGTCCTGGTCGACGCCCCCGGAGCCGACGGTGAAGCCGAGGGCGGGGAGGCCGCCGAAGGCGAGCCTGAGGTCAAGCTGACCGTGATCGAGCCCGCGCCCCAGCCCACACCGGTGGGCGTCGGCGCCGAGGGCGGCTCGGTTGACGAGGGCGAGCCCGGCGGCGAGGACGCCGGCGAGCCTGAGTCGTCCGAGAGCGAGTAGCGCCAGCGCGCGCTACGTGCTGGGCGATTGGCACGCCCGGCGGGACCTGCCGCAGCGGTCGCTGCCGGATCTGTAACTGAGACAAGACTGTTACGGGCCGCGATGCCGTCGGGCGCGGCCCCTACCCTGGGCCGCCGATGGCACGTTCCTCCTCGACCTTCATCTGTTCGGCGTGTGGCCACGAGTCTCCGCGCTGGGAGGGTCGGTGCTCGGGATGCGGTGAGTGGAACACGCTCGTGGAGGAGTCGCGCGTCCCGCCGGCACGGGGCGCCGGTGCCGCGCCGCGCGTCGCGCTTCGCCCCGTCACGCTGGGTGAGGTGGACGCGGACGCCGGGGGGCGGATCGGGACGGGCGTCGGTGAGCTCGACGCGGTGCTGGGCGGCGGCGTCGTTCCGGGGTCGCTCGTCTTGATCGGCGGCGCGCCGGGGATCGGCAAGTCGACGCTCACCACGATGGTCCTGGCCAACCTGGTCGGAGCCGGGCACCGGGTGCTGTACGTCTCGGCCGAGGAGTCGGTGGCCCAGGTGCGGCTTCGCGCGCAGCGCCTGGCGGCTCCCGGCGCTCTGCAGATACCGGTGGTCGCCGAGACCGATCTCCATGCCGTGCTTGCCACGCTCGAGCGGGAGCGACCCCAGGTGTGCGTGATCGACTCGGTCCAGACCCTGCACTCGGAGGAGCTCTCGAGTGCCGCGGGGTCGGTGGCACAGGTGCGCGAGGTCGTCGATCACATCATGAGGGTCGCCAAATCGCTCGACATCGCGGTGCTGCTGGTCGGCCACGTGACCAAGGACGGCAACCTGGCCGGGCCGCGCGTGCTCGCGCACATGGTCGACTGCGTGCTGCAGTTCGAGGGCGAGCGAGAACGGACCTATCGCACCGTGCGCGCGGTCAAGAACCGGTTCGGGTCGACCAACGAGACAGGCGTCTTCGAGATGCGCGAAGAGGGGCTGGTCGAGGTTCTCGATGCCTCGGCCCGGTTCGTGGGCGAGGCGACGCGGGCCCCGGGCAGCGTTGTGCTGTGCGCGATGGAGGGCTCACGACCGTTGCTCGTCGAGGTGCAGGCGCTCGTCTCAGCCTCGGAGATCGTCCCGCCGCGCCGGGTCGTGTCCGGCCTCGACCGCAACCGGGTCGCGCTGGTGATCGCGGTGCTGGCGCGCCACTGCGCGATCGGGCTCGGGGCTGCTGACGTGTTCGTCAACGTGGTCGGCGGCGTGCGAATCGAGGACCCGGGCGCCGACCTGGCTGTAGCGCTGGCCATCGCCAGCGCGAGCAAGCAGCACGCGCTCGTGGGCGGGGCCGCGGGGCGGACACCACTGGCGTGCTTCGGCGAGATCGGGCTGACCGGCGAGCTGCGTAGCGTCGCCCACGGCGAGCGCCGGGTGGGTGAGGCGGCAAAGTTCGGGCTGGCGCCGGTGGTGGAGCCGGGGAGGTGTGAGACGGTCAAGGCTGCGTTGACGCAGGCTCTTCACGGAGGGCGTGACGTGGGCGTGATGGCCGCCTAGGGACGGCCCGCGCCGTCCGCCGACGACACTCGCGCGAAGCGAAGGTGTCGTCGGGGGACGGCACGAGGTCGGCCTGCATTTGCGGCTAAACTCGGCCAAATGCCGCAGCGCTCCGGGGAAGAGCTCAAGGAGGAGCTCGAGTCCAGGCAGGACTCCCGGATCGTTAGGGCGCTCGAGATGGTGGCCCCGGGGACGGCGCTGCGGGAAGGGATCGACAACATCCAGCACGCGCGGACGGGCGGGCTGATCGTGATCGGCGAGGTGGAGGAACTGGCGTTCCTGTTCTCGGGCGGGATCAAGCTCGATCTCGACTACTCCCCCGAGCTGCTCTATGAGCTCTCGAAGATGGACGGCGCGATCGTGCTGAGCACGCAGGCGACCAAGATCGCTATCGCCAACGTCCAGCTGATGCCGGACCCGACGATCCTCACCTTTGAGACGGGCACTCGGCACCGCACCGCCGAGCGCGTGTCCAAGCAAACCAGCGCGATGGTGATCGCGGTCTCCGAGCGTCGCGAGGTTGTCTCGCTCTATGTGGACGGCGTCAAATACATCCTGGAGGACATCCCCATCGTCCTGGCCAAGGCCAATCAGGCGCTCGCCACGCTCGACAAGTACCGCAGCCGGCTCGATCAGGTCTCGACCCGGCTGACCGCGCTCGAGTTCGAAGGTGGTGCGACGCTGCACGACGTTCTGACCGTGCTGCAGCGGGCCGAGCTGGTCACGCGGATGGCGGTCGAGATCGAGCGCTACATCGTCGAGCTCGGAGTCGAAGGGCGGCTGATCGAGATGCAGCTCGACGAGACCATGGTTGGCGTGGCCGCCGACAAAACGGCGCTCGTGCACGACTACCTGCTGGATGACTCAGACGAGAGCTTCGCGGTCGCATTCGACCAGCTGGTGCGCCTGGCCCATCAGGACCTCCTGGACTTTGGGCTACTGGCCGAGCTGCTCGGCCACGACCGAAAGCTGAACACCCTCGACTACCCGGTCTCTCCGCGTGGGTTCCGCATCCTGGGTCGCATCCCGCGGCTGCCCAAGCTCGTGGTGCAGCGGATCGTGGACGAGTTCGGTGGTCTCGAGGAGCTGCTCGCCGCGACCGACCAGGAGCTTGAGCTGGTCGACGGCGTCGGCGAGATCCGGGCGAAGGACATTCGAGAGGGCCTTCGCCGTCAGCAGGAGATCAACCTGGTTGATCGCTACCTGCAGACCTAACTAGCGAGAAACCGCGCGGGGACTCGCCCGCTCGGCCGGAAAGAGGAGGAAGCCATCACTGAGGAAATGCAAGAGCACCTGGAGGACCTCGAGGTCGAGCCGCTTCCGCACATCGAGTTCGAGATCGGCGACAACGTCGTCTATCCCCATCACGGTGCCGGCAAGGTGCTGCGCAAGGAGAAGAAGGAGGTCCTCGGCGACACTCGCGAGTACCTCACGATCAAGATCCTGCACAACGACATGACAGTCATGGTCCCGACCGAGAACGCGGCCTTGGCGGGTCTGCGGAGGGTGATCGACGAGGAGACGGTCAAGAAGGTCCAGGCCGTCCTGTCCGATGAGTGCTCGGAGATGCCGAAGAACTGGAACCGCCGCTTCAAGCACAACCGCGACAAGATCAAGACCGGGGACATCTACGAGCTCGCCGAGGTCGTGCGGAACCTCGCCATCCGCGAGTCCGAGAAGGGGCTGTCGACCGGGGAGAAGCAGATGTTCACTCGCGCCAAGCGGATCCTGTGCTCGGAGCTGATGTACGCGCTCGCGCTGGATGAGGAAGAGGTGGAGGGGCACATCTACGGGCTGCTGGGCGTCGAGCCGCCAAGCAACGGGATGCGAAAGGTCGCGGTAGCCGCCGAGTAGCGCGCGAGCCGCCGCACAGACTCCTCGACCGGTGGCGGTTGCGTTGATCGTGGCCGCGGGACGTGGCGAGCGCCTTGGCTCAGGGAGGCCCAAGGCGCTCGTCACGTTGGCCGGCAAGCCGATGCTGCAATGGAGTGTCGACGCGCTCGGCGGGCTCGAGGCGGTCCGGGAGATCGTGGTGGCGCTGCCGCCAGACTCCCTCGCCTTGGCGCCCCCGGGGGTGAGCGCGGTGGCCGGCGGAGATTTCCGCTCGGGGTCCGTCCGCGCCGCGCTTTCGGCCTCCGAGGGAGATCCGGTGATCGTTCACGACGCGGCGCGGCCGCTGGCCAGTCCGGAGCTGTTCAGGCGGGCCCTGGCCGAGCTGGAGATATCGCGCGCCGATGCGGTCGTGGCCGCGGCACCCGTCCCGGACACGATCAAGCAGACCGGGCCGGACGGAAGAACGGTGGCCGCCACGCTCGACCGATCGAGGCTGTGGGCGGTTCAGACGCCGCAGGTGTTTCGCCGCGTCTCCCTGGAGCGCGGCCTCGCGGACGAGGCGCTCGTTGCTCAGGCGAGCGACGATGCGTGGCTCATCGAGCAGCAGGGAGGCGTGGTACGCCTGATCGCGGCGGGCGAGCCGAACTTCAAGGTCACGACGCCGGATGACCTCCGCCTGGCCGAGCTCGTCTTGGGCGAGCGGTGAGCGTACGTACCGGCATCGGGTATGACTGCCACCGCTTCGCGGCCGGCCGCCGTCTCGTGCTGGGCGGAGTCACGATCGAGCACGAGCGAGGGCTAGAGGGCCACTCCGACGCCGATGTTCTGACCCACGCGGTGATCGATGCCCTGCTTGGGGCCGCCGCGCTGGGCGACATCGGGCACCACTTCCCGGATAGCGACGAGGGCTACCGGGACGCGGACTCGCTCGGGCTGCTGCGCGCGACAGCGGCAATGCTGGCTGAGCGTGGGCTGGCCATCGCCAACGTCGATGTCACGGTCGTGATCGAGCGGCCCCCGCTTGCTCCCCATCGGCAACAGATGCGAGTCGAGCTGGCGGCGGCGATGGGCATCGGCGTCGAGCAAGTGAGCGTCAAGGCGACCCGAGGCGAGGGGATGGGATTCGTCGGGCGCGAGGAAGGCGCCGCTGCGATGGCGATCGCTACCTTGACCTGAGTGAACCGTATTCACAACCTGATCTGTGCATCGGGTTCCTGGCAGCGACGGGTCGAGCGCGAGCTGATCCCGTGGGGGATCGCCGGAGTAGAGCTCGGCGGGCGCGTGCTCGAGGTCGGCCCCGGGCTGGGGGCGACCACGCGGGTGCTGGCGGAGCGGCTGCCTCACCTCGGCGTGCTCGAGCTCGATGAGGGCTACTGCCGGCGGCTGCGCTCCGGGCTTCCGCCGCACGTGACAGTGACGCAGGGGGATGCGACCGACATGCCGTATGCGGACGGGTCCTTCTCCGCCGTGCTCTGCTTCACGATGCTCCATCACATTCCGCGACGGGAGCTCCAGGATCGCGCGTTTGGCGAGATCGCCCGCGTGCTGGCACCCGGCGGCGTGTTCGCCGGCACCGACAGCGTCGGCACGGGGCTGCTGTTCAAGCTGATCCATATCGGCGACACCTTGCTCCCGCTGAATCCCACTCAGCTCTCCGCGCGTCTGGAGGCGGCGGGATTGGCCGAGGCGGTCGTCGAGTGCTCGAACGGTTCGATGCGCTTCCAGGCGCGGAAGCCTCAGGGCTCGCGCGGGTGATGGTGGGGCTTGGGGCGCCGGTGGTGGCGGTGCTTGGCGCGCCGGTGGTGGCGGTGCTTGCGGCGCCGGTGGTGGCGCGAAGGGTGTGGACGCGGTTTGGTCAGGGGGCAGGTGGCGGTGAAGACGTCGCTGCCGAATGAAGTCTCACCCGGTAGCTGCGCATACCCGAGGTGGGCGAGGCCGAAGATGTCCTCGACGCTGCGCAGCAGCGAGTAGTGGTTGTAGGCCTGGGTGGTGATGGTCCCCGGTTTGATGCACGGAGACAGGAGCACGGCACCGGTGTCGCCGCCGCCTGGCCCGTTGACCCCCGGGCTGGGGCTGTTGGGGCCCGGGATCTCGCCGCAGCATGAGCTCGTGTCGCTGGTCGAGGCCTCGTCGAAGACGATCGCCAGGAGGCCGTTCTGGGTCTTGTAAGCAGGGGAGCCGGTGATCATCGGAACCCATTCCTGGAGGAACTGGTTGATGCCGGCGAAGCCACCCGGGCGCGTCTTATCGGCGCAGGATGCGTCGTGGCCATCGCTGCACAGGTCCGGGGTGATGAACACGTAGTTGGGAGTCGAAGCCGCGCTGGCCAGGTCGCGCGGAAGCTGATCCAGGTTGACCACATGGCTGTCGCACAGAGCCGTGTCGTCGATGATCGAGTGGAAGTAGACGAACGGGTTGTGACGGGTTGCGTACTGGTCGGTGGCGCTGGCGCTCTGGGTGCCGTCGCGCTGGCCAACGCCTGGATGGGCGCACTCGGCCGCCTCGCGCGAGGGATCGGCGCCCATGCTCTGGTTGTAGTCGCGCCAGGTGAGACCGGCGGCGCCGACCTGGTCGGCGATCGTCTTGACGTCCTCCGGGAAGACGCAGCCCGAGCCCGTCGCTTGGCCGTCTGAGCCAATCGTGCCGGGCTCGAAGTCGGAGAAGACCTGGCAGTCGCTCTGGTTCTCCGGATTGGGCGCCTGCCCGGAGATCATCGCGATGTAGTTGTCGTTGGACTCGTGCCCGATGCCGTAGTAGTTCGGCACGAAAGCGCCCTCGGCGCGGAGCGTCCTGGCCAGATAGGGCGCCGGCGCGCCGGGGCCGAAGGTCGTCGACTCGGACTCGTTCTCGAGCACGAGAACGAACACGTGGCGAATCGCCGGTGCCGCCGCCGACGCCGAGGCGGCGCTCGGCGCGCCGAGGAAGGCCGCAAGCAGCAGCATCCCGGCAAGCAATGCGCGGCCGGGCGCGAGCACTGGGCGTCGTGGCGCCCTCACAGCTTCACCCCTGGACCGCAGGCACGCCGCGCCGCCCTCTTGAGGCGCTTGACCGAGCGGCCCCTGTGTCTCCGGGCTGCGTCGTAGCGGGCGGCGGCTGAGGTGCAGGCTCGCGAGACATCGACCTGCACCGACTGGTCCGATGCCCAGACGCGCCCGTCGCCCTCGTCTGTCAGCCACGTGCATACGGTCTGCTCTCCGTAGATGGACGGATGGCCGGCGCCACTCGCCGTGGCCGAGTATGCGTGACCCGTGACCGGCTGGGGCTTCAGCCGGCGGTCGAGCAGGACTGAGCCGTCCGTGCCCTGGAAGGTGCCCCCGCACTCACCGGCCAGCTTGACCTGTGCGCGGAGTGGGCCGCTGTGGTCATCCAGAGCTCCCGGATCGGCGGATACGCGCACCGTGACATGCAGGGAAACGTGGAGCCGGGCGAGAGGCGGAACCTGGATCTGGAGGCGGATCGGCGTGAAGCTGTCGGCGAGCCCGACGCTCGCCCCGCACGCGCATGCCACGGCGAGGGCGGCCAGACCTACCACGCCGCGCAGCGTCCTCAACCGCCCAGTCGGCGTCCTCAACCGCCCAGCCCCAGGGACGCCGGGTGGCGGAACATCGTTGCCGGATTGGCCGGCCGATAGTCGAAGCCCAGCCGCTCGAGATAGCCCGAGGTCACCATGTCGTAGAGGGCGTGCGGCTGCGCGCGCTCGGCCGCCAGGCCGGGAGGTGGAATCTGCGATCCGGGCGGGACGGAGTAGAACGACGCGCCGTCGATGAAGGTACCGCCGGAGCTCGCCGGCGATGATCCGGGGCACGAGGAGGAGACGACGTCGGGCGGGGTCGGAAGCTCGGGCGGCTCCAAACGGGGCTTGGATTCCCAGTCGAAGGCGGCGGCGATGTTGTTTGCGTACAGGTCGCGCGGGGTCAGCGGCGGCAGGCCGTACCGGTAGCGGATCATCTTGAGGATCGACTCGAAGCCGTAGATCGAGTGATCGACGTGGCCTGTACGCGCGTAGGGCGAGACGAGCACCGCCGGAATGCGGAAGCCCATCTGCCCGAAGTCGCTGTTGATGTCGTGGCTCGAGCGCAGATCCGGAACGCGTGGCGGAACGACGTGATCGAAGAACCCGCCCCATTCGTCGTAGACGACGAACAGGGCGCCGCGCTTCCACTGTGGCGACTCCATGAACGCGTGCACGACCTCGGCGATGAACGCCTGCCCGACACGTACATCGCCGTGCGGATGCTCGTCGCCCGAGGTCCCCTGATCCTCCCCCTGGAACGAGGGGTCGACAAATGACAGCGCGGGGAGCGTTCCGGCGGCCGCCTGCTCGTAGTACTGCTGCACGTGGCTCGAGCGCGACAGCCCCGCCTGGCCCCACAGAGCAGAGACGGGAAGATCAGAGAAGAAGTAGTGGTTGGAGACGCCGGCCTTGGAGAGTGCGGCAAAGATCGTGGTGTCCGGGAACCCGCCCTGGCCGGTGGGCAGCGAGTTGTCCTTCATCCCGTAGGACTGGGCAGCGTGCATGTACTCGCGGTTGGGATAGGTCGAAGACAGGATCGAGCAGAAGAAGCGGTCAAAGGCGGTGAACGCCTTGGTCATGTGCGGCGTGAACGGGAGGTCGTGCTCGGCGTAATAGCCGATCGAGAACACGTCGCTGGCGGCCCGCAGGAAACCGTCCATCCGGCCGCCGTCGAGCTCGGTGCGTCCGCCGTCCCACGAGTGGTCGGGGTCGAGGAAGCCACAGCCCTGGAAGATGTCCGCCAGACGATGGGTGGCGTGGACTTGGCCGTGCTTGTCGGTGAAGTGAAGCCCCGCCTGCCGGCCGTCGGCGCCGGGCAGCCAGCCGAGGTAGTGGTCAAACGACCGGTTCTCCATCATCAGCACGACGAACGTGTCGATCGGGAGATTGCGCGGGGAGGGGATCTTGACCTGCCGCTGGCGGCGCGCCGCCTCCGCCACGAGCGTCGCGGGGTCGAGCACGAGCCCGAGGGTGGAGGCCAGCCCAGCGGTGACGGCAGTGCGCTGAAGGAACTCGCGGCGGGAGTGGTACTCCTCCGGCGCGACGCCCTCCAGCCGTTCCGCCTCCGACGGATCCAGCACGTCCACAGGCTCATATTACGGGCAGGTGCGAACCCCGACGGTGAATGGGTCGTGAAAGCCACGCCGCGCGAGACGGCGCGGGCGGCGCTAGCCCGGGCGGGTGGCGCCTAGAGCCCGGGCGGGTGGCGCCTAGAGCCCGGGGGGGTGGCGGACGATGAAACCGGCGAACTCGCCGCCGCCCTGCGCCCAGCGGGTCCCGCTCTCGGCCAGCGCGACGGTGTCGAAGCGCCAGCCGGCGACCTCCATCCACACATGACCCGCGTTGGCATAGACGGTGATCCAGCGCCCCGGCCCGGCATCGCCCCAAGTCTCGAACTGCCCCGAGACCATCGGCGAGCTCACCAGCCCGGCCGCGGCGAGCGCGTAGCTGACCGAGCCAGAGCAGTCGTAGCCGTCGGCGTGGAAGGAGGCGTGCCCGCCACCGTAGATGTAAGGGAGGGTCGCGATTGCATTGCCCGCGGCGATCACCTCGTCAACCGCGGCCGGGGCGCCGGGCGGGGGCTGGACCATGCCGCCTGTATCGATCGCGATCCCGCCGACGGCGGCGTTGCCCGTCGCCGCGCCCTGCGCAGCCTGGGCAGCTGCCTGCGCCTCGAGACCGTGGAGATGGGACTCGAGCGCTCCCAGCCTGGCCGCGTCGCCGGACCGGGCGCGAAACTCGCGGATACGTTCGCTCAGGAGCGCCGCCTCCAATGCCGCCGCTTCGTTTCGCCGCCGCAGGACATCCTGGGCGAGCGCGCGGTCGCGGGCCTCGAGCGCGGCGAGCGCCGTCGCCTGACGAGTGACCGCGGTCCGTGCCAGGCGCGTCGCGGCGATCACCTGGGCGTCCTGGCGGCCGACACGGTCCAGGAAGCTGACGCGTTCGAGCAGGTCGGCGAAGCCGTGCGCCTCGAGGACCACGCTGAGGAGGTCGGGCTGCGTACCTTCATAGCGCGCGACGAGGTTGGCGGCCAGCGCCGCCGCGGCCACGTGCAGACGGTTCTCGAGCTCGACGAGGCGATCGCGAGCCGCCAGCAACTCGCCCTGGATGGTCGCGAGCTGACGCTCGCGCGTGCTCAGCTCACTCTGGAGCTGCCCGAGCTGCGTCTCGGCAGTCGCGAGCCCGCCGCTCGTCTGGCGGATCCTCGCCATGTCGCTCGCCACCTGTGTCCGAAGCGTCGCCGCGGCGGATTGGCCGGCGGAGATCTGGGCCTGCAGATCACCCGAGCTGGTGGCACTCAGCGTGAGCAGCGCCGCGCCGGTGAGGGCCAGCGCGAGGGCGACACGCACGCGGCGGCATCCGCGCGGGGCCGTTGACGTTGCGGCGGGCATGCGCAGCGCGGGACCGTAACAAGCGGCGACGCAACGGCGCCGCCGCCCGAGCTCTTTGCAAGAAATCCTGCAGTTGCAGGGAAATCGCGGTCAGAGTTGCAGGGAAATCCTGGTCAGCTCACGCGCGCGGAGCGGCGTTCGGCCGCTCGGCGACGCAGCTGCTCGTGCTCCACCAGCCGCTTGAGCTGTTGGAGGCTGTGGCGCAGATGGCCTCGCAGCGACGGTGCGGCCATCCGCTCCGCGATCAATCCGGACAGGCCCGCGCCGGCTACCCCATAGGCGAGTCGCATCTCCACCCGCGTGCGCCCGTGGGCCGCCTCGCGCAGCCGCCAGCGACCACGCTGGTCGATTCCCAGCACCGAAGTCCAGGCCAGCTCGCACGGTGGGTCCCACTCGACGAGCTCGATCAGGCCCCCGATCTCGGCCGCGCCGACGCGGAAGAGCACGCGGTACCGGGCGCCGAGCCCCGTCTCCGGCTCGCCCTCGACCTCCCAGCGCGTCACGCCGGACATGAAGCTGAGGACGCGCTCGGGATCGGACATGATCTCCCACACGCGGTCGATCGGCGCCGCGATCTGAACGGTGGCGGCGACTCTCATGTCCGGCTCACCCCAGCACGGGAAAGCGCCGCTCGGCGGCAAGCGCGTCGAGGGTGTCCTGCATGACACGCAGCAGGTGGTCGTGTATCTCGTCGATGTCGGGATCGGGCCCGAATTCCTCGAGCAGGTCGATCGGCGGCAGCGTCTCGATCGTGATCTTCGCGGGCAGTGGCAGGTGGCCGAGCATGTCGCCGAAGTTCAGGCCCCAGGGCAACGCGAGCGAGATCGGCAGCACTTTGAGGCGCAACAGCTTGTCGGCGGCCAGCAGGCGGGCGAGGCGCTCGCCGCGGGTGAGGAACAGCGCGGTCTCCTGCCCACCGATCGAGACGACCGGGACGATCGGGACGTTTTGCTCGAGAGCGAGCCGGATGAATCCCTTCCGGCCATCGAAGTCGATCCGGTTGCGCTCCCAGCTCGGCCGGTGCACCTCGTAGTCGCCGCCCGGGTAAACCAGCAAGGCAGCACCGGAGCCGAGTGCCTTGCGGGCGTTCTGCTGCGAGGCGGCCACTGTGCCGAACTTCCGGAGCGAGCCCAGCGTTGGCATGGCCAGGACGAGGTTGTGGGCCAGCTGGTAGAACCGGCGCTCGACGCCGAAGAAGCTCGAGAAAGCCAGCGTGAAGATGATCGTGTCGGGAGTCATGTTCCCGCCCGAGTGGTTGCCTACGAGCAGGACCGGGCCCGACTCCGGGATGTTGCCAAGACCCCGGACTTCGCCGCGGAAGTAGATGCTGGCCAGCAGCCACATGAGCGGCAGCTGCTCACGGATGTAATCCGGGTCGCGCTCGTCCAGGTCGGCGCGCGGGATACGCCGCTGAACCTGCTCCGCCAGCCCTCGCGCGATCCGGCCCAGACGGCCGGGAACTCCGCCGTTCTGGTTGCGGGACTGATCGGTCACGTGCCCGTTGGTGCGCGAGACTCCGGCGACTCCCGTAGTGGACATCGGGTGGGATTCTAGGCGCGGTCTGGGCTCAGGCGGCCCAGGCATCGGCGCGCAGGCTGCGCGGCGGCGGAGCCGACATGTGATCGGCCTCGGAGAAGAAGCGCAGCAGCAACCGGTTGGTCTCTTCGGGCCGCTCGACCTGGGGAACGTGGCCACACATCTCGAGCGTCACCTGCTGAGCGCTTGGCAGCCACCGCTTGACGTGACGGCTGAACGCAGGCGGCACCAGCCGGTCGTGGCTGCCCCAGATGAACAGCGCCGGCGGCTTGAGCGTGGCGAGGCGCGGATAGAAGCCGCCGCGGCCGAGTGGAGCTTCGAGATAGATGTTGCGGGCGCTCGACAGGAACGCGTAACGGGCGCCCGCCGAGTGATAGATCCGCCGGAACTCGTCGACCATCAGGTCGCCGACCGCCGGGTCGACCGAGTCGCGGTCGTGGAAGACGCTCCAGAACTGGCCTGCTACCACGGAGCGTCGAAAGCCGTGGGGGAGCAGCCCGAGCTCTGGGCGCAGAAGGCGCACAATCGGGTGAAAGCCCCGCCTGATCCACGCGACGGCCGGACACAGGAGGCCAAGTGCGGCCACCCGGTCGGGGACGCGGAGGCCGATCTCGATCGCCACCCGTCCGCCCATCGAGTTCCCGACCAGGTGGGCGGTGTGGATGTCGAGCTCGTCCATCAGCCCGACCATGATCTCGGCGAACCAGCGGGCGTTGTATCCACCCAACGCGGGCTTGCTCGATGACCCGAAGCCGGGGAGATCGGGGGCATGAACCCGGTAGCGGCCGCTCAGCGCCGCTGCAGTCTCGAACAGCGAAGCCCTGGTTCCGCCCAGGCCGTGGAGGAGCAGGACGTCTGGGCCGGAGCCCATCGTGAGCGTCGAGATCCGGTGCCGCCCCACCTGCACGTCGTGGATCTTGAGCAGCGGGGGACGGTCCCCGGGCAGCCGGAACATGCCCTCGAACGCCACCGCGTAGTCGAGGTTGCCGCGGACGTCGAGCCGCCGGCGCTGGAAGGCCTCGATCCCCGAGAAGTCCCCCCGGCGCAGCCGCAGCCAGGTGTCGCTGTCGGTGTTGATGACGACGTCGGGGCGATCGCGAGTGTCGCCGCATCGCACCGTTGCGGTGTGGGGGCTACATCGAACCTCCCACGTCCGTCCGAGGTCGCACAGCTTGATTCGGTAGGTGGCGGTGAATCCGGGCTCCGAGCCCAGGTATCGCTCCGCGAGCGACCGGAAGGCCCCTTCTACAGTGGCAAGTCGCTCGCGCTGCCGTGCGGTCGCCGACATTCCGCGGCAGGCTACACGCTCGCCCAGGCGGAACCGCCCTGGGTCGTTAGGGTTCGCCCACCTTGCAAGAAATCCGTCTGCACGACACGCGCACCGGAGATGTGCGCGCGCTCGCGCCGCGGGAAGGTGGGCAGATCGGCATCTACGCCTGCGGCCCCACCGTGTACGGCCGGATCCACGTAGGCAACGCCAGGCCTTACGTCGTCTTCTTGCTGCTCAAGCGGTTTCTCGTCCATGAGGGGTATGCGCCGGTTCTCGTGGCAAATGTTACGGATGTCAACGACAAGATCTACGCCGCGGCACATCAGCTCGGCGTCCCCAGCGCGCAACTGGCGCGTGAGATGACCGACGCCTACGTCGCAGACACCGATCGGCTCGGCCTCGGTCGTCCCGACGCGGAACCGCTGGCCAGCCAGACGATCCCGGAAATCATCAGGCTGATCGAGCGGCTGATCGAGCGGGGGCATGCCTATGAGGCCTCCGGGCGACGTCTACTTCCACGTGCGCTCTTACCCGCAATATGGGGAGATCTCGCATCGCGACGTCGACGAAATGGACCAGGGCGAGGGGGTCGAGGGCGCCAACCTCAAGCGCGATCCGCTCGACTTTGCCCTCTGGAAAGCGCAAAAGCCAGGGAGAGGACACCGCCTGGGACTCCCCGTGGGGGCGTGGCCGCCCGGGCTGGCACATCGAGTGCTCGGCGATGGCCGAGGAGCTACTGGGGCTGGAGTTCGAGATCCACGGCGGAGGCTCGGACCTCGTTTTTCCCCACCACGAGAACGAGGCCGCGCAGACGTTTGCTGCCCACGGCAGGCCGCTGGCGCGCCTCTGGGTGCACAACGGGATGGTCCGGCTCGACCAGGAGAAGATGGCCAAGTCGGTGGGCAACATCTTCCTGCTGCACAGCGCCCTGGATGCCTACGGCCGCGATGCGCTGCTGATGTACTTCTGCGGCGGGCACTACCGCCAGCCCGTGGAGTTCGACGCCGAGCGACTCGAGGAGGCCCGAGCGCGCGTGGATCGCATACGCGAGGCAGGACGGCGGCTTGATCGCTGGGTCATCGCCGGCCTGGTCGGGCGCGCTGCGCGAGCGGTTCTTCGCCGCGCTGGCCGACGACTTCAACACGCCGGCCGCCCTGGCCGCAATGTTCGACTGGGTCCGAGAGGCCAATCGCGCTCCGACCGGCAGCGTGGGCAGCGCTGACCTCGAGCCGAGATGCTGGGCGTGCTGGGGCTCGACAACCTTCTGCGCGAGCAAGCGGTCGCCGTCCCGTCCGAGGTGCGCGAGTTGTCCGACGCACGCGAGCGGGCCCGGCGCGAGCGCGACTTCGAGGCCGCGGACCGGTTTCGTGAGCGGATCAGCGCGCTGGGCTGGGAGGTGCGCGACGGCCCGGGGGGCCCCGAGCTCCTCCCGTCAGGCTGACAAGCGGGTGATCGTCTACGGCCGGAACCCGGTGCGCGAGGCGCTACGCGGCCGGCGAAGCGTGCTCGACGTGTGGGCGACCGCGAACGCGGCACGTGAACCGTGGCTGGCCGACGTCGAGGTCTCGGTCGTGAGCGCAGACGAAGTCGAGCGACTGGCTCGGCTCGGCCGAGCATCAGGGCGTGTGCGCCTGAGTGAGCGAGTTCGTCTACGCCGAGCAATCGGACCTGCTTGCCACCTCCGATGCGCTGATCGTCGCGCTCGACCAGGTTCAGGACCCCCACAACCTCGGCGCAATCTGCCGCACTGCCGAGTGTGCAGGCGCGACCGGGCTCGTGATCCCGGAGCGCCGCTCGGCCGAGGTCACGCCAGCTGTGGCCAAGGCGGCTGCGGGCGCGGTGGAGCACCTGCCATGGCTCGAGTGCGGAACCTGGCCGACTTCCTGGAGGCCGCGAAGGGCGCTGGGATGTGGTGCTACGGGGCCTCGCCCGGACGCCGAGATCGCCTACGACAGCGTCGACTACACAGGCGGCGTCGTACTCGTGCTCGGCTCCGAAGGTCGCGGTCTGCGCCCCCGGGTGGCGGCCACCTGCGACGCCCTCGTCGCGATCCCTTTGCGCGGTCGGATCGAGTCGTTGGGCGTGTCGGCCGCCGCCGCCGTGCTCCTCTACGCCGCTGTGGAGCGTCGCGCCAGGCTCTTGACAGCCGCTGCCTCGCTCTGTCACCCTGGCGCGCCATAACGATCAAGTGGAGGTTTAGCTTCCACGATCTGGAGGAGAGGCGCGCGCGCAAGCTGCGCCGCACGGTGCGGCGCCAGGGGAGGTAACGCGCCACGAATTCCACGGGCTCGCGCAAGCGAGCCAGAAGGGACATGTCGTGGCTCGACTATCCACCAGCTCCAACTCTCAGCTTCAGGTTGAGGATGGATTCCTGATCGCGCTCGCCAAGCAGGGAAGCGCCGATGCCTACCACCGACTGGTCCGCCGCTACTACGGCTTCGTCACGGCTCAAGGCCTCGTCGTACTTCCTGGCCGGCGGCGACTCCGAGGACCTGATTCAGGAGGGTCTCGTCGGGCTCTACAAGGCGATCCGCGACTACCGCACGGACCGCGAGTCGAGCTTCCGCAACTTCGCCGAGCTCTGCATCACCCGCCAGATCATCACCGCGGTGAAGACCGCCACGCGCAACAAGCACACGCCGCTCAACCAGTACGTGTCGTTCTCGACCTCACCCGCTGGAGATGCCGGCGAGAACGACTCGACGCTCGACGAGATGCTGCCCGGACCTTCGGTCCACGATCCCGTCAACCAGGTGATCAGCTCCGAGGAGCTGCGGGCGCTCGTCGCCTGCCTGTCGACCGCGCTCTCCGAGCTCGAGTCGCGGGTCCTGGCGCTGTATCTCGATGGGTACTCCTACGAGGAGGTCGGCCAGCGGATCGGCTGCGACTGCAAGACGGTGGACAACGCGCTGCAGCGCGTCAAGCGCAAGGTTGGCCAGCACCTGGCCAAGCGGAACGTGCCGGCTTAGCTCCCTTAGCGGCTGTCGATCGGGCCGAGCACGGGCTCGAGCCCGTAGGTGCTGAACGCCCGAAAGCGATAGAACAGCCGGTGCTCGGGCCCGTGGAAGTCCGATGAGCCAGTCGAGAGCAGCCCGAGCTCGCCGCAGAGCCGACGCGAGCAGCCGGGACTGCTCCTCGCTGAAGGTCACGTAGAAGCACTCGACGCCGTCGAGTCCGCTGGCACGGAATCGGTCGATCGCTTCGCGGACGCTTTGCGGCGCCTCGACATCCCAGAACGGATGGGCCCACACGGCCACCCCACCGCTGTCGTGGATCGAGCGAGATCGCCTCGGCGACGTCGGGCCGCCGGCGCGGGCGAAAGGCGGGGCGATCCTCGATCAGGTAGGCCTCCAGGAATGCCGAGAGCTCCGCTCAGCCCGGCCTCGGCCAGGCGGGCCGCATTGGCCGGATGCTCCACCACCGCCTGGGCGATGTGCGGCCGTCCGACCGGCTTGCCCGCGGCGATCGCTGTTGGAGTAGCTCCCGGTCGACCGCGAAGCCGAGCTCCTCGAGCGCCTCGGTCATGGCTCCAGGCTGCGCCGGGCCCGGTCGGCGCGGTAGGCCTCGAGGCGCTCGAGCAGCGACGGGTCAGCGATGGTCGATGCCATAGCCGAGGATGTGGAGGTCCTGCCCGACCTCGTCGACGGCCGAGATCTCCACCGCCGGGACCAGCCGCGACGCCCTGCGCTCGCGCGCGGCGGTCTGGGCCTCCTCGACGCCGTCGACCGTGTCGTGGTCGCTCAGCGCCAAGCAGCTCGACGCCGGCGGCGAGCGGCCGCATGCGACCACCTCGGCCGGGGTCAGCGCACCGTCCGAATGCCGTGAATGGCTCTGCAGGTCGAAAGCTGGAGTGATCCACGGGTCCGGATTGTGCCCGGACCCGACCAGCGCCAGACCCTACGTCGCCTTGACCGCCCGGTTGCAGCCCGGCAGCGTGACCGTGATCGGCCCATCTGTCGTGATGTGCAGCGCGACGTTGCAGTCGACCTCGGCCCGCTTCACGTCGATCGATGCGCGTGGCGATGTTGGTCGCGGTGATGTCGATCGAGTCGCTTGCGCGGGACGTTCGGCGTTGCGCCCCAGGTCTGGGTCTCGCTGGCGTACTGGATCGGCCCGAGGTTGCCGCCCGTCAGCGTGCCGGTGCCGTCCTTGCACGCCCGAGGGCGTCGGGTCGCTTAGGCCGAACCCGTGCGAGACGGCGTCGATCTGGCCCTCAGAGCCCGACTGGCGCACTGTCAGCCCACAGACCCAGTAGGCGTGGTTGGCCACGACGCCGTACTTGGTCGCGTCGCGGGCCGGGTCGACCACGTAGGTGACGTGGAACGGGTTGTAGTTGACCTGGCGCATCGCCGAGGAACGCTGCGGCGGGCGCGATACTGGTCGTTGACCGCCAGCTCGAGGTGGTCGGGAACAGCGCCGAGCAGGTCGGGTTGGTGCTGGTGCTGGCGCACGGCTGGTGGATGTGGATCTCGGCTCGGTAGCCGAGGCTGGTCAGCTTGTTGTAGGTCGGCACGTAGTCCTGCGGGCCGACCAGCTCGTCGCCGGCGGTGTTCCAGGCCAGCACGGGCAGGTTGCGGAAGGAGGCCAGCACGTTGGTATCGGTCTCCTCGCCCACCGTCGGCTGCGCGCGGGCGAACAGATCCGGGAACTGCGCGCCGATGTCGTAGGTCCCGAAGCCGCCCATCGAGTATCCGGTGATGTCCGTGTAGGCCGGGTTCAGCTTGTACAGCCTGCGCCACCGCGCCCACACCTCGAACACGTCGGCCTCGCCCAGCCCCTCGTAGAACTGGTCGGGACCGCGGGCCTCAGGCGTGATCACGATCGAGGGATCGGACCGGTTGGCGAACTGGGACTGGTTGCGGGTGCCCATGTACTGGTTGTAGTTGGCCGAGAGCGAGTGCAGCAGCAGCGTCATGCCCGCACCCACCCGCGGGGGCCGGGCCCGTGGGGACGTAGATCGCGTAGGGCTGGAGCTGGCCGTTGTACTCGGGCACGCAGGACGACGGGTTGCTCGCGCCCTGGAGCCCGCACTCCGACGAGAAGTCTGGCGCCCTGCGCCGGCTCGAAGTGGCTGGGCAGGATCCGGTCGATCGGTCCGGTCGTGGGGATCTGCGAGTTGTCGGTGACCTTGCCCCATAGCTTGGCGAAGTTGACGTTGGCGTAGAACTTCGAGATGTCGCCGGTGGCCAGCGCCTTGCCCTGCGCTTCGTCGCGCCACCAGCGGGGATCGGTCAGCACCCCGGTGCCCGCGGTGACGGAGGGGAGCGGCTCCTGGTCGTTGCTGCGGAAGGCGACGTTGAAGAATGCCGCCGGGCTCGTGGCCGCGCCGGCGCCGCCGGGATGGGTGGCGTCGGCCGCCTGCTGGGGGAGCAGGTAGCGGTTGTTGGCCGCATCCCACAGCCCCACGCCCATGGCCAGCCGGACCGTGCTGCGGCCCGGGTTCCAGGCGGCGTGTGGCACGTCGACCTCGATCTGGCGGCGGTGGAGATCGACGTGGACGGTGCGATGCCCGGGCCGGCAACTGGCGAGCCGCTCGACGCGCTGACCAGGTCGGCGACGAGCTGGCGAGCCCGACGGGTGGACGGTCAGGAACATGGTCGGCCGGCGCGCTGACGTTGGCGCCGTCCGGGAACGGATAGACCTGTCCCGGGGGTGCCGCCGATGGCGATCGAGAACGCGATCAGCTTCGGATCCATGCAGCGTGTTGAGGGTGATGCGGAAGGCCGTGTAGCCGGCGGTCGGCTTGACGCGGAACTCGACCAGGTCGGCGGCGTTGTTGTTGTAGCCCGGGCCCGAGGGATAGTCGTAGGTGCCGTCCGGCTTGGAGAACAGGTCGCCCGACATGCCGGGGTAGTTCGGATCGGAGGTGTAGTGGGCGCCGTGGTCGTCGTAGATCCAGTCCTGGTAGAGGAACTCACCCTCGCGGTAGGCGGTGGCGCCGGAGACGAGGATCGGCTGGGCGTGCCAGATGCCGGTGTTGGTCAGCTGTGGCGCGACCGCAGGCGCCTGGTAGAGGACGTCGGGGCCCGGGCGCGGCCCGGCACCGGTGTAGAGGGACGAGCTCGTCTTGGGGACGGCGGCCGGGCGATGGTGGGAGCGATGGTGCTTCTTGCCGTGATGGCGCTTGTGGCGATGGCTCTTGGGGTGATGGCTCTTGGGGTGATGGCTCTTGGGGTGATGGCTGTCATCGCGGTCGCCTGCGCCGAGTGCCACCGGCGCCGCCAAGAGCGCCGTTGCCAAAACCATCACTATCGTCCTGCGCCTTCCCATCTGATGTACCTCCCGTCCGCGCGTGGCCGCGGATTATATGAGACACGAAGCGGCCTGTGCTCCAATACCGCGCTGTAGTACGAGGTGCCCGGAGCGCGCCGGGGGAGAGCGCGCCCGACGCAGTAGGCTCGCGGCTTCGCATGGCGATCGAGCAGGCCTTGAGCGAGCTCACCCGCCCGGTCGTGGTGCTCGGGGCCGGGGGCACGATCTCGATGACCGGCGACCGCGCGACCCCAGCGCTCGACGCCGAGGCGCTGGTGCGCTCGGTCCGACCTCTCGCCGCCGTGCCGGAGCTGTCGGCAGAGACGGCGTTCGCTTTGCCGGGGACCCATATCTCGCTTGACGACGCGCTGGCGCTGGGCCGCCGGGCGGCTGAGCTCGCCGGGAAGGGAAACGGTGTCGTGGTAACGACTGGGACGGACACGCTCGAGGAGCTGGGGGTGCTGTTCGCGCTCCTGCACGACACGGAGGCTCCTATCGTTCTGACTGGCGCTAACCGCCCCGCATCGGCCCCGGGAGCCGACGGGGCCGCCAACCTGCTAGACGCGGTCGCTCTGGCCGGCGCGGCCAGCGTTTCCGACCTCGGTGTGTGCGTCTGCTTCGGCGGCGAAATCCACGCCGCGATGAGTGCGCGCAAGGTCGACAGCACCGGGCCGGCTGCGTTCGGCTCGCCCGTGGCGGGGCCGATCGGCCGCGTCGTCGAGGGCCGCGTGTGGCTGCACGCACGCCCTTTGCCGGCCCCCCGGATTGCGCCATCGACGCTTGCCCATCGGGTCCCGATCGTCACCGCTGTGCTCGGCGACGACGGAGAGGTGCTGGCCCAAGCCCTCGGCGCGGCCGACGGCGTCGTGCTGGTCGCGTTGGGCGCCGGTCACCTCTCACCCCGCTTGCTTGCGGAGTTGAGAAGCGCCGCCCTGCCGATCCTCGTCACGACGCGTCCCGAGCGTTCCTCGATGCTGTTCGAGACCTATGGATTCGAGGGTGCCGAATCTGATCTGCGTGGTTCGGGGGCTATTTGCGTGCCCTTCCTATCGCCAGCCGCGGCGCGGATGACGCTGCTCTGTTGCCTCGGTGCGGGGCTCGAGGGCGACCGGATCGCGAGCGCTCTGGCGAGTTATGACGCGCTCTAGGCACTCAAAAATCTCGGCGGCCGGCAAGACGCGCCGGCGCCTCCGGACGGGTCAGCTCGTATAGCGCGATTCGTTGCGGTCCGTTCATCACGAGCTCCACGCCTGGACCATGCGGAATGCCGAATCGCACTCCGACTTCGGCGCCGCGGGCGATGAGCTCTTCTATCGTGTGCTCGAGGTCGACCACACGGTAGACGAGCACCGGCCGGTCTCCCTCCAGGTGTTCCGCGAGCAGGACGTCGGGCGTGCCCTGTGTGAGCTTGACCATCGCCACCCTGGTGCCGAATGCCTCGATTGCGAACACGAGCGTCCCACCAAGTGCCTCGGTGAAGTGCGTGACGTCGGCCGCCACGTCGCGACTCGGCAGGTAGACAAAGTCGAGGCTGTCGAACAAGCTCCGCAGCCTACGCCGTGACCTCCCTGCCTTACGTCGACGAGCACGCGAGACGAATCGAGGCGACGCCGGAGCAGATCTGGCGAGCACTCATGTCAACTCTCCGAGGCGCTCTGAGCCTGCCGACCTGGCTGTCGTCGGCGTGGGGACTCGAGCACTCGGCCCGGACCGGCTCATGGGACCGAACGGTCTTGGTGGGTGACACCGTGCCGGGGTTCGTGGTGGCCGAGGTCGCCGAGCCGCGTCTGTTGACACTCCGTGGCCGTCATCGCTTCGCCGACTACGAGCTCCGCTTCGAGATCGATTCGCCGCTCGGCCGCGCTGCGCAGCTGCGTGCAACGTCGTCCGCGGCGTTCCCGGGGCTCAAGGGACGGATATACCGAACGGTGGTGATCGCCAGCGGCGGGCACCGGATCGCCGTCAGACGCATCCTCGCCCGCGTGGCTAGAAGCGTGGAGGACGGCTAGCGATGCTGCGCGGCATTGGCCGCCGGCGATGCGCAGGCGGCCACGCCGCTGGCCGCCGGCGGCCTAAAGCCCCAGCCGCGGCCGGCCGAAAACTGGGGTGTGGGGGAACTACCCGTAGTCGTCGCCGGCTTGGCGTTTGCCGCATGGGGACAGCTGCTCCTGCGCGAGGCGCCGCGGGTCGTGGCCGCATGGGCCAGGCTGGACAACCTGTTTCCGCCCACGATGCGCTCATCTCCCACCTTCGCCGGCTACACGCTGCTGCTCATGGGCGCGATGCTGTCGCTACTGCCTCTCCTGGGCTAGTTCACCGTCGATCGACCCGGGGCGTCCGTCTCACCGGCGGCCCAGGTCGATCGAACCCGGCGGGTGATCCTCAGCTAGCCGAATAGGTCACCTGAAGGGTGAGGTAGGCGAACGGGGGCACGATGCACCGATGCACCTTCTTGAGGACCGGCCTTTGTCCCTTGATCGGGCGGTGCGCGGGGACGTGGAGCGTGCCGCAGTACTTGTTGGGGCCGAACGGCCCATAGAAGACGTTTGACACGCCAGGCCCGCCGTAGAAACCGGGACCATTGGGCTGCACGTCGGACACCGAGACGGCACCGCCCAGCGTCAATCCGGCGGCATTTGCGTAATCGAGCGCGTATTCGTGAGCTTCGTTCAGCGCGCTCTTGATAGCGGCCTTGCGAGCGGCCTCGACCGCCGCCGAGATCGAAGCGCTGCTGTGGCGGTTCTTGGGATGTACTCGCGTGCGACCGGTGCCGGTCGCGGTGACCGTCTTTGATTGCGTCTCCTGCGCTATCGCCGGGGTCGCTACCAGGAAAGCGGCCGCCACCGCGGTCGCCAGCACCACACGTCCTTGCATGTCTGCCTCCTCGTTGTGTGCGCCCCGAGAGGCGTTCGCTCCGTCACAGAGCCTGTCACTTTTCGGGATCGAGTCAAGCCGGGCAGTCGGTCGGTACGCATCGGTCCTCATCCACAGCGATCGGGTCGAACTTGCGCGGCAGGTTGTGGCGGACTAGCGTGCTCAAAACCCCCCACCAGAGAGGAACCGACCATGCATGCGCGCACCGGACGTGTCTCGTTCTCGCCGGACAAGGCCGACGAGGTCGTAGATCACCTCAAAGAGACGATCCTTCCAAGGCTCGAGGAGAGCGACGGCTTCAAGGGGTTCACGTTGCTGCTCGACCGATCGACGGGTGAGGGGATCGGGATCTCGTTCTGGGAGAGCGAGGACGCGATGCGGGCGAGCGACCACCTCGGAGATGAAGCGCGCGAGGGCGCCGCGCAGGCGGGCTCGGGTAGTGATGAGGGCGCCGAGCGGTTCGAGGTCGCGATCGACACGATGGCGTGAATCGCCGGCCGGCCCGCGCTCGCTGCTCGCCGGTCGGTGCCTCAGCGTCGCGTATGGGTCCGGTGGCGGCGGTGAGAGACGCGCCGGCGCGGTGGCCGGCCCGCGTCTGGCGCCGACCGGCCCGTGAGAATTGCTTGGACGGCTGTGGCGGCGGGCTTGGGGGTGAACTCCGTGTCGTAGAGCAGAGCGTCTGCATCTGGGCCAAGCCACGAGTACTGATCGGCAACGCCCCACACCGTGACTCCGGTGCAGTTGCCAGCCATCCGGCACGCCAGGGCATAGCTCCGGAACACGTTGAGCTTCTCGGCAGGGTCATCCACGCCGTCATCGTTGTTGACGTCGAGCTCGGTGACCTCCACGTCAAGCCCAACCGCCGCGTAGCGCCGCCACAGCGAGACGAGCTGATCGATGCTCGGTGCCGAGTCGGGCGTGACGTGAGCTTGGAAGCCGATCGTGGTGAGCGGCACACCGCCGCGCTTGAGCCGAGTGGCGAGCGCGAGCAGCGCGTCCGCCTTTGGGCCGGGTATGTCCGCTCCGTTCTCGTTGATCACGAGCTTTGCCGCCGGGTCGGCGAGGTGCGCGTACTGGAGGGCGTCAGATATGTAGTCGGGGCCGATTGCGCGCAGCCACGGCGAGCCAGCCAGCCTGCCGTCGTCGGTGAGCGGCTCATTGACTACGTCCCACTCGGTCACCACCCCGGGAAACGTATGTGCGAAGTGAGCCACGACGGTTGAGATGTAGCGCCGCATGACGGTGCCCAGCGACTGCTTGTCCCAGGGGATCAGCGGATACTGGACCCACCCTGGGAGCTGGCGTCCCCAGATCAGTGTGTGACCGCGAATCGTCTTGCCGTTGGCCTGCGCGAACCGCGCGATCTGGTCGGCCAGCGTGAAGTCGAACTGGCCCTGCCGCGGCTCGAGGTAGAGCATCTTGAACTCGTTCTCGGGCGTGAGCCGGTCAAACCCGCTCAGGAACGTCTGGACATACCGCGGGTCATACGGCAGCGGGCAGGCAAGCATCGGCGTGCCCTGGTACGACGGTTCGGTGCAGGCAAACCACACGGCGCTCCCCAGCGGAATCCCGGCCGCCCGGGTCGTCCCCGCCGAGACCAGACACAACGTCGCGGCAGCCAGCACCGCAGCTAATAGGTGGAAACGCCCCGCCATCTGTCACGTGCTGCGTCGATCCGCGAACCCTTACATCGATCGGCGCGCAATTCGAGTCACGAAGCCGAGGTTGGATCAAATTTCGTCCGATCGTGCTGTTCACGCTGCTCACGACGGCGTCGCACGGTCCGGCTCGGACCACTGTGGTTGCCGATACCGACTATCGTCGGCTAGGGTCGTGCTCCGGGGGGCCGGGCAACCGAGAGGAGATAGGTAATGGCAGTTGGCTTGCGGTTGAAGTTCGCTGGAGGAACGCAGTCGCAGTACGACGCGGTCCACTCGGGGATGCGTGTCGATGACGATCCGCCGGAGGGGTTGATCTTTCATTCGGCTGGCCCGATCGACGAGGGTTGGGGAGTGATCGACGTGTGGGAGTCACGTGGTCACTTCGACCGCTTTGTGGAAGGTCGTCTCGGACCGAAGCTCTCGGAGCTCGGCTCGGACGCATTCCAGGGACCGCCGGACATCAAGGAGTTTCCCGTCCACCACTACACGAAGCCGTAATCGCGCGGGTCCGGCTTTACGGATTGCGTCCGGACCGCCTGACCGTCGTGCCTCAACACCGCTATAGCAATCGCTGTCGATGCGGATGATCGACTGGTAGCTCTTGTCTGGAGTGTCGTGGCGGATCGCAGCGAAATCGACTTCACGTACTCGTTCACTGACCGTGTGATTCGACTGAGCTTGGGCGAGTTTGCGGACTTCAGTGGAGCGAAGTACGACGGTGACTTCTCGCTAAGTCTGGAACAAGCGCAGCGACGCAAGCACGAGTATGTGGCCGAGCAGATCGGGATCGGGAAGGGGCGACGGGTGCTCGACTTGGGCTGTGGGTGGGGTGGTTTGCTGCATTACATTCGCCAGCGCGGGGGCGTAGGCGTCGGCTTGACGTTGTCCTCGGCGCAGCTGACGAGCTGTCGCCGAAACGGCCTGGAAGTCCACCTCGAGGATGCACGAGAGTTGACTCGGGAGCGCTTCGGCGGGTTTGACGGAGTCGCAAGCCTTGGCGCGTTCGAGCACTTCTGCTCTCCGGAGGACTACGAGGCGGGACGCCAGGAAGCGATTTACTCGGATGTGTTCGCCCGCATCGCGGATGTGTTGCCGACCGGTGGCAGGTTGTACCTACAGACGATGGTGTTCGGCCGCAACATGGTCGAGGCGGACGTGATCGACCTGGAGGCGCTCCGGGCGATTCCGCAACGAGATTCCGATGAGTGGTATCTCGCGCTGCTGGGCCGGCAGTTCCCAGGATCGTGGCTTCCGTTCGGCCAAGAGCAGGTGATCAGCTGCGCCGAGCCGAACTTTCGGCTGGTTTCGAGCGTCAGCGGTCGCCTTGACTACATCGAGACGATCAGCCAATGGAACAAGCGGATCGGTAAACGGAGCCTCCGCAAGCTACTACTCAAGCTCCAGCTGCTGCCGCGCTGGCTCGCGAGCTCCGACTTCCGTCTGGCGTTCACCTCCGGCGTGAGCGCGAACCAGGTCTGCTTCCAGCGCGAGCTGCTCGACCACTACCGGTTCGTGTTCGAAAAGCGGTAGCCGGTCGCGAGCGGCCCGACGCCTCGCAGCGTGAGAAGGCGCACACCGGACCTTCGTTGCTCTGGGCGGGGGTACGATCCGCCCGAGGTCTCGCAGTTGGCTACCAGGCCGACATCGCAGATGGCGGTGGAGCCCCTGAAGAATGGGGAGGGCTGGGCGGTGCCCGACGAGCTCTCGCCGGCCGAGGCGATGCGACTCAGGGAACAGCTTGTGCGGCGCTTCAACGTCGTGATGCCGGCGATCAACATCGTCGAGGCGGCGATCACCTACGCATTCATCGTGTACGTGGTTCCCCTCCCTGGGCGAGAGCCGCGGCACGCCCATCTCGCTGAGCTGATCGCGCTGGTGATCGTGATTGCGGTGGCCTGGGTGACCTCGTCGCTGCGGGGCAACCGGACGCTGGCGCCTGTGGGTCGCTGGCTGGGCCGTGGCGGCGAGCCCGATAGGGCGGAGCGCGCGCGGGCAGTCCGCATGCCGCTACACCAGGGCGGCGAGACGCTCGCGGTCTGGTCGGCCGTGGGAATCGGTTTTGGCGCCTTTTACGTTGTGGTCCTGGGCACCTCGCCGGGGGCGGGGGCCCTGGTCGCAGCGATGGTCATCCTGGGTGGCCTAGTCGCGGCGGCTCTCACCTACCTGGCCGCCGAGCGGATCATGCGGCCGGTGGTGGCACTGGCGTTCCGGCGTACGCCACCTGTCCGTCCGCTGTTGCCGGGGATCGCCGCCCGCGTGTTCTTGGCCTGGGAGTTCGGGACGGCGGTCGCCGTCGGCGGCGCCGCGATCGTCGCGATCGCCTACCTGGCCGGGGGTGGGATCTCGCCGCAGCGGCTCGCAATCACCGTTTTGTTCCTGGCCGGAGTGGCCTTGACGGTGGGAGCGGTGACGCTGCTGGTGGCGATCCGCTCGGTGGCTGATCCGGTCCGCGCCGTCCGACAGGCCATGGCTCGGGTGGAGGAGGGCGAGACCGACCTGGCGGTACCGGTAGATGACGGTGGCGAGGTCGGCTTGCTCCAGGCCGGGTTCAACCGGATGCTGGCTGGGTTGCGCGAGCGCGACCTGGTCCGCGATCTGTTCGGCCGCCACGTGGGCGAGGAGGTCGCGCGCTCGGCGCTCGTCCGGGGGGTCGAGTTGGGCGGCGAATTGCGAGAGGTGGCGGTGCTGTTCGTCGATGTGATGGGCTCGACGGGCTTTGCCGCCGTATCGGACGCGCGCGACGTCGTGCAGACGCTCAACCGCTTCTTCGGCATCTGTGACGAGGTGGTGACCCTGCACGGCGGCTGGGTGAACAAGTTCGAGGGAGATGCCGCGCTGTGCGTGTTCGGCGCTCCCACCGATCATCCGGACCCGGCGGGCGCCGCGCTGGCCGCCGCACGGCAACTCCGCCAGCGTCTGCGCCGCGAGCTCGACGGCCTCGAGGCCGCGGTCGGGCTGTCGGCGGGACGAGTCGTGGCGGGTAACGTCGGCGCCACACACCGCTACGAGTACACCGTGATCGGCGATCCGGTCAACGAGGCCGCCCGTCTGACCGAGCTGGCCAAGGACCATTCATCGCGGCTGCTCGCCTCGGAGGTCATCCTGCGGCGCGCCGGTGGCGCCGAGGCCGGCCGCTGGCGGCTCGACGATGCCGTAACCCTGCGGGGACGTCCAGCACCCACCCGGATCGCGACTCCCCTCTGACCCGCGACGCCGGACGTCCCCTCGAAATCATCAGTTCCTGGAGCCCGCGGAGTCCACGGCCACATCCGCGGGCTAAAGCTGAGGGCCGCAATCGCCGACTCAGATGGAGAAGATCGTGCGCGGACGCCCAGGCTGGAAGGGCCGCCCCGCGGGTGAGTCTCGGCGCCTCACCGTCCGCCGCCTTCTCCAACCACCGATCGTCAGCGCCCGCTAGGTAGGACAGCGTGGCCCAAGAGCCCACCGGGGGACTCGAACCCCCAACCGCTTGATTACAAATGACTCCTTGGAGGCTGAAAAGCCCATGGATAAAGGGTTTTCGGTCGGGTTAGATCTGCTTGTCTGGGGTCAGATTTGCCTAGGTTGGGACGAGGTTCGGGACAAAGTTCCCGCTTTGATCTGGTCAAAGAGTCGGAGAGGCGGGGACAAGATCCGGGACAAGGTTCGCACCTTGATCTCGGTCAACGGCGCGTCGATCTGACTGTCGGATTAGCCAAACCAGAAGCCGACTTCGCCCGTAAGCCGCGCGCGATTCTGAGGTACCGGCGTGCTTATATATCTGCGCGTAGGCGACCGGGCCTCATCAGGGACCTTCGGTCGCAGCGCATGAGGTCATAATCCCGGGCCCTCAGGTTCGAGCCAGGACGGACCGCCGGGCGTGATCTCCGCATGGTCCTGATGCGACATCTGCTGCTGGTCGGCGCGCTGCTAACGCTGGCGTGGGCGGCGGTACGCCTGGCTTCCCAGTGGGCCGACGGGCTCCTGGAGCGGATTGTGGTGGTGGCGACGCTGGTGGCTGCCGCGATCGTGCTCGAGTCGCTCGCGTTGGGGCTGGCGGGCCTCGGTGCGAGTCCGGCGATCCTGTTTGCCTTTGCCGTCTTGACGGCGGTGTTGGTGTCAGCTGCGACGAGGAGGCCCGGAGTCACGGTTGGGCAGCAGGTGGCGGGCGCTTGGTTGCGTTTTCCCGCCAGGGGCCGGCTGGCACTGGGCGCCGCCTTGGGGATTTGGCTTGCTTGGGCGCTTTGGCTGGTCCGCTATCCGGCCTACGACTTTGACAGCCTCTCCTACCACATTCCTGAGGTTGTTGCTTGGGTTCACAACGGGCGTCCGGGCTCGGTTGTCGCGGTTGTTCCGGAGTGGCCTTATGGCTTCTTACCGGTGAGCAACGAGGTGTTGTTGAGCTGGGGCACTGCGCTCGCCCGAAGTTTCGTTTGGATCACGGTATGGCCGGCGCTCTTGTTCGTTCTGCTTGCGCTCTCGGGCTGGCTGGGGCTGAGGAAGCTCCGCGTCTTCCCGCTTCCGTCAGCGCTGGCTGTGGCCGGGCTGTGCGCCGCGCCGATGCTCACCAGCTATATGCACAACGGCGCTAATAGTGACTTCCCGGCTCTTGTCTGGCTCGTGGTGTCGGGAGCGCTATGCGCGGCAGCCGTTCGCGAGCGACCAGTATTGGTCGTTCCTGCCGTACTCGCTGCGGCGCTCTCGGCCGGGACCAAGGCCACCACGCTGCCTGCCGTGGGCATTCTGCTGATCGTGATGCTCGCACAAACGCGGGCACAACTGCGGCCGATAGCAGCCCCACTCCTGATCGCGGGCGTAGCGGGACTCGTGGTCGGCGGCACGTGGTACCTACGCGATTTGATCGAACATGGTTCACCGGTCTGGCCGTACTTCGTCCCTCCTTGGGGGGACCGGGCCCCTCCCATCGCGCCCAGTCACACCTTCCTGCAATGGCCGTTGAAGACGCTTGCGCATTTCGGTGACAGCGGCTACCTGATCGACACCTTTCTGGGTGGGGTGGTGGTGCTGACGGGTGCCGTCGTAGCAGCGTTGTTCACGCGGGCGCGATCGGTCACTTTGGCCGCCGCTGCCGCTTTGCTTTCTGCATTGTTCTGGGCTGCCGGCCCTGACACCGGGGCGCCGGGTAAAGCGCTCGATTACACGGCCGCCTTTCACGGATCACCGCGACTCCTGATGCCCGCAGTCGCGTCGGCCACGCTCGCGTTAGCCCTCGCGACTCGTCGAAGCGGCCGTACCGCCAGGGGGTGGACGGCGGTGCTCGCCGTCGTGCTGGCGATCAACGTGTGGCAGCTCTTCCGACTGGGGGTCCCAGCCGTCCCGGGCCCGGTTACGGCGATTATCGGCGCAGGGGCGGGGGCTCTCCTAGGACTCGTCGCCAAGCGCGGCGTTCAAGCGCTCCTCCGGCCGACCGGCGCAATCGGGCTCGCACTGGCAGCTGGCGTCACGATGGCTATCGCCGCGCCCGGCATGATCACGCGATACACGCGAATTTACAGTGCCCAGGCTGAGCTCATTGGCTGGTTTAGTCGCACCGGGGATGACAGGCCGATCTATAGCTCGCCGCTTGAGTTGGTCATGCTGAGCGGCGCGGACCTGACGCGACGCGTAATCCCAATCCCCCGCCGCGAGCCGTGCCAGCGCATCAACGAGTTTGCCCGCCGAGGCTGGGTGCTGATCGAGGACCTGAGCACGGACCAGCTCTTTGGCCCCTCGACCGCACCGCAATGCGTCAAGCGATGGCAGCCCGTGTTCACATCCGGCGGCAGTCGGGTGTACCACATCGGGACTGCTACGGCGCAACTGACGATCGGGCCGAGTTGACCGCTCGTCCTCGGACGCTCAGAACTCGGTTTCTTGCCACGGCCTGACCGTCTCCGCGCGCGCCTACCTGCCGTTTCGGCCCACGGCTCGCGCCCGCCCGGCCAACCCCGGACGCGCGCGCCGTACCCAGCCGAGCCGGATGCGAGGCACGATTTTCCGCGCGCGAGGGATGCCGCATGCGTAACCACAGCCCGCTCCACCCTCCCTGCCCAACCGCGAGAGCCGCCCGCTCCCCCGACGGCTACGCCGCCGCGAGCACCTCGTCGAACACCTCGTGGCCCGCCTCGACCCGCTCGGGAATCGTGACTGTGATCTTTCCCTCCTGCTCGAGGATCAGCTTTGGGTGAAGCAGCGTGATTCCGACGAGCTTCCTGTTCTTATCGAACCGGACGTGATGGCCTTCGGGAGACTCGTCGAAGTCGACCGCTATCGAGGGCTCGCCAACGTGGAGGTAGAGGACGTCGACGTCTCGGTCATAGAAGACGTGGTCGAACGTGAGGCCTGCGAACTGAACGGTCATGGGAATGATCTGCGTCCGTGCGCGGTGACGATGAAACCGCGCTCCTCGCCATAGCTTACGACCACCTTTAGCCACCGCGTGGGCCCTAAGCCCTCGCGATAGAACCACTGCTCGCCAGCTTCGCGTCCTTCCGAGCGCCGGTGCGGATCAGAGACGGTGGCCATCACGTCGTCGACGAGGCCGGCGATCTCGGGATGCACCTCCTCGACATGGCGCCACCGTTCCTCGGTTAATTCCACCGATCGCCCGTCGGGGTCTTCGACGGACGCGACGACGGTCATGGCTGGGTGGCCGGCTCGCGCGACGGGGACTCGACCGCGAACGCCTCCGCGACGAGCCTGGCGTCCTCCTCCCGCGGCGCGTAGTGGAGGTACTTCATCGTCGTCTGGATGTCCGAGTGCCCCATCCATTCCTGCACCCGTCTGATGTCGGCTCTGCCGATCATCGTCGTCCCGAACGTGTGGCGAAGGTCGTGGAAGCGAAGCTTGCGCAACCCCGCTCGCGCGAGGGCGGTGTCGTAGCGGCGACGCAAAGCAGAACCATCGACGAAACCTCCGGCGTCACCGACGAACACCAAGTCGTCGTCGCCGGTGAATAGCTTCCGCTGGCCGAGCCGAGCCAGGGCGCTCGCGACATCTGGCGCCAGCGGGACCGACCGGACCTTGCCGGACTTCGGGCTCGTGACGACGCCAGCCGCGTAGCTCGCGCGGACGCGGATGACGGAACGGGGAAAGTCGACGTCGCGCCAGCGCAGCGCCAGCAGCTCTCCGCGCCGGAGCCCGGTGAACGCCGCCGTCAGGAAGATCGCCCCGTCCTGCTCGGAGCCCGCCGCGCGAACCAGCGCCCACACCTCCTCCGGCGTGAACACCTCGAGGTCGCCTGTGCGGGCAACTGGGGGCTTCTCGACCAGCGCAGCCGGGTTCAACGGCAGCCCCCACACCTTCATCGCCCTCCGGAAGATCCCGTGTAGGAGCACCAACGCCAGCCGTCGCGTGCTCGGGGCTCGATCGATCTTCTCGAGCCAGCGCTCCACCATCGGCGATGTCACGGCCTCGAGCGGCAGCTCGCCGAACGCCGGGAGCAGGTGCGTTCGCAAGACCGATCGGTAGCCCTCGAGCGTCGACGGCTTACGCCGGCGATCCTGCTCGATGAACCGCAGCCACTCGGCCGCGGCATCGGCGAACGTCACGCCGGTCCGGACCTGACCGGGAAGCGTCCCTCGGCGTGCCTCGCCGAGCACATCGCGCAGCCAGGTCTCGGCTGTGCGCTTGGTGACGTAGCCGGCCGGAGGGCGCCCACGGTTGGTCCATGCCGGACCGATCTTTCTCTGCACCTGCCTTCCGTCGGGCAGCCGGTACTTGGCGTACCAGACCGGCCCGCGCGCACCTTCCCGGCGGAAAACGTGTCCGGTCGGCACCAGCATCGTCCCCACATCCTACGCAAATCTCGGGACAAAATGGGGACAAAGTTTCCGAAACTTCAAGCCCACCGGGGGACTCGAACCCCCAACCGCTTGATTACAAATCAAGTGCTCTGCCAGTTGAGCTAGGTGGGCGGCGCGCGGCGAAGCGTGGCCGGCGCTCGTCAGTTTCGCACGCGTGTGGTCGCGCCAAGGTCCCGCCAAAGGGGATCCGCCACCCGGGGATCCGCCAAGGGCGGATCCAACGTTTGTTACCGAAGTCGACCTATGCGGGACGCCGGGCGCAAAGTTCGCGCCCCGGCGCGCCCCGCTCGCCCGCGCGTCCCCGGCCCGCGCGCCCCACGGTCCCGCCCGCGCCTCGCCCCCGCGCGCGCCCCGCCCCGCGCGACCCCGCCCGCGCCCGCACGGCCCCGCGCGCCAGCGCCCCGCCCACGCCCCCCACCCCCGCCCTACCCCGACGCCTCCCCTGACATCGCGTGCTCGATCGAGCCGTGGCCGTTGCTCGAGTAGTCGGGCAGGCGCGAGAGGACGGAGTCCTCGGCGGCGTTGACGCGGCGCTCAAGCTCGCCCAGCACGAGCCCGAACAGGAGATGGCGCACGACGCCCTGGGCGAATGCGCGCCGGTTGCCGGCCAGGACCACGAGCTCCTTGCGCGCGGGGTGCCACCGGTCGCTCACCCTCCCCAACGGCCAGAAGGCGCACTGCTGGGCAACCGCCAGCGCGGGTCCCCGGACGGGGCCCGGCACCGGGAGCAGCGGCGCCAGGTTCGCGTAGGCGGCGCCGAACAGGGCCCCGTTTCCCATGTGCATCGCCAGCCCGGCGGGATACCAGGCCTCGCCGCGGGCAACGGCCTTTCCCAGCAGCTCGACATCGTCGTAGGCACAGTCAAAAAGCGCCTTGTCGAGCGGCTGTTCGAGTGCCCAGATCGCGGCGGCCACCGCGCCGCACACCGCACCGCGGAGCGTTCTGGTCCGGTCCAGCACGTTCTTCAAGTGCGCAACTGTAACGGGGGTCCCTGGCCTGGGTACGCCTAAGTGCGATGGATCACGAGTTCCTCCACCGGCGGGCCCGCGAGAAGGGCGTGAGTCTGTTCGTCTACCTGATCGTGCGGGCGATCTTCCAGCCGTTCTTCCACCTCTACTTCCGGATGGAGCGGATCGGGCGCGAGCACATTCCCGCAGATGGGCCGGTGATCGTCGCCGCCAACCATCGCAGCTTCCTCGATCCGTTCGTGATCGGGACGATGGCGCGGCGTCCGATGCACTACGTAGCCAAGCAAGAGCTGTTCAAGCGCCGCTGGCAGGCCTGGGTCCTCAACGCGCTCGGCGCGTTCCCGGTCAAGCGCGGCGAGAGCGACGAGGACACGATCGAGACCGCTAAGGCGATCCTCGCGCGCGGGGACATCGTCCTGATCTTTCCCGAGGGCACCCGGATCCGTCCAGGCTCGCTCGGCAGGCCTAAGCGCGGCGTCGGGCGGCTGGCCCTGGAGACGGGCGCGCCCGTTGTCCCGATCGCCGTGATCGGGACCGAGGACGTGCGCAAGGGCTGGCGGATCCGCCCGCGCAAGGTCCGGCTCCGCGCCGGCCGCCCGCTTCGCTTCCCGCGTGTTGAGGCCCCGTCGCGGTCGCTCGCGGGAGCCGTGACCGAGCGCATCTGGCCGTGCGTGATGCTCCAGTGGGAGTGGCTCGGCGGATTGCCGCCGGTCAGACGCGCGGCCATCATCGGCGCCGGTGCCTGGGGAACCAGCCTGGCCGTCTCGCTGGCACGCGCCGGGCTCGAGGTCGAGCTCGGGTGCCGCAGCCACGAGCAGGCCGAGACGCTCGCGCGCGAACGCGTCAACGAGCGCTACCTCCCCGGCGTCGAGTTGCCCGACAGCGTTCGGATCAGACGGGCCGCCGACCTGGAGCTCGCCGGTCACGATCTGATCTGCCTCGCGGTCCCGGCCAGGTCGCTTCCCGCCGCCTTGGCCGCCCATGGCGAACGGATCCCGGCCCGGGCCGGTGTGCTGGTTCTCTGCAAAGGCCTCGTGCCACCGCTCGGCACGCTGGCCTCGGCGTTTGTTTCAGAGCGCTGCCGGGCACGCGCCGTAGCCACGCTCGGCGGCCCCGCTCACGCCGCCGACGTGCTCGCCAACGGCGCATCGGTAGTTGTCGCTTCGGTCGACCGGGGCTTCACGCGGCAGCTGTCCGACTCTCTGCGGCGCGCGGGAATGGAGGTCACGGGCACGACCGACGTGACCGGGGTGGAGCTCGCCGGCTGCGCCAAGAACGCCGCCGCGCTGGCGGCGGCAGCTGCCTCGCTCGCCGGTCCCAACGTCGCTGGGGCAGCCGCCGGGAAGGTGTTCGCCGAGGTCGACCAGCTCGCGAGGCGTCGCGGTGGCCGCCCCGAGACGTTCGCCGGGCTGGCCGGTGTCGGTGACCTGATCGCGACAGTCGCCTGCGAGAGCTCGCGCAACCGGCGCGCCGGTGAGCTCCTCGCGCAGGGGGTCCCGGCCCCCGAAATCTGCGCCGCGCTCGGCCAGACCGCCGAAGCTGTCGACTCGATACCGCTGCTCGCGAGCGTCGCCCGCTCAGAGCGTCTCGAGACGCCGGCGCTTGCCAGCCTGGCGGATTTCGTCGAGGGACGGATCGATCCCGAGCGCTGGGCCGCGACGGTGACCGATCCTCGCTGGCTCGGGCGTTCAGGGGCTGTCCGCGCAGCGTAAGCGGAGGTAGGCTCTCTCGTGCGGTGCTTGAGCAGCAACCACCGACCAAGGCGGAACTCGATGCGCGATTCGCCGACCTCTACCGGGCGCATCTACGCGACGTCTACTCCTACAGCTACTACCGGGTGGGCAACCACCACGACGCCGAAGACCTCACCGAGCAGACGTTCCTGCAGGCCTACCGGCACTTCGAGCGGGCGCTGCGCGAATCCAACGGCCGTCCGTTGCGGCCCTGGCTCATCCGGATCGCGCACAACCTGGCGGCGAACTTCTATCGCGACCGCTCACGCAAACGCGAGTCGGCGATCGAGGACGCCGATGCGGTCAGCGCGCCCCACACGACCGAGTCGCTGGTCGAGGGTCGCGAGGAGCTCTCAACGATCCTGGCTGCGGTCCAGGAGCTGCCCGACGACCGACGAGAGGCGCTGATCATGCGCTTCGCCCTCGGCATGGACAACCGCGAGATAGCACGGGCGCTGGGACGCTCGGACGGTGCGACCAAGGTCCTGATCCACCGTGCGATCCGGCAGCTGGAAGGAATGGTGTCCGAAACGAGCGGGAGCATCCGCGACTGATGAGCGCCAACGCCGCCGAATTCGAATCACTGCTCCGTCAGGCGCTCACCCCGGTCGAGCCGCCGGCTGATCTCGTCGACAGGCTCGAGCGAACACTGATCAGCCTGACCGAGATGGCGCAGGAGGAGCTCGACACTTGGGAGCTCTCGGCGATGCGCGACCCGCGTAACTGGGCGAGGCCCGCGGCGGCAGCCGTCGTCGGGGTGAGCGCGGGGACCGCGCTCGTCGCGCTGCGCGTCCGCGGCCGCCACCGCTCGCGGCGCCAGCAATCGGCTGGGCTGCTCGACCTCGTCGGCCACACGATCCGCGACGCGGCCGACGAGGCGGGGCGCCTGCTGCGCGGTCGATAGCCGGCCGTAGCTGCCAGGTGTCCGGACCGGGCGCTGCTAGCGTGGCCGCCAGGACGATGACCGTCTGTTACCGCCACCCTTCCCGTGAAACGCGGGTGTCGTGCTCGTCGTGCGGGCGTCCCATCTGCCCCGACTGCATGACCCCCACCTCGGTTGGAATGCGCTGTCCCGAATGCTCGCGGGAGCGGACCAAGGTGAGGACAGTCCGGTCGCTGTCGGCCACGCCATCGGTCACGCAGGCATTGATCGTCGTCAACGTTGTTGCCTTCCTCGTCACCACAGCGACGGGATCGGGCCTCGCCGGCGGCAGCAACGGGAGCGTGTGGCTGCACGGCGTCCTCTACGGCCCGGCGCTCACTGCCCATGATCCCGCCGGCCTCGGCACCCACCAGTACTGGCGCCTGATCACCGGTGGCTTCCTCCACGACGGGTTCCTCCACATCCTGATCAACATGGTCTCGCTGTACTTCGTGGGCAGGGCGCTCGAGCCGGCGATCGGACGCGTCAAGTTCGTCGTGATCTACTTCGTCTCGCTGCTCGCCGGGTCGTTCGGAGCGCTGCTGTTCCAGCCCGCCGTGCCGACTGTCGGGGCATCCGGGGCGATCTTCGGGATCTTCGGCGCACTGATCGTGTTCGCGCGAGCGCGCGGGATCTCGATCTGGCAGAGCGGATTGGGCTTCGTGCTGATCGTCAACCTGTTGCTGTCGGTGACCGCGCGGGGGATCTCGCTTGGCGGCCACCTGGGCGGATTCCTCGCCGGGCTGATCGCCGGCGCGCTGGTCATCGAGCTGGGCGAGCGCCGGCGGATGAACGCTCTGGCGCTCGCCGGCTGCGTGGCGCTCGCCGTGGCCAGCGTGGCCGGGGCGATCGCCGTCGCAGGCCACACGGGCATCGCGCCCAACGGCGTGACGCTCTAACCCGCGAGCACGGCCTCATACAGCGCGGCGATCGACTGGTGCAGCCGCCCGGCCGAGAATCGCTCGTTCACATCCCGTGCTGCCGCCGCTCCGAGCTGCTCGCGCCGCGTGGAGTCGACCAGCAGCGAGTCGGCAGCGTTCGCCAGCGCCGCTGGGTCTCCCGGGGTCACCAGCAGGCCGGTCTCGCCGTCGCGGATGATCTCGGGCAGGCCGCCGTGGGCGCTCGCGATGACCGGGCAGCCCGCCGCCGCGGCCTCGATCGCCGCACCGGGCAGGGGGTCGGGTGCGCTCGAGGGCACCGCGACGAGGTCTGCCGCCCCGAACACGTTCTCGACGTCATCTCTGAAGCCGACGAGCCGGAGGCGATCGCTCACCCCCAGAGACCTGCCCAGCTCGAGCAACCGCCAGGTGCGGTGCTCGGCGCCCGGCCACGCTTCGCCGGCGATCAGACCGAGGACCCCCCGGGCGCGAAGCGCGGGCTCCGCGAGCGCTCGCACGAGGACGTCCTGGCCCTTCCACTCTGAGATCCGCCCGAGGACCGCAATCACCGGAAGCTCTGCATCGAGCCCGAGCAGGGCCCGCGCCTGCGAACGCTCCGCTCGCCGCGGCGACACCGCAAGCCCGTCGTGAATCACGCAGACAGCGCCGCCGGGAGAGAACTGGGTCGCCGTGGCAGCCGACACGCAGGGCAGCGCGGCGGCCCGTGCGAGGACGCGCCGGTACGCGGGCCACAGCGGCCCGAAGCGCGAGTAGATCTCGCGTACGTGCCAGACGTGCGGCACCCTGCCGTGGGCCGCCGCCGCGCCCGACAGCACGACTGATGTATTGGAGTGGACGAGCGCGACGTGCTGGCGGCGGATCAGCTCACCGAGGGCGTGCGCGTCGCGCGCAGCGCGCCTGAGGACGGAGGCGATCCCGCGCGGCGTCATCAGCTCGCGGCGCAGCACGCTCAGAGGCCGGATTTCGACCTCGACCCCCGCGTGGCGGAGATCGTCGGCCAGCGGCCCCTCCTCGGGGAGCACGGCGAGCGGTTCGAAGCGTGAGCGGTCGAGCCCGGAGACGATCAGGGCCAGCTGGCGGTCAGCTCCGTATCGCCCACTCGAGGAGTGGAGGTAGAGGACCCGGTGAGGCAATCAGAGCTCGACGGTCAGCGCCTCACCCGTTGCACTCTCGACGAGCTCCGGATGAAGTATGTGGGCCAGCAGCTCCAGGCCGTCGACGATCCGCGGTCCGGGACGCGAGAAGTACGCGGCGGCATCGACCGCCACTACCTCGCCGGCGCCCAGCGCGGCCAGCTCGTCGCGGTGCATCTCGGCCTCACGGTATGCCAGCTCGGCGTCGAAGCCGCATGGCATCACAATCACGACGTCGGGCTGGGCGGCGGCAACCTCCTCCCAGCTGCGCTCGAGCGAGGGCTCGCCGGGAAAGCCGAGCACGTCTTGGCCGCCGGCGTAGTCGATCAGCTGCGGCGTCCAGTGGCCCGCCACAAACGGCGGGTCGAGCCACTCGAGTGCGGCCACTCTGGGCTGCGTGGCCCGCCGCGTGGCCACGCGGACGCGATCGATCCGCGCGGCCGCGTCCCGCACGAGCTCGATCGCCGCGTCCTTGCGGCCGGTGGCCTGGGCGATCGTTCGAGCGTCCCCCAACACCTCGCCAACGGTGTGGGGGTCCAGCGAGATGACGTGGGGCTGGGTATCGATGCTCTCGGCCACCCTGCGCACGTCGTCGTAGGCGACCGCGCAGACGGTGCACAGTGCCTGAGTGACGATCAGATCCGGCTCGAGCTCGCCAAGCTGATCTATGTCGAGCTCGTAGATCGACTCTCCGGCCAGCGTCCGCTGCTTGACCGCGGCATCGATCTCGGCCGAGCTGAGCCCGTCCGGCAGAACGTTGCGGGTGACTTTCGGTAGCTCGAGAGCGTCAGGCGGGTAGTCACACTCGTGGGTCACCCCGACCAGCTCTGGTCCTAGACCGAGCGCGAACAGCATCTCGGTGGCGGACGGAACTAGGCTGACGATGCGCATCTCTCGGCAACGCTCACTGGAGGACAACGATATGGCAGAGCTTCTGGAGCAGGATCAGATCACCGCGAGGCTAGAGGGGAGTGAGTGGCGGCGGGAGGGCGATGAGATCGTGCGCGACTGGCAGTTTGAGAACTTCGGCCAGGCGATGGAGTTCGTCAACCGGGTGGCCGAGCTGGCCGAAGAGGCAAATCACCATCCGGACATCCTCGTGCACGGCTGGAACAAGGTCAGGCTGTCGCTCACCAATCACTCCGCCGGGGGGCTCACCGAGGCCGACTTCGACATGGCGGGACGCATCGATGCGGTCGCCTGAGTGCCCGGAACGACTGCTACCGTTCCCGCCGTCGCGTGATGAACGACGACGACCCAGACCGAAGTAGCGGCTCACACTTAGGGCACCCGAGCCGCGACGCGCCGGCGTTCAGGTGAACGTCCTCTTCAATCGTCCTGGCGGCACTGCTCGTGCTGGCCAATGCGTTCTTCGTCATCGCCGAGTATGCGCTCGTGCGCTCGAGCCGGGCCAGGCTAGAGGCGCTGGTTGAGGAGGGAGCGTGGGGCGCCCAGCTGGCGCTCGAGGAGGTCGGGGAGATCGGCGACTACATCTCGGCCTGTCAGGTCGGGATCACGATGGCCTCGATCGCGATCGGAGCGCTGGCCCAGCCGGCGATCGCCCACCTGTTCGAGCACGCGTTCGGCGGAGCCAAGGGGGACGCCGCGGCGGTGGCGGTCTCGGTGGCGATCGCCTACCTGCTGATCACGAGCGCGCAGTCGATCGTCGGCGAGATCGTCCCCAAGCTCTACACGATCCAGCACGCCGAGGGGCTGGCCCGGCGGGTCGCGCGCCCGCTCCGCTTCTTCCGGGTGCTGTTCAATCCCTTCATCGTCGTCCTGAACGGCGCGTCGTTCGGGATCTTGCGGATGCTCGGCACCGATCCCGAGGCGGTGATCGAGGGTGGGACGCCTGAGGAGCTCAAGCGACTGATTGCGCAGTCCACCTCGGGCGGACAGCTCGACATGGGCGAGGCGAGCATGCTGACTGGTGTCTTTCACCTGCACGAGCAGGAGGCGCGCAACGTGATGACGCCGATTCCCGCGGTCGTCACGGTCGACCTCTCGGAGAACGTCGAGGCGGCACTCGAGCGCTGCGTCTCGACGGGCCATTCGCGCCTGGTCGTAACCGAAGAGGAGAACCAGGATCGCGTCAAGGGGATCGTCCACGTCAACCAGCTGGTCAAGCTGATGTTGTCCGGCGGGCCGGACGCCGAGTTTTCGACGCTCGTGCGCGCGGCGCCGATCGTCCCCGAGACCAAGCCGTTGGATGACCTGCTGGCCGACCTTCAGCGCGAGCGGACCGAGCTCGCGATCGTAATCGACGAGTACGGCCGGACCGCCGGGATCGTGACCGTCGAGGACATCATCGAGGAGATCGTCGGCGAGATCTCCGATGAGACCGACCCGGCGGGCGGCGCGGTCCGCCGGCTGGCCAACGGCGATTGGTTCGTCCGCGGCCACGTGGCAGTCTCCGACCTGCCCGACTACGGGCTCGAGCTGCCCGTCGACACCGACGCCTACAACTCGGTCGGTGGGTTCGTATTCGCCGAGCTGGGCAGGCTTCCCAAGCGGGGCGACACGATCTCCGCCAACGGGTACTCGATCCGCGTCGAATCGGTTCGCCAGAACCGGATCGAGGCCGTGCGGATCAGGCAGCGGCGCGCGAGCGCGTGAGGCGTCGCCCGGGCACGCGCGGTCCCGTGCGGCGGGGAGCTACGCACGAGATCGCGTCATTGGTTACATTCCCCGGTCTAGCAGCCGGGAGGCCACGCAACGCGGGCCAAGCCGCGACAGCGACGCCCGGCGGTTGAGAGGAGAGGTGAAGCCGGCCCCGGGGCCGGCTTCATTTACGTGGAGGCGCGGCGCGCGCCAGGCTCCGCCCGCGGAACGATGGCGCGGCGCGCCAGCCTCCGCCCGCGGAGCGATGGCGCTCCAGGCTCCGCCCGCGGAACGATGGCGCGCTCCACGCTCCGCCCGCGGAACGATGGCGCCTGACATGTCATATGCACATGCGAAACGCCAAAGTTCGGGGCTGGGCGGCCCGCCCTCTTAAACCAGAGCCGCCGCTTAAACCGCAGCCGCCCCTTAAACAGAACCGGCCCGCGTTCGCCGCGAGCCGGTTCAGTGCTTCTGGGGAGGAGGTGCTGCTATGAGGTACGTCGCGAGCGGAAGTCTGCGCCGGGCAGATGAATGGGCGCTAAAGGTTTCCTCTGGGGTTCGTCAGTCGCGCGTCAGTCGTACGCCCGCCCGCGCCTACGGGACCTCGTCAGTCGTAGGTGTAGAAGCCGCGCCCCGACTTACGCCCCATGGCCCCCTCGCGCACGCGCTCGAGCAGCTCGTAGGGGATGCGCGAGCCGATCGACTCGCCGATCGCCTGCGCCACGTCGAGGCCGACATAGTCGAGCAGCGCGAGCGGCCCCATCGGCATCCCGGCGCCGAGCGACATGCACCGGTCGATGTCCTCGGCGGCCATGCCGCTGCGTGCCATCAGTTCGACGGCGCTGAACAGATAGGGAAAGAGCAGCCGGTTGACGACGAAGCCGGGCGAGTCGGGAACCTCGACTGGCGACTTGCCGATCGCCTCGGCGAGCGCTCGGGCCCGCCGACGGGTCTCCTCTGACGCCTCGGTCGGGAACGCGAGCTCGACCAGCTTCATCCGCGGCACGGGGTTGAAGGGGTGAAAGCCCACGAATCGATCAGGGTGCCCGCTCGCCTTGGCCAACTCGGCGATCGAGAGCGACGAGGTCGTCGTGCCCAGCACCGCGTCCTGGCCGGCATGGCGCGCCAGCTCGCCCAGCTCGGCCAGCAGCTCCTCCTTCATCCCCTGGTGCTCGACGACCGCCTCGAGCAGGAAGGTCGCGTCCTTCAGATCGTCGAGCTTGGTGACGATCTTGACGCGATCGGGATCGACCTCGCCCCCCAGCAGCTTGGCGCAGGTGCGCGAGATCGTCCCGTGGGCCCGTTTGGCCGAGTCGTCTGAGCGGGCCCAGAGGAGGACCTCGCCCTCGCGTGCGGCGGTCGCCGCCAGCCCGCACGCGATCGCGCCCGACCCCGCAATGCCAAGTCGCTCCTCCACGCGCGGGTACAGTACGCGAATGCCAAAAAACAGTGCTCGTGAAGTCGTGATCGTCGAGGCGGCCCGGACCCCGATCGGGCGTGGCCATCTCGAAAAGGGCTACTACAAGGACACGCACCCCAACGAGCTGCTCGGCGCCGCCTACCGCGCCGTGATCGAGCGCGCGGGGATCGAACCGGGTCAGGTCGAGAACGTGATCGCGGGATGCGTCGCGCAGTTCGGCCCTCAGGGTCTCCACGTGGCGCGCAACGCGTGGCTCCAGCAGGGCTTCCCGATCGAGACCTCGGCGACGACGATCGACCTCCAGTGCGGCTCGGCCCAGCAGGCGGTCAACCTGGCCGCCTCGCAGATCGCCGCTGGGGTCCACGAGGTCGTGATCGGCTCAGGCGTCGAGCACATGGGCAAGCTCCCGTTTGCGGCCACGATGAAGACCCAACAGGATTTCGGCTTCGCCTTCACGCCGGAGCTGATGGCCAAGCACAACATCGTCGGCCAGGGCCTCGGGGCCGAGATGATCGCCGAGGAGTACGAGATCCCTCGCCCCGAGCTCGACGAGCTTGCGCTGCGCTCACACCAGCTGGCCCACCGCGCCACCGAGGAGGGCCGCTTCGAGAAGGAGATGGTGCCCATGCCCCTGAATGGCACCACGGTGGTCACCGACCAGGGGATCCGGCCCGACACGAGCCTCGAGGCGCTCAGTCAGCTCAAGACCGTGTTCAAGGAAGACGGGGTCATCACCGCCGGAAACTCATCCCAGATCTCCGACGGGGCTGCCGCTGTCCTGTTGATGAGCGCCGAGAAGGCAAGCGAGCTCGGGCTCCGCGCGCGGGCGCGCATCGTCGACCAGACGACGGTCGGCTGCGACCCCGTCAAGATGCTCGAGGGACCGATCCCGGCGACCCAGAAGATCCTCGAGCGCAACGGGATCAAGATCGACGACATCGACCTGATCGAGATCAACGAGGCATTCGCACCGGTGGTCGCCGCCTGGCGGCGCGTCCACGAGCCCGACATGGACCGCGTCAACGTCAACGGCGGCGCGATGGCGCTCGGTCATCCGCTGGGCTCGACCGGGGCACGCCTGATCACGACGCTGCTGCACGAGCTCGAGCGCTCGGACAAGGAGACAGGGTTCGTGACGATGTGCTGCGGCGGCGGCCTGGGGACCGGGACGCTGATCCAGAGGGTGTAGGCCCGCGCGCATGCGCGCGGGCCGGGCGGGGTGCATGCACCCCGCCCCGGGCGGGCGCATGCGCGCCCCCGTTGATCAGGCTGACGGCCGGCTTGCCAGCCACTGCTGCTCGAGCTGGCGCCGGATCTGACCGGGCGTCACGCGCAGCGCCTCGAGCGTCTGCATCGCCCCGTTTCGCGAGTCGGACAGCAGCGCCAGCAGGAGGTGCTCGACGCCGATGTAGCCGTCGCCGCGCTTGAGCGCCTCCCGCAGCGAGCTCTCGAGGATCCGGCGTACATGGGGGCTCACCGCGTCCTCGTGCGGGCTGTCGGTTGCCGCTTCCTCCTGGCCCGTCATCGTGGGCTGGAGCGAGACCATGGCCTGCTCGTGGGTGACGCCGAGGGCGTGGAGCGCCTTGACGGCGTGGCTGCGGTCGCAGCGAAGGATCCCGAGCAGCAGGTGCTCGGTGCCGACCGTGGGCTGCCCGAGCGAGTGTGCCTCCTCGCGCGCGAGCTGCACACAGCGGCGGGCTTCGGCAGTGACGAGGATCTTGGGCTCCGACGGCGATCCCGGCGGGGGCTCGTCGGCCAGATGGCGGAACTTGCGGTGCGCGGCCTGCTTGGAGATCCCGAGCGAGCGGGCGATCTGACTCCAGCTGGCCCCTGCCTTCAGCGCCCGCTTGACGAGCACCGGCTCGAGCCCTTCGAGCTCGTTGCGGAGAGCGCTCAGCGCCCGCAGCGCCGTCTCGGGATCCGCTGTCCGAGCGGCATCGCAGGCCAGCTGCTCGATCGTCGCGGGGCCGGCGGGCACGAATGGTTGCTACCCAGAACCATCTTTCTGGCAACTGAGGTTGACGCACCGTTTTATTGCTGGGTAGTTCGGAGAGGCAACGTGGATGCGGTGGAAGAGGCGAATTCGGATCGAGCGCGAGGGCTTGAGCCTCGCGGCCGACGTCAACCTGTCGGCTGACGTCAACCGGGAGCGAGTCAGCGCGCGCACCGCGCAATCCAGCAGGCAAACGAAGGGAGACGAGATGACAGAGGAATCTGGCTTCAAGCCCCTGAGCAGGGACGAGCTCAACCAGCTGGCCGGCGAGGAGCTGCCCGAGCGGGCCGCCATGTCGCTGGTCAACGCCAACGTGGCGATCCCGATCAACGCGGCGATCGCCGCCAACGTCCTGTCTGACAACGCGACGGCGGTGGCGGAAGCCGCCCAGTCCGGCCAGATCGGCCAGACCAACTAGGAGGTCGAGATGACTGACTACAAGGCACTGACCCACGAGGAGCTCAATGCGCTGGCCGGCGAGGAGCTGCCCGAGCGCGCAGCGATGTCGCTCATCAACGCGAACGTCGCTGCCCCGGTCAACCTGGCCGCAGCGCTGAACGTCGCCTCCGACAACTCGATCGCATACGCGGACGCGACGCAGACGGCTCCGATCACACAGACCAACTAGGAGGCCGAATGAGCGACTACAAATCACTATCCCGTGAGGAACTGAATCAGCTGGCGGGTGAGGAGCTGCCGGAGCGGGCTGCGATGTCGCTGATCAACGCGAACATTGCCGCCCCGGTGAATGCCGCGGTCGCCCTCAACGCGCTGTCGGACGGCTCGACCGCGGTGGCGGACGCCACGCAGACGGCTCCGATCACGCAGTACAACTGATCAGGCCTGGGCGAGTCGCCAGGGTGGAGCGGCAACCGTCGCTTCGCCCTGGCGCTGCGTTAAGGAGGAGTTCGCAAGTTGGCCATCGATGAGATCGAGGTGAGAACCCCGCAGGACGCCGGGCGGGCGCTGGCCGCGCCGGTCGCGAAGGAGGAAGCGACCGGGGCGCCGCCGCCGCAGCTGGCATCGGGCGTCGAGCTGATCGGGGAGTTCGAAGGCTCCGGGTTCAAGGAGCCGCCCTACATCGCACGCCGGGCCGATGGCCAGGTGGTGCAGATGCCGAGGATGCTGTTCGCGCTGGCCGAGCAGATCGACGGGCGTTCTGGGCCCGAGCAGATCGCCGAGCGCTACAGCCACGCGATCGAGCGCGACGTCGGGCCGGAGGACGTCCAGATGCTGATCGAAAAGCAGCTCGTGCCGCTCGGGATCGTCGCCACCGCCCCCGACGAGGAGTCGGTCGAGCTCCAGAAGGTTGACCCCCTCCTGGCGCTCAAGTTCCGCGCGGCGGTGGTGCCCGAGCGCGCGGTGCGCTCGCTGACGACGGCGTTCACGCCGCTGTTCTTTGGTCCAGTTATGGCCGCCGCGGTGCTGGCCTTCATCGGGCTTGACGCCTGGCTCTTCTTTGTGCACGGCGTCAGCCAAAGCCTGCGGCACCTCCTCTACCAGCCGGTGTTGATGCTGATGCTGATTGGCGGCGTGGTGCTCGCTACCGCGTTTCACGAGATCGGGCATGCCACGGCGTGCCGCTACGGGGGCGCCAAGCCGGGCGTGATGGGAGTCGGGATCTACATCGTGTGGCCGGCCTTCTACACCGACATCACGGACGCCTACCGACTCGGCAAGTGGGGCCGGCTTCGCACCGACGTCGGCGGCATGTACTTCAACGCGATCTTCGCCTTGGCGGTCGGCGCCGCCTACGCGGTGACGTCCTTCGAGCCGCTGCTTCTGCTGATCGTGCTCCAGACCTTCGCGATCATCCAGCAGGCGCTCCCCCTGCTACGCCTCGACGGCTACTACATCCTCTCTGACCTCACCGGCGTACCCGATGTCTATCTGCGCATCCGCTCGGTTCTGCTGAGCCTGATCCCGGGGCGGGAGCCTGACCCGCGGGTGACCGAGCTGCGCAGCTGGGTGCGGGTCGTCGTCACCGGCTACGTCCTGGCCATGGTGGGCTTCCTGGGGCTCGTGGTGCTCGGGCTGGTGATCAACCTGCCACGCGTCGTAGCCACCGGCTATGACTCGGCGGCGCTCCACTTCCAAGCCGTCGGCCCCGACTTCAGTCGCGGACGGGGCCTCAAGGGCGCGATCGACGCGATCGAGATGCTGTTCCTGATCCTGCCCGCCGCCGGCCTCGTGTTCACAGGGATACGGGTCGGCCGGCGCGCTGGCGCGGGCGCGCTCCGCTGGTCGTCCGGGCAGCCCGCCCGTCAGGTGCTGCTGGCGAGCGGCGCGGCGGGCCTGGCGGCACTCGTCGCCCTCAGCTGGTGGCCGAACGGCGAGTACCGTCCGATCCAGCCGCGCGAGCGGGGCACCGTGCAGGGGCTCGTCGGTCAGGTGGCGGCGCTACCCACGGCGCGGCCGTCGCTGACCGTCGAGCGCCAGCGGCAGCTCGGCGGGGCTCCCACCGTGCGCCAGCGAAGCGTTTCCGGCCGTCCGGCCAGACCAGTCGCGCGGCGGCCATCGCGTTCGACCAGCACGGCCACGTCGTCGACTACGAGCCAGACCATGAGCCAGACCATGGGCCAGACGACCAGCCAGCTGTCGAGCACCACCTCCTCGACCGCGGCGTCCTCGTCCACGGACACGACCGCCGGCTCCTCATCGACCACCTCGTCCACCACCACGCTCGGGACGGCCGGCGATACCGCCACCTCCAGCGCTTCGACCACGGCCACGACTTCGACTACCACATGACCCCGACAAGGAGAGACCGATGAAACGCGCGGCCGCCATTACCGGCCTAGTCACCCTGCTCACCTGTGCTGCCCTCACGACGCCGGCACCGGCTGACTCCGGGAGCTCGAGCTGCCCGGCCTCCGAGAACGGCATCGGGCCAACGCCCTCTGACCAGCTGGGCCAACCGCTCAACTACGTCGTGCTCGAGAGCTGCCAGGGAGGCGCCGAGCAGGCGGAGGCCAAGGTCCAGGTCCGCCGGGCCGGAGGGCAGCAGCAGCCGACGAACTACGCCTTCGCGTATTCGCACGACTGCTCCTCGCCGTGCGAGACGATCACGGCGGCCTTCCAGGTGGTCCTGATGGACGCCAACAGCCAGAGCCAGAGCCCGCAGAACGCCGGGATCGGGATCAACGAGAACTGCAGTGGGTGTGTCGCCTTCGCCTTCGCCGACCAGTACGTGGTCGACGTGCCGCCCGGCACCCATCTGCCCGGCGACACCCGGCGCCAGATCGGCGACATCCGCCGCCAGGCGCAGAGCGACGTCGATGCCGCGCTCGGGTTCTCGGATCCGCTCGCTGCGCTGGGCCGGCTGGACAGCCAGCTGAAGGCGCTGGCCGACCAGGAGCACCAAGACGTGACGAAGGGTCTGCAATCCGAGAACGCCGGCCCATCCGACCACCACGACAACCAGCACGAAGAGCAGAAAGCAGACTGAGGGCCGACTGGGCCGGCGCGGGCCGGCGGTGCGGCCGCGGTGGCCGCGCCGGTGCGGGCCGCCCGTGCGGCTGCAGGCCGCCGCGCCGGCGCCCCCCGACTAGAGCTGCTGCTCGGTCGGCCTGATCAGCAGCTCGTTGACCGCGACGTGACGCGGGCGGCTCACGATGTAGGCGATCGCGTCCGCGATGTCTGGCGCCTGGAGGCGCTCGATGTCGCCGAAGCGCTGCGCGATCTGCTCTCGAATCTCGGGGCGGTTGTGCGTGGAGAGCTCGGTCTCCACCGCGCCGGGCTCGACGAGCGATATCCGCACATGGCGCTGGGTCACTTCCTGGCGCAGAGACTCGCTGAACGCCCCAACGCCGTGCTTGGTCAGGTTGTACACGCCCGATCCCAGCCGCGCGACCCGCCCCGCCACTGAGCTGATGTTGACCATGTCGGCCACCCCTCGCGGGCTGTCCTGCGCTGCACTCAGCAGGTGGGGAAGCGCGGCGTGGGCGCAGTAGAGCAGCCCGGCCACGTTGACCTCGAGCATCCGCTGCCACTCCTCGATCGGAGCGCCCTGGACCGGACCGAGGAGCATCACGCCCGCATTGTTGACCAGTGTGTCGAGCCGGCCGAGCTGTCTGACCGTCTCTTCGACGGCGGCTTGCGCCTGATCGCGCACGGCCACGTCGGCCTCGATTACCAGCGTCCGGCCGCCTGCCTCCTCGATCTGCGATGCCAGCTGCTCGAGGCGGTCTCGGCGGCGCGCGACGAGCGCGACGGCCGAGCCCAGCTGGGCCAGCGCGGAGGCCGCGGCCTCGCCGATACCGCTAGAGGCGCCGGTGACGAGCGAGACGGTTCCGGTGAGCTCGCTCACGCGCTGGCTGCGGGCTGCCGGCCGCGGTCCTTGACCCAGCCGAGGATCTCCCGGGAATGGGTGAGCACGGTGCCGTTCTCTAGCTTCAGCGCGGGAAGCTTCTCGTCGCCGGTGACCTGCTTGAGCTCGTCGCGCGACCCCTTGCGAAGGAACGGGATCGGGTTGCCGTGACCGGCGATCACCTTGTCGTATTCGATCCCCGCCTCGCGCATGGCCTCCTGCACGCGGCGGCAGGGATGGATCCGCGGACCCTGATCGTCGCCATGGCACACGTAGAGCGTTGGTTTGTCGGCCATCGTCCTCTCCTGTCGGCGGATTGCCTGCCGGATCCTAAGCGCTCCAGCGAAACCCGATCCCGTCGAGCAGCGGATCGAGCGGACTCGAGGGCAGGCCGGGGGGTGGAGCGTCCTGGTTGTAGCCGGCCGGAGCCAGATCGTTGGGAGTTTCGGGATGAAACAGCGAGGCCAGGTATTGGGCCTGGCCACGGCCAGGGCCGAGCTCGAACTGCCCGCCCCCGTAGATCCCGATCCCGCGCTCGGCACAGTAGTCATAGGTGGCGAACAGGTTCAGCAGGCCCCCAACGCGCGAAGGCTTGACGTTGACCATGCGGGGCGGGAACGGAAGCGACTCGATGTCGTCGATCGAATGGATCCCGGCGTCCCACGTGATCCTGTCGTGGTGCTCGGCGAGCACGGCTGCGGTCTCTGGTGTCACGACGTCAGGATCCTCGATCCAGGCGTCGGGAAACGCCGCCAGCACTCGCCGGTAGAGGACAGGGTCGGGCGGCTGGTCGACGATCGTCCCCTTGTAGAGACTCTTGAAGTCGACTGAGTCGACGGCGCCCGTGGCCACCAGCTCGTCGATCAGCTCGGGGGTCCACGAGCTCGTCGGATCGAGCTTGAACCGAAGCGTCGGGTAGCGGTCAAGGCGCGAGCGGATCGGCTCCATCGAGGCGGGCTCGCCGAGCCGCAGCGAGACGACGAAGGTGACCGGCCGAGGCTCCCGGCCGACGGCCTGGTGGAGGGCGAGCCCCGACTGGCGGAGCGCAAGATCGAGCGCCGCGCTGTGGAAGGTCCAGCGGCGGTAGAGCCGCGAGACGTCGCGCTCGGGCTCCTGCGGGAACAGGTCGAGCGAGTCGATCAGCCGGCAGAACGCCTCGAGCGTGTGGCGCCCCGCCAGGTCGTGCACGGGGCCCGCCTGCTGAAGAGCGAGCTGGTCCTCGGCGTCGTAGACGACGTCCTCACCCACTCCTTCGCTCCCTGCGCCGTACAAGTGGACGACGGTCGAGAGACGCTCGAAGCCGCTCGAGACCTGAGCGCGCAGGCCCTCGAGCCGGTAGCCCTCGACCTCGAGCTCGAGTCCGGCGATCGTCTCGAACGTGCTCACTGCGGGCCGCCCCCCGTGCTCGCGGCCTCGAGCCGGGCGACGAGCTCATCGAGCCGGAGCTCCTCGAGACCGTGGCTCACCGCCTCAAGCTCGGCTGCGCAGTACTCAACGAGGTCGCGGCCCTCCTTGACGAGCCCGAGCGTCTCACGCAGTCCGGCCTCGCCTGAGTCGAGCCGGCGGATGATCTCCTCTATCCGCGCCACCGCCGTCTCGTATGTCCGCTCCTCGCTCACTTACCTCCCACGCCGGTAGCTCGGTCGTCCGTCACGCGCGCGGCGACACGGCCGTCGCGGAACCTGATGCCGAGCGCGCCGGATTGACGGGCGTCCCGTGCGGAGGCGACCGGCTCGCCGCGTTCGTCCTCCACCAGAGCGTACCCGCGGGCCAGCGTGCGCTCGGGGTCGTGGGCGGCCAGGGCGAGGGCGAGACGTTCGAGCTCCGAGCGTCGCTTGGCGGCCTCGGAAGCCTGTGCGCGCGCCGCGGAGCGCCCGAGCACGAGCAGGTGAACCGAGGCCAGCGAGCGACCCTCTTCGCAGGCTCGCCGGGCGCTGGCTCGCAGCTCGCGTAGCTGCTGGTGGAGGTGGCGGCGGTGCTCGCGGACTTGTTCGGAGGGGGAGCGCGAGAGATGAGTGAGCGAGCGTGCGCGGTCGAGGATCGCGCGGCGGCCGTGGCCGTGGAGGCGCCGGGCGAGCGCCGTCACCTCGGCCCGGGCGGCTCGGCAGTCGACCGGCACCGCCGCCTCGGCGGCGTGGGTGGGGGTCGAGCAGGCGACGGCGGCGACGTCATCCAGCAAGGTGCGGTCGGTGTGGTGGCCGACCGACGAGATCACCGGCACGCGCAGCAGCGCAACCGTCCGACACAGAGCCTCATCGCAGAACGCGAACAGGTCGGCCAGCGAGCCACCTCCGCGGGCGATGATCACGACCTCCACCTCCGGCGTGGCGGCCAGCTCGCGCAGAGCAGCGGCGATCCTTGGCGCGGCATGGCGGTCCTGGACCGGAGCGAAGGCCCAGACGAGCCGGCCGCCCCAGCCCCGGCGGTGAAGGCCGGCAAGTACGTCGTCGCGCGCTTTTCCGCGCTCGCCCGTCACGACGCCGATCGTCCGCGGCACGAGCGGCCGCTCCAGGCGCTTCTGATACTCGAACAAACCCTCGGCGGCGAGCTTGCGCCGGAGACGCTCGAGCTGGACGAGGAGGTCGCCCTCCCCTTCAACGCGCAGCTCCGATACGGCGAAGCTGAACGAAGGCGACGAGGTCGCGCTGCCCGGGTAGTAGTCGCACCCCCCACCCACGACGAGCCGAAGCCCATCGCTCAGAGTGAGCCCGAGCGGGTCGAAATCGCTTCGCCACATCGAGCACGGAAGCGCGCCGCGGGCGTCGCGCAGCTCGAAGTAGACCCGTGTGGCGCTGGTACGAAAGCCCCATACCTCGCCGACGATCTGCACCCGGGCAAACTCCTGAAGCCGGCGCTTGAGCTGCGCCGCGTAGGAGCCAACCGGGTAGGGACCGGGCAGTTCGCCGGCGGTTGTCGCATTCGTGGGAGCGGAGTCAGCCTGCGCGCTCACTCCTGCCAGGCTATCCAGCCGGACGGGCGTCCTCGCCGAGGACCGCCAGCCGCACCCGCAGGTGCCTGCGGAGCGGGTCAGCGAGTCGAGTTGGCCCCCATCACCGTGTCCTGAGCGGCTGCCCGCGGAGCCATGCGACAGTCTGCGCCAGGCCTTGGTCGAGGGTCACTTGGGCCTCCCAGGCAAGGAGCCGCCGCGCCTTCTCGACCGACGGCCAGCGCCGAGGCACATCGACCTCGAAACTCGGAAGATGCTCCAGCTCCAGCTCGTCGGGGTCCTTGCCACAAGCCTTCCATACGAGCTCGGCGATCTCGGCGACGGTGAGCTCACGGGAGGCTGACACGTTGAAGTCCTCGTTCTCGCCTGCCGCCGAGCCCATCGCGGTCACGATCCCGTCCGCAATGTCGTCGATGTGGGTGAGTGTCCGTGTCTGCGACCCCGAGCCGAAGATCTGGAGTGGCTGCTGCCCGGCCAGCGACTTGGCGATCAGGTCGGGAACGACATGGGCGAGGCCTGGCTCGTCGGGATCGGGCAGCTCCCCGGGCCCGTAGGCGTTGAACGGGCGGCAGATCGTGTAGGCCAGGCCGTGCTCGTCGTGGGCGGCTCGTGTGTAGACCTCCCCGGCCAGCTTCGAGAGACCGTAGGCCGAGCGCGGTGCCGGACACGCGAGCAGATGTTCTTCAGTGGTTGGAAATTCCCGCGCGTTCTCGAACACCATCGAAGATGAGACGTAAACGAAGCGCTCGACGTCGTGGGCCAGCGCCCCCCGGATGACGGCTTCCGTCAGCGCGTTGTTGGCCGCCGTCACCGTGAACGGCAGCTGGTGGAAGTTGCCGATCCCGCCGACGATCGCGGCCAGGTGGATGACGTGGCTACAGCCTCGCGCGGCGGCTTGCGCCTCGTCTGGGCCGCGCAGGTCGGCCGTGTGGATCTCGGCCGCCTCGCGCATCCAGGCCGGCGCCTGGCGCTGGTCTGAGACCCGCACCTCCCAGCGCGGATCGCGCAGCAGCCGCCTCACGACCGCGGAGCCGATCGTCCCGGCGCCGCCGGTGACCAGAACCCGAGGGGCGCCCATCGCTAGTGCGCCGCGTCCAGCTTGGGTGCGTCAAGCATCGCGGCCGACTCGGCGACGTACGAGAAGACCTGGCCCGTCCCGAGCGCGTTCCACGGGTCGACGAGCAGGCATTCCGCCCCTGGGCCTCTCATGATCTCCTTGACCGCGTCCGGGCGCTCGAAATCGGAATGGTTGGTGGCCACGATCACCACATCCGCGTCGGCCACGGCGTCGGCCAGTGGTTGGGTAGGCGTCCGGGCGTGCGGATCGCATACCGCGACGTCGGCCAGCTCGCGTTCGAGCAGCCGGATCAGCTTGGGCGAGAGCGAATCCCGCTCGTCGTCGGTGTCGCGTTTGAACGTCAGCCCCAGCACGGCCACCTTCCTCGAGGCCAGCTCGCCGATCCGGCGTTTGATGCCTTCGACCAGGAACAGCGGCACCGCTTCGTTGACCCGGGAGACCGCGAGCAGCATCCCCGGTGCGTTCGAGCGCTCCTCCGAGAACACGAAGTCCTTGCGCAGGCAGCTTCCGGCTGTCATGCCCGGCATCGCAATCCCGCCCCGCGGGTAGTCGCGGTTGATCAGGTCGATCACCTCGAACACGTTGGCGCCGAAGCGGTCGCAGTCCATCATCAGCAGGTTGGGTAACGCGAACGTCGTGTAGCGCAGGATGTTCGTCCAGATCTTCGCGAGCTCGGCCTGGACGGCCGTGGTCCGCTCGATCGGCGCGCCGAACACGGAGAACGTGCTGGCTGCGCGCTCGGTCGAGGGCTCGTCGACTCCGCCGACGATGCAAGGGAGTGTCGAGATCTCCTCCAGGAACCGGCCCGCCGCGATCCGCTCGGGTGCGTGGGCGACGAACACCTCCTCGCCCACGCGGAGCCCGCGCCGCTTCTCCAGATAGCCGGCGACGAACTCGGTCGTGCCGGGGGCGATCGTCGAGCGGAGGATCAGGGCGTGACCGGCCCGCAGATGCGGGAGGAGATCATCCAAGGCGGCACGAACCTGGCGCAGATCGGATTCCAGGTGGGAGAACGACGGCGTGCCGATCGTGATCACGATGTCCTCGGTCTGGGCCGCGTCGGCCGCATGCTCTGAGAGCTTCAGCCGCCCCGTCGTCGACACGCGATCGAGCAGCTCCTGGGTCCCCACCTCGGTGAATGGCATCCGGCCGGCCCGGATGGCTTCCAGGACGCGGTGATCGTGGTCGACGCCCAGGACCTCGAGACCGCGATCGACGAAGGACAGCGCGAGCGGCAGGCCGACCCGGCCCAGACCGATCACCGAGATCGACCGCGTCGAGCTCACGGTTCGCTGAGGCTGGGGAGCGGGTCGAGCCCCTCCTCGGCGGGATGGCCGCGGATCTCGCCTGCGTAGGCAAGCCGGTCGAGTCTGAGGATCTCTTTCTCGCCCTCGAGGCGCGCCGGGTGGCCGGCCGGCAGCCCCGCGATCAGCCGCCGGATCCGTTCGCGCAGCTGGAGCGCGAAGTGCGGGGTCGATGCACCCATGAGCTGACGGACATCGTCGACGGTGACCTGTCGGTCATCGCGCAAGCGGTCGGGGTGCTCGGCCTCGCTCATGCCCGCCGCTCGCCTTCCGGGCTCGCCTGTAGGGCGGCCGCTCGTGTCATCCAGCTGCTCATTTCTGGGGGACGGCCTCAAGCAGGGTATCCATCTCGACCTGCACCCCAAGCGACACTGCGGTGTCGTCGCCCATCACCCAGCCGTGGTTGTACACCGCCGCCGTCGGCCCCTCCTGCGTGTAGGCAGGAGTCGCGTAGTTGAGGAAATAGTTGAGAACGGGCGAGGGAAGGGTCGAGGCCTGCTCGACCAGCAGCAGTGGTCCGAACGACCCGCTGGCTGAGAGCGGGGCGGCGGCCACCGCGTCGAGCGTGCGGGCCGCGTTGGCCAGTACATATCCGTGTCCCGGGCTGCGCAGCGCCCAGCCGAAGCTCCCGGGCACGTGCGCGCATGGCTGGCCGGAGACGCACGGAGGATCGCGGTAGGCCGCGAAGGCGACCGAATTGGCGGCCGGCGTGCTGCCCGAGATCCGGTGCACGGTGCCGAAGCGGCGCAGCTGGGCCAGCACGCTGTCGGAGATCACGTTGCTCGGGCCAAGTACGTAGATGTGCGCGCCCTGGTGGGCGAGCAGCGCCTGCCTGGTGACGGCGGGGATCGCCGATCGGGTGACGAACAGGATCGGGTCGCCGCTCTCCGCGGCCCAGCCGGCCGCCGGCATCGCGTACGCGGGAGCGTCGGCGGGAGCGATCACGACATCCGGGCTGGTCCGGCCGGCGGCGGCACTCTGGAAGCGGTCGATCGCGGCGGCCAGGGTGAACGGACCCGAGCCGCCGATGTGCAACGAGCGCCTGGGGACCGAGGGAACATCCCCGATCCGAATGACCTGGGCGCCTCCCGCCGCCCCCGCTCCAGTCGGGGCGAGAGCCGACATGGCGGTTGCCGTGGCCGAGGGCAGTCCGGACCGACCCGAGAGGAGCAGCGGCGCCTTGATCGGCGGGGCCATCAGGACCGAGGCGGCGAGGGCGGCCTGCCAGTTATCCGTGGGAGCGATCACCACCGCACCCGGGTGGGTCCCGGTGCCGACCGAGGGATAGACGGCGAGGGCGACGCCGGCCGCGTCGGCGACCGGGTCGCTGCCGGGCACGCGAGTCGTGTTCTTGGTGGCGAACGCGGGAAAGCCGATCTGCTGTCCATGGGGCGAGCCCGAGCCGACGCCGACGGTCACGTTTTGGCCGTGAACCACGGTCTTGCCACCGCAGCCGGCCACCAATGCGGTGGCCGAGAGCGCAACGGCGATGGTCGAGAGCCAGGCGCGGTGCGACCTACCCATGGTCTCCTGACGTTAGCGGGGCAGGACGCCGTTAGCGGCGGAGGGCGCCGCGAGCTGGGGGAGGCGCCGTTAGCGGCGCGGGGCGCCGGGGCCGGGGCAGGGCGCCGCTAGCTCGGCGGGGCGCCATTAGCGCCGCAGGACGCCGGGAGCTGGCGGGGCGCCGGGAGGTAGGCGGGCCGCCGGGAGGAAAAACGTACCGCTTCCCGAAGTCCGGCGGCAGCGTTTTGTATATTCCCGCGACGCCTAATCCGCCGGGGACAAATCCGGCGGAGCGGGGGACCCACAGTCCCGGGGCGAATCCCGCGGTGAAGCCGCGGGAGGCGCAGGCTCTTTCAGCGCCAGCCCGACAGCTAACCCCGTAGGCCGACGAGAGAGATCTGTTGCGGAACCTACGAGTCATCGTTTTCAGTCTTGCCTTGGCCGCACTCGCGGCTACCCAGGCTGCGCCTGCAGCGGGATCGTCGCCGCGCTCCGGCGGCCAATCCCCCTCGGGCTCGAACACCCAGGGCGGGGGCCCGAACGGGGCGGGGGAGTCCGGCGGCGCCGGAGTCACACCGGGGCAGGGGCCGGCTAACACCTCGCTGCATCCAGTGGTCAGGGGATTCAAGGCGCGGATCATCCACGGACTGGCCTACGCCCCCTCATACGCCCCGATCCAGGTTCAGCGCGCAATCTGGGCTGGCGATCGCATCCGTCACAAGCCCTACGTCTACGGCGGAGGGCATGGCGCATGGAAAGCCTCGGGCTACGACTGCTCGGGCTCGGTGTCATATGTCCTCCACGCCGCCGGACTTCTCAGGACCTCGATGGACTCGAGCGAATTCATGAGCTGGGGACGGGCCGGAAAGGGCCAGTGGATAACCATCTACACGAATCCCTCGCACGCGTTCGTCGAGATCGCGGGCATCCGCTTCGACACCTCCTCGCTCGACGATCCGCACCCCCCGCCCGGCAGCGGCCCGCGCTGGCGCCCGCTGGCCGAGCACACGGGCGGCTTCGAAGCGCGTCATCCGGCCGGGCTCTAGGACGCGGTAGCGCGGCCGCGGCCTCGCCGGCTGAGGTGGCGCGCGCCTGAACGCCGGGCCCGCCCGTGAGTCGCCGTCCGCTCGACCCGAGCCGGGTGGGGCACGTCGCTACTGATTCGACCGCGAGTCCGTGTCCGGCGCCTCGCGGGGGGGGCGGGAGCCCGGGTCGGGCGCCTCGCTACGCTTCACAAGCTTCCCACCAATCCGCCAAGGAGGATGCGATGCCGGGTCTGTCCGGGCGCATGTCGACCATCGTCAAAGCCAAGATCTCCAAGCTGCTCGACCGGGCCGAAGACCCGGGCGAGACGCTCGAGTACAGCTACCAGAAGCAGATCGAGCTGCTCCAGAACGTCAAGAAGGGGATCGCGGACGTCGTAACGTCGAAGAAGCGCCTCCAGCTCCAGGAGAAGAGCCTTCAGGACCAGGTCGTCAAGCTCGACACCCAGGCCCGCCAAGCGCTCGCCCAGGGGCAGGAGGACCTGGCCCGCACCGCGCTGGAGCGCAAGAACGTCGCTCAGACCGAGCTCCAGTCGCTCGACACGCAGATCGCGCAGCTGGAGCAGCAGCAGGAGCAGCTCACCGCCTCCGAGCAGAAGCTCAAGACGAAGATCGAGCAGTTCCGCTCTAAGAAGGAGGTCATCAAGGCGCAGTACTCGGCGGCCGAGGCCCAGGTGCGCATCTCCGAGGCGGCGACAGGCGTGGGCGAGGAGATGGCCGACGTCGGCCTGGCGATGCAGCGCGCGCTAGAGAAGACCGAGAACATGCGGGCACGCGCCGACGCCGTTCAGGAGCTCGAATCGGCGGGAACCTTCGACGACCTCACCTCGCTCGGCTCCGGCGAGGACGACATCGACCGCCAGCTCAAGCAGCTCTCGAGCTCGACCGAGGTCGACGCCGAGCTGCAGAAGATGAAGGCCGAGCTCGGCAGCGGCGCGCCGTCGCCCGCGGGCGAACTCGGAGCCGGTGGGGAGGGTGGCTCGAGCGAATCTCCCGCCGGTGCTCCGGCCGAGGCGGCGTCCGGCGCCGAGCCGGCCGAAGGTCAGGCCCCGTGATCATCCGGATCTCCAACGAGGGCCAGTACGAGCTTTCAGAGAGTGATGGCGAGGTCTTCCAGGAGCTTGACAACCAGGCCATCGGCGCCTCCGAAGCCGACGACGAGGAGCAGTTCCGCGACGTCTTCAAGCGGTTGATCGAGTTTGTGCGTCGCAACGGCCAGGCCGTGCCGGATGACCGGCTGGCGCCGTCCGACGTGATCCTTCCTCCGCCTGACAGCTCGCTCGCGGAGGCCAAGGCCGAGTTCACCGGGGAAGGCTTGATTCCCGGCTAGAGGGCGCTGCCGGTTGGGGGAACGGTCCTGATGGGGGGGCCCGGGCGCGTGATCCGTGATAGCGCGGGAAAGCCCCGGGGCGTCCGCGCGTCCGCGGCCAAAGCGACGCTTATCTGCCCCGCTCCCCCCGGGGCCACGACGTGGGGCGGATAGGCGTTGAAATCCGACGCTTATCTGCCCCGGACCTCAGCGACAGGTGACGCGGGGCGGATAAGCGTCCCTCGCCGAAGCACGGGCGCCAAGAGCCGTGATAGCGCGGGAAAGCCGATAGGCCCGTGGGCGGCGGCCCTTACGAGCTAGGTCTCAGTGACCGGGCGGCGTTGCTCCTCCCGAGCCGACCGTCTGGGTTGGTGCGGTCTGCGCGGGGAGGGAGCCATTCTGCTGCGTCGCGACGACGCCTCCCGACTGGCCGGTCGGGGATTGCGTCGTGGGTGCCGGGGTCACGACCGCGGCGGTAGTGGTTGAAGCGACCTCCGCCGAGGCGCTGGTAGTGACGGTCGGCCGCCGCCGTACGGCACTGTGGAGCCGGTGAGCACGACGCCGGGCATGCTTCGTCACGGTTGGAGTCGTAGCTGGCGCCTGTCCGACGCCCCCCGATGGAGGCGGAAGGTACGTGGCCGAGCTCGACGATCCGCCCACGGTCAGGGCCACGATCGCCACGACCACGCCGCCCACCGCCAACGTGACCAGGAAGACCCGGTACTCGCGAAGGAGGGCAGCAAAACCGGCAAGGACGCGTGGCGGCGCGGGAGATCGCTGCGGCATTGCGGTTCGAGCTGGAGCGACTGGAGGCGTGATGGATGGCTCGGCCCCGCGCCTCGCGGCAGTAGTGCGCGGAGCGAAGCGCGTGACGGGCGCGGGCGTTGCCGCCTCCTCCCGCTGGCGACGCGGCTGAGTGCCGTCGTCGGGAAACACGACGAGGCCACGCCTGGGAGGCTCCTGTGGTTCAAGTGGCTCTGAGTCGGGCTCTGCTGAAAACGCACCGGTCTCTGAGTCGGGAGGCAACAGGAGTGGCTCGGTGATGGGTTCCTCGACGGGCTCGGCGGCCTTGGCGGGCCCGGCGACCTCGGCTGGCTCGGCGGCTCCCGGCTCAAGCGCTTCAGGCTCGGCGGCCTCCGGCTCGAGCGCCAGCGTGGCCATGAAGGCACGAGCCGCTCGTGCCTCTCGCACAGGTTCCAGCAGACGCCGCCACTCATCATCGAGGTGCCCCGTCTCGACGTGGCGCGCCGCCACGCGCATCGTGATCGGTAGCAGGTCGTCCTCGGTGCCTGTGCCCGAGGACTTGAGGGTTGTAGCCACCTCGCGGGCGATCGCCTTTGCTTCGTCGGGCACGCGCACCTCGCGGCAGTAGGCGAGCACAGCATTTACCTGGCTGTCGTGCACGCCGTCGAGGATAACCGTGCGATCGGTTAGCGCATGACGTTACGAGCGACCTTGCCGATCGCGGTCACGAGACCGCCCCGCCGTCGCCTGAGCACGACCGCCGGCTGGGACTCGGGAGCGGGTTCCGCGGTGGCGGCGGGTTCCGGCTCCGGCTCGGGCTCGGGCTCCGGCGGCTCGTCCGCTTCCGGCTCAGGCTCCGGCGGCTCGTCCGCTTCCGGCTCAGCCTCCGGCGGCTCGTCCGCTTCCGCTTCCGGCTCCGCCTCCGCCTCCGCCTCCGTCTCCGCCTCCGCCTCCGCCTCCGCCTCCGGCTCGGGCTTCGGCTCCGCCTCCGCCTCCGCCTCCGCCTCGGGCTCCGCCTCCGCCTCCGCCTCCGCCTCCGCCTCCGCCTCCGCCTCCGCCTCCGCCTCGGGCTCCGCCTCCGCCTCCGCCTCCGCCTCCGCCTCCGCCTCCGCCTCCGCCTCCGCCTCCGGCTCGGGCTTCGGCTCCGCCTCCGCCTCCGCCTCTGCCTCCGCCTCCGCCTCCGCCTCCGCGTCTGCCTCCGCCTCCGCCTCCGCGTCTGCCTCCGCTCCGACCTCCACAGCCGCGACTTGCGTGCCTGGGACGAGAGTCTGCTCCGCGCGTCGCATCAGCGCGAGGGTCGTCTCGCAGACGATGCACTCACTGAGGTGCTGGCGCATGACCCGGTCATCGCCGGGACAGCTCGTCGTTGGCGCGGGCCGCGAGCAGCTCGGGCATCGCCTCGCACTCGGGCAGGCGGCGAGGGGTGGCCAGACCCCGACTCGCGCGCGGGCCGCTGCGGCCGTGCGGGCGGCCTTGGCCAGTAGCTCGTCAAGGTCCCCGTCTGGCCGGCTGCATCGAGGCGGGCACGGAAGTCCAGGAGTGCGGCGGAGACCGCCTCCTCCACGAGCTCCGGTGCGCAAAGCTCGGCGCAGTAGGACCGGACGCGCGCGAGCTGGGCATCGCTGATGGCATCGCTCAAATCGGGATCCCCCAGAGCGGGAACCACCGTTCGAGCTCCTGCTCGACCGGCAGCTCGTTGCCAACCTGTGCCTTGAGCACGAACTCGCGCTCGGTGTCGCGAGACTCGCGACCCCGTCCGGGACGAACGGGTAGTAGGCGCCCCGCTTGAAGTTGTAGATCCAGTACAGCTTGCGCTGCTGGCGGTCTTGGAACGAGAAGACCGCGCACAGCAGGCGCTCGCCGTAGCCACCGGCCTCGAGCGAACTGCTGACCGCATTGATCCCGACGACCAGGTCATCGAAGCTCTGTGCCCTCGAGGATCAGCCACCGGAAGCCGTAGGTGTCATCGCTGCTGTCGACCGTCGTGCCGCTGTCCTGCGCACGTGGCTTCGACGACCTTCTCCATGTCGGTCAGACGATCGACTCGAAGTCGGCCGTGCTGAGCGGCTGGAAGACGATCGCCGCGCTGCCGCGCAGACTCGATCCCCAGCTCGGTCTCGAACTTCACGTAGGCGGTGCTGATCGCGAAACAGCCGATCAGGGGCAGGACCGGCGAGCTTGCGCCGGCCCATGATCACGTCCAGAAAACCCATCGCGGAGATCGTAGGGCGCGCCGTTCCTCGAGCCCGCGGACATGCGCGTAGGGTGTATCGTGCTGCGGTCCGCTATGCGTGTCCGCGCCTACTGTCGATTCCGGAAAGCCGCCGCTTCAGCCCGCGCCCCGGGTGCCCGGGCGCGGCTACGCGGTGCCCTGGAGCTGGGCCTCGAGCCGCTGAAGCGCGGCGACGCGCGCCTCGAGCGGCGGGTGGGTCGAGAACAGGCTGGCGATCGTCTGCTTGGCCCGCGGCGGGACGATGTAGAAGGCGGCCAGCTCGCCTGACGCCGCGCGGAGGTCCTGCTGGGGCACGTGAGCCATCGTGCCGCTGATCTTGTAGAGCGCCGAGATCAGGGCGCTGGGACGCCCGGTGAGGATCGCCGAGCCGCGGTCGGCGGCGAACTCGCGGTAACGCGAGAGCGCCTGGAGCAGAAGCCAGGAAACCACGTAGACGACGGCCGAGACGAGGATCACCACGATGAAGCTGGGGCCGTTGTCCTCCTCGTCGAACGCGCCGCCGAACCAGAAACCCATCTGCACGATGAAGGCGGCGATCGAGGCGAAGAAGCTGGCGAGGGTCATCACCAGCACGTCGCGGTTGGCCACGTGGGTGAGCTCGTGGCCGAGCACTGCCTCGAGCTCGGCCGGGCTCAGCAGCTGGAGGATGCCCGTCGTCGCGCACACGGTCGCCTTGCGGGGCGAGCGGCCGACGGCGAAGGCGTTGGGCATCGAGGTCTGGGCCACCGCGACCCGCGGCTTGGGCAGGTTGGCCTGCACGCAGAGCCGCTCGATGATCGCGTGGAGCTCGGGGGCCTGCTGAGGGCGTCACCTCGCGGGCGCCCATCGAGAACAGCGCGATCTTGTCCGAGGAGAAGAACTGGACGAGGAACAGCAGCCCGGCCACGAGCGCGATCGTGACCGCACCGGCGCCCGCGGCGATCAGCACGCCGACCAGCACGGCGTAGACGAGTCCCAGCAGGAACAGCGTCAGCAGCATGCGGGCCTGGAGGCCCCGGTCGCGTCCAAATGTGCTCTTGCGCGCCATCTGGACAGAGATGGTGGCACACCAATGTGAAATATCTCCGAAGGATTGCGAACGCCGTCTACCCTAAAGGTCACGGTCAGTGCTGCCGATACAGACCACAAGGTGCGTGCCACTCGTGCATACCTCGCCGGCTTCGGCACCTCCGGATCGCTGCTGGCAGGCGCAGCAATCATGTTCGTGCTGGCCAGCGCGATCGTCGGCTTTCACGGTTGGCCGCAGGTAGGCAGCCAGAGCCCGATCGTCAACGTGGCCGCTCCGCGCGTCGACGATCTCGCCAAGCTCGCGAACCTCCCGGATCCTCGCCGCGCTGTCCTGCCCACGGCGCGCGGCCGGGGGCGTCGGCGGGGCCGGCGCCGGCGGGAGGCTCCAAGGCGGAGGTGGTAGCGCGGGCGCAAACGGCCTGGCCGGCTCGACCACGACTTCACCTGGCAGCGGCGGCGTCAGGAGGCCAGGCCAACGGGGCCACCTCATGCGGCAGCTGCGTTCCGCGGTACCCGGTCCGAGCCCAAGCCTCGACGCTGACCGGGACGGTGTCTCAGGTCGTCGCCGGAACGGGCGCGAAGGCCGGGTCAGGCGTCTCGGCCGTCTCGAACGCGGCCGCGAACGCCGTGGCGCCTGTCAGCCCTCAGGCCGCCAAGACGATCAAGCGCATCGGCCACGGCACGAGCCAGACCGTGACCGGCGCCGCCAACTCGGTCGCCGGATCGGTCTCGGGGCTGGGCACACGGTCGGCGGGCTCACGCACCCCTAAGGGTCCGGCTGAGAAAGCGCAGGCTGATCGCCCGCAGCTCGGGGTCGTGCTGAACCGAGCGGTGATGGCCGCCCGGCACGGCGATCAGGCGACTCTGGGGAGCTGAGGCCAGCTCGGCCAGCTCGCGCGAGTGCTGGACCGGAACGCGCTCGTCGCCCTCGGCGTGGAGCAGCAGCAGCGGAATCTCGAGCTCGGCCACCGCCCGATGGAGATCGTGCTCGGAGAGGAAGCGGCTGAGCGCGGCGCGGTCAGCCGTCGAAACCGAGCGACATCGGAGGCCAGGCCTGCGCCGGAGCCCATCGGCGCTGGCCGGGCAGATGGCGACGACCGCCCTCGCGGCGACGCGCGGCGCGGCCAGGATCGCCAGGTAGCCGCCCATGCTCGAGCCGCGCAGCGCGACCGGAAAGCGCCGGACTGCCGGCCCGCTCGCGCAGCAGCTCGGCCATCGCTGCCACGTCGTCCAGCACCCGAGCGTCCATCGGTCCCTGGCTCGCGCCGTGGCCGCGCTGGTCGAAGACAAGCGCGGCGAGGCCGTTGGCGACCGCGCCGCGCGCAAAGTCGTAATGGTTCTCCTTGCAGGACCCGGCGCCGTGGAGGATCACCACGCCACCGCTCGTGGAGCGTCGCGCCGGCAACCACACCGTGTAGGCGAGTCCATCGTGCTCGCCGGACTCGGCGGGAAGGACGGGGGTGACCGTCCGCATGCGCCGTCGAAAGAGCAAGCCGAGCGCGATCATGCCAGGCGCGTGGCATGATCGCGCCCCATGACCGCCGCGTCGGTCACCCTCTCGCACGTCTATCCCCAGGGGACGCGGGTGAACGAGAGCGGGCACCTGGAGATCGCCGGGTGCGACGCAGTCGAGCTCGTCCGGGAGTTCGGCTCGCCGCTGTACGTGGTGGCCGAGGAGGATCTGCGCCTCCGGGCACGAGCCTTCCTCGACGCGTTCGCAGGGCCGCCACGCGACTTCGACGTGCTGTTCGGATCTAAGGCGTTTCCCGTGTACCGCCGTCTACCGATTGCTGGCCGAGGAGGGGCTGGCCTGTGACGTCGCCTCGGGCGGGGAGCTGTACCTGGCGCTGAGGGCGGGGTTCGACCCCGCTCGGATCTACCTCCACGGCAACGCCAAGTCCGAGGCCGAGCTGCGAGAGGCACTCGCGGCCGGCGTGGGACACATCGTGCTCGACTCCTTCGATGACCTCGAGCGACTCGAGCGGCTGGCGGCTGAGCGCGGAACGAATCAGGCGGTGCTTGTTGCGCGTGACGCCAGGCGTCGCGGGCGAGACGCATCAGGCGATCTCGACCGGGCAGGCAGACTCGAAGTTCGGCTTCTCGATGGCGGACGCGCCCGCGGCGATCGAGCGTGCCCAGGGCGCCGAGCACCTCGAGCTGGCGGGGATCCACTGCCACATCGGCTCGCAGCTGCTCGAGCTCGATCCGTTCCGGGCGGCGATCCGGGCGATCTCCGAGCTGGGCGAGTTTCCCGTCTACAACGTCGGTGGCGGACTGGGGGCGGCTTACACGAGCACGCAGCATCCGCCGGCGATCAGCGAGTACGTGGAGGCGGTGATCGACGCCTGCCACCAGTGGCTGGGCGCCGACAAGCGCCTGCTGATCGAACCCGGCCGGGCCCTCGTCGCCAACAGCACGGTGACGCTCTACACCGTCGCAGACCGTCAAGCGCAACGTCTCTACCTGGGTGGCCGTCGACGGCGGGATGTCCGACAACCTGCGGCCGATGCTCTACGGCGCGCCCTACGAGGCGCTCGTCGCCGACCGCGCGCTGGCTGCTGCCACCGAGCGCTGCCATCTGGCCGGAAAGCACTGCGAGTCTGGCGACGTGCTGATCCGGGAGGTACGGCTGGCCGATCCCCGCGCGGGCGATGTGATCGCGACCCCCGCCACGGGCGCCTACGGCTACGCGCTGGCCAACAACTACAACAGCGTGCCGCGGCCGCCGGTTGTGTTCTGCCGCGCAGGGGAGGCGCGGGTTGTGGTGCGCCGGGAGACCTACGAGGACCTGACAGCGCGTGACGCCGGCTGAGCGGCGGTTCCGGGTCGGGCTGCTGGGCCACGGCACCGTCGGCCGCGCCTTCGCGGAGCTGCTCCCGCGCCAGGCCGAGCGGATCGAACTGACCACCGGGCTGCGCCCGGAGCTCGCGGGCATCGTCACGCGCTCAAACGGCTCGTTCGAGGAGCTGCTCGAGAGCTCGCAGCTGATCGTCGAGCTGATCGGGGGCATCGACCCCGCGCGCGAGTGGGTGATGAAGGCGATCACCTCTGGCCGTCACGTGGTGACAGCCAACAAGCAGCTCCTCTCACGCTACGGCGAGGAGCTTTGGGAGGCCGCCCGCCAGAACGGCGTCCAGCTGCGCTTCGAGGGCGCGGTGGCGGGCGTCGTACCGGTCATCCGCGTCCTCCAGGAGTCGCTGGCCGGCGCGACGATCGACCGCGTGCACGGGATCGTCAACGGCACCACGAACTTCATCCTCACCGAGATGGCGCGCGCCGGTATGACGTTCGAGGAGGCGCTGTCCGAGGCGCAACGCCTGGGCTACGCCGAGGCCGATCCCTCAGAAGACGTCGACGGCCGCGACGCGGCGGCGAAGATGGCGATCCTGGCTCGGCTGGCATTCGACACCCCGGTGCACCTCGACCAGGTCCGCTACGAGGGGATTGAGCAGATCAAGCCCGACGACCTCGAATACGCGCGCGAGCTCGGGCTCGAGCTGAAGCTGATCGGGACCGCCGAGCGGATCGACGGTGGGCTCTCGGTCAGGGTCCATCCGGCGTTCCTCTACCCGGGTCATCCGCTGGCTCCCGTGAGCGGGCCGTTCAACGCGGTCACCGTCGAGTCGCAGGAGATCACCGAGATCACGATGTCGGGCCCTGGTGCCGGAGGGCCGCAGACAGCAAGCGCGGTGCTCGGCGACGTGATCAGCGCGATGATTCCACCCGCCTCGACGCCACCGACGATGAGCCAGCTCGAGATCGTGCAGGACGTCGTCTCGGCCTTCTACCTGCATCTCGAGGTCGCCGACGAGCCCGGCGTGCTGGCTCAGGTCGCGCAGGTACTCGCCGCCGACGGCGTCTCGGTCAAGTCGGTCGTCCAGAAGGGGCTGGGCGATCAGGCACGACTGGTGATGGTCGTCCATCCCGTGCTCGAGTCGCGCTTCGCCGCGGCTCTGTCGCAGGATCGCCACGCTCAGCATCATGCGCGCGCCGCCGCGCGCGATCCGGGTCCTCGAGGAGGAGTTCGTCTAGGCGCGCTGAGCGGGAAGCGGGAGGTCCGCGGGAGCCGCAAGCGGGACGTCCGAGGTTGCCGCAAGCGGGGCGTCCGCGGCCCTTGGCCGGAGTCGAGCGAGCGCGTCTCGGTCACCCTCCAGCTGAAGCCCCCGCCGAATCGCTTCACCGACGGGAAGCTTGCCCGTCAGGACACCGAGTATGAGCTGGGGAGGCCCGGTCATCACGAGGTCGGGGGACGGCGCGGCGCCGAGACGTGCGTGCACCGCTCGGTCCGACGTGTCGATCGTGACCGGCTCCCCACCGGTGCGAAGCTCGATCTGGGTCGCCGGGGTGCTCGGATCGCTGAGCTCGAGGAACTCCGAGATCGGAAACGCCAGCCAATGGCTTCGAAACTCCTCGTCGCCGGAGGGTGATGACATGTAGCGCGCGCCCCACCGCCCGAGCGCGCGGATCACGGTCTCGAGCTCCTCGCCGTCTGCCGTGAGGTGAAACAAGGTCCTCGCGACAGGCGGGGGCACTTCCTCGCGGCGCACGATCCCGGCCTGTTCGAGCTCGTGGAGACGGTCAGCGAGCAGGTTGGTGGCGATTCCGGGCAGGCCGTGCTGGAGGTCGACATACCGGCAGGGGCCACGGAGGAGCAGTTCCCTGAGGATCAACAGCGTCCAGCGATTGCCCACCAGGTCGAGGGCCTTGGCGACCGCGCAGTACTGGCCGTAGGGACGCACGATCCGAATGGTAGATCAGCGGAGCTTGATTATCAAGTGTTTCACCTTGACTTTGTCAAGTCCCAGTGATAGACCGTGCGGCATGCGAAGCACGATCGTGCGCATGGGGAGGCAGACACCAGAGGGCGCCCAGGCGCGAATGTGGAGGCGGATACCCGGGCGGCCCGGAAGCAAGCCGATGATCCTCGCGTCGCTCCTGCTCGCGTCGTTCGTGATCAACCTCGACACGACGATCGTCAACGTCGCGCTGCCGAGCCTCGTGCGGGAGCTGCACGCGTCGACGACCCAGCTGCAGTGGGTCGTCGACGCCTACAACCTGGTGTTCGCCGCGCTGCTTCTCACCTGCGGCTCGCTGTCTGACCGGTTTGGTCGCAAGAGCACGTTGCTCGCGGGCCTCGCCGTGTTCGGCCTGGCCAGCCTCGCCGGCGGCCTGACCGGGACACCGTCGCAGCTGATCGCAGCGCGCGCGGTGATGGGCCTCGGAGCGGCGATGATCTTCCCCGCGACGCTGTCGATCATCGCCAACGTGTTCACCGAACGAGGCGAGCGCGCCAGGGCGATCGGACTGTGGGGTGCGAGCGCCGGGCTCGCGATCGCGCTCGGCCCGATCGTCGGAGGGTGGCTGCTCGAGCACTTCTCGTGGCCGAGCATCTTCTTCGCGATGACGCCAGTTGCCGCCCTCGCTGGGTTGCTCGTGGTGGTCAATGCCCCGAACTCGAAGGACCCGACGGCGCGCGCGATCGACCTCCCCGGCTTCGTGCTCTCGACTGCGGCGATGGCGATCCTCGTGTTCACGATCATCGAAGCCCCCAACCACGGCTGGGGCAGCGACCGCAGCGTGTTCGGGTTTGCGTTAGCGCTGGCGGTTCTGGCGTCGTTTGTCATCTGGGAGCGTCGCGTCGCGCAGCCGATGCTCGACGTCTCGCTGTTCCGCAACCTCCGCTTCACCGCCGCCAGCGGTTCGGTCACGGTCGCGTTCTTCTCGCTGTTCGGGTTCATCTTCCTGATGACCCAGTACTTCCAGTTCATCCGGGGCTACGGGCCGCTGTCCACCGGCGTGCACCTGCTCCCGGTGGCCACCTCGTCGCCGTCGGCTCGGTGCTGGGCACGCGCGTCGCCGTACGGCTGGGAACCAAGCTGGTCGTCACCCTGGGTCTGCTCGCCGTGGCCGGGTTCTACGTCTGGGTCGCGCTGATCGCGAAGGGCACGAGCTACGGGGTGATCGCTGCCCAGATGGTGCTCTACGGGATCGGCATGGGGCTTCACGAGCGCGCCGGCCACCGAGTCGATCATGGGTGCCGTCTCCAAGGACCAGGCGGGCGTCGGCTCGGCGGTGAACGACACGACCCGGCTGCTGGGCGGGACGCTCGGCGTGGCCGTGATCGGCAGCGTCTATGCCTCCGTCTACGGGAGCCGGCTGGCCGCGAGCCTGCCGCGATTGCCGGGCGCGCTCCTACATGCGGCGCACCAATCCGTGGGCGCGGCGTTCGCGGTCGCCCAGCGCCTGGGCTCGGGCGGGGAGCACAGCGCGGCGCTCGTCGTGCACAGCGCAGCTTCCGATGCATTCATCCGTGGCCTGAGCGTTGGCTGCCTCGTTGCCGGCGGAGTTGCCCTGGCCGGCGCGCTGTTCGCCGCACGGCTGCTTCCTGCTCAGCCGCCGGCGCCGCCGGAGGATCTCGACGCAGAGCTCGAGCCAGGCCTCGAGGACCCGCGCCTCGTGGCCACGGCCACATAGCGTCAGGGGTGACGGCCGTCGAACGCTCGCGCCCGATCCCAGTACGATGCGCGCCCCGATGCGCGCGATCCAGATCACCGAGCTCACGGGCCCGCGATCGGCGCTGAAGCTCGTCGATCTGCCCGAGCCCGAGCCGTCGCACATGATGACCCCGGGCAGCGGCGTGCTGGTCGATGTCAAGGCCGCTGGGGTCTCGTTCCCCGAGGTGCTCCAGACCCGCGGCGAGTACCAGTTCAAGCCGGAGCTGCCGTTCGTGCCCGGCAGCGAGGTAGGGGGGGTCGTGCGCTCCGCGCCGGAGGGCTCGAGCCTCAAGCCGGGCGACCGGGTAGCGGCGTTCTGCATGCTCGGCGGCGTTTGCCGAGGTGGTGGTCGCGCCCAGACCACATGATGCTTCCCGCTGCCCGACGAGCTCGACTTCGCCCAGGGCGCCGCGCTCGTGCTCAACTACCACACCGCGTACTTCTCGCTCAAGCTGCGCGGGCGGCTGAAACAGGGCGAGACCGTGCTGATCCATGGCGCGGCGGGCGGCGTGGGAACCGCCTCGATCCAGGTGGCCAAGGGCCTGGGGGCCAGGACGATCGGCGTGGTATCGAGCGATGAGAAGGAGCAGGTGGCCCGCCAGGCGGGCGCCGACGAGGTGCTCCGCGCCGACGGGCCGTGGAAGGATCAGGCCAAGGAGCTCTCCGGCGGCGGTGTCGACGTCGTGATCGACCCCGTAGGCGGGGACCGCTTCACCGACAGCCTGCGCTCGCTGCGCGAGGAGGGGCGAGTGGTCGTCGTCGGCTTCACCGGCGGCTCGATCCCCGAGGTCAAGGTCAACCGGCTGCTGCTGGGCAACATCGAGGTGGTCGGCGCCGGCTGGGGCGCCTATGTGATGTCCAAGCCCGAGGTCACGCGCCAGATCGGCGAGGCGATCGCCGAGATGATCGAGCAAGGGCTCCGTGCGACCGCTGGTCGGCGCACGCTTCCCGCTCGAGCGCGCGGCCGATGCGCTCGAGCTGATCGACAGCCGCGGCGCGACCGGCAAGGTCGTGCTCGAGGTCGCCTGACCCGGCGCGGCGCCCGGGCTCTAGTCGATCAGCTTGATGCGGGTGCGCCAGATCGCGGCGAGCCAGGCCAGCTCCGCGAACAAGCGCCAGCGCCCCGACGTGCAGCAGATCCGCCGCCGGGACGCAGACCGAAAGCGCAGTGGCGCACGAGCTCGACGCAGTGATAGAGCGGGTTGAATGTGGGCGAGCGTCCGCAGCCACTCCGGCATGCGCGTGAGCGGGAAGAACGTCCCCGCGACCAGGAACAAAGGCGTGATCAGCGCCGCTGATCACGTAGCTGAAGCCCGTCGAAGTTCTCGACCAGCGCAGCGAACAGCATCCCCAGCGCGGCGAAGCCGATCCCGGTGAGGACCGTGATGAGCGGAACCAGCAGCATGGCGGGCGCCGGCGGCACGCCCGAACGCGATCGATCACGAGCAGCGGCGCCAGCGCGTACAGACCCGCCCGCGACGCCGAGGAACAGCATCTCGCCGGTGACGATCTCCTCGACGTCGACCGGCGCGAGCAGCATCGCGTCGTAGACCCGGACGTAGCGGCGCTTGTAGAGCGCGTCGAACATGCCCGAGAAGACGGCGCTGAACAGCACGGCGGTGGCCACCGTGCCGGTGCCGACGAACTGGATGTAGGGGATCCCGGCGACGTGTGAGACGAGCTTGCCGAAGCCGAAGCCCGAAGGCCAGCAGGTTGACCACCGGCTCGACGATCGCCGAGAACGTGCGGTTGCGCCAGAAGTAGTTGAACACCGTCCACTCGCGCATCCATACGGCGGCCACGCCGGGCAGCTCGATCCGCCGCCGGAAGCGCCACAGCCGATCTCATTCCACGTACTCGCCGGTGAGCAGGACGAACACGTCCTCGAGCGTCGCCGGCCCGGCGCTGGCCGTCCGGCAGCCGGCCATCGGCCGGACTCGGCGTGCAGGTAGGTCAGCGCGGGCCCGGACGGGCCGGGTGGGAGCCCGCCGCGCGGGCCTCGCCGGCCAGCCGCTCGAGGTCGACGGGGGCGCCCTGGACGTCGAGCGCCTGGCGCCCGGCGTGCTCCGGATCAGCTGTCCGGGCGTGCCCTCGGCGACCACCCTCCCGGCGGACATGATCGCCACGCGGTCGGCCAGGCGCTCGGCCTCCTCGATGTAGTGGGTCGACATCAGGACGGTCGTTCCCTCGTAGCGCAGCGCCAGGATCAGCGACCACAGCTCCTGGCGGACCTGGGGATCGAGGCCGACCGTCGGCTCGTCGAGCAGCACCAGCTCGGGGCGGTGGATCAGCGCGCGGGCGATCAGCAGCCGCCGCTGCATCCCGCCGGACAGCGTCATCGCCCGGTCGTCGGCACGCGCCGGCGAGCCCGGCCAGCGCGAGCGCGCGCTCGACCGCGCTCGCCGCGCTGCGCCGGGTCGACGCGATAGAGCCGCGCGAACACCTCGAGCACCTCGCGCACGCTCAGGTCGATGTCGAGGTTGCTCTCCTGGGGCGAGACGCCCATGCCGGCGCGCGGGCGAGCTTGGCGCCGCTCGGGGAGGACGCTGGCCGAGCACCTCGATCCGGCCCGCGTCGGCGCGCGCCTGCCCGGTGAGCAGTCGCATCGTCGTCGACTTGCCGGCGCCGTTGGGCCCGAGCAGGCCGTAGCAGGACCCGACGGGTACCTCGAGGTCGAGGCCGTCGACGGCGATGACGTGCGCCGAAGCGCTTGACGACGCCACGGAGCGAGATGGCAGGCTTCAGGAAACGACAACGGGTCCTCCAAGACGAGAGCGGCAGGAATCGGGCCGCCGGCGGGCGGCCCGTACGGCTAGCGCTGGCTCAGGCCCTGTGGGACATGCTTGGCACTGTAGCGCTCGATCGGATCCCGACCGGGCCCTCGTCGCGCACCTGGGGCGTCGGGCGGCCGTGCTCGATCCGCCAGCGCTCGGTCCGCGCCACGCCGTCGAACGAGCGCGTGTTCCAGCCGCGGGCCAGCGGCGCCGGGCATGACCCGCCGCGCGGCGCGGATCGCGCGGACCGTGGCGGCGAAGGCCGTCTGCTGGCGCGCGCGTGTAGGCGAGCTCGTAGAGCTCACGCACGCGGCGCGGCAGGCTGCCCAGCATCAGCAGGTCGTGGACGCGCTTGCCCGGCTGCTGGTACCAGGGCATCGGGATCTCGAACGCGGTCGCGTAGCCGATGTAGCGCGCCTCCTCGGTGAGGTACATCTCGTCGGAGGCGAGCTTGTCCGCGATACCAGGCGCGGAACTCCTGATAGGAGGCGGGCGCCGCCTCGCGCGGCATCCCGAACAGCTCGGCGAAGCGGATGTAGTCCTGCCACAGCGCCTCGCGCTCCTGCATCGCTCAGCCGGCGCACCAGCAGCTCGTAGAAGCACTGCGCCGAGTCGGCGATCACCGCCACCGTCCACAGCATCAGCTCGGGGTCGAACGCGTCGTAGCGCGTGCCTGCCGGGACCGGGTCCGGCGTCCTCGGCCAGGTCGCCGTTGACCTGCTGGTGGAGCTTGTCGACGTAGGCGAGCACGCGGTCGGCCTCGGCCCGCGTCCCGAAGTAGATCCGCTCGAACGCCTTGCCCGTGTGGACCAGCCGCTTGAACGGCGTCAGCTTGGCGTAGGAGTGCTCGCTCGTCCCGATGTAGTTGAGCGGCGCCAGCGCGCCGATGCAGAGCGCGCGCTGCCCGTAGAGCAGCCCGACGAGATGCTCCTCGTGGACCTGGCGCAGCAGCGAGCTGCCCCGGGGGAAGTAGCCCTGGCCGGGGGAGGAGCCCGAGGCGGAGCGGCGCGGCATCCCGCATAGGATGCCACAGACCATGCCCGGAATCATCGAGCGCTACCGAGACAGGCTCCCGTTCGGACCCGACGACCCGGTCGTCTCGCTGCAGGAGGGCTCGACGCCGCTGGTGCCCGCGCCCCGGCTCTCCGAGCGCGTCGGCGCCGAGGTATGGCTGAAGATCGAGGGCGCCAACCCGACCGGCTCGTTCAAGGACCGCGGGATGACCTGCGCGGTCTCGGCGGCGGTGCGCGAGGGGGCCGAGGCGATCGTGTGCGCCTCTACCGGCAACACCGCCGCCTCGGCGGCGGCCTACGCCGCGCGGGCCGGGACTGCGGGGCGCGGTGATCGTCCCCGAGGGCAAGATCGCCACCGGCAAGCTGGCCCAGGCGCTGGTTCACGGCGCGCGGGTGATCGCGCTGCGGGGAAACTTCGACCAGGCGCTGGCGCTCGTGCGCCGGCTGGCGCCACCGCACCCGATCTCGCTGGTCAACTCGGTCAACGAGTTCCGGATCGAGGGCCAGAAGACGGCCGCCTTCGAGATCGCCGAGGCGCTCGACGGACGAGCTCGACGCGCTGTGCATCCCGGTGGGCAACGCGGGCAACATCACCGCCTACTGGCGGGGCTTCAGCCAGACCGCGAGCCGGCCGCGAATGCTCGGCTTCCAGGCCGAGGGGGCGGCACCCGCTGGTGCATGGGCGCGCCGGTCGAGCACCCCGAGACGGTGGCCAGCGCGATCCGGATCGGCAATCCGGCGCGCTGGGAGGACGCGATGGACGCGATGACCGCTCGGGCGGCGCGGTCAACGCCGTCAGCGACGCGGAGATCCTCGACCGCCTACCGCTTCCTGGCCTCCCAGGAGGGGATCTTCTGCGAGCCGGCCTCGGCGGCCAGCGTGGCGGGGCTGCTCAAGCACGGTGCCGGCGACGCGCAGCGGGTGGTGTGCGTGCTGACCGGCCACGGGCTGAAGGATCCCCAGCCGGCGATCGAGCAGACCGCGCCGGTGATCAGCTGCGAGGCCGAGATCGGAGCGCATCGAGCGGGCGGTGCTGGAGTGAGCCTGCGGCGGCGCCGGCTGGTCCGGGTGCCGGCCTCCTCGGCCAACCTGGGACCGGGATTCGACGTGCTGGCGGCGGCGCTGTCGATCCACCTGGAGCTCGAGGTGCAGGAGACCGGGGACTTCGCCGTGCACACCGACCTCGACGTGCGCGCGCGACCGCGGCAACCTCGTGGTCAGGGCGATTCGAGCGCCTGCATCCCGGCCGACGACTTCGAGTTCCGCATCAGCTCGGAGATCCCGCTCTGACCGGCGGGCTGGGCTCGAGCGCCGCGGCCACCGTGGCCGGGCTGCTGGCGGCCGACCACATGTTCGAGCTGGACGCCGACGTGCTCGGCGCTGGCCCTGAGCTCGAGGGCCACCCCGACAACGCCGCTGGCGGCGCTCCACGGCGGGTTGGTGATCGTGTGGACGGCCGAGGCGCATCGCTTGGACCCGCCGATGGGGCTCGAGGCGGTGCTGGTGGTTCCCTCCGAGTCCGGTGTGCCACGATCGATGCTCGCGCCGCGCTGCCGGACGAGCGTCAGCCTGGGCGACGCAGTGTTCAATGTGGCCGGCGCGGCGGCGCTGATGCGCGGGCTCGGCACGGGTGACTGGGAGCTGATCGCGCGCCGGCCTGCGCGACCGCCTACACCAGCCCCAGCGCGCCCACCTCTACCCGCGCTCGGCCGAGCTGCTGAAGCGCGCCCCGCGAGCTCGGCGCGCTGGGCGCCACGATCTCCGGTGCCGGGCCGACCGTGCTGGTGTGGTGCCAGTTCGAGCAGACCGGCAACATGGTCGCGGCGCTGGAGTCAGAGGTCGCCGGGATGGGCGAAGCGTGATGCGCGCGCCGTTCGAATCTCGCGGCGCCGACGTCAAGGAGCTCTAGGCCGGAGACGGGGTGCCGGAGCTGTCGGGTGAGCGGTGGCCGCATGGTCAGCTGCTCGTCGCAGAGCGGCCAGCCGCCGCCGCGGCGGCTCGAGACCGAGCCGGGCCAGCACCTCGTCGGCCACGTCGACGTAGTCGATGCCCGAGGCCGGGGGCGGTAGTCGATGATCGAGGTCGCGCGCTCGGCCGACTCGGCGTAGGCGATCGAGGCGCGGATCGTGGTGGGGAACAGCTTGTCGCCGTAATGCTGGCGCAGCGACTCGAACGCCTCACGCGAGTGGCGGGTGCGCATCGACGGCGATGTTGAGCAGCACGCCCAGCCACTGCAGGTCCGGGTTGAGGCTGTCGCGAGCCAGGTCGATCACCTCGAGCGCCTGCTCGACGCCCTGCATCGCGAAGTACTGAGCCTCGGCCGAGAGCAGCGCGTAGTCGGAGGAGACCAGCGCGTTGACGGTCAGCAGCCCAAGCGACGGCGGGCAGTCGATCAGGACGAAGTCATAGTCGCGCTTGAGCTCGCGCAGCGCCTTCTTGAGCGCCAGCTCGCGGCCCATCTTGCCGCCCAGCGTGAGCTCGGCCTCGGCCAGCCCGAGGTTGGCAGGCATGATCCCGTCGTGCACCGCCTCGGCGGGCTGCGCGCGGCCGGTGAGGACATCGCCGACGGTGGGCGAGGCGTCCGGGTCGACGTCCAGGTAGTCCGACAGATTGCCCTGAGGGTCGAGGTCGACCGCCAGCACGCGCAGGTCGATGCGACGAAACACATCGGTCAGCGTGCGCACGGTGGTCGTCTTGCCCGTCCCGCCCTTCTGTGAGAGCACCGCGATCGTCGCCGCCATCGGCGGCTGACTATAAGGGCTGGCGCGGGGCCAGCCTGACTCTACGCGGCTGCCGGACTCGGCGACCGGGAGCGGGCGCACGCCGGACACCGCCGGGACGTCCAGGAAGTACAGCCGGTGGCGGCCGATCACGATCTCATCGCCGTCGGCCAGCGTGCTCCACTCCACCCGCTCGCCGTTGACGAACACGCCGTTGAGGCTGCGGTCATCGAGCACGCGCAGCCCGTCCGGCTGGCGGACGATCAGCGCGTGGCGGCGCGAGACGGTGGGATCGTCGAAGCGGATGTCGGCGGCCAGGCTGCGGCCGATCCGCGTCCACTCGCGCTTGAGCGCGTAGGCCACGACGTCCTCATCGTCTGTGCGGTAGGCCAGGTACTGACCCGGGATCTCCGAGACCGTCGCGGACCTCATCGAGCCAGCCCGCGTGATCCTCGTACCTCGGGGGTGACGTCGACCACCAGCGTTCTGGGCCGTGGTGAACAGCGAGGCCCGAACGAAGGAGGATCCCCCGCAGTTGGGGCAGCGGGGCAGCTCGTCCACCGCGTCGAGCGAGAGGGGATAGTCGCAGTCGGTGCACCGGAAGGTCCCAGTCCCCGCCACATTGCCCGAAGTCCAAGCTTTCATCGCCACACCCTCTCTCGATCACGGGCCGGCTCGCGAAGAATCGTCGAGCTGCCCGCCCGTTGACAGCATCATATCCCGCAAGTCAAAAGCCCTGGAAAATCGCGTTGCAGGGATTTTTACCCTGGCGCAAGCCCTGACAAACCCCGGGTGGGGGATGGAATTTGGGTGGAAGGACGCCCGCCGGGCGCGGCGAAACAGCCCGGCATGGGTGCTCAGAGACCGGCGAGCGCGAGATGCCGGAGCTCGAGCTCGCGCTGCTGCGCCGGGGGGTCGACCAGCGCGCCGCCGGGACACGAATCCTGTGCCGGCTGCTGCCGGACACCGCTGACGGGCGAGCGCGTCTATCTCTACGACGGCGGACGGGTCCTGTGCGAGCTGTGCCGCACGCGCCAGCGCCAGGCGCCAGTGGCCTCGCACATCGTGCATACCCCGGCCGCCGGCCACTCGATCCGGGTCATCGACCAGCGAGCCGCCTAGCAGCGGCCGCCGCACATGTGCGGCGGCCCCGGCGCGTGCATGCACGCGCCCGGCGGGGGCGCGCATGCGCGCGCCCGGTACATAATCCGGCTCATGGATCCGTTCACGGTCGCAGACCACGATCGCGGTGGCCGCGGAGCAGGTGTACGCGTACCTGACCGATATGGCCAACCACGCCGAGTTCTCCGACCACTACATGGCCGATTGGCATCTGCTGCGAGAGGACTCGCGCGGCGTCGGGCGCCGGCGCGCGCTTCCGGGTCAAGGCGACGCTCAACCGGTTCTCCTGGGGCGATCTGACGATCGCCGAGGCCACGCCCCCACCGGATAGTTGGACGGGGGCGGTTCGGCAAGTACAACCGCATCCGGATGCTCGGCGTCTACACGCTGTCAGCCCGGGGCCGGCGGGCACGACCAGGGTTCAGTACACGTTCGAGACCGACCCGCCACTGCTCTCGGACAAGGTCCTGGAGGCGCTGGGGGCTCGGGACGCGCCCGCGCCAGGCGGCCAAGGCGATGCGGCGGCTGCGCTCGATCCTCGAGGAGGGCCGGGGGCGCGGTCGTGCGCCCGACGGTGGCTGGGAAATAACTAGACTCCGCCGCCGCGTGAGACGACTCCTGGGGATCGTGTTGATGCTGGCGCTGGCCGTCGGCGCTGGCGGCGATGCGGCAAGACGAGCGACCCCTCGAGCGCCGAGAACAACGGCGTCTACATCGAGGCGGGGCCGGTCACCTACCAGCTGCAGATCTCACGCGAGCTCAACCAGTACTCGACCGAGGACTCGCAGTACATGCCGCGGGCTGCCCGCCGGCGCGCCGGCCACGCTGTCGCCCACTCAGCTGTGGTACGGCGTGTTCCTGTGGGCCAAGAACCAGAGCCGCCAGCCGCAGACCACCTCGGACAACTTCGACATCGTCGACACCGAGGGCAACCACTACTACCCGGTCGACGCTCAACCCCTCGGTCAACCGTACGCGTGGAAGGCCCAGCGGCTGGCGCCCGAACGGGATCGAGCCGGGTCCCGACACGCAGCGCCAGCTTCGGCCCCACCCAGGGTGGCCTGCTGCTGTTCAAGCTCGGCACCTCGGTGTACGACAACCGGCCGCTGAGCTCCAGATCAAGGGCCCGGCGGGCAAGGTGTGGGCGATCGATCTCGCTTGATCTCTAGCGTGCGCGCGTCGCGCTGCTGGCGGCGGCGGCGGCAGGGCACTGGGGCGCCCCGTTCCGCCTCGCCGGCCCGTTCTCGGCGAAGTCGAGCCCGGCGGTGGTGGCGATCTCTTCCAGGGGCGGGTGTCGGCGGGGTTCGCCTCGGCAACCGGCGGCTCCAGGCGTGGTTGGCGACGCCCGGGGGGGACCTGGCGCCTGCGCGGCGCGCAGCAGGTGCTGGACATGGCGTTCGCGGGTCGCCGGGCGGTCGTGCTCGTGCTCGCCGGCGGTGAGGCGAGGGGTGGGACTCGGGCGTCGGCTCCTGACCGCGCGCCGCTCGAGGGCCGCGTCGGCAGGCTGGTTTCGCTGGGACGCGGGCGCGTGCTCCCGGCCGTGGCGAGCGGCGATGGGGTCCGGCTGGGACGTCGGCGGGGGACCGCCCACGCCCCGCTGGCCCTGGCGGCAGGCGGGCGGCCGGGGTGGCGTGGCTGGAGGCCGGGCGCGCGATGCGTGCTGCCGGGCTCGCGGCGGCGGGTGATCGTCGCCCCCCGCGGACTGCGTTCGACGAGCTCGGGCTGGCGCCTGGCGGCAGGGTTGGCGGTGGTCGAGAGCTGGCTCGATCGCCACGGCGGCTACCACTCGGTCGTGCGCGCCGGGGCTAGGAGTTTGCGGTTGCCGGGCAGCGCCGCCTCGGGTGGCTGGCCGACGCCGGCGGCACAGGTGCTGGCATTCAAGAGCTGTGACTCTGGTGGGCGCTGCTGGGTGCGGGTCGCGTACCGGCAGCGCCGCGGGGGCTATTGGGCCGCCGGTCCGCGTCGGTGCGATCGACCCCGGCCAATCGCCGGCGGCAGCGGTGAGCGCCGGCGGGAGGGCGGTCGTCGGCTGGGTTTACCGCGGCGAGGTGTACGCGCTCGCGCGCACCGGGGGGCGCGGCGCGCCCGGTGGGCGGGCGCGGGCTATGCCTCAGCGCTCGCGCTGGCGGGCGGCCCGGGAGGCGAGGTAGCCGCGGTGTGGACTCAAGGCACGGCCGCGCCGAGCGTGGTGGGGGCGGTGCTTCGCTGAAGGTTGTGACGGATGTCGAGCTATGGGGAACGCCCGTAACAAGGTTGGCGCGCGGCTAGCGCACGTGGAGGCCGGCGATGAGGACCTCGCGGGCGGCGGGCGCCGCGGTGTCGCCGCCGAATCCCTGGTTGGGGAACAGCGCGCCGGCCACGATCCGAGGCGCCCCCACGGGCGCGTAGCCGACGAACCAGGCGTCGGTGTTCTTGGGCGACTGGGCGTTGGGGTTGCTCTTGTTGCTCGTCGCCGTGTTGACCAGCTCGGCGGTGCCGGTCTTGCCGGCCACGGTCACGCCGGGGATCGCGGCCGCTGTGCCCGTCCCTTCGCTGACCACCGCGACCATCATCCGCTGGACCTCGGCGGCGACCTGGCGCGAGGTGACCGGGTAAAAGCGCGGTGGCTGGCCGGCTTGGAGGGTCGGGACCGGGCGGCGGCCGCCCATCGCGATCGCGGCCGCCACGTCGGTCATCGAGAGCGCCGAGGCCTCGACCCGCCCCTGTCCGATCGCCGATGAGCCGACGGCGAGGGCGTCGCCGATCGTGGCCGCCGAGGGGATCTGGGGCTCGGCGGCCCCGGGGATCGGGATCGGCTGGTTGAAGCCGAACCGCTCGGCTGTTGCCACCAGGCGACTGGCGCCGACCGCGGACCCCGAGAGGAGCGAACACCGAGTTGCAGGAGACCGCGAAGGCGAGCACGAGCGATCCGCCGCAGTCCTCGCCGTTTGCGTTCTGGAGCGTGTAGCCCTCGATCGTCGCCGAGGTGCCGTAGGGAAACACGGTCGGTCGGCTTGGCGATCCCCGCCTGCAGCGCCGCCGTCACCGTGACGATCTTCATCGTCGAGCCAGGGCGGCTGGAGGACCGAGAAGGCGAGCCCGGCCAGGCCGAGGATGGCGCCGGTCCGCGGATCCATCGCGGCGATCCCGCCGAAGCGGCCGCCAAGCGCGCTGATCGCCGCCTCCTCGACCCCGGGATCGATCGTCGTTCTGACCGGCGGACGCGGGACGCGGCGGGCGGGCTGGCGAGCACGCGTGAGCCGGCGTAAAGCGTCCCGCCCGGCGTGCCGGCGAGCTGCTGCTGGAACACCCGCTCGAGACCGTCGAGGCCGACCTTGGCCGTCGGGCGGGATAGCCGAGCGCCGCGTAGCTCGCGCGCTCGTCGGCCGGGATCGGTCCGAGCACGCCGACGATGCCCGACGCGATCGAGGGGATCGGCGAGCTTCGGCCGGGGCCTTGGGCGAGCGGGGTACCGTCGCGGGCCAGGATCGATGCGCGCGGAGGGAGCGTGATCGTCCGCGACAGGCGCTCGCCCGGGCGAAGCCCGGGGAACACCAGCGTGCTGGAGAAACGAATGGCCGGTGAGGAGCCGCTGTCGTCGATCGGGACGAGCAGCGTCTGGCGCAGTGCGCCGAAGGCGACCGTGCGCACGAGCATCCGGACCGGCACCACCGAGCCCTGCTCTCCCTGCTGGCGAAGCGCGCGCAGCGAGAGCAGCGTGGCGGTTTGCGCCGCGGTCTGGTAATCGGTGGCGAACTGCGACTCCGGGAGGCGCAGCCGCGAGCTCTCGTCGAGCAGCGCGTACATGCGTGCGATAGTCGCCACGGTTCCACGCACGGAGGTAAGCGATCACCAGGCCGTGGAGATCGGGGCCGCTCGTCGCAATGAGCAGACCGGCGGCGAAGGCGCCGGCCGCCAGAACGAGGAGAGCGACCGCGCGTCGCACCGCGCCTTGGCCTCCGTGCACGGCGCGCGGACATCGACAGGGGGTTCATGGCGGCACTCTAATCTCCTGCCGCGTGAACCAGTGGGGACCGCGAGGCGCGAGGTGACCGGCCTCGACTGGGGGATCGTCGCGTTCTGCGTGCTGCTCGCGATCCACGGCTACTACCAGGGATTCATCGTCGGGATCCTGTCGCTCGCCGGGTTCGCCGCCGGAGCGGTGATCGGCACCCGGCTGGGCCCGCTGCTGCTGCCCGCCGGCGCGCACTCGCCCTACGCCCCGCTGTTCGGGCTGCTCGGCGCCCTGTTCGCCGGCGCGGTTCTGGCGGCCGGACTGGAGGGAGCTGGGCTGCGGGTCCGAGCGATGCTCCGGCTGCCCGGGCTGCGGGCGCTGGACGGAGCGGCGGGGGCGGCACTGACTGCCTGCCTGGGCCTGGCCATCGCGTGGATCCTTGGCGCCGTTGCGCTTCAGGCCACCGGTTCGCATCAGCTGCGCAGCGACATCCAGCGCTCGGCGATCCTGCGCAAGCTCAACCAGATCCTGCCTCCCTCCGGCCCGATCCTCCACGCCCTGGCGCGCTTCGATCCCCTCCCCTCGGTGCCAGGACAGACCGCCAACGTACCGCCGCCAACGAAGGGGGTGCTGGCCGACCCGCCGGTGAGAGCCGCCTTCCGCAGCGTCGTGCGGGTGCTCGGGACGGCGTGCGGGCTCGGGGTTGAGGGCAGCGGCTGGGTTGCCGCACCCGGGCTCGTCGTGACAAATGCCCACGTGGTGGCCGGCGAAAGCGACACGACGGTCGAGGTCGGTGGCAGTTCGCCCGGGCTCGGCACGCAACTGCTCGACTTCGACCCTCACGACGACATCGCTGTCCTTCGCGTCCGGGGGGTGGGTGAACCCGCGCTCCCGATCGCAGCCGCCCCGGCCGCCGGGACGCCGACCGCGATCCTGGGCTACCCCCTGGACGGCCCGTTCGCGGCCGAGCCCGGCCGGATCGGCAAGACCGAAATGGTCAGCACCGAAGACGCCTACGGCAACGGGCCGGTGCTGCGCAGCGTCACCCCGCTGCGGGGCCTCGTGCGTCCGGGCAACTCGGGCGGGCCGCTCGTCAGCCCAGGCGGCCAGGTCCTGGGGATGGTGTTCGCCGCGGTGACCGGTGGCGGGGGCCCGGGCGGCCCCGGCGGGTTTGCCGTTCCCGTCGCGCTCATACGCGCGCAGCTGGCGCATGCCCAGGCCCGCCGTGCGCCGGTCGGCTCCGGTCAGTGTGCCGGCTAGGAAGTTGCACAGGAGCGGGCGGTGGTCTGCAACACCGCCCGCTCGCTTACGTGCTTTGCCCCCGGACGCCCGAAGACGCCCCGGCCCCGACAGTCTCGGCCATTTGACACACCACGTCCGGCTCCAGTGCCCCGAGGAGCTGTGGATGATGGTGTGCGAGGTGTTGCTGCACCGCAGCGAAGAGCGCCGCGTGGGAGCCCCCTACGAGTTGCGCCCCGCACTCGCAGTTGGCGATCCAGCGGCGTCCTTGAACCGGAGCGCGCTCCGGAGAAGCGGTGGGCTCTACCTCATGCGCCCCGCCGAGACTGGGTAGGAGGGTTTGCTCCACGCCGGGAGGATCGGCAACGGCCGTTGTCGATACGTTTCCAAACCGTTTCCGTGGCCGAGCTCGCTGGTGAGAGGACGAGGATCCAGCTCTGTGGGCGCCTTTCGATCGAGATAGAGGGCGCCCACGTCGAGGATCGTCTGCGGGGCCGGCAGGTCAGGCTGCTACTCGCCTACCTGGTCCTCAACCGCGAGCGCCCGCTGGGTCGCGACGAGCTCGTCGAGGCGATTTGGCCCTACGAGGCGCCGCGGGCCAGGGAGGCCGCCTTGCGGACGCTGCTCTCGCGGGTCAGGTCCGCGATCGGCCCCGCGGCCCTGAGCGGTCGCGATGAGGTGAGCCTCGCCTTTCCCGGCCCGGTATGGGTCGACATCGAGGCCGCCGGCCAGGAGCTCGAGCGCTCGCGCCAGGCGCTCGCGCGCGGGGATCCCCGGGCCGCCTGGGGGATTGCGCAGGTGCCGCTGAACATTGCCAGCCGGGGCCTGCTCGCCGGGCACGAAATGGCCTGGCTCGAGGCGCCGCGACGCGAGCTCGAGGAGATCCGGCTCGATGCGCTCGAAGTGATCGGCGCCGCGGGGCTCCGCATGGGGACGGCACAGCTCGGGTCAGTCGAGCGCTCGGCTCGGGCGCTGATCGACGCCGAGCCCTACCGCGAGTCCGGCTACGTGATGCTGATGGACGGGCTCGCGATGCGCGGCAACGTCGCGGAAGGGTTGCGCGTGTTCGAGGGGCTGCGGACGCTGCTTCGTGATGAGCTCGGGACCTCGCCGTCTCCCGAGGCGATCGCCGCGCACGAGCGGCTGCTTCACCCGCGTGGCGCCTCGGCGGCGGCGGCCGGGCCCTCGGCAGTGGCAGCCATCGCGCTCCCACCCGAGCTTCGCGACCGCGGACAATCGCTGCTCGTCGGCCGGACCGCCGAGCTGGCCGAGCTCGGCCGTCTGTGGGAGACGGCGCGTAGGGGGCCGCCGGCCGGGCCGGCCGGTTCCGTGATCGGCTCGCCAGCCAGCCAGATCGTCGTCTTGTCGGGCGATGCCGGAATCGGCAAGACGAGCTTGGCGGCCGAGCTGGCACGGCGGGCCCAGGCGGATGGCGGCGTCGTCCTGGCCGGCCGCAGCCAGGAGGAGGGCCTTGCGCCCTATCAGCCATTCCTCGAGGCGCTCACCCACTACTTCGTCTCGGCCCCCGAGGAGGCGCTCGTGCCCGCCGTGCGCGAGTACGGGCCGGCGCTCGAGCAGCTGATCCCTGAGCTGCGACGGCGTCTCCCGGAGCTCGGGCCGCCCGGCCCGGGGGAACCCGAGATCGAGCGCTACCGGCTCTTCGAGTCGGTCGTCGGGCTGCTGCGCGGGATCGCCGAGCGGGCGCCGATCCTGCTCGTGCTCGACGATCTCCACTGGGCCGACCAGCCGACGCTGCTCCTGCTGCGGCACCTGGCCCGGGCGCGCGAGCCGGCGCGGCTCCTGATCCTGGTTGCCTATCGCAGCGAACGGACCGACCCCCGGGTGCTGGACACGCTCGCCGACCTCGGCCGTGAGGGACTGCTCACCGCGCTCGAGATCGGCGGCCTCTCGCAGCGCGAGATGGCCGAGCTCTTGAGGCGCCGAACAGGTGAGGAGCCATCACATGCCCTGACGCGCGCTCTTCACGCCGAGACAGAAGGGAACCCGTTCTTCATCGAGGAGATCGTGCGGACGCTGCTGGCGGCCGGGGTGAGCCTGGCCACTGCCACGGCCTCGGAGCTGGCGCGATTAGGGCTTCCGGAGGGAGTGACGCAGCTCGTCGCGCGCCGGCTCGCAACCCTGGCTCCGGCCACCGTCGAGTCGCTGCGGGTGGCGGCGGCGATCGGCCGCGAGTTCGACGCCGAGCTGCTGGCCCAGGTCGTCGGAGGGTCCGAGGACGACTTCCTCGCGGCGCTCGAGGAATCGCTGTCCGCCGGCGTGCTGCTCGAAGCCAATCGCGGCCAGGGCCAGACTCGCTACACCTTCTCGCACGCGCTGATCCGCGACGCCATCTACGAAGGGACGTCGGCCCCTCGACGAGCCAGGATCCACCGGCGTATCGCAGAGGCGCTCGAGGCGGGAGGCGGCGCTCCGGTGAGGACGCTGGCGCTTCACTTCACGCGCGCCCCGGACTCGGACAATGCCGAGCGGGCGATCGCCTACGCCCAGGCGGCGGGGGAGGAGGCCACCACGATGCTGGCCCACGACGAAGCCGCCCAGCACTATGCGCACGCGCTCGACGTGCTTGCGCGATACAGGCCGGATGGCCGCGAGCGCCTGGCGCTGCTGAACTCGCTCGGCGAGGCGCTGGTGCGGGCGGGCGAGCGGCCGGCCGCCTGGGAGGCGTTCCGCGAGGCGGCCCAACTGGCCGGCCGTTGGGGGGACAACGAGGCGCTCGCCCGCGCGGCGATCGGCGCCGCGCGGCGCTACGTGCCGCAGGCGGGCGTGGTCGAGCCCGAGCTGATCGAATTGCTCGATCGGGCCCTGGCACTGACTGGCGAGGAGGTCTCGTTGACCCGGGTCCAGCTGCTCGCGCGTTTGGCCGGGGCGCTCTCCTATTCACCTGAGCGCACCCGGATGGCGGAGCTCAGCTCGGAGGCCCAGCAGATCGCGGACGCGCTCAACGACCCGCGAGCCCAGGCGTACGCGAGTGGCCTGCGACGGCGGGCCCTGCTCGATGCCACGACAGCCGCGGACCGGCTCGCGGCCTCGACCGAGATGCTCACCCTGGCGCGCCAAGCGGGCGATCTCGAGCTGCAGCTTCAAGCGCACGCCTGGCTGGTGGTAGATCTGCTCAGCAGCGGCGATCGCCAGGCGGTGGGAGCTCAGGTCCCCGTGTTTGCCCAGGGCGCGGAGGAGCTGCGGGACCCGCTCTACCTGTGGCAGGCGGTGGTGTGGGGTGCGATGGACGCGCTGCTCGACGGCCGCCTCGAGCGGGCAGAGGAGCTGGCCCGTGACGCGCTTGCCGCGGGGAGCCCCTCGGAACCGGTCACCGCGCCCCAGTACTTCGCGATCCAGATGTTCACGATCCGCCGCGAGCAGGTGCGGGGGCGGGAGCTCGAGGCCTCGATCGAGGAGCTCGCCGGCCAGTACCCGCTCCGAACCTGGCAGAGCGTCCTGGCCCTGGTGCGCGCGGAGGGCCCGGAGAGTGGCGAGGCCTCAGCGGTGGAAGTCGAGCTCGAGCGGCTCGTCTCCGAGCAGGCCGCGCCGGGAGTGCGTGACTCGGACTGGATCGTCTCGGGCGTGCTGCTCGCCGAGCTGAGCGCGGAGCTCGAGCAGCCGGGCGCCGCCAGAACCCTTTACGAGCTGCTCACCCCATACGCCGATCTCAACATCGTGGCCGGCGTCGGCGCGGTGTGCTTCGGACCGGTCAGCCGCTACCTGGGGCGGCTCGCTGTCCGGCTGGGGTTGCGCGAGCAGGCGGTGGGGCACCTCGAGGCCTCGCTGCAGGCAAGCGAGCGGCTGAGGTCGCCCGTCTGGCTCGCCCACACGCAGCTGGATCTCGCCACCGCGCTCGGTTCGGGACTGCGCGCCTCGCGATTGATCGAAGATGCCGCTTCGACCGCTGAGCGTCTGGGGCTGGCGCGCGTTGGGTTCCGGGCCGCTGGGTTGCGCCATCCCTAGAGAGCTCAGTTGCGCCGGGGGCGAGCGGCGCTACTCTCCCGCGAGCTTATGGCCAAGACGCTAGTCATCGCGGAGAAACCGTCGGTCGGGCGCGAGCTCGCCAAGGTCCTTGCCGGCGCGTTCACAAAGAGCGAGGGCTATCTCGAGGGCCCTGAACACGTGATCACCTGGGCGGTCGGCCACCTCGTGCAGCTCGCCGAACCGGACGAGTACGACGAGCGATTCAAGAAGTGGCGGATGGCCGACCTGCCGATCGTGCCCGACCGGTTCAAGCTCGTGATTCGCGACGAGCGCTCGAAGAAGCAGATGAATGCGATCAAGCGGCTGCTGGGGCGGGATGACATCGACGCGGTGGTCAACGCCTGCGACGCGGGCCGAGAGGGCGAGCTGATCTTCGCCTACCTGTACGAGAAGGCCGGCTCGCGCAAGCCCGTCCAGCGGCTGTGGCTGAACTCGATGACACAGGGCGCGATCAAGGACGCCTTCCAACGGCTGCGCCCGGCGGACGAGCTGGCCTCTTTGGAGGCGGCCGCTCGGTCGCGCTCCGAGGCGGATTGGATCGTCGGCATGAACGCCACCCGGGCGGCGACCATCCGGCTGCGCTCGGCGTTCGACGGCGCGGTCTCGCTGGGGCGGGTCCAGACGCCGACGCTCGCGATCCTCGCCAGACGCGAGCAGGAGATCCGCGACTTCGTGCCCGAGCCCTACTGGGTCGTGGATGCTTCGTTTGATCCGATCGCGGACCCGGAGGGGCGCGATTACGAGGGGCGCTACCACGCTGGCGTGAACCCACGTGTGGGGAGCGAGGCCGAGGCCGCGGCAGTCGTGGACGCCTGTCGTGGGGGCCAGGGCGTCATCACCAAGCTCGAGAAATCAGAGCGCAAGGAGCGCGCACCCCTCTTGTATGACCTGACCCAGCTCCAGCGCGACGCGAGCTCGCGCTATGGCTTCACCCTCCGGCGCACGCTGGCCGCCGCTCAGCGGCTCTACGAGGAGCACACCGCGATCACCTATCCGCGCACAAGCTCGCGCTACCTGCCGAGCGACATGGTCGCTGAGATAAAGCCGATCGCGAGGCTGGTCGGCGAGCGCGCCGATTACGCCGACGGCGCACGGTATGTGCTGGGACTCGACGTCCTGCCGCTCGGGCGCGTGGTCAACGACAGCAAGGTGACCGACCACCACGCGATCATCCCCACACGCGCCGATCGCCATCCGGTGGAAAAGATGTCCGAGGACGACAGGCGGGTCTACGACCTCGTCGTGCGCCGGTTCTTGGCCGTGTTCCACCCCGATGCGGTGATCGAGAACACCCGCGTTGAGACGACTGTGGGCGCCGCCGGCGCAGCGGACGGTCAGCACGTGTTCCGCACCCGGGGCAAGCGGATCCTCGTCCCTGGCTGGCGGGCGGTGTACGGGGAGAGCGCCGACGACGATGCGGCCGAGCGCGCGGAAGACGATGAGGGGCGCGAGCAGCAGCTGCCGAAGCTCGTGGAGGGCGAGGCGGCGACCGTCCGCGAGGTGTCCCTCGAGGCGAAGGAGACCAAGCCACCGCGGCGCTACACGGACGGCTCGCTGGTGACGCTGATGGAGACAGCGGGAAAGCTCGTCGACGACGAGGAACTGCGCGAGGCGATGAAGGACTCGGGGATCGGGACGCCGGCGACGCGGGCGGCGATCATCGAGCGGCTGATCCAGGTGGGTTACGTCGAGCGCGATGGCCGGGCGCTGGTCGTGACCGAGAAGGGCATGAACGTCGTCCGCCTGCTCGGCGAGCACGCCCTGACTTCGCCAGGGATGACGGGCGACTGGGAGCGGCGGCTGGCGCTGATCGAGACCGGAGAGGACTCGCGCGAGGCGTTCATGGGCGACATCGTGAAGTTCACCTCGGAGACCGTGGGGGAGCTGGATGAGAAGCTCAAGGGCGTCCGGATCGAGCGCGCCAAGCTTGGGCCCTGCCCGGTGTGTGGGAGGGAGATAGTCGAGAACCGCAAGGGTTATTCGTGTTGGTCGCGCGACGATCCGGGGTGTGGGTTCGTGATCTGGAAGTCCAAGGCCGGAAAGTCGCTGCCTGTGTCGGTGGCGCGCGAGCTGATCAGGACCGGGCGGACCGAGAAGCCGGTGACCGGCTTCAAGGGCCGGTCCGGGAAATCGTTCCGGGCTCGGCTGGCGCTGATGCAGACGGAGGAGGGCAAGTGGCGCGTCGAGTTCGACGAGCCCTGGGCGCGCGAGGGCGCGGGCGCCACCCGCGGAGGCGGCGGCCCGCCGGATGACGAGGGTGGCCCACCGGAGGCGGATTCGGTCGAGGCGGCCGAGGGGACGGCGACCGAGGAGACCCCGGCCGCCGCCTGACGTCCCCTCCGAGCGCCACCATGGCGCTGTGCCCCTGACGCTCGTTCTCGGTCCCGCGAACTCGGCCAAGGCCGGCGAGGTGCTGGGCGCGTTCGCCGACGCCGCGCCCAGCGGCGCGCTGCTCGTCGTTCCCACCGCCTGGGACGCCGAGCACTACTCGCGCGAGCTCGCCGGGCAGGGCTGTGTGCTTCGCTCCGTGCTGACGTTCTCAGGGCTGGTCTCCGAGATCGCGCGGCGGGTTGGTTACCGGGCGCGCGTGCTGACCGGGCTCCAGCGCGAGTGGGTGCTCAGGCGGGCGATCAGGCGCTCTGGACTCCAGACCCTGGGCGAGGTCTCCTCGACGCCGGGGTTTCTGGAGGCGGCGGTGAAGCTCGTAGCCGAGCTCGAGCGGGCCATGGTGGCCCCGCCCCGCTTTGCCGCTGCGCTGCGCAGCTGGGCCGAGCACGACCGCCGGCGCCAGTCCTACGCGCATGACGTGGGAGCGCTCTATCTGGCCTATGCGGCCGAGCTCGAACGGATCGGGTCTGTCGACGCGGAGCTGTTTGGATGGCGGGCGCTCGATGGGCTTCGCGTGGCGCCGGCCAGGTGGGGCGGCGATGCGGTGTTCTTCTACGGCTTCGACGATCTCCACGAGCTCGAGCGCGACGCGATCGAGACGCTGGCACGGATCGTCGGCACCGAGGTCACGGTCTCGCTCACGTTCGAGCCGGGACGGACGGCGCTCAAAGCGCGAGCCGAGGTCGCGGCGGAGCTGCGGCAGCTGGCCGGTCGAGTGGTCGATCTGCCCGCCCGCGACGACTACTATGCGCCCCAGTCGCGGGCCGCCCTTCACCATCTCGAGCGCTCGCTGTTCGAGCCGGATGCGCGGCGGCTCGACCCCGGCCGGACGGTGCGGCTGCTCGAGGCTGCCGGCGAGCTGGCCGAGGCGGAGCTCGTGGCGGCCGAGATCCGCGGGCTGCTCGACGCGGGGACGGCGCCTGAGGAGGTTGCGGTCGTTCACCGGCTGCTGGCGCCGGCCACCGCCCAAGCGATCGGACGGGCGTTCGAGCGCTACCGGATCCCCGTCGCCATGGCTCACCCCCTAGGGTTCGGTCACACGGCGCTGGGACGGGGTGTACTCGCCCTGGCCCGCTGCGCGCTCGGCGCGGGGGGCGCGGGGGACCTGCTCGCCTACGTGCGCACTCCCGGCGTCGTGCGCCGCCCCGAGGTCGCCGACCAGCTCGAGGTGAGCGTGCGCGGTGGCGGGTTGCAGACGGTCGCCCAGGCCCGCGAGGCGCTCGGCTGGGAGCTCGGCGAGCTCGATGCCGTCCGCGAGGCCGCCGACCAGCTGGGCGAGCTCGTCCGCCAGGCGCGCCGGCTGATTGCTCTTCCCTTCGCCGGTCAGGCCCCTGTCCTCGATGGCGGCGAGCGATTCGATGCCGCCGCACTGGCAGCCCTGGTCGCATGCGCCGATCAGCTGCGGGCATTGGGTGGCGCACCGGCGGGGCGGGACCTGCTCGAGCTGCTGGAGGGGCTCGAGCTCGCGGCGCGCCCGACGCCGCCGCGTGGCGCCGTGCTCGTTACGGACCCGCTGTCGATTCGGGCCCGGCGCTTTGCGCACATATTCGTGTGCGGTCTCCAGGAGGGCGCATTTCCCTGGATTCCCGCCCCGGATCCGTTCCTGCCCGACGAGCGCCGGCGCGAGCTGACTGCCGTGAGCGGGCTCCGGCTTCGCCTGCACGAGGATGCCCTGGACCGCGAGCGCTACCTGTTCTACGCCTGCGTGTCGCGTGCCACCGAGGGGGTGGCGTTGAGCTACCGCAGCTCTGACGAGGAAGGCAGCGTGTCCTGCGCTTCGCCGTTCATCGAAGACGTCGCCGAGGCGCTCGACGCCGGCTGGCGAGATCGACGACGCCGGCGGCTGCTGGCCGACGTAACGTGGTCGGTCGAGGAAGCCCCCAATCCGCGCGAGCGCGCGCTCGCCGAGGCGGCATCTGAGCCTGGACCGGGGGACGCCCCGCCTGCCCGTGACGCGCCTCGTCTCACCCCGCGGGCGCTCGGACACGTGAGGCACACCACGGTTCTCTCGGCGGGGGCGCTCGAGAACTACGCCGAGTGCCACATGAAGTGGCTGGTCGAGCGCGAGCTGCGTCCCGCGGTCCTGGAACCCGAGCCCGAGCCGCTGGCGCGCGGCCGGTGGGTCCACGACGTGCTCGAACGGGTGCTGGCCCGCCTGGGAGGAGCGATCACGCCGGAGTCGCTTCCCGATGCGATCGGACTGCTCGACGAGACGATCGCCGAGGTCAGGCCCCAGCTCGCGGCTGGCCGGCCTGAGGCATTGCAGCGGGCCGTGGCGGAGACGATCGTCGCCGATCTTCGTCGCTACTTGGAGCGAGAGGCCGAGTGTGGCTGTGGGTGGTCGCCGCGAGCGCTCGAGTTGCGCTTCGGCTTCGAAGACGAGGAGGAGGGTGAGTCGTTACCGGCGCTCGTGATACGGCGCGCAGGAGAGCAGATTGCGGTGCGCGGCGCGATCGACCGAGTGGACGTCGAGCTCGACGGCCGGCGGGCGATCGTGCGTGACTACAAGACAGGTTCGGCACGCAGCGAGCACCAGGGAAGCCGCTGGCGGAGCGATCAGCGGCTCCAGGTCGCGCTCTACATGGTCGCGGTCCGCGAGCTGCTCGGGCTCGAGCCGGTCGCCGGCCTGTACCAGCCGCTGGTGGGCAAGGACCTGCGGCCGCGTGGAATCTATCTGGAAGGGCCACCTGTCGAGGCCGGCCTGGTGCCCACCGATGCCCGCGATCCCGCGTCTCTGCAGGCGGAGCTCGACCATGCCTGCGAGCGCGCCGTGGCCCTGGCGCAGGCGCTGCGAGCCGGCGAGCTCGCGCCGAGTCCCGAGACCTGCTCGCGCGAGGGCTGTCGCTATCCGGGGATCTGCCGTGTTGACTGAGACCGAAGCCAGCTGGACGAGCGAGCAGCTCGAGGCGATCGAGCACCGCAGCGGGGAGCTGTTCCTCGACGCATCGGCCGGGAGCGGCAAGACCTCGGTGCTCGTCGAGCGGTTCGTTCGCGCCGTCCTGGAGGACGAGATCGAGGTTTCAGCGATCCTGGCCATCACCTTCACCGAGAAGGCGGCCGCGGAGATGCGCGAGCGGATCCGTGCGCGCCTGCGCGCGCTCGGTGCCACCGAGGCAGCACGCGAGGCCGAGGACGCGGCGATCTCGACCATCCACGGGTTCTGCGCCCGCGTGCTGCGCGCGCATGCGCTGGAGGTGGGGATCGACCCGGCATTCACAGTGCTCGACGAGGCAAAGGCCATCAGGCTGGCCGAAAGGTCGTTTGAACGCGCTATCGAGCAGCTCGCCGAGTCAGACGACGGAGCGGAGCTGATCGCCGCCTACGGGATCTGGGATCTTCGCTCCGCAATCCAGTCGGTGTATGCGGAGCTGCGGTCGCGTGGCCAGCTGCATCCGAGGCTCCCCGAGGTCGAGGCGATGGCGGACTGCAATGTCCTTCGCGAGCGAGTGTTCCAGACAGCTGCTCGCGCCCTCGCCGAGCTGGCCGAGGTTCCGGAGCCCTCGGCGCGCGTCGAGACCGCGCTCGAGCGGCTGAGGCGCGTGACGGAGTTGGAAGCTGGCCAACCGGCATGGCCGGGCGACCCCCGCGGTCTGCTGGCGTGGCCGGGCGACCTCGAGGCGCTGCGGCTTCCAGGTGGCAACGGCGCGGCGCTGCGCACCGAAGCCTGTCTGGACTACGCCGACGCGCTTGGCGCGTGGCGCCAGGGCCTGGCCCGTCAGGCGGCGGTCCGCACCCGCGATGTCCTCGACAGGCTGCTTGGCTTGTTCGGAGTCGACTACGAGCGGGCAAAGCGGGAGGGATCGAGAGTGGATTTCGAGGACCTCGAGCTGCTCTGCCTCGAGCTGCTGCGGACCCGGTCCGACCTGCGCCAGCGCTACCGCGAGCGCTTCCAGCGAGTGATGGTCGACGAGCTCCAGGACACCAATCGCGTGCAGCTAGAGCTCGTCGACACGATCTCGGCCGGGAACCTGTTCACGGTCGGTGACGCCCAGCAGTCGATCTACGCCTTCCGCCACGCCGATGTGGCGCTGTTCGAGGAACGGGGGGAGGAGTTGGCGCGCAGCGGCGCGCGGGCAACTCTGAGCGTCAACTTCCGCTCGCGCGCCGAGATCATCGAGGTGATCAACCGGACGTTCTCCGACGCGCTCGGCGAGCGGTTCGTGCCGCTCGTTGCCGGGCGCGAGGAGTCCGGTCGAGACGAGGGTGAGGCCGGCGGGGAGCGCGTCGAGCTGCTGATCGTCGACCGTGGCGCGCAGGCAACCGGAGAGGAGCTGCCGGTTGCCTGGCGCGCTGCCGAGGCGTGGATGCTCGCTGAGCGCGTGGGCGAGCTCCTCGACGCCGGCGCCGCACCGCGCGACGTCGTCGTGCTGACCCGTGCCGCCACCGAGATCAGGGTCTACGAGCGTGCGCTCGAGCAGGCGGGGATCCCGACGTATGTGATCGGAGGACGCGGCTACTGGTCACACCCGCAGGTGATCGACGTCCTCGCCTATCTCCGGGTGCTCGCCAATCCCCGCGACGCCGAGGCGCTCTACGCGGTGCTTGCCTCGCCGCTGGTCGGCGTCTCCTACGACGCGCTCGTGCTCCTGGCCTCAGCCGCCCGCGAGGCCTCGCGCGATCCGTGGTGGGCGCTGGGCCAGGAGGAGGGTCTGGCGGAGATCTCCGCCGGCGAGCGCGAGCGCCTGGCGTCGTTCACGCAGTGGGCCGCGGCCGAGCGGAGCGAGGCCGCGCGCCGCGGCGCGCAGGAGCTGATCGATCGTCTGCTCGAGCGGACCGGCTATGACCTGATCGTGCTCGGCCTCCCCGGCGGTCGCCGGCGCTTGGCCAACGTGCGCAAGCTGATGCGCCTGGCCCGGGAGCACGAAGCCGACCACGGCCCAGACCTGCGCGCGTTCCTCGACGAATGCGCGCAGCGGACCCGCCGCCCGGCCCGGGGCGAGGAGGAGAGCGAGGCGCCTGTCGAGGGCGAGGCGCTCGACGCGGTCCGCCTGATGACGATTCACCGTGCCAAGGGGCTCGAGTTCGAGATCGTGTGCGTGGCCGATCTGGGGCGGCTGCCCAGGTGGGGGACGGAGATCGTGAGAGTGGGTGGCGACGGCCGTCTCGGGATCCGGCTCAGCCGGCCGGGGACGGGCCCGCGCGAGGCCGCGCTCGACTACGAGGCTCTCGGGGAACAACAGCGCGAGGCCGACGCTGCGGAGGAGCGCCGGCTCTTCTACGTGGCCGCGACGAGGGCCCGCGAGCGTCTGATCTTCAGCGCCGCGGCCGATGTCCATGCCGTGTGGGGAGAGGTGTCCGGTTCGGCGCCGATCGGCTGGCTCGGGCCGGCGCTCGTGCCCCGGCTGCCCTCGCTGCTCGAGGAGGGTGCGTCGTCGGCGCGCGGGGTGCTGTTCCGGGTGGCCGCGGCGGAAGGAGGGGTAGGCTCAGGCCGGGGGCGTGGCGCGCAACCATCCCCGCGGCCACCCACCGAAGTCGCCCCGCCTGCGGCCGCCCGGCCGACGCCCGGCACGCTCAGCTACACGGCGCTGGCCGAATATGAGCGATGCGGCTACCGCTTCTACGTCGAGCGCCTGCTCGGGCTTCCGGGGCCGGAGCCGCCGGCGGGCCCCGCGTCCGGTGGCACCGGCGAGCTGAGCGGCGTGGAGCGCGGACGGCTCGTCCACACCCTGCTCGAGGGACTCGATTTCCGTCGGCCGGTGCTACCTGGGGACGACGTGGTCGCTGCGGCGGCGGGCCGTCCCCTGAGCGAAGCTGAGCTAGCCGACGTTCGCAACCTGATCGAGCGCTTCAGCGCCACCGAGCTCTACGCGCGGCTGGAGCGCGCAAAGTCGGTGCGGCGCGAGCAGCCGTTCGGCTTCCTGCTCGGGGAGACGCTGATCACCGGCGCTCTCGACGTGATTGCGGAGGAGGGCGCGTGGCGCGCGCTGGGCGCGGGTGGCGCACTGGGCGCGGGTGGCGCGCTCGTGGTCGACTACAAGACCGACCGCCTCGGGGGGAGGGATGTGGCGCAAGCGCTCGGCGGATACGCAATCCAGCGCCTCGTGTACGCGCTGGCGGTTATCCGCGCCGGCTACGCGCAGGTCGAGGTGGCACACGTATTTTTCGAGGCGCCCGACCGCCCGGTGCTGGCGCAATACGAAAAGACGGACGTCGGCGCACTGGAAGAAGAGCTCGGAAAGCTCGTGGCGCGAGTTGGGAGCGGCGAGTACGCGGTGAGCGACGCCCCCCACCGAGGGCTCTGTTACGGCTGTCCGGCCGAGGGCGGCCTCTGCTCCTGGCCGCTCGAGGCGACACGGCGCGCCTCGCCGGATTCGCTGTTCTGAGCCTCGAAGCTGACCTCGACCTGCTCGCTGTCATCGCGCTCCTCGACCTTGGCCAGAGCGCGCAGCGTCTCCTGGTCGGCGCGCTCATCGGGCGGGCCCATCAGGCTCCGTGGCCACAGCCGCCGCGCCAGCACGACGTTGATCTCGGCTGCATAGAGAGTGACCTGCGCGCCGAGGTGCAGCCAGACCAGCAGTCCTATGACGAGCGCGAACTGCTCGCCGACGGGGCTGGTATGACGCACGACGTGATTGATGTAGAGGCCGCCAACGAACTGGAGGACCTCCCAGAAGATGGCCCCGACGATCACTCCGATCCAGAGGCACCTCGTCGGGATGGTGCCCGCCGTCAAGAAACGGAAAGCGGCTAGGAACAGACCGAGGTTGATCACCAGGCCCACCGCCACGGCGGCGATCTTCCCGAGCGGGCCGTGGATCCCCGAGGTCAAGCCCGTGACGGCCGTCGCGGCTATGAATACGAGCCCCAGCGCGCCGATCAGCGCAAGCCCGCGCAGGCGTGAGCGCAGGAAGTCCGGACGGTCCTTGAAGGGGACGGCCCACACGCGGTCAAACGCGTTCTGGGCCGCCCCGGTCACGCCCAGTCCGCCGAGCACCGAGGTGATGAGCCCGATCACGAGCGATGACACCCGGCCCGTCAGCGAGTGCAGCTTGATCTGGCCACCGATCACCGGGAACTGGGCGAGGACCGAGTGCTCGACCGATTTCTGCGCGCTTGGGTTGTGTTGCAGGACGAACCCGAGGATCGTCGTCATCACCAGCAGCAGCGGGAAGAGCGAGAAGAACGCGTAGTAGGCGACAAGAGCGGCCAGGCTGCCCGCTTGGTCGTTGCCGAACTTGCGAACCACGGCCATCGGGATGGCGAGCCACCGATGCCGTTGCTGGAAGGCATCGAAGACCTTGATCGGGCGCAGGATGTCCACGCCGTCCTCCTACCCGAATCAGTTCGCTTCAGACTGCTACAAGCGCCCTCGGCTGCTCCCGCTGCGCCGCCGCCATCCGGTCTCGCAGCACGACTGTCGCGCCGTGCTTGGGGCTGAACGTGATGCTCCGGCGCCCAGTCGGCTCTGGCCGATCGGTGCCGGGGGCAAGCTCGCAGTGCGACAGCACCGTCCGCAGCACGATCTTCATCTCCACCAGCGCGAAGCTGGCGCCCAAGCAACGCCGGCGGCCACCGCCGAACGGGATCCATGTATAGGTCCCGGGCTGTGTCCCGACGAAGCGCTCAGGCCGGAAGGCCTTCGGATCCGGGTAGATGGCGGGGTCGTGGTGAACCAGGTAGGCACTCGCCAGAAGCGCGACTCCTGCCGGATACGGGAAGCCTCCGATCTCGACCGGCCGCTTGGTGAGCCGTGGCTCGGCGTTGGGCAGCACCGGCTTCAGTCGCAGGATCTCGTGGACCGTTGCCGTCAGGTACTCATCGCTATCGCCGGCGTCGAGCTCGGCGGTGAGCCGCGAGCAGACCTCCGGCTCGCGCGCGAGCCGCTCGAACCCCCAGGCCAGCTGGGAGGCGGTCGTCTCATGGCCGGCGACCAGCGCGGTCATGAGCTCGTCGCGCAGCTCCTGAGGGGTCATCGGCGTCCCGTCCTCATGACGCGCCGCGAGTAGCATCGCAAGCACGTCGCCGCGGTCTTCGGTCTCTCCGGCCGATCTCCGCTCATCGATCACCTCGGCGATCAGCTGGTCGGCCTGGCGGGAGAGACGATCGAGGCGCCGCAGGGCAGGGATCAACGGCGTGAATCGGTGCGCGGCCGGGATAACCGACAGCGGGCTCTCGGCGAAGCCGAGGATTCCGGTGAGCAGCTCGCGCAGGCGGTCGAGTCGCGGGCCCTGCTCGAGCCCGAACACCGCGCGGAGGATGATCTCGAGCGTCAGTCGCTGAAGGCGCGGGTGCAGAGCGACCCGCTCGTCGCGCGGCCACGTTTCGAGCTCGCGTTCGGCGAGCTCGGCCATCAGCCCGGTCAGCCGCTGCATCCGTTCGCCGTGGAAGGCGGGGAGCATCAGCTTGCGTTGCTCGAGGTGGAGCTGCTCGTCCAGCAGGATCACCGAGTTTGGTCCCACGATCGGCTCGAGGATGCGTGCGCCTTCGCCGGGATGGATCGCGTCGGGCGGAGCCGTGAAGAGCTCCCTGATCTCGTCCGGATCGGACAGGATCACGAACGGAGGCTGGAATGGCAGCTGCACCGTGAACCGCTTGCCGTACCGCTGGCGCAGGCGCTCGAGTGAGGCGGCGGGCCGCGTCCAAGTGGCCATCATCTGGATCGCTCCCGGCAGCCGTGGCCCCGGTGGAAGGGCGGCCCTCTCCATCAACGGTAAATGCTCACAAATGGCTGCGCGAGGGTGTGAGATTGCGCACAATCACAGCACCCCCTCGATCCTCAACAGCCGTCGCTTGCGGTCGAGGCCGCCCGTGTAGCCGCCAAGCCCGCCCGTCGAGTGAAGGACGCGATGGCAGGGGACGATGATCGGGATCGGGTTGGCGCCGAGCGCGTTGCCCGCCGCACGCGAGGCGCGCGGGCTGCCGGCTTGACTGGCGATCGCCTTGTAGGTCGAGACCGAGCCGAAGGGAAGCCGCGCGGTGGCCTCGAGGACGCCCCGTCCGAAGCCCCGGGTGAGGCTCCAATCGAGGGGGACCTCGAAGCGCGTCCGGCGTCCGGCGAAATACTCGTCGAGCTCGCGCCGCGGCTCATCCAGGCGGCGGGGCGCGGCCAGTATCCGAGGCGACAGCCGGGCCGCCAGCTTGCCCAGCACGGCCTCCTCGTCATCGGTCGAGTCGAGATAGGCAAGGCGAACAAGGCCGTGCTCGGTGGATGCGAGCAGCAGCCGTCCCACCGGCGTGTCGAGCGTCGCGTAGGCCAGGTCGAGGAGTCCGGCCGCCGCGGCCTTCTCCGTGATGTCGGGGAGCTTCATGGCTGGTACTCCATTCGCAGTCGCTTGACTGCCTCGTGGACGTTGCGACGTGCTGCGTCTTCGCTGATGCCCATCAGGCGCGAGATCTCCTCGTACGGAGCGTCGCTTATGTAGCGGAGCGTCACCGCCGTCCGCTGCTTGGTCGGCAGCGCGCGAATCTGGGCCCACAAGCCGTCGTCCGCCAGCTGGGAGGCGGTGGCGGGGATATCCGGCAGCTCGTCGACTGGGGTGGGGGTCCGCTTGGCTGTCCGCACGTGGTCGATCGCCTTGTGGTGGGCGATCGTCAGGATCCAGGCGCGGAGGTTGCGAGCGTCGCGCAGCCGGGGATACGCCCGCAGGGCCGAGAGCCAGGTCTCCTGGTAGCAGTCGTCGGCCTCCGAGCGCCCGACGAGGGAGATGAGGAAGCGGTAGACGTCTTGTCCGTGCATGTCGAGGAGGTGTTGAAAGGGCGGGAGGGCCACGTTGCGAGGATTGAACGGGATGGGCGGGCGCGATGTGAGATGGCAGCTCGGAATGGATGAGCGCGGTGTGAGATGGCAGCGCGGGCGTCTAGGGGACTTCGCCAAGCCCTCCTAGGAGGCGCGCAGGCGGCTCCGCTGCGCACTGCAAGCCGCGCTGCAGACAACCGCCCGTGGCAAGAACCCGCTCATGCCTTGGCGAAAACAGCGGTCGGGCGATACAAACCTAAAGACATGGCTCGTGCAATTTGGTCAGGAGCGATCAGCTTTGGGCTGGTCAATGTGCCCGTCAAGCTCTACAGCGCGACGCAGCCCAAGGGTGTCCGCTTCCATCAGCTGTCGGCCAAGACCGGCGTGCGGATCCGCCAGAAGCGCGTCGATCCGACGACCGACGAGGAAGTCCCCTACGAGGAGATCGTCAAGGGCTACGAGATCACGCCCGACCACTATGTGAGGATCGAGCCCGAGGAGCTCGAGGCGCTCGATCCCAAGGCGACGAAGACGATCGACATCGAGGAGTTCGTCGAAATTTCGCAGATCGACCCGATCTACTACGACCACTCCTATTACCTTGCTCCCGCCGCCGGCGGCGCCAAGGCCTACCGGTTGCTGCTCGATGCGATGGGCGAATCGGGCAAGGTAGGGATCGGCCGGGTCGTCCTGCGCTCAAAGCAGCAGCTGTGCGCGCTGCGACCCACGGGCGAGGTTCTGACCCTGACGACGATGCTGTGGGGAGACGAGGTGCTGACGCCCGACAGGCTCGATGAGCTCGAGTCGGTCGCCGAGGCCGAGGCGTCCGAGCGAGAGCTGAGGATGGCCGAGCAACTGATCGCGTCGCTCTCGGCGCAGTGGGACCCCGAGCAGTTCGAGGACGAGTACCGCGCGCGAGTGCTCGAGCTGATCGAGCGCAAGGCGGCGGGCGAGGAGATCGAGGTTCAGCCGCAGGCCGAGGAGCCCGCCGCGGCGCCCGACCTGATGGCCGCGCTCGAGGCCAGCCTGGCCGCCGTGAAGAGTGACGGGCAAAAGCCGGCCGCCAAGAAGCCGGCCAAGCGCGCGGCCGCGCCCAAGCGGCGCGCCGCGGCCAAGCGCTAGCCGAGCCGAGCGCTAACAGTCCGCTAACACCCGCTGGTACCCTTGGCCGTTCGCTTCCCCGGTCTTGCCCCCGGACCTCTCCCAGCATGAAAACGCGCACATCCCCTCCAGGGGCTACCGGCCTCTACCACCCTGCCAACGAGCACGACGCCTGCGGGATCGCACTGGTGGCGAAACTGTGGGGAGAGGCGAGCCACGCCGTGGTGGAGAAGGCGCTCGACGCGCTCGAGAACCTCGAACACCGGGGAGCTGAGGGCGCCGACCCCAACACAGGCGACGGCGCCGGGATCCTGCTCCAGATCCCCGACGGGTTCCTCCGCGCCGCACTGGCCGGCGTCGATCTGCCACCGCCCGGCCGCTACGGCGTAGGAGTCTGCTACCTGCCGGCCGACACAGAGCGGAGGATGGTCCTCGAGCAGCTGGTTCAGCGGACGATCGAGGAGGAGGGCCAGCGGGCGATCTGGTGGCGCGACGTCCCCGTGGACGATCGCCACGTAGGCGAGACGGCGCGCCTGTCGGCGCCCGTGATCCGCCAGGTGGTGGTCGAAGCGGGCGAGCAGGTACATGACCAGGACACGTTCGAGCGAAAGCTGTACGTGATCCGCCGCCTGATCGAACGCGAGGCGGGGCCCGACCTGGCACTGCCGAGCTTCTCGAGCCGGACGATCGTTTACAAGGGGATGCTGACGGCTCCCCAGCTGCCTCGTTACTTCACGGATCTGCGCGACCCACGGGTGGCGAGCCGGCTCGCGCTGGCCCACGCGCGGTTCTCGACCAACACATTCCCGAGCTGGGGCCTCGCCCACCCCTATCGGATGATCGCCCACAACGGCGAGGTCAACACGCTGCGGGGGAACATCAACTGGATGCGGGCGCGCGAGTCGCAGCTCTTCTCGGAGTTGTTCGGTAGCGACATGGACAGGCTGGTGCCCGTCGTCCAGGAGGGCGGATCCGACTCGGCGATCTTCGACAACGTTCTCGAGCTGCTCGTCCTCTCAGGCCGCTCGATCCCGCACGCCGTGATGATGATGGTCCCCGAGGCCTACCGCACGCGCAAGGACCTAGATCCCGACGTCAAGGGCTTCTACGACTTCCACTCCTGCCTGATGGAGCCGTGGGATGGCCCGGCCGCCGTCGTTTTCACCGACGGGCGGGTTGCCGGGGCCGTGCTCGACCGCAACGGCCTGCGGCCCGGTCGCTGGGTCCAGGACACCGAGGGCTACGTGGTGCTGGCCTCCGAGGCCGGCGTGATGACGGTCGCCCCGGAACACGTCGAGCGCAAGGGGCGGCTGGCCCCTGGGAAGCTCTTCCTGGTCGATCTGGAGGACGGGCGGGTCGTCGATGACGATGAGATCAAGCGGCGGATCGCCCGCCAGAAGCCCTATGGCGAGTGGTATGAGCGCTCGGTCGTCCACATCGATGATCTCCCCGCCCGCGAGCCGCGGACGCCACGCATCGAGCCGCTGCGCTCCAAGCAGCTTGCCTTCGGCTATTCCCAGGAGGATCTGCGCCTGATCATTGGGCCGATGGCCGCCAAGGGGGAGGAGCCAACGGCGAGCATGGGCAACGACGCCGCCCTCGCCGTGATGTCCGACCGCCAGCCCCCGCTCTTCTCGTACTTCAAGCAGCTCTTCGCCCAGGTGACCAACCCTCCGATCGACCCCATCCGCGAGGACGTTGTGATGAGCCTCCAGGCCGGCGTCGGCGCCGAGGTCAACCTGCTATCGGAGACGCCCGAGCAGGCGCACATGCTGGTGATGGACCAGCCGATCTTGCGAAACCACGAGCTCGAGAAGCTGCGCCAGGTCTCCCACGATGTGTTCGACGCCGCGACGCTAGACATCACGTGGCCGATCGAGCACGGCCCGGATGGGATGGAGATCCGCCTCTATGACCTGTGCGGGGAAGCGGCCAATTACGTCGACCACGGCGCGAACATCCTGATCCTCTCGGACCGCAACCTCGGTCCCGAGCGCGTGGCGATGCCGTCGCTTCTGGCAGTGGCCGCCGTCCACCACCACCTCGTGCGCCGGGGCACCCGTCTACGCACTGGCCTCGTGATCGAGTCCGGCGAGCCGCGCGACATCCATCACATGGCGACGCTGATCGGATACGGCGCGGCGGCCATCAACCCCTACCTGCTGTTCGAGTCGCTCGACGAGCTGGCCGACCGATCGATGCTGCCGGAAGACCCCGACCGCGAGGAGGCCGAGAAGCGGATCGTCAAGGCGATCGGCAAGGGACTCATGAAAACGATCTCCAAAATGGGGATCTCGACGATCCAGTCCTACTGCGGCGCGCAGATCTTCGAAGCGGTTGGCCTCGATCGCGACGTGATCGACAGCTTCTTCACGGGAACTCCGTCGCGTATCGGCGGCGTGGGGCTCGAGGCCCTCTCCACCGAGGCGATGGAGCGCCATTTCCGGGCCTACCCGCGCACCGACCGCGAGCTCCTGCCGGTCGGCGGCATTCTCCAGTGGCGCCGCGACGGGGAGTTGCACGTCTGGAACCCGGACACGGTCGCCAAGCTCCAGCACGCGGTACGGACGAACGGGAACGGACACAACGGCGATCCCCGTCAGACCTACGCCGAGTATGCGCAGATGGTCAACGAGGTGGCGGTCCGCAAGGGTCTCCTCCGGGGCCTGCTGAAGCTGCGCCGGGCAGGTCCTCCGGTGTCGCTCGACGAGGTAGAGCCGGCCACCGAGATCGTCAGGCGGTTCACGACCGGGGCGATGAGCCTCGGCTCGCTGAGTCGAGAGGCGCACGAGACGCTGGCCATCGGCATGAACCGGCTCGGCGCCAAGTCGAACACGGGCGAAGGAGGCGAGGACCCGTCGCGCTACACGCCGGACGAGAACGGCGACCTGCGCCGATCGGCGATCAAGCAAGTCGCCTCAGGCCGCTTCGGCGTGACCGTGCACTACCTGGTCAACGCCGACCAACTCCAGATCAAAATGGCCCAGGGCGCCAAGCCGGGCGAGGGCGGCCAGCTGCCCGGTCACAAGGTCGACTCCTACATCGCCAGGATCAGGCACTCGACACCGGGCGTCGGGCTGATTTCTCCTCCGCCCCACCACGACATCTACTCGATCGAAGACCTCAAGCAGCTGATCTACGACCTGCGCTGCGCGAATCCGAACGCATCGGTGTCGGTCAAGCTCGTCTCCGAGGTGGGCGTGGGCACGGTTGCGGCCGGCGTGGCCAAGGCCAACGCCGACTATGTGACGATCGCGGGCCACGACGGTGGTACGGGAGCCTCGCCACAGTCATCGATCCAGTCGGCCGGGATTCCGTGGGAGATCGGCTTGGCCGAGACGCAGCAGACGCTGCTGCTCAACGACCTGCGCTCGCGTATCACCGTCGAGGTCGACGGGGGGATGCGGACTGGCCGCGACGTCATCGTGGGTGCGTTGCTCGGCGCTGACGCGTTCGGGTTCTCAACTGCTCCGCTGATCGCGATGGGCTGCATCATGATGCGCGTCTGCCACCTCAACACCTGCCCGGTGGGTATCGCGACGCAGGATCCCGAGTTGCGCAGGCGGTTCCGGGGCACCCCGGATCACGTCGTGAACTATCTGATGCTCGTGGCCGAGGAGGTTCGCGAGATCATGGCCTCGCTCGGCATCCGCCGCTTCCAGGACATGATCGGACGCACCGAGCTGCTGGACTCCGACGACGCCGTCAGCCACTGGAAAGCCCGGCATGTCGATCTCCGCCAGGTGCTCACGGTGCCCGAATTGCCGCCTGATACCCCGCGCTCGCGTATCCGCGCCCAGGTGCCGGTGCTCGATGACGCACTCGACTGGGAGCTCGTCCGCAAGTGCTTGCCGGCCCTCGACGCCGGAGAGCCCGTGCGCCTCGGCCCGATCCCGGTGCGCAACGTCAACCGCACGGTGGGCGGGATCGTGAGCGGGGAGATCGCTCGCCGGTATGGCGCGAAGGGACTGCGCGAGGGGACGATCGAGATCTCCTTCTCAGGCTCGGCCGGCCAGAGCTTCGGGGCCTGGCTGGCAGCCGGCGTCATCTTCAGCCTGCGGGGAGAGACGAACGACTACGCGGGCAAGGGCCTGTCCGGCGGCATCCTCTCGGTGCGCCCGCCCGACAAGGCCCGATTCCTGGCTGAAGAGAACATGATCGTGGGGAACACGGTGCTCTATGGGGCGACGAGCGGCCGCGCGTTCTTCCGTGGCCTGGCCGGTGAGCGCTTCGCGGTGCGCAACTCGGGCGCCCATGCCGTCGTGGAGGGCGTGGGCGACCACGGCTGCGAGTACATGACGGGAGGGCGGGTCGTTGTCCTTGGCCCGACCGGGCGCAACTTCGCCGCGGGGATGAGCGGTGGGATCGCGTACGTGTACGACAAGCAGAAGCGCTTTGCCGACCGGTGCAACCTCGAGCTGGTGGACCTCGAGGAGCTCATGCCCGAGGATGAGGAGGAAGTCAAGGCCCTGATCGCCGAGCATGTTGCGAGGACCGGCTCGCTGGTGGGCCGCAACGTGCTCGCGTCCTGGAATCGCGGCACCAAGGACCGATTTGTCAGGGTGATGCCGCGCGATTACAAGCGCGTGCTGGCCGAGCAGGCGGCCGAGCAGGGGGCGGCCACTCCCGAGGCGGCGATCGGCGCCTAGCTGGCTCGGCGCGCGTCCTAACGGTGCGCGGTCGAGCGCCGCTCAGCGCGGCCTACGCCGGCGGCGCGCCAAGTTCGAACGCATTCGGCTGGCCGGTGGCGTAACGCTGGGCATCGAGTGCCCGTAGCTGCGCGAACTCTGGCGGCCGGTAGAGATCGTAAACCGCCGGGGGCGACTCGTGCGAGCCTGATGCCCCGAGCAGCGCCGCCACCGCGCGCCGCGCCGCCTCGTTGGCGCCCTCCATGCAGGCCGTGTTGATCTGTGTCTGGACGTAGTCGGCGGCGAGGAACAGGTTGGGGATGCCGGTTGCCGCGGGCGGCCGCGCCTGCCATGAGCCCGGCGTGCTGATCAGGAGAGGGTCCTCGCTCGTCAGATGCCCGCCGCGCTCACTCACCCCTGGGTCGAGGAACCATGACTCGAGCAAGTCGTCGCCAAGCACTTCGCTCCCGGTGTCGTTCAGCGAGGCCTTCATCTGCGCCCAGACCTCCTCTGCGATCTGGGCTTGGCTACAGGCTTGAGCCGCTTTGCCGAACAGGATCCCCGGCGTCGTCCAGTCAGCGATGTCGATCGACAGGCAGTCCCTGACCGCGCCGTTGCCGTAGTCGCGGGCGAAGTTCCGCGCCGGCCAGAACTGGGCCTGGCTGACAGAGGAGATCGCCCACGGCGAGTCGACGTACAGGACGTGCCCGTGGATGATCGGCAGCTCCTTGCGCAGATAGAACTGGATCCCGGCTTCCCACGCCGTCGTCAGGGTTGCGACGCGCGCAAGGAGAGGATCGAGACGGGCGGGCGGGCCGAGAAGAGGGCGCAGCTCGCTCGGCCGGAACGGCGAGCACGAACCAGTCCGCCGTGACCCGACTGCGGCGTGGCCAGGGCGGCTGCACCACGGCAGCATGGATGCGGCCCCGTCTCGATCGTGAGGCGCTCGACCTCGCCGGCTGGAAGCTGACTCCCAAACTCCGCAGGTAAGCCACCCACGGGTCGATCCAAGCCTCGTTGGTGGGTAGGTCGAGGACCCGGTCGAACGGGCCCGTGCCCGATCGCCCCATCAGGTTGTAGATGCCTGCCTCCCAGAGCAACGCGACCGTGAGTGCGCTCACCCCGGAGGCCTTGGCGGCCAGAAGCTGGCGGTTAATCCATCCCGTGAGCAGCCGCTGGTAGGTGGCGGAGTAGCTGGCGCGGAACCGCGAAGTCGTCCCAGCTCGATGCGCTCCCATTCTCCGTACCGGCGTGCATCACAGCTCGAAAAGAACACGAGCAGGCGGTCGGCGAAGTGGGCGGCCTCCTGGGGAGGGACATCCAAATCCCGTCTGCAGGAGGGCGGTCACGGTCTCCCGGAGCTGGTCGACCGTCCAGCTCGGAGTCAGCGTCAAGGGCAGGATCAGGTGGCGCCGTCCGTCCGCCCGCGCAAAGTCGAGCTGCGAGCAGGCCGACAGGTTGTCGAACACCCCGCCGAGGATTGAGCCGAATGGGATGCGACGGAGCGTGTCCGGGAGGTTCTGATAGAAGCCCGGGAAGGTACGCATCCCGTGCTCGCCAGGAAGCGGGCGGCGGCCTCCCACGCCTGACTGGGGCGGGACCGCACGCTGCGCGCCTTTCCGCCAAGCGCCCGGCGCTCGTAGACGGTGACCGCGAACCCTCGTTCGGCCAGCTCATGGGCGGCCGTGAGCCCGGCTACTCCCCCGCCGAGAATCATGCGACTCGAGGACGTTTGGCCGGGCCGGTTCGGGCGACGAGCCGCGCCGCCCGGGCCGGGCAGTGAGCGAACGGCCGCGGCCGCGGCCAGCGACGAACTGGCTGCCCTGCGGGTCCACCGCCGTGGCGAGGTCGCCTCCTGCGATTCCATCCTACTGCTTAGTATACTAGCTGGTAGTGAGTATCGAAGCCGCACCGTGGGGCGCCGGAGGACGTTCCTGGCGCGAGCGCCGTCGTCTGCGCGCGCAGCGTGCGGACGCGATCCTCGACGCCGCCGTAGCCGGCTTCTCGGTACGTGGTTACCACTGTGCATCGATGGACGAGATCGCCCGCGATGCGCGGCGTATCCAAGCCGATGGTGTATGCCCAGTTCGGGTCCAAGGACGAGCTGTACGTCGCCTGCGTCGAGCGGGCGGCGAGGAAGTTCCATGCTGCCCTCGAGCACCGAGTGGGCTCCGCCGGTACGCCGAGCAGCGTATCTGGCAGGGATCCTGATCCTGCTTGACCACCTCGAGAACAGCGAGCCGAATGGACAATGCTGTTTGACGACGGCACGGGGCGGAGCCGTTGCAGCCGAGACGGCACAGATCCGCGCGGCAGACCGAGGCGATTGATCGCCGACCTGTTCCCGACAGTGCCAGGCGAGGCGGGGTCGCCGGGTCGGCGCTGGAGGCGATCGAGCCGCTGGGAGCGGGTTCGTGGGTACCGCCGAGGGGATCGCCCGGTGGTGGCTGGACCACCCCGAGGTGCCAAAGGAGAATGTGGCCATGTACTTCATGAACTACTCTGGGTCGGGGCTCGGTGGGATGATCAAAGGGCGTCTTTGGCTGCCCTCCGGCATGAGCGAGGCTCCCGAACAGTGCGGCGGTCACAGCGCGGAGGATAACGGCCCGACCTGGCTCCGGCGGTGTTTGCGGCGACTGGTGCGTGAGGCCACCGATGAACAGCTGCGGCCGGGCTGACCGCCAACCGCGAGCTGATCCTGGACGAGATATTCCGGCGCATGCCGGCCAGTTTGATCCTGACCGTGCGGCCGGGGTCGAGGCACGGTGGAATGGCGGATCCGCGGCCCGAGGGCGGCCACGATGCGTGGCAGCTCGTCATGGATCGAACGGTGCCGGGAACCGCGGGACCCGCTACCCGACAGTAACCTACGAGATGGACGGCGTCGACTTCCTACGCCTGATCACGGGAAGGGCCAGCGGACCAAAGCTCTTTCTGTTCGGTCGCCTCAAAATCCGCGGCAACCTCCTACTCGCCGCTCGGATGCCGGGCTTCTTCCCGATCCCGGGAGGCGACGAGTAGCGCGGATCGACTGGCGCAGGGCTACGACGGCCGGCGCCGGCTTCACCGCAGACGAGGTCTCCTAGCGCAGGAGCGCCGACGCGACGCCCTGGATCGATCCGATCCCGTAGCTCATCCCCGGCGGGCCGGCCGTGAGCGCGGCGATTGCGAACCGCCGGCGATGGCGCTCGAGCCGGCCAACCTGATTGATCACCCCCTCGTTGGGTAGCCAGCCCCCCTTGAAGAACACTTGGTAGCCCCGCGGCCGGGCCACGGCCGGGATTCCCCAGCTCTGCGAGGGGTCGATCGTGGAGAGCAGAAAGCGGGCGTAGCCCACGAATTCGCGCGGGATCAGCGCGTCCATCTCGAAGAAGAACCTGGCCATGTCACGGGCACTGATCATCGCGCTGAGCCAATCGGTCGTCACGCTGAAGTCGTGCATCCCGGCGATGTGCGCCACCGTGTCGAGCCCGCGGTTTCCCACGATCGACCAGCACCTGGTCGCCGCGCTGTTGTCCGAGACATGGATCATCGGATAGAGGAACGAGTTGCTGTAGGAGTCGATGCGGTGCCGACCCATGGCATCCAGGCGGCGCAGGTAGCCGACGAGCAGCATCGACTTCACGACGCTGGCCGCTGGGAATCGCTCGCCCAGATTTGCCCCGGACAGGCGACCCTCGCTGTCGACTACGGCGACCGACGTATGCCCGGCGCGCCCGGCGAGAAAGCGCTCGGCGGCGGCGATGGCAGCTGACCCGGGGAAGCCATACGGCAGGTAGCCGTCGCCGTGATAGCCACGCCCGCGGCACCCTGCCGGCCGGCGCGGATTGGCGAGCGCAAGATCCTCAGGGGCGCGAAAGCAGGCGCGCCATCCGAAGTGGCCTGCCGGCAGCGTCTCGGTTGCCGAGAGCAGCGTTGCGTAGCGACTGAGGCGGACGCTGCGGGTCGCCCGCGCGGCCACGAACCGTCCTCGTGAACCGGAGGCGAACGACCACCTCACGCTTGCGCCGTTCCATCGCAGGTCGGCCGGGTGAAACACGACGATCTCGACCTTGGCCCGTCCCAGGGGCAAGGCCCGCACCTTGGTGATCGTGCGCCCTTGCGGGAAGACGAGAGCTGTGGCGCTCGCGTTGGTGCCCACCAGCACAACGCCGTACCGGGTTATCCGGTCGGGAAACACCGTGAACGAGAACCCTCCATCGAGTCCGATGGTCGCGCTCGAGACGGCTGTCGCCGACCGGTACGGATAGGGGTTGGCGTAGAGGCGCACGGTGCTTCCCGGGGCGGCTCCCGAGGCAGTCCCGGACAGGGTCACGCGCTGACCCGAGACCGTATGAGGGCGAGACGCGCTCAGAGTGATCGACGGCTGCAGGACCTGGGCACCGGCTAGGCCAGGCATCCACACCGCCGCGCTCATCAGCGCCAGCGCGATCACGCTCCTCCGCACCCGATAACCCTATCCGCGAGGCGTGTTTGGATTTGCTTCCGGAGGATCGGCGACACAATCTCGTTGGGGCGCCCCGGCCCGCTGGTACCCTCCGCCGCTCCCATGGGCGAGCTCGGTGGCTTCCTCAAGATCCACAGGGTCGGCTTCGACAAGCGCGAGCCGCGCAGCCGCATACAGGACTACAGGCAGTACTTCGCGCTGCAGCCTGAGGAGGAGCTCCGCCGGCAGGGCGCCCGCTGCATGGATTGCGGGATCCCGTTCTGCCACGAGGGTTGCCCGCTGGGCAACCTGATTCCTGACTGGAACGATCTGATCTACCAAGGGAAGTGGAGGGAGGCGGCCGATCAGCTGCATCTGACCAACAACTTCCCGGAGTTCACCGGACGGATCTGTCCCGCTCCGTGCGAGTCGGCGTGCGTACTGGCGATCAACGACGACCCCGTGACCATCGAGCAGATCGAGATGGCGATCGCCGAGCGGGCGTTCGCCGAGGGATGGGTGGTGCCCGAGCCTCCCGACCGGCGCACCGCCAAGACCGTGGCAGTGGTCGGCTCGGGTCCGGCCGGCCTCGCGGTCGCCGCCGAGCTGAACCGAGGCGGTCACAGGGTCACCGTCTACGAGCGCGACGAGGGCCCCGGTGGACTGATGCGCTTCGGCGTTCCCGACGCCAAGCTCGAGAAGTGGATCATCGATCGGCGAGTCGCCATCCTGGAAGAGGAAGGCGTCGAGTTCGTCTACAACAAGGACATCGGGCGGGACATCGACGTGCGCGAGCTGGCGAAGGAGCACGATGCGGTCGTGCTCAGCATCGGCTCACGGGTCTCACGCGACCTCGATGTCCCAGGCCGCCAGCTGGGCGGGATCCATTTCGCGATGGACTATCTCTACCAGCGCAACCGCTGGGTCGCCGCGCACGAGGGACGGCCGCATCGCCCACCGCCACCAGGCGCGGAGATCGTGGCGGCTGGTAAACGCGTGATCGTCGTAGGCGGCGGCGACACTGGGATGGACTGCATCTCCAACTCCCATCGCGAGGGCGCCAAGAGCGTGATCATGCTCGACGTCTACGCCGAGCTACCGCCGAGCGGGCGCGACGCGCAGCATCCATGGCCTCTGCCCCCGAAGAGAACGCTCAGCACCTACGCGCTCGAGGAGGGCGGAAAGCGCCGGTGGGGAACCGAGGTGACCGGGTTCGGCGGCAAGGAGGGCCACGTCAGTCACGTGTATGCCCGTCAGGTCACGGGCACCTCGTCGCGCGACCTCACACCGGTTCCCGGCAGCGAGTTCGTGCTCGAGGCAGACCTCGTGCTGATCGCGATCGGCTTCCAGCATCCCGAGCACGATGGCGCGATCGCCCAGCTAGGGCTCGAGCTCGACCGTCGGGGCAACATCCGCACACGCCAGACCTACCGGACCTCGGTCAAGCACATATATGCATGCGGCGACGCGCGGATCGGGCAGTCGCTGATCGTCACCGCGATCGCCGAAGGGCGAAAGTGCGCGCGGATCGTCAACAAGGACCTCGGCGGGACGCCGATGGATGCCGACCGCGAGATGTTGACGCTCGGCGCGTGGAGCGGTGAGGCGGACAGGACGCTCCGCCACGAGGCCGAAGCGGCGGGGACCGTGCGCCCGGGTGAGGAGTTCTTCACCGGGCCGGGAGCGCGCACGCGCTAGCCGCGGGGCGCACGCGCCCCTGGCGACCCGTGACCGCGCGAGGCGACCTCGCGCCGCGGCGTCGCATCACACCGAATCGCGCCCCCGTGACGAGCGCGGGCGAGCCCGCGTGTGAAATCTCGCACGCTGCGTTTATATACTGCTTCGAGCGGGAATAGATCCCGCCACGGCTTGACCTCTTTTCACCTGGGGCACGGGCGAGGGAGATTCGAGTTTGCATAGCTTGGGACGGGGAAACTCGCCCCTGTCGGTCAGGGAACTGCGCCCCCACTTCCCTGACTCCCCAGGGGGCCCAGACGGATCTGGGCCCCCTGGACCTGTCCTGTGATGCGCCAGTTCTGCCGCCACAACCGCCTTGTCCAGAATTGCCCCATCTGCTCGCGTGAGCAGGAAATCGAGGCGCGGCCCCTGATCAGCTCCTCAGCTCCGCGCACGGCGGAGCCGCGGCGCGACGCCTCTTCGCCGCGTCGCCCGCGCGAACCACGGACGGCACGCACCGAGCGGGTGACGGTCCGCCGCTTGCGGAACTACTCGGAGGACGGGTTCCACTCGCCGCTCGTGCCCGGCCTCAGGTCGAGCGAGGAGGCACGGCGGCTGGCGGAGGAGCTCACGTTCGCGCAAAGCCGCCTGGACGCCATGGCTGCCAGCCCCCCGGGCCTCTACGCGGAGGTGGCCGATCCGGGGGGCGATCTGGAGGAGCGGACCTGGCTTGCCTTCCTGATCGCGTATTTCGGGCCACTCGAGGCTGTGGCCGACCCGTTCGCCGAGATCGCTGCGGCTCGGACTCCGTGGGGAACCGGCGAGCCGCCCGAGCCGGCCGAAATCCGCCCGGGTCCGCGCGGATCCTATGCTCCAGGGCGCCCTGCGGCCGGCCTCGCCGCCTACCGCGCGTGGGCCCAGCGCGCCGGCTCCCAGGCCAAGGCGATCGAGGCGGACAGCGGGTGGTCGCCCGAGCGCCGGTTCGCCCGGATCTACGAGCGGCTTGCCTTGCCTGGCCTGTCTCGCGAGGCGCGCTTTGAGTTTCTCGTCTCCCTGGGGGTCCACCGGCTGTACGAGCTTCACCCCGCCACGCTGGTTCTGGGTGGCGCCGATTCCGTGACCCTGGCGGCCAAGCGGGCCCTGGGTATCGGCGACCCGTTGCTGCTCGAGCGGCGCGCGGCACGGCTCGCCGCCGAATGTGGCGTGAGCCTCGCCTCGCTCGACCTGGGGTTCTACAACTGGGAGCAGGGCAGCCGGGCGCGGGTCGGCCTGCCCGCGGAGTTGGGGCTCGAACCGGGCCTCGTAAACCGGGTATCCGCGGCCCTCGGTCTGCCGGCTGAGAGCGAAACTTCAATCGCCTGGCGGCGGGTTATGGCGGCGTGACCCGGCGCCGCCCGCTGACCGTGGCCCTGCTCGCCTGTCTCGTCGCCTTGCCTGTCGTCGGAGCCCTGGCCAGGCCGCCACACAGCGCGTCGGCGCGCGCCGGTGTCTCCCGGGCTCACCCCAAGCCGCACCGCAAGCCAGCGCGTCCCACGCTTACGATCGCCACAGCGCCTGATCCGTCGAACGTGGGCCAAGGGGTGACGATCAGCGGCCGCCTCACCGGTAAGCGGCATGGCGGAGCCGGCGTCGTGCTGTGGACGATGCTCGCCGGGCAGAGAAGCTTCCACTTCTCGGCGAGGACCAGGACCCTGCCCGACGGGACTTACACATTCACGCTCGATCCGGAGGCCGTGAGGACCAACCGGGCCTGGTTCGTCCGTGCCCGGAAAGTGCAAAGTGATGTCGCCCAGCAGCAGGTGCGCGCGCTCGTCTCGCTGAAGACGACCGACACGATGGTCGCGCCAGGCGACCGCGTCTCGGTCTCGGGTCACGTCACGCCGTGGCACGGCGGTGATCGCGTGCTCGTGGAGCAGCTCTTACCGGGCGGGTGGCGGGTGATTGCCAGGCGCCGCCTGACCGGCTCCTCGTCGTTTGCGGCGAGCCACGTGTTCGGACGGGGGAAGGCCAGGCTGCGAGCCGTGCTCCTCGCCGACAGCCGAAACATCACCTCGATCTCGCCGACGCTCCAGTTCGATGTGCTGCCGATCCACAAGATCAAGCACGTCGTGATCATCATGCAGGAGAACCGGTCGTTCGACAGCTACTTCGGCACGTACCCGGGCGCCGACGGGATCCCGGCGGGAGTATGCGTCCCTGACCCGATGACTGGTCAGTGCGTGGCGCCGTACCACGATGCCAGCGACGAAAACTACGGCGGGCCACATGGAGCCTCGGCGGCCAAGGCCGACATCGACGGAGGCAAGATGGACGGGTTCATCGGCCAGGCGGAGAAGGCATCGGGCTGCTCGGCGGGCAGCAACGACCCCAGCTGCAGCCCCTGCAACAGCCAGGCCTCACCCGGCACCACGCAGAGTAAGTGCGTCGACGTGATGGGTTATCACGACGCCCGCGAGATCCCCAACTACTGGACGTACGCGCAGGACTTCGTTCTCCAGGACCACATGTTCGAGCCGAACTCGTCCTGGAGCCTTCCCCAGCACCTGTTCATGGTCTCCGAGTGGTCGGCCTTCTGCACCGACCCGACCCAGCCCTTCTCGTGCGTAGGCGCGCTTCAGAGTCCGAACTCCGACGGTCCGACCAGCGGGCCCAACGACGGCCAGCTGCACTACGCCTGGACTGACCTCACCTACCTGTTGCACAAAGACAACGTCAGCTGGGGCTACTACGTGTTCAAGGGCAGCGAGCCCGACTGTGAGAACGACCAGTCGATGACGTGCACGCCTGTCCAGCAAGGCCCGCAGACCCCGGGGATCTGGAACCCATTGCCATCGTTCACGGATGTCGCCCAGGATGACCAGCTCAGCAACATCCAATCCCTGACGAGCTTCTTCACAGCCGCGGGCCAGGGGACCCTTCCCGCTGTCTCGTGGGTCACTCCCAACGGCAGCGTCTCGGAGCATCCTCCTGCGCTCGTGAGCGCGGGACAGACGTATGTGACCGGCCTGATCAACGCGATCATGCGAAGCCCGGAGTGGGACAGCACCGCGATCTTCCTCACATGGGATGACTGGGGCGGGTTCTACGACCACGTCGTCCCACCCGTCGTGGACCGCAACGGGTACGGGCTGAGGGTGCCGGCGATCGTGATCAGCCCATACGCCAAGCGGGGGTACATCGACCATCAGATCCTCAGCCACGACGCGTACAACAAGTTCATCGAAGACGACTTCCTCGACGGCCAGCGCCTCAACCCGGCGACCGACGGCCGACCGGACCCGCGGCCCGACGTCCGCGAGGCTAATCGGCTGCTCGGCAGCCTCCAGTCCGACTTCGACTTCAGCCAGCCGCCGCGTGCGCCGGTGATCCTTCCGCTCCATCCGGCCCCGGGTCCGGCTTCGACGCCGCCGTAGGGACGCGCTCCATATCGGATCGGGCGTTACGTCCGGCGGCGTGCCTACCTTCTGCGGCCGAGATGGCACTCTGCTTCATCGAGCCGCAGAACGCAATCCGGGTGATTGCCGAGTCGGTCGGACGTGAGGCTCGGCGGCAGATCCTCGGAGAGGTGGTCAGGGCGTGGGTCGACGAGATTCCCGAGCCCGAGCTTGAAGCGCACTATGCCAAGGCCCTGGCCGATCTCGACGAGCACGATCTGTCGCTGCTCGCAGCCTGGCATGCATCCCTCGAGGTGGTGGGCCACCCACTCGCCAACAAGGAGTTCCTCACCGGCGTGTTCCAGTCATTGGGCGAGAATCGCCGCGAGGCGCTCAAGATCGCCGCCAGCTTCCGGGGTGAGGAGGCCTTCGAGCACGGGGTGGGGGAGGACGAGGCGCTCGACACGGTGTTGCCGTGGCTGTCCGACGCGCGTTGTCGTCAGCTCGCCCAGGAGTGCCTCGAGCTCTACTGCTGGGACCGGCTGGGCGTCGACAACTAGTGGCCTGTCGGTGCCGCGGCTAGCGCGGCTTCGATCGCAGGGATCGCCTGCTCGTGGCCCTTGAAGTGAACGGTCTTGATCCCGAGCCTCTCCGCGGCAGCGCAGTTGACCTCTATGTCGTCTATGAACAGCGCTTGTTTCGCGCTGACACCGAGTCGCTCGAGCGTGACCTCGTAGATCTTCGGCTCAGGCTTGCGCGCTCCGACGAAGGCGGAGTCCACGACAACGTGGAAGATCTCGTCGACCGGGAGCTTGCTCCGCCACAGGCGCTCCCACTCGCGGACGTTGTTGGTACAGATGGCGAGCCTGTACCCGCGAGACCGTAGCTCGCGCATGTAGTCGATCATCGGCTCGTTGGGGTGCAGGTTGGCGAAGTACTGCTCGCCGAATCCGTGCAGCTCCACCTCCCGCCCCAGACGCGCGGTGAGCTCGCTCTCGAGATCGGCGAGGAACTGGCGCTCGGTCATCCGTCCGGTCTCGAGCTCGAACAGGGGGTGGGCTCCATTTCGGCTGGCGAGAGCGGCCAGCGCGAGCCCCAGCTCCTCGAACGAGACCCCGGAGCGTTCCTGGAAGGCGACAAAGGTGTCGAGCAGCGGCGAGGTCAGGACCCCGCCGAAGTCGCTGATCACCGCCTCGATCCGGCTCACCTGTGTCCGCGCAGGTAGACCCCCGCCCCCGCCCTGTCGCGGCTGTACCAGCGAAACGGCTCGGCCTCGAGCGACACGCCGTCGTGCTCGCCGCTCATGGACACGCCCAACGCCTCGCCGGAGGCACGGACCGGGTAGAGATCCTCGCCCTCACCTCCCGGTAGCCAGAGCTCGATCCCCGCCCGCAGCGGCCCCTCGTCGCGGCGGTAGGTGGTCGACAGCCGCGGATCCTCGGCGATGCGCGGCTCCCCGCCCAGCACCGCCGCGAGGATGACCGAGTCGGCATGGTTCTTGGCGGCCCGAGGCACGAGCGCGGTGAGAGCCAAGCCGTAGTCGTGCTCGAACCAGGCGGCGAGGACGTGAACCGCTCTCCAGTCGAGCGCCGTCAGCTTCTGCAGCGTCTGGCGCCAGCCGAGACAGTCGAGCTCGTGGCGCCGGCCCTCGAGGGCGAGGGCGCCTCTGGCCTCTGTGAGGCACTCGAGCCCGGTTGGCTCGCGATCTTCCGCTCCCACTGGCTGGGGTGCAGACAGCGGGGCCAGCGCGAGCTCGACTCCGTCGGTGGCGATCGTCCAAGCGCCGTCGGCCGGCGCAGACGCCGCCTCGGCGACAACCGTGAGGGAGCCGGCGCCGTCAGCGATGACGACCGTCCCGGAAGCCCCCGTCCCGCCACCCTCCTCGAGCCAGCCGACGCCCCATGGGCCCGCGTCCTCCTGGCCGAAGGCGAAGACGTGGACGGCCGTTGCGCCCGGGCCGGTCAGGTCAGAACGTGCGATGTTTCGAGCTTAATGCCTGCGAGCCGGTGCAAGCCCGTCAGCTCGATGAGCGACATGATCTGCGGCTGCGGGCCGCGGATCCACAACGTGCGCCCGCGTGTCCGGAGTCGTCGGGCGAGGACGGCGAGGTCGAGCATGACCGAGGAATCGGCGAATACGAGCTCACTCAGATCGACCGTGACGTCGCTGTGGGAGCGAATCGCCCTGGCGAATCCGGCTCGTCTCGACGCCTGCGTGCAGCGATCCTCGTCGCCGACACAATGCAGAGTGGCAGTGCTGTCATCGAACTTGACGATCGGCGCAACCTATACCAGTCGTCGCGCCCGCCGCAAGGCAAATCATCCGACTTTCCTACACTGGTCGACGTGGCCAGCCTCGACGACGTCACAGACGCCCTCCGGGACGTCATCGATCCTGAGCTCGGACTCGATTTCGTCGAGCTCGGCCTGATCTACGACGTGGCGATCGATGACGGCACGGTCCGCGTCACCTATACCCTGACCAGTCCCGGCTGCCCGATCGGGCCCCAGGTCGCGGAGCAGATCGAAGAATTCGTCGGCGAGCTCGAGGGGGTTGAGGAGGTTCAGCCGACGATGACCTTCTCGCCGCCCTGGACGCCCGAGCGGATGAGCGAGGACGCCAAGTTCGCACTGGGGTTCTGAGGGCCCTGACCGTAGGGCCCGCTGGGCGCCGAGCGCGTCGAAAACTCGACTCGCGCCAACTGTCTCCGGTGACCGGGGCGTCCCGCCGTCGGCCGGCGGGGCATCAGCTCTGCGGTCGCTTGCCCCGCGAGGTGCCGCGGCTGCGCTTGGCGCGCATGTCTGCGGCGGGGCCGCGCTGCGGCCGGCCGCTCCCGGCCGGGAGGATGGAGACCTGGCCGCCGTTGCTGCGCACCGCCTCCGAGGTGGTCCGGCCATCAGCACGCCTGCCCCCGCGATGTGGCTTGCCCCTAGCGGCCGCGAGCAGCTCGGCCACGGAGTCCTCGATGCCCTCCGCGATCACGTCGATGTCAGGGAGTGCGTCGTAGTCGCCCAGCAGCCCGTAATCGATACCACCGTTGTAAGACATGATCGCCACCGCGAGCGCGTGTCCCTTGGGCAGGAAGGCAACCGGGAACAGGTCCTCGAGTTGGCGTCCCAGCACGTAGAGAGGCATCTGCGGACCGGGGATGTTGGTCACGATCAGGTTGAACAGGCGTGTCGAGAAATTCAGCCGAGACGCTTGGGCCAGGATCGTCGGCGGCGCCAGGTCGTTGACGGCGGCCAGCGTCGAGGCGCCCACCGCCTGCTTTGACTCTTTGAGCCCGTCCATCGCCTTCTTGACGAAGCGCAGGCGGGCAACCGGATCTGAGATGTAGACCGGCAGCGGGCCGCGCATGACCGTGAGCCGGTTGCCGAGCGTGCCCCGCTCGTCGGTCGATCGCACCGAGACCGGCACCAGCGCCCGCATCTCGAGCCCTTCGGTCCGGATCCCCCGCGAGCGCAGCCAGCGGGCCAGGGCTCCGGAGACCACCGTCAGGACGACGTCGTTGACCGTCCCACCCAGCGCGTCCTTGACCTGTTTGTAATCCGCCAGCTGCTGGCGCACGACCGCGTATCGGCGGTGTGGTCCGATCTCGATGTTGAGCGGCGTGACCGGCGCCGGGTTCAGGCCGGCCCACACGATCTCGCCAATGCCCTCGGCGGCGTCGAACACACGGTTCAGCGACGTGCTCGGGTTCAGCGAGGCGCTCACGACCTTGCTCACGAGTCCGGTCGTGACCTTGGCGGCGCCGCGCATTCCGGCCACCACGAGCTCCGCGGCCGACGGCTCAGGCCGGGGCTGCCACGGCTCGAGATCGTCCGGCGGAGGCGTCGGAGTTGGCTCGGCGTCGAACAGGACCGTGGCCAGATCGACCCCAGCGACCCCGTCGACGAGCGAGTGGTGGGTCTTGGAGATCAGCGCGAAGCGGTCACCTTCAAGTCCCTCGACGAGCCAAAACTCCCACAGCGGCTTGGAACGATCGAGCTGCTGGGAGGCGATCCTGGCCGCCAGGCGCAGTAGCTGCTCCTCGCTTCCCGGCGCCGGCAGGGCGGTCTGACGGACGTGGTATTCGATGTTGAAGCTCGCGTCGTCGGCCCACAGCGGTCGGCCCGACTGAAGCGGTGGAAGGGCGAGCTTCTGGCGGTAGCGAGGGACGAGGTGAAGGCGACCCCGCACGTGGTCGAGGAAGTCGCTGAAAGCCGGTGGGGGACCCTCGAAGATGAGGACGCCGCCGATGTGCATGTGCGACTCGCGTCCTTCCTGGTGCAGGAATGACGCGTCTGTCGAGCTCAGCCGGTCGAGGTGCTGCTGGGTCACGGATGCCAAGAGTACGCCTCGCAGCGCGAGGAAGCCGGCACAGGGCCCCTACACTGCAACACCCATGACCAACGTGCCGGAGAAGCTGCTCCTGGCCGCTCCGCGCGGCTATTGCGCGGGCGTCGATCGCGCCGTCCAGACGGTCGAGCGAGCACTCGAGCTGCACGGTGCACCCGTATACGTACGCAAGGAGATCGTCCACAACAAGCACGTGGTCGACGAGCTGAGAGGCAAGGGCGCGATCTTTGTCGAGAGCGAGACCGAGGTTCCGGAGGGCGCGACGGTCGTCTTCTCTGCTCATGGCGTGGCGCCCGCCGTCCATGCCAACGCCGAGCAGCGAGCTCTCCAGACGATTGATGCCACCTGCCCGCTGGTCACCAAAGTGCACGTCGAGGCTAGGAAGTTCGCGGCGGCGGGCTACACGATCGTCCTGATCGGCCACGACGGGCACGAGGAGGTCGAGGGAACGATGGGCGAGGCTCCCGAGCGGATTGTGCTCGTCGAGAGCGTGGAGGACGTGGACGCGCTCGAAGTCGAGGATCCGGAGCGGCTGGCCTACATCACCCAGACGACTCTCTCGGTCGACGAGACCGAGTCGATTATCGAGCGTTGAAGGAGCGTTTCCCTCGGATCATCGGCCCGCGGACCGACGACATCTGCTACGCGACGACGAATCGACAGGCGGCTGTCAAGGAGCTCGCGCGCGAATGCGATCTCGTGCTCGTGATCGGCTCGCGGAACTCTTCGAACTCGAACCGTCTGGTCGAAGTCGTGCGTGAGGGCGGAGTCGACGCGCATCTGATCGACAACGAGCTCCAGGTGCGCGAGGAATGGCTCGAGGGCAAGAAGGTGGTCGGGATCACTTCGGGCGCCAGCGCGCCCGAGCAGCTCGTGCAACGTCTCGTGGCCTTCTTCCGCGAGCGTGGGACGGAAGAAGTGGGCGAGCTCGACGTGATCCGCGAGGACGTCCGCTTCATGCTGCCCAAGCGGATCCGCGAGTCAATGGCGGCTGCCTCGGCCTAGTGCCGTCGCGCGGCCACTAGGGACGGCCGGGACAGCTGCGCACACTGGTCGTCTCCGACACGCACCTCGGTGCGCCCCGCGGGCGCGATGTCCTGCGCCTTCCCGAGCCGCGGGCGGCACTCGTCGAGGCGGCCAGGACCGCCGATCGGCTGGTGCTCCTGGGTGACGCGCTCGAGCTGCGGCACGGCCGGATTCGCCACGCACTCGGTGCAGCGGAGCCGGTCCTCCGTGAGCTCGGAGAGGCGCTGGGCTCTGACGGCGAGATCGTGATCGTCCCCGGCAATCACGACCACCGTCTCCTCAGGGGGTGGCTCGAGCGACGTGCGGCGGATCCCGCCACTCCGTCGCTGGGGCTCGAGTCGGTCGTCCAATGGTCAGCCGGGGAGCCGCTGGCCGTGCTCGCCGCCGCCGCGGCCCCTGCCTCGATGCGCGCCTACTACCCGGGGCTGTGGCTGCACGACGGTGTGTATGCGACTCACGGGCACTATCTCGACCGGCACATCACCGTGCCGATCCTCGAGCGCCTGGGAGCCGGCGTTATGGCGCGGATCACAGGCGAGTCGGAGTCCGGTCCGACACGCGCCGAGGGCTACGAGGCGGTGCTCGCGCCGCTTTACGCCTGGATCGACGGGATCGCGGAGGCGGGCGGAGCGCGCGGCGACTCGAGCCAGCCCAGCATCCAGGTCCGAGCGTGGCGGGCGCTCACCCCCGCGGGCCGGTCCCAGGTTCTCCGCCGCGCGCTGGTGAGCGCGGGCTTCGGTGGCCTCGTCGCCGGGCTGAACCGCGCGGGGCTCGGCCCGTTGCGCCCCGGCCTCGGAGGCGCCGAGCTGCGAAAGGCCGGGCTCCGGGCATTTAGTGATGTGTTGGATCGACTCGGCGTCCGCTGCTCGCATGCGATCTTCGGCCACACCCATCGTGCCGGTCCGCTCGCGGGGGATGAGCCGGGAGAATGGACCACGCCGTCGGCCACCGAGCTGCTCAACACCGGCAGCTGGCTGCACGAGCCGGGGCTGCTGGGCGGCGATCCGGCCCGGAGTCCCTACCGCCCCGGGTTCTGCGCGCTCGTCACTGACGTGGAGGTACCGAGGCTGCTCAACCTGCTCGAGGGGCGAGGCCCGGGGTGAAGCAGACCGCGTGGCAGCGCACGCCAGGCGAGAGCTCGAGCTCGAGCTGGCCGCGCTTGCTGCGGGGGTGGGAGATGAGTTCGTAGCAGCCTGGGTGATCGATCGCGATCGTGCGGCCGTTCGCCGTCACGACGCCCTCGCCCTCGAGCACGGCCCACGCCCCACCGGCCCGATAGGGCCCCGAATAAGGTCCGTCGACGTCCTCGCTCTGGGGCTCGAGCAACGCGCCGGGGACGTCCTCAGGACGGACTGGGTCAAGCAGCGGCTCGCCGACCCCGAGAAGCTCCTGGATCGCGCGCTCGGTCTCGTCGTAGGCGCCTTCGCCGAAGTGCCGCTCGAACAGCATCCCGCGCGCATCGAACAGGTAGCGTGCCGGCCAGCCGAGGTTGCCGAAGCTGTTCCAGATTTCGTGCCCGGCGTCGACCACGACCGGATAGGGGACCCCCAGGCGCCCGACCGCACCCCGCACCGCGTCAGGGTCGCTGGATGGCTCGAAGCCCGCGGTGTGGACACCGATCACCCGCAGACCGCGTCCGCTGTAGCGCGCATGCCAGGCGCGCATGTAGGGCAGCGTACGGATCGAGTTCGCCCGGCAGAAGTCCCAGAACTCGATCAGCACCGGCCAGCCGAGCTGATCCTCGATGCGCAGCGGCGGGCTGTTGATCCAGGGAAGCCGTGCCGGAAAGGGCGGAGCCGCGATGTGGTCGACCGGCGCGCGCACGCGCCCGATGGTAGGTCGCCTCAGGCCTCGATCAGCCCGCGCCGGATCGCGTACCGGACGAGCTGGACGCGGTCACGCATCCCGAGCTTACGCAGCACGTTGGCACGATGCGACTCGACCGTCTTCTCGGACAGGTGAAGGATCTCGGCGATCTGCGCGTTCGTGTACGCCTCGGCGATCAGCTTGACGACCTCCTCCTCGCGTGTGGTGAGCGGGATCTCGGGTCCCTCGGCTCCATCGGCGCGCCACTGGCGGATGATCGAGCGCTCGGCGGCGGTCGTGAGGAAGGCCTCGCCTCGCTGCACCGCGCGGATTGCGCCGACGAGATCGGCGTCGGCCTCACGCTTGAGGACGTACCCCGAGGCGCCTGCTTTGAGCGCCTCGAACAGATAGCGCTCATCGTCGTGCATCGAGAGCATCAGCACGCGGGCCTGTGGCAGCTGGGAGCGGATCTCACGTGCCGCCTGAAGCCCCGTCAGGCGAGGCATGCTGACGTCGAGCACGCACAGATCGGGGTGGCTTGACAGCGCCAGCTCGACTGCTTGCGCTCCGTCGTCTGCCTCGGCGACGACCTCGAAGTCCGGCTGACGCTCCAGCAGGAGCCGAATGCCGGATCGGACGATGCCGTGGTCGTCAGCTACGAGGATGCGCATTCGCCTGGTGGCCGTTGGCCAACATCAGCTCGATCGTCGTGCCGCGGCCTGGGTGGGAGTCGATGTTCAGCGTCCCGCCGATCAGCAGCGCCCGCTCTCGCATACCGGAGAGGCCGAGCCCTCCGTTGGCAGGCCGCCCGGTTTGGAATCCCTCGCCGTCGTCGCTGACGACGAGCCGCGTCGGGTCTGCGAACTCCAGGGCGACCTGCACTTTCCGGGCGCCAGAGTGCTGGATCACGTTGTTGAGACTCTCCTGGGTCACGCGGTAGATGACGAGCTGCTGCTCCGGCGTGAGGTCATCACCACTGCCGTGCACCGCGAAATCGGCCTCGATGCCGGTCTGCTCGCCGAAGTCGCGGACCTGGCTGTGGAGGGCGGGAAGCAGTCCATGGTCGTCGAGAACCGCCGGCCTCAGCTGACGCGCCAGCGCCAGCAGCTCGGACATCGCCTGCCCGGCTAGGCGCTTCGTCTCGAGCAGCTCCTCGCGCAGGTCCGGCGGTGCGTGCTCGATCGAGGCCTGGAGGCGCAGCGAGACCGCCGTCAGGGCCTGGTTGACCTCGTCATGCAGATCCTGTGCCACGCGCCTGCGCTCGCGCTCCTGGGCTTGGATCGCGGCGCGGCCGGCGCCACGGCGCTCGGCCTCGAGCCGGGCGATCATCCGGCCAAAGGCGAGCTTGAGGCGACGGACCTCGTCGCTGTCCAGGCGATGGGTCAGGGCACGCTGCGATGGAGCAGCCAGGTCGACCTCCTCCATCGTCGAGATCAGCTCGTCCAGCGGCTGGAAGCGGCGGCGCAGGAGCAGCCAATTGCCGAGCAGGCTGGCAAACAGCGCCAGACCGAGCAGGAGCATGTCTCGGCCGCCAACCGCGGGGTGCGCGTCCACGACGATCATCGCGCACAGCGCGGTGGCCGCGATCAGCAGCAGATTGACGGCAAGTACTTGAGCTAGGAGCGTGCGTGACTTCAAATGGGGTCTTGGCCCCATATCGGCGTTCGGGAGCGTGGTCGATAGTTGTCTTGAGCCGGCGTCCACACCGAAGACTTCAATGTCCGGGAGGACCCAGAGAGCACGGATTAGGTCCAGGGCCCGAGGGGCGCCCCGCACGGGGCGCCCCTCGATCTTTTCGGCGCGTCCGAGCTGGCCGGAGCGTATGTAGCGTCACTTCTTTCGACCGGGCCCAGGGCATCGCTCACAGCCGCCTCAACGCCTCGCCCCGGGGCTATACTCTCTGAAGTATTGAATTCCGACCACCTTTAGGAGATTTTGGATGAGCCCCTCGGGTGCCGAGGTCCTACGGCAGATCAAGAGCCGGATCAGCGAGGTAGATCCCGCCACGGTGCGGGACCAGCTCAGCAACGGCGCCGTGGTGGTCGACGTACGAGAGCCCGAGGAGTGGGGAGCGGGCCACATCCCCGGTGCCCTGCACGTCCCCAAGAGCTATCTCGAGTCTCGGATCGAGGCGGCGGTCCCCGATCGCGGCTCTCACGTCGTCCTGTACTGCGCGTCCGGCAACCGATCGGCGTGGGCGGCTCGGACGCTGATCGAGGATCTCGGCTACGGGAACGTCGAGTCGATGACTGGGGGATTCACGCTGTGGAAGGACCGGGGTTATGCGGTCGAGCTGCCCCGGACGCTGACGCCTGAGCAGCGGGAGCGCTACTCGCGCCACCTGCTCCTGCCCGAGGTGGGTATCGAGGGCCAGCAGAAGCTGCTCGACGCCAAGGTGCTTCTGCTTGGCGCAGGGGGCCTCGGCTCGCCGGCCGCGCTCTACCTGGCGGCGGCTGGGGTCGGGACGCTGGGGATCGTCGACAACGATGCGGTCGACCTTTCGAACCTCCAGCGCCAGGTGATCCACTCCAGCGAGCGGATCGGCGTACCGAAGGTCGACTCGGCCGAGGAAGCGATCAAGGCGCTCAATCCGGACGTGCAAGTCGAGAAGTACGACCTCCGGCTCGGTCCCGAGAACATCATGGAGGTCCTGCCCGGCTACGACGTGGTCGTGGACGGACTCGACAACTTCCCCACCCGGTATCTGCTCAACGACGCGTCTGTCCGCCTCGGCATCCCGGTCGTCTCGGCGGCGATCCTGGGCTTCGAGGGGCAGCTGTCGGTATTCAAGCCACTCGACGGGCCTTGCTACCGCTGCCTGTTCCCTGTGCCGCCGCCGGCCGAGCTCGCGCCCTCCTGTGGCGCGAACGGGGTGCTCGGAGTGCTTCCCGGCACGATGGGGCTGCTCCAGGCGACCGAGGTCGTCAAGCTGATCCTCGGCGAGGGCGACCCGCTGATCGGGCGTCTGCTCATGTACGACGCATTGGCGGCCTCCTTCACCGAGGTGAAGGTGAGACGCGATCCGGATTGCCCGATCTGCGCTCGGGACCCTGGGACGATCTCCGACGACGAGTTGGGCGTCTTCCCTGACTACGAAGCGTTCTGCGCGGGCGCGCACTAGGGTTTTCCAGATGGCGACGATCCGGATCCCACCGGTGCTTCGGCCTGCGGTTGGCGGCGAGAAGGAGCTGACGGCCGGTGGTTCCTCGGTGGGCGAGGTGCTTCGGGCGATCGCCGAGGCACACCCTGACACCCAGTCGCAGCTGTTCGGTGCCGATGGTGAGCTGAACCGCTATGTCAACGTCTATCTCAACGACGAGGACGTGCGGGTCCTCGAAGGGCTCGAGACGTCGGTCGGCGAGACCGACACGCTCGTGATACTGCCCGCCATGGCGGGCGGCCGAGTCTGAGCTAGGCGGCGGCGCTCGGCGCTGCGAGGCGAGCTCGCGGCCGCTATCCGCCGCGGCGACTGCCCTGGTTAGCGGCTCGAAGGCATATCCCCCAGGGGCGGGAAGGAAGAGAGACCAGCGGCGTCTTCGAGGGAAATGACACGACGCCTGATCATCCCCATCGCAGGCCTGGCCGGGGCGGCGCTCGCGCTGCTGGCCGGGATCGCCCTCGCCAAGTCCTACACGCTCACGATCGCCAAGGACGCCAAGGTGACCGATCAAAGTTCTATGACGACGAAGGCTGAGTCGATCGTGATCGCCTCGTCAGGATTTGCCGTCTACACGCTGTCCGGTGACTCGATGCGTCATCCCGAGTGCACGAGCAGCCAGTGCAGGCATTTCTGGCCCCCCCTGAGGGTGCACGGCAAAGCCCACCTCAGCGATCAGCCAGGAATCCACGGGAAGCTCGGGACTTGGAGGCACGACGGCTTCACGCAGCTGACGCTGGGTGGCCATCCGCTCTACATGTTCTCGCTCGACAAGCACAAGCACGCTGCGACCGGCGAGGGCGTCGTGAGCTTCGGCGGCACCTGGCGCGTTGTTCGCCCCTCCGGCCCAAGCTCCTCGCACAGCACTCAGACCACCACCACGGCCACGATGACGACGGCCTCCACGACCAGCTACACGTCCTCCTCCACGACGACCTACTCGAGCACGACCAGCACATACACGACGTCCAGTGCCTGCGTCGGCTATTACTGCTGATCCGGCCCCCAGCCGCCTAGCTACACTTCGTGAAGCATGGCGGCTGAGCGCCTTCAGAACAAGCCCTGTGGGGGACGGTACGGGGACCTCGTTCAGGCGATCGGCCACACGCCGCTCGTCGAGCTCAAGCGGCTGAGTCCCAAGCCCGGCGTCAGGATCTGGGCCAAGCTCGAGTCCAGCAACCCGACCGGTTCGGTCAAGGACCGGGTTGCGCGGGCGATGATCGAGGACGCCGAGGAGAAGGGCCTGATCTCGCCGGGTCAAACGATCCTCGAACCGACCTCCGGCAACACCGGGATCTCGCTGGCGATGATCTGCTCGCGCAAGGGCTATCCGCTGAAGGTCGTGATGCCGGAGAACGTGACTCCGGAGCGCACCCAGCTGCTCGAGATGTATGGCGCCGAGATCGTCTACTCGGAGGGCTCCAAAGGCTCTAATGGCGCGGTGGAGCTCGCGCTTCAGATGGCCGAGCACGACGCCTCCTACTACATGCCCTACCAGTACGGCAACCAAGCCAACCCGCTCGCCCACTACAACGGAACTGCGCTCGAGATCCTCGAGGAGCTCGACGAGGTGAGCGCGTTTGTGGCCGGGCTGGGGACCGGCGGGACGCTGATGGGCACCGGAAGGCGGCTGAAGGAGGAGCTCGGCGAGCAGGTCAAGATCGTTGCCGCCGAGCCGATGCAGGGGGAACCCGTGCAGGGGCTCCGCTCCCTGGAGGACGGGTTCATCCCGCCGATCATCGACCTCTCGGTGCTCGATCGGAAGATCTTCGTGACCAACACCGATGCGATCCTCTTCACGCGCAAGCTGCTCGACGAGGAGGGCTTGTTCGCCGGGGTCTCGTCAGGTGCGATCGCGCGCGTCGCGGTGCGGATCGCGGGTGAGCTCGACGAGGGCAACGTCGTGTTCGTCGTCGCCGACGACGGCTGGAAGTACCTGTCATCCGGGATCTACACGCGACCGATCGACGAGATCGAGAACCTGGACGCCACCGTCTGGTGGTGAGCGCTTCGGCGCCCGGTCACACCCGCCGCGGCATCGCACTGCTCGCTGTTGGCACCGGCGCGGCCACGCTCGCCGGCTGCTCGACCAAGCCGAAGCCATCCCACGTACCGTTGAGCACCCGCACGCCGGGAGCTGGGACCGACGTCGAGCTGCTCGCCAAGCTGCTCAGGCTGGAGCGGTACGCGATCGCCGCTTACGCAGCGGGGCTTCCGCTCCTCGACACGATCGGGGCTGCCGCCGCAAAGCAGTTCCTCAACCAGGAGCTATCCCATGCCGCCGAGCTCGAAGGTCTGATCCGGCAGGCGGGAGGCGAGCCGCCTGAGCCGCCTGCTTTCTACGACCTGGGAAGCCCGCGCGTGGGGCGGGAGGCGCTGGTGCTGCTGCATCGGGTCGAGCAAGCCCAGCTGATCGCCTACCTGGCCGCCATCCCGCGGTCCGGTCCGTCACGGCTGCGCGCGGCGCTCGCGGCGATCGTGGCCAACGAAGCCCAGCACGCCGCTGTCGTACGCGAGCGCCTCGGCCTCACGCCGGTACCCGCGGCGCTGGTCGGGGACGCGGAGTAGGAGCCGAGCGCGGTGGTTCGCACGCTTCGCCGGCGGGCGGTGGCTCGCACGCTTCGCCGGGGCGCCGTGGTTCGCAAGCTTCGCCGGCGCGCACCTGGGGTGGGAGCCGGGTTGACGCGACGCCAGCTCGTGCTCGGCGGGGCTGGGGGCGCCCTCTCGACGGCTCTCGGGACGGCGCCCGCCGCCGCAGCGGCTGTTCAGGCGGGGGATCGTGCGCAGCTGAGCCGCGTGCTCGAGGTCGAGCGGCTGCTCGTGTGGGGATATGAACACGTGCTGACCAACGGCACGCTTGACTCCGGCGCACGCTCCGTCGTGGCCAGGCAGCTCGAGCACGAGCGAGACCATTTAGCGGCTCTCGGGCGAGCGCTCCTCGCCACCCCGGCGCCGCCGTTGAGCGGACGCGGCGCCCGGGCGCAGTTGGCTCATCACGCTGGCGTGGCCAATCCGGACAGGCTCGCCACCCGGCATGCGTCGCTGCGCTTCCTCGTAGACCTGGAATCGGTGGCGGAGGGTGCCTGGTTTGCCGCGCTGGCCAAGATCGAGAGCCCTCCGATGGCCCTCTTGGCCACCCGGATCATGGCCTGCGAGGCCCAGCACTGGACGGTGCTCAGCGGCCTCTCGCACCACGGTGACCCGATGATCACCGTGCCCAACGCGTTCGTCCGCGGAATACAGTGAGGCGGCGATGCTGATCCCGCGAGAGCTCTACGAGCAGATCATCGACCACGCGGTACAGGAGGCTCCCAACGAATGCGTCGGCCTGATCGCTTCGCGCGACGGCGAGGCCATCGAGATCTATCCCGCCAGGAACGCAGCCGCGAGTCCGCTTCGCTTCGAAATCGACGGCGCGGAGCAGATCCGCTTCCACAACGAGATCGAGGCGGCGGGGCTCGACCTGGGAGCGATCTATCACTCACACACCCGCACCGAGCCAAGGCCATCCCAGACCGACATCAACTTCGCCGCCGGCTGGCCAGGGGTCTTGTGGGTGATCGTTGGCCTCGGGGAGAACGAGCCCGAGGTCCGCACCTGGCTGATCGACGACGGGCGCGTGAGCGAGGTAGAGCTCACGGTGCAGTGAAGGTGAGCCAGCCGCTGCACTGTGTCGCCTGCGGCAGAGCTTTCTCCTCGGACGAGCGCTTCTGCCCCAAGTGCGGGCTTCCACTCACTCTCGAGGGCGAACGGAAACCGGAGGAGCCGAGCGATCTCCACGTCCGAGCCCGCAAGATCAAGCCCCATCTGGCTGAGGGCAAGCTAGTGCGGGTCGCCGGAGCCCGGAATCAGGCCGAGGCCGAGTTCATCCAGTCCCTCCTCCTCGAGGAGGGCGTGCCCAGCATCGTCCGCCGTAGCGCGGGCTTCGACGTCCCGGACTTCCTGGCGGCCGGGCCGCGCGACGTCCTCGTGCCGGTGTCGGGCCTGTCGACCGCGCGGCAGGTGCTACTGCAGGCGGAGCTCGTTTCGCCGGCCGGACCGCCCGGTGGCGGAACCTCGCCAACGCGCCTGCTCCTCGCGCTGATCGTGGCGCTGGCCCTCGGCGCGCTGGTCGTCTGGCTGCTGAGTCGGCTCTAGCCGCCCTAGACCATCACCGGCTGGCGGTCCGAGGCGATCTCGGCGATCTCCTCGGCGGCGCGCTCGAACTCTTCGTCGGACAGCACCGGCGTGCCCTCGAACGGCAGCTCGCGCGTCAGCTCGAGCCAGGAGCGACAGCCGTGGTACTCGTCGCGCACCTTGACCGTCACGGGACGCGGGATGCGATAGGTCCGCAGGAGGATCACGTGCAGCGGATGCCGTCGCTTCCAAGCCAGCCGCTTCTCGGCATAGTCGGTGGTCCAGACGTAGAACGGGGCCAGGGCGTCCACCGCCCGGCGATCGGAGATCGTGTAGTGGGCCGCGACCTCGGCCCAGGCCCGGATCCGGATCCGGTCGGGCTGGGCGATCTCCGCGCCGCGGTAGAGCGCCTCGGGGGTCGGCTCGTCGTCTGACCAGACACCCTCCTCGAGGGCGCGCATCAGCTCCGGGCGATGCGATTGGCGGACGAGATCAGGCCGCTGGTGGTCGAACGTCGGGTAGAGGAAGAACCGCTCGTGGTCGAGCTTGAAATGCTTGCCGGGCTCGCGGATCCCGCCCTTGCGCAGAGTCAAGAGCTGTTCGCCCTCGGCCAGCGCCCGTACGGTCACGGCCCATTCTTTGAAAGCAATCGGCATGTATCTGGGGGTGAGACGTTGTTTACAAAAAAATGACTACTGTGCGCCTGGGGGGCGCGATGGTCCTGCTCGCACACCCGAAGGTGCGACGGGGCCAGCAGGAGTCGCCGATTGTACGTGACGAGCTCGAAAATCCCAAATTACGCCGCAAATTCTGTCGTTTTACAGGCGAATCCCAGCCGTCCCCTCCAGCACTTCGATGAGCGCGGCGAAGTCCTCCCCGGCGTGACCCCGGCCCATGGCCGCGCTCAGGATCTCGCGCGTCTGGGCCGCAAACTGGAACGGCACCCCGCTCGCCTGGCCCTCCTCCAGGCAGAGTCTGACGTCCTTGAGCATGTGCTCGAGCTTGAACAGCGGGGCGTAGTCGTGCTCGCGCATCGCGCCCGCCTTGAGCGCGAGCATCGCGGAGCCTCCGGATCCCGCGCCCATCACCTCCGTGAGCGCGTCGAGGTCGACTCCCGCCCGCTTCGCGACGAGCAGCGCCTCGCCGACGACGGCGGCGTTGGTGGCCGCCACCGCGTTGTTGATCAGCTTGACCATCTGGCCGTGTCCGAGCGGCCCGACGTGGACGACCAGCTCACCCATCGCATCCAGCAGCGGCCGCGCGCGAACGAACGCCTGATCGCTGCCGCCCGCCATGATCGTGAGCGTGCCGTCCTGAGCCCGCGGGGCCGACCCGGTCACCGGTGCGTCGAGCAGCTCGTGCCCAGACGACGCCAGGCTGTCGCCGATCTCGAGCGTGGCGGCCGGTCCGATCGTCGAGCAGTCGACGAACAGCGTCCCGGTCGCGGCACCCGTCGCGGCGCCGTCCTCGCCCAGCAGCACGCCCGCCACCTGCTCGCCGTCGACGACCATCGTTATCACTACCTCGCTGTTGGCCGCCGCCTGCGCAGGCGAGGAGGCAGTCCGCACGCCGTCGTGCTCGCTCGCCAGGCGCTCCGCCGTCTCGACGGTCCGGTTCCAGACGGTGAGCGTGAATCCGGCCCGGGCCAAGTTGGCGGCCATCCGCGAGCCCATGATCCCCAGCCCTAGGAAGGCCACCCGGGTCAAGCGCCGCCTCCAACCCCAAAGCCACCGCCGCCCGGGGTCTCGACGCGCAGCCGCTGTCCGGCGCGGAGTCGCCCGCTCGTCTTGGAGGGAAGCTCGGCGCCGTCGATGAGATTGCGCCCCGGTGCGCCTGGCTCGCCGCCGGCTGCCCCCGGCGGGCGGTGGCGGCGGCGCTCGGTGATCAGCGAGTAGTCGAGCTCGCGGAGTGCCTCGAGCTCGCGCACGACGCCATCTCCGCCGCGGTGGGTGCCCGCGCCGCCTGATCCGCGCCGCAGCGAGTACTCGACGACCCGTAGGGGGAAATCGAGCTCGAGTGCTTCGACCGGGGTGTTGAGGGTGTTGCTCATCGCCACGTGCACCGCGTCGGGTCCGTCGGCGTCGGGACACGCGCCCTGGCCGCCGGCGATCGTCTCGTAGTAGACCACCTCCTGATCGCCCAGCGTCAGGTTGTTCATGGTCCCTTGGCCGAGCGCGTGGCCGAATGCACTCAGCACGAGATCTGCCACACGCGAGGAGGTCTCGACGTTCCCACCCACTACGGCGGGGGATTCGCCGGGCGGGCCAGAGCTGGCGGTTGCGTTCAGCACCGACCCGGGCGGCGCGATCACATCGAGGGGGCGATATGCGCCAGCCGACGGAGGGATGTCGGGGTCGGTCAGCACCCGTAGGCCGAAGTAGCAAGCCGAGCGGGTCACGGCCAGCGGGCAGTTCAGGTTGCCTTCGTGCTGGGCGGCCGAGCCCGTGAAGTCGAGCCTGAGCCGATCTCCTTCGACGGTGGCCTCGAGTACGAGCTCGAGGTCGCCTTCGCGGGCCTCGAGCACATCGCGTGAGCGACGCACGCCGTCTTCGAGCGCCGCGAGGCAGGCCCGGGTGCGCCGCTCGCTGTAGTCGAGCACTGCGGCGAATGCCTCGTCGACCCGGTCGCCGCCCTCTCGCCGCTCGAGCTCGGCGAGCCGGCGGGCCCCGGCCGTGGCGGCGGCCACCTGCGCACGAAGATCTGCGCGGCGCTGCTGGGGCTGTCGCATCTGCTTGCTCAGCTCCTGCAGCGTCTCCTCGTCGAGCGGTCGGGGCTCGATTACCACCCCCTCGTCGGCCAGTCGCCGGCTGTCGGCCGGCATCGAGCCAGGCGTCGGCCCCCCGACATCGGCGTGGTGTGCGCGATTGGCGGCAAAGCCGAGCAGGCGATCAGCACCTGAGCCACGGGCTTCCTGCGCGAACACGGGCAGGATCACCGTGATGTCGGGGAGGTGGGTACCGCCGCGATACGGATCGTTGAGGATCCACGGGACGTCGGGCCGGTGCTCTTGGTCGAGGACGGCGGAGACCGCGGCGGGCATGGCTCCGAGATGCACCGGAATGTGCTCGGCCTGCATGACCATCTCGCCGCGAGCGTCGAACAGCGCGGTCGAGGCATCCCGCCGCTCCTTGATGTTCGCCGAATGCGCCGAGCGGATCAAGATCGCGCCCATCTCCTCGCAGATAGCCGCCATCGCCCCCGTGAAGACCTGAAGCTCGATCGGGTCGATCACGGCTCGCGCTCGGGCTCGAGGTGGACAGTGCCGGCGACGTCAACGGCGCCTGTCCAGCCGGGGGGGACCAGCACCGTCGACTCTGGCAGCTCGACGATCGACGGGCCGGGAATCGCGCTGCCGGCGGGCGGACAGCCACGCCACACCTCGAGCTCGGCCCGACGTCCGTCGAGCACGGCCTCGCGCCGGAGACGCTGCACATCGCCCCGGTCGCTTGAGGCTCCCAGCTCGAGCTCGGCGCCGGGGCTGGTGGCGGTCACCCGCACCGTGACGAGCTCGAGCGCAAGCGCCGACTCGCGGTAACCGTAGCGCTCCTCATGCAGAGTCTCGAACGCCCGGCGCAGGTCCTCCGGCGTGGCATCGAGCTCCCCTCCGACCGGGAGCTCGAAGGACTGCCCGCGGTAGCGAAGCTCGTATGTCGCGCGTACCGGCGCGCCCGGTTCGCCGAGCTGGCGGCGGGCCGCCGCCGCCAGCTCGCCAGTCGCCCCGGCGATCGCCTCCGCGGTCAGCCGGTCACCGGAGAGCAGGAGGCTGCGCTGGGCGTCTCGCCGGCGCTCCGACACCACCAGCCCGAGCGCGGCCAGCACCCCCGAGGCGCGCGGGCAGAGCACGTGGGTGATGCCTAGCTCGCCGGCGATCTGGGCCGCGTGGAGGGGGCCCGCGCCGCCGAACGCCACGAGCGCGTAATGCCTGGGGTCGAGCCCCCGCTCGACCGTCACCACTCTCACGGCGCGTGCCATCTCGGTAGCGGCGACGCGCACGATCCCCTCGGCGCATTCGAGCGGCTCGAGGCCGAGCTCGCCGGCCAGCGTCCCTATCGCGCGCTGGGCGGCGTCGAGGTCGAGCTGCACGGCACCGGCCAGCGGGGCATCCGTGGCCAGCAGCCCGAGGAGCAGGTTCGCGTCGGTGACGGTGGGCTCGGTTCCGCCGCGGCCATAGCTCGCGGGCCCGGGATCGGCCCCCGCCGAGCGTGGCCCGACGCGCAGCGCGCCGCCGGCGTCTCGCCAGGCGATCGAACCGCCCCCCGCGCCGATCGTGTGGATGGCCAGCATCGGAAGCGCGATCGGACGGCCCGCCACCGTGGCCCCGGTCTGCTCCCCGATCGCCCCCTCCTCGACGACGCAGACGTCGCACGAGGTTCCACCCATGTCGAGGCAAAGAGCCCGCGGCTCGTGCGCGGCCCGTGCCAGGTAGGCCGCGGCGGCGGCCCCTGCGGCCGGTCCGGACAGAACAGTCCACGCCGCATGTCGCGATGCCGTCTCGAGCTCGATCAGTCCGCCGTTCGACTGCATGATCGAGGGCTCGGGCAGCCGGTCCTGCGCACAGGCCTCGGCGAGGCTCATCAGGTAGCCGGCCAGGAGCGGCGAGAGCGCGGCGTCGATCTCGGTAGTGGCGGCGCGCTCGAACTCGCGGAAAGTCCCGACGACCTCGTGGGAGAGCGAGATGTGCACGCCGGGCAGCCGCTCGGCCAGAGCGCAGGCGAGCGCGAGCTCGTGCTCGGGGTGGCGGTAGGAATGCAGGAGCACGACGGCGACCGACTCAGCGCCGGTCTGCTCGACCAGGTCGACGATGCGGTCAGCTTCGGCTCGGTCGAGAGCCACGAGCGGTCCGTCCGGCGTCATGCGCTCCCTGACGGCGAGCCGCAGGGGGTCGGGGACGAGCGGCGCGGGGCGGGCGGCACACGGCCGGTAGAGCTCCGGGCGGTTCTGGCGGCCGAGAGCGATCAGGTCGGTGAACCCTTCGGTGGCCACCAGCGCGGTGCGAGCGCCGCGTCCCTCGAGCAGCGCGTTGGTGGCCACGGTCATTCCGTGCGCCAGCTGCTGAACGTCAGACGCCGGGCGGCCGGCGCGCTCGAGCGCCGCACGCACTGCGGCGATCACGCCACGAGACTGGTCCTCAGGCGTCGTGGCTGCCTTGGCGGTGACGATCCCGCCGTCCACGGCCAGCACGGCGTCGGTGAACGTCCCGCCGACGTCAACGCCAAGGAGCACGCGGCGGACGTTAACCGGCGCTGTCGGCCGGTGCCGGTGCTCCTCGGAGCGCCCTTACGCCGCTACCAGCTCCTCGGTCTCTGCCAGGTGCTGGTGGGAGGGGCAGTATCCGTTGTGGGGCAGCGGCATCCGCTGGCAGGGCGTTCCCTTCCGAGTGCTCGCGCGACACTGGAGGGGGTTGCCGTAGGCGTCGAATCCGTTCTGGGGAAGCTGGCGCAGGAACTCGTCGGCCAGGGCCAGATACCGCTCGATGACCTGGAGCACGCGCAGCTGGGAGGTCATCGGGAAATAGGACCGGATGTCCGTGAACAGCGTGCGCGCGGGATGGGCGAAATACCGGCGATCCGTTGCCAGCCGCTCCACCGCGGCTTCGCAGGCGCGGAGCACGCGTTCGTGGTTGGCGTGGCAGCACTGGCTGTGGGGATCCTCGAGGATCTCTCCGGACAGCTCGCGATAGATCGCGCGGCTGAACCTATACATGCAGACTCACGACTCCTTTCGGCCCCTGCCTAGGGCGCTCCGAAGTTGAGGCCCGGCAGTATTCCGACAAGTTGTGAAGCGCACGAGTCACGGGGTATTAACCCGTGTTAAGCCCAAAACTTGGTCGTTCGGCCGAATTTCAAACTGCCCGTTACACCCTCCGCCCCCGCGGCCGTGACGCCTCGCGTGGCCCGTACGCCTTCCGGCCCCCGGGTCCTAAATCGCGCTGTCCTCTAACTCCAGGCGCAGAGCGCCGTCCCCTGGCCCTGACGCACGGTCACGTGCCGGCCATCGAGGCCGTGGTCGAGGTCGGGGTAATCGCGCCGCTGGTGGGCCCCCCGGCTCTCGGTGCGAAGAATCGCCGACTGCGCGATCAGCGAGACGAGCGGATGCTCGTCGCTCGCCAGCTCGCGAAGCCCGGCGCCTGAGCGCTCGATTCCGGCGTGGCGCCACAGGGCGCGGCGGCTTTCCGCGGTGACCTCGATCCGGGCCGGCGGCTCGCCCCAATCGACTCCCGCGGCCCCCCCAACGGCCGGCTCCTCGAGCGCGGCGCGCGCGGCCCGCGCACCGAACACGAAGCATTCGGTCAGCGAGTTCGAGGCGAGGCGGTTGGCGCCGTGGAGCCCCGTGCACGAGCATTCGCCGACGGCATAGAGGCTTCCGAGGTCGGCCTGGCCGTCTAGGTCGGTGGCGATTCCGCCCATCATGTAGTGAGCCGCCGGGGCGACGGGGATCAGCTCGCGCTCAGGGTCGATGCCGGCCCGGCGTAGGGCGGAGACCACGTTGGGGAACAGCCCGGGGTCGACCTCGCGCATGTCGAGGTCGACGTAACCGGCGCCGGTCGAGATCATCTGCCGCTGCACCGCGCGCGCCACCTCGTCCCGGGGTGCGAGCTCATCCACGAACCGCTCGCCGCGCTTGTCCAAGAGCTTTGCGCCTTCGCCTCGCACCGCCTCGGTGACGAGGAAGCCGTCCGCTCCGTCGGCGGCCGCCACGACCGTCGGGTGGAACTGCACGAACTCGAGGTCGGCCAGCGTCGCCCCGGCGCGGTAGGCCAGCAGGAGCCCGGACCCGACAGCGCCAGCCGGGTTTGTGGTCCTCGTCCATAGCGCGGCCGCGCCGCCCGTGGCGAGCACCGTCGCCCGGGCGGCGACCGCCGTTCCGTCGTGCAGTCGCACCGCGACACAGCGGCCATCGACCGTGGCCAGCTGGACGGCCCGGCGCCCTTCGAGCACCTCGATTCGGGGGTGCTCGGCCACCAGCGCGCTCAGCTGGCGGATCAGGCGCTGTCCCGTCGCGGCCCCCCCGGCGTGGACGATTCTCCGGACCGAGTGCCCGCCTTCGAGCCCCAGCGCCAGACGGCCTCGCCTGTCGGCGTCGAACGACACACCAAGCGCGACCAGGTCCTCGACCGCCGCTGGAGCCTCGCGGCACAGGACCTCGGCCGCCGATTGCCTGACGGCTCCCCGGCCGGCGGCCACCGTGTCTTTCAGGTGGCGATCGATGCTGTCCTCGGGGGCGAGCGCCGCGGCCAGCCCGCCCTGGGCCCAGTATGTCGAGGACTCGGCCAGTGGCGTGGCCGAGACGAGCGCGACGGCGGCGCCCTGTCGCGCGGCGCACAGCGCTGTGTAGAGGCCGGCGGCCCCGGCGCCGACGACGGCGACCTCGGTCTCGGAGAGCTCCACCCGCAAGTACGGTACCCGCGATGAGGGGCGTGTTCCTGTCGCACCCGAGCTCGCTGGAACACGACACCGGCGGCCACCCAGAGCAGGCGGCGAGAATCGCCGCGATCGAGACCGGGCTCGAGCAGCGTGACTGGTTGGGCTTCGAACGGGTCAGCTCGCCGGAGGTCGAACTCGAGGTGCTCTACGCCATCCACCCACCCGAGTACGTCCAGGCGCTCGAACGTATCTCGGCCGCCGGCGGCGGTTCGCTCGATCCCGACACGGTCACCAGCGCCGGCTCGTACACCGCTGCGCTTCACTCCGCGGGCGGCGCCGTCCGGATGGTCGAGCAGCTGCTCGACGGGGAGGCGGACGTCGGCTTCAGTGCCCATCGTCCGCCGGGTCACCACGCGCTGCCCCAGCGCCCAATGGGCTTCTGCCTGTTCAACAACGTCGCGGTGGCGGCAAGCTTCGCGCTCGAGCAGAGAGGGCTCGAGCGCGTGATGGTGCTCGATTGGGACGTCCACCACGGCAACGGCACGAATGACATCTTCCACTCGAGCCGGCAGGTCCTCTTCGTGTCGATCCACCAGTCGCCGCTCTACCCCGGGACCGGTCCGGCCGGCGACGTGGGGTCAGGACCCGGAGAGGGCTACACGGTGAACCTGCCGGTCCCGCCCGGATCAGGCGATGAGCTGTTCGGCTCGCTTCTGGACGACGTCGCGGTCCCGCTCGGCAAGGCGTTCGCACCGCAACTCGTGCTGGTATCGGCGGGATACGACGCGCACCGAGACGACCACCTCGCTGAGTGCATGGTCACTGAGGCCGGCTTTGCTCGCATGGCCCGGTCCGTCCTTGCGCTGTCCACGGCAGTCGGCGCACCGCTTGGCCTCGTGCTCGAGGGCGGCTATGCGCTGCGCCCCCTGGCGCGGTCGGTCGCCGCGACCCTGGAGGCGCTGGTCGCGCCGCCCCCGGCCGCCGACGCGGAAGGGCCACGGGCTCCCAATGCGCCGGTGGTTCTCGCTGCTCGTACCAGGCTCGGGCGCTGGTGGCCGAGCCTGGCATGAGCTGCCCGGAGCGGCTAGGGCAAGGCGACGATGAGAGCGACCACGACCACGACGACGACCGCCGCGATGATCGCCACCGCGATCCGCCAGTCGGGCGGCCGACGCAGCGTGGTGCGGGCCGCCCCGCACTCCAGGCACCACTCCTGGTCTGCCTCGAGCTGCGCCCCGCACGCCGCGCAGCGGTCGCCGACCGGCGCGGCATCGTCGCTGCGCCGGGGATGCTCTGTGGTCACAGCGGCTGGCCGCACCATGAGCAGTAGCGGTCGGCGCTGCCGTGAACCGCGCCGCAGTTGGCGCAGGCGCCGCCGATTCCGGCCTCGCGGACCTCGCGTAATGGCCGGCCCTCGTCGAGGGCGCCCTCGAGCGCGCGCAGCTCGCGATCGGTCGCCGCGGCATCTTCGACCTTGGCCTGCACGAGATCCGGCCGCTGTCGCCTGCGGCGATGCTGCTCGAGCATGAACCCCCCGATGTCTCGCAGCTGAAGCTCGCGCAGCTGCCGCAGGTAGCGAGCGCGGGAGCGCATCCGCGCGCGCTCGCGAAGGGTCCCGGGCGACGCTTCCAAAGCTCACGCGAGTATAGGCGCGGGCGGGTCTGTCACCATCAGCCGGTGACCCCGCTGTCTGACCAGCCGATCGGCGTGTTCGACTCGGGCGTGGGTGGGCTGACCGTGCTCCACGAGCTGCTCGTCTCCCTTCCCGGAGAGGATTACGTCTACCTGGGCGACACCGCACGGTTCCCCTACGGGGACCGCTCGCCCGACGAGCTCTGCCGATTCGCGCTCGAGATCGCCGAACACCTCTTGGAAGAGGGAGTCAAGCTGCTGGTGGTGGCCTGCAACTCGGCCAGCGCCGCGGCACTCGAGACGCTCGAGCGCCACCTGACGAGCGTAGGCACGGGCGTCGATGCAATCGGAGTGCTGCGGCCGGCGGCGCAGCTTGCCGTAGTCACGAGTCACACCGGCAGAATCGGGCTGCTGGCGACACCGGCCACGGTGGCCACCGGCGCTTATGAGCGCGCAGTGCTCGCCGCCGACCCGCACGTCCATCTCGAGAGCGTTGCGTGCGCCGATCTCGCGCCGATCATCCAGGGCGGGTTCCCGTTCGACGAGGCGGTGGTCGAGACCGTCCGCGCTTATTGCGAGCCGCTGCGGGCGGCCGACGTCGACACGGTGATCCTCGGCTCGACCCACTATCCGCTGTGCGCTCCGATCCTCCAGCGGCTGCTCGGCCGCGGAGTGACGCTCGTCTCGGCCGGCGCCGGGGTGGCGCGCACGGCCGAGCGGGCACTAGCCGCGCGTGAGCTGTTGAACCCGCGCCACGGTGAGGGCAGCTACCGGTTCGCCACGACAGGGGACCCCGATTCGTTCAAGACGCTCGGCACCCGCTTTCTCCAGATGCCGCTGGGGGAAGTGGCCCATGTCGACCTGATCGAACGCAGGGCGGCGGCGTGAGCGCGGAACCCGGGGGGGCGGGCTATGCCCACCGCGAGCGCAGCTACAGCCGGTTCGCCGCCGAGATGCGCCCGACGACGATCGAGCCCGGGTTCGTGCGGACAGCGACCGGCTCTGCGCTCATCTCGGTGGGAGAGACGCGCGTGATCTGCACCGCCTCGGTCCAGGACAGCGTCCCCCGGTGGCTGGTCGGGTCCGGGCGGGGCTGGGTGACCTCCGAGTACGGGATGCTCCCGGCCTCCACCGGGGAGCGCAAGCAGCGTGACGTCGCCAAGGGCAGGCCCGACGGCCGGACGGTCGAGATCCAACGCCTGATCGGGCGCTCCCTGCGGGTGGTCGTGGACTTCACGGCGCTCGGGGAGCGTTCGGTTTATGTCGACTGCGACGTTCTCCAGGCAGACGGCGGGACGCGCTGCGCGTCGATCACCGGCGGGATGGTGGCCCTCCAGCTGGCCTGCGCCCGACTGGTGGCCGAGGGACGAATCGAGCGCAGCCCCCTCACCGGCACGGTGGCCGCGGTGTCGTGCGGGATCGTCGACGGGATCCCCCTGCTCGATCTCGACTACTCCGAGGATTCCGTGGCCGAGGTCGACGCCAACGTGGTGATGACCGGAGAAGGCGGCCTGGTCGAGGTGCAGGCGACCGCCGAGCGGACGCCGCTCTCCCGCACCAAGCTCGATGAGCTGCTGGGTCTCGCCGCAGCCGGGATCGAAGTCCTGCGCGGACTACAGGAAGAGGCGGTGAACGGGGGAGGCTGAGCATGGTGCAGGCGGCAGCGCTCGTACTGGCGACGCGCAACCGGCACAAGGTGAGGGAGATCGAGCGGCTTCTCGCTCCAGCGCAGATCGCGGTCGAGCCACTGCCCGGCGAGATCGCGCTTCCGCCTGAGACAGGCGCGACGTTTGCCGAGAACGCGCTGCCCAAGGCCCGCACCGCAGCGGCGGCGACCGGGCGGCCGGCGATCGCCGACGACTCGGGCATCGAGGCCGAGGCGCTGGGCGGCGCCCCCGGGGTTCGCTCCGCGCGCTACGCGGGCCCGGCGGCGACCGACGAGCAGAACCTGGCCAAGCTGCTGGCCGAGGCGCCGGCCGGGAGCGCGCTGCGATACGTCTGTGCGCTGGCCTACGTCGACCCGGGGGCCGGCGTCGAGCGGGTCTTCTTCGGGGAGTGCCGCGGGAAGCTCGCGAGTGCGCCCCGAGGCTCGGGAGGCTTTGGCTACGACCCCGCCTTCCTCCCGCTCGAGCTCGATTCGGGACGGACGATGGCCGAGCTCGGCGAGGCCGAGAAAGATGCCGTCAGCCATCGGGGGCAGGCCGTTCGGGAGCTGGTGTCGTGGCTCGGCGCGGGAGCGACTGAGTGAGCACCGCGGGCTCCCAGGACAACCAGCGCACGGCGATGCTGTCGGTCGTCTCCAATTCTGGGCTCATCCTGCTCAAGGTGATCGCGGGGACGATCACGGGATCGGTGGCGATCCTCACCGAGGCGGTCCACTCGAGCATCGACCTGGTGGCGTCCATCGTGGCGGTCCTTTCGGTGCGAAAGGCGGGTGAGCCGGCCGACGAGAGCCACCGCTACGGGCACGAGAAGGTGGAGAACCTGGCCGCCGCGATCGAAGGGATCCTGATCCTGGTCGGCTCGGCGGTGATCGCTTTCGAGGCCATCCGCAAGCTCGTCGGGCACGGTCGAATCCACACGATCGGGGCGGGCATCGGCGTCGTCGCGTTCTCGAGCGTCGTGAATGTGATCGTCTCGACGATCATCGCTCGCCGGGCGGTCCGTACCGAGTCGCCCGCGCTCGAGGCCGACGCGGCCCATCTGCGCACCGACGCCGCCACCTCAGCAGGGGTGCTCGTGGCGCTCGCGCTCGTGAAGCTGACAGGTGCTCAGTGGCTCGATCCTGCGGTGGCGCTCGCCGTGGCCGGCGCGATTGTCTATACGGGCGTGAGGCTGCTATCGCGATCCTCCCGCGTGCTGGTCGACGAGTCGCTTCCGAGCGCCGAGGTCGCAGCAATCCGGAGCGTGATCGAGCAGTTCGCCCCTCGCGGGGTCGTCGGCTACCACGAGCTGCGCACCCGGCGAGCGGGCTCGCGGCGCTACGTGGACCTGCATATCCAGTTCCGCCGAGGAACCTCGCTCGAGGACGCCCACCGCACGGCCCACGCCCTCCAGGACCTGATCGGGACGCGGCTGAGCGACGTCGATGTGCTCATCCACCTGGAGCCCGAGGACATGGTGAGGCCGGGCGAGGAGCTTCCCCGTCTGGAGCCGCCGGCAGCTAGAGGTTGACGGCGGCCGAGATCGCCACCGCCAGGGTCACGCCGGCGTACCCGATGTAGCCCTGGATGCCGAGAATCGCCACCGCGATGAGGCAGGCGAGGACGGTTGTCAGCCAGGCGAGGCGGCGGAGGTCCACTGCGCCCATTCTCGCCGGAGGCGCGGATCTACGCGGTGCTGAGACCCGGAGCGCCGCACCCGACGGCGCGGCGGCGGGCAAAAAACCGCAAATTGCGCCCTTCGAGGCGAGAAAACCCCGCAGCGGTGGGCTTTCGGCGGACAATGAGGCGCGTCTAGGCGTGGGGATGGGCGGTCTCCGAGGAGGCGTCCGACTCCGTGTTTATGTTTCGCCCCAGTCCGACCACCTCGAAGGAGGGAGCAAGAGTGACGAAGTCTGAATTCGTTGACCAGGTGGCAGATCGTGCCGGCCTGAGCAAGCGGGACGCGGCCAATGCCGTGGACGCGGTTCTCGAGACGATCGAGGGCGCGTTGAGGCGCGGGAGCGAGGTCAGCTTCTCGGGCTTTGGCAAGTTCAGCATCTCGCATCGCTCGGCGCGCGAGGGTCGCAACCCCGCCACGGGCGAGCGGATCCAGATCGCCGCTTCACGTGTCCCGAAGTTCACCGCCGGCGCCGGGCTCAAGAAGGCGGTCAAGTAGCGCATCGGCCGGTAGCGAGGTGGCGGTTGCGCGCCGTCAGGGCGTGACCGCCTCGGGGATCAAGCCGTTCGGTGACCGGCTGGCGCGGTGCGTGGCCGAGCGAGAGTCGCAGTTGGTGCTCGGCCTCGACCCCGACCCGGCGCGGCTTTGGCCGGGCGCGCTGGAGCGATCCGAGATGGATGTGGCCAGGCTGCCCGGGCCGCACTACCGAGCCGCGGCCGCGGTCGAAGGCCATTGCCGGCTGGTGATCGATGCCGTCGGGGAGCACTGCGTGGCGGTCAAGCTCCAGGTTGCGTGCTTCGAGCGGCTCGGCGCGCCCGGCTGGGCAGCCTTGATAAGAGCCGCCGGGGCTGCGCAGGAGCGCGGACTCCTGGTGATCGCGGATGGCAAGCGTGGTGACATCGACGTCACGGCGGTTGCCTACGCCCAGGCATTTTTCGGAGCGACGCCGACGCCGTTCGGCGCGGCGGACGGGATGGGGGCGGATGCCTTGACCGTGAACCCCCTGCTCGGCAGCGACTCGATCCAGCCGCTGCTCGATGAGGCCAGGCATCGCGGGGGCGGGCTGTTCGTTCTGGTGCGAACGTCCAACCCCGGCGCGGCCGAGGTCCAGGATCTCGAGCTCGCCGCTGGCGGCACGGTCAGCGACCGGCTCGCCGCGCTGGTGGAGCGTCTCGGCGCAGCGGGAGTAGGCGACTCCGGCCTGTCCGACGTCGGCGCCGTGGTCGGGGCAACCGCCCCCGACCGCGTCGCCGAGCTCCGCGAGCTGATGCCCCACACCATCTTCCTCCTTCCTGGCGTGGGGCCTCAGGGCGGGGCGATCGAGAATCTCTCTGCCGCCTTCGCGCCCGGTCGCGCCGGCGGGCTGATCGCTGCATCGCGCGCCGTGGTCGACGCCCACGTGCAACCCGGGGGTGAGCCGGCGCAGTCCGCGCGGAAGGCCGCGGCGCGACTCAGGGAAGTGGCCTGGGGCCTCGCGTGACGATCACGCTGCGGGGTGAGCGCAGCCCGCCGCCCATCTGTCCCTCAACGCTCGCGGCAGCCACCCCGATGGCCGATAAGATCGTCGATGACGATGGTCGCGAGCAACCGTTGGCGGTACCTGGCGCCGCTGGCTCTCGCGGCGGCCACGGGAGCGACCATTGTGGTGGTCAGCTCGAGTCTTGGCGGCTCCCATCACGCCGGGACGACCACGTCGTCGATCACGCGGGCGAGCGGCCGGCGAGCACCGCGGCGGCATGCCGCCCACCGCTCCTACGTCGTCAGGGCCGGTGACACGCTTTCGCGGATCGCCGTAGAGACCGGTGTTCCGGTGGCGACGATCGAGGCGCTCAACCCGGGCGTAGACCCGGCCGCGCTCCAGACCGGTCAGCGCCTGAAGCTCGGTCAGTGAGCCACACGCCCACCAGCTAGGCTTCCTCACGCCGACAGCATGATCATCACCGTCACGCTCAATCCGGCTCTCGACAAGACCCTCGAGGTGCCGAACTTCACCCCGGGGCGCAGGCACAGAACGGTCGATCAGGTGACGATGCCGGGCGGCAAGGGCGTCAACGTCGCGCGTGCGATCAAGCGGCTGGGCCAGCCGGTGATCGCGACAGGGCTGGCCGGGGGCGCGACCGGGACGCGGATGCTCGAGGCCCTCAACGACGAGGCGATCCTCAACGCCTTCGTCCGGATCAGGGAGGAGTCGAGGACAAACACCGCGGTGCTCGACCCCACCACGGGGTCGCAGACCGAGATCAACGAGCGGGGTCCCGCCGTCTCGCTCCAGGAGCTCGATCTGTTCCGCGAGAAGCTTCTATACCTGGCCAAGGGCGCCTCGATGTGCGTGTTCGCCGGCAGCCTTCCGCGGGGCGTCGAGCCCGACATCTATGCCGAGCTCGTCAGAGAGGTCAAGCGCCTGGGAGTCACGACGATCGTCGACACCGACGGCGAGCCTCTGCGGCTGGCCATGCGCGCCGAGCCCGACGTCGTGATGCCCAACGAGCTCGAGGCCGAGGAGCTCGTGGGGCAGGAGTTCAACGATGTGGACGACCGCGCTCAGGCCGTGATCGAGATGACTCGTCTGGGGGCCGGCGAGGCGATCATGACGGTCACGGACGGTTGCTTCGCCTACGTGATCGACGAGGGCCCGGCACTCCTGCGCGTCTCGATCGAAGAGCAGGAAGGCCGTTCGACGATCGGCTCGGGGGACGCCTTCCTGGCCGGCTACGTGGCCAGCCGCTACGAGGGCCGCTCGGTCACCGACTGCCTGTGCTACGGCGTGGCGTGCGGCGCCGAGTCGATCCACCACTTCGGCGCCGGGATGATCGATCCGGCGAGGGTCGAGCGGCTCATCTCAGAGGTCGACGCCCAGCGGCTCGCGCCGAGCGCGCAGGTGGGCTAGGCGCCGCGCCCGGGGCGCGAGGCGCCGTCCGGACCCCCACCAACCCGTTGCTAGCATCGCCCCATGGTTGCCGCCATCGCTGTTTCTTGCTCTTTGCGAGATGGCGTAGGCGTGCCATCCGCTCTCCGATCTAGGATGGGCTGATGGAAGTCGAGATCGGGCGCGGGAAGAAGGCCAGGCGGGCATACGGGTTCGATGAGATCGCGATCGTCCCCTCGCGGCGCACGCGCGATCCGAACGACGTAGACGTCTCCTGGACGCTCGGCCCCTACCGGTTCGAGCTCCCGCTGCTCGCTGCGGCGCTCGACGGCGTCGTCTCGCCTGAGACGGCCGGCGTCATCGGCAAGCTCGGGGGGCTGGCCGTCCTCAACCTCGAGGGGATCTTCTCGCGCTACGAGGACGCCGACGAGCAGCTCGAGCGGATCTCCACCTTCTCGCGCGACATCGCTACGCGAGAGATGCAGGACATCTACCGCGAGCCGGTCAAGGAGGAGCTGATCGCCCAGCGGATCAAGGAGATCAAGGCGCACGGCGTCGTGGCTGCCGCCTCGCTGACCCCGCAGAAGGTCCGCAAGTACTACCAGGTGGCGCTCGACGCGGGGCTCGACATTCTCGTGATCCAGGGCACGGTCGTCTCCGCCGAGCACGTCTCAAAGGACGAGACGAGGCCACCCCTCAACCTCAAGGAGTTCATCCGCGAGCTGGCGCCGATTCCCGTCGTCGTCGGTGGTTGCGCTTCCTACCACACCGGACTTCACCTGATGCGGACCGGCGCGGCAGGCGTGCTGGTGGGCGTCGGCCCCGGCGCGATCTGCACGACCCGGGGGGTCCTCGGGATCGGCGTGCCACAGGCCACCGCAATCGCCGACGTCGCCGCGGCGCGCTCGCAGCACATGCTCGAGACGGGCGAGTACGTAAAGGTGATCGCCGACGGCGGGATGCGCAACGGCGGCGACATCGCCAAGGCGATCGCGTGCGGTGCCGACGCCGTGATGCTCGGGTCGGCGCTGGCGCGCGCCTACGAGGCGCCCGGCCGCGGCTACAACTGGGGGATGGCGACCTTCCATCCCACCCTGCCGCGCGGGACACGCGTCTCGACCACCCAGAACGGCACGCTCGAGGAGATCATCAAGGGCCCCGCGCGCGAGAACGACGGTACGTTCAACCTGATGGGCGCGCTGCGGACCTCGATGGCGACCTGTGGCTACCGCGACATCGCCGAGTTCAACCGGGCCGAGCTGGCCGTGGCCCCGGCGCTCCAGACCGAGGGCAAGCACCTCCAGCGCGAGCAGGGCGTCGGCATGGGGGCACGCGGCGCAGCCGCAACGGTCGGTGTCGGCGACTAAGGACGTTGGCCGCGCCGCATGCGGCGCGGCCCCGCGGGCGCATGCGCCCGCGGAGGGGGCGGCGCATGCGCCGCCCCCTGTTCAAGAAGAGATCGTGGTGCTCGACTTCGGGGGCCAGTACTCCCAGCTGATCGCGCGACGCGTCCGCGAGTGCGGCGTGTTCTCCGAGCTGCTCCCCCACCACGCGGGGGTCGAGGAGGTGCGCCGGCGGCGGCCTAAGGGCGTGATCCTCTCCGGCGGCCCTGCCTCGGTTTACGAGAAGGGTGCCCCGCCGCTCCCCCGCGAGCTGCTCGAGCTGGACGTCCCGGTGCTCGGGATCTGCTACGGGATGCAGCTCCTGGCGCGCGAGCTGGGGGGCCGCGTCGAGGGGGCCGAGGTCGGCGAGTTCGGCCGCTCGGAGCTGCGGGTACGCGATCCGGGACGGCTGCTGGCCGGGACCCCGCGCGAGCAGACGTGCTGGATGTCTCACCGCGACACGGTGTTTGCGGCGCCGCCCGCCTTCCGGGAGCTCGCCTCCTCGACCGCCTCGCCGGTAGCTGCATTCGAATCGCACGACCGCGGGCTATACGGGATCCAGTTCCACCCCGAGGTGGCCCACACGCCCTACGGCCAGCAGGTGCTGACGAACTTCCTGGAGGACGTGTGCGGGTGCGAGCGCACGTGGAGCCCCGCCTCGGTAATCGAGGAGCAGGTCGACCGAATCCGGGCCCAGGTCGGCGAGGGGCGCGCGATCTGCGGCCTGTCGGGCGGGGTCGACTCGAGCGTCGCGGCGCTGCTCGTGCACCGCGCGATCGGCGATCGCCTCACCTGCGTGTTCGTCGACCACGGGCTGATGCGCAAGAACGAAGGCGCCCAGGTGATCGCCGCCTTCCGCGACCACTTCCGGGTGCCGCTGGTGGCCGTCGACGCCTCCGAGCGTTTCCTGGCCTGCCTGGAAGGGGTGACCGACCCCGAGGAGAAGCGCAAGCGAATCGGCAAGGAATTTATTCGCGTGTTCGAGGCGCAGGCGCGCAAGCTCGAAGCCAGCGGCGATGGAATCGGGTTCCTCGTACAGGGGACGCTCTATTCAGACGTAATCGAGTCGGGGGGCGGCACCGGTGCGGCGACGATCAAGTCCCACCACAACGTGGGCGGTCTGCCCGAGGACCTTCAGTTCGAGCTCGTCGAGCCCCTGCGCGCGCTGTTCAAGGACGAGGTCCGGGCCGTGGGTGCCGAGCTGGGCCTGCCCGAGCGGCTCGTCTGGCGCCAGCCGTTCCCCGGGCCGGGGCTGGCGATCAGGATCGTCGGCGGCGAGGCGACCCGCGAGCGGCTCGAGACCCTGCGCGAGGCCGACGCGATCCTCCAGGACGAGATCCGCAAGGCCGGGCTCTACCGCGAGCTGTGGCAATCGTTCTGCGTACTACCGGACATCCGCACGGTCGGCGTGCAAGGGGACGCGCGAACGTACGGCAACGTGATCGTGATCCGCGCCGTCACCTCGGATGACGCGATGACCGCCGACTGGGCGCGGCTCCCCTACGACCTGCTCGAGCAGATCGCCTCTCGCATGATCAACGAGATCCGGCCAGTGGGGAGAGTCGTGCTCGACATCACGAGCAAGCCCCCCGGCACGATCGAGTGGGAGTAGGGATCAGCTGGGCAGCAGGGCGGCCGCCGCGGTGACGCCCTTTGACTTGCAGACGCCGGCCGGCTTGCCGCCAGTCGCCTTGCAGATCGCGGCCGTGAAGATGTTCGCCGAGCCCTCGATGCTGCGCGCCACCCGGCCCTTGCCGCCCCTGAGGCTGTCGGCGATCTGTGACCAGGTCTTGCCCTTGAGCGCGCCCGGGTTGTAGGCGGGCCCGAGGAAGCCGTACGCGCCGCCGGCGTCGACAGCCGGGGCCGAGCCCGACGAGTCGAACGAGCCGATAGCCGCCTGTTCGCGAGGGGTGGGCTTCTGCAGAGCATGCCCCTTCACGTCCTGGAGGACAACCGCGGCGAAGCTGATGAAACGGCTCTTCAGGTGGGCGCGCAGAAAGCTCAACCCGTTGGTGTGCGGAAAGCACGGACGGGCGTGGTACTTAGTGCAGAACAGCCTGCCCGTGTCGATGACCCGCAGTCCGGTCAGCTTCCCAAACCGGCTCAAGGCGATTGCCAGCGGCCAGCTGTTGGCCGCGCAATGGGGGCACCAGGCGAGGTTCATCGTCAGCACCTCGGGCTTGCCGCCGCTCATGAACGCACCGCCCGAAAGCTTCATCGCGTTCCGAGCCGTTGCGTCTCCTGTCCGGACATGGTTGAGGGTACGGGCTGGCACATGGCCCACCATCTGGGCGATGTTGGCCGGCGCCGGCTTGGACCCGTCGCTGCGCACGGCCGCCTCCGCTACGGCAGCACCGAGCACGAGCAGCGACACAATGACCAGGAGGGCGCGACGCACCTGCTCAACCTATCCCGGCGAGGGTGAAAAGTAAAGCCACGGCTCAGCTCGCCCGGGCCGGGATGGGCCCCGCGGCTCAGCTCGCCCGGGCCAGGATGGGGCCGACGAAGCGGGCCAGCGGGCTGGGCAGCCGGTCGCGCGGGAACCAGGTAGCCGCCGCCAGCTCGCCCAGGTCGAGGTCGATCGTGGGGTCCGCGAGCTCGGCGCGGAAACAGAAGAGCCTGTCGTGGTGGTAATAGAAGTACGAGGAGAACTCTCCCAGGGCCTCCCAGTCGTCGACCTCGAGTCCCAGCTCCTCGGACATCTCGCGGCGGGCGGCGGCAATCGGTTGCTCGCCGCGGCGCATCGTCCCTCCCGGCAGATCCCAACGTCGGTCGCCGTAGGTGTGGCGCACGAGGAGAACCCGGTCGCCGTCGGTCAAAAGGCATTTGACGCCGCTCACTCGCGGACGGAACACGAACCAGTAGGCGCGCAGAAGCCAGTAGGCGACCCTGTAGCCCGCCCGTCTGATCGGCACCGGCAGCCTCATCAGCCCAGCCTACGAGGTCGCGCCGGCGTTGCTCCGGTCGACGGCCTTCCGTCTATCATTGCCGCGGCCGCGCTAGGTACGCGCGGCTTCGGCATGCCATGAAGACCTACGTTGCCACACCCCAGGACCGCGAACGCAACTGGCTGCTCGTCGACGCCACCGGGCAGACGCTCGGCCGGCTGGCGACCCAGATCGCGGACGCCCTGCGGGGCAAGCGCAAGACCGTCTACACCCCGCATGTCGACACGGGCGACTTCGTGATCGTGGTCAACGCCGAGAAGATCTCGGTCACCGGCAACAAGCGCCAGGACAAGCGCTACTACCGCCATTCGGGTTACCCGGGTGGGCTGCGCTCGCGCACGCTCCACGAGATGCTCGAGCGCCGGCCCGAGGAGGTGATCCGGCTGGCTGTCAAGGGGATGCTCCCCCGCAACCGGCTGGCGCGCAAGCAGCTCACCAAACTGAAGGTGTACGCCGGCCCGGACCATCCCCACGCCGCCCAGCAGCCGCAACCGATGGAGATTTCGTCTTGACCACTGAGGAACCTGAAGATCGCAATCCTGAGTCGGAGTCCGAGGAGTCGTCCCCTTCCGCGGGGGGTGCCAACGACTCGCCACCTGCCGCGGGGCGAGAGGCGGCGGCCGAGGAGCGAGGGCCGGCGGAGGTCGCGGATGAACCCTCTGCCGACTCGGAGTCGGAAGTCTCCGACTCCGAGTCGGCTCGGGCCCCATCGGATTCTGACGGCGAGGCGGCGGAAAGCCCGCCCGCCGACTCGGAGGGGGAGACGACCGACACCACGGAGGAGGAGGTCTACGAGCCCGCCCCTCGGGAGAAGCCCGAGATCCCGGGTGCCGACCTCGAGCCGGTGTTCATTCCGCAGGAAGACGATCAGTACCTGGATGCCGAGGCGCGCGCCGCGGCCGAGGCTGAGGCCGAGGCGGCCGCCGCCCGGGCCGCCGCGGAAGCCGAGGCCGAGCAGCAGATTCCGATCGCCGATGCGGCGATCGATCTCGCGGCGGGGGCCCGCTACACCGCGACCGGCAAGCGCAAGACGGCCGTCGCCCGGGTGATCTTGCGGCCCGGTTCAGGCGCGTACACGATCAACGGCCGTCCGCTCGAGGCGTACTTCCCGCGCGAGACCCTGCGCCGCGTGATCAGGCTCCCACTGGAGACGGTCGGCTACGACTCGCGGATGGACGTCGTCGCCCGCATGCACGGCGGTGGAGTCTCGGCCCAGGCCGGCGCGCTGCGCCATGGCATCGCGCGGGCGCTGATCGAGGCCGATCCCAACCTGCGGGGCGAGCTCAAACGGCGCGGCTACCTGACTCGGGACCCGCGGGTCAAGGAGCGTAAGAAGGCCGGCTTGAAGAAGGCCCGCAAGCGGCCGCAATTCTCCAAGCGCTGACGGTCCCAAGGCGCCGCCGATGGCTCGCCATCTGTTTGGCACGGACGGGGTCCGCGGCCGAGCCGGAGAGTTCCTAACCGCCGAGCTGGCCGTTGGATTGGCCCGGGCCGCGGTGGCCAGGGCGGGCGGCGGGCGGCCTCAGGTCCTGATCGTGAGGGACACGCGGGAGTCCGGCGAGATGCTCGAGTCGGCGCTGGCGGCCGGTGTGGCGGCCGGCGGTGGCGACGCACTGCTGGGCGGCGTCCTGCCCACGCCGGCGGCGCCGCTCCTGGTGCGCCGCCACGGCTTCGACATGGCCGCCGTCATCTCGGCCTCCCACAACCCCTATCAGGACAACGGCATCAAGCTGTTCGGGGCGGACGGCTTCAAGCTCGATGACGACACCGAGCACGAGATCGAGGCCGAGCTGCAGCGCGAGCCGGCCGCCGCCAAGCACATCGGCCACGTTCGACGTTTTCACGGCGCCCTGGAGGACTACCTGCGCGAACTCCACGTGCGGTTTGCCGAGCTCGATCTGGCGGATCGCCGCGTGCTGCTCGAT
>CAWDNF010000003.1:0-29650 GCA_963803595.1 uncultured Solirubrobacterales bacterium
CCATGGTCCGGAGTCAGGCGGCCCACTGCGGTGCTCCGCCCTGCTCGCGCGCCCACTGCCCGACGAGTCCGCGCAGATGAGCGATGAACCGCTCGTGCTCGTGCGCCGGGTACGTCAGGCGGACGGTGGTCACGAGCAGGCGGTCGAAATCGACCGAGGTCACCCACTCGAGCACGAGTTCGTCGACTGGAGCAAGCGGCTGGCGCAGAAGTCGTGGTAGCGATCGGCTTCAAAGTAGTCGTCGGCCAGGCGCCGGTAAGCGGTCAGCTTCTCCCCATAGTCAAGCTCCTCGCGATCGGCGATCTCGAAGTAGCGGCGAGTGTCGAGGTCGAGCTGCCCTCGCCGGCCGGTGACCAGGCAGAACGTGCACCACTTCAGCAGCGTCTTGATCGCCCACGGGAAGTAGTAGTGCAGGCTCGTCAGCGCGACGTCCGGAGACGCGTTGGCGTAGTCGATTGGGTGCACCTGATCGCCGCGCACCAGGCACTCGCATGAGTTGAACTCCCAGCGGAAGAAGGCGTTGACGAGCCGGCTGATCGTGAGCAGCTCGTCGCCAAGCTCGGCGGACAGGAAGTCGTGGGCCACCGCGTAGCGCTCGTGCATCGGTTTCTCGGGGCGGAACTTCATGATCATCGTCTCGGGACCGATCGACAGCGAGCGGGCGAACACGTCGAACCCCTCGACGGCGGCCTGCAGGTGCATGATCCGCCGGCCGGACGCATCGTAGGCTCGTTGCAGCTCGTCGCGGTTGCGCACGCGGCTGACCCCGATCCACTGCCCGCCGTCGTACGGCTTGATGAACAGCGGGTAACCGATCCCCGCGGCGATGGCGGCCAGGTCGAACGGCCGGTTGTAGCGCGCGGCGGTGAACTGGAAGCGCGAGGTATCCGGCGGGTCCTTGTGCGGGACGAGCACCGTGGGCGGCACCTCGAGGCCCAGGCGGATCATCGCGCAGTACGCCGCGTGCTTCTCCATCGACTGGAACGTGAACGGGCTGTTGAGCAGGTACACGTCGTTCATCAGCGCGACCTTCTTCAGCCACTCGCGGGGGAGGTAGTACCAATACGCGAGCTGGTCGATTACCAGTTCGTATTGAGGGCGGTCACGCAGGTCGAATGGCTCGATCGTGATCCGTTCGGTGGCAATCCGGTGGCGGTGCCCAGATCCATCGGTGATCGTCCCCAGTCGCGAGACGAGGGTCTCGAGCGCCGTGGGCCAGTCCTCCTCGGTGCCGAGCAGCAGGCCGATCAGGTGAGTGCTCCCCACCATCAGCGCCCGCGCCGGAGATGGTGCGCGAGCTGCGCGCGCCACGATGGCCAGGCGAGGTGATCACCCTCGAGGTGGGCGACGTAGTCCATCGGATCGTTCAGTATGCAGCGTCGCCGCGGATGAACGGGACCATGCCCGAGCAGGGCGCCAAGCGCCTCAAGCATCCCGCGGCGACCACAGACGCGCCAGCAGACCCGTCAGCCAGGGGTCAAACGCGTTCCGCCAGCTCGTGTAGTTGTGCAGGTCGGATACCTCGTGCAGACACGCGGCGTAACCCTGGGCATCCAGCGCGGAGGCCATCAGGCGATTGTTGTGGACGTTCTCCTCCTTGGCGCCGCAGGTCATGATCACCGACACCGGATCGGCGTGCGACGGAGCACGCAACACGCGACTGACAAAGCGCGTGATCCGGCCGTAGCGCGGGAGGCTCGACTCGTGGCGGTCAAAGCGGGGGACGAAGAAGCTGCCCGACTGCAGGAACAGGCCGGCGAACACGCCCGGCCACGTCCGCTGCGCCTGCAGCATCGCCAGGGCGCCAAGGCTGGCGCCTATCCCCACCGGTCGACCGGCGACGTCGATGTGGTCCCGTACGGCGGGCAGGCTCGTCGAACACAGCGCGCGGCCGTAAGCGGCCGAGGCTGAATACCACTCGTCGCGGTTGCCCGGTGGGAGCAGCGCGACCCGAAACGGCTCGAGGACACCGCACTCGATCATCGCGCCCGCGTAGCGTGTGAGGGCGGCGAGCTCGTCATATGCAGGACCGTCGTGGGCGACCAGCAGCCGCAGGCTGCCCTCGCTCGGTGACCACACGCTCACGGCGAGGTCGTTCCCGAGCACGCGCGTGGCGATGTCCTCAATCGTCCCCGCGACAGATGGCGCATCGAGCCACGCCGGCGGGCTGTGGCCGGGCGCCAAGACAACCGAATTCTCTCCGAACGCGCCTGGCATCCGCCCCGAAGGTAGCGGCGACCCCGAGCGAATGCTCCGGAAAGACCGACGTGCGCTTTGTCACGTCATCGTCGGCTTCAGATCCAGTATCAGTTACCAGAGGGAATTCATGAGACCTCTGACCCAGCCGATATCGCTCGCAGCCGACATGTGCTCGAGCGCTCCTGACGCCGCCAACGCCCAACCGTCCGCACATCGATCTGCAAAACCGGTGCCGACCAAAATCATCGGGGGGTACCACCGGCAAATCAACGTCGTCGTCAAAGATGGATGGAGGCGAGCGAACGCGATCTCACTGCTGCTGGCACTGGGCCTGTGCGCTTTGGCAAACGTGGTTCACTCGTTCACCCTCGCCGTCGTCACTCTCATCCTCTCGATCGCGTTGCCCGCCGCGCTGATCCCAGAGGGGCTGAGGTGCTGGTTCAGATACAGGCAGCGTCGCGATGACGGCCGACTGCGGGCCACGGTCACCATGGTGGGAATCGCTCTTTACCTCTACACGCTCGGAGTGGTGTGGTTCGCCGGCGCTACGCACCGCTTCGCCGTTCACGGTTGGCTCGGCTTTCATGCAAGCCACGCGCCGAGCCTCGGACGGTTTGGTGCTGTGTACCTCTATCACTTCGCGAACATGATTCCGTTGGTGTCCATTCCTCAGACTGCGAGGTGGGCGGAGCCGATCGCCCGAGGCCACGTAGGCCTCGGGGTGATGGTCCTCACGTTCGAGGTTCTCATCATCATCCCGCTGATCGCCGTCGCGAAAGCGGTATGGAAGCAATCGTCGGGCGACGACGGCGAGCCCGGGGCCGAGACACAGCCAGCGGCTGGCGCCACGTAAGGCCGCCATCATTTGCGTCGCCTGGCGGCCGCTGCGTCATCTGACGATCGCCGCGTCCACCTCGGCTGCCGTTGGCAGCGACGGCTGGGCGCCCGGACGAGCGGCCGCGAGCGCCCCGGCGGCGCACGCCCTCCGCAAGGCGTCTGCCCGCTCCCTTCCCTCGAGCAGTCCCACGACGAGGGCGGCGGAGAATGCATCGCCGGCCGCCGTGCCGTCCACCGCTTCGATCCGCGGCGGCCGCGCCCGCGCGATTTCCTCGCCACCGTCGAGCAGCACCGCGCCCTCCGCACCCAGGGTCAGCGCGACCAGCCCCGCGTACGGGCCCACCGTCTCGTACTCGTAGTGGTTCACGACCAGCAGATCGGGCTGGAACTCGAGAGGGGCCCGAGCCGGCGCGGCGTTCAGGCAGAAAAAGTGCGCCCCGGCAGCGGCCGCGGCCACCACCTCGGTCGGGATCTCGAGCTGGCACATGACCGCATCGGCCTCCCCCACCTGCACATCCTCGGGGGCGAGCCGCCGATTGGCACCCGGTGCCACCACGATCACGTTTTCCCCGCTCGCGTCGACCAGGATCAGCGCGACCCCGCCTTCGCCGTCGTCGCGGATGACCCCGCTCGTGTCGACCCCCTCGCGCTCCAGCGACCGCAACGTGAGATCATCGGTTCCGATTCGTCCGACGAACCGCACGCGTGCGCCGAGCCGCGCGGCCGCCACAGCCTGGTTGGCCCCCTTGCCACCGGGTACCCGCTCGAACACCGCATCGGTGACGGTCTCGCCGGGGCGTGGTAGCCGCTCACAACGGGCGACCAGGTCGACGTTTGCCGATCCGACGACGGTGATCCGCGGCGCGGTGGACACGGACGTGGATGCTAGGCCTCACGTGCCCCTCCACGGGGCCGCCACGGCTTGATGCCGGCGCCGGAGAATCGGCCCCAAACGTGGCGCGGACCCGATTACGGTCGCGATGTTCGGGTAGTGCCGGTACGTGGCCAGCGAGAAGCAACGTCAAGCGGCACGAAAGAACGTCAAGAAGGCTCAGACTGCTGCGCGTAGTAAGCGGACGATCGCCAACCTGTCGAGCGAGACGCGGTCTGCGTTGGGCCGCGAAGGGGCCAAAGCAGCGGCCCGCAAGCGGGGCGCCTCGCGCGGCACGGGTAGCGGCGCCGGCGCCATGACTGTCACCGAGCTGCGTCGCGAGGCGGCGAGGCTCGACATCAGCGGTCGCTCGAAGATGGGCAAGGCTCAGCTGATCCGAGCCGTCGGGCAGAAGCGCCGGTCGGCTTCATCCGGATCCTGAGCAAATCAGGGCGCCGCCGAGCCCGTGCACCGCGCTCCCGCCGGGCGCCTGGCGGAGGCGTTGAAGATGCAGAAGGGTGGCGTCAGCGACCGCCGCGAGCTCCGGTTGCGGTAGGAGATCAGTCCAGCGAGACTCGCTCATCAGCCTGCGGATTGATAAGCAGCTCAATACGGGTGGATAAGGAGGTTTGGCGTGATCGTCGACTGTGCGCATTATCGCGACGGGCGTCGCCAGCACGAAGGGCCAATGGAGCTCGCTCACGCGGCGGAGGTGACCCGTCGGGAGGATGACCGTGATCTTGTTTGGATCGGCCTGTTTGAGCCCGATCCTGACGAGCTAGCCGCGGTTCAGCAGGAGTTTGGCCTCAACGAGCTGGCGGTCGAAGATGCGCAGTCGTTTCATCTTCGGCCCAAGGTGGAGCAGTACGACGAGGCCGAAATCCTGTTTTGCGTGCTGCGGACCGCGGCCTATGTGGACGAGCGGGAGGAAGTTATGTTCGGCGAAGTGTCGATCTTCCTGTCGCGGCGCTTTGTGATCACGGTGCGTCAGGGAGCGGCCAGTGACCTGAGCGGTGCTCGCAAGCGGCTGGAGCGCAGATCCGATCTGATTCAGCACGGAACCGGGGCGGTTCTATGGGCAATCCTGGACAGGATCGTCGATGATTATGTTCCCGTCATCGAGGGCCTGGAGGAAGATGTCGACCAGGTCGAGGAAACAGTGTTCGGAGGATCGCCCGCGGCCACCGAGAGGATCTACCGGCTGCGCGGCGAAGTGACTGACTTCTATCGCGCGGTGCATCCACTCCTCGGTGGGCTGGATAACCTCCAGCGCAGCGCCTACGGGCAGGTGGATGAGCACCTCGTCCCCTTCTTTCGGGACGTCAACGATCACCTCAAGCTCGTCAACGAGGAGGTGCTCGGGCAGCGCGAATCCCTGGCGGTCGTACTGCAGGCCAACATGGCCGTGATCTCGCTGCAGCAGAACGAGATCGGCGTTCGGCAGAACGACGTCATGAAGCAGCTCACGGTGATCGCGACCATCTTCCTGCCGCTGTCGTTCATCACCGGATTCTTCGGCATGAACTTCGGCTGGATGGTCGGACACATCACGTCCCTGTGGGTGTTTCTCGTGCTGGGCGTCGGCAGCCTGATCGCATCCTGCGTCGGGCTCTACGCTTGGTTTCTCCGCGCCGGAATGATCGACACCAGCCAGTCACCCTAAGCGCGCCGTAGCCAGCGACCCCCGATGCCTTCCGATCGCGGTGGCCTCGTCGGTCGGATCGCCGGCGCTGCTTCGTCCTACGCGGCGTAAGAGATAAACTCGAGCAGGCTGCCGTCGGGATCGCGAAAGTACACGCTCCTGCCTTTTCCCTTGGCGCCGTTTCGGGCGACCGGACCCTCCTCGATCTGGACACCGTGCTGGTCTAGATGTGTCACGGCGCCCTCGATTGAGTCGCTCCATTCAAAGCACAGGTCGCTGTTGCCCGGCGCCACGGGAATCCGCGCAAGCGGGTGCGGCTCGACCCGGGGGCCATGAACGTTCAGCTGCTCGGTTCCGAACCTGTACGCCCAGGTGCCGTTGCCTCGCTCAACGAGCTCCGCACCGAGCACCTCGCGGTAGAAGGCGTTCGATCGTTCCCAGTTCGAGACGTGGATCACGCAGTGATCAAGCTTGGGTTGCATCCTCACACCTTCCTACCGTAGCTCGGAAGCCCGCGACGCCGCATGGCGGGAAGGGCGCCCGCAGGCCGAGCTGGTGCGCGAGGCACTGGACGAGTATCTCCGCGGTCGACCGCGACCCAAGCCGCAGTCGACACGAATCCGCTCGCTCGTGCGCCGTTACGAGGACCTGCCGCTCGGCTTTGCAGACGCTGCGGTGATCGTCTGCGCCGAGGGCAAGGGCGGCCAAGTGCTGACCTTCGACCGCCGCGACTTCGAAGTTGGTTGGTGCTCGCGGGCGCGGGCATTGGCACAGCAGGGCTCGGGTGGTCATTTGGGTCTGACCGCTGGATCGGGCAGCCATCACTTCGTAGGCCTACCGGACGCACGCGTCGATCGAGGGATGGGCCGGTACCCGATGACGATCCGACCGAGTCCCGCGCGCCCAGGCTCACACTTGACAACGTGCTCTCCTCGCCGGCCCATGGGGCGATGCTGCTCCTTCCCGCCTGGGCCGTCCCCTCGCTCCGGTACCCGAACCGCGGGTGTTCGAGGTGACCAGCGGCCAAGGATGTGAGGACGCCGGGCAGCGGATCCCCAGCGAACGGCATCGGATCACATCGCCGCCAGACCACTAGTACCTCGCCGGTTGAAGCTCGGCCGACCACGCGGCCCAGCGTTCGTGGCCCGGGCAGTGGGACGGCGAAGCATCATCATGTTCCGGTGGGATTGGCTCCTGATGGCGTTGCCTATTTGCCGGGTGCGAACCGTGAGGTCCGCATGATGCGCTACGGGCAAGTGGTGACGGTCTTCGAGCTGGCGCAGCTAATCGTTTCCTCACCGAGGTCGCCACGACCGATCCCCAACACGTGATGGCGGTCAGCGGAAACTACAAACGAGGAAACGAGCGCCTCGCTAAGCGTCACGGCCCAACTGGACACGCTGGCCACGACTGCGCGCTCTCGCAGGCGCCGGTGCGTCATCCCCGCGCTCCGCTTCGTTGCCGACGCGTTCTCCGGCGCGGGCGCGATGAGTCTGCGGGCGCATCCCGGTCTGGGATGTTGATAGACCGACACGACCGATCGAGGAGACGAGATGCTCACGCTCTACGAGCACCCCTTCGCGCTGTACTGCCAGAAAGTCCTGATCGCCCTCAACGAGCTTGGCGTCGACTATGAGGTCCTCGAGGAGCAGCGTGACTTTGACCGAGCCGACCTGGCGAAGTTGTGGCCGCCGGCATCGATCCCGGTGCTGCGCGACGGCGATCGGGTGATCGGTGAGACCTCAATCATCATCGAGCACGTCGCCGGTGATCGACTGGTGCCCTCGCTCGAGTCCCGTTTGTGGGACCGCATCTGCGACGAGTACATATCCGACGCCGTCCAGGCGATCGTCTCCGACACGCTCGAGGAGCGCTTCGACGAGCGCGCGGTGGGGCGGGCGAGGGACGAGCTCGAAATGGCATACCGGATGCTCGAAGCTCAGCTTGCCAAGCACGAGTTCCTCGCGGCGGACACGTTGACGATCGCCGATTGCGCCGCGGCGCCGGGACTGTTCTATGCGTTGTCGGTCCACCCCTGGGACGCGGACACCTTCCCGCGGCTGACGCGCTATTACAGTGCGCTCGCGCAGCGGCCGTCCTTCGCGAAGGTGATCGCAGACGCCCGGCCCTATCGGCATCTCTTCCCGCTGCCGTGGCCGGCCGACTTCGACCGCTACCACTGACCCACCAACCTGCTCGCGGTTCCACGCGTGCTCGACAGCGCAGCGCCCCGCTGCCGCTCGTCGCCGCAGCAGCCGCGACGGATCGGCTCCTGCTTCAGGAGGCCGCGGAGTCGAAGCAGTAGCGACGATCAGATGGCGCAGCAGCATGATCCCGGCCGGCGGCGTCGGGAACCCGTGCTCCTCGGGTCATTCGGTCTAGGTTGGCTGGGTCACGGGGTGTAGTGGCTTCCGGAGAAGATCGCTGCGGCTGGTGTTCGTGATCGGCATCCCGGTGCAAGATTGAAGCTAAAGGCGCGCCGGGGCTTTTCGAGACCGGCCCCGGCCCCTGCGCGGGGGTAAGGGCCGACTCGCGGTCTGCGGCATGAGGGGGTGGGCCGGTTCGCCCGAGGGGCACGGCACATCGCCCGCCGCATGCTCAGCGTTTCCTTTGCCCGCAACAGAGTTGGCGAACTGTACGAGTTGCAATCGGTCGAGTGCTCGCAGCCGATGCGCAAGTCGATACGTCCCCATCATGCTGTAGCCCTCAACTGCCCAAGGTTCGCTGAGGCTTCCTCCCTGTCATCGTCCTCTAGGTCTGGGCGGTGACGTCCGACCCATCCGGTTGGTTCTCGGGCCGGCGGCGGGCTGACTCTGAGACTGCCCCTCTGCGGGCGCTCGGCTGCGACGTGGACACGGCGGCCGTGTCCCGCAAGGTCTTGGATGTAGCGGGCGACGACGGCCTCGGACGCCATGCCGGTGCGTCGCGGGCGCGACGCGGGGGCCGCAGAACGGTCGCCGCGCTTGCGGGCTCGCCGCTCGCGGGGCCGAATGGGATATTCAAGTTGGGCGCTTGTCATGCTGCCTCGCTTTCGAGTTCGTGGTTGATGAAGGCGTCGGCCTCGTCTGGGGTCTGCGCCAGTTGCATGGCGGTCCGGTTGCGCGGACGCAGTAGGACCAGCGCCAGCGCCAGGCCGACGGTGATCGCGGCCGCCCCGACGAGGAACGCCACGTGGTATCCGCCGATCAGTGAACTGATGTGCCCGTGATGGGCGGCGATCAGGCCTTTGGTGTGGTTGGCGGCCACGGTGCTCAGAACCGCCAGCCCGACCGCGCCGCTGATCTGCTGGGAGACGTTGGTGATCCCAGACGCCAGTCCGGCATCGCCGGCGGGCACATCGGCCATCGCGATCGTCAGCAGCGGCATGAAGGCCATGCCGATCCCGAGGCCGATCGCAAAGCAGGCCATGAACACTGTCGGGAAGAAGGCGGTCTGCGGACCGACCGTGCTGAACAGGAGCAGGCCGGCGATCGCGCTGACCATGCCCGCCACGAGCACGGGCACCTGCCCGAACCGCTCGACGAGCCGCGTGGTGATTCCGCGCGAGAGGATCGCGACGGTGATCGTCCAGGGCAGGAACGCCGCCCCGGTCTGCAGCGCCGAGTAATGGCGGACGTGCTCGAGGTACAGGGTGCCGAGGAAGAACGTCGAGTACATGCCCGTGACCAGGAACCCGCGGACCAGGCTCGCGTGGGCCAGGCCCCGCAGGCGCAGGACGCGGAGCGGCATGATTGGGTTCTCGATTCGGCTCTCGAGCGTCAGGAACGCGGCCATCAGGACCGCCGCCAGCGCGCCGAACCCGAGCACGTCGGTCGAGCCCCAGCCGTGGCTGGTCGCCTCGACGATCGCGTAGATCGCGCTCATCAGCGAGGTCGTTATCAGCAGCGAGCCGAGCCAATCGACGCCGTGCTCGAGCCCCTGACCCCGGTCGCCCCGGATCAGCGCCTGGCCGAGGGCGAACGCGAGCAGCCCGATCGGCAGGTTGACGAAGAACACCCAGTGCCAGCTAAGGGTCTCGGTGAGCACGCCGCCGGCCAGCAGGCCAAGCGACCCACCCGCGACGGACACGAACACGTAGGCGCTCATCGCACGGGCGCGCTCTGCGGCTTCGGGGAAGTCGGCGATGATGATCGCCAGGATCACGGACGCTTGGGCGGCCGCGCCCACGCCCTGCAGGAAGCGCGCGCCGATCAGTACACCCTGGCTGGGCGCCAGCCCGCATAGCAGCGAGGCGGCGGTGAAGATGGTGAGGCCCGCGAGGAATACCCGTTTGCGCCCGACGAGGTCGCCCAGCCGGCCGGCGAGCAGCAGCAGGCTGCCGAACGTGACCAGGAACGCATTGACGACCCACGTCAGGTTGCCCTGGCTGAAGTGGAGGTCATGCTGGATCGTGGGCAGCGCGACGTTCACGATCGTCACGTCGAGGACGATCATCAGCTGCGCCAGGCAGACGACCATGAGGGTCGCCCAGCGGCGCTGATCCGGCTTGGGGGTTGGTAGAGAAACGAGGTTCATGAATCTCCCGGGGGTTGAAAAATCGGCCAGATGTGAGATAAAATGGAGGCCGCCTCCGAAATAACTGGAGGCATCCTCCGGTACTATACGGAGGGGTCCTCCGTTTGTCAACCGACTTCTTGCCCATGAGCCCGACCGCACAACCCGAACAGCTCGTCGTCAGGCCCAAGCGAGCCGATGCGCGCCGTAACTACGAGAAGGTCCTGACCGCAGCCCGGGAGGCCTTCCTCGAGGGCGGCGAGGCGACATCGCTCGAGGAGATCGCCCGCCGAGCAGGGGTCGGGATCGGGACGCTCTACCGGCACTTCCCGAATCGGCAAGCGTTGCTTGAGGCGCTCTACGCTGGCGAGGTCGAGGAGCTATCCCGCTCGGCGGCGGAACTCGACGGGGAGGATCCGTGGCAGGCGCTGAGCCTCTGGTTCGAGCGCTTCATCGCCTATCTCGCGACGAAGCGAGCACTGGCCGACGAGCTGCTGAACTACATGGACAAGAACGCGCCCCTGTTCCAGGCTTCCCGCGTTTCGATGTACGCCGCCGGCGAGCCGTTGCTGAAGCGCGCGCAGGAATCCGGCGAGGTGCGCTCGGACGTCGAGTTCGGCGAGATCCTCCAGATGGTGATGGGGATCGGCAAGATCCCAACCACCGACCCCGCCCAGACCCAGCACATGCTCCGGATCGCCCTGGACGGGTTGCGCTACCGGCCATCAGACTGACTGCCCGCGCCCTGCGGTCGCGGCTGATCGCCGGGTTTCCGGGCGGTGGTCTGTTATTCGGCCGAGTCGAGGTCGGTCTGACGTGGTCCCACGGCCGCGTCCTTGAGGTCGGGCTCGCCGCGCTCGTCGGAGCCGTGCAGGACGGCGGCCTCTGGAGCACCGTCGGGCATTGCATCGGCACGGCGAGAACAAAGCAGTCGCGCCGACCCAGGGCAGCAGATGCTCGATTGGGCGGCAGCAGCGGCGCTGCGTCGGCACATCGCGAGGTTCCCAAACGCCACGGTGCCGGGACCTTCGGTTCCGCCGGTGTAATTCCATGTATCGGGGATGCGCAACGGCGAGCACAGGCGCTGGCCGAGTGCCGGCGAATCGAGGTTCGGGATCGTCTGATCCCCAGGGAGGAAGTCCTCCAAGGTGCGGAGCTGGCCAGTGGTCGTGTTCTCGAACACGAACTGGTAGGGGCTCTTGTTGATATACAGCTGAAGCCAGCGCTGGCCAACGGCCCATACGCTGAGGGCACCGGACGGCAGAGGCAGAGTCCGCCAGCTGCGAGGAGAGATGTGATACAGGCGGATCTCGCTCTCGGACTTGCACAAGAAGGCGAGCCATCCGCCGCCAAGCCCAGCGGGAACGCACCCTGCCTGGTCTACATGACGACGCTTCCCGGTGGCCTCGTCAAGCAGCGTTCCCCCCGACCCGTAGTCCGACGCGCTCGGGGGGGAGCCCATGAAGGCGTACCGACTGCCGACGATGACCGAGCCCACATATCCATCGAAGTGCCAATGCGGCTTGACCTGAACCGCGAGTGCCGAGGCGGTTAGCGCCGTCAGAAGAGCCCCAGCTAGCCCGATAGAACGGCAGAACACTCTCACACCCACGGAAACGACCTGGCTCTCGAGAAGTTGCACCAGGCGAGCATCGCTTTGGGCTAAACGCGGCAGGGGTGTCCGCTGCTCCTCATCGATCAGGCGGCTGTGCGGACCGTGGGCGACCGGTACGCTCGTTGCGGTGCCTACGCAACGAGACCGACTGGCCCGAGCAACGGTCGATCGCATCATTGCCGGGGTCACGCCGTGGTCCGGATTCCAGGTCCTGGTCCAAGAGGACAACGGCGATTCGGACCACAACGACCAGTCGGCCTTCACGGAACGAAGGCGCGCTCCGGACAAACTCCACGTCAGTGTGCGGCTCACGGCGCTGACCGCGGACGGCGCGTCGGTGACGAGCGACCGTGACGATTTCGGCATCACTCTGCCCCGGCGCGTCCCCAGACGACACCGATCGCTTTGGACTTCCAGCCCCATCGAGAACTTGACTCGCGACATCGAGGGCTTGATCAACCAGATGCTTGGTCGAGATCCAGAGTTGCATCGCCCGCCGCGTCTGGCCTGCGGCGGGCTAATCGATGTTCTGGCTGGCACCGGCATCGTTGTGACCGAGCAGGAGCTGATCGAGGCTCCGCTGACGATCGAACTCTCGCCGGAAACCAAGGCACAAATCGCCTGCTAGGTCGAGCCGATTGCTGGCCCCTGTCGTGGGCCGCCAGCAATACTCGACCGCAAGGCGAGACAGCTGCATCGGGCTAATACGAGCTCGACGACACGGCGCCGAGACGTCCGCTTTGCCGCTGAAGGGGTCACGCGTCATCGACGACGGCGCGGCACACGTACATACGCACGGGCCGATCCCGAGCCCTGCCGCCGCGCTGCTCCTTTAGGCGTGATCCGGCAGCGCGCTTGGACCGTCCGAGCCCTGCTCTCATGTTGACACGGGCATCCGGAGCTCGACGGGGTCGAGAGACCTCCAACGCGGGGGAAGCTGGAGCGGCAGCTAACGCCGGCGGTGACGAATTTCGTCGAGGCGCACCGCAATCAGTTTCTTCACCAGCGCCTTTGGCAGTGGGCGGTCGATCGGGAAGTGCAGAGAGCTCTTAGTCATCGTGTATCCGCGAAGCTCATCTCCAAGCTCTCCGAGGACCGACCCGCTGAACGGCAGGTAGCTCAGGTGGTCCTTGAACGCTGCGAAGCCCGCGACGACCTTGCCGTGCAGGCGGAAGGCGGGAACGCGGTACGAGATCCCCTCCTCAGCCTCTGGGACGATCTCGAGAATCAGGCCGCGCAGCGCCTGAAGGGTTACGCGCGTCGGCTCGTCGACACCGCGCAGGTACTCGTCGATCTCCGCCGCAGACACAGCCTCGCAGTCTAGGAGCGGTGTGCTCCAGGCGCCGGGCAAACCGGCCTCGACTCCTGCTTCATCCGCGCAAGGGGTATGCCGATGCGTGCGCCGGCGCACGTCCCTTGCGCGGGAAGGGCGACTCAGCGGCCGGCGCCAGCACTTCGGCAAGCCGGAGAGCTGCACCGATCTTGAGATCCGCGCAAGGCAGGTGCGCCACCCTGGCCCCCCGGGATGCGCGTCGTGAGATGAAGGCAGGTCCAGGCGGCAGCGCTACGGCAGCCTGGGCGAGTTGATCGCCCGTCGGCGCGGGGCGCGTCCGGTCCGGGCGGTTCAGCCGGCCGCTGCGGCGGCCAGCTGAGTGAGCACCGCGGCCTGGCGCTCGAGCGTCTCTTGGTGGCCGTCGAGGGCGTAGCGGTCGGCCAGCTCGCGGGGGTCGAGGTAGCCGAGATGCGTTCCGTCGGGGTCCTGCCAGATCAGCATTCGCAGCGGCAGCTCGATGCCGACGCGGGGGTCGGCCTGCATCAGGGGGGTGCCAACGCGCGTGTTGCCGAAGATCAGCAGTACGTTGGCTCCCAGCTCGACATCGGCCTTGCGGGCGCCGGTCGCATGGTCGATGCGCGCGAACACTTGCAGGCCGTGCGCGTCGAGCGCCTCGCGTAGCCGCGCCTCGACCTGGTCGGCATCGCCTTTGGCGGTCAGCTCGACCATGTGCCTACTCTACGCCGATGCGGGATCGGTGCACGCGATTTCTACCTCCGAGCTGGGGACAGTCTGTAGGTTCGTAACCCCGACCAGAGAGGACTGGCTGAGATGAGCGATTTGCCGAACGTGGTACTCGTGCACGGGGCCTGGGCAGACGGCTCGAGTTGGAGCGCCGTGATCGGGCGCTTGCAGGCCGAGGGTTACAACGTCACCGCGCCCCAGTTCCCGATGAACACCCTCGCCGACAATGTCTCGCGTCTAAGGCTCGTGCTCGGCCGCCAGGACGGTCCCACGATCGTCGCCGGCCATTCCTACGGCGGCCAGATCATCACCGCGCTCGGCACCGACGCGCCGAACGTCGTCGGTCTGGTTTACATCGCCGCGTTCGGCCTGGATGAGGGCGAGTCGATCGGTGCGCTCCTGCAGCAAGGTCCTCCGACCCCGGCCTTAGCGCACCTGGACATCGACGCCCAGGGGTTTGCCTGGCTGCCAGAGGACGACTTCGTCAACCATTTCGCCGCCGACGTCGATCCCGCGCAGGCCAGGGTTATGTATGCGGTACAGCAACCCCTGCACTCCTCCGCCCTCACCGACGTGATGGGCGTTCCGGCCTGGAAGTCGCTCCCATCCTGGTACCTGGTCGCCGACGGCGACCAAGCCATCCCCCCGGACGCCGAAAGACAGTTCGCCGCACGGATGGGTGCAGACACCATCGAGGTCGCCACCAACCACGTGGCTATGGTCTCCCACCCCGACGAGGCGCTCGAACGGATCACGACCGCAGCACGCTCAGTCGCGAACACGGACTAAGCCCAACCCGATCGCGGGTATCGTCCCGCTCGAGGAAGCTCTCCGCCCAAAGAGCTCCGCTGATCCAGCGAGAGGTCAGCTGGCCGCGAAAGCGTACGTGCTCCATTTCGCCACAAGCGCCAACGACGCACGGGAGCAGCGGAGGCGCCCCCGAGTGCTCTGCCTTCCGCGCCAAGCAGGGCGCCGGCGGCGCTGGGGCGGACCCTCGCCGAAGAACGAAGGCAGAGCCTCGCGCCGTGGTAGCGCGCGGAATCCCGGGGAGCCCGCCACGACGTAGTGCAGGTCCGTGCCATTGACGCTGACCAGGTGGTGCGTGGCGCCAGGGACGGAAGCTCCGGCGAGGGTTGCATGTCCTGCTTCGAGATTGACACGAGGCAAACGCTCGCTTTACGCCGTCGGGGGCGCCACCGAGTGATTTGCCAGGATGAGTTCGTCCGGGTCCCAGTTGCGCTTCACCCCAGCGAGGCGCGTGCACGTCTCCGCGGGCAGGAGCGCGTCGACGTCGCAGGGCCGCTCGGCGTAGTTGAAGAAGCCCCGCTCCGCGGCCCACGGGTTCATCGTGCTCGCAAGCCTGTCGAGGGCGTCGGTGATTGGTCCCCGCAGTGCCGAGTCCATCAGCGCTCCGACCCCTTGCACCGTGAATTCGCCATCTAGTTTCTCGAGCGCGCCGGCGTTCTCGGCCGGTCGGCGGAGCGCTCCGCCGAGGTGCCGCAGCTCAGCGAGCAGAAGGGGTGTGCCGGACTCGGGCCCAGCAACGTCGACTAGGGCGGTGATCGCGTCGTCGGGCAGCTCGGTGAGCACTCGGTGGTGTCCGAGTGACGGCGCGGGCGGCTCGGGGTCCATTGCTATCCGGCTCAGTCCGGGAGCCGGGATCTGATCGAACGTGTCGACCAGCGGTTCGCCGATCTGGCGTAGCGGCGCGATCGTCTCCTCCCCCTGATCCTTGGTTCCGATGCACGCGGCCACGATCGCCAGCCACTTCTTTCCGCGCAGCGGCTCGGGAATGTCAGGGATCGGGGGCAGGTTGAGCATGCGGACAAGGCTTCCGGCCTCATCCGGCGCGTTCGCAGTCCAGTCGCGATAGGCCTGGATCCCCTCCTCCGCGAACTCGGGCGGGAACAGCAGCGCCCCGGCGTAAGCCTCCCCCACGGGCACCAGGTCCACATGCAAGGCGGTGACCACGGCGTAACCGCCGCCACCGCCGCGCAGCGCCCAGAACAGATCGGCGTCGGCCGTGGCATGGACGGTGCGAGGCTCACCGTCCGCAGTCACGAGCTCGATGGCGATCACCCGGTTGCACGCAAACCCGTACTTGCGCCCCAACCAGCTGAGCCCACCCCCTAGCGTGTACCCGACCGCGCCCACGTTCGGCGAGGTGCCGGGCAGGAACGAGCGCCCGCTCTCGGCCGCCGCCTCCCCAACGGCGGAGGACCACAAGCCCGCCTCGATCCGCGCCCTTCCATCCTTGACCTCGATGCCAAGCATACGCTCGGTCTTCAGCAGAACCACGTGCTCCAGCGATTCGAGCGCCATCGCGCCATGTCCTGTGCCTTGCGGCGCCACCCTCAGCCCGTTGTCACGCGCGAAGGCGACCACCTTCGAGACGTCGTCGGCGCTCTCCACGTAGGCAACCGCCAACGGCCGCTGATCGGCAGCCAGGTTCCAAGCGGCACGCGCGTCGTCCCAGTCCGAGTCCTCGGCGATCGCAATGCGGCCGTCTAAAGAAAGTTTGGATATGGAGTTGGTGGTGGGAGATTTCACGGTGCTCCTTTGACGGCGAGGTGGCCCGGGTGGCGGCGGCCCGCGATCCGGCCGAGGACGGCAGATCGCGGGCCGCTGAGCGGTCAGGCGTCGAACTAGGCGGGGGCGAGGGCGGGTACGGCGCCGATCTGCTGGAAGAACTCGAGGGTGTTGAGTTCGTCCCAATGCTCGACCAGCTGGCCGTCGGAGACGCGCCAGATGTCGATCGAGTGCAGCTCGATCTCGGCCCCACTCGCTGGGATGCCGAGGAACTCGCCGGTGTGGCGGCCACGGTACGTGTAGCGCCCGACAAGGCTGTCGCCGGCCTCGAGTACGTCGTCCACCTCGACTCGAAAGCCCTCGAACGCGTCGAAGAACGCTGCGAAGATCGCAACGGAGCCGTCTTTGCCGGGCGCCGCGTAGCGGTTGTGGTTGACGTAGGAGGGGTGCAGCAGCTCAGCAAATGCTGAGAGATCGTGGTCGGTGATCGCCTGCGCATAGCGCTCGGCGAGCTGACGGTTGGAAGCCATCGATGTCCTCCTTCGTGGTAAGGATCATTAGCTAGTAGGGGTGGCAAAGCGCGAGAAGACCTCAGCCAGGAGCGCGACCTCTCGGTCGCTCAGCCGCTCGAAGAAGAGCCGCTGGATGGAGGCGACGTGCGTGGCCTGGGCCCGCCGCGCCAGCTCCACCCCCGCCTCGGTCAGATGAGCCTGGACCGCTCGGCGATCGGCATCGACGGTGCGCCGCTCGACCAGGCCGCGAGCTTCAAGTGAGTCGGTTATCCGGGATATCCGGCTGAGGCTCAGGCCGCACAGCGAGGCCAGCGCGGATAGCCGCAGGCTGTGTCCCTCCGCCGCGCGCAGTCGAGCGAGTGCCTCGAGCGCGCTCAGTGTCAACCCATGCTCGGCCTCGAGCTCGGCGTCGAGCTCTCGGGTCAGGCTCCTGTGCGTCTCGAGCAGCCCGCCCCAGGCCTCGGTGTAGGACTCGGACCAGCTGAGCAGCCCGTCGTCAGCGACGGCAAGCGACTCGCCCGCGGCCGCGGTTGCGTTCTCGGTGAAGCGCGGCGCTCGCATGCAGTCGGAAGACGGTCGGTATCGATTATCAGGGCGGGCCTTCCTATGCCTCACCACCGATCAACAGCACCTGCTTGATCCCGTGCGGCCCGTCAAGCACCGTCTGGTAGGCCTCGGCGCTGTTGTCGAGCGGCCACGTGTTTATGGCCGGAGGGGCGAGGACGCCGCGGTCGAACAGCGCACGTAGTTGGTCGAAGATGTTCGCGACGTGGGCGCCGTCCATGAACACGCTGGCGAGTCCCGTGAGGTGCAGCTCGCGACCGTAGAACTCCACGAGGTCGAACTCCACCCGCGGTTCGTGGCTGATCAAGCCGGCCATCCGACCGCCGAAACGTAGGCTGAGGAGGGCGGGTTCGAACAGCGCGCCGCCGACCGTGTCGAGCACCATGTCGGCGCCGCGTCCGCCGGTGAGCTCGTGCACCGCCTCGCGGAGGTCGCTTGAGCTGGTGTCGATGAAGTGCTCAATGCCGTCTGGCCTGCGCCGGTCGGCGATGATCGGCTCCGCGCCGCGCCAGCGCGCGATCGCCGTGGCGGCCTGACCGACCAACCCTGCTCCGCCGGTGATCAGGAGCGTCTCGCCGGGCTTGAGCTCCCCGTCTTCGATTACCGTCTGCCAGGCTGCGAGATACGGTCGGCCGACAGCGGCGGCTTCGGTCATGGTGAGCCGCTCGGGCTTGCGTGAGAGCCACGTGGCGGGAAGGGCGACGAAGCGCGCATGTGTGCCCGGCCGCTGCATGCCCAGTTGCGGCGCGCTGCCCCAAACCTGCTGGCCGGTGTGGTCGCCGTCGGAGACGACGACCCCGGCGTAGTCGACGCCGGGGATCATCGGCAGCGGCGTGCCAAGTAGGCCCAGGGCGTTGACGGCGTCGAGCGGGTTCACTGCTGCGGCGGATACCTCGACGAGCACCTCCCCGGGGCCCGGCTCCGGCACCGGTTCACTGCGAACCGCCAGCGACTCCGCCGGCGGCCCGCCGGCCTGGATTACGACCGCGTCCATCTGCTGCTGCTCACTGGCGGGGGGGCGTCGGATAACCGTGGACATGACAGATCCCTTCGTTCACTTGAATCCCGGCTCTATGCCGGCTGTCATTAGGTTGCGCCGTCGCGATGTGAGTGAGCACCACATCTTTGATGCGATTTCGGATCGGCGGCAGGCCTGAAGCGTTAGCGCCCTTCAAAGCGCTGGATCGCTTCCTCGGAGACCGGTGTGAACAAGTTGACGAGGTTTCCGCCGGAATCGCGGAACAGGATGGAGCGGTTGCCCCAAGGCATCGTCGTCGGTTCTTGAATCCAGACCTCGACGAGGTTCTCCAAGCGCGCGCGCTCCGCGTCGACGTCGTCGACCCGGAATTCGATGATCACGCTGTGATTGTCGGCAGCACGGGCCGACCCGGCGCCGAACAGTCCGACAGTCTGCGAATGGCCTATCGCCAACGTGGCCGACGGCATAACGAGTTCGGCGAAGGGTGGCGCGGGCCGCTCTGCGGTCACGCCGGTGACCTGCTCATAGAACGACACCAGCCGGTCGAGATCGTCGGTGATGATGCGAATCGAGGCGAATTGCACGGCGCTGACCTTTCGTTGACACGACGACGCTCGGTGTCGACGTGTGAGGCGCAGGTTCCGTGCTGTTGATGTGAGTGCGCCTCACACGCTTGATGCGGTTCGGATCAGCGTGCTCGGGCGACGGCTCCCCGATCCGGACGCGGCTCGAGGATCTGCGCCCGCGCTGGCCGGCTGACGGTGGCGCGGATCAGCGCTTGAGCGAGGAGGGCGACAGCAGCCCGAGCTCGCGCGCCCGCTTGACCGCGTCCGCGCGGCTGTGCACACCAAGCTTGGCGTAGAGGTTGCGCATGTGGGTCCTGATCGTGTTCAGCGAAACGAACAGTTCCCCGGCGATCTCCGGCGCCCGGAGGTTAGTCGGCAGGTAGCGCAGCACGCGAAGCTCGCTCTCTGACAGCGGCTCCCGGAGCGGCGGGACATCCTCGGAGCTGGCCGCCGGAGTTTGTCCCGACAACAGGTTCAGGATCTCGGAGATCAGAGCGGCGTGAGTGCTCCGAAGCCGCGAGTGTCGCTCGAGCAAGTCCCGTGCCGGGTCCAGCAGGAACGGAAGCAGCAGGCCGTCGGGCTCGGCGAGGTCAAGCGCGCGTTCCAGCGCCTGTGAGCTGGCGCCGGTGTCGCCGTGGGCGTCGTCGACTCTCGCTTTCATCAGCAGCACAGTTATCTCCCACCGTCGATTCTCGACGGACGCCGCGTCGGCGAAGATCGGCGCCAGCGCTGCCGCGGCGCCCTCCGAATCCTCGTGGGCGAGTCGCAGCGTGGCTTGCACGAAGCGCATCGCGGTCGTTCCACGAACGGCCTCGTCCATGTCGCCGAGGACTCGCTCCACCAGTTCGGTCTCGCCCAGGCGCACCAGCAGGTTCAACCTGAGCGCCTGCGCGCTCGTCGCAAGCATGTGTTGCCTCGCGAGCCCCCGCTGGATGCGATCGTAGGCGCGCTGCGCGGTCATCGCGTCCGCGAGTCGCCCACGCGCCAATTCCAGCAAGCCCCGTGACCCGTACAACAGCATCGCCGTCGTCGGTTCGGCGAAGCGCCGGAGGACGAGTTCAGCCCGCTCCAGCCATCCCTCTGCCTCGACGAGTTGCCCGCGCCACAGGGTCACGCTGCCAAGCACGACATATGCGGTCGCGCTGGCCGACGCGGTCTCATCCCAGCCATGCGCTCGCGCCAGTTCGATCGCCTCCCTGGCCCGCCGCTCTCCGACCGCCTCAGAGCGTTCAAGACTCACGAGCGCCGAGTGCGAGACCGCCTGGAGTTCGAGCCATGGTTGTCCGATCCGCCGGGCCTCCTCGATCCCCTGCTCGAGATGGCGCTCGGCTGTCTTAAGTTGACCAGCCCAGAGCTGGGAGACCCCGAGGTCGATCAGCGCCGTGGTGCGCAGGGTTTCCTCACCGACTCGCGTCTCGATCGCCTCTGGACTGTTGGCCAGGGCGAGAAGTCGCTGCGCCTCTTCGGCGCCGGCGTCCAGATCGTTGCGCGCTCGCGCGAGCGCCAGCCGCACGAGCACAAGCGAGACCTGGAAGTGCCACCGGCGCCGCTCGGGCACTGACCCCGACAAGCGCTCCGCCAGCGCGAGATACCGCTCGGCCTCGGGCAGGGACCCGGCCGTCCGCCTGTCGCTCGCGGCGAACACCGCCAGCTCGGCATCCGCCATGATCGTGTCGGCGGGAAATCCCGACAGGAGCTCGCGGCGGGTGGCGACCCGACCGTCGAGCACGAACCCGAACCAGTTGTCCGCGAGCAGCCGCGTCGCGAGACCCCAATCCTCGGCCGCCTGGGCGTGGCGAATCGCGTCGACCGGATACCCGTGGTCGGCCATCCACTCGGCCGCGATCCCGTGTAGGCCGGGCAGCTCCTCCGGCGCGGTGCGTCGCAGCTCGAGCGCGAGCAGATCCGCGAACAGGTGGTGGTAGCGAAACCACGATCGCTCCGGATCCAGCGACACCACGAACGCGCCCGCGTCCTCCAGCTCGCACAGGATCCGCTCAGACCCCGAGCAGCCGGTCAACCGGTCGGCCAACGGACCGCTTACCCGGTCCAAGATCGAGGTCCGCAGCAGCAGCCTGCTGACCTCCTGCGGCTGGCGCTCGAGCACCTCGGCCAGCAGGTACTCGGCCACCCCGCGCTCGCGGCCCGAGAAGCCGGCCGCCAACCGCTCCGGGTCCGAATCCCTCGCCAGCGACAGCGCGGCGAGCCGCAGACCCGCCGCCCACCCCTCGGTTCTCGCGACCAACGACTCAAGGGCGCCGTCGGACAAACGCACGCCCGCCGCCTCCAACAGTGCACGCGACTCCTCCGGCGTGAACCGCAAATCCTCACCCCGGATCTCGGTCAGCTCCCCCTCCACCCGCAACCGGTGCAGCCCCAGCCGCAGATCGCGGCGCGTCGATAGCACGAATCGCAGCTGTGGCGGCGCGGACCCGAGCAGCAGCTCAACCTGGTGGACGGCCTCCTCCGCACGGAGTTCGTGCAGGTCGTCGATCACCAGCCAGACCCGCTCGTCCAGCGAGCCCAGATCCTCCAGCATCCGTCTGACGACGGTTGCGCCGTCCAGACCGGGGGCGGCGGTCAGCTCCCGTACCCGCTCCGACCCGATCCGCGTCCCCCGCAGCGAATCCAGAACCGACAGCCAGAACGCCTGCCCGTCGCGCTCCCCACGTGCCACCGACACCCACGCCACGCGGTCGCCCTGACCCTCCGCGGCGATCCAGGAGCGCAGCAGAAACGTCTTCCCGCTGCCCGCCGGGGCCGACACGAGCGCCACACGCTCCCCGGTGTTCAGCAGCTCGAACAGGCCGGGCCGCGGGACCAACCACGACCTGACACCAGAGGCGGCGGGTTCGATCGCTACTCCCGAGTCGGACACGATGCACATGGTTGCACCCCCACCGCGCTCCCGGACCAGCGGATTCACCCGAACGATGCGATGCGCGCTCATCCCCCGCACGCCGACTCTTGATCGCATGCCCGACAAGGACCGAGCGACCGGCGGTCCGCAGCGCTACGAGATCCGCGTCCGCGGCCCGATCGGCCCGACGATCATGCAAGCGTTCCCGACCTTGACCGCAACCCGAAGCGGGCACGACACGCTGCTCACCGGGTCGCTCCCCGACCAATCCGCCCTCTACGGCGTCATCCACGAGCTCGAGGCGCTCGGCCTGCAGCTGCTGGAGATCCGCTGCCCAAGGTCTGGCGGTGCCGGGGCGACCGGCCAAATCACATGACCTATGCGAGGACGACTCATCCCGCCCGGCGCGACGCTGTCGGCCGAACGAAGACCGATCACCGAAGTCCCAGGGCAGCGGTGGCGAGCCAAGGAGACAGGTCAAATCATGTCGCTCCTCAACAAGAAACGAACCCAGCCTGTCGCGAGTGAGCACCGGTGGTGGGCGCTCGCGCTGCTGGCGATGGCGGAATTCGTCGTCGTGCTCGACGCGTCGATCGTCAACATCGCGCTGCCGTCGATCGGGCGGGGGCTTGAGCTGTCGCTGGCCAACCTCTCGTGGGTGGTCAACGCGTACGTGCTGACGTTCGGCGGGTTCCTGCTGCTCGGTGGGCGGATCGCCGACCTGCTGGGCCGTCGACGCGTGTTCGTGATCGGCCTCGCTGTGTTTTCGCTGGCCTCGCTGGCCGGCGGGCTGGCGCAGAGTCCCGCATGGCTGATCGGTGCCCGGGCGATCCAGGGGCTCGGGGCGGCGCTCCTCGCCCCGGCCGCGCTCTCGCTGGTAACGGCGACCTTCCGCGAGGGCGGCGAGCGCAACAGGGCGCTGTCGGTCTGGGGGGCGGTCGCGGGCTCGGGCGCCGCCGCCGGCGTGCTGTTGGGCGGCGTGCTCACGAGCGCGCTCGGCTGGCGCTCAGTGCTGTTCGTGAACGTGCCGATCGGGATCGCCGCGATCCTGCTGACCCCGTGGCTCATCTCCGAGAGCCGAGCCGAGCTCGCCCGCCGGAGTTTCGACTTCCCTGGAGCGGTGACCGTAACGGCCGGACTCTCGGCCCTCGTGTACGCCCTGGTCCGCGCCACGACGGTCGGCTGGGGCTCGCCGCAGACGATCGGGGTGCTCGCCGCCGCGACCCTCCTGCTCGCGGGATTCGTCGTGATCGAGCGACGCTCGAGCGCGCCGCTGGTCCCGTTCGCGTTCTTTCGCAACCCCAGCGTGCGCGCCGCCGACGCGACCATGCTGGCCACCGGCGCGGCCGTCATCGGGCTGTTCTACTTCCTCTCGCTCTACCTGCAAAAGGTGCTCGGCTATTCCGCGATCAAGGCCGGCACCTCTCAACTGCCTCTAGCAGTCGGGATCATTCTCGCCGCCGGGGCCGCCTCGCCGCTCGTCGCCCGCGCGGGCATCAGAACCGTGCTCATCGCTGGGCTGGCGCTGTTCGCCAGCGGTCTCGTCTGGTTCGCCCAGGTGCCCGTCCAGGGGGCGTACCTCGCCGATCTACTCGGTCCGTCGCTGCTCATCGCCCTCGGACTAGGACTGGCATTCGTACCAATCACCATCCTCTCAGTGACCGGCGTCAAGGACCGCGAATACGGCCTCGCCTCAGGCCTGGTCAACACAGCCCAGCAAATCGGCGGAGCCCTTGGCCTCGCCGTCCTCGCGACCATCGCCACCAGCAGGACCAACCACCTTCTCGCCAGCCATCACTCGGTAAGCCAGGCATTGACCCTCGGCTTCCATACCGCATTCCTTGCCGCCGCCGGATTCGTGCTCCTCGCGATCCTCGCCGCTGCCTCGATAGGCATCCGGCGCTCCGAGCGCGGCGCGCTCCCAGGGCGAGCGGGACAGCCTGAGCCCCAAGCATGAGACAGCCTCGTCCAGCCCCAACCGGCGCGCGCCGCCGCGGGTTTACCGATGCAAGCAACTCGAATCACCAACCCAGCCGCCCGGGCGCGAGCCTCTGCCTGGCGTCGGCAACAGCGAAAGGACAGGCGGCATGTTCAGCCAGGGTGACGAGCTCTACGACAAGCGGTTCGGCGAGCGATACCTAGTACTCGAGGCCGCGCGGGACAGCGGCGGGGAGTTCGTCAGGATCGAGGACACGGCGGCGCCCGGTCCCAGCCGACGGCCGATGAGTGCCCATCCAGCTCAGCGCGAGCGGTTCGAGGTGCTCTCGGGCACTCTCGGGTTGACCGTCGACGGTGAGCAACATCTGCTCGGGCCCGGGGACTCGTTCGTGGTGGAACCCGGCGCGAGGCATCTGCCGCGCAACGGGGGCGACGGCGAGCTGCGCTTTCTCGCGGAGATGCGTCCAGCGGGTCGCTTCGAGGAGTTCCTCGCCGAGATCACCGCGGCCAACAACACCCAACGTGAGGGCCTCGCCTACCTTCTGACGGCGGCCCTCGTGATCAACCAATTCCCGGACGTCGAGCACCCGACGCCCCTACCGCGCGCGCTGGACCGAGCGCTGTTCGCGATCCTGGCGGCCGCAGGCAAGCTGCTCGGCCTACGAATCCCGCGCACTACCAGGGCCCCGACGGAAACCGGCAACAGCCTCGGAGAGGACCACGAATGAAAGCTAGAGCAACTGGGACAGGACATGGTGCCAAGGTGACGACGAAGTTCGGATACGGACTGTCTGGGCTGCTGGGCGCGGGCATCATCGTGCTCGGCGCCCGGTTCCTTGCCGCGCCGCAGGCGGCGGCAGCCGCGTACGGCATTACCACCGAGCAAGGCGCCGCGGCCAGCGACCCGTACCTTGCTGTCAAGGGCGTGCGCGATATCGCCTCTGGCGTTGTCGCGTTCGTCCTGCTCGCAGCGGGTGAGCCGCACGTTCTGGGCAGATACATGGCCGCGGCTAGCATCATCCCGATCGGCGACGCGGTCATCGTGCTGCGGGGCAACGGCCCGAAGGCCACCGCCTACGGGGTGCACGGCACTACGGCAACCGTCATGCTGGGCACGGCCGCGCTCTTACTCAGCGGACCCGAGTGACCTGTCTTTCGCGTCGATGTCGCGCGTTGAGATAGCCGAGAAGCGATTCGCGCTACCGGCCGACGCGGTCGAGGACCTGGCGACGCGGCTGTCTCGCACGCGCCTGCCGGCGCACCTGGGGGCACGCTGGGAGCAGGGCGTGCCGGCCGACTGGTTGCGCGGCCTGCTGGAGGATTGGCGCGCCTTTGACCCCGCGGTACTTCAGCAGCGTCTCGACGGGTTGCGCCAGCTCCAGGCCGAGATCGACGGGCAGACGTTGCACGTCGTGGTCGCAGACCGGCGTGGGCCCAACGCGCTGCCGCTGCTGCTGACGCATGGCTGGCCCGGCTCGTTTCTCGAGTACCTCCGGTTGCTTTCACTGCTTTGCGATCCGGGCGCTCACGGCGCGGACCCGGCGGACGCCTTCACGGTGATCGTCCCGTCGCTCCCCGGCTACGGGTTCAGCGGCCCGCCGCCGCCAACCGGCCTGACCGGACGGCAAGTGGCAGCGCTGTGGCACGCGCTGATGGCATCCGGCCTCGGGTATGAGCGCTACCTGGCGCACGGGAGCGATCTCGGCGCCGGCGTTACCGCCTGGCTCGCCCGTGATCACCCCGAGGCCGTCCGTGCGATCCACGTCGCCACGCCCAGTCTTGCGCCCGCGCCCGCTCCCCGCGCGCAGCCCGAGGCGGCCTATGCCGCGGCCGTCGAGGCTTGGACCGCGGAGGAGGGAGGCTACGCCCACGAGCACGCCACCAAGCCCGCCACCCTCGGCGCCGCCTTGTCGGACAGCCCCGCCGGCCTGGCCGCCTGGATCGCCGAGAAAGTCGTCGCTTGGAGCAGCACGCTTCCGGACGGGAGTCCGGCGTTTGACCGCGAATTACTGTTGTCCACGCTGACGCTCTACTGGACCACCGGCACGATCACCACATCGCTGCTGCCCTACTGGGCCCATCGCCACAGCCCCGACGTCGCCCTGCCAGCCGATGACCCATCCCCGGTCCCAACCGCGGTCAGCATTTTCGGAGGCGAGCGAGTCCCGTTCCCAAAGCCACCACGCGAGCTGGCCCAGCGCTACTACACGCTGACCCACTGGGCCGAGCACCCGGTTGGCGGGCATTTTCCAGCCGTCGCCGAGCCCGAACTGCTCGCCCGAACGCTGCGCGACGTATTCCGCAGCGCACGGTAGCCCCCCACCGACGACGCGGCTCGCCAGTAGGACGCCCGCCCGGACCGCGGCTCGAGCGGGACGCGCGCCAACCGTCCTGGGAAGCGCCGTCCTTGCGGCAAAGCAGGTGTTCACCTGGATCGGGCGGCTGTCCCGCTAGTCGCCAGTTGCGCAACCCGCGCAAAGGGAGGCGCTCGGCCCGGCGGCGAGAAGTACCGCGCCGCGAGCAAGGCAGCACTGAGCGCCGTGCCGGTCGGCTACGTCGGGTGAAAGTCGTAACGCGCGGCCACGCTGCCGATCACCTCGGGTGTGAGCGGCCCAGCCTTGGCGGCCTCGGCCAGGTCGCGCATGTAGTTCTCCCAGCCCGCGGGCGTGTTGAAGTTCAGGAACCGGACCGGGCTGTCACTCGGGTTGCTGAACGTGTGAACAACGCCGGCAGGGACGCACACAAACGATCCCGGCCCGAGCTGGTGCGTCGCCTCGCCAAGACGCACCGTCAAAACGCCATCAAGCACGTAGAACATGTCGACGAGCCGCTCATGGCGGTGCGGAGGCGGTCCAGGGAATCCAGGAGCGAACGTCGATTCCGAGAGGAAGAACGTCCCCGCTGTCTCGTCGCCAGTCGCCTTGATGACGATCTCCGAACTGCCGGCGATGTGGCGCTCCCCCTCACCAGGTCGATGCACGAAGGCTTCCATCGGCACAGTCTCCCATCCTCCACTGACCCTCCCGCCACGTGACCAACGTCTCTCCATCCGTCAGTGCGCGGTTTCCGCGCATTGCGAGACTGGTCGCTCCGGCGCCTAGATGCCCTCACCGCCACCGATGCCGGGCCGGCCGTCAGCGCGTCCGTTGGTCACGCGTTGCTGCTCGACGCCTCAGGCGGTAGCGCTGCTGCCGACCCGCCCGTGACCGCTTACGTGCTTGCGGCTGGCCACCTCGAGTTAGCGCTCCTGAGCAACGGGCGCGTTTAAGCCAGGCGGCGGAGCCAGCGCAGGAACGAAACTGGCGCGGCGGCGGCGTGGCGGGGCGCGGGGACGGTGTGGCTGCTGGCGGCGCCGGTGGCGGTGTGCACGAGGCGGTTGTGGTCGGCGGCTCGGTGCAGGTCGGCGATGTGCTGTTGGGCGGGCAGGATTCGACCAACTGGCGTTCTTCTTTGCCACGGTCGCGTGCACCTGGATCCGAGTGCGACTCTCCCAGGACATTGCGCCAGTCAAGGGCGGCGAAACTCCCTGCGCTCGCGATCAACTTAAGGGTTGACGACGAAGACGATGCCCCCAACTCACAGCTCGCGCCAAAGTTCGACGAGCCCGCTGCCTGATTCGATCTACGGCTGGCCCTCCGGATGCCCAAGTCTTCTCAGCTCGCGACTCGCTGCGGCAATGCGGACCTGGAGGTCGGTCATCGGCGCGCGCTCGATCCGCTCCTGGTCCAGCCGGAGGTGCTGCGGTCTTTCTGCGGCCCGTTTCGCGGCCCCATCGATGAGCGCCGAATGAGACGACGCTGGTCGAGGCGCGGCAAGGGTGAGGAGTTCCCCGAGATCATTGGCTTGCGCCAGGCGCAGTCCCATGTAGCGTGGGGCCCCAGGGCGCTTGAGCGCGCCCGGCGCGTCGTGCCCGGACGGCTGTCTGAGCGCGTGCGGGCAGAATCGCAACAGAATCGTTTTGATGATCGACGTGTGGTCGAACAACGTGTGCGAGACGGCGCCTGGCTCGATCCACGGCGAGACGATCAGCGCCGGTACGCGGACGCCGTAGCGCCCAAATGTCCGAGGGTCGTCGTCGAGCGCCTCCGGCGGCGCGACGTGATCAAAGAATCCGCCGTGCTCGTCGTAAAAGACGATCAGCAGTGTCCGCTCCCAGTGCGGGCTCGTGGCGAGCGCGTGGTAGACGGCGAGTACGAGGTCCTGGCCGTCCCTGATGTCCGCCGGTACGTGATCGTCGTTGGGCCGAAAGCCGATCGGGTCGAAGTTGCTGAAGTTCGGGTCGATCCAAGCGACCGACGGCAGCGCACCCCGGGCGGCGTCCTCGATGAAGCTCGGCGTCTTCGGGTCGATGCTGTGCTCGAGCCGAGTCTTCCAGCTCAGGACCGTATGGCTGAAGAACGCGAACCGATCTTGGTGGCCGAGGCGGTAGTGGCGGTCGACGAGACGTAAGCTGCCGGTTTCGAAGGAGTACCAGCGCCAGGAGATGTCGTTAGCGTCGAGGTGCCGGACGAACGACGGGCGGTGGTAGAGCGGTGGCAGGTTGAGCGGCAGGTCATCGCGGCTGCCCGCCGCGCCACCGGAAACGGCATACAGGCGGTTGGGCCACGTCGCGCCGGGGACCGAGCTGAACCAGCGATCGCAGACCGCGAACTCGCTCGCGAGGTGATCGTAGACCGGCAGATCCGCGCCGTTGTGGTAACCCATCACGCGCCCCACGTCGGCGTCCTGCACCCCGCGGTCCGATAGCGTCTTTGCGAAGCTCGCCACGAAGCCGTTCATCGCGCCGTGGCCGACCTGAAGGTCGACCGCGTCGGCGCAGTGATCCGGGTCGTCTTCGATCGCCGTGGTGTCGAGGTGATGGACCGGGTAGGCGCGCCCGTTGTGCTCGTTGGAGAACTGCGCCCGTAGGCCATCGATGTCACCGCGGCCGCCCTCGAGCGACAGGTAGCCGAGCATGTGGTCAAACGAGCGGTTCTCGAGCATCAGGACCACGACGTGATCGACCTTCTCCAGGTTGGCGCTCCCGCTCTCCTCACTCATCGCACGCCAACCCCGATGCCAGGATCCTCATCCCATGTCGCGAGCCCACTGCCGCCCGGCCGCAACGACACGGGCCGGCAATCGTTGGATTACGCTCGCGGTCGCACGCCGGCATGGGTCAAGTGTTCCTCATCGCGGTGGTCTCCGCGCTCGACGCCGGGCTTCTCACCGCGGCCGTCGTCCTGCTGGGGCGGCCCGCGGCCGGCCCGCAAGCTCGGCGCGTACCTGATCGGGGGATTTGGCTTCTCGATCATCTTCGGGCTGCTGATCGTGCTGGCGCTGCACGGATCGGGCCTGCGTCTCGGCCGATCGACGCAGGGGGTCATCGAGGTGGTGGCGGGCGCTCTGCTGATCTTGGTCGCGGTCGCGCGAGTGGTTGGGCCGCAAGGTGCAATGGCACCCCCGCCGCACTCGCAAAGCCCACGCCGATCGCTCGGGGCACCAGAGCCTCCACGACCGGGCCCTCGGCCACGACTCGTTGTGGATCGCGTGGGCGGCCGGTGCTCTGTACAGCGTGCCCGGCGCCTACTACCTCGCCGGCCTCGCGCTTCTGGCCAAGCAGAACGTGTCAACAACCACGAACGTGCTCGTAATCCTCGGGTTCAACCTGATCCAGTTCGCCCTGATTGAGCTCCCGCTGCTTGGCCTTGTTCTTTTGCCGGAGGCACGCGCTCGCTCACCGAGAAGCTCAACGCCTGGATGACGGCTCACCGGCGGATCGTGATCGTCTTCCTCGCCGGAGCGATCGGCACCTACCTACTGATCTCCGGAATTTCCGACCTCAGCTGAACGCCAGCGACCTCGCCCGGCTCCGGAGTCGCTTGCGCAGCAAAGGAGCCCCCCGTCTACGGCCTGGCTGCTGCTCAGCGCGACCGCTTCCGGACACAACCAGCCACGATGTCGTGCACCCGATGCCCGCGAGAGAACGAAAGCGGGTCTCGACCCGCGCGTTGCTGCGCACCTGCTCATCGCCAGTTGCGAGACCGG
>CAWDNF010000004.1:0-12393 GCA_963803595.1 uncultured Solirubrobacterales bacterium
GCTTGAGCTCTCGGAACTGCTCGCGCTCGGTTTCGGAGAACAGGCCCTGAACGCGCTGCTGGCTGGCAAGTTCGGCCACGATCGTGCGCCGTCCGCGCCGCGCGGCGAGCAGCCCGAGCGCGATGGCGACGGTCGACTTGCCGACGCCGCCCTTGCCGGTGACGAACAGCAGGCGCTTGTCGAGGAGGTTGGGCACGGCTTCGAAAATAGCGGGGGGCCGATCGCGCGGAATCCGCTGCGATGGCGGCGGACCGGGATTCACGCCGATCGCGGAGGATTCCGCGGCGCTGCTGCGAATACTGCCGTCGATATGAGCCACGTGATCGCGTTCGCCAACCAGAAGGGCGGCGTCGCCAAGACCACGACCACGCTCAACCTGGCCGTGGCGTTCGCCGAGGAGGGGCATCGGGTCCTGTGTGTCGACATGGACCCGCAGGGCAACCTGACGATGTCCCAGGGCATCGATCCGGACACGCTCGAGAAGTCGATGTACGACGTTCTCGTGCACCACATCTCGATCCGCGAGGTGATCCGCAAACGCGAGATCGACGTGGCCTGCTCCTCGATCGACCTGGCGGGAGCGGAGATCGCGATGTCGACCATGATCGGCCGCGAGCGCTCGCTGGAGAAGGCCCTGAAGCCGGTCGAGGAGGACTATGACTTCGTGTTCATCGACACGCCGCCGAGCCTGGGGTTGCTCACGATCAACGCGCTGACCGCGGCGCACAAGGTGATCGTCCCCGTCCAGTGCGAATATCTGTCGATGCGCGGCCTGATCCAGCTGCAGAACACCCTCGCGATGATCCGCGAGAACCTCAACCCGGACGTAGAGATCGAGGGCATCCTGCCGACGCTCGTCGACACTCGGACGCTGCACGCGAAGGAGGCGATCGGGCTGCTCGAGGAGAACTTCGGCGACCGCGTGTTCGCCTCTCGGATCCGCAAGACGATCCGCTTCGCCGAAGCGCCCGTGAAAGGCATGTCGGTCCTGAAGTACGATCCCGACGGTCTGGCCGCCCACGCCTATCGGCAGCTCGCGAAGGAGGTCCTCTCGAATGCCAACCGGTAAGCGCGCGAGTATGCGCGAGGGACCACTCGCAGATCTGTTCCGCAAGACCGCCGAGGAGGACCAGCACCGCTCCGAGGCCGCGCATCCCGCGTCGCCGGCGAGCGGCGCCGGGGGTCCCGCGTCGCCGGCGAGCGGCCCCGAGGCGACCGAGGAGCCGGCGCAGCCGCCCGCATCACCCGCCGCACCACCCGCCCCGCCCGAGCCCGAGGTCGAGGAGCCGCGCGTCCCGCTACCCCACGAGCGACTTCGACATGCCTTCTCGGCCGACCTCCCCGAGAACGTACTCGAGCCCCCCGCGCCTGCCGAACAGCGGCCGGCGCCCGAAGAAGACGTCTACGCGCGGCCCACGCGCGCCGGTGAGTCGCGGCGGCCGGACAGGACTCTCGGCGCCGTGCTGCGGGTCGTCGGCATCGGCGGCGCGGGCGTCAATGCGATCAACCGCATGGTCGAGGCCGAGGTCGAGGGCGTCGAGTTCCTCGCCGTCAACACCGACCTCCAGTCTCTACAGACTTCGGCCGCGCACGACACGCTGCACATCGGCGACTCGATCACGCACGGCCTCGGCTCGGGCTCCAATCCCGAGCTGGGGCGCGCCGCCGCCCGCGAGGAGTACGACCGGATCAAGGCCATGCTGCGCGGCTCGGACATGGTGTTCATCGCGGCGGGCGCCGGCGGCGGCACCGGCACGGGTGCGGCGCCGATCATTGCCCAAATCGCCCGCGAGCTCGGCGCGCTGACCGTGGGAATCGTCACCCGCCCGTTTCAATTCGAGGGCACCCGGCGGCGCGACCAGGCCGAGGCGGGCATCGCCGCCCTGGCGGCGGAGGTCGACACGCTGATCGTCGTGCCCAACAACCGCCTGCTGTCGGTGCTGGAACGCAACGTGTCGATGGTCGACGCGTTCCGAGTGGCCGACGACGTGCTTCGCCAGGGCGTGCAGGGCATCTCCGACCTGGTCACGCTCCCTGGGCTGATCAACCTCGACTTCGCCGATGTGCGCACGATCATGTCCGGCGCCGGCAATGCCCTGCTCGGAATCGGGATGGGCAGTGGCGACCGGCGCGCGGTCGAGGCGGCCGAGCACGCCGTGGCCTCGCCGCTGCTCGAGACAAGCATGGAGGGCGCGCGCTCGATTCTGCTCTCGATCACCGGCGGCACCGACCTCTCGCTGTGGGAGGTCAACGAGGCCGCGAGGGCGGTCTCAGAGGCCGCCCACCCGGACGCCAACATCATCTTCGGCGCGATGGTCGACGAGAAGCTCGAGGACAGCGTCTGGGTGACCGTGATCGCGACGGGCTACGACGCCAGCGGGCCCCGCCTTCGAGAGCGCACGCGCAGCGACATCGGTGAGTCGCGCGGAGCACTGCGCGAGCCGTCCGGCGAGCCGCGCGTCAGGCGGGCCAGGCCGCGCACGTCCGGGTCGCCCATGGAACTGGACGTCCCGGAATTCATTCCTCGCCGCTGACGGCGATAACCTGCGCCTGGCGGCGTCCTCGGTCGCTCGTGTGCGGAGCACACGTTGCTTCCTGCGTCCTTGCCATGCTTGGTTCTAGCCATCAGCGGGCCGAGTCATGACGGCCGTGCCGCTCGGCGTGATCGCCGCCGGCCATCCGCTGTCCGCCCGGGCCGGCGCCGATGCCCTGCGCGCTGGCGGTAACGCGGTCGATGCGGCGCTCGGCGCGATGCTCGCCTCGTTCAGCTGCGAGCCGCTCCTGACCAGCCTCGGGGCCGGCGGCTACATGCTGGTAGTCGAGCCGGGGCGCGCGCCGGTGCTGCTGGATTTCTTCGTGGAGGCACCGGGACGCGGCGCCGCCGCCGACAGGCGAGCCGAGCTGGTCCCGGTCAGCGTCTCGTTCGGCGACGCCATTCAGGTGTTCAACATCGGGCCCGCATCCGTCGGGACCTACGGTATGGCGGCGGGGGTGTCTGAGGCCTCCACCCGCTTCGGACGGATCCCGCTAAGCGAGCTGGTCACGCCGGCGGCCAAGCTGGCACGTGACGGCGTGGAGATGAACGCGGCCCAGGCGTACGTGATCGAGATCCTGGCCGGTATCGTCACCTCCACCCCCGAGTCCGCGGCGCTGTTCGCTCCCGGTGGCGCGGTGGTGGGCGCGGGCGACGTCGTCAGGCAGCCGGAGCTGGGCGACGCACTCGAGCGGCTGGGAGCCGAGGGGCCGGCGCCGTTCTACGCGGGAGACATCGCCGACGCCATCGTGGAGTGGCTGAGCGCGCGGGGCGGAATCGTGACGGCCTCGGACCTGGCGGGGTACGAGGTCGTGGACCGCGACCCGATCAGGGCGACCTACCGGGGCCGCGAGGTGCTCACCAACCCGCCGCCGTCGGCCGGAGGGATCCTGATCGCCCACGCGCTCGCGCTGCTCGACGCCGAGCCCGGGGCCCCCGATCTGGCGCGGGTCGTCGCCACCATGGAGCGGACGCAGGCGGAGCGCACGCCGGAGTTTCTCGAGGGGCTGGACGATCCTTCGTTCGTCGAGCGGTTCCTTGCCCGGCGCTCCCCGCTTGGGTCGACCACCCATGTGGCCGTGCTCGACCACGAGGGCTGGGCCTGCTCGGTGACGTCCTCCAACGGCTCGTGCTCGGGCGTGGTCGTTCCCGGCACCGGCGTTCACCTAAACAACATGCTGGGGGAGCAGGACCTTAACCCGCTCGGCTTTCACCGCCATCCTCCCGGGCGCAGAATGCCGAGCATGATGTCTCCGACGGCCGTGCTGCGTGAGGGCACGCCGGAGCTGGTGCTCGGGAGCGCCGGGTCCAACCGGATCCGGTCCGCGATCCTCCAGACGATCATCCGCGTGATCGACGACGAGTTGCCGGCGGACGACGCGGTCCGAGCCCCTCGAGTGCACTTCGAGGACGGCATCGTCTACGCCGAGCCCGGGATCGACACAGCATCGCTCGAACGGGCGGGGCGCGCGATCGGGCGGTTCCGCGAGCTCAATCTGTTCTTCGGCGGCGTGCAGGCGGCCGCGCGCGATGGACGGGGCCGGTTCTCGGGTGGCGGCGATCCGCGGCGGGGTGGCGCGGCCGTCGTAGTCTAGTGGGTCGAAGCGAGACGCACGAGGCTTCATGAAGGCATGGGTCGCGGTCGTGGCGGCGGCTGGGTTCGCGCTCGGCGGCTGCGGCCTCAATGTTCAGTCGCCCGATCTGTTCAAGGTCGCGCGATCCGGGGCGGGCGGGCGACCGCTGACGCTGCTCGTCAACGACGCGGGCACGATCTCCTGCGACGGTGCGAAGGCCAAGCCGCTCTCCGACCCGCAATTGCTCCAAGCGCGCGATCTCGCGAACAACCTGAATCAGGACGTCAAGCTCAGGTTCCCGCGGATCGCTCGGAGCGTGTTCACCTACACCGTGCAGGTGCAGAACGGCACGTTCTCATTTCCGGACACCGCCGCGTCGGCGCGGAAGGAACTGTCGCAACTGGAGTTGTTTGTAGTACAGGCCGCCGCGGATCCGTGCGGCATCGGATCTTGAGGGTCCTCTTAGCCTTGCCGCCCAGTTAGAAGGACCGCTACCGTCCTCGCTCGTGCTAGTCGTCGCTGCCCACAGTCTCATCACCTACGGTCAGGCCATCGTGCTCGGCGTGCTGCAGGGCGTAACCGAGCTCTTCCCGATCTCGAGCCTCGGGCACACGGTCATCTTCCCCAACCTGTTCGGATGGCACAACATCGTGGCCTGGCAGTCACAGTCGGAGTCTCCCTGGCTGGCGTTTGTCGTCATGCTCCACGTGGGGAGCGCCGTCGGCCTGTTGATCTACTTCTGGCGGACCTGGATCGACATCATCGTCGCCTTCTTCGCCACGGTGCGCAAGCGTCGCGTCGAGACGTCGACGGAACGTCTGGCCTGGCTGATCATCATCGCGACAATCCCGGTGGGAATCCTCGGCGTGCTGCTCGAGCACCCGATCCGCGTGGCGCTGGCCAAGCCGTTCGCCGCCTCGTGCTTCCTGGTCGTCAACGGAGTGATCCTGCTCGCCGCCGAGCACGTCCGCCGGCGGTCTGAGGTGCGGGCTCTGGCCGAGCGCGAGGGGATGAAGCGCGACGGGGGTCGCCGGCTGGAGACGCTCGAGTACCGCGAAGCGGGCGTGATCGGGTTCTTCCAGAGCTTTGCCCTGATCGCCGGGTTGAGTCGCGACGGCATCTGCATGGCCACCGGCCTCGTGCGCGGGCTCGACAACGAGGACTCGGCACGGTTCGCCTTCCTGCTCGCTACGCCGCCGATCCTGGCCGCCGGGCTGTACAAGTTCAGCGACCTCACCGGTCCGCTCGGGGCTGGCCTGCGCGGGCAAGCGGTCGTCGCCGCGATCGCCGCGGCGATCACCGCGGTTTTCACGGTGCACTTGCTGATGCGCTACTTCAAGACGAACAACCTGAACCCGTTCGGGATCTACTGCATCCTGTTCGGGGTAGCGATGGTCATCTATAACGCCTGAGACCCGATTTGCTGGGGGTGCCTAACTGGCGCCGAAGCGGACCTTGCCGTTGGAGCGGGCGCGCTCCTGGACCCGGTCGACCAGCTCGAGGCGCTTGATCGCCGCCCGGAACAGGCGGGTGACCAGCCGCAGACGGGCGTTCTCGGAGCGCATGTCGAGCAGGCCCTGCTTGGCATCGAGACCGAAGTCAACGGTGGCGGCCATGGCGTAGGCGCTCATCTCGGCCAGCTCCTCGGGTTCGGGATCGCGGTCGGTGGCGCGCTTAACCAGCTCGGCGTAGGCCTCGTGGGCGCCCGTGGCCAGGTCGGCATCGAAAGCGTCCTCGCGATCCTCGACAAACTCGATCACGCCGGCGGGATAGGGCAGGTGGCCCTGCCGTTCGAGCACGCGGAACGGCCGGGTCCCGCGGACGAGCAGGTGCATGCGACCGTCCTCCATGCGCTCGAGCACGCGATCGATCGCGCACGCGCACCCCACCTCGCGCAGGCCGTCATCGGACAGCCACAGGATCCCGAACTCGCCCTCGCTGTCCAGACACTCCTGGATCATCGTCTTGTAGCGCTCCTCGAAGATGTGCAGCGGGATCAGCTCGCCGGGGAGGGCGACGATCCCCAGCGGGAACAGCGGAAACTCGCGCGAGGGGCCTTCGGGCATGCGCACCCCGAGTCTACGCCCGACGGTCCGGCCGGCGTGGTGGCGCGGGGAGGGACGGCCGGCGGGGCTCTGCGGCCGACGGGGCTCTACGGCCGGCGCGCGGCGAGCAGCAGGTTGTAGAAGATCGCCGGCGGCAGCCGCGGCTCGAGCAGGCGTTCGTCCACGCGCTGGAGCAGCAGGTAGCCGCGGAACGCGTACTGGCGCCACAGCATCGGCACGCCGGCCGGATCGGCCGTAGACTCGAGCCCGCGGTTGAACCAGCCGAACCAGTTGGCCAGCAGCTCCTCGCCGCGGACGCGGACGTCGACGAAGCCGGCGACGCGGGCGAAGCGGGCCAGATCGTCGGGTGAAAAGGCGTGGATGTCGACGACCTTCTCGAGCCCGGCCCCGTCGCCGTTCATCGAGCCATTCGGGCCGGCCGGCGGTGGAGGCGTTGGCGAGGCTCGCAGCGCCCAGCGCCATATCGGCGCCATCGCCAGGGCCCCGCGCTTGGGAACGGATGCGAGCCGATCGCCGAACCGCGAGGGCTCGCCGGCGAAGACGATCCACCCTCCCGGCTTCAGCACCCGGTGAAACTCCCCGAAGGCGCGCTCGAGGCCGGGGATGTGGTGCAGGACGGCGTGGCCGACCACGAGGTCGAAGGTGTGCTCGGGGAAGGGCAGCGTTTCGACGTCGGCCTGAGTCGTCTTCACGTCGAGGCGCAGTCGCTGGGCGTTGGCCAGCAACGCGCGGAGCATGCCAGGCGAGATGTCGGTACACGTGGCGTGGCGGACGATGCCGGCACGCAGCAGGTTCAGGCTGAAATAGCCCGTGCCGGCGCCAACCTCGAGCGACCGGTCGAACCCGCCCTCCAGCGCCGCGCCGAGCACCTTGCGGATCTTGCCGATCACCTGGGCCTGGCCGAGCTCGCCAAAGTCGATGGCCCACTTGGAGTCGTAGCTCGCTGCGGCGACGTCGTGATAGCGCGTGTTCACATCGCGGATCTGGTCCGCCGTCCGCGGCACCTCCATGGCGGCGGGGACATTACCCTCTCGGCGGCGGTGAACGCGTACGTCCAGCAGAACCAGCCGCCGGGCGTGCCGCCGCTCGAACTAACCGGCGAGCGCACGCTGCCCGACGTGCCGGCCGAGAACTACTGGTACCGCCGGCATCTCGCCGTGTACGAGTGGATCGCCGCCCGGGTGGCGGGCGGCCGCGTGCTCGACATGGCCTGCGGCGAGGGCTACGGATCCGCTGTCCTGGCCCGGTCGGCCGCCAGCGTGGTGGGCGTCGACGGCAACCCCGAGGCGCACGAGCACGCCCGGCTCAAGTACACGCGTCCGGGCCTCGCGTTCGACTGGGGCGCGGTGGAGACCTACGGAGAGCCGGGGTCGTTCGACGCCGTGGTGTTCCTGCAGACGATCGAGCACGTGATCGACCCGGCGGGCGTGCTCCGGCACTTCCGCTCGCTGCTCGCACCCGGTGGCGTCGCGTACATTTCCACGCCGAACATCCTGACGCTGGCGCCACCGGGCGCGGCCAAATCCGACAACCCCTGGCATCTGCGCGAGTACCGGGCGGAGGAGCTCACCGCGCTGTGCGAGACCGTGTTCGGCCAGGTGCAGATGCTCGGGCTGTTCCACGCCGGCAAACTCCGCGTCCACGAGGTCGCGTTGCGGCTGGGGTGGGACCGGGTTCACGCCGGCCTTCGGATCACCAGACCGTTTTACGGCTGGTTCACGCCGGCCATCTCGGCACGTGATTTCATGCTCCGGTCGGCCCCGCTTGCCCGCGCGCTCGACTTCGTTGCGATCTGCCGGCCGTGACTAGGCCGGCCGTGACCGGGGCCTGGTCGAGAAACCCCCGATATGAGGCTGTCGCAAAACGTTTGCGGTTGATGGTGGGGGCGGTGTTGGTGTGATGATGGAGCGCGGTCTGGGTGCTCGCTTGGTCGGTGGCAGTGGGGCGGTCGTTGGTGGCCGTCGGCGACTCGGTCTCGCGGGCAGTGTTCGGCTCCGAAGCTCTCGGCCGGGGGTGTCGCGTTTGGGGGTGGGGTGTGACCGGGTGGTCGTTCAGGCGATCGCGACGGCGCTGTGGTGCTGGTAGAGCTTGAGGATGTTGCCGGCGAGGTGGATGAACGCCCATTCGCTGCGGACAGCGGTCAGGCCGCGGCGGCGGAAGCGTCGGATCTGGCGGTTGTGCTTGTGGTCGCCGAAGACGGGTTCGATCAGCTGGGAGCGCTGTTTGTAGGCGGCGTGGCCTTGGGGGGTGCGCAGGAGGTGTTCCATCTCCTCGGTCGCTGTGAGGCCGGGTGGTGGGGGGCCGTCGGTGTCTCCGAGTTCGCGGGCGGCGCGTCGCTGCTTCCAGTCCTTGGTTGTGGCGATCAGCCGATCGGGGCCGGGGCAGGTGAGATTGGCCTCTGAGCAGTAGCCGGCGTCAGCGAGCTCAAGCTCGACCTCGATGATGATCCCGGCGGCGGTGAGCGTCTGGGTGAGCTTGTCGTTCATCGGCTCGAACAGCTGGACGTCGGTGGGGTCTTGGCTGACGTCGACCGCGAGCACGATCTGCTGGGGGTTGACGATTGCTTGGGCGTTGTAGCCCTGCACCCAGCCGTCCTTGGTGGTCATGATCCGGCTATCGGGATCGGTGATGTTCGCCCGGCGCTCGGTCTTGGGGGCGGCCTGTACTGCCTCGCGGGCGGCTGCGAGCCTCGCCCGGGCCGCCTGCAGCGCGTCTTGTGCCTTGTCGATCCGCAGGCGTGGGCCGGCGGTCTTCTCTCCCCTGGCCGCCGCGGCCTTCCGGCGTTCACGCTCGGCCTTGAGATCCTCAACGCGCTTGCGCGCGACCGCCTGATCGACCTCGGCGCGCGCCAGCGCCGCGTGCGGGTCTTTGGGCTTGCGCCCGATCTGATGGCGGCCATGCTCGGCCAGTGCCGCTGCCGCCTGGGCTGAGCGCTCGGCCTCCGCGGCCACCGCCGCGTCCTCGGCCTTGATCACTTCAAGCGCGGCCTGCAACCTGGCCAGCCGGCCGGTTGGGGTGGAGATCTCACACGCCGGTTCGAGACCCGCCAACCCGTCCGTGTCGGCCGCGGGAAGCGGCTGATCCTCGGCGGTGAGCGCCATCAGCTTGGTGATCTGGCGCCGGATCCAGTCGGCGTCGCGATTGCGCGCCCGTGACGCGTCGGCGGCGATTTTCGTCCCGTCCAGCGCCACCACCGACAACTCCGCCAGCCCGGCCGCTGCGCACAACCGCACCCCTTCGACGAACAGGCCTTCGAGCGCCTGCTCGTTCTCAACGACGAACCGCGCGATCGTCGCGTGATCGGGCACCAGCCCGCCGCAGATCACCCGGAACGCCGCGTCGGTCCGGCAGTGCGCCTCGATCCGCCGGCTGGAACGGATCCCGCAACAGTACGCGTACAAAAGCAACGCCACCATCATCCCCGGCTCATACGGCGGCCGGCCGGAACACCCACCCGGCCGTCGATGCAAAGCACTCGTGTCCAACTCGCCGACCACCTCGAGCACGAAGAACGCGAGATGCCCTTCCTCAAGCCAGTCGCGCATGCTCACCGGCATCAAGAACAACTGATCTCGCGCCGGGCACACATACACCCGCGTCGCGCCCGCCGGCCCCACACGACGATCGCCCGCATCGAGTTCCGCCGCCCGATCCGTCATCATCCAAAATCACCTCCTGATGCAGGCCCCGGCTGCTGCACTCAGCCGTTAAAGCCCTGCTCAGGAGGCACTTTTACCAGTCGCACCGGACAGAACCCCGCCCCTCCGGACCGGTCCACATTTCCGGAGACCCGCTCACACCACCGGGGAATTTGCGACGGCCTCATATACGAGGGTTTGTCGCCCAGGCTATGCCCAGCTGAAGGTTCGCGGGGCCTTGCGCATCCGGATGACCCGCGCCGGGACGCCGGCCACCACCGCGTTGGCGGGCACGTCGGCGGTCACCACGGCGCTCGTGCCGATCACCGAGTTCTCGCCCACTGCGGCGCCGCGCAGGACGCACGCGCCGTATCCGATCCACACGTTGTGGCCGACGTCGACGTCGCGCTTGTAGATCCCCTGCTCGCGGATCGGGCGCTCGACCTCGACCATCCCGTGGTCGAAGTCGATCATCATCACCCGGTCGGCGATGATGCACTCGCGGCCGATCGATACGTGCTGGTAGGCGGAGATCGTGCACTCCTGGCCCATCACGGACTTGGCGCCAAGCGAGAACTCCCCCTCGTGGACGCGGATCTTGCTGCGGTGGCCAATCCACGACCACCGGCCGAGCGTCACGGAGGCGTGCCGTCCGATCTCGAACTCGACGCCCGGGCACACGAAGCACAGCCCGTCGGTGCGAAGCCGGCCGCGCCAGCGGAGCTTCAGCCACGCCCACCGCGCGATCAGCACCGCGTAGCCGGGTTGCAGCATGTGATGCCGGCGCGCGAAGCGCAGGAACGTCAGGGGTCCGCCGTGCAGTGGCGGAGGGCCTGAGCGGACCGCCGGCGGCACCGCGGCCGGCGCGGTGCGCTCCAGCTGCTCGACGCTCGCGGACTGCACGCGCGGATCGTACCCCTGGCATGATGTGGCGCGTAGTGGCCGTCCTCGCAGAGACACTCGCATTCGAGCGGCCCCGCGTGGACGACCACTAAGGATGCCCGGCGCCGGCGAATCGCTTGCCCAACGTCTCTTGGCCGGCGACCGTCGGGCGCTCGCGCGAGGCATCACGCTGGTCGAGAACGACGACCCGGACGGGTGGGCGCTGGTGAAGGAGGTATATCCGCGCACCGGCCGGGCCGCGATCATCGGCTTCACGGGACCGCCGGGCTCGGGCAAGTCGACTCTGCTCGGCGCCCTGACCAAGCTCGAACGTTCCCACGACCGGACCATCGCGGTCCTATCGATCGATCCCACCTCGCCTTTCACACAGGGCGCTCTGCTCGGCGATCGCATCCGCCTGTCCGACCACTTCCTCGATCCGGGCGTGTACATCCGCTCAATGGCCAGCCGCGGAGCCCTGGGCGGCCTGAGCGAGGCCTCGCTCCAGGCCGCGCTGCTGATGGACGCGGCCGGCCGCGACGTGATCCTGCTCGAGACGGTGGGCGTCGGGCAGGCCGAGGTCGACATCATCGACCACGCCGATACGGTCGTGCTCGTGTTAATGCCTGGGTCAGGCGATTCGATCCAGGCGCTCAAGGCGGGCGTGATGGAGATCCCCGACGTGATCGTGGTCAACAAGGCCGACCATCCACTCACCGACACAATGGTCCGCGAGATCAAGAACGTGCTCGCGCTGGGTCCCCACGAGGGGTGGGAGGTGCCGATCGTCAAGACCGAGGCGGTGCGCGGCGAGGGGATCGAGGAGCTGGCGGAGAAGCTGGCCGAGCACCGCGTCTACGTGGAGGCGGAGGGGACGCTGTCCGAGCGCCGCCGGCGCAACCTGATGAACGAGGTCCTGGCGCTGGCCGCCTTCCGCATGCGCCGCGAGCTCGAGGCGTCGGTCCGCGACGACCCGGCCACGCAGGAGCTGCTCGATCGGGTGGTGGCGCGCGAGCTCGACCCGGCCAGCGCGGCGACCGCGGTGCTCGAGCGCCGCGCCGAGGAGCTCGCGGCGGGCGAGCGGGCGGACGAGCTCCCGGCGGGCGAGCGGGACGAGCTCCCGGGGGGCGAGCGGGCGGACGAGGTCCCGGCGGGTGAGCGGAGCGAGGAGCCGACCCGATGACTCAGGCCCTCACCCCGCCCCTCATCGTGGCCGCGCTGCTGCTGTGCGTGGCCGGCGCGCTCAAGCTGCGCTCGCCGCACGGCGCCGCCGCCGCGCTTCGCGCGCTCGGGCTCCCGGTCCGCGCGTGGACGGTGCCGGCCCTGGCCGCCGGCGAGCTTGTCCTCGGGGCCGCGTGTGCCGTTGCTCCGACGCGGGCGACGATTGCCGTCCTGGCCGGGACGTACGCTATGTTCGTGGGGGTGGCGGCCGCGCTGGCGGGGCGAGGGGCGGCGTGCGGCTGCTTCGGGGAGGACGAGACGCCGGTCTCCGCGGTCCACTGGATGGCCAGCGCGGCGCTCGGCGCGGTGGCGCTGGCCGCCGCGATCGGGGGATCGCACGGGCTCGGCTGGGTGCTGGGAAGGCCGGGGCCACAGGCGGCGGCGCTGGTGATCGGGATCGCCGGCGCCCTGTATGCCGCGGTGCTCGTCTACACGACGGTCCCGCAGGCCTGGACGGCGTGGAGCGGCGAATGAGCATC
>CAWDNF010000005.1:0-602319 GCA_963803595.1 uncultured Solirubrobacterales bacterium
GATGCTGAATTGTATTGGAGAGACGCGAGCTAATGACCGAAGAGGGTTCGCGCCTGATTCAAAGCGAACCAACTGAGGGACCCGTTTCCCATCACCATTGCAAGAAAGTAGTAAGCGGTGTTTTGCCGCACTTCCGCGGGAAAATCGCGCTTCCATAGCCGATATGCGGTGCCTGCGGCAACCAGGAGGAATACGAATTCTTTCAGGGTAAAGAACAGCACTACGGTGACCAGCAGCACCGCCCAACGGCCTTGTGCGCCGAGGGCAGACATAGCGGGGGCGCCGTCAAAGATGAATACGGGAATGAGATTCAGCAGGTTCAGCCACCCGGCGACTTGTGCGACGGCTAACCAGACGCCGTGGCCTGTGGCCAGGAAAAGGCCATAAGAGATGAGGCCGGAGAGCAACCCGAGCAGCGGTCCGGCTAAGGCAATCTGAGCGCGCACGTTTTGATCGACGTTTGCGCCGCGCCATTTAACGAATGCGCCGAAGCCAGGCAGGAACATGGGAAGATCGGCCGCGAAGCCGAACCTTCGCACCGCGATGTAGTGCCCCATTCCATGCATCAACACGGAGCCGGTGAGGCCAACGGCAAACCACCAACCGAACATCGCCCAATAAATTCCAACGAAGGCAATGATACTGATGAGGAACTTGCCCTTTGCCAGGATGATGGAGCCGTACTTGACGATGGCGGCAAGCGCGACGCCCACAGGTCCGAGACGCTGCGCCAATCCGCGCGTGGGCGTGGATTCAGTTGCGCGTCGATGGATGCGATTTCGCGCTCGACTGCCGCACGTTCCGGAGCGGCCGGCGAAAGCAGGTTCAGTACGGCGACCCAGTGTTCCCGGGCAGCATGGACTTGACCCGTCGCGCGAAGTTGACGCGCACGGCTGGCCAGAACGTGAATATCTTCTGTGACTGCCAAATTCCAGTTTCAGGAGTACGGCCGCGCTGCGGTTGCGGCTCAGCCTTCGACGGCTGACTCGCTAAAATCCGGCAGATCGCTGGTCGGCTGCGAGCTAAGGAAAACTGAGACCACGGACTCCAGTCCTTCTTCATCGTCCTCGTCGAAACGATCCAGAGATGCGCTGTCTATATCGAGCACGCCGAGCAGTTTACCCCAATTCAACAACGGGACGACAATTTCCGATCGCGACGCGGTATCGCACGCGATATGACCAGGAAATTCGCCGACATCGGGCACGCGAATCGTCTCACAGCGGGCGGCGGCAGTGCCGCAAACGCCTTCGCAAACGGGATCCGCACGCACGCTGGTTTTCCCTGAAAGGGCCGAGAATTAATTCACTTCCTTCGACGAGGTAGAATCCCACCCAATTCACGTCCGGCAACGAGTGGAACAAAAGCGAACAAGTATTCGCGGCATTCGCAACGAAATTAGACTCAGCGCCAATCAACCCTTGCAACTGCTCGCAAATACGTTGATAAAGAGCGAATTTCGATTTGGGCGGCTCAATGCGCTCAAGAGTATGCATTTGATCAGTTAGTGTATTTCCACCGGTGAACGGCACAACACCGGTTTAGCCGGTTCAAGTCAAACCATCGGCAGTTTCGCTGGGTGGCTTTAGCGACCGACCGAGCCCGGCGTGTTCAATCATCCGGAACGCAGCGCCCTGGCCCATCCAATGAGTTTCGCGCGGCAATGGCCACGTTCCGCAGGAAACCCTCGTACTTGGCGCGCTTTACAGGCGAGTTGCGAAAGCGCGAGCGAAACTCCTCCTCAGTTAGCGATGAAAGACGGCCAAGGTCCGGCGCCAAGTCCACCGGAAGAAATGCTTCCTCTTGCACCGTTGCTGAACGGCCATTCCACGGACAAACATCCTGACAGATGTCGCAGCCGAAGATATGATTTCCGTTCGCGCCTCCAATTCAGGTGTGATGTGTCCCCGCTTCTCAATCGTCAGGTATGAAATGCACGTTCGTGCGTCCAGACGCCAACCGCCATCGGAAGCAGGAACGATCGCGGCTGTAGGACACGCATCGATGCAGCGGTGCAGGCCCCACAACGATCCGCTGGGGAGTAGCGGCCACTACAGGAATAGATAGCAGAATTTCCCCTAAAAAAAACCAAGACCCTTGTTCCTGATTGATCAGGCAGGTGTTTTTGCCGATCCAGCCTAATCCGGTCTGCGCGCGCATACGATCTTTCGAGTAGTGGCGCGGTGTCGACGCAGATCTTCGATTCAAACGGTTCGTCATAAGCGCTCGCAACCTTTTCAACAACAGTTCGAGCATGCGGCGAATCGCGTCGTGATAGTCGTCGCCCCAGGCATAGCGGGAATCCAACCCCGGCCGTCTCCAGGAGTTCCGTGGAGTAAGGCCGATCGGTGTTGTAGAGCTTTCCCACGCAGACGATGCTCTTCGCTGACGAAAGCAGGTTTCGTGGATCGCCCCGCATATCGCCTCTCCGATCCATAAGATACCGCATTTCGCCCGCCAAACCTGCCGTACGCCACGTATCAAAACGCGAAAGTCCTCCAGCGGAAAGACAGGTGCAACGCCGGCGAGTTCGAAGCCGCACTCGGCCGCAAACGTCTTAATCTGTTCGGCGGTAATAGTCAAGCCAGCCTCCACTTGTTACCCTCGTTCTTTATTTTGACCTCAACACTATTGGAACTGCGAAATGTATCTGTAGAGCGCGGCGGCCGTCTGGCGCTGAACTCCATCGATCTGCGTATTAAACAAGGCGAGCATGTCGCGATTTTGGGGCCGAATGGCAGCGGCAAGTCGACCCTGATCAAGCTGCATTACCCGGAATGTTATCCGTTAGCCCCGGCGGGATCGAGATTCCAGATTCTGGGCCGGCTCAAGCTGGAACATCTTCGATCTGCGCTCGCACCTTGGCGTCGTCAGCAACGATCTGATGGCCCGTTGCACGCGGGATATTACAGGGCGTGAATTGATATTGTCGGGCTTCTTCGGTTCCATAGGCATGTGGCCGAATCATCATGTCACGTCTGAGATGCAAAGGCCGCTCGAATCGCGATGGAGCGTTTGGCCGTCGCGCACTCGGCGGAGCGATGGAGTAGACGAAGTCTCGTCGGGCGAAGCGCGCCGGCTGCTGATTGCCCGCGCTTTGATACACCATCCCAGTACGCTGCTGCTGGATGAGCCCGCGACCAGCCTGGATTTAGCCGCGCATGCGCGAATTGCGGGGCCATCTCCGGCCTGGGCGCAGGCGGAATCAGCCTGCTTCTGGTCACCCACCACCTCGAAGAGATCATTCCCGAGATCGAACGTGTGGTTCTGCTGAAGCGCGGCTCAGTTTATGCGGATGGAAAAAGGCGGACGTTCTGACTGCGGAAAGGCTCTCTTCGCTTTTTGCTGTTCCGGTAGAACTAAGCAAGAACAGGGGATTTACCGGGCGTGGTGAATCTCTTCCGTAACTCTCTGAAAATGCAAGTACTTCTTTATTTAGTGCGCTCAGTTTAATGGGCCTATATTACCATACAACCTCCAATCGGTGCTGTTCAATTCCTTTAGGTTCTCAACGGGATACGACCACCCCTATACTAGGGCGTAACTGGGTAATCTGCCCGGTATTTTCTTGGGAGGAATTGGAAGTCAAATAATGAGCATGCATAAACCAGTCAAGTATTTTGAAAAGGCGATCACGTCAGGCGCGAACGCCGCCTGGCGGGTGTTCGACGGGCTCAACCAGATCAAGCAGAATCCTTCGTTCACCCCAAAGTGGTCGGACAAACCGCTGCTGAAGAGCTATCAGAAAACCAAGCCGCCGCTGGGTTGGCCGCGCGAAACAGATTCGCTGTGCCCCAAGTGCATTCCGGAGATCCGCCAGAGGATCGTAGATGGCGAAGTGGATTACAAAATCCTTCTGAACGAACCCGTGGGCGAAATCAAGGCCAAGATCATCGAGCGGGACGGCAAGATCCTGATGGTGAAGGAATGCCCTATGCATGGTGAATTCGAAGATCTGATGTCCATCGATCCGGCATTCTCAAAGCATCTGGAAGACGTTTTCCCGGGCCGCGACATCCGCGCGCACAATGACGAAACGCTGCACAACCACGGAACGAGCACGATCACGCACGGACGCGGATCGGTACTGACCATCGACCTGACGAATCGCTGCAACATGATGTGCGACCCATGCTTCATGGATGCCAACCAGGTCGGTTTCGTCCATGAGTTGAGCTGGGAAGACATCAAGACGCTGCTCGATAATGCGATTTCGATCAAGCCGCGGCGGCAAATGTCGGTGCAGTTTTCCGGCGGCGAGCCAACGCTTTCGCCGTACTTCCTGGATGCGGTGCGTTATGCCCGCAAAGTGGGCTACAACAGCGTGCAGGCCGCGACAAACGGCATTGAATTCGCCAAGCGCCCCGATTTCTGTAAGGAAGCTGCCGAAGCCGGGCTGCGCTATGCGTACCTGCAATTCGACGGGATCGGCAACGCCGCCAATTCGCATCGCGCCGTCGGCAACTTGTTCGACGTAAAATTGCGCGCGATAGAGAACCTCTGGAGCAACGGAGTCGACATCGTTCCAGTGATCACGATCATCAACGGCGTCAACAACGAACAAGTGGGACACGTGGTTCAGTTCGCGCTCGACAATCCGAAGAAGATTCCGTTCCTCTCGTTCCAGCCGGTTTCGTTTACGGGCCGCGACGAAGCGGTGACCGAAGAGCGCAGAAAAGCGCAGCGTTATACGCTGTCGCATCTGGCGCACGACGTCAAGAATCAGACGGGAATCGGCGAACCCGTGCGCGACTGGTTCCCGATCAGCTTCATGAGCACGTTCTCCGATTTCGCCGACTTAGTGCACGGACCGGCGGCGGATTGGGGACAGTTGAGCTGCGGCTGCCATCCGAACTGCGGCATCGGCATGGCGATCATGTGCGACAAGGAGACGAAGGAGTACGTTCCTGTCACCGCGTTCCTGAACGCGGATCAGTTGGCCAAGGACGTGGCGCGAATCAATGACGCCGCTCGCGGCCGCGCGCTTTCGGTGGCGGGCGTCACGCTCGCGCTGCTTCGCAACTACAACCCGTTCAAGGCGCCCAAGCATTTCAAACTGAGTGACCTTGTGCAGAAGTTCGACAAGTGCTTCGGCATGTCGAAAAAGGCGACGACGGGCGCGTACGGTAAGGTGACGGGCGATCGCACGATGGACGATATTTCAGAAGCGCCGCGCCGACCGCTGGAATTTCCTGTTTATCGCGGGCATGTGGTTCCAGGACCTCTTCAACTACGATTTCCGCCGCACCGAGCAGTGCATCATTCCGTATGCGACGCAGGAAGGCGAAATTTCGTTCTGCGCATATAACACGGGCGTGGGCTGGCGGAACATCATCGAGAAGATGCACATGACGGCGACGCTCACCAAGTGGTATGAAGAGAAAGGCCGACATGAGATCTTCGCCGGGAATAAGTCCGTGCCGCTGGCGAGCAAGGACCACAACCTGGTGCTGGTGGAAGAGCATGTGAAGGCGGATCGCCAGCACGATCTGGAACTGAAGGGCATCGCCAAGACGGCGCGTGAAGAAAAGATGCGCGCGCGTGACGAAGCGCTGAAGAAGAAGATCGAAGACGAGAAGATGGCGCGCCTGTACCGCGAGCACATTCTCGGCGAAAAAAAGCAGGAGGGTTTCGTTCCGCTAGATGGCCTGCTTTCTTCGACACCCGCCAAACCAGCCCAAACCGAAAAGCAGGAAGAAGTCGGCGCGATGGGCGATTAACGCAAAAGGCGCGATTGAGAAGCGCATTACAAGCCAAAAGGCCCACCTGATCCTGTGATCGGGCGGGCCTTTTTGTTTGGGAGAACCGCTATTCGAAATCTCGAGGGCGCTTTTTGCGGTTGCGCTTGCGGGCAAGCGCCTCTTTGGTGCGCCGCTTTTCACCCGGTTTCAGGTAGAACGAGTGCCGCTTGATTTCCTTAACAATATCTTCTTGTTGAACCTTGCGTTTGAAGCGGCGCAGCGCACTTTCAAGAGTTTCACCATCTTGCAAATGGACTTCGGCCAATTAGAAATTTCACCACCTTCCGGTTGAACTCATAGTGTAGCGCGGGCTAGTGCTCTTAAGAAACAGGGGAATCTTTCCTTTCCCGCCCGGCTCCGGCTCTTAAGCAGTCTCGACTTGAGTCGAGAACTTGCGGCTCAGCACGTAATGGAGGCTAAAGAGCAAACCCGTATAGAAGAGATCGCCGAGGACGGTGTATCCGAAAAACGGCAATCCAGCGATGTAGCATGCCGTTAGTCCGGTCGGCGTGTGCGGGTAAAGGCCGCTCGATGCGACCCAAACGGCAAAGTTCGTGATGAGAAAAAACTGCACACTCCCAAGAAGAGCTACAGAGCCGATACGTCCGACCCCAGGATTGCCTCGCAGAACATCCGCCCGAGCACAACACTGATCAGAAAACATCCGTAAATAACGAAGGTGAACGATGTATAGGCGGGGTAACCGCCTTCCATCCAAGAGCGTATCGGATCAGTCAGCAGCATAGCTGCAAGAGGAACGAGGTAGGCTTGCCAGCCTCGCAACTTGGCGCCGCCAAACAACGCGACGCCGCCAACGGGACTGAAGTTCGGCGGATGCGGGACAAGCCGAAGTAGAGCGGCCGCCACAGTCAACGTAAATGCCAAGGGCTGAAATCCGGTCTTCTTCCGATCCATAACTCGTCCAAGTATAACGGAGCAATGAGGCATATCTACCAACTTGCGGGCGGATCGCTAGCGGGAAAACTGTCTTCGACGGCTATTTCGTGAAGCTCCTCTCTGTGTGCCTTCCGGCTTGATCGCGCCGATTGTTCTACTCGGCGCCAAACCAGAAATCCAATTGCCGGCAAGAGAACGCCTGCAAGGAACCAAGTGAGCTTTAGAGAACGGCTTTGGGCCATTGCACTTCCCTCCCCCATGGATGTATATCCCTTCACAATTGCTACAACACGAAGACGCGAAACTCCGGGCAGCGGAGCAGGTCGTATTGATAGGAGTGCATATGGCTTCAACGGTTTGGCGAGGATACATCACTTTTGGCCTGATCTCGATTCCAGTGCGTTTATTTCGCGCAGCACGCGCCGAGCGCGTCGGTTTACGCCGGTTATACCGAGCCGAAGATCGGGCAGAGTCCGAACCTGAAATTGCGCCTGACACCCGGCCTGAACGCAGCCTGAAAGCTGTTCCACCGAGATCGGGGACAGCGCTAGTTGCGGCCGAACCCGAGATCGCTCCAGCGAAGCTGCCCTACGTTGCACCTGTTGAACAGGTTTCTGTACGGAAGGGCTCCGACGAACCACTGCCGGCGAAGTCGGTCGTTAAGGGGTATGAGTACGAAAAAGACCGATTCGTCGTTCTGGAGGCGGAGGAACTGAAGAGCCTGGCCCCAAAAACATCGACGGCCATGGAGATACAGGAGTTCGTAGAACTGGCGAGCATCGATCCGGTTTATTTCGAGACGTCTTATTACGTAACGCCCGAAGAGGCCGGTGAGAAGTCATATGCGTTGCTTTACCGATCGATGCAAACGATGGGCCTGGTTGCAATTGCGCAATTTGCGATGCACAATCGAGAGCACATTGTGGTGCTGCGGCCAGGGCGGCAGGGAATGCTGGCACATACTATGTTCTTCGTCTCCGAGGTGCGCGGGGAAGAAAGTTCACCGGACATAGTGCGGTAAAGCCTCAGGAACTCACGTTGGCGGAGACTTTGATCCGCTCGTTGACGGCCCCGTTTCAGCCGGAGAAGTACAGGGATGCGTACCGGGAGAGGCTTAGTTGAGATTGCGAATAAGGTGAAAGGTCAGCCGGTTCCTGTGAATGTGCCTGCGGCGCGATCGGGAGAGGTGGTGGACATTGCCGATGCGTTGCGCAGGAGCTTAGCTAATTTGAAGAAGCCCGTGCAATCCGCCGAAGCCGAGACAACGCCGATCATCGAACCTAAGCGCAAACGCAGCACCACTAGGACCACAGCGGGTTAAGTTTTTGCATCGCAATCGGTGCGCAATATTAATTCAGGGTTTCCAGAAACTGGCCGAAGTGATCTTCAGGGGCCAGAAACGCCCCCAAAACCAGGAGGAACAACAAACTTGAACTTGTTAAGCTACATCATTCATGCCTTACAGTGCATCTGGAGCGCGTAGTAAAGAGCAGGAAACAAAGCTTCAAACAGAACAGGAGAACCCGCCAACGCGTGAGCGCCGGCGGGTTTTTTAATGACCTGTCTGCTGTGGCTTCGTAAGCGATGGCGGAATGCCACGGAGATAGCGAATGATCCCTCGCGAGTCGCGCATCCAGTGTTGAACGACTAATTCCGCCTTAAAGCTGGAGTGTGAGGCGGGATTAACTCGCGCCGTGCCGGAGTTCTTCTCTTGAAGCGAGAGAGGCTGCAGCGATCCATCGTCGACTTTGATGGCAGCGTATTTAGCACCCCGAGTTTCGTCGGCAGGCCACGTGAGGGCAACGCCGGTATCGTCACTCCGAACGGATATGGGAATTAGGGGCGCCGGGAGCGAACGATAGCTCCAATACCCGACGGCGCAGCCGAGCACCGCCGCAATAAACAAGATGAAGGCAAGCCGAAGGTGGTATGTCTTGGCGTCGGCTTCATAGGTGTCGGTTTCCGCTCGCTCTTCCAAAGCGCGGCGCCGACGCCATCCCGTTTCCGCCAAAGCCGGCAACCTCTGCGGCTTCGGTATGGTTGCCAAAGCTGTGACGTTTTCTGAGTCGCTTGTTTGCTCACTTTCAGCAGGAGCTTCCGGCGGAGGTGGATTAGAACGGGGGCGAGTCACTGCATGCCGATTGCGCCCCGCGGCCCGCTCGGGATCGATCGGCTTTGGTTTCGTGGTTTCATCGATGGCAGCTCCACCGCTGGCCCAGCAGGCGACCGCGGTATCGAGGTCGTGCTCGGACAGCGCCCCGAAGTAGCGCTTGGCGATCTCGGTCGTGGAGGCCATCGGACGGCCGCAGTCTACGCAGCCGGACGACGCTCGCGCCGCCCATTCCGGCGAGGCCAGATGCCGAGCGATCGGCACGCGGGCGCAATAAGGTCCGGCAGGATGGTCAGTGCGCGCAAAGAGCTCGGCCGCGGAGAGCGGGTGATGCCAGGTCTATGGCGCCTGCGGCTGCCCCTTCCGTGGCCCGGGGTGCCACACGGCAACGCTTGGGCGATCGCCGCCGGATCGGGGATCGTGCTCGTCGACACCGGTTATTACGAGCCGGGCTCGATGGCCCAGCTCGAGCGGGCGATGGGGCAGGTCGGGCTCCGTGTCGAGCACGTCCGGCTCCTGGCCGTCACCCACGCCCACTCGGACCACTGGGGACAGGCGGCGCCGATCATCGAGCGGGCGGGCTGCGAGCTGTGGATGCACCCCGACCACGAGCACGCCGCCCGGTCGGCCGAGGACCCCTCCGCCGCGTTGGCCCGCCGGCTCGAGGTCGGGCGCCAGAGCGGGGTCCCGGCCGCCGTCTTGGATCGCTATGCGGAGCGTTTCTCTGGCGGGATGCCATCGGGCATCGCCGAGGTGATCGAGCCCGACCGGCCGCTCGAGGATGGGGTACGGATCGAGACCGACCTAGGGGTCTGGGACGTCTACGAAACACCGGGGCATGCCCCCTCGCACGTCTGCCTCTATCAACCCGAACGGCGGCTGCTGATCTCGGGAGACCACGTTCTCGGCCGGATCTCCCTCTACTACGACTACGGCTGGACACCGGACCCGGTCGGTGAGTTCCTGGCCTCGCTCGACAAGGTTGACGTGCTCGGCGCGCGGCTAGGGCTCTCAGGCCACGGTCGGCCGTTCGTCGACGTCAAGGGGCACATCGCCGGCTATCGGAAGCTGGTTCGTGAGCGCCTCGACGCCGCTATCGCGGCCCTGACCGAAGCGCCCGGCCCGCGTACCGCGCTTGAAATCGCCCCCGCCGTTCACGATCGGCCGGTCAGCCCGGAGAACGCCGCCTGGCTCTTGTCAGAGACGCTCTGCTACCTGGGACACCTCGAGCGGCTCGAGCAGGTGACGCGCGAGCCCGACGGCGAGGCTTCGCGCTGGCGGCTGGTTGAACCTTGACACGTTCGTGTCAAGGTTGCTAGATTCCGACGACTTTGCGGATCGACGAGATCATCGCCGCAGCGGACGAGCCGGTCTTCTCCTTCGAGTTCTTTCCGCCCAAGACCCCCGAGGGGGAACGGACGTTGCGGGCGTCGCTCAAGGCACTGGCACCCCTGGAGCCCGACTTCGCCTCGGTGACCTACGGTGCGGGCGGATCGACGCGTGAGCGCACCGTCGAGATCACCAGATGGATCAAGCAGGAAGGCATCGAAGCTATGGCCCACCTCAGCTGCGTCGGGGCAAGCCGAGAGGAACTCGGTGGCCTCCTCGACCAGATCGCGACGGCCGGAATCGAGAATGTGCTGGCCTTGAGGGGAGATCCTCCGCGCGGGGAGACCGAGTGGCGCCCCCATCCCAATGGGCTTCGCTACTCGACCGAGCTTGCCGCGCTGATCTCCTCTGGCTACCCGTTCTGCATTGGCGCCGCCTGCTTCCCGGAGGTCCATCCGGAAGCGCCCGACCTGATCCACGACCTGCGGTTCCTGAAGGAGAAGGTCGAGTCGGGTGTCTCGTTCCTGATCACTCAGCTGTTCTTCAACAACGAGCTCTACTTCCGGTTCGTCGACGAGGCGCGCGCGACGGGTATCGACGTCCCGATCCTCCCCGGCATCATGCCGATCACCGACGTCGGCCAGATCAAGACGATCACCGGTATGTGCGGGGCGAGCATTCCCAGCTCGCTGCTCGAGCAGCTCGAGTCCCGCGCCGACGATCCCGACGCAGTGCTTCAACTCGGCGTCTCTTACGCGACGCTGCAATGTGCCGAGCTGTTGGCCCGGGGCGCGCCGGGGATCCATTTCTACACGCTCAACCGCTCGCCGGCCACCCGCGCGATCCTCTCGGCGCTCAAGCTGCTACGTCCTTGGGTCCGGCGCGAAGTCGTGCGGACGGCGTGAGCCCACACGAGAGTGGCCGCTTCGAAACCCTGCAGGTCTGGGCCGACGGCCCGCGCGGCGGGATCGTCCTAAACCGCCCCGAGAAGCTCAATGCGCTGTCGGCACTAGTGCTCGACGAGCTGGCCGCCGCAGCTTCATGGATGGACGAGCGCACGGAGGTCAAGGTGGTCACCGTTAGCGGGGCGGGAGCCTCGTTCTCGGCCGGAGCGGACCTCGCGGGCTTCGATACGAGCGGCGAGGAAAGCGCCGCACGCGCCTCGGCCGAGCGTGGTCGCCGCATGGGCGACGCGATCGCCGGCATGCGCGCGGTCACTGTCGCGGCCATTCGCGGCCACTGCTTGGGTGGCGCGATGGTGCTCGCCGCGGCCTGCGATCTGCGGGTGGCGGCAGCCGATGCGCGTTTTGCCCTGCCCGAGGTCGACCTCGGCATCCCGCTCACCTGGGGGGGCATTCCTCGCCTGGTCGCCGAGCTGGGCCCGGCCATCACCAAGGATCTCGTGCTCACCTGTCGTGCGGCGGACATCCACGAGCTGCGCGCGCTGGGGTTCCTCAACGCGGTGGTCCCGGCAGACGAGCTCGACGCGCAGGTCGACGCGCTGGCCGGGCGGTTGGCCGCCCAGCCGGCCTATGCGCTGCGTGTCACGAAGTGGCACGTCAACGCGGTCGCCGAATCCGAGGAGCGGGTCGATGAAGGCCGCCTGCTGGCCGAGGCGCTGCGCGATCCCGAGTCGCGCGAGAAGATGCGTTCCTACCTGGCGAGCCGGGCCCGGAGCTAGCCGGCCGGCGGCTTGATCTCGAGCGCGTGGGCGACCATCGAGCGCCCGTCGGCTTCGTAGCGGATGTCCACATCGTCGTTGCGCTTGTACGTGCCTATGCCCCAGAACCCCAGGAACCAGGCCCACGCCCCCAGCCTCTGGCGCACTAGCTCGCGCTCGAACACCAGCTCACCAGCCTCGACGCGATAGTCCCGTCCGAGTTCCTGAGGCACGCCGTTCACGTACACCTCAAATGGGGTACGCACGCCGGGAGGGAGCTGCACCCGCCAATACGGCATCGACCCCTCAGCCTGACAGATCCGTCCGGACGAGTGAGAGCGCGGCGCTGTCGACGCGCCTGCCCTGCTCGAGCGTGTAGCCGCGCAAAACACCCTCCTGCCTGAAGCCGGCCGCGCGGGCAGCGAGGATCGGCGCCAGGTTCGAAGGCTCGATGAGCAGACCCACACGCTCAAGACCGCAGTCCGTCAGCAGCCACCGCCCCGCGAGAGCCAGTGCACGGCGCGCCGTTCCGCGGCCCCGGTAATGCGGCGCAACCCAGACCGCAAGCTCTGCGCGTCGGTTCTCCCAGTCGACCTCATGCACGCCGAGCTGGCCCCGGCAGATGTCAGCGCCGTGTTCCAAGATCGTCAGCACGAGCGACTCGCCGGCCTCCCGTTGGGCCGCGGCCAGCTCGGTGCGCCGCCCGAGCTCAGCACCGCTGGGCGGGCGCTCCTGTCCCAGCCGCAGGTGCAGCTGCGGATCGTCCTGGTAGGCGATCAGGACCTCGGGGATGTCGCGCTCGGCGCTCAACCGCAGGGCCACGACTCCGTCGCTGAACGGGACGGGAGGACTGGGAAAGCTGGGCACGTCTTGCCATGACCTTAATCTGCCCGCGTGGACTACACGGTCAGGCGCTCATCACGGGCCCGCCGGGTCAGCGTCAGTGTTGACCCGTTGGGCGGGGTCGAGGTCGTGCTGCCAACGCGCTGCGCAGAGCGCGAAGCCGTCGCGGCGATCGACGAGCTCCGCCCGTGGATCGACCGGCGCCTGGCCGAGGTGGCACGGGCGCGCGCGGTGGTCTGCGCGCGCGGCCAGACGGTGCCCTATCTCGGAGAGCTCCTTCGCCTCGTGCCCGAGCGTGGACGCACGCGAGCCCACCGTCACGGCGACGCGCTGCGGGTTCCAGCCGGAGATCGTCAACAGCCGGCGATCGAGCGCTTCTATCGCCGAGCTGCCGCTGGCGAAGTAGGGACTCGGCTCGACCGCGCCTGCGAGCTCGCCGGGACGAGCTACGCACGCCTGGAGATCCGTAGCCAGCGCACGCGCTGGGCGAGCTGCTCACCTCGCGGAACGATGAGCTTCAACTGGCGCTTGCTGCTGGCGCCCGAGCCCGTGCTCGACTACGTGGTTTGGCACGAGGTGTGCCACCTCGAGGTGATGGACCACTCTCGGCGATTCTGGGCATTGCTCGAATCGCGCTGCCCGGGCTACCGAGAGCAGAAACGGTGGCTGCGCGTCAACGGCGCGAGCCTCGTGCTGTGAGCTCCCGCCGCAGGGCGCGGTAGGCGTCCTCGCCATCGCCCTGCTCAATCACGCGCCGCCTCACGTGCCCTGCGAACGCCTCGACCGACCCGTCACCGCGGACGTCGAGGCCTGCGTGGATGTCAGGGACGAACCGCTGGGGACCTGAGATCTCGAGCCTGGCGGCGACGAGCTGTCCGGGCTCAAAGCGCTTGATCTTCGTGTCCAGGGCTTGGCGGGGCGCGTCCTGAGCCAGCTGGCCGGCTTGGCGCTCCAGAGCCGCCAGCGCTCCGTCGAGCGACTCGAACTGCTCGCGCCGGACCTGGGGCCCAGCGCGGACAGTGAGCCGCCAGCTCAGGAGCGCTGCTCGATCGGCTTGTACTCGAGCTCGCGCTGGCCGGTATAGATCTGGCGGGGACGCGCGATCTTCTGCTCGCCGTCGTCGATCATCTCCAGCCACTGCGCGATCCAGCCCGCGGTCCGGCCGATCGCGAACAACACTGGGAACATCTCGACCGGCATCCCGAGCGCCTCATAGATGATCCCCGAGTAGAAGTCGACGTTGGGGTACAGCTTGCGCTCAACGAAGTACTCCTCGTTGAGCGCGATCTTCTCGAGCTCGAGCGCGATGTCGAGGAGTGGATTTGTCCCCGTGACCTCGAACACCTCGTAGGTGGCCTTCTGGATGATCTTGGCGCGGGGGTCGTAATTCTTGTAAACGCGGTGGCCGAAGCCCATCAGCTTCTCGTCGCCCTTCTCGACGCTCTTGAGGAAGTCGCGGATGTTCTCCTTGCTCTCGATCCGCCGAAGCATGCGCAGCACTTGCTCGTTGGCGCCCCCGTGGAGCGGGCCGTAGAGGGCCGCCACGCCGGCCGCCACTGCCGAGTAGGGATCGACCTGGGAGGAGCCGACGCTCCGTACCGCGCTAGTCGAGCAGTTCTGCTCGTGATCGGCGTGGAGGATGAACAGGACGTCGAGCGCGTGCTCCAGCCGCGGATCCGGCTGGTAGCGGATCTCGGTCATCTTGTAGATCATCGAGAGGAAGTTCCCCGGATAGCTCAGCTCGTTGTCCGGATAGACATACGGCTTGCCTTGGTTGTGGCGGAAGGCAAATGCGCTGAGCGTCGGCATCTTGGCGATCAGCCGGATCACCTGCATATACCGGACTTCCTCGTCCTTGATCTTGGATGCCTCGGGATAGAAGGTCGAGAGCGCGCCGACCGAGGCGAGGAGCATTCCCATCGGGTGGGCGTCGTAGCGGAAGCCTTGCATGAACTCCTTGACGTTCTCGTGCACGAAGGTGTGGATCGTGACCTGGTGCACCCACTCCTCGAGCTCCTGCTGGTTGGGCAGCTCGCCATGGACGAGCAGGTAGGCAACCTCGAGGAAGCTCGACTGCTCGGCCAGCTGCTCGATCGGGTAGCCGCGATACTCCAGGACCCCCTTCTCGCCGTCGATGAAGGTCACGGCCGAGCGGCACGAGGCGGTCGCCATGTACGCCGGGTCGTAGCTCATCAGGCCGAAGTCGTCCTCGTGCGTCTTGATCTTGCGCAACTCGGTGGCGCGGATCGTCCCGTCCTCGATCGGCACCTCGTACTGCTTGCCGGTGCGGTTATCGGTGATGGTCAGCGTGTCGTTGCCGGTGGCTGCCCCGGCGCCGTCCTGCTGTTGGGTCTGCGTCGTCATGGCACTCCTCGCTCACTCGGCGGCTTGCACCACTCTAGTACCCGAGCACACCCGGCGAAAAGCCTCTCCTCCGGCCCGGGCGGGGTTGGGAGCCCAGGACCGGATCAGCGAGCCAGGCTCGGGTCGGTCCCGATCGCGGTGCCGATCGCGACGGCGGCCAGCACGAGGCTGATGAGCATCACGGCGCGCTGGCCACCGACCCCGAATGGGAAGTCCGGCCGGGTCAGCCCCATGCCGGCAAGCACGACCGCCCAAACCGCGAAGATGCTTCCGCCGATGTAGAAAGGGACCTTCGAAGGCTCGGAGACGGCCAGCAAGAGCGGCAGCACGGCGCGAGATTATCCGATGTCCCCGTCCCGAGCGCCCTCATACCGGCTCTCGGTGGCGGCGAGCTGGTCCTGGTAGTGGCTACCCAATTCGGGACTCCCATAGGGCCGCCGGGCGGGCCGGTCGAGGCTCATGAAGGAGAGCTGCGCGATCAGCAGGCCGGGATACAACTTGATGGGTACCCGCGTCAAGTTGTTGAGCTCGAGCGTCAGCGTCCCCCTCCAGCCCGGGTCGCAGAAGCCGGCGGTGGCATGAACGATCAGACCGAGACGGCCGAGAGAGCTCTTGCCCTCGATCCGCGCCACGACATCGTCCGGCAGCTCGACCCATTCGAGCGTGCGCCCCAAGCAGAACTCGCCGGGATGAATCACGAATGCCTCGTCCTGCGCTACCACGACCTCCTCGGTTAGGTTGTCCGGCGGCTCGCGCAGGTCGATGGTCGAGACGCGATAGTTGTGGAACACCCGGAACGAGTCGCCCAGGCGCAGGTCGACGCTCGCCGGCTGGACGAGGTCCGCGTCCCAGGGGTCGAACTTGATCCTGCCTGCCTCGACCAGTTCGAGGATTGTCCCGTCAGAAAGGACGGAGGTCGGCTGCACGCTCATCGGGGCGTAAGTCTGCCAGCGCCCCCGGAGAGCGACCCGGCGGTCAGTGCTCGAGTGTCCGCGCGCGGGCCCGGACGGTCCTAACCCGGGCCGGCGGCAGCGGCGCGGGGTCGCCGTGGGGACCGCGGCGTGGCGGACGCCGGAATGGATCGCGTCTGTGCGGGTGGGGCTGGCGTCGGATGCCCCCGTCGTCCTCGCGCGAAGAGGCTTCGTCAGGCTCCTGCTTGATCGCCCACCAGACGATGCAGATGAGCCCGATCAGCGGGATCTTCAACGCGAGCATCAACCACAGGAATCCCCAGGTCACGACTTCCGCGATCCTACCCGCGAAGCCCCGAGCTGTCACGCTCGATGGTCATCGGAGCGCAATCGGCTTGTCGACGAAGTGCGTGATCCGTTGAAGCTCGGCGACGCGTTCGGCAATCTCGCTGCTAGTCAAGCGCGCAACCCGTTCAATCCCGAATTCTTCGACGTTGAAGGACCCGAGCGCGGTTCCGTATGCCATCGCACGCCTGAGGAGGTCATGATCGGTGTCTGCCCCTTCGTGCGAGGCGATGTAGCCCACGAAACCCCCGGCAAACGAGTCGCCCGCTCCGGTGGGATCGACGACGGTCTCCAGCGGGAAGGCTGGGAGGGCGAAGAACCCCTCCTGGGTGATCAGCGCCGCGCCGTACTGCCCCTGCTTGGCCACAACCACGCGGGGTCCCCACTCGCGTACCTGCCGCGCGGCGCGGATCAGGTTCGGCTGCTCGGTCAGCTCGCGCAGCTCGGAGTCGTTGACCATCAGACAGTCGACGTCCCCGATGGTCTGGATAAGCGAGTCGCGTGCCGTCTCGATCCACAGGTTCATCGAGTCGAGCGCGACAAAGCGTGCCGCAGCGCACTGCTCGCGGACCTGGCGCTGGAGGTCGGGCTGGATGTTGGCCAGAAACACGACGTCCGCCTCACGCGAGGCGGGCGGCAGCTTGGGCTCGAAGTCGGCAAACACCCCCAACTGCGTATCGAGCGTCTCGCGTTCGTTGAGGTCCCAGCCGTAGTCGCCTCGCCAGAAGAACGTCTTTCCCCCGGGCACTTGCTCGATTCCTGAGATATCGATGCCGCGTGCTTCGAGCACGGCGTACTCCTCCGGGCCGAAATCGTCTCCGACGGGGCCGATCACGTGCACGGTGTCGAAGAACGAGGCCGCCAGCGCAAAGTGGACGGCCGAGCCACCCAGCATCCGGTCGCGGCTGCCGAATGGCGTCGTGACCGCGTCGAAGGCGATCGATCCAACCACGGTTACGGGCATGAAGCGCGCAAGCCTAGCTGTAGGACTGGGACCGGCGGCTGCGCGCTGCGACCGGCGGCCGCACTGGGACCGGCGGTCGCGCCCGGCCGCCGCTCGTGGTCAGGCTTGAGTCTCGAGCTCCTCCGACAGAGCCTTCAGCCCGCGCAGGAAGATCCCGATCATCATCATGTAGAGCTGCTCGCTCAGCTCGGGCTCGATCATCCGGTCGACCAGGAAGCCGTCGGCCATGAAGCACATCATCGCGGTGATGTCCTCGTGCGGGATCGGCGGAGACTTGCCGAACCCCTCCTTCCAGCGAGTGAACAGCTCCGTGAGGCGCGCGCGCATCGCCTTCATCCGCGTCGCCAGCTCCTCCCGGAACTCCTCGTCGCGGGCGGCGTAGGCGACGAACTCGAAGTAGAGCCGCGGCCAGTCCTCGTCCGAAGCGAAGTGAATGAAGTCCGCGGCCGCCGCCTGAGCCTCCTCGAGCGGGTCCTGCTCGCCGGCCAGCGCTCGGTCGAGCCGCTCGAGCTCCCGGGCGAAGCGCTCGTCGAGCATGACGAGGAACAGCTCCTCCTTGCTCTTGAAGTTGGCGTAGAAGGCCCCCTTCGTATAGCCGGCCTCTTGGGCCACCTGGTCGACGGATGCCGCCTCCAGTCCCTGCCGGCAAAAGAGCTTCTCTGCCGCGTGCAGCAGCGAGCGTCGGGTCTGCTGCTGCTTCTCGCGACGGGTCAGCGTCTGCTCGTTCATACCAGCACCACCTCCGCGTCGTGGCGGGGGGTCTCGGTGATCGCGCGCCTGAACACGGGCTCGGGATCCGGGGTGGTCGGCGCAGGCCGGGTTCGCTTGACCAGCTCGCTCAACACGATCGACATCTCAAACTGGGCGAACGCACCACCGATGCACCGGCGTACGCCACCGCCGAACGGAATCCACGTATAGGTGCCCGGCTTCTGGCCGAGGAACCGCTCGGGCTCGAAGCTCTCAGGGTCGGGGTAGACGTCGGGCCGGCGGTGGACCAGGAAGATCGAGGGCGTGACTGTCACCCCGGCCGGAAGGCGCCAGCCGCCGATCTCGACAGGCTCGGTCAGCCGCCGCGCGACGATCGAGATCACGGGGCGAAGCCTGAGCGTCTCGGCCACGACCGCGTCCAGATAGGCGGTCTCTCCGGTGTTCACCTCGTGCGTGAGGCGCTCGAGCTTGTCGGGGTGGCGGGTCAGGCGCTCGACCGCCCAGGCGAGTGCGTTTGCCGTCGTCTCGTGTCCGGCAGTGAGCAGTGTGAGCAACTCGTCGCGCAACTCCTCGTCGCTCATCGGTGAGTTGTCGGTCTCGTGCCTGGCCTCGAGGAGAAGCGACAGGATGTCATCGCGCCCGTCGTCTGCGCTCCCGCGTCGTCGCTCGGCGATCTGCTCGTACACGAGGCGGTCTACCTCGCCGATCAAACGTCGGAAGGATCCCCACGCGCTGACGCGGTCTGGCCCCAGCAGCAACGGGAACATGAACATGCGAGGGTTCGAGAGGAGGTCGAGGAGGCCGCGGAGCTCGCGCCGCAGGCGCTCCAGGCGTTCGCCCTCGTCCAGGCCGAACACCGTCCGCAGGATGATCTCGAGCGTCAGAGCCTGCATCCGGGGGCGCAGCTTGTGGGGCTCGCCGCGTGGCCACTGCTCGATCTCGGCTACGGCCACCTCGCGCATGAGCTGCTCGTAACTCTGCATCCGCTTGCCGTGGAAGGGGGGCAACAGCAGCTTGCGCTGCTCCATGTGCACGTCCTCGTCGAGCAGCAGCAGAGAGTGCTCGCCGAGCACGGGGAGGAGGATGCGGTTGCCCTCGCCGGCATGGAACACCCGTGGATCGCCGGTGAACACCTGCTTGACGTGCTCAGGGTTGGAGAGGACGACCCAGGTTCCCTCGTGCAGGATCCGGAGGGTAAACATGTCGCCGAACCGCCTGGAGCACTGACCCAGGAGCCACTGGGCGTGGCGCGCCCAGATCGCGGTCTGGAGAGCTCGGGGCATCCTGGGGCCGGGCGGAAGGGAGCCGTTCTGAGTCATGCCATCGCCTCTTTCAGGTGGGCCTTCGGACACGTGATCCGCCACAGCCTGCGTGCCCGCTCAGCTACTCGCGTCACGGGTCGCACCGATGGAAGCTCGCGCTGTGTGACGAGGTAGGTGCTGACCGGCTCGGAGACGTTTCGCAGCCAGTGAAGCTCGCGCGCTCCCCACTCGACCTCCGCCACCTCGCCGGCTGCCTCGCGGGTTGCCTCGCTGACCAGCACGTCACCCCCCGGCGCGACCGCGCAGAGCCGGGCCGCCACGTTGACCGTCCGCCCGTACCAGTCGCCGTCGTTGGAGAGGGCGGGACCGGTGTGGATCCCAACCCGCAGCGGGGGGACACTCGCGTCCTGGCCCGGGTCATCCACCAGTCGAAGTCCCAGGCGAATCGCCGCCCGCGGGTCGCCGCAGCGCAACATCAGGCCGTCGCCGGTCGACTTGACTTGTTCGGCGCCGTGATCGTCGAGCAGCGCGCGGACGCGTCGCTGAAGAGCAAGGACGACCTCGAGCGCACGGTCGTCGCCTTCGAGATCTGCCAGCGCGGTGAAGCCGACGAGATCGGCGAAAAGAAAAGTGTGGTTGCCCGATGTCGCGCCTGGCGCTCCCATCTCAAATACCGCCCGGTATATAAATCACATACCGCGCGGTATGTCAAGTGAGGTGGCGGCGCGGGCGGGCTTGGCGGCCGGTGAGGGCGGGGCGCCGGTGAGGGCGGGGCGCCGGGTGCGGGTGCTGGCGGGCTTGGCGCCAGTGAGGGCGGGGCGCCGGGTGCGGGTGCTGGCGGGCTTGGCGCCAGTGAGGGCGGTCGTCACGGCCCGAACGCGGACGTTTGTTGCCAATGTCCCGTATACGTCAACGCGGGCAGCAAAGTTCGCGAGGATCAAGGTTCGCGGGCAGCAAAGTTCGCGAGCATCCGCGAACAGACGAGCGCCGCCGGCGGTGGCATCGCCGGCGGCGCTCGGAGCTAGCCCCTCGGAGCTAGCCCTCTGGAGTTAGCGCTCTGGCGCGAGCGTGGGCACTGAGACCGTGCCGCCGGCGATCTGGACCACCGCCGTGCCGCGGTTGGGCGCGAACGAGTCGGTGGCGGTCGAGACCTGAAGCCCGAGCGTGTCGCCTGGGGCCAGGTCGTACGCAGTCCCGGCCAGGTCGAGCGAGATGTCCTCCGACCCGGGCGGCACCGAGGCGTTCGTGCCGAGGTCCTGGAGGTCGAACGGATCGACGCGCAGCGGCTGAGTCTGCATGTCGAGCACGTCGCCCGTGTTCTCGTCGATCAGGCGGAAGAACAGCTCGGTGGGCGCGCCGTTGACGGTCACCGTCGCCTTGACGTGGCCGATCCCGACGATCGGAACGTTGGCGTGCGCGGGTGCCGTGATCACGGGCACGGTCACCTGCTCGGGATCGTTGGAGTTCGTGGCTCCGTCGGTTACGGCGGTGTCCTCACCCGCGGCAGGGCTGACGGCGCTTGTGGCGCCCGCGCTGACGATAGTCCCGCTTAGCGGTACGCTCTTATATGTCGCAGCGCCGGGACGGTCCTGGGTCGGGAGCGTCTTGAGCCCGTAGTAGTTGCCGTTCTGGTCCTGGTAGACCACCGCGGCCGGCATGCCGTCGGTCGGGCCGTGGCCGCGCAGGTAGTGGTTGAACCAGTCGATCATCTGGTTCTCGTCGAACGTACCGGCCGACTCGCCGGCGCCGATCGCGTTCGACTTCGACGCCGTGTCGCTGTAGCCGATGCCGGTGGGAGCCCCGCCCGTGGGGCAGCTCACATGGCCGCCGCAGAAGGCGATCAGCTTGACCGGCAGCGACGGGTAGCGACCCTTTATCTCGCGATAGTTGGCCCAGGCGTCGTTGAGGTTGAACAGCGTGTCTACCGTGCCCTGCTCGAGCAGAGTGGGCGCGTCCGCGATGTGACCCTGAGGGCCGGCACCGTATACGGCCTGCGAGCGCTGCCCGAACCACGCCGTCGTGGTGCGGTCGGGGAAGCCGAGCGCCCCGCCCGTCACCTCGGAGTAATGAATCATCGGGTCGTATCCGCCCACCTGCATCCCGCCGTCGCCGCCTGAGAACGGATTGCCGGAGGTGATCGCCCCGGCGTTCACGTCGGCCGAGACATGCTCCTCCCCCTGCTCGGCCAGCCCGGCGCCGTAGAGGAGCTCGCCCCACCCGAGCTTGATCACGTCGTTGGGCCAGAGCGAGTAGTTGAGGTTGTTCCAGGTGATCACGGGGACGATTGCCTTGACTCGGTCATCGAAAGCCGCGGTTGCGAACTGGATGCCGCCGCCGTAGCTTCCGCCGGTCATACCAACCGCCGGCTCCCCGCACGCCCGTGGGCCGACCGAGTCGGCGGTGTACTTCGGCTGACCACCTGCGCCGCAACGATCGGTAACGATCTCTCGCCGCCCAGCCAGCACTTTGGCGATCAGCGCCGACACGTCGCGACCCTCGGCATATGGCGCATCGACCTCGGCCACGCCACCTGATTGACCGAACCCTCGCGGATCCCAGGTGAGCTCGGCGTAGCCCTGCGAGATCAGCTGCGTGTCCGGGCTCGTGGCCCCTGCGCCGCCCCATCCCGGCCCCTCCAGGATCGTGTAGAAGGGCCCGCCCGATGTCGGCTCGAACAGGTTGTAAACGATCGGCGTGCCGTCGAAGCTGACAATGCAGCCGCGCGTGTAGCTGTAGGACGGCTTACCGCTGACGGTCGACGTCGACGCGTTGGGACACGTCTTGGCGCTGGCGCCGGTCGCAACCACCAAAGCGGCAGCGAGCGCGCAGGCGGCGAGCATCAGCACTCGCAAGGTCCTCTGCCTGATCACGATGGAGCTCCTCCTGGGTCGGAAACGCGCCTGGTCGCACCGGGCGCGGGCACGCGCAAGCTGGATCCCTGCGCGGGCGATGGCCGTATGGAATCCGGGAGCGCTGAAAGCGTCAAGAGACGTTGCAAGCGGTCTGTCCTAATTTCATCCGGGCTGAGAACGGCTTCAGCAGCACGGTTGCGGCCGCAGGCGTCCGCTGGCGCAATCCACAATGGCGCGCGGCGATAATCGACCCGTGCCGCTCTATGACTTTCGCTGCCTCGCCTGCCAGGAGCAGTTCGAGGCCTCCTCCGCGATCGATGAGCTCCCCGCCTGCACCGCCTGCGGATCCTCAGAAACCGAACGCCTCCTATCGCCCTTTGCTGGGCCGTTCACGGTTGGGCTGCGGGGGGCCGCGGCCAAGCGCTCGAACGCGCTGCGCCGCGCTCGGGAGGAGCAGCGTCGCGAGCGCCGAGAGCAAGGAAATCAGCGCAGAGAGCGTTAAGGGCTCAATAGGAACGCCGGTTCCGCCGATGGGGTTCCTATGGTTGGAAGTACGTCCTTGACCCTGACCTGGACTCCTCTCCTACGCGTGGTTCATCTCGCGCGCCGCTCGCGCGATCACGGGGCGGTGGTCGCAACGGTCTCCGCCGCCAGCACACAGGCCTCACGCCGCCACGCGGCGATGCCCGGTCTCGATGTCTCGCCGGTCCATGGCCGACACTGCATCTGCCGGCGCTGCGAGCAGCTCTCGGGCCCCATCAACTAGTTCTCCTGGGCCGCGCGGGTCGGCCGCTCGGCCGCGCGGGCTGGCCGCGCGTACCCGGCCGGTTGGCCGCGCGGGCTGCGCGGGTGGTGGCGCGGGGGTGCGCGCACGACCCGGTAGGCTGGGGCCGACGACACGACGTCGACGCGCCAGGATGACGACATGCTGACCATCCTCGGCTGCGGCGGATGGCTTCCTGCCTACGGCCGCCACACCGCTACGGCCCTGCTCCGGGATGGAGACACGGCCGTGATGATCGACGCGGGCACCGGGATGGCTCACGCCTGATCGAGAAGCCGGAGCTTCTCAACGGCGTGGCCCGGCTCGACATTCTCCTGACCCATTTTCACCTGGATCACATCGCGGGTCTCGCATACCTGCCGGCGCTCGGGCTGTGCGAGCAGATGACGATCTGGGGCCCTGGTCAGCTCCTCTACGACGTGGCGACGAACGACCTGCTGGCGCGGATCTCGCGCGAGCCCTTCCATCCCGTTCCCCTCGAACAGCAGGACATCACCGTCAGGGACATTCCTGCCGACGAGTTTGAGCTGGCGGGACGCCGGATCGCCACGCGTCGGCAGGACCGCCATTCGGCGCCTTCCCTCGGCTTGCGCTTCGACGACCAGCTGGCCTGGATCACCGACACCGCTTACGACCCGGGCTCCGCGGCGTTCGCGTCAGGCTGCGACGTGTTGGCACACGAGGCCTGGTTCATCTCGGCCGCACCGCGCAACCCTGAGATCCACTCCTCCGCCCGAGAGGCAGCCCAGATCGCGGGCGAAGCTCAGGTGGACCGGCTGGTGCTGATCCACCTACCGCCATTCGCGGCTTCGACCGAGGAGGTCGTGGCCGAAGCGGCGGCGAGCGTCTCGGGTGCGCTCGAGGCTCGCGACGGCCTCGAGCTCGAGCTGTAGGCGAGCGTCGTTCCGATCGCCAGCAGCGTCCAGGCGGCCGGATCCTCCAGGAAGTCGGCATAGAGCTCGGTGTGGAGGACGAGCGCGATGAATGCCGCGGCGATGGCCGCGCGCGCCAGATCGCGTCTTGCTCCATTCGCCAGACCAACCACCGCGAGGATGACGAGCACCACGTAGGGCACCTCCCCGATCAGCCCCTGCTCGGCAGCGATCGTGATCGCGATCGTGTGCGAGGCGGTCAGAGTGGTCGTGGTGCCCGGGTGAAGCGACCGGTAGCGCACCTCGAACGATCCTGACCCGTTGCCCCACGCCGGTTCTCTGGCGAACAGGCGGAGACCCCCAGTGACAAGGTTGGCCCGGCCGCTTGTCGCGCCGTTGGCGCCCTGGTTGAGCCCGAAGGTCTTCGGCGAGATGGCGAGTGCCGCACCCCCAAGCGCGATCACGACGATCGCCCCGATCAGGATCGGACGGGCACGCCACCGCATCGCCCCCAACACGGCGAGGCCGACGAGCAGCGCGGCGAGACTCGAGCGCGAAAGCGTGAGCACGAGGCCCGCCCACAGGACTGCTAGCGCAGCGGCGGCCATGAGCTGCTCGCGCCGCCGCGGCACGTAGAGCAGCACCGCGGCCAGCGAGATCATCACGAGGGCGAGAAACCGGCCGTAGATGTCGGGGTCGAAGAACACCGAGTTGACGGTGAAGTACGTGTGTACGTCGTTGGCCGCGACGAGCTTGGGGTTGAGGAAGAGCGTTTTGGTCGCGTACTCGACGAAGCCGACGCCCGGCGAAGATGAGCGCCAGACGCCACGACCAGGATCAGGCACCGGCGAAGCAGCTCGGCGCTCCAGCCCAGCTCGCGCAGCTGGCAGTAGAGGAGCGCGAACGGCACATAGAAGAACACCATCTGCTGGAGCGCCTTCTGGAAGTCCGGCGAATAGATCGACTGCACGGCGTACAGCACGATGTAGAGGGCGAGCATCCGCTCGAACCAGACGAAGCCCGGAGTGGCCTCCGCCCTGTCGACTCTGGCTGCTGCCCCAGCACCTGAGGCAGCGCGAACGCCAGCGCCCCGGCTCCGACGACGAGGTAAAGCGGTACAAGGAGGTTTGCCGTGCTGCCGCCCGCCTGGATCGGGACCCGGAAGGGGAGCGTCAGGAGGACGAGCAGCGGGAACACTGCCGGCCGGCGCGCGATCGAGAATGCCAGCCCGCCCACCAGGGCAAGCGCGACGACTGCCCCCGCCACCGCCAGAATCGGATGGCGGTGCACGAAGCCGAGCTGGGGCGAGTGCCAGATCTCGGCCAGCAGCAGCACCGGTGCCAGCACGAGGGCGGCAAGCATCGCTGCAGCCCCGCGCGCGTGTCGGCGCTCGGACGATGAGCACAGCGACCAGCAACGCGGCGGCCACGACGCCGGCTTTCGGCGCCGGCCCGCTCAAAGCCGCGATCGGCATCACCCGCGAGATGATCCCCTATTCACTACCGTTACCGTGCCGATGCTGTCCGTCAAGCCCGCCGCCGCGGTGGCGGTCATGGCGGTCGTCCTGAGCGCGTGCGCCTCCACGGCGAAGCCGCCACAAGGTCACGGCAAGGTCGACGACCCCAGAACCAACAACCCCAATCGTCTGGCTTGCCTGCGCCAGCTCGGGTCTCCGCACTCCAGGAGGTGGGGCGAAACGGGGATACAGATCGGCACGCTTCCTTCGGGGCCAACGATCGAGTTCACGCCCACGCCCGGTATCGCCCAAGGGCGGCAGATCCAGGGGCAGGCCGAAGGGGCCGAGGTGATCGGGGCCGCGCTTCTCTATCCGCACCAGGCCGGCGATAGCGAGCTCACCGGAATTGAGAATTGCTTGGCCAAGGACGTGACCGGCTAGCGCCACGCCAGTCAGGCAAACTCCTCTCGCCCCGTGTCGATTCCCACCGCCCCGACCCGCTCCGAGCCAGCGCTCGCCGCCCAGCCTCCAGCCCGCCCGGGGCACACGCGCCGTACAACGACAGGGCAGGTGTACCTCGCCATCGTTGCCGGTGCGCTCTTGATCGGCGGTCTGTCGTTGCTGTTCCCCTCCACTCCGAGCTACGACCCATGGTCGTGGCTGATCTGGGGACGCGAGATCATCCACCTCGACCTCCACACGACCGGCGGCCCCTCGTGGAAGCCGCTGACCGTGCTCCTCACGACGATTTTCGCGGTCTTCGGCGGCGCTCAGCCAAACCTGCTGCTGCTCGTTTGCCGGGCCGGAGCGGTTGATGGCGGTCGCAATGACGTTCAAGGTCACATGGCGGATCGCCCGCCCACTCAGCTCCGAGCTGCTGGGGGACAGCACCACGCGCTGGGCGCTTCTCCCGGCCATGGTCGCCGCTGCCGTTGCCGCCGCGAGCCTGTTCAACTCGCCGGCCTTCATCACCGACAACGCGCTCGGCTACTCCGAAGGGCTGATGGCCGCGTTGGTGCTGGTGGCAATCGACCGGCACCTGGACGGGGCCCGCCGGCAGGCGTTCGTGGTCGGGTTCTTCGCGGCACTCGACCGTCCCGAGCTGTGGCTGCTCTGGGGCCCGTACGGCCTCTATCTGTGGTGGCAGGACCCCGGAGCGCGCAAGCTCGTGGCAGGCCTGTTCCTGATGATTCCCGTGCTCTGGTTCCTGCCTGAGCTGTGGGGATCTGGTCATCTGTTCCGCGGCGTAACGCGCGCGCACCATCCGCGGTCCAACAGCCCGGCCTTCGCCAAGTGCCCGTTCTGCACAGAGTTCGTCCACCATGCCTGGCCCCGGGTGATGTTCCGCGTCAAGGTGGTGGGCCTGATTGCATTGGCCGTGGCCGCGTGGGGGCTCTGGCGGACGCAGGTCTTGCGCTCGTGGCGCCGCGGCACCGTGCTGACGCCGAGTGTTGGAGCCCGTGGGCTCCTGATCGCGCTGGGTGCCATCGGCTGGCTCTGGTGGCTCGGCGTTTCGGTCGAGACCCAGAGCGGGCTTTTCCGGCAACGACCGCTACCTCGTACTCGGCACCGCCCTGATCGCGATCTCAGGCGGGGTCGGGTGGGGGTGGGCCGCGGCGGGTCTCACCGGCCTGCTCCGGCGGGTGAACGTCTGGTCGTCCCACACGTCCTGCAGCCGCCAGCGCACTCGGCACCGGCGCCGCCCTCGCGGTCGGGATTGCCACGCCGCCATGGATCGGCCCGAGCCTGATCGACGTGCCCGCCACCCATCGCGCGCTCGTCTACCAGGCGCACTTGCGCCAGGATGCGGGCCGGGCGATCAGTGCACTGGGAGGCGCCAAGCGCGTGCTCGCCTGTGGCGCGGTCATGACCGAGGGCTTCCAGGTGCCGATGGTCGCATGGCTGCTTGACGTGAGGATGCTGCGCGTGGAGGCGTCGCCCAATCCGCCGCCACACCAACGTGTCGCCCCCGGCAAGGGCCCGAACGTCATCTTCCAGGCGCGCGACACCCGCCACGCCGCGCTCCTGCCGACGCCCCAGCAGATCCTCGCCTGGCAGCAGGGAGGCGCGCACTACGCCTTCCACCACTTCCGGACCTTCTACGCGTTCACGACGTGCCCGGCGCGGGGGCTCAGCTAGTGGCCACGACAGTCGCCCCTCCGCACCGCGCCATCCCACGCGTGATCGATGTCCGTGAGCCGCGGTGGCTCGAGCGCTATCCGATATGGGCGACGACGACCGCCGCGATGGTGGTTCTCCTGGCCGCCTCTGCCTTCATCCGCACCCGCTACATCGGCGGCCAGTTCTGGATGGACGAGGCGATCACCACCGGGATCGCATCGCATTCGGTGTCCGCGATTCCCGGTCTGCTTACGCCACGACGGCTCGCCCCCGCTCTTCTACTTCCTGCTGCACTTCTGGATCCGTCTGTTCGGCACCGGGGAGGCCGCAACCCACTCGCTGTCGCTCCTATTCGGGCTTCTGAGCATTCCGGCCGGGCTCTGGGCGGGGTGGAGCCTGTTCGGCCGGCGGGCCGGCCTGATGACCGCGACGCTGGTCGCCTTCAGCCCGTGGCTGACCGAGTACGCCCAAGAGACGCGGATGTACGAGCTGATGGGGCTGCTCGGCATCATCGCGACAGCGTCGTTTATCCACGCCTTCGTTTTCCGAAGGCGCAAGTACCTGATCGTGTTCGCGATCGCCCAGGCGCTGATGCTGTACACGCACGCGTGGGGGATGTTCTTCGCCGCGGGCGCGATCGTCACGCTTGTCCCGATCGTCTGGGTCGCCGATTCGGCGGAGCGCCGCGCGATCGTCCGCGACGCAGCAATGGCCTTCGTCGGCTCCGCGATCCTGTTCATCCCGTGGCTTCCCAACTTCGTCTATCAGGCGCGCCACACAGGCGCGCCATGGGCCCCGCCGCCACGCTTCGGCGCCCCCGTCCTGCTCTCCCGCGACCTGCTCGGCGGCGACCGGATCACCGTTGCGTTCGTCATCGCGCTCGCGATCGGGCTCGCTCCCTTCTTCACGAGGCGCTTTCGCCGCACGCGCGAGGCGACCCTCGTCTGGACGCTCATCGTTCTGCCGATCGCGACCCTGCTCCTGGCCTGGCTCGCTTCACAGATCACGCCTGCCTTCGTGTCCCGCTACTTCGCGCCCGTGCTCGCGTCGATCTTGCTGCTCGCCGCATGGGGCGCGTCGCGGGCGGGGATCGTTGGGTGGATCGCCGTTGCCCTATCGATCGTGTTCGTCGTCCATATCTCCTCGTACACGCCGCAGTACAAGAGCGACATGAAGGACGTGGGAGGCGAAATGGCTCGGCTCGTGCGGCCTGGCGACCTCGTGATCGTCGCGCAGCCCGAGCAGGTGCCGCTCGCTTGGTACTACCTGCCCAGCGGGCTGCGCTACGCGAGCACGCTCGGGCCGGTGAAAAACCCGACCTACATGAACTGGGTGTTCGCACTCGACAGGCTCCGTCATGCGAACCCCAACGCGATCCTCCCGCCGCTGCTTGCTAGCCTGACGCCCGGACAGCACGTCCTCTACGTTCAGCCTCTGACCGAAGGGGCAAAGAACTGGCAGGCGGCCTGGACACGGCTCGTGCGCCGGCGGTCCGCGCAGTGGGGAGCGCTACTCCAGGCCGATCGGCAGCTCAAGCCAATCGCCCGGGCACCCCACTACTACCGGAGCGCCTGTTGCGTAGCGGACAGCGCCATCCTCTACCAGGTCACCTGACAGCATCGTTCATGACCCCCTTTTCCGATCAGATCACGTCCGAGCGCCCGGTGGTGGCGCTAGGCGCCGGCCCGGCGGGGCTGACTGCCGGCTATCTGCTCGCCAAGCGAGGCAAGCCGGTAATCGTGCTCGAGTCGAGCGACCAAGTCGGTGGCATCGCCCGTACCGATGTCCGCGAGGGCTACCGCTTCGACCTGGGAGGCCACCGCTTCTTCACCAAGGTCAAGGAGGTCGACGAGCTCTGGCATGAGGTGCTGGGCGATGAGTTCCTCAAGCGACCGCGCCAGTCCCGGATCTACTGGAACCACAAGTTTCTCGAGTATCCGCTGCAGGGAATGGACGTGATCAAGAAGCTTGGTCCGATCGACCTGACGAAGGCGTTCTTCTCCTACTTGTGGGCGGCGATCAAGCCGAAGGGGCGCGAGGACACCTTCGAGGAATGGGTGTGCAACCGGTTCGGCCGGTGGCTGTTCAACCAGTTCTTCAAGTCCTACACCGAGAAGGTGTGGGGCGTATCGACCTCTGAGATCCGCTCTGAGTGGGCGGCGCAGCGAATCAAGGGGCTGTCGTTCTTCGCCGCGGCCAAGTCCGCCTTCCTCGGCAACCGCGGCAACAAGATCAAGTCGCTGATCTCGGAGTTCAACTATCCCCGCTACGGGCCGGGTCAGATGTGGGAGCGGATGCGAGACGAGATCGACACGCATGGCGGCGAGGTTCGGCTCAACGCACCGGTCACCAAGCTCCACATCGAGGGCGCGCGGGTTACCGAGATCGTGGCCGGCGGCGAAACGATCACACCCTCGCATGTGATCTCGTCGCTGCCGCTACGGACCACAGTCGGCGCCGCCGATCCCGAAGCTCCGGCCGACGTTCGCGACGCCGCGCGAGGCCTCCGCTACCGCGACTTCCTCACCGTCCTGCTCGTGATCGAGGGCGAGGACATGTTTCCCGACAACTGGATCTACATCCACGACCCGAGTGTCAAGGTCGGGAGGATCCAGAACTTCCGCTCCTGGAGTCCGTGGATGGTCCCCAACGAGACCGACGCGTCGATCGGCATGGAGTACTTCTGCTTCGAGGGCGACGATCTGTGGGGGATGGCCGACGACGACCTCGTCGCCATGGCCACCGGCGAGATTCAGAAGCTCGGCCTAGCCCGCGCCGAGAAGGTCAAGATGGGTTTCGTCGTCCGCGTCCAGAAGGCTTACCCCATGTACGACGCCGAGTACAGCGATCGAGTCGACACGATCAGGGGCTGGCTCGAGGGAATCCCGAACCTGATCCAGGTTGGGCGCAACGGGCTTCACCGCTACAACAACTCCGACCACTCGATGCTCACAGCGATGCGCGCGGTCGAGAACATCCTCGAGGGCAGCCGGCACGATATCTGGGCAGTGAACGCCGAGAGCGTCTACCACGAGGAGGACGTCCCCGACGAGCACCCCTATGTCGACGCCCCGGAGACCCCGGCGATGGAGCAGCCCCTCGCCTAGTCAAGAGCGTGCGGCCCTTAAGCCTCATCGCCACCGCAGTCGCCGTCGCGCTCCTGGTGCTGCCCGCAGCCGCGACAGGACAAGGCGGTGCGACCAACCCATTCGTGCCGGGTATTCCGCAGGCGACTCCGACCCTCACCACGCAGACGGCGCCGTCTCAGATCGCGCCGCCCACGACGACCACTTCGGGCAGCGGAAGCCTTTCTGGTGGCGCTGCGGTCGCGATCGGCGCCGGCGCCCTGATCGTGCTCGGCGGGATCTCGTTGTTCATCTGGCGCGACGCCCGGCGGCGCGCGCCGGTTCGACAGCGGATGGCCGAGGCGGACCTGGCGGGAGCCGGTGGGTCCAAGCCCCGGCCCAAGCCGCGCAAGCTCAGCCCAGCTGAGCGACGGCGGCGAAAGCGCGGCCGGGCGCGCTAAGCCGCTTCGGCCTGCCCCCGTAGCTGGCGACGGGCTCTCGACAACTGACGATCCACGGTTCGCAGTGTGCAGTCCTCGTGCGCGGCGACCTCAACCGCACTGAGGCCTAGGGCCCTCAGCCACAGCATCCGCTGTTGACGTACCGGCAGCTCCCGGAGCACGGCGACTCGCTCCTGGCGATGAACAAAGTCGTCGGATGACGGATCCGCGACGAACCCACCGAGTTGCCGCGCGAGCAGCTGATCGCCGCCGCGCTCGAGCTCGGCCTCGAGTGACACCTCGTGCTCCCTGACGCGGAGGAGCCTGAACGCCTCGTGCATCGCGGTGCTCAGCAGCCAGCCGTACGCGCCCTCCCTCGTTACACGCGCGCGATGGCGAATCAGCTGGCTCCAGGCGAACTGACACGCGTCCTCGATGACATGCCGCGGTGCCCGCACGGTGGCCCCCATATGTCGCAGCAGGGACGGCGAGAGCTCAGAAAAGAGCCGGGCATCATCGGATGTGGGATATCTAATTGAATCTGAATTGATGCAAATGAGCCTAGCAGACCTGTCTACTGTTCGCTACTGTTTTTGATTCAATTGGTGTCAACTGAAGGAAGTGTTATGACGAACCTTGCCGCTGTCACCGCCCATCCAAATCCCGGTGGCCTCCCCGGCACGAACATCCTGCAGCAGCTCGTAAATGGTGCGGAGGCATGGGCGTTGGCCATTGCGGTGCTCGGCGCCTTCGTCGGAGCCGCACTGTGGGCCATTGCCTCGCACACCCACAACCACCACTACGCGGCGCGGGGACGTATGGCAGCGCTGATCTCGGGTGCATCCGCGCTCGTTGTCGGCGCGGCTCCGGGACTTGTCAATTTCTTCGAGCGCCTCGGCACCACCGCTCGATGAGCCGCCACTCGCTTCAGATCGCCCTGGCTGCGGCGCTCGGCGTCACCGCTGTAGGCGCCGCGGCGCCGCCTCCGGCAGGGGCTTTCAACCCCATCAAGCCCCTTTGCAGTGCGCTCGGGTTCGTGAGCGGCGCACTGGGAAAGGCCTGCTCGGTCGCCCAGAACGCGGGGCGTGTCCTCTCGGCTGGCAAGAAGCTTCTCGGAGGCCACCTGGGTGGCACGGCCCGCACCTTGGCGGGCGACAGCGCCGCGAGCGGAGCTTCCGCGGCGGGCACACACCTGGCACTTGCCGCTGTCGTCGCCTGGGTTCTGGGCGGTGCCCACTTCGCACTGTCCGAAACGGCCAACGTATTGGGACGAACGACGAGCCCTCAGCTTGGCTCGCTCTGGTTCTCCTCCTCCTACTGGCGAGTGGCGGGAGTCGCCGGGTTGCTGACCCTCCCATTCCTGTTCGCCGCCGCCGTACAGGCGCTGATCCGCTCCGATCTGGCGCTGCTCGCCCGTGCGGTGCTTGGATACCTACCACTCGCCGCTCTGGCGGTAGGAGTCGCGGCTCCGGTGACCGTGCTCCTGCTCTCCGCCTCGGACGAGCTCTCGGCCGTCGTCTCGTCGTCGGCCGGTGGCGCCAGTGGCCACTTTCTCAGATCGGCTGGTGAGCTGGTGGGCGGGATCACCCTGGTCAAGGAATCGCCTTTCCTCGTGTTCTTCGCCGGCCTGCTCACAGTGGGCGCCGCGCTCCTCCTCTGGCTCGAGCTCCTCATGCGAGCCTCGGCGGTCTATGTGATCGTGCTGATGCTGCCACTTGCCTTCGTCGCGATGGTCTGGCCGGCGCGGCGGATCTGGGCCGTGCGTGCAGTCGAGGTCCTGGTGGCGCTGATCTTCTCGAAGTTCGTGATCGTCGCCGTCCTGTCGCTTGGAGGGGCCGGGATCAGCCAGAGTGGGCTGCACAGCGTTGTCGGCCTGATCGCCGGCGTCAGCCTGCTGGCGCTGGGGATCTGCTCGCCCTGGGCGCTCCTGAGGCTGCTGCCGATGGCCGAGCTCGCGAGCGGCGCGGCCGGGACGTTGCGGGGGGAGATGAAGCTGGCCATGAGCCATGTCCTCGGACGCTGGAACGACGCAGGAGGCCTCGAGTCGACACTGCGCTCGGCGGGCTCGGAGAGAAGCGCCGGCGACTGGGCCCCATCGATCATCGCCCAGATGCGCGCGGACCATGATGCGGCTGCGACGGCGAGCGCGGCTCCGATCCCAGAGCGCCAGGCGGAGCGAGACGAGACAGACACGCTGGAGCCCGACGCCGGGCCGCTCCACACAGGCACCCGAGGAGATCCCTCCCCCGAACCGCTCGGAGTGCCACAGTTCGACGCCGAGGACCTCGCCCTCCAGCCGCTTGTCCTAGGGCCTGGTGCGGACTGGGGGCAAGCCATGGACCAGGCCGGCCCGCCCGCCGCGGCCGAGCCTCCTGAGCCTCCTCTCGACGATCCCCCGAGTGGCGGCGGCCAACCTTGACCGATCGCCTCTCCTACCGTTTCGGGCCACTGGAGCGGCACGGCATCCTCGGGCCCATACGTGCCGGTCAAGCATTCGCACTCGCCGGCGCAGCCGTGATCGCCGTGGCGGTTATCAATGCCGCGCCGACCGCAGGGGGAGCGGCCCTGGCCACGCTCCTCTTCGGATGCGCCGCTGGCCTGGGAGTGCTGCGAGTGGGAGGACGCGCCCTCGACGAGTGGTCCCCGGTTGTCCTGGCTTTTAGCTGGCGCACAGTCCGGCGCCGGAAACGCTTCCGGTCGTCCGTCCCGACCTCGGGCTGGCGCGTGCGCGACGTTGGCAGTCCGCTGTCGCAGCTCGCGACCGACGAGCTGGAGCCGCCCCCCGCCGTGCACGATGTACGGATCAGGGCCGCGCGCCACCGGGATGCCGACATCGGCGTGCTCTCCAGCCGCAGAGGGCGCTATCTGACGACAGTCCTCGCGTGCCGTGCTACTGCGTTCTCACTTCTCGACCCCGCGGCGCAGGAGAGCCGGCTGGGTCGCTGGGGTCAGCTGCTGGCGAGCCTGGCCAATAGCCCGGTGTCCCGGCTGCAATGGGTCGAGCGGACCGCTCCTGCCCAGGGCGACGAACTCGCCAGATGGGTTCACGCCGCTCGAGATCCGGCGGTGCCCCTGCGCGGTACCGCGATGATCGATTCCTACCTCGAGCTGATCGGGACGTCGGCCAAGGTTGCCCACGAGCACGAGATCCTGCTCGCGCTCCAGGTGGACACCAGCCGCGTGCGCGAGCGGGGCTCGGATGCCGCCACGCGGACCGTCCTCGAGCACACCGAACGTCTCGCGCAAGGCCTGGAAGGAGCGCGCGTCGGTGTTCTGGGGGCGCTCACCCCGGGGCAGCTGGCGCGAGCGCTGCGCACGGCGTTCGATCCTTATGCGCGCGGGGAGATCGCGTCGCTCGAGGCAGTCGACGTCGCCGGAACCGCCTTGCCAGAAACCAGCGCCTGGCCACTCGGCGCGCACGAGTCGTGGGAGCACTACCGCTCCGATGGCGCATTTCATTCCACCTACTGGATCGGAGCCTGGCCACGGGTCGAGGTGTCGGCGATGTTCATGGACGCTCTGCTCGGCCGGTCGAGCTCGGTCCGGACAGTGACCGTCGTCTTCGAGCCGGTCCCAGCCGACCGCTCGACCCGCGAGGCGGAGGCCGCGGTCACCCGGGACCAAGCCGACCGGGAGCTGCGCCGGCGCTTTGGCCAGTCACAAACCGCTCGGCAGCGCCAGGCCGAGGAAGCCGCGCTGCGGCGGGAGGCGGAGCTCGCGGCGGGACACAACGAGGTTCGCTTCGCTGGGTTCGTCACCGTCTCAGGCCGCGACCTCGAAGAGCTTCGACGTGCGTCCCATGAAGTTTGTGACAACGCGGCGCGGGCGCGGCTCGAGCTACACCGCATGTATGGGCAGCAGGCGCTCGCTTTTACCTTCACCCTTCCTCTGTGCCGGGGGCTCCGATGAGCCTCGCCGCCCTCCCGCTGATCACGTATCTCTGGCACTACGTGGTCGCCCGGCTGCTGTTCGACCAGCTTCTGAGACCGCTGGAGCGAGGCGATGGACCGCGATTGGTCCTGGTCGTTTGTATCGGCGCCGCGGGATTCGTGGCAGGACGGATCACCGCCGCGCGGCGATGAACGCGCTTCGAGGAGCCGAGCGGCCTGGTCACCGCTGCACAACTCGCCACGCCCAGGCGATCTATCCCTTCCTTGCCGCAGGCGGCCTCGGCGAGCGCGGGGTTTTCATCGGACGTGATTCGAGTGGAAACGCGTTCTGCTACGACCCGTGGGTCCTCTACGGGGAGGGGCTCCTCGATGACCCGAACGTGCTGGTTCTCGGCAGGCTCGGACAAGGCAAGAGCTCGCTTGTCAAGACGCTGCTGTGGCGGATGCTGCTGTTCGGTCGCCGCGCGTTCGTGCTCGACGTCAAGCGCGAATACGGTCCGCTCTGCAAGGCGGTCGGCGTGACTCCGATCTCGCTCGTGCCTGGAGGCGGCGTCAGGCTCAACCCGCTGGCCTCACGTCCGGAAACCCACGCTCAGCTCGACCTACTTCGCGGCGTGGCGGTCACGGCGATCGGCGGTCCACTCACCCAGGCCGAAGGCGCGGCGTTGCGCGAGGCGCTGGCCACGGTCCGCGGGCGCGGGAACGGCGAACCGACGCTTCCCGGAGTGGCCAGCGTCCTCTTTCAGCCGACCGCGGAGATGGCCGATCGACTGCGAACGGTCCCCGAGCAGTGCGCCAGGGACTCACGGCGCGCTGCCCTTGCGCTTCAGGATCTCTGCGAGGGCCCGCTACGCGGACTGTTCGACGGACCCACGACGCCGGGGCTGGATCTCGACGCCAAGCTCCTTGTGCTCGACCTGCACGCGGTAAGGGATTCCCCCGCTGTGGGGATCCTGATGGCGTGCGCCACCGCCTGGATGAGCGCCTTGCTGACCAGGATGGCGGAGCGGCCGGGGCGCGAACGCCTGATCAACGTCGCCGACGAGTCGTGGAAGATCGTTCAGCACACGGGGCTTGGAGAGTGGTTTCAGTCCAACTTCAAGCTCGCTCGGCAGTTCGGGGTCATGAACCTCGTGGTGCTCCACAAGCTCGCCGACCTCCAGGCGGCGGGCGACGCCGGATCTCGCGCCGCGCGGATCGCGGAAGGCCTGATCGCCGATGCCTCCACCCGCGTCGTCTACCACCAGGACGAAAGCCAGATCGCGCTCACAGGCGCGCTACTCGGGCTCTCGGACACCGAGCAGCACGTCATTTCGGCACTGTCGGCCGGCCAGGCCCTGTGGAAGGTGGGCGGACGCTCGTTCGTAGTCCAGCACTACCGCTCCCGGCTCGAGGCGCGGCTGACCGACACCGACACGGGCATGCTTCTGGACGATGGCGAGGTGTCACGGAGATGACCACGATGCCCGCTCGAGAACTGCCAGCCCGGGCCGACCTGGCGGGGTCCCTATGACCAGAAGCTCGGCTGCGAATGGGTCCGATACTTGGCTTGCGGTAGGTCTCGCCTCCCTGCTCGTCCTCTGCGCGCTCACCTGGTTCTGGGCGGGGATCGCGGGGCTCGTCTTCGGCCGCGGCTGGCCGGCGGGCGATCTCTGGCAGGCGGTCGGCGCCCTCACCCACCTGCCTGCCCACTTGTCAAACCCGGCACAGGCGTGGCCCGTGCCGGCGCGGAAGGGCCTTCCCAGCGCCGGCGGCTTCTATCTTGCGCTGCTTGTCCTCGCCGTGGTTGGCATCACCGCCGTGGCTGTCGCCCGCCGCGCGATTGACCGCTTCGTGGGTTCGGCGCCGGGCAGTGCCCGCTGGGCGCGTTCGAGCGAGCTTCGCACGCTTCGGCGGAGCGAGCTTCGCGTGCTCAGCCGCCGGGGAGAGTCCGGCCACTCGGGCCGGCTCGTACTCGGCCGGCGCGGTCACCGCATCCTCGCGGCAGAGCAGCGGCACGCACTGGTCGCCTTTGGACCGCCACAGTCAGGAAAATCAGCCGGTCTGGCGATACCCGCCCTCCTCGAGTGGGAGGGCCCGGCGGTGGCGTCCTCCATCAAGACAGACCTCCTGGCGGCGACAATCGCGCGGCGCCGGGCGGTCGGTCCGGTGTATGTGTTCGACCCGTTCGCGCTGTCAGGGGCAAGCTCTCACACATGGTCGCCCTTGCATGCGGCACAGACCTGGGATGGCGCGCTCGAGGTCGCCTGGCGCCTGGCCGGCGCCGCCGAGCTGGATCACAAAGGCACTGAGGGCGGCGACTTCTGGGCGATCGCGGCCGAACAGCGGCTAGCCCCGCTTCTCTACGTGGCAGCTAGGACGCATGGCGGGATCGATGCCGTAGTGCGGTGGGCCCACGGCCAAGGGGCCCGCGAGCTCGACCGGGCGCTCGCGCTCCTCGCCGGTCAGGCGCGCGGCGACCTCGAGCTGGCCGATGCCCACGCCGCCTACGACGCCGTCCGAGCCTTCGAGGTACAGGCCGACCGGACCCGGACCTCGATCGAGGCCACAGCACAGGCCCTGCTCCGGGCCTACCGGTTTGCGCGCGTGGCGCGGTCGGCGGCCACGAGCCAGATAACCGGCGAGCGCTTGCTGGATCAGTCGGCCACGCTCTACCTGATCGGAGACGCCAAGGCCTCGAAGCTCCTACGGCCGATCTTCCTGGCTCTCCTTTCCGAGGTGGTCGACGTCGCCTATCAGCGCGCCACGCTCACCGGCGGGCGTCTTCCCCGGCCGCTGCTGCTCTGTCTCGACGAGGCCGGAAACGTCGCGCCACTGCCAAATCTTGCCGAGATCGCCTCAACCGCGCCAAGCCACAACATCCAGCTCGTCTCGATCTTTCACGATCTGGCTCAGGCGCGCAGCCGCTATGCGGGACAGGCGGAAACGGTGGTCAACAGCCACCGGGCGAGGATGCTGCTCCCCGGTGTCGCCGATCTCGAAACGCTCCGGTACTTCGCGGGCCTCGCCGGGGAAGAGGAAGTCAGCGAGATCACCCGTACGAGCGGAACCGGCGGAAGCACCCGCTCGAGCGCTCGCCGGCGACGGCCCCTGATCGCCCCCGAGGCGCTGAGGCAACTCCCCCAGCATCACGCGCTGCTCGTCTACGGCCGCGTGCCGCCAGTCCGTGTGCGGCTCCGGCTGTGGTTCGAGGACCGGCGGCTGCGCCGGCTCGCCGACGGAACCGAGTTGCGCCCTGGCCAGCGCCCAGCCATCCTCTGCCCCGCCCCCGGACGGCAATGAGCTGGATCGAGCCCGACGGCGAGCCCCCGGAGGATTCCGAAGGAGGTTGGGAGGATCCGGTATCCCAGCGCTGGCCGCTGGACTGGCGCGGGCTTTATCCGCTCGAGCGATGGCTGTGGTTCGAGCAGCTGTGGGCCGATGTCTGCATGCTGCGCGACCGTTACCAGCTCCAGCTCCGCTCCGGCTGGTGGGAGAACCAGATCCAGGTGGAGGTGCTCGCCGCGCTGGCGTCCTGGGTCGGGCGCTACGACTCGGGCGAGTGGGATGACCCGCCGGGCAAGCTAGCCCTCCTCTACGACCTCGAGCGGATCGGCGGGCTGCTGCGTGACGGCATCGATCCCTTCCATCCGGAGCGTGACCTCGAGTCGTTCCGGCGTCACCTGCTCGAGATTGGCTGCCGGCCTCCACCCGGGTAGGGTGCAGACGTGCCCCTCAACCAGCAGCGCGTGGTTCCGGCTCGGCACGAGGCGCCGTCGACGCTCCGCGAGCTGCCAGCGCGCCGGCTGCCCGAGGAGGGGATGGGCGCGGAGCTGGCCTACGAGCACATAACCGGCGAGCTGCTACTCGACGGGCAGGCGCGGCTCAACCTGGCCACGTTCGTTACCACCTGGATGCCCTCCCCGGCCGGCCGGCTGATGGCCAACACGGCAGACAAGAACATGATCGACAAGGACGAGTACCCGCAGACCGCCGAGATCGAGGCGCGGTGTGTGGACATCCTGGCCAGCCTGTGGGGCTCGCCTGAGGATGGAAGCGCGACCGGTTGCTCGACCACCGGGTCGAGCGAGGCGGCGATGCTCTCCGGCCTGGCGCTCAAGTGGCGCTGGCGTGAGCGGATGCGGGCAGCGGGCAAAGCGACCGATCGTCCCAACCTCGTAATGGGCGTCAACGTCCAGGTCTGCTGGGAGAAGTTCTGCCGCTACTGGGACGTGGAGCCCCGGATGGTGCCAATGGAGGGCGACCGCTTCCATCTCACCGCCGAAGAGGCAGTCGCCCGCTGCGACGAGAACACGATCGGCGTGGTGGCGATTCTCGGCTCGACCTTCGACGGCTCCTACGAGCCGGTGGCCGAGATCGCCTCGGCATTGGATCGCCTCTCGTCAGACCGCGGCCTCGACATTCCCGTGCACGTCGATGCCGCCTCAGGTGGGTTCGTCGCTCCGTTCCTCCAGCCCGAGCTCGAGTGGGACTTCCGCCTCCCGCGGGTCCAGTCGATCAACGCATCAGGTCACAAGTACGGGCTCGTCTATCCAGGTGTCGGGTGGGCGGTGTGGCGCGATCAGGAGGCCCTCCCCCGCGACCTCGTGTTCGACGTCAACTACCTGGGGGGGCACATGCCGACGTTCGCGCTCAACTTCTCGCGGCCGGGCAGCGAGGTGATCGCGCAGTACTTCATGTTCTCGAGCCTCGGGCGGGAGGGTTACACGGCGGTCATACAGCAAGCCCAGGACATCGCTCGGCAGCTGGCGGACGGGATCGGCGAGCTCGGGCCCTACCGGCTGGTCTCCCGTGGCGATGAGCTCCCCGTGTTCGCCTTCGCGCTCGATCCCAAGGTCGAGAACTACACCGTGTTCGACGTCTCCGACCGGCTCCGGCAGAGCGGATGGCTTGTGCCCGCCTACACGTTCCCGGAGAACCGTCAGGACTTGAGCGTGCTGCGGATCGTGGTACGAGCTGGGATGACCCGCGAGATGGCCGACGCGCTGCTCGAGCACCTCGGCCACCACACCGAGTTCCTCGAGTCGCTTAAGGCGCCGCTGCCCGGCGAGGGCCGGCAGGCCTTCTCTCACACCTAGACGCGATCGCCCCGCCGACCAGGCGATTTCAGCCGCCCAAGAGATCGCTCCGCCGGCCAGACGGTCTCCGCCGGGCCACCAGACGGTCAGATCAGCTCGGCCAGACGTTGTCCCGCCGCCACCAGCTGCCGCTTGGTGCGGGCTTCGAGCACCGCCTGGAGGTCGAGTACCCGCAGCCCGAACGCGTCGAGCTCGCGGCGGCCCACCACCGCGTGACATGGCACCCCCGCTTGGCGGGCCCGGGTGGCGACCTCGGAGAGCAGCTTGCCGGCCAGGCTCTGCCGATCGAGACGTCCCTCCCCGGTCACGACGGCACGCGCTGCGCGCATCCGGTCGTCGAACCCGATCAGGTCGAGAACGAACGCGGCACCCGGCACCAGCTGTGCCTCGAGCTCGGCCCAAAGCCCGCCCGAGAGGCCGCCCGCCACGCCGGTCAGCGGGACGCCTCGAGGGTCACGCGCCAGCCGCGAGGCCAGCCGCTGAAGCCGCCGCTCGAGGCGCCTTACCTCGTCCTGTCCAGCGCCTTTCTGCGGTCCGAACACCCGCGGTGCATCCTCGAACGGCGTCCGCACGTCGCACAGCACGGTCAGCCGCGCGTCGCCCAGCCCGCCGGCCCGGCGGATCGACCGCAGCGCGCCGGCGCCGCCATCGGTCGTGGCGCTGCCGCCGACCCCCAGGTAGATCTCAGTGGCGCCCGCACCGGCTGCGGCGAGGAGCAGCTCACCCGTTCCCGATGTGCTCGCGGCCACCGGGTCGCGTTCGGCTTCGCCTACGAGGCCAAGCCCGCTGGCCTGGGCGCTCTCGACGACCGCCACCCGGCCGCCGCGGCGGCGCTCTGGCCCAAGTCCGAAGTTGGCGCGCACGGGACGGCCCAGCGGGATCCTCCACCGTCACCTGGACGGGCTCCAACTGGAGTACCGCCATGAGCGCGGCAAGCGTTCCCTCGCCGCCGTCGGCCACCGGACAGAGCTCGACCTCTCGCCCGGCCGCCTCCAAGCCCCGTCCGAGCGCTGAGGCCACTTCGTGCGACGAGAGGGTCCCCTTGAACGAATCTGGCGCGACAAGAACCTGTCGCGGGATCCTCGCCACGTCCTAGCTCTGCATCTGCTCGAGCCGGCACTCCAAGCGGCGCCTTGTCCTCTCGCCAGCGCAGGATTCGCGTGCCATGGCGGATCCTTCCGCCGCTCACGTGGTCGAAGCGCACCTCGACGACCAAATCGGGGCGAAGCTCGATCCACTCGAGCTCCTTCTCGCTCTTCCAGCGGCTGGGATCCCCGTGTCCCCGGCTTCCGGTCTCGTAGGGCGCGAGCTTCGCCACGAGCTGGCGCTTCTCGGCTGCCCGCAGCCCCGAGGAGTGGCCGACGACGTGCAGCCTGTCATCGCCGTCATACAGTCCGAGGATCAGCGAACCGACTGTGCCCGGGCTCCTTGCCCGGTCGGTAGCCCGCGACGACAGCGTCGATCGTACGGACGCGCTTGATCTTCACCATTCCCGTTCGCTGTCCGGGGCGATACGGCGCGGTCAGGTCCTTGGCCACGACTCCCTCGCCACTCCCCAGCCACGGCTCGGCCTCGGGAGCGATCACAGGTGAGCGGCGTGACGTCGATCTGACCATCGGCGATCCGCTCGAGCTCGTCCCGCCGCTCGGAGAACGGCCGCTTGATCCAGGACTCGTGCTCGTGCGCCAGCAGGTCGAAGGCCACATAGCGTGCCGGTGTCTGCTCGGCCAGCATGTTGATCCGTGACACGGCGGGGTGGATCCGGTTTTGGAGGGCATCGAAGTCTTGCCCTCCGTCCGGATCGTCGATCACGATCTCGCCGTCGATCACGTACCGGCCGGACGGGAAGCGCAGCTCCGGGAAGTAGCGGACGAGCGGCTTGCCGCCGCGCGATTGGATCGTGCACGTCGTCCCCGTCGACGAACACGATCGCGCGGAAGCCGTCGTACTTGGGCTCATAGCACCACTGCTCTCCCGTCGGCAGCTCTGGCTTGGGGCGCGCGAGCTGGGGCTCCAGCGGGCGGATTGAGGGGTAGCGCCACGGAGCCCGATCGTAGGCGATCCGCCGCCGACTACGATCACTCGGGATGGCCCACGAGCCCGCCACGGTTGCCGAAGAGGAGTACCTCGAGAGCCTGTTCTGGCTGTTCGAGGCGGGGCTTCCGCTCACCGGCGCGAACCTGGCACGGGCCATGCAGCTATCGGCGCCGACGGTCCACGAGATGCTGGGCCGGCTCGAGCGCGACGGCTACATCGCCCGCAACGCGGAGCGGGCGATCGAGTTCACAGCCAGGGGCGCGAGCACGCGGAGCGATTGGTCAGCCGCCACCGGATGATCGAGCGGTTTCTCACCGACGTGGTCGGCGTGCCGTGGGACGATGTGCACGAGGAGGCCGAGCACCTCGAGCACGCGATGACGCCACGCTTCGAGGCCTACGTCCGAGCGACCGTGGGCGACGCCAAGACCTGCCCCCACGGCCATCCGATCCGGGTCGGGGAGCGGATCGACGGCGTGCCGCTGGCCGACTGCCAGCCGGAGGCCAAGGTCACGATCCTCCGCTTCGAGAACGAAGCCGAGGATCTGCTCCACTACCTCAAGGACGCCGGGCTGCGAGCCGGGGCTCGAAGGCGAGGTGAGCGCCAACGACGGCGAGACGTGTCTCGGTGCGCACGCGGCAACGGCGCGGCGACTGTCACCTGGAGCGTGGCCGAAACGGTGTCGGTGCTGGCCGACCCTTCGCCGCCGCCCCGGATCGCGCTGCCCGAGCAGCTCGTGCTGGGGCGCGAGCGCTACGGGCGTTAGGAGGGAGCGCTACGGGCGCTAGGACGAGGCGGCGGCCGGGACCTCGCCGCGGACGTCGCGGTAGGCCTCGGCGAGCCGGCCACGCCCTCGTCGATCTCCGCCGGCGTGACGCCGGAGTAGGCCAGCCGCAGCGTCGACTCAGCCCCCTCGAGGACGAAGTCCGAGCCCTTGACGAACTGCACGCCGCGCTCTGCGGCGGCGGTGAAGAGCGCGTCGACATCCGTCCCGCGCGGCAGCTCGAGCCACAGGAAGTAGCCGCCCTCGGGCTCGACGAATCGCGCGTCGGGAAGCTCGCGTGCGCAGCGCCTCGCATCAGCGTCGTGGCGCGCTCGCGCAGCGCGTCCTTGACCCGCTCGATCGACTTCTCGAGCGCGCCGGAGAGGCAGAACTGGTGGACGATCGCCTGGGCCACCATGCTCGGCGAGATGTAGGTGCCGGTGGCGATCTTGACGATCCGCGCGATCAGCTCGGGCGGCGCCGACCAGATAGCCGACGCGGATGCCCGGGCACACCGTCTTGGAGAACGAGGACGCGTAGACGACGACCTCGCCGTCCATCGAGAACATCGTCGGGCAGCGGCGTGCCCTCGAAGCGCAGCGCGCCGTAGGGATCGTCCTCAAACACCGTGAAGCCATATGCCCGCCGCCAGGTCGAGCAGCGACTCGCGCTTCTCCCGGGACATCGTGCAGCCGGCCGGGTTCTGGAAGTTGGGGATGATGTGGGCGAGCTTGGGCCGGGCGCCGGCCGCCAGCACGCGCTCGACCGCCGCCACGTCGATCCCGTCGGACTCGAGCTGGACCATCCGCACGTCGGCGCCGCGCCCGCGCAGTGACAGCAGCGTGCGGTCGTAGGTCGGCCGCTCGACGATCACCACGTCGCCCGGGGCCGACGAGGGCCTCGAACAGGAAGGCGTCGGCCTGCATCGAGCCGTTGGTGACCATCACGTGCTCGGGCGTGACCTGATGGTGCTCGGCGATCCACTCGCGCAGCGGCGGATAGCCGACCGCGGTCCCGTAGCCGGTCACCCCGGCCGGGTCTTCGGCGAACGCGCGCTCGGCGGCCGCGCGGAGGCCATCGACGTCGACGATGTCGAGCGAGGGGGCTCCTCTGGCGAACGAGATCGGACTGGCCACCAGCGCTAAGACTACGAGCTCCCGGAGCGGAACGTCGCGGGGTGCGACGTCGCGGAGCGGAACGTCGCGGAGCGGAACGTCGCGGGGCGGGACGTCGCGACGGAGCGGACCGCCGCGACGGAGCTGGACGTCGCGCCCGAGCGGAACGTCGCACCGGAGCTGAACGGCACGGGGCTCGAGGACGTCACGTGGAGGACTTGCGGTCCCGCCTGACCGGCGCCGCAGGACCCCGGCGGAATCGCGTGGGCGATCCCCGGCGGAATCGCGTGGGCGATCCCCGGTGGCATCGCGCGGACGGTCCCCGAGGAATTGGCTGGGCGAACCCTTGAGGACCGCAGGAACGAAGCCGGGGAGAGCGCCCCGGACCGTTCCCGAGGGACCCGCGTGGACATAGAAGCGGCAGGGTGTGAGCGAGCACCGCCCCGGCGACGAAGCACGTCCCGGGACCGTTGGGGAGCGGGCGCAGGCGCGGCGCCGGGAGACGCTGGCTGCCGCGCAAGTACCGGAGAGGTGGCACGGCGATCGCCGGCCGGCCGCCGATCTGCTGGAAGAGCCGAAACGGAACAGGCACCGCGGCGGCTCTTGCCGCCGTGTGGGTCCGAGCATGGCCGCCGCACGCGGCGAGGGCGAGTGCGGCGCCTAGCACACACCCGCATCTGGTCGAGAAACCCGCGATATGTGCGGGGAGTGGGCCCACGTACCTACTACGCACGAACCTCTATCCGATCACAACCACCAGTTTGGCGCCGTAGCCGGCGGCTGAGGTCGTGGTCGAATCGAGCGGGGCCAGCGTCGGCGAGAGGGCCTTCATCAGCCTGGCCAAGCGGTCTGGCCTGCGCCAGCTCGCCTGGCGCGTACATGATCGCGATCCCGGACGGGCGCTGCTCGGCATCGTTGCCCACCGTCCCCAGCTCACGCCGCGGCGTGGAGCTCGTTGGCCGAGCTGGCGCGCGGCGCCGGGCAGGGTGCTCGGCGTTGAGCACCGACACCGGGACGCTGGGGATGTCGTGGCGGCCCCAGGCGCCGACCTGACGCGGCGCAAGCTCGGCCGGAGCCGCCTGTGTCCTGGGCGATCGCCACGCCCGCGGCGATCAGGACAGCCAGCGCGACGACTGTCGTGGCCACCACCTTGCGCCGGTAGCACCGGCGCTGAGCGGCCGGCGCTCCTCGAGATCGTCGAGCGAGCGCGGCGCCGGTGGCAGCGGGACGTACGGGACGTGCGCCAGCGCGCTCGAAAGCGCTGGCCCGACCGGCGCTCCCGCCGCCAGGTTGACACGCGGCCTGGGCCAGCTCGCGCCGGCGACGCAGCAGGGCGAGGCCAGCAGCGGGACCAGGACAAGCGCGAGCAGGCCGCCGAGCCCGCCGAGCGTCCGCATCACGTCGCTCTTCTTGACGACGACGACCTGCCCGGCCGGGATCCGGGCCGCCTTGAGGATCACCGGCGCGGCACCGGCCGAGGACGCGGCGACCGCGAAGGGCTTGGTCTGCTCGGCGATCGCCAGCATCTCGCCTGGCGAGATCGTGTCGGTCAGCGAGTTGCGCACCCAGTAGACGGCGCCGTGCTCCTGCCAGGCGACCATCTTGAGGTTCGAGCCCTCGTAGAAGAGCGAGTAGGTGCGCCCGGCGACGCTGACGGTCTGATCGGGGCTCTGGAACATCGGCGCGTCGGTCCAGGTCGTGCCCTGCACGTCGTAGTAGGCGCCCAGCTGCCCGGCGTAGAAGACGGCGACGTAGGCCGGGTACGCGGTGCCGTCGGGCGCGTGGATCAGGTAGCTGCGCAGCAATCGGCGCGACGACCGCGCCGCCGCGGTCCTGGACCCGCGGGTACTCGAGCGGGAAGGCGAGACTGGCGGCGGCATGGCGGGCCTGCGCCAGCTGCGAGGCGCTGACCGCGACGAGCGGCAGCTGCGCCACGCCCGGCTGGTTGTGGACGGCGTGGGCCAGCGACAGCGGTGCTCTGCTTGGGGATCGGCGAGCCGCCGTAGAGGAAGGCGTGCACGCTCGCCGCGATCTGCTGCGGGCGTGGCGGTGTCGTAGCTGGGACCCAGGTTGGCCTGGAAGTGAACCTGGCGCACCCGCCGGCCGGAGGAGGAGATCAGCGTCCCCAGCAGGTTGAGGATCCCGGTGGTGGAGTGCAGGCCCGGATCGGTCTGGACCGCGCGGCCGAAGATCTGCTCGAACTTGTGGGCGTCTGCCGGCCAGCGTCGGGCCGTACTGCTTCTTGACGTCCATGAGGAAGCTCTGGTCGCGGGCGTCGCGGATCAGCGAGGTGTCGTCGTGGCGGTAGGAGACGAACTGCAGCGCCTGGTCGCCGCACAGCTTCTGATAGCCGGGCTGGAGGTTGATCTCCTGGTACTGCGGTCCGCCCGGGACGTTGACGTGGTAGTAGCGGCGGTCGACCGTCGAGTAGACGCAGCCCATCTCGTCGACGGCCCGCTTGAAGCGCCCGAAGGTGATCACCACGACGTGGTTGACCGAGATGCCGAGGTCCTGCTTGAGCGTCGAAAGCAGCGTCGGGATGCCGTACGTGTAGGCCGAGTTGATCCGGTTGACGTACGGCATGCGCGCCGGGGGGATGGATCGTGCACCCACAGCTCGCGCGGGATCGACATCATCGAGATGTAGGGCTTGCTCGGGTCCAGCCGCACGAGCAGCATCTCGTTGGCCAGGTGGGGTACCGCCACGTGGTAGTACTTGGTCAGCGAGCGCTGGTCGTCGCCCACCAGCAGGAGCGTCTGCGGGTCACCCCAGCCGGCGGGCGCCAGGTAGCCGTTGCCGACCTTGAGGCTGCCGTTCACGCTGAGCGCGTCGCGCAGCGTGTGGACCTCGTCGAGCACCGCCACGGCGGTGCCGGCCGCCGCGCACACGAGCGCCACAGCGCAGCCGAGCAGGATCCCCTTGAAGCTGCCGCGCAGCCGGCGGCGCGGGGGGCTCGCCCGGCGGGCTGCCGCCGGCGGAGCAGGCGAGCGCGGGCCGCCCGGCGGCGGCGGCGCGGGCGGGAGCCTGGGCACGGCTACGTGGAGGAGTTATGACACTCACTCGACCGCCGCATGATAGGGAGGCCGGCGACGCCGCGCGGCGGCCTCGCGAGCCGGGACGCCGCGAGCGTCGGAAGGTCAGCAGCCGCGGTAGATGCGGGTGAAGCTGAACGATCTCGCGGTGGTGGCGAACCAGGATCCGCTCGCGGACCGTCACCCGGAAGCGGCCTCCGGGCTCGACGGGCCAGCGCGAACGGCGAGGCGCGCGCCGCGCCGCGACACGCGTCCGCCCCGGACACCCGCGACGCGGCCCGGAGAAGCCCACCAGCCGCTCCCGAGGCGCCAGCGCGGCGCCCACGGTGAGCGACCTGCCCGCGCACGCACGCCTTGACGGTCGATGACCTGGCCGCTGCACCACGGGTCGGCCGGCGACGCCGGAGCACGGGTTGGGCATCGTCGGCTGGGCCGGCGGCAGGTGCAGGACGATGCTCGGTCGGCTTGCGGGTAGTGGGCGGCCGGTACCGGGCGGGCACGGACCGAACAGCTGCGAGTCGCACGAGATCTGCGCCGTCAGCGTCGGGTCGTTGGCCGGCGGATACGTCTGGCCGCACTGGTTGTGGCTGTCGATGTTCGACGGGTCGCTGGTCAGCGTGCCCGCCGGTGTCGACGTTGTCGTGGAAGCAGTTGGAATCCGGGTTGTAGTTGGGGCCAGCCGGACCGCCCGCCTGCGAGATCTCGCCGATGTCGCCGTTGCTGACGGGTTGCCGAAGAACCCGTTGTCGGTGAAGGTGTTGAACGGCGAACTCGCTGCCCCAGTCGTCGTAGTAGCAGAGCGGCTGGCCGCTGCTCGGGGGGCTGAGATAGACGCCGCCCTCGCAGTGCGGCTATCGGCGGGGGCGTCTCGGTGTCGGGAACGGGGTGAAGATGATGCCCCAGGCGCCGTTGTGGACGAAGCGGTTGTGGACGAACACGTCGTGGCGGCCGCCGTAGATCGAGACACCGCTGCCTGTGGGTACGCGGCCGCGATCCCGGTGCTCGGCACGTTCGCGTTGTTGTTGTCGTGCACGTAGTTGTTGATGAAGACCCAGCAGACGTGCGTGCGCTGGATGCCGGCAGGGATGTTCGGGTTGACGCGCGTTGCCGGGGCAGGTGCCGTCCTGGGGACCAGGGGCGTCGTCGTTGTTGAGATCACCGGTCGCGAACCCGACCATGTTGTTGTCGAACTCGGAGTTCTCGACCAGCACATGGCCGCCCGAGTTGGTCCCCGAGTATCCCTGCGGCGCGTTCTCGCCGTGCACGTCGTCGAGCGTCACGTTGCAATCCGGGCAGGCCCCGACGTAGTAGGCCGAGTCGTTCATGTTCGACGCATAGTCGTGTGCGAACAGCCCGTAGCCCGGCGCCTTCGTGTTCGAGGAGTAGATGCCGTATCCGGCCGACGGCGAGTTGTTGTCCTTGAAGTAGGTGGAGGTGGCGGTCAGGTAGCTGCCCCACCACACGTCCGAGGCTGCTCTGGGTGCCGGTCGACTGCCCGCCGTCCCACCAGATCTCGTTGCCGCCGCCCAGGTCGCCATTCAGGAAATTGCACGCCGATAGGTTCTCGACGATCACGCCCGGGCGCTTGGTAGACCAGGATCCCGTTGCGTCCTCCGGGCTTGCCGCCCGCGTCGAGCGGCCCGAAGTCCTGGTCCTTCTCGGCCGAGCGAGCAACGCGGCGAGCCAGGCTTGGTGCCGTCGATCCACACCTTGTTGCGATTCATGCCGCGCAGCCAGAGGCCGGCTTTGGTGATCAGGATGCCAGCTCCTGCGCGATCGTCGCCGTGTCCACCCGGCGGCTTCAAGGTCTGGGCCTCGTGGTAGTCGCCTGGCGCGACCAGGATCCAGTCGTCCGGGCCAGCCGCGTTGATCGCCGCCTGAACGTCGGTGAACTGGCCGGGGATCCCGTGGTAGCTGCCGACCATCAGCACCCGGTCGGCGCTCGCCGCGGGCGCGAACGCCACCGGCGCGAGCATCACTGCAAGCAGCCCCACGAGCAGCGCACCGGCGCGTCGCATAGGCACAGGATATCCGTCCCAGCGCCTTCGCAGGGAAAGCGCGCTTCAGGCGGAGCTGGATGCGGAGCGCATGTCGGCCAAGAGCGACGCCGCGAGCTCGGCGACCTGGGTAGGGGTTCTCCCCACCCGCACGCCGTGGCCCTCCAGCGCCTCGGCCTTGGCCTTGGCCGTCCCGCGCGAGCCGGAGACGATCGCTCCGGCGTGACCCATCGTCTTGCCGGGCGGCGCCGTGAAGCCTGCGATGTAGGCGACCACGGGCTTGGTCAGGTTGTCGGCGATGAACTCGGCGGCCCGCTCCTCGGCATCCCCTCCGATCTCCCCGCACATCACGATCAACTCGGTCTCGGGGTCGTCCTGGAACATCCCTAGCACGTCGATGAAGTCGGTTCCGGGCACCGGGTCGCCACCGATACCCACGATCGTCGAGTTGCCGAACCCGCTCTGGGCCAACACGTTGCCGATCTGATAGGTGAGCGTGCCCGAGCGCGAGACGACGCCTACATTCCCCTCGCTGAAGAACGCGGCGGGGATGATCCCGACGTTGGCCTTTCCCGGCGACAGGATCCCGGGGCAGTTGGGGCCGATCAGCCGCGCCCTGCCGTGGGCCTTGAGCGTGTTGAAGACCCGCAGTTCGTCGTGGGCGGGGATCCCCTCGGTGATCGCCACGATCAGCTCGATCCCGGCATCCTCGGCCTCGAGAATCGAGTCGGCGGCAAAGCGCGGCGGGACGAAGATCATCGCGGTGTTGGCGGCGGTCTGGTCGACCGCGTCGTGGAAGGTGTCGAAGACCGGGATCCGGTCGACGTCCTGGCCGCCCTTGCCGGGGGTCACGCCCGCGACGACCTGGGTGCCGTAGTCGCGGTTGCGCAGCGAATGGAAGGTTCCCTCGCGGCCGGTGATCCCGGAAACGCACAGGCGCGTCTCGCTACCGACCAGGATGCTCATGGCGCTCCCGCCAGCTCGACCACCTGCTCGGCGGCGCCGTCCATCGTCGACTCGATGTGGACGTTGGGCAGGTTGGCCTCGGCCAGCAGCCGCCGCCCCTCCTCGTCGTTGGTCCCGTCGAGCCGCACGACGAATGGCACCTCGGGGCTGATCTGGTTGAACGCCTCGATCAGCCCCCGCGCCACCTCGTCGCAGCGGGTGATCCCCCGAAGATGTTGAACAGCACCGCCTTGACCTTCGGGTCGGACAGGATCACCTCGACGGCGCTCGTGATCGCCTCGGCCTTGGAACCTCCGCCGGCGTCCAGGAAGTTGGCCGGCGCGCCGCCCGCCTCTGCCACCACGTCGAGCGTCGACATCACGAGCCCGGCGCCGTTGCCGAGGATTCCGATGTCGCCGTCGAGCTTGACGTAGGTCAGCCCGCGCTCCTTGGCCATCCGCTCCTGGGGGTCCTCGCGCGAGGGGTCGCGCAGCTGCGCGTTGTCCGGGTGGCGGAACAGCGCGTTGGCATCGAGCGTCACCTTGGCGTCGAGCGCCTTGACCTCGCGGCCGCCGCCGTTGTCGGCAGCCGCCGGCAGTGACGATCAGCGGGTTGACCTCGACCAGCGTCGCCTCCTCGGCAGACGAACACCTCGTAGAGCTTGGCCAGCATCGCCCCCACAGGGCGCACCACGTCGCCGTCGACGCCGGCCTGGAAAGCCAGCCGGCGGCCGTGGAAGTCCTGGAATGCCCAGCAGCGGGTCGACGTGGAGCCGGGCGATCGCCGCCGGGTCCTCCTCGGCCACCTCCTCGATATCCATTCCGCCCTTGGTCGAGAGCATCAGAAGCGGCGCCTTGGCCGAGCGGTCGAACACCACCGAGGCGTAGTACTCGGCGTCGATTTCGGAGGCCGCCTCGATCCACAGCTCGTGGACGGTCAGGCCGCGGATATCCATGCCCAGGATCGCCTCGGCATGCTCGGCGACCTCCTCGCGGTCGGCGGCGAGCTTGATCCCGCCCGCTTTGCCGCGACCCCCGATCTGGACCTGGGCCTTGATCACGCAGGGGTAGCCGACCTCGTCGGCGGCGTCCTGCGCCTCCTCGACCGAGGTCGCATGGCGGCCCTCGGCACCGGGACGCCGTGGCGCGCGAACAGCTGCTTGCCCTGGTACTCGAGCAGATCCATCGGGGGCGGACTGTAATCGCTTCCATGGCATCATGGCCGCGCCATGGCGATCCCCAAGCAAGTCTCATTCGTAACCTTCGACGTCTACGGCACCCTGATCGATTGGGAGACAGGGGTCTACGACGCGTTCGTCGCCGAGGCGCGAGCGCGACGGCTTCACGATCGAGCGCGACGAGCTGATCCCGCTCTTCCACGAGACCCAGCGCCAGATCATGGCGGGCTCCTACGAGCTGTACGCCGAGGTTTTCAGACGCACCGCCGTACAGATCGCCAAGAAGCTCGGCTGGCCGCTCGAGCCCTCGCGTTCGGGCTTCCTGCCGGACTCGGTCCAGCGCTGGCCCACGTTCAAGGAGACCAACACCCAGCTGCACGAAGTTCGCCAGGAAGTACAAGATCGGCCTGATCTCGAACATCGACGACAAGCTCCTGGGACTGACTCGCCGCCACATCCCGCTCGACTTCGATCTGGTCGTAACCGCCCAGCAGGTGCGCTCCTACAAGCCCGACCCAGCCCACTTTGTCGAATGCGAGCGGCGGATCGGCGGCAAGAAGGGATGGGTGCACGTGGCGGCCAGCTACTACTACGACGTCGAGCCGTGCCTCAAGAGGAAGATCCCGATCGTGTGGGTCAACCGCTCGAAGGCCCAGCTCGAGTCAAACCAGAAGAAGCCTGACGCCGAGGTCTCACAGCCTGCGCGAGGCGGCCAAGCTGCTCGACGTCTGAGGCGCCGCGGTCTTTAGTGCGCGCCCTCAGCGTCCACCCCGACGTCGTCGTCCTCGTCAGCTCGATCTGGCAGACGACGGCGACCGCGGTGCGTGCCGGTGAGGAGGGCTTCCTGATCGACTCACCGGTGCTGCCGGAGGAGCTGGCGGCGCTTCCGGGCGTGATCGAGCAGGCGGGGTTTCCCGTCTCCGGGCTGCTGGCCACGCACGCAGACTGGGATCACCTGCTCGGGCGCCTGGCCTTTCCGGACACCGCGCTCGGCGTCGCCGAGAGCTCCGCGGCTCGGCTGGCGGCCGAGCCCGGAGCCGCCCAGCGCTCGCTGCGCGACTTCGACCGCAAGCACTACATCGAGCGGCCCGCGGCCGCTGTCGCTTGGCGCCATCCAGGCGCTGCCCGTGCCCGGACGCCTCGAGCTGGGCACCGATCGGGAGCTCGAGCTTCACCGGCGGACGGCCACACCCAGGATGGAATGGCGATCTGGATCCCGTGGGCGAAGGTGCTGGTTTGCGGCGACTACCTCTCGCCGGTCGAAGCGCCGATCGTCGGCGGCAGCACCGAGGCCTACCTCGCCACCCTGGAGCGCCTGCGAGGACTGGTGGCGGAGTCCGACACCGTCGTGCCGGGTCACGGCCGCCCGCTCGATCGCGAGGCGGCGAGCCGCGTGCTCGAGGAGCACGCTGCTGGCGCTACTCGCCGTCTGAGCTGATCACGGCCAGCGTGTCGCCGCTGGCTACCGAAGCTCCGACCGCGATCGGCAGCTCGGTCACGGTGCCGGCCTTGTGGGCGGTGATCTCGTTCTCCATCTTCATCGCCTCGATCACCGCTATCAGCGCACCCGCTTCGACCGCCGCGCCCTTCTCGACCGCGACCTTGAGCACCGTGCCCTGAAGCGGAGAGACGAGCGTGTCGCCGCCCGCGCCCCCGCCGGCTCCGCCTGCCCGCTCGCGGCGGGGTGGCTTGCGCGCCCCTGGCCCAGGGCCCGGGACAGCGCCGTTGACCGCACGCCCCGGCCGGCGGCGGCCCGATCACCTTGACGTCGAAGCGCTTGCCCGAGACCTCGACCGTGTAGCTCTGCTCGACCTTGGCCTCCTCCTCTTCGGCCTCGACCGCCGCCTTGGCCGGGGCCGGGAAGGCAACCGACTTCAGCCACTCGCGGTCGGAGATCAGGTCGCGGCAGGTCTCGGCTCGGCCCCATTGCTCGGTGGCGAGGATCGCCTGGTGGAAGGGAATCAGGGTCTTCAGACCTTCGATCTCGTACTCGCCCAGCGCACGCTGCATCCGGGCCGTCGCCTGCTCGCGATCGACGTCCCAGACGATCAGCTTGGAGACCATCGGGTCGTACATCGGGCTGATCTCCGACCCCGCCTCGACGCCCGAGTCGACGCGGACGCCCGGCCCGGAGGGCTCTCGGTAGGCCGCGATCCTCCCCGGCGCCGGCGCGAAGTTCTTGCTCGCGTCCTCTGCGTTGATGCGGCATTCGATCGCGTGGCCGCGGAGCTCGAGTTCGTCCTGGGAGATCGAGAGCGGCTCGCCGGCGGCCACCCGGATCCCCTCCTTGACGATGTCGATCCCCGTCACCAGCTCGGTGACCGGGTGCTCGACCTGAACCCGCGTGTTCATCTCGAGGAAGAAGTACTCGCCGTCCTGGAGGAGTCCCTCGATAGTCCCTGCCCCGGTGTAGGACACCGCGGCAGCCGCCTCGGTCGCGATCTTGCCGATCCGCGCCCGCAGCTCCTCGTCCACGGCGGGTGCCGGTGCCTCCTCGATCAGCTTCTGGTGGCGGCGCTGGATCGAGCAGTCGCGCTCGCCCAGGTGGATCACGTTGCCGTGCTTGTCGGCCAGGACCTGAACCTCGACGTGCCGCGGATCGGGTAGATAGCGCTCGAGGTAGACCGTCGGGTCCGAGAAGAACTTCTCGCCCTCGCGTGATGAGCCCTCGAAGGCATCTTTGAGCTTGTCCTCTGACTCGGCGACACGGAAGCCTTTGCCCCCACCACCTCCCGCTGCCTTGACCGCCACGGGGTAGCCGATCGTCTTATCGATGATCTTCTGCGCCTCCTCGACCGTCGCCACCGGCTCGGTCGTGCCCGGCACGATCGGGACACCGGCCTTGGCCATCAGCTCGCGCGCCCGCGTCTTTGACCCCATTGCCTCGATCGCCGACGCGGGCGGCCCGATGAACGTGATTCCCCGCTCCTCGAGCGCGGTGGCAAACGCGCTGTTCTCGGCCAGGAAGCCGTAGCCTGGATGAACCGCCTCGGCCCCGGAGCGTTCGACCGCCGCGAGCAGCTTGTCGATTACCAGATAGCTCTCGCTGGCCGGACCAGGACCGAGTAAGAAGGCCTCATCGGCTCGCCGCACATGAGGAGCGTCGCGGTCGAGCTCGGAATAGACGGCGACGGTCGCGATTCCCAGCTCCTCGCAGGCGCGGATGATGCGCACCGCAATCTCACCGCGGTTGGCGATCAGGACCTTCGAGAACATGGCCGGCGAGACTTACGCGCTCGAAGCGTGCTGGATCATGCCCGCACCGACGGTGTCATTGCTGGACTCGTCGATCAGGATGAAGCTCCCCACGGTGCGGTTGCGCCGGTAGCGGTCGACCATCACCGGCGCGCTCGTGCGCAGTCGCACGCGCCCGATCTCGTTGAGCCCGAGCTCCGGCGCCTCCAGGCGCTCGAGCGAGTTCACGTTGACGCGGTACTCGAGCTCGTCGACGACCGCGCGAACCGTGCGCGTCGTGTGCTTGAGCGCGTAGCGGCCGCCGGGCTGCAATGGCTGATGGCTCATCCAGCAGATCATCGCGTCGAGTTCACGCGCCGGGACCGGCGGGTCATCCGGGTTGACGATCATGTCGCCGCGGGAGATGTCGAGCTCATCGGCGACCCTCACCGTGATCGACATGGTCGGGAACGCGGCGTCAATCTCCCCCTTGAACGTGTCGATCTCGGTGATCTTCGTCGTGTGGCCGGCCGGCAGGACGAGCACGTCGTCCCCCGGCCTCAGCACGCCGGCCGCGATCTGCCCCGAATAGCCGCGGTAGTCGTGATGCTCCTCGTCGATCGGCCTGACCACCCACTGCACGGGCAAGCGCACGTCGGACAGGTTGCGGTCGGTCGCGATCACCACGTGCTCGAGGTGGTAGAGCAGCGGCGGTCCTCCGTACCACGGCATGCGAGTCGAGCGGTCGACGACGTTGTCGCCGTGCAGCGCGGAGATCGGGATGAAGGTGATGTCCCAGATGTCGAGCCTGGCCGCCCACGAGGTCAGCTCGCGCTCGATCCGATCGAACACCGCCTCGTCCCAGTCGACTAGGTCCATCTTGTTGACGCACACGACCAGGTGGGGGATCCGCAAGAGCGAGGCGATGTAGGCGTGGCGACGGGTCTGCTCTGAGACCCCCTTGCGCGCGTCGACGAGGATCACCGAGAGGTCGGCGGTCGAAGCACCCGTGACCATGTTGCGCGTGTACTGCTCGTGGCCCGGCGTGTCGGCGATGATGAACTTGCGCCTCGCGGTCTGGAAGTAGCGATAGGCGACGTCGATCGTGATCCCCTGCTCGCGCTCGGCACGCAGCCCGTCGGTGAGCAGTGCGAGGTTCAGATAGCCATCGCCCCGCCGCTCCGAGGTCTCGATCACGTGCTCCAGCTGATCGACCAGGACCTGCTTTGAGTCGTATAGGAGTCGACCGATCAGCGTCGACTTGCCGTCGTCGACCGAACCCGCCGTGGCAAAGCGAAGGAGCTCGGCGGTGCGGTTGCGCGGCACGTGGCCGTTGGTGGATGGCCCGCCGGGCACGCTAGAAGTAGCCCTCGCGCTTGCGGTCCTCCATCGCCGCCTCGGTGACGCGATCGTCAGCGCGCGTTTCGCCGCGTTCGGTGATTCGCGTAGCCGCGATCTCCGCCACCACCGCCTCGAGCGTCGTCGCCTCGGAGCGCACGGCGCCGGTGCAGGTCATGTCGCCCACCGTGCGATAACGCACCGAGGTCTCGAACGGCTCTTCGCCGTCGATCAGCTCGATGTGAGGGCTGAGCGCGTAGAGCATCCCGTCGCGCTCGAACACCTGCCGCTGGTGGGCGAAGTAGATCGAGGGCACGTCGAGGCGCTCCTCCGAGATGTACTGCCAGACGTCGAGCTCGGTCCAGTTGGAGAGCGGGAAGACCCGCACGTGCTCGCCCTTGCGGATGCGTCCGTTGTAGAGGCTCCAAGGCTCAGGCCGCTGGCGCTTGGGATCCCATTGGCCGAAGTCGTCGCGGAAGGAGAACACGCGCTCCTTGGCCCGGGCGCGCTCCTCGTCGCGCCGCGCGCCACCGAATGCCGCATCGAACCCGTGCTCGGCGATTGCATCGAGCAGCGTCACCGTCTGGAGGCGGTTGCGAGAGGCTCGCGGGCCGGTCTCCTCGATCACACGGCCCGAGTCGATCGAGTCCTGCACGCTCGCCACGATCAGCCGCTCGCCGAGCTGCTCGATCAGGCGATCTCGGAACTCGAGCACCTCAGGGAAGTTGTGGCCGGTGTCGACGTGCATGATCGGGAACGGAAAGCGTCCGGGCCGGAACGCCTTCTCGGCCAGCCGCAGCAGGACAAGGGAGTCCTTGCCGCCGCTGAACAGCAGCACCGGCCGCTCGAGCTCGGCTGCCACCTCCCGGAAGATGTGGATCGCCTCGGCCTCGAGAACCTCGAGGTAGGAGAGTTCGTAGTTGCTGGGGTTCATCGTGTCGGTGGTCGAGAGGTCAGGGAAGGAGGGCTACTCGTGGATCCCGCACTCCGTCTTGTCGAGACCCGCCCATCGCCCTTCCCGTCCCGCCCCGGGCTGCGTGCACGGCGCACAGCCAATCGAAGCGTAGCCATGATCGTGCAGCGGGTGATACGGAAGGTCGTGCTTGTGGATGTACCGCCACACGTCCTTCTCATTCCACTCCACCAGCGGATTCACCTTCCAGATCCCGCGCGTCCCGTCGCGTTCGAGCCTGCTCGCGCCGGCCCGGGTTGGCGCCTGCTCTCGGCGGATACCGGTGATCCAGGCCTCGGCGCCGGCCAGCGCCCGCCCTAGGGCGTCGACCTTGGCTTGGCTGCAGCAGTGCTCGAGCGTCCAGGTCTCGGTGGGGCTGGTGGCATCGAATACCTCGATCTGAACGCCGAAGGCGTCCTCGAAGCGCTTCCACGTCTCGAGTGTTTCCGGGAACAGCACCCCGGTGTCGATCGTGAAGATCCGGACCCTGGAGGAGATCGCGCTCAGCATGTGCAAGAGCACCGACTCCTCCTTCTGGAAGGAGCAGGCCATGGCGAGCCGGGGGTGGAAGCGCTCGACCGCGTAGACGAGCACCTCCTCGGCGGAGGCATGCTCGAGATCGGTCACGGCAGTGGTGGTCAAACCGCGCACTCACCCTCGCCCCGGATCACCTCGAACGGGGCATTCTTGGTCCAGTCGATGAAGTAGGTCATGTTCGGAAGGTTGAACTCGATCGGCATCGTCAGATCCTTGACGCAAGCCTCGAACTCCTCTGTGCCGACCCGGTCCACGAAATCGTTGAACTCCTCGCCTTCGGTCCGCTCGGCTTCATAGAAGCGTAGCCACCGTTCGACGGCATCCGGCACGCGCTTGGCCGGAAGCCGCGCCTTGAGGCGGTGCCCATAGGCGACGTCGCCGCCCTCGTAGGCGCCGCCAACATGTGGGATGTAGGCCGGAATCGTGTGCTCGCCGACCTTGATCGAGGCGCCGTAGAACCCGATGTTCGCAATGTGGTGCTGGCCGCAGCCGTTGGGGCATCCGCTCATCTTGATGTGGATCCGGCGGGTCAGCTCATCGTCCAAATCCATTTGGACCAGCCGCGCGTGGATCGCCTCGTTGAGCCCCATCGAGCTCGTGATGCCGAGCTTGCAGGAGTCGGTGCCAGGGCAGCTCACGATGTCGGTGACCTCGTCCGCGCCCGAGTCGCCCAGCCCCAGCTCGCAAAGCCGCTGCCATACCTCGTACACCGACTCCTCGCGCACCCAGCGGAGCACGAGGTTCTGCTGCACGGTGGTGCGCGCCGAGCCACCGGCGTACTCGCGCATGATCTCGGCCAGGCCGCGGAGCTGAGCGGGAGTCAGGTCGCCGCGCAGGACGGTCACCTCGACGGTGCAGAAGCCTGGCTGGCGCTGGCCGGCCACGTTTGTCTCGAGGAAGCGCTGGAACGAGCGATCCTCGCCATCGGGCGTCGCGTAGGAGCCCCGCAGCGCGGGCGCCTTGGCGTCCTCGTCGTCGATGAAGAGCAGGTCGTGTGGGCTGAAGTTCCGCTCGGCCACCCAGTCGCCCTGGAGCTCCTCTTCGACCAGCTCGCGGAACTCGTCGATCCCGATCTTGTCGATCAGGACCTTGATCCGGGCCCGTGCGCGGTTGGGCCGCAGCCAGTCGGTGCGGTCGAAGATGCGCACCACCGCCTCGGCGACCTTCAAGTAGTCGCCGTTGTCGAGCTCGACGAACTCGTACAGCGTGGGCGCCAGCCGGGGCATGATCGAGGTCCCGCCTCCCACCAGCACCTCGGCGCCACGCACGCCGTCTCTGACCTTCGGCAGGAAGGCGAGATCGTGGATCTTCGCGATCGCATTGTCGCCGGCTGTCGAGGCGAAGGCGGTCTTGAACTTGCGCGGCATGTTCTGCGCCGTCGGATGGCGCACGAAGTAGCGGACATAGGCGCCCGCATAGGGGGTGATGTCGAACTCCTCGCCGGGCAGGACACCCGCCCGGGGGTCACCGGTCACGTTGCGCATCGTGTTGCCGCAGCCTTCGCGACTGGAGAGCCCGGCGTCGCCGAGCTCCCTGATCAGCTTGGCCGCCTCGGGGAGCGGGACGTGGTGCATCTGAATGTTCTGGCGAGTCGTGATGTGCCCCTTGCGCAGCGGCACGTACTTCTCGATCCCGGCCGCGAACGCCTCGAGCTGGTCCGGCGATACGCCACCCAGGGGCAGCTTGACCCGGACCATCTGGACGTCGGGCTGACGCTGGCCGTAGACGCCCTGCTTTAGCCGGAACTTGGTGAACGCTTCGCCATCCAGCTCGCCCTTCAGGTAGCGGGTCGACTCGGTGTCGAAGTCGTCGAACTCGCGCTGGAGGACAGGGATGACGTGGCCGGGCACGTTCTCGACCACGATCGGGTCCTCGAGCGAGCCGATCTTGGGCCGGCCATGGCGATGCGGCGCCAGGTTCTCGTGCTCGTCCTGTCCGGCAACAGCCTCCGGCTTTGCCGTCTCGAGTGATGCAGGCTCCATCGAAGTCCTCCGGTCGCGAGCGGGGCAAGCTCAAATGTACCAAAAGGCAATCCGATTACAGCCATTTTGGGAAGGCGGGGGTGCATGCACCCCCGCCCGGGCGGGCGCATGCGCCCGCCCGTGGGGCCGCGCATGCGCGGCCCCAAAGTGACCGGCGCCGCGGCGGTGGGGGCCCCGCCGCGGCCGCCGGCGCGCTCTCAGGCGGCGCCTTTTGAAGCCGACATCGGCTGGGGGGGCTTGACGATGCCGGCGAGCACCGACCGATGGGCGAGCGCGATCTCGCGGCCGAGGCACGTCGAGCGACTCGGACGCGGGAAGCTGGTCCTAGCGAGATTGCACTTCGTGTGCCGATTCAACTTCGCCCCTTCGGCCCGCTCTAATGAGCGCCTTCTGTGGGCACCCCCTCAAGGTCCCACCTCGTCGGCTCCCACGCTCGCACACGGGCGCCGCGCTGTCAAGCGAACATTCGTCCGGCCTAGCGCTAGACCCAGGGGATCGCCGGCTCGGGCGCCCGTTGCACGCCTTCGCTCAGAGCGGCCTGGAGCCAGGCGTTGCGAGGTGGCTGCGCCGGAGCCGGCGGCGGAGCCGTATCGCGCATGAAGCGCTCGAGCGCAGCCACCACGGCGGCCGCCTCGTCGTGGCTGGCGTCGGGCGCGACGATGCTCAGCTTGGGTCTGCGGTTCGGAATGGTGCCGAGGGTATCGTCCGCCACCCGTGCCCGAGTTACCCGTCCTCGACCGCGAGACGGTATTTGCAGCCGTCTCGCCGGAGGAGGCGATCGAACGAGTTCGCCAGGCGTTGATCCGCTTCCACGCGGGCGAGTGGTCGATGCCGCCCAAGGTCTACCTGGACAGCCCATCGTTTGGCGACTTCCGCGCGATGCCGGCCCGCGGCGATGGCCTCGCGCTGCTGAAGTGGGTCACCTCGTTTCCAGCCAACCCGCAGCGGGGCTTGCCGGTCGTGATGGGCATCGTCTGCCTGTCGGACGCGACGACCGGCACGCCGGTGATGCTGCTCGACGCGGGAGCGGTCACCGCGCTGCGGACCGGGGCGATCGCGGCGGTCGCCGCTCAGGCTCTGGCCCGGCCCGAGGCACGAACGGTGGGGATCGTCGGTTGCGGTCTGCATGGCGGGTGGGCGGCGCGCTGCCTCGCGGCAGCCGGCTACCACGAAGGGGTGTGCTTCGACATCCGGCCGCAGGCGGCACAGGCCCTCGCCGACGCGCTCGGCTGGCGGGTCGGGTCGCATACCGAGGCACTCAGCTGCGAAATCGTCTGTTGCGTGACTCCGGGGACCGGGCCTTTCGTGGTCGACGCTGGCAACCTCCGCCCTGGGCTGCACCTCAACATGCTCGGCGCAGATGGGGCGGGCAAGGCCGAGGCCTCGCCGGGGGCCGTCGCCTCCTGCGCCCTGTTCTGTGACGAATGGACGCAGGCGTCGCACGGAGGCGAGCTCACGCGGGCCGTCGAAGCGGGGCTCGTGAAACGCGAGCAGGTGACCGAGCTGGGAGCGGTGCTGGCGTGCGAGCGTCCCGGGCGGCCGGGCCCCGAGGCGGTGACCCTATTCGACTCGACAGGCCTCGCGGTCCAGGACCTGGCGGTGGCCGCCGCGGCCCTCGAAGCCCACCGCCAGGGGCGGATCAAGGCGCAGACGATCTCGCTGTGACCGTCGCCGTCCGGGGGCCGCGTGCGGCGGCGGGGCTGGTCGTGGCCGGGCTCGTCGTCGAGTTCGCGCTCCTGGCCGCATGGCAGCGCAACGGCTACTGGGGGTTCTCCGACGGCGTGTATGCGGTCAGTGCGCGTGAATGGCTGGGCGGGCTCGTGCCGTACCGCGCCTTCGCTGCTGCGCAGCCGCCGCCGGTCTACCTGGTCGGCATGTCGCTGCTCGCCATCCACGACGGCTTGACCTCGCTGCGGGCTGGGCTCGCGCTCCTCGACTCGATCACGGCCGCGCTCGTGGGCTTGAGCGTGTGGCGGATCACGCGACGCCGTTTGCTCAGCTGGGCCGCTGCGCTCGCCGCGCCGCTGATGCCTGTCTCGCTGGCCAGCCACGCGCAGCTGACTCCCGAGACGTTGGCGGCGCCACTCCTGCTGGCGGGGGCTCTCAGCTGCTCGCGAGCGCCCCGGGCCACCATGGGAGGGGTCCTGCTCGGCCTCGCCACGCTTTGCAAGCTGGCCTTCGCCTTACCCGCGCTGGCGATTGCCCTGGCGGCCTCTCGCCGGCGCCGGGCCCTCGTCTCGCTGGCCGGGGCGACGGTTGGCCTCGCCGCGATCGCGCTGGCGGTGTTCGGGACTGATGCGTGGCGAGAGGTAGTGACGGGGCAGCTCGAGGTTGGGGCCGCCTCGCTTCACTACGTCGGCGGCCTGCTCGCCCAGGCGTCCTGGAACGAGTGGACGCTGGTCGTGGGCGCGGTCGCTGCCCTCCTGCTGGCCAACACCGACGGCTACGACCGCGACCTGGTCCGAACGCTGGGGGCAGCCGCGCTCGCCGGCCTCCTCCTGGCACTGACCGTGATCAAACGCGGTTCGTACATCAACGTGCTCGCCGTGGCGGAGCCGCCGCTGCTGGCGCTGGCAGTCAGCGGCGCGGCGTGGACGTGGCGGCGCTGGCACCCCGCTCGCCCGCTCGTCCTACTCCTCGCGGGCTTCCTGGCCGCCCAGCCGATTTCGATCCTCGCGAATCCGGGCAATCCGTGGGCAGCGACGCGGCCCGGCGCCAGGTCCGGCCTGGAGTGGACTGCCAGCCCGGCCGCCGTCGACCGAGCGGTGGCGGCGGCGCGGCGCTGCCCGGCGCGAACCGCCTACTCCGGCGTGCCGTATATCGCGTTCCTGGCCGACCGCCGCATGCCGGGCAACCAGCCCGACCCGTTCGTGCTCGAGCACGCCTCGACCGACGCGAGCTTCGCCCGCCGAGCGGCCCGTGACATCCCGCGCTGCCCGCCCAGCTGAGCCTGTCGGCCGGTACCCTGTCGGCGTGGCGAGGAGGACCGCCGCCCTGGCTTTGACATTGGTCGGCGTCGTTACCGGCACGGCTCACGCCGCCCAGCCCAGCCTGTTCCGGGTCGGAGCCGCCGCCCGCAGCATCGACCCCAACACGCCGGTCTACGCCGGCGGTTTCTCGCTCAGCCCGCCGCTCACCAAGCTCCACGATCCGCTCCAGGTACGGGCCTTCTACATCTCCAACGGCCATACCGCGCTTGCTTTCGTCGTGGTGGACGCCCAGGGCTACTTCTCGGGCTACGAGGAGGGGCAGGATCTGGGACAGCTGGCCGACAGGCTCGACGCGGCCCGCGCAGCCAGTGCGGCAGGCGGGGTGAAGATGACCGACGCCGACATCATCGAACAGGCCACGCACAGCCATGCCGCGGCGACTCTCGAAGGCATCTGGGGGCCGGTCCCGCTCAAGTACCTCCAGCTCGTCCACGATCAGGTCGTCTCCGCCGTGGCCGGGGCCGCCGCAGCGGCCCGTCCGGCCTACGTGCAGTTCGCGACGATCGGCGACCAGAACATCGTCGGCTCGACGATCAACCAGGACAACTACCAGGGGTGGGTCACCGACATCCAGCTCTCGATCTTGCGCGCCGTCGATCCCCGCACCGGCGCGACCATCGCCACCTTCGCCAGCGTCCCCACCCATGGTGCCCAGGTGTGCGGTGAATGCCTGGGAATCCTGAGTGCTGACTACTTTGGCGCGGTGCGGATGGCCCTCGATCGCCAGCTCGGCGGCGTCAACGTCGTCGGCCCCGCGCTGCTGGGACGCCAGGAAAGCCCCGTGGAGACGACGGGGATCGCGAACATGGAGTGGCTGGCCGGCGTCGTCGACAACGACCTGCTCGAGGCGCTCGCGCACGCGCACTGGATCACCAGCTCGCGGCTCAGCGCCGTCCAGTCCACCCTCCAGATCCCTGCCGACAACGTCGCGTTGCTGGGTCTCAACGAGGCCTGGAAGCTGTCGCCTGCCCAGCGCGAGCAGGAGGCCCAGGCCACCGGGATCTATCCCATCGACCGCGCCGACCGGCCGCCCTTCCGCCAGGGCGCGCTGCTGGGGACGTGGCTGACCGCGCTGCGGATCGGTGACGTCGCCTTCCTCTCGATGCCGGGCGAGCCGTTCCCCGAAGTGAGGCTCGGGATCGTTCAGCAGACCGATGCCAAGACGGTCGTGGCGCTGTCCAAGGGCCAGGACGACTTCGGCTACTTCTACCCGGCCTACGACTACGTGTTCCCCGAGGCATACAACTCCGATCACCTGATCTTCAACGTCGCACCGCAGCTGGGGGATCAGGTGATCGCGGCACAGGTCGCGAACATGAAGGCACTCGGCTTCGGTGCGCGGCCGATGCTCTCCATGCCGCTGGCCAACGACTATTTCGCCAAGCTTCAGCCGGGGCTGCAGACGATGGCCTCGGCGCCCACTGGAGACGCGGGAGCGGATGGCGTCTTCACGACGAAGCTGCAGGCGATCTTCATGCCCGCCTCGATCACCGATGCCCCGCTGGCCGGGCAGGTGCACTGGGACTTCGGTCAGGTGCCTGACTCAACCGCAGACACGGGCTACATCTCGGTCGGCCAGGACTACGGCCAGACTGGTCAGGGCGTGCACGGCAGGGCGGTGTTCGAGCACTCCTTCCGCCCCGGCAGCTACCGCGTCACCGCCACGGCCCACGACACCTCCGGCAACAAGCTGTCGTGGACGATCGCCGTGCGCGTGTTCCCGCGGTTGCGGGTTTCGTGCCGCGGGCGCGTGTGGGGCGGGGAGGGGACGGTCGTGCGTCGCACGTGGCGGCGCGTGGGGCGCTACCGCGTACTTAGCGTGCTGGACGCGGCGGGCGGCACCGCGACGGTTCGCTGTCGCTAGCGAATCGGCGGGGCGCGTCCGCCGCGTCCGTGTGCACTCAGCCCTTGATCGTGATCACGGCGTTGGAGCTTCCGGACTTGCCGACCGCCGTGGTCTTAACCGAGCCGCCCTTGACGTGCACGTATTTGCCCGTGCCGCCGGAGATGGGGTACACGTTTGTCGTGGCGGCCACGTTCTGATTCGAGACCGATGTGAGCATCGAGCCGCCGATCGATACCACTCCGTTGCATGTGGCTCGGATGTCCTTGGCGCTGACCACCTTGGTGATCGTGCAATAGGCGAACGCCGAACCGGTCCAGCCGGCCGCGTGGTGCTTCGAGGTCCCGGCGTACATCTTCACCGTGGCGAACAAGTGATCACCAGGCGCCGGACTCGACACGTTCTTTCCCGCCGAGTTCGTGATCTTCGATCCCGTCGACTTGAAGAAGTACTTGAGCGTCGTCGTCTTGGCGACGTGCGCGCGGAACGCCGCCGCACTCGCACCGGCGAGCAGTGCGACGCCGAGGACGCCGGCGATGACTAGAGGCAACCAACGAATCTTGCGCATGCGATCTCCCTTACAGCCGTGGATTTGCGGGGGCTAACCTACTGGTGATCGCCGTGCGCTGAAACCGCGACGCGCATCAGGGGCGCACCCGGGCCGCATCCGGGGCGCATCCGGGCCGCCTTCGGAGCGCGCTAAAGCGGGATGTTTCCGTGCTTTCGCCGCGGCCCGGCGACCCGCTTGGTCTCCAAGGTCTGGAGAGCCGTGATCAGCCGCGGCCGTGTCTCGTGCGGGACGATCACGTCGTCGATGTAGCCTCGCTCGGCCGCCACGTAGGGGTTGGCGAAGTGCGCCTTGTAGTCGGCGATCAGCTTCTCGCGCCGGGCGTCGGGCGTCGGCGAGCTCGAGATGTCGCGGCGGTAGATGATGTTGACGGCGCCCTCGGGACCCATGACGGCAACCTCGGCGGTCGGCCAGGCGAAGTTGAAGTCGGCCAGCATGTGCTTTGAGGCCATGACGTCGTAGGCGCCACCGTAGGCCTTGCGGGTGATCACGGTGACCTTGGGCACGGTCGCCTCGGTGTACGCATACAGCAGCTTGGCGCCGTGGCGGATGATCCCGCCCCACTCTTGCGAGGTGCCGGGAAGGAAGCCGGGGACGTCACAGAACGTGATCAGGGGGATGTTGAACGCGTCGCAGGTGCGCACGAAACGCCCGGCTTTGCACGAGGAGTCGATATCGAGCACGCCAGCGAGCTGGTTGGGCTGGTTGCCCACCACGCCGACGGCGTATCCGTCGAGTCGCGCGAAGCCGCACACGATGTTGCGCGCGTAGTGCTCGTGGACCTCGAAGAACTCGCCGTCGTCCACGATCAGCCGGATCACGTCGCGCATGTCGTAGGGCTTGTTGGAGCTGTCAGGGACGACGTGATCGAGCTCTTCGTCCATCCGCGTCGGATCGTCTGACGGCAGCACCCTGGGCGGCGTCTCGAGGTTGTTCTGGGGCAGGAAGCTCAGCAGGTAGCGCGTGTCCTGGAGGCACTGGTCCTCGTCGTCGCAGGCGAAGTGAGCCACGCCGGATTTCGTGTTGTGGGCCATCGCGCCGCCCAGCTCCTCGAACTCCACCTGCTCGCCGGTGACCGTCTTGATCACATCGGGACCGGTGATGAACATGTGACTCGTTTCCTTCACCATCAGAATGAAGTCGGTCATCGCGGGCGAGTAGACGGCGCCGCCGGCGCACGGTCCCATGATCAGGCTGATCTGAGGGACCACTCCGCTGCACATCACGTTGCGCACGAACACGTCGCCGTAGGCGCCGAGTGACACCACGCCTTCCTGGATCCGGGCCCCACCCGAGTCGTTGATGCCGATCACGGGGCAGCCGATCCGGGCCGCCAGGTCCATGATCTTGACCATCTTCTCCCCCATCACTTCCCCAAGCGACCCTCCAAACACCGTGAAGTCCTGGCTGAACACGCACACGCGGCGGCCGTCGATCGTCCCGTGGCCGGTCACGACAGCGTCGCCGTACGGGCGGTTCTTCTGCATCTCGAACTCGTAGGTGCGGTGACGCACGAAAGTGTCGAGCTCCTGGAAGGAACCCGGGTCGAGCAGCTTCTGCACGCGCTCGCGGGCGGTGTACTTGCCCTTCTCGTGCTGGCGCTCGACCGCCTTCTCGCTTCCGGCGTGAACGGCTTCGAAGCGCAGCTCCTCTAACTGGGCGAGCTTCTCCTCGTAGGTCTGCGGGAGCTTTCTCGCGCATCGGCGGCATTATCGATGGCGCCGCGAACTTTGGCGTTTTACATGTGGATATGACATGTCAAGCGCCATTGTTCGGGTCGCCGGCGGCCGGCGGGCGCTCCGGCCGGCGGCCCGCCCGGCGCTCCGGCCGGCCGGCCGACCCCGCCTCACCCCCGCGAGAATGGCCGGTGGTGTGCCTGGCCCAGGCTGTCGAGCGCGGCGTTGAGCGCCGATGCGGCGTCAACCCCGGGCGGGTCGGACCGCTCGGCGAGAGGGGGAGGCGCCGGAGGCGCCGGGGACAGCGGAGCCACCGGCGCCGGTGGGGGGCGGATGGAGCAAACCGCGTGCGCAGGCGCATGAGAAAGCCGCGCGGCTCGGGGAACGAAGCGGGCGCGCCGGGCCGGAGGGCTCCGCGGAAGCGGCGGGGGCCGCGACCGGCTCGGGGTCGGGCGTGGGCTTCTCCTCGGTCGACCTCGGCCGCCACCCCCTCGCCAGACATCTGGGCGGTCAGCGTCACCCGCGTCCCCCAGGCCGAGGGCTCGATCCGCACTGTCCCGCTGGCGCTTTCTCCTTCCCACACGACTTCGGTCTCAGGCTCTAGGCGCGTGATCTTGATCTCGCCGAAGGTCCCGTCGAGGTGACGGGCGAGCGAGCCGGCATCGCTGCATTCGGCCCATAGCTCGGGTGGGGATTTGACGAGTGTGCGCGCTGCCTCAAGGTCTGTCATGGGTTCCAGGGTTCGCGCGCTTGTCCCTGAGTCCTTCCGACGATTAGGGTTGGGCACGCCATGGCAGGGGGCGTCGACTCCAGAAGGATCAGCGCCGGCGACCGCGAGCTGTGCATCGAGGTCGCGGGCGACGGACCCGGCGGCACCATCCTGGTATGTGCCGGAACGCCGAACTCGCGCCACCTCTACCGGCGCTGGGTTGACGATGCCCTGGAGCGCGACCTGCGGTTGGTGGGATATGACCGCCCCGGCTACGGCGGCTCACCGCCTCACCCCGGCAGAACCGTGGCCGACGGCGCCACCGAGGTGAGCGCGATCGCCGACGCGCTCGGCGTCGAGCGTCTGGCCGTATGGGGGTATTCGGGCGGCGGGCCGTATGCCATCGCGTGTGCCGCTCTGCTGCCCGACTTGGTGTGCGCGGCGGCCGTCGTCTGTTCGATCGCCCCCTACGGCGCGCCCGGACTGGACTTCTTCAGTGGCATGGGTGAGGACAACGTCAACGACACGCAGCTCATGCTCTCGGACCCCGCGGCGGCCCGGGAAAAGCTACGCGTCGACTGGGAGAAAGAGCTCAAGGTCACTCCGGAGAGAATCGTCGAGGTCTGGAAGTCGCTGCTCTCGCCGGTGGATGCCGCGACGCTCCGAGGTGACTTCGCCGAATACGTGGCCGATTGCATCCATGATGGCCTGGCCCCGGGCGACGAGGGCTGGTGGGAGGACGGCATGGCCCACCTCTCAGCGTGGGGCTTCGAGCTCGATTCGGTCACCGTGCCGGTCAGGATCTGGCACGGACGCCTGGACCGCTTCGTTCCCTTCCAGCACGGCGAGTGGCTGGTCGATCACCTCCCGGGCGCCGAGTCCGCGCTGACCGACGACGATGGACACCTGACGCTCCTGGTCGACCGCGTCCCGGAGGTCCACCAGTGGCTTGCCGGGCATCTCTAGTCGCCGCGATAGACGACCGCGCCGTGCGCCGGGATATGAACCGCCGCCGTGCGCTCCCAGCGGAGCCCCCACCCCTGTGTACTGGCCGATGGGTCGAGCGCTCCCCCACCCACGGGCCGCACCACCTCGACTGGGGCCCGGATGGCCAGCGTGCGGGCCTCGGAGCTCGGATTCACCACGACCACACCGTGCTGGTAGCGCCGCTCGAACAGGCCCTGACCGATCGCCAGGCGCCCGATGGTGTTCGGCGCTGTCGCGAGCGGGCGTCCTAGGTCGAGCCCATATTCCGGAAACCACTGCGGCTCGCTCCCGATCCACATGTTCACGAAGGTGTGCGATCCCTTGACCAATAGATAAGACCCGAGCACGAACATCCGCGCCGTCAGGTCGCCTGCCTCCAGATACGACTGGGCCAGGATGATCTTCCCCCGGCGAACGAGCCCCAGGACACGGTTCATCTCGAGCGCCCAGTCCCCCGGCGCGTAGTAGGCCGGGGGCTGGCCCTCGGCGAATCCCTCGATCATCACTCCGTCGGGAATCGCATAGTCGGTGCGGTCGCGGGTGGTGATCCACGATCCGGCGTTTGGGATGAACCACAGCCGGCCGTGCAAGCCGGCGCTCCTCATAGCGCATGAAGCGATCGATCCGCTGCTGTCCACGCCGCCTCCCCGACGAAGTAGCGGAATGACGGGGTGAAGTTGTCTGGCCCCAGGTACTGGGGGACAGACAAGCGAGTCGGCGAACACGCCGTCGTCACCCAGCAGGCGGGCCTCATAGAGGACCCGCCTCGCCCAGTAGGAGCCCCACCCGCTGTCTGGGTTCATCAGGTACCAGTCCGACTGCGTGTTGCGAACCCGCCGGCCGTCGGCGTGCCAGAACCATGATTCGTGCCGGGTGACGTATCCGTAGTCGCTGGCCCACCGCCTGCCGATCCGGAACGGGACCGGGCCGTCGCCGATACCCAGGCGGTAGTGGAGTACGAGAAAGCCTGGGTTGATCGCGCGCAATCGCCGTGCCGTCTGCAGCGAGACCTTCTGGGTTCCGTCGACGTGGCGGGCGACGAACCGGATCTGGGCCTCGGTCATCGAATCCGGCAGCTGGTCGTCCCACACCGCGATCGTCGCATTGGTGTCAGGGATGGCCCGGCGCGCCTGGGCGACGCCAGGGAGCCACGCCAGCCCCAGGACGCAGATGGCCGCGAGCGGTCTCAGAACGTCGGCTTGTACTCGCCGAACACGTCCCGCATGGCGGCGCACACCTCCCCGAGCGTGCAGCGGTCCTTGAGCGCCTGGCGCAGCACGGGCAGCATGTTCCCGGTCCCGCGAGCCGCCTCGCGGATCTCCTCCAGCCGGCGCTCGACGAGCTCGTGTCGCGGCTCTCCTTGAACGCTTTCAGACGCGCCACCTGCTGGTGCTCTGACTCGGGGTCGACCCGCAGGATGTCCGGCACCTCGGGATCGTCCTCGACGAACTTGGTTGACGCCCACCACGATGTCCTGCCCGATCCGGTAGCGCTCGTGGTAGCCGAAGGCCGACTCCTCGATCTCGTTCTTGATGAAGTCGATCGCGTTGATCGAGCCGCCCAGCTCGTCGATCTTGGCGATCAACTCCCGGGCGCTGAGCCTCGAGCTCGTCGGTCAAGCGCCTCGACGAAGTAGGAGCCGGCAAACGGGTCGACCGTGTCGGCCGCGCCCGACTCGTAGCCGATGATCTGCTGGGTGCGCAGCGCGATCTTGGCGGCGCGCTCGGTGGGCAGTGCGAGCGCCTCGTCGAAACCGTTGGTGTGCAGCGACTGGGTCCCGCCGCACACGGCGGCGAACCCCTGCAGCGCGACGCGGACGATGTTGTTCTCAGGCTGCTGGGCGGTCAGCGTCACCCCGCCGGTCTGCGTGTGGAAGCGCAGCCGCCACGAGCGCTCGTCCTTGGCGCCGAAGCGCTCGCGCATGATCTCGGCCCACATCCGCCGCGCCGCCCGGAACTTGGCCACCTCCTGGAAGACGTTGTTGTGGCCGTTGAAGAAGAAGGCCAGCCGCGGGGCGAACTCGTCGACCGCCAGCCCGGCGTCGATCGCCGCCTGCACGTAGGCGGTCCCGTTGGCCAGCGTGAACGCGATCTCCTGGACCGCCGAGCAGCCCTTCTCGCGGAAGTGATAGCCGCTGATCGAGATCGTGTTCCACTTCGGGATCCGCTCCTTGCAGTAGGCGAACAGGTCGGTGGTGAGCCGGATCGCGCCGTCCGGCGGGTAGATGAAGTTCCCGCGCGCGATGTACTCCTTGAGGATGTCGTTCTGGGTGGTGCCCCGGAGCTCGTCCGGCGGGACGCCCTGCTCCTCGCCCACCAGCTCGTAGAGCAGGAGCAGCACGCTGGCCGGTGCGTTGATCGTCATCGAGGTCGAGACCTGATCGAGCGGGATGCCGTCGAAGGCGATCCGCATGTCCTCGATCGTGTCGATCGCCACCCCGGTGCGGCCGACCTCGCCCAGGCAGCGCGGGTCGTCGGAGTCCAGGCCGAGCTGCGTGGGCAGGTCGAACGCCATGCTCAGCCCGGTCGACCCCTTCGACAGCAGGTAGCGGTAGCGCTGGTTTGACTCCTTGGCGCTCGCGTAGCCCGCGTACTGGCGCATCGTCCACAGCTGCTTGCGGTACATGTCGCGGTGGATGCCGCGCGTGTAGGGGTATTCGCCCGGCTCGCCGAGGCGCTGCTCGAGATCGGGCGGGAGGTCCTCCTCGGTGTAGAGAGGCTTGATCTCGATGCCCGAGTCGGTGAACCGCCGCGGGTCGTCGGGCCCGACGATCGGCGCGATCGTGCGGTGCTCGCCGGTGGTGGCCATCGCCGAGGAGGTTACCCGGCGGGCGACCGGCACGCGCTCAGAGGACCTTGGAGAGGAACGCCCGTGTGCGCTCGTGCTGCGGGTTTGCCAGCACCTCGGCGCGGCTCGCCCGCTCTCGACGACCACGCCCTCGTCCATGAACACCGACGCTGTCGGCCACCTCGCGGGCGAACCCCATCTCGTGCGTGACGACGATCATCGTCATCCCGTCACGGGCCAGCTGGCGCATGGCGTCGAGCACGTCGCCCACCAGCTCGGGGTCGAGCGCCGAGGTCGGCTCGTCGAACAGCATCAGCTTCGGCTGCATGGCCAGCGCCCGGGCGATCGCCACCCGCTGCTGCTGGCCGCCGGAGAGCGCGACCGGGTAGGTGTCGAGCTTGTCGCCGAGGCCGACCCGCTGGAGCAGCTCGGTTCCCCGGCGGCGCGCCTCCTCGCGACCGATGCCCGCCACCCGGACCGGCGCCAGCATCACGTTCTGCAGCGCGGTCATGTGCGGGAACAGGTTGAAGTGCTGGAACACCATCCCGATCTCGGCGCGCTTGCGGGCGACCTCGCGCTCGTGCAGCTCGTGGAGCTTGCCCGCCGGACTCCCGGTAGCCGACCAGCTCGCCGTCCACGTATAGCCGGCCGGCGTTGATCTTCTCCAGGTGGTTGATGCAGCGCAGGAACGTCGACTTGCCCGAGCCCGACGGCCCGAGCATGCACATCACCTCGCCGCGGCCCACCTCCAGATCGATGCCCTTGAGCACCTCGAGGCGGCCGAAGCGCTTGTGCACGCCCTCCGCTTTGACCATCGGCCGCTCAACTGCGACGCACGCTCCGCCAGCGCGAGCCATCGCTCGCGCATCGTCGATCCGCTCGGCGCGCGTGAAGCCGCGACCGAAGCGCCGCTCGATGAAGTACTGGCCGACGTAGAGCACGCTGGTCATCGACCAGGTACCAGATGCTGGCCACGATCAGCAGCGGGATCATCTTGTAGTTGGCGTCGTAGATCGTCTGCGCCGAGTACAGCAGCTCGCCATAGGCGATCACGCTGACCAGCGAGGTGTTCTTGAGCATCGAGATCGTCTCGTTGCCGGTGGGCGGGATGATCACCCGCATCGCCTGCGGGAGCACGATGCGGCGCAGGATCTGCAGCCGGCCCATTCCCAGCGACTGCGCAGCTTCGGTCTGGCCCTCGTCGACCGAGAGGAACCCGGCGCGGACGATCTCAGCCATGTAGGCGCCTTCGTTCAGCCCCAGCCCGAGCAGCGCAGCGGTCAGCTTGGTGATCAGGGTGTTGGCGTTGGCGTGGATCAACGCCGGCCCGAACGGGATGCCAAGGTCGATCGACGGGAACAGCGCCGAGAGGTAGAACCAGAAGAAGATCTGAACCAGCAGCGGCGTCCCGCGGAAGAACCAGAAGTAGAGCCAGCTGGCGCCGGACACGATCGGGTTCGGCGAGCGCCGCATGACGGCAAGGACGACGCCGAGCACGATCCCGATCGCCATCGACAGCGACCGTCAGGTAGAGCGTGGTCAGAACGCCGTGCAGGATCCGGCTGTCGAACAGGTAGTGCCCGACGACGTGCCACTCGAAGTGCTTGTTGGTGACGATCGAGCGGACGATCGACGCCGCGATGAACAGCACGATCGCCGCCGCGATCCAGCGGCCTGGCCGGCGAACCGGAACGGCCCGGATCTCCTCGGGCCGTTCCGGTCGCTGCTCGGAAGCCTCTGAGGTGCTCACCTCAGAGGGGAAGCTAAACGACTGCGGTTAGCTCGTGGCGCCGTTGATCTTCACCGCGGCGGGCGAGATGGCCCCGCTCTGAAGACCCCACTTGTTCATGATCGCCATGTAGGTGCCCCCCCGGATCAGGTCCTTGAGCGCGGCCAGCACGGCCGGGGCCAGGGCGGGCGACTTGGGCACGGCAAGGCCGTATGGAGCCGTGCCATAGGTCTGGCCGGTGATCTTGAACTGGCCGTTTGACTGCTTGACGGCGTATGCAGCGACCGGCGAGTCGGCGCTCACGAGCTGCGCCCGCCCGCTCAACAGGGCGACGTTCGCGCCGTTCTGGTCCGGGTAGGACTGGACGCTCACGGGCGGCTTGCCTTCCTTCTTGCACTTGGCGCTCTGGCCGGTGTCGTCGCTCTCCTCAGTCGTGCCCCGTTCGACGGCGACCGTTTTGCCGCACAGGTCCGCCAGTCCGGTGACGCTGGTTCCACCGTTCGCTTTGGTGTAGAACGAGGTTCCGGCCTCGAAGTAATCGACGAAGTCGACGACCTTCTCACGCGCCTTGGTGTCGGTGAACGACGAGGCTCCCATGTCGTACTTGTGCGCCTGGAGGCCCGGGATGATCCCGGCGAAGGTCTCGTTGACGATGTTGGCCTTGAGCCCCATGACGGCCGCCAAGGCGTGAACCAGGTCGGCGTCCATGCCGACCACCGTGTGGCCGTCCGGAGCGATGAACTCGTTGGGCGCGTAGCTTGCGTCGGCAGCCACGGTCAGTGTGCCCTTGGACTTCATCGAGGCTGGCACGAGCTTCTCCGCGGCGGGGTCGGCGGCGACCGTCGGCAGCGCGGCGGCCGAGGTGGAGCTGGTTGTCCTGAGCTGGGGCTCGAGCTCGGCGACGTCGCCGCCGTGGCGGTCTTCTTGCTGCTCCCGCAGGCGGCGAGCGCCGCCACGGCGAGAAACAGCGACGGGAACACGAGCAATCTCTTGTAAGCGAATCATGTCCGCATCCTTTCCCGGGAGCGGCCAGGATATGGGAGCCCGCCCCGCCGCGACGCGATTAGCCTTGGGTTATGCAGATTCGGGTGCGGCTGTTCGCGGCGTTGCGGGAGCGGGCGGGAACCGACGAGCTGGCGCTCGAGCTCCCGAGCGGAGCGACCGTGTCCGAGGCGCTGGCGCAGACTCGATACGCTGATCGACGGCACGGCGCGGTGATGGCGGTCAACCGCGAGTACGCCGAGCCCAGACGACCCTCCGACGAGGGGGACGAGGTGGCGCTGATCCCGCCGGTCTCTGGCGGCTCGCGTCGCCGCGGCCTTCACGTGCGGGTCAGCCGATCGGCCGCTGGTCCTGGATCGGCTGCTCGAGCAGGTTCGAGATCCGCCGCGCCGGGGCCGTCGTCACCTTCTCCGGCGTGACACGAGAGGTCGCCGAGCTCGAATACGAGGCCTACGTTGAGATGGCTGAGGACAAGATCCGGCAGATCGTCGGCCGGGCGATCGAGCGCCACGGCCTGTGCGCGGCGGCGGCCGAGCACCGAGTCGGGACGGTGCCCCTGTCTGAGCCGTCGGTCGACCGTCGCCGTCTCCGCGCCCCATCGGGCCGAGGCGTTCGCCGGCGCCAGGGAGATCATCGACGAGATCAAGGCTCGGGCTCCGATCTGGAAGCAGGAGGAGGGCGAATGGGTGGAGGGTCAGCCGCGGCCCGGCCTGAGGGCCATCCCCGCGGTCCACGAGCTGGCCGCGTAGCTCGATACGCCGCACCACTTCCTCGCCGTCGGCGCTGCGCGCGTGCGATCGAGGAGCAGCGCGCCGCGTTGATGCGACGGAAGCGAGCCGGACCCGGCTGATCTCGCCAGACCGAGCGCGACGAGCTGGTGACTGAGCTGCAGCGGCCCTCGCTGCGCCGCGTGCTCAACGCGACGGGCGTGATCGTGCACACCAACCTGGGCCGGGCGCCCGCTGGCGGCGCACGGCCCGCGATGCGCTGCAACGCGCGTCGCCGGCGGCTACAGCAACCTCGAGCTGGACCTGGAAGCGGGGACCGCGGGGCAGCCGTCACGACCACGTTGAGCGGCTGCTCGTGCGAGCTGACCGGCGCCGAGGCGGCGATCGCCGTCAACAACGGTGCGGCGGCCGTGCTGCTCGCGGCAGCGGCGCTGGCGGGCCCCGGGCGGGGGTGGTGGTCTCCCGCGGTCAGCTGGTCGAGATCGGCGGCGGGTTTCGGATTCCGGACGTGATCGCGCAGTCCGGTGCGCGGCCTGATCGAGGTCGGGACGACCAACCGCACGCGTCTGCGCGACTACGAGCGGGCGATCGGCGCCGAGGAGCGTTGAGGTGGGCGCCATCCTGCGCGTGCACCAATCCAACTTCCGGGCGCGTCGGCTTTGTCGAGGAGGTCCCGATCGAACGGCTGTGCGAGCTCGGCGTCCCGGTGATCGACGACATCGGCTCAGGCGTGCTGGCAGCTCCGGCGAGCTCGAGGTGCTCGCCGACGAGCCGGCGGCGGCACGGTCGGTCGCGGCGGGCGCCGCGCTGGTCTGCTTCTCCGGGGACAAGCTCCTCGGGGGTCCCCAGGCCGGCCTGATCGTCGGAACCAGCCGCGCGGTGGACGCCGCACGCACCCATCCGCTGGCGCGGGCGATGAGGATCGACAAGCTTTCGCTGGCCGCGCTCGAGGCGACACTGATCCTCTACCGAGATCCCGCCCTGGCTCGCCGAGAGGTCCCGGTGCTGTCGATGCTCGCGGCAAGCGAAGACGAGCTCGCGGCAAGGGCCCAGCGCTTGGCCGAGCGCAATCGGAGCGGCAGGCGAGAGCTGACGCGCGCTACGGCGCAGGGTCGGCGGCGGCGCGCTGCCGCTGACTCGAGCTCGAGGGGCCGGTCATCGCGCTGCGCGTTGAGACCGACCCGGAGCGGCTGGCTGCCGACGCTGCGGGTCGCCGATCCGCCGGTGATCGCGCGCATGCACGATGGCCGGCTGCTGCTCGACCCGCGCACGCTGCGCGACGACGAGATCGACGCTTGCGGCCCGGGCGGCCGCAGAGGCGCTCGAGCGGACGAAAAACGTGTAGAAACGGCGTTCCTATAGTGGGGCGGCGATATGGGCGCCGCCCCACTCACGCTGGGAACCGCCGGCCACATCGATCACGGCAAGACCACGCTGATCCGCCGGCTGACCGGCGTGGACACCGATCGCCTGCCCCAGGAGCGTGAGCGGGGGATCTCGATCGAGCTCGGCTACGCGCAGCTGACGCTTCCCTCTGGTCGCCGGCTGTCGGTGGTCGACGTGCCCGGACATGAGCGCTTCGTGCGCACGATGGTCGCCGGCGCCACCGGGATCGACCTGTATCTGATGGTGGTCGCCGCGGACGACGGCGTGATGCCGCAGACGCGCGAGCACGCCGCCGTGCTTCGCGCCCTCGGCATGCAGACCGGCGTCGTGGCGGTGACCAAGAGCGACCTGGCCGACCCGGCCGAGGCGACGGTCCGAGCCGCCGAGCTGCTTCCCGGGGCCGAGGTGGTGGCGGTGAGCGCCACGCACCGGCGAAGGGCTGCGAGGAGCTTCTGGCTGCGCTCGACGCGGCCGCAGCCGCGTGAGCAGCCGCGCGGCAGGCGCCGGGACCGCCGCGACTGCACGTCGACCGCGCCTTCACGATCCGCGGCGCGGGCACCGTGGTGACGGGACGCTGTGGAGCGGCTCGATCGCGCGCGGCGAGGAGCTGCGCTGCTGCCGAGCGGCCGGCGGGCGCGCGTGCGGGGCGTACAGGTACACGACGCAGGCAGTGGACGTGCCGCCGGCCGGGCAGCGAGTGGCAGTGAACCTGACCGGCGTGGCCTTGGACGAGGTCTCGCGCGGAGACGTGCTGACGTCACGCCGAGGCGGACGTGGCGCCGACGTACTTGATCGATGCCCGAGCTGACGTTCGACGAGCGAGAGCCCGCGACCGGCGCGCGAGTGCAGCTGCATCACGGCACGCGTGAGACCCCGGCGAAGCTTGCGTGGCTGGGCGGCGACTTCTGGCAGCTGCGCCTGGAAGCGCCGCTCGTCCCGGCGGCCGGCGACCGCCTCGTGATCCGCCAGATCGCACCGCCCGACACACTCGGCGGCGGCGATGGTGCTCGACGCGCATCCGAAGAAGCACGGGCCGAGTAGGGAGCTGCTCAGGCGTCTGAAGCGCTATCTGCCGGTGAGGTGGCAGAGCGGGTTGACGAGCGGATGCGCCGACCTCGGGTCACCGGGTCTGGGCGAGACGGTCGTCAACCGGCTCGCTCCGAGCAGCGCCGCCCGCCCGACCGGCTGTCCGGGAGCGCCTTGGCGTTGGAGCGGCGGTACAGGGCGGCCGGGATAGAGCCGCCGCTTGACTCTGAGCTCGACGGAGACCGACCTGGCGCTGCTGCGAGACGCCGGTCGCGTGGTGCGCGTGGGGAAGCAGTCTGCACTACCACCCGGACGTGCTGGCGGACGTTCGGAACCGCATCATCGACCTCGCCAAGCGCAACGGCGGCGCCGTGACGCTGGCCGAGCTGCGTGACGAACTACGAACGCTCGCGGAAGTTCGCCCAGGCCTTGCTCGAGCACTTTGACTCCGAAAAGCTGACCATCCGCCGAGGCGATGAACACGTGCTGAGGCGGGCGGTGCGCGATCCGTAGCCTGGGGCCGCTAGGCTCCGCGAACATGCCAACCAGCCTCGTGACCGGCGGCGCCGGGTTTCTGGGCTCGCATCTGTGCGACGAGCTTCTCCGGCGGGGCCACCGTGTCATCTGCGTAGACAACCTCGAGACCGGCACGCTGGCCAACATCGAGCACATCCGCTCGCCGGATTTCGTCCACCTGAACCTGGACATCATCGAGCCCTACTTCGTCGATGAGCCGATCGACTTCGTCTACCACCTCGCCTCGCCTGCCTCGCCGATCGACTACCTGCGTCTTCCGCTCCACACGCTGAAGGTGGGCTCCTACGGCACCCACCACACGCTCGGTCTGGCCAAGAAGCATCGGGCCCGGTTCCTGATCGCCTCGACCAGCGAGGTCTACGGCGACCCGCAGGAGCATCCCCAGCGCGAGAGCTATTGGGGCCACGTCAACCCGATCGGACCGCGCGGGCGTCTACGACGAGGCCAAGCGTTACGCCGAGGCGCTGACGATGGCCTACCACCGCCAGCAGGGGGTGGACACCGCGATCGTCCGGATCTTCAACACCTACGGGGCAAAGATGCGACCGCACGACGGTCGGGCGATTCCCGACCTTCCTGCGCCAGGCGCTGCAGGACCGGCCGATCACGGTGTTCGGCGACGGGTCCCAGACGCGGTCGTTCTGCTACGTCTCGGACGAGATCGCGGGAATCATTGCGCTGGCCGAGTCGGGGTACCACAACCCTGTGAATATTGGGAATCCGAGACGAGTTCACGCTGCTCGAGCTGGCGAAGACGGTGATCGAGGTGACGGGCTCGCGTTCCGAGATCGTGTTCGAGGCGCTGCCCACCGACGATCCGCAGGTGCGACGGCCCGACATCATCTCTGGCCCGCGAGATCCTCGGCTGGGAGCCGAAGGTTGACCTGCGTGAAGGACTCCGCCTGACGATCGAGCAGGCCGGTGTCGAAGCCTTGGTGGGTGCCGGCAGCTGAAGGCTCCTAAGGCAAAGTCGAAACTTCGCTTCCGAGATACCGTTACAAAACCAGAGGAGGGGACCGCGAGCCAGCTCAAGTGAGTCGTGACGATTCAAGAGCCACGTACGAAGACTCACCGCGAGCGGCCGCCTGAAGCGGCACGATCTCGAGCTGCCGCCGCGCGATGTCAGCCGCAAGCGACCGCCGCTGCTCTCGTTTCTGCTGCGCATGGAGACCGCGCGCAAGGTGGCTCGTGTGCTGTCGCTGCTGGCGATCGACTACATCGGGTCGCCGGAGCCGATGCTCACTTCGCTGGCGATCAAGGGCGCGATCAACGGCAACTTCAACCTCGGTGGCGCGTGGAGCCGCACCCAGCGCTGGATGCCGTTCGCCTACCTGATCACCGTCCTGATGTTCGCCCGCGGGGATCTGTACGCCGACCGTCCCGCACCGGCCTGGCCTGTCACGGATCGCCTCGGCTCTGTTCCTCACGACGATCATCGCGCTGCTGTTCGCGCTGGCCGACCACCAGCACTTCTCGAGCTACGGGATCTTCTACGGGTCGCTGTTCTTCGGGACCGTCTACATCACCGGGTTGCGGGCCGTCCACACCAAGATCACCGGCTGGCTGCTCGAGCAGGCCGGCTACAGCCGGCGCGCGCTTGCTGGTGGGATCCGGCAAGCACATCGAGGCTGTCGGCCACGCGCTGGCCGGCCGCGCGCGTACCCGAGTGGAGATCGCCGGCTACATCTCGCTGACGCCGCGGCGAGAGAACGGGCTGCGCTCGCTGGGTCGCCTCGAGGATTTCCACGAGTCCTCTCCCGCGAGCGGATCCAGGAAGTGATCATCGCCGACCCGGATTTCCCGCAGGACAAGGCGGTGGAGCTCGTCGATTCCTGCCATCAGCGCGGCGTCACGGTCCAGGTCGCGCCCTCGACGATGGAGATCCTGATCGACCGGGCCGAGTTCGTGCCCGGCCAGACGGTCCCGCTGTTCAAGCTCAGGCCGCCGGTCTTCCAGGGCATCGACTACGCGCTCAAGCGGACCTTCGATCTCGTGCTGGCGACCGTCGGCTTGATCTTGCTCGACGCCGATCCTGCTGGTCATCGCCGTGCTGGTCAAGCTGAGCTCGTCGGGCCCGGTCATCTACCGCTCGATCCGTCCCGGGATGGCGGGACAAGCCGTTCTTCTGCTTCAAGTTCCGCACGATGCGCGAGCACGCGGACCAGATCCAGGCCGATCTCGAGCCACTCAACGAGCAGTCGGGCGCTCTGTTCAAGATCAGGCAGCGATCCCGCGGCTCACCCGGGTGGGCCGCGTGCTGCGCCGCTTCTCGCTCGATGAGCTGCCTCAGCTGGTCAACGTGATCCGCGGCGAGATGTCACTGGTGGGTCCGCGGCCGCTGCCGATGCGCGACTTCGAGCGGCTGGAGGACTGGCACAAGAAGCGCTACCTGGTGCTTCCGGGGATCACCGGGCTGTGGCAGGTCTCGGGGCGATCCGAGCTCGACTTCGACGATCTGGTGCGGCTCGACTTCCTGTATCTCGAGCGCTGGTCGATCATGCTCGACCTGTCGATCCTGCTCAAGACGATTCCCGCCGTCCTCAGCCGCCGCGGCGCGTTCTGATCCGCGGGCAGGGCCGGCGGCCGGATGCCCCAGCCGAACGCCTTCGCGCGGGCGCGCGGTCCGCTGGCCCGGCTCGCCGGGCCACTCTCTCGCGCGCCCGCGCCCGGCGGCTCGAGCACTTCATCGGCTCCGCCGGCGTCAGTCCGGGCACGCGGATCGTCGACATCGGCTGCGGCGCGCATGGGCTGATCTCGCAGGCGCCGCATCTGGACATCACGGGAGTCGACCTCTAGGACCGGCCCGAGTACCCGGGGCCCGTTGGTCCAAGCCGACGCCACCGAGCGGCTTCCGTTCGCCGACCACGAGTTCGACCTCGCCTACTGCAACAGCGTGATCGAGCACATCGCGCCGGAGCTGCCGCCGCGCTTCGCCGCGGAGCTGCGCCGGGTGGCGCGCGGCTGGTATGTCCAGACGCCGGCGCTCAGCTTTCCCGATCGAGCCGCACTCGCTGCTGCCCGCCGCCCACTGGCTGCCGCTCGGCGCTGCGGCGGCCGCTACTGGCGGCTGGGGGCCGGCAGCGGGCGGACGTCGACGAGATCAGCCTCCTGCGCCGCCGCGAGCTCGAGGCGCTGTTCGGGCCAGCGGTGCGGGAGCGCTTCGGGCCGCTGACCAAGAGCTGGATCAGCCTGCGATCGTCCCGTCGCCGGGTAGGCTGCGCGATCGCGATGCCGCCCACCGACCGATTCGTAATCAGCTTCGCTGCCGAGCCGCCCGCAGGAGGGGCTGCCGTACGGGCGGTGGGCCGAGACCCTCAAAGGCCACTTCCTCGCCGCCTGCCGCGGAGCTCGACACCGAAGGCATCGAGATCGGCGATCCGGGGGAGATCGCCTGGTTTCCCGATCGCACCTACTCCGGGCGTACCTACGTCCCCGCGGTGGCCCGGACCAGCGAGGGTTACGAGTTGTTCGGATATCGTCTCGTTCACGGAGGCCGAGGCACGGGCCCGAGCGACTTCCGGGCCAGCGCCGACTTCACCTCTGAGCTGGCCGAGGCGAATCCCGACTGGAAGCTCGACCTCAACGACGAGGTGATCGGCAGCTGGCGCGGCGAGCTGGGCAACACCGCCGACATCACGCTGGTGTGGGGCGTTCCGCTGGTCGCCGGGGGCGAGCTGGTCACGGCCGAGCTGGCCAACCTGGCGGTCGACCAGTGCGAGCTCATCCGACCAGCGCTTCACGCTGGTCGCTCCGGACAACTACCGCTCGGACTACCTGGAGATCAAGCTCTGGTCAAAGAGCGGCGAAGAGCTGGCGCGCGAGTCGCTCTACGTCGAGGAGGAATAGCGCTACCGCGCCGCAGCGCGATCCGGTCAGCGCGCCGGGCAGCCGAAGCCTGACCTCCTCCTCGGTCAGCGGGAAGTGGCAGGCGGCCAGCGAGCCTGAGCCCTTGTCCTCGAGCGGCGGCTCCTCCGTGGCGCATATCTCCTGCATCTTCGGGCAGCGGGTGTGGAACCGGCAGGCCGGCGGCGGATTGGCCGGGACTGGGCACGTCGCCCGAGAGCAGCTGGCGCTGGCGCTTGCCACCGCTGGATCAGGTACCGGGACCGCCGAGAGCAGCGCACCCGTGTAGGGGTGGCGTGGGAACCCGTAAAGCGCGTCGCTGGGCGCCAGCTCGACGATCTTGCCCAGATACATGACCGCGACCCGGTCGCACATGTGCCGCACGACTGACAGGTCGTGCGAGATGAACACCAGCGTCAGACCCATCTCGCGCTGTAGGCGCTTGAGAAGGTTGAGACCTGGGCCTGGATCGAGACGTCGAGCGCCGAGACCGGCTCGTCGGCGATCAGCAGCTTGGGCTCGAGCGCGATCGCCCGCGCCACGCCGATGCGCTGGCGCTGTCCACCGGAGAACTCGTGCGGATAGCGGTTGTAGTGCTCGGGGTTGAGCCCGACGCGGTCCATCAGCTCCTGCACCTGCTTCTTGCGCGCGCCCTCGCCGTGTACAGACCGTGGATGGCGTAGGGCTCGGCGATGATCGATCCGACCGTTTTACGCGGGTTCAGCGACGAGTAGGGGTCCTGGAAGATCATCTGCACCTCGCGGTGCAGCGCTCTCAGCGCTGCGCCCTTGCGTTCGGCGATGTCCTCGCCATCGAGCAGGATGCTCCCCGAGGTGGGATCCAGCAGCCGCACCAGCAGCTTCGCCGTCGTGCTCTTGCCGCAGCCAGTCTCTCCCACCAGCCCCAGCGCCTCGCCGGGCCAGATTCCGAACGAAACGCCGTCCACCGCCTTGACCGCCCCGATCTGTCGCTGGAAGATGATCCCCTGGGTGATCGGAAAGTGCTTGACGAGCTCGCGGACCTCGAGCAGCGGGTGTGGTCGCTTTCGTGGCGGTCATACGCCCGTCCGGTGCGCGCCCGGCGGGACGGTCCACGGTCCGGGCGGCGATCGAGGGTTCCGCGAGTGCGCGCAAGGAGGACGGCGTCTGACCCTCCTCGAGGCCACGCCATATGCGAGCCCGAACCTCGGGGTCGAGCAGGCACGCTACTTGGTGGCCGGCGTCGTTTGGCACCGGCGTCAGGCGTGGGTCGACACGGCGATGCTCGTCGCGCACGTACGGACACCGGGGATGAAAGAAGCAGCCCGACGGCCGGCTGATCAAGCTCGGCGGCCGGCCTGAGATCGGGACGAGCTCCTCATCACGGGCGGTGTCAAGGCGAGGGATCGACTTCAGGAGGCCCCACGTATAGGGATGCTGCGGCGCGCTGAAGATCTGCTGTGTGCTTCCCCGCTCGACGATCCGGCCGGCGTACATGACCGCGATGTCGTCGGCTGTCTCGGCCACCACTCCCAAGTCGTGGGTGATGATGATGATCGCCATCCCCAGCCGGCGCTGAAGGTCGTCGAGCAGGGCCAGGATCTGCGCCTGCACGGTGACGTCGAGCGCCGTCGTCGGTTCGTCGGCGATCAGCAGCTTGGGCTCGTTGGCGAGTGCCATCGCGATCATCGCCCGCTGGCGCATCCCGCCTGAGAACTCGTGCGGATACTGGTTGACCCGCTTCTGCGGGTCGGGGATCCCGACGAGCTCGATCAGCTCGACCGCCCGCCGGCGCCCCGCCTCCTTCGAGATCTCGCGGTGGGCCCGCATCGCCTCCACGAGCTGCCAGCCGACTTTGTAGTAGGGATGCAGCGACGAGAGCGGGTCTTGGAAGATCATCGCGATGTCGTCGCCGCGGATCTTTCGCATTTCGCTTTGCGGCAGCGAGTTCAGATCGCGTCCCTCGAACTCGATCCGGCCCTCGATCCGCGTGTTGGCCGCGCGGGTCAGACCCAGGGTGGTGAGCGAAGACACGCTCTTGCCCGATCCGGACTCGCCGACGATCCCGAGCGTCTTTCCCGTATCGACCGCGTAGGAGATGCCATCGACGGCGTGGACTACACCGTCCTCGGTCAGGAAGCTGACCCGCAGATCGGAGACCTCGAGCAGGGGGCTCACGGTGACCTTTCAGGAACGGGCCTCACGTGTACCTCACCCTCGGATCGAGAAACGCGTAGCCAATGTCGACGACCAGGTTGGCGATCACGATGAAGAAGGCCCCGAACAGGACCGTCCCCTGGATCACCGGCAGATCGGCGTTCACGATCCCGTCGTAGGCCAGGCGGCCCACACCAGGGATGTTGAAAACGGTCTCGGTCAATACCGCGCCGGCGAGGAGCGTCCCGATGTCGAGGCCAAGCACGGTGACGATCGGCGTGATCGCCGAGCGCACCGCGTGGCGGACGATCACGCGCCGCTCGGAGAGCCCCTTGGCCCGCGCCGTCCGGATGTAGTCCTCGGACATCGCCTCAATCAAGTTGGAGCGCAGAAACCGCGCGTAGAACGCGGCGAAGCTGGCGGCCAGCACCACCCATGGCAGGATGAGCGACCCGAACCAGCGACCTGGATCCGACGTCAGCCCGGTATAGGTGCCGGCACCGTCGAAGATGTGCACCTTGCCGATGTCGTTGGAGACGAGGATCAGCGCCATCAAGCCGAGCCAGTAGACAGGCGCCGAGATCGCCACCAGCGCCCCGGTCATCGTGACCCGGTCGAGGATGCTGCGCCGCTTGATCGCCGACACGGCGCCGACCGGCAGTCCGATGAGCAGCCACACCACTACCGCTCCCACGGTCAGTGAGATGGTGGCCGGCAGCCGCTGGAAGATCATCGTCCGCACGGGCTGGGAGAACTGGTAGCTGTAGCCGAAGTTGAAGTGCAAGACGATGCCTTTCAGGTAGCGCCAGTACTGCACGTAGAAAGGCTTGTCCAAGCCCAGCGAATGGCGGATGTGCGCGATGAGCGCGGGACTGGGCGACCTGCCGGCCCGCAGGACGGCCGGGTTTGCGGACGGCAGCAGGTAGAAGATCACGAAGGTCACGAAGCTGACGACGAGCAACAGCACGATGACCCAGAGAAGGCGACGGATGATGTAGCGGATCATGGGTTTGAGGCCCCGTGGGGGTCCCGCCGGTGCGGGACCCCCGTCGGGTCATTTGGTGGTCCTGGGCGGCCCCCCGCGTCAGCTAGGCGAGCTGAACGAGAGGTTCCAGTCGTCGTTCCATGGATCGAGCACTCCGTGGACCTTGGTCCCCTCGACCAGGGCGTTGTTCGCCCACACCTCCGGGATCGCCGGTGCGTCCTCGACGATCATCTTGTCGGCCTGGGCGAACGCGGCGTAGCGCTGCGTCAGGTTCTGGATCCCCGCGGCGCTGTCGATCGCCTTGTTGACCCTGGGGTCGTTGAGGTCAGCCCAGTTGCTGTTGTTGATGGGCACGATCGCCTCGCCGCTGAACGGGACGAACAGCGCGGCATACGGATCCGGGAAGTCCTCGATCCAGCCCGCCGTCGGGCACACCGGTACGTGGGCCTTCACGTATCCGCAGAACTTCGAGTACATCGTCTGCTGCGGCACCGCCTTGATCTGGGTCTTGAACCCGAGTGCCTGCAGCCCAGCCTGGACGATCTGCATCTCCTGCGGCCCCGGAGCCGCATTCGAGCCCACGATCAGCGCCGTCGCGCTGCCCGTGTACTTGCAGTTCGGGTAACCGGCGAGCTTCATGTACTTGCAGGCCACGGTCATGTCGCCCGTGGGATGCGAGACGTAGTCCTCGCCGAACCCGGCGTATCCGCCGGCCTGCTGGAAGCCAGGCACCTCGGGATAGATGTAGTGCGTGGCCACCTCGCCCACGAGCTTGCCGCCACGCGCCAGCAGGTAGGCCTCGCGGTTCTGCGCCGCGATGACCGCCTTGCGCAGATTGAGGTTGTTGAACGGCGGCACCACAGTGTTCAGCGCCGCGTAGTAGATGCCCAGAGGCCCGATCGACAGCTGGGACTTCTTGGTCTGGTAGGCGACCTTGGTCTCCGGTCCGCCGGGTCCGTCGGCCATCAGCAGGTTGGTTGAGTCGAGCGTCTGCTTGGCCGCAACCGTGGTGTCGGCTCCCGCGTTCCACACGATCTTGTCGGCGTAGGCGGGACGGATGCCATCGAGCGAGCGGTTCCAGTTCGGATTGCGAACCAGCACCACCTGACGACCTGCGCTGTAGCTCTTGATCATGTACGGACCGGTGAACGTCTGAGTCGTCGGGTCCGAGTCCCACTTGGACGGGCTCGACTTGTCGGCCGCCACGGTCGAGCCGTAGGGGATCGCGGACGAGCCAGGCAGCGTCAGTGCCTCGGCCATCGTCTTGCCGAATGGCTTGGTCAGATGGAAGACGATCGTCGTCGCGTTGGGCGTGCTGATGCCGGAGATCGGCTTGTCGGCCGTCGGCGGCGTCGTCGGCGCACCCGCGATCGGGAAGTAGCCGCTCGCGTAGCCGTTCACCACGTTGGCGTTGAACAGCCGCTCGAACGCCCACTCCACGTCCCTGGAGGTGACGACCCGGTTGACCGGCGGACTGAACTTCCAGCCCGACTTGATGTGCACCGTGAGCGTCTTGCCGTCAGGGCTGATCTGGGGGGGCCCAGAAGCCAACAGTGGCTGGGGCGTGTCGCTGGTTGGCGTGAACGTGTAGAGAGGCGACTGGGTCGCGTACTCGACGAGATAGTCGATCTGGAAGTAGGAGGCCCCTGGATCCAGGTGCTCCCAGGCCTCGTTAGAGATCACGTTGAGCGTTCCGCCCATGTGCTGAGCGCTCGGATTGGGCTTGGTGTTCGCCAGTCCGGCCAGGGAGAGCCCACCTGGGGCGCTCGGTGATGACTTGGACTTGTTGCTCGACCCGCAGGCAGACACTGCGAACGCGCATGCGACTGCGACAAGCGGGATGAGCGTCAGTCGTAACAGACGCATTAGCTTGACTTCCTCCTTTGTTGATTTACGCGACGTACGGGCGTCATGTTCGGTGCCCGATCTTGGGGTTTAGAGCATCCTGAAGTCCATCGCCGACGAGGTTGAACGCGAGCACGGTGAGAAGCAGCGCCACGCCCGGGAAGGTGATGTACCACCAGGAGTTCGTGTAACTCGAGCCTGCCGTCGCGATCATCTGCCCCCAGCTCGCCGTCGGCGGCTGCACGCCCACCCCGAGGAACGAAAGCGCGGCCTCGTAGAGGATGTTCGTGGGTAGGACGAGTGAGGTGTAGACGATGATCGGCGCAACAAGGTTGGGCAAGATCTCGCGGCTCATGATGCGGCCGTTCGATGCCCCGAGAGATCGCGCCGCCTCGATGAACTCCTTCTCGCGCAGCGAGAGCACTTGGCCACGGATGATCCGACCGATGTACGGCCACGACGAGAGGGCGATCACCACGACCAAAGTCACCGTTCCCGGCGTGATCAGTCCGCCGAGGCACCCTTTGCCCAGCGAGCAGGCCGAAGCCAGCCCGATCGCCAGGAGCAGGATCGGGAACGCGAGCACCACGTCCATCAGCCTCGAGAGGAGCGAATCGACCCAACCTCGGAAGAAACCGGCGACCGTGCCGATCGCCACCCCGATGAGAACCGCTACGCCGGTCGCGATGAACGCGATCTCGAGCGACACACGGGCGCCGTAGATGACTCGCGCCAGAAGATCCCGTCCCAGCTCGTCGACACCGAACGGATGTGCCCCGCTCGGTCCAGTGGGCTGGCCAAACGCGTCGAGCGCGCTGGTGTTGGGCGAGTTCGGGCCGCTGACGCCGAACAAGCTGACGATCGGATGGGCCAGGAGCGCGACGAGGATCAGCAGCGCGATGAATACGAGCGAAACAATCGCCACGCGGTCAGAGCGAAAACGGCGCCAGAACAGTTCGAGCGGCGAGCGTGCGGTTACTTCACCGGGTACGACCTCGACGCTCTCAACCGTGGCCTCGGCCTCGATCAGCAGCTCGGAGCCGATGCTCATTGCTTAGTGGGGTTTGCCCCAGGCAGCGTGATTCCTCCTCCTCAAAAATCCGGAATAGCACAAGTCCAGGCCGCTGTCACCCAGTCCTAACTTCGCCACAATGGGCCGGTCCTTGGGCTCTTGGCCCAACGATCGCGCACCGCATCGGTCCACGCCACCGCCCTCGTAGCTCAATGGATAGAGCACGCGCCTCCTAAGCGCGGGATGCAGGTTCGATTCCTGCCGGGGGCATCCGTCGTTAGGGCGGAATCTCGAGCTGCCCCTGCTACCGTCCCGCGCTCCTCGTGTCCGAGAGCACGCTAGAAGCACCAGCGCTTCGTCCTCCTGCGGAGCTCGAAGTGCGGCGTCCGCCTTCGGCTGAGCCATGGACGCTTCGGCTGTTCGCGCGGCGCCATCCTGGCTGGGCGACAGCGGTGGTGCTGGGCCTCATCTCGGTGGTGCTCGTCGTCTACGCGCGCACGAGGCCCAGCTACGACGCCTACGGCTGGCTCGTCTGGGGGTATCAGACCTTGCATGGCTCGCTTGACCTGGGCGGGGCTCCTTCCTGGAAGCCGATGCCCTTCCTGTTCACGGTGCCCTTCGCGCTGGCCGGCCACTACCAGCTGTGGCTGTGGATGTTCTTCTCCGCCGCCGTGTCGCTGGCCGGGGCCGTGTTCGCCGGGCGGATCGCCTACCGGCTGAGCGGCGGAGACACCCTCCGGAGCGCGGCCGAGGAGCCGATCGCCCCGCGGGCCGCGCCGATCGCCGCCGCGGTCTTCGCCGGCGCGGCCGTGCTCGGGCTCCAGGACTACATGCACTACATCCTGAGCTCGCAGTCCGATCCGATGCTCGTCACGTTCGTGCTCGGCGCGATCGACATGTTCCTGCTCGGGCGCTACCGCTGGACGCTCGTGCTGGGCGTGCTGGCTGCGCTCGGGCGGCCCGAGGTGTGGCCCTTCCTCGGCCTGTTCATGATGTGGGCTTACTTCAAATTGCCGAGCATGCGCTGGATGGTGCTCGCGGGGATCGCGCTCGTCGCATTCATGTGGTTCGGGATCCCGACCATCACCAATGGCCGGCCCAACATTTCGGGCGAGCTGGCCAAGCAATCTCCTCGCGCCCTGCGCCACAACCGCGTCTTCGGAACGCTTGGACGCTTCACCCAGCTCGAGTATCTGCCGGTGTGGGTCGCGGCGCTGGGTGCCGTCGCGTGGGCTGCGCTGCGTCGTCGCTACACGGTCCTCCTGCTGGCAGCCGGGAGCGCCGGCTGGGTGATCGTCGAGATCGCGTTCGCCTTCCATGGCTGGCCCGCGCTCCCCCGCTACATGTTCGAGGCAGCTGCCGTGGGCGCGGTTCTGGCCGGCGTGGCCGTCGGCTGGGCGCTCCGCGAGCTGTCGTGGGTGCGTCCCTCGTTGCCGCGCTGGGCAGGGATCCCGGTCGTGGCCATCCTGGTCGGGACGATGATCCCGGGCGCGATCGCGCGGGTGCGGACCGAGCGCAGGGACTTGCATCACGAGCGTGGCCGCACCCACGAAATCGCCCTGCTTCAGACCACCACGAACCTCCTCGGCGGCTCGCGCCACATCCGCAATTGCGGCGCCCCGGTGACCGACGTTGGGTATGTGAGCGCGATGGCGTGGCTCTATCACACCGACGTCGGCTTCGTGGGAGGGCTGCAGCAGCACGTGGAGAGGATCCAGCTGCGCGAGCCGATCCCGAAAGTGCTGTTCACGCCGCTGACCCGCGGCGGCTGGGACGGTCCGTCCCTGGCACAGCCGGCCCTGGCAGGTGGCTCGCTGCCGCAGCCTGCACGCGGTGTATTCGGGCGGCGTGCTGAGCCGCCGTTGAGCGTTTCGGCGAGCCCCGTCTCGACGCTCGCGCGCGGAGCGCTCGCCGGCGCCTGGCGCGCGCGAGCGCCCGGTGTGGCTAGCCCCCGTGCTGACCGCGGTGCTGTTACTAGGCGTCTCGCTCGGACTCGTCCTATGGGCGCGCACGCGACCTGGTTTTGATCCCTACGGCTGGTTGGTGTGGGGACACCAGACGATCGCCGGCGCGCTCGACACCAACGCGGCTCCCTCGTGGAAGCCGCTCCCCTACGTGTTCGTCGTCCCCTTCGCCCTGTTTGGCCACTACGAGCTGTGGCTGTGGACCGTGACGTGCGTCGCGGTCTCACTGGCCGGGGTGGTGTTCGCCGGCCGAATCGTCTACCGGCTCACAGGTGGACCACCCTGGGTCGCACTGGCGGCTGCTGTCTTTGCCGGCCTCGCGCTGCTCGGGATCCGCGATTGGTGGCACTACATGCTGAGCGCCCAATCGGACACGATGATCGCCGCCCTGTGCCTCGGCGCGATCGACCTCCACCTGTCCGGTCGGCCGCGCTGGGCGTTCGTTCTCGGTGCGCTCGCCTGCCTGGGCCGGCCGGAGGTGTGGCCGTTCCTTGGCCTGTACTCGATCTGGTGCTGGCGCGCCGTGCCGTCGATGCGCTGGTTGATCGCCGGAGGCGTCGCGGTGATCGCGCTCCTTTGGTTCGGCATCCCGGCCCTGACCTCCCGTAGTCCATTCGTGGCTGGGGCCAACGCGTTCGGTTCAGGCCGTCGACTGCGCCACGACAGGGTGTTGGGGACGGTCGACCGGTTCCTCGACCTGCACGAGACAACACTCGAGCTGGCCGCGCTCGCCGCAGCGGGGCTCGCGGCATTCAGACGCGAGCGCACAACGATCGCGCTGGCGGGAGGGACGATCCTTTGGATAGTGATCGAGATCGCGTTCTCGCTGCATGGCTGGCCAGGCCTCGGCCGCTACATGTTCGGTGCGGCGGCGGTGATGGTCGTACTCGCCGGCGTCCTCGTCGGCCGCCTCCTCACCGCGATACCGCGCGACTGGCCGCGAGCGGCCAGCTGGGTGGGGCCGGCGGTGGCAGTGGCGCTCGCCGCGAGCCTCGTCCCCGCCGCGGTCTCGCGCGCGCGGATCGAGCGCCGCGACCTCCACACTCAACGCGTCCGTACTTCGGAGATCAACCGGCTGGGGGCCATCGTGGATTCCCTCGGCGGTCCGGCCAGGTTGCGCGCGTGCGGCGAGCCGCTGACCCACCTCGAGTATCAGACGATCCTCGCCTGGACCCTGAAACGCAACGTCTCGGCGATCGGATTCAAGTACGACAAGGCGATCCGCCACGGTAATCCGCTCCTCTTGTTCACGCCGCTTGGCGGCGGCGGCTGGCGGGTCCAGACGGTCCACCAGCGCAGCCCCGGTTGCCGGCACCTCGCTCCCTAGACGGCCACGGGTCGGCGCCGCGCGGCGAGGCCGCGTCAGCGGTCGGGTCGCTCCGGGTAGATCTCGTCGATCGTGGTGAGCGCCACGGAATGGCGCGCCCGCCGCCGCCGCGATCGTGCTGGCCCCCCCCGCCAGGCGGTCGCAGATGGCGAGCACGCCACAGATCGTGTGGCCCTCGCCGCGGAGCGCCTCGATCGCCCGCACGGTTGAGCCGCCGGTCGTGACCACGTCCTCGACCACCATGCAGCGGTCACCCGTTCGGAGCGCAGGGCCCTCGATACGCCTGGCCAGGCCATGTTGCTTGGCCTCCTTGCGGACGAAGAAAGCTTTCACCGCCGCTCCGCCGGCCAGCGCCGCGCACGCGATTGGATCGGCGCCCATCGTCATCCCGCCGACCGCATCCGCGTCCCACTCCCGTGCCTGGGCGGCCACCAACTCGGATAGGGCGGCAAAGCCCTCCGGCCGGAGGATCGCGCGCTTGGCGTCGATCAGGTACTGCGATGTGGCTCCGCTGGTGAGCCTCACCGCGCCGAGCACGAGCGCGTGCTCTCGCAGCTCATGGAGCAGCCGCTCACGCGCGCTTTTCAGTGTCTCGACGCGCATCGCCTTCTCTCATGCTATTGGCCTTTTCGGTCGATCTATTGACCGTGATTGGACGTCTTCTGATGCTGTTTTCCCTCGCCTGCTGCGGTCTCGTGCTGGCGTCATTTGCGCTTTTTGCCTACGACCAGGTGTCAGGCGCCTCGAAGAGTCAGGTCGCATCGCTGAGCGGCTCGACCGGTGGCGGCTCGGGCGTCCTGCCGCGCCACCCGGCCCAGCCCCGCCGCTTCATCGACGGCGCGGCCCGGTCGCTCACCTCTCCATTTCGTTCCTTGCTGCGCGGTGACAGCCAGTGGTCGGTGTGGATCAGCTCGACCGTGCTCGGATTGCTCGTCTACGGCGTGGGGCTGGGCTTCATCTCGCGCTTCATCCGGCTCGGACGGCTGCGCGCCTAGGCCTAGTAATAGACGTCGACTCGGTCGCCCAGCGCGAGCCAGTTGAATGCCGGGATAGCGTCGGCGATCGGTAGCCGGAGACAGCCGTGGCTGGCCGGATAGTCGGGCGAGGGGTTGTAGCCGTGGATCGCGTAGCCGGTGATGGAAGAAGTCCGAGTAATACATCCCGTCGGGCAGGTAGCCGGGGACGCGACTGTAGATGCGGAAGCTGCCCGTAATCGTCGGGGTGGAGGGCTTGCCCGAGCTGATCGGGAAGATCTCCTGGACGTGAGGGCCATTGCTGAGGGCGAGCAGCTGGAGCGACAGGTTGGCCTCGGCGTGGCGGCCGTGATGTGGGTAGCGCAGCTTGAAGGAGCCGAATCCGTCGAGCAGGAAGCTGATCGTTCGGCCATCGAGATTCTGCGAGGTGCCCCAATGCAGGAGCCGGTGGTAGGCATCGATGGCCAGGCCAGTTCCGGCGTCGTAGACACCTGTCCGCGGGACGTAGAAATGCAGCGCCGCAAGACGCTCCTGGACCAGGACCACGAACCTCCCGGTCGAGCCGAAGCCGACATGCTCGTCGAGCACGGTCAACGTTCGGCTCTCCTTGAACGCGCGCATCGCCGCATTGCGCGTGTGCCCTACGACGACAGTCGCTTCGCCCGGCGCTGGAACCGAGAACACCTGCGAGAAATGGCCGCTGTTGTGGCCCGTGCCGGACGGTGTGATGCGCGCCCACGCGACCTTGACGGCTTTACCGCCCTCGAACACTCGGAGCTTGACCTTCTGATCGGGAACGTACGGCCTCACAACCCCGGTCACGCGCATCGCCCGGTCCGGCACCGTGACCACGTGGCCGAACACGACGAAGGAGTTCGGTAGGAAGAGGCGGACCGAGGGCCTGACGGGTACGCCGCTCGAGGCCGCCGACGCCATCGCAGGCACCAGCCAGCCAAATGGTCAACGCAGCGGTCGCCAGCCCCAACGAGCGCGTCAGCCCCTTTGACATTAAGCCAGTTTAATCATCCGCCGGGCCGTGGAGTCCGCTCGCTCACACCGCGGCCGGCGCGCCGCGGGACAGCGGAGCTGTCAGCAGGCCGATCAGGGCCAGCCCGCCCGCCATCAGGGCGACGATCTCGGCACCGTTCCATCGCAGCTGGTCGACCCCGAGCGCGAGCGAGTTGTTGAGCGAGTGCAGCGCCATGCACGGATACAGCGATCCGGTCCGCCACCGCACCAGGCAAAGCACGAACCCCAGGAAACCAAGCGGGATCGAGATAGCGCGCGGGGGCCGACCCGGCATGTGCGAGTCCGAACAGGATCCCGGTCATCGCGGCCGCGATCCACGGGCCAAGCTCGCGCTCGCCCAGCCTCGCGCGCATCTGACGCAGGACTCCGAAGATGAAGCCGCGGAAGAAGAACTCCTCGGCCACCGGGGCAATCACGCACACGAAGACCGCGGCGCCCGCCAGCGCGGCCGTGCTGTGGCCGACCCCGAGCTCACGGGGAAGCTTCTCGTGGCCTGTGAGGTGTGCCAGCGACGCGTAGATCGCGCCGATCACGTAGTAGCCCACCCCCGCGAGGGCCACGGCAGCGACCCCGACTCCGATGCTGACTCGACGAAAGCCAAAATCGGCTGCCCTCGGGCGGCGCCTACGCCCGGCGAAGTACACGGCTGCCGCCACGAACGCCGCGTCGACCAGCACGTTGCTGATCAGGTTGACGGCAGGAGTCGGGTGTGACAGCGACGATCCGTTGGCCCGCCCGACAACAGCCGCGAGGCTTGCCAGCACCGCTCCGAGCGCAAAGCCGAGCACCACTGCGGCAGGCGCGATCCAAAGCGGCCACAAGGGCTCGCCGCTGCCCGCTTGGTGAGGACCGACGTCCGCGCCCATCATCGCCGCGCTGAGGTTAGAGTGCGCGCGATGCCTTCTACCACCCCTGCCCCCAGGATCCAGGCCGCGCTCGTACGGGGGCTCGCCGCCCTTCCGCACGGCCTCTTGCGTCTGCTGGTCGGCCGGCCGGTGGTGGTCGACGGACAGCGGCTGCACGTCGAGAGCCAGCTTGGGATCAAGCTGCTGGCGCTCGCCGGGCAGCCCGACCTATCGGTCCTGACTCCCGAGCAGGCACGGGCCCGTGTGGCCGACGACGCCGCCACCTTCGCCGGCCGGCGGATCGAAGTCGCGGGGGTGGAGCAGGTGGTCACCGACGGCGGACGCGGTCGGCTCTACGTGCCGCTCCATTGCCAAGAGCCGGGGGGCCTGCTCGTGTTCTTCCACGGCGGCGGTTTCGTCGTCGGCGATCTCGACACGCACGACAACAGCTGCCGCTTCGTGGCTTCGCAGGCCGGCGTGCGCGTCCTGGCCGTTGATTACCGGCTCGCCCCTGAGCACCGCTTCCCCGCGGCGACCGACGATGCCCTGGCTGCCTTCCGCTGGGCTGCAGCGCACGCAGCAGAGCTGGGCGCCAATCCGGAGCGAATCGCGGTCGGCGGGGACAGCGCCGGCGGCAACCTCGCCGCTGGCGTCGCCCGGCTCTCAACGCACGGTGGCGGCCCGGCTCCCGCCTTCCAGCTGCTGCTCTATCCGTGGCTCGACCTCTCGAGCAAGCGGGAGTCCTACCGGCTGTTCCGCGAGGGGTTCTATCTGACCGAAGCCGACCTCGACTGGTATCGCTCCCACTACCTCTCGGCCGACGCGGATCCACGCGACCCTCGCTGCTCTCCGCTCTTGTCCGACGAGCTCGAAGGCCTGGCGCCGGCCTACATCGCGACCGCGGGGTTCGACCCGCTCCGCGACGAGGCCGAGGAATACGCGCGCCGCCTGCAGGAGGCCGGGGTACCGGTGGCGCTACGCCGACACCGCGGCATGATCCACGGGTTCTTCAACACGGTCGCGATCGGAAGGGTGGGACGCGAGGCGATGCTCGAAGCGGCGGGTGCTCTGCGACTCGGTTTGGCGAATCACCCCACCACCCCCAAACGCGCGGCCCCGCGCCGACGTACGCGCGCGTCGGTGCCCGCTTAACGGTCTCCGGGAGGACCCGGTTCCCTCTGGGTCCTCCCGGAGTAGGCCAGGGAAGTGGGGGCGCAGTTCCCAGGCCGTTTGCCGCATGGTGCCCGCCTGGAGCGCGCGCTAAACCTCAGTTCTCGTCCGTCCAGTCGCGCCGCCGCGGGTCGGTCCCCGTGATGAGATCGAGCAGATGCCTCCAGCGCCTCGGCTTGATTCCGGGTTCGCTGACGTGCCTCGCGGGAGCGGCGCCATGCGGCGCGGGCAGACCCGCCACCTCATCAGCGCTGATGCGCAGGTCGACGCCGCGCTCGTGCAGCGCCGAGACCTCGTCTGCGGAGACGAACTTCAGCTCTGAGGCGGCATGTATCACGATCCCGTGGAAGATGTCCTCCGCTGGTGCCGCCACCACGTGGTCGACCGTACCGACCTGCTCGCCGCCGGCGGCAAACACCGCGACGCCGTCCTCGAGCACGGGGTAAGCGATCGGAAGCCCCTCGTCCACGCGCACACGATAGCCGCCGTCAGGCGGCCGGCTGCCGTCAGGCGGCCAGCTGCTGTCAGGCGGCCAGCTCGAGAAGGCTCGAGATCACGCGGACGCCCTCGGGCCCTGCTGTGCCACCCCCCCGCCGCAGCCACACTGGCTCGATGCCAGATCGCAGAGCACCGGCAATGTCCTCATCCAGGCGGTCGCCCACATGGATGGCGTCGGAGGCGTGGACACCGGCGATCCGGAGGGCACTTTCGAAGATCTCGGGTGCGGGCTTGCGGACACCGACGGCGGCCGAGGTGAGGACGGCGTCGAGCGACGCGGCGAGGCCGAGGCGTTCCAAGATCGAGCCGAGTGACACGTCCCAGTTGCTTACGACGAGCAGCCGGAGCCCCCGCGCACGCAGTGCGCTCAGCGCCGGTAGGACATCCGGGTAGAGCCTGAACCGCAGCGACGCGAGCAACGCGTGCGTGAGATCGAGCTCCGCAGAGAGCGAGAGCTGGTCCCTCACCACCGCCGCACAGCGGCTTCGCAGCCTGGCCAGGCTCGCTTCGTCGCGCCCCTCGTCGAGGTGAGCGCGGTAGTACGCGATCTCGGCCCCAATCGCGCGCTCGGCCGCTTCGAGGCTCACCTGGATGCCCCAGCCGACCTCCAGCTCGCGCACCAGCAGCGGCCCGGGCGGTTCGAGCTCGACCAGGGTCCCGAGGGCATCGAGCAGGACGGCTCGCCTCACCTTGGCCTCACGCCACGAATCGCCAGGTCGCGAACTCGACCGTGAACAAGCCCAGCAGCGTGGCCGAGACGGCGATCGCCACCGTCGTCCACCGGCGGCGGTGGACCCACCAACCAACCCACATGAAGAGCGGGAACAGCACGGCCTCGTAGCGGGAGAGCGACTGCAGCGGCTGGGGCGTGACCGGATAGGAGAGCGGAATCGCGAGCGACCCCAGCGCGTAGGCGCCGTAGGCCGCAGGCAGGCGCCGGAATGCGCCCACAAGCGCGGCCGCGCCCGCCACGAGGAACCCGAACATCACGAGGTTCTGTTCTGCTACGACAATCGCATCGCCTCCCGCCTTGGTGAAATAGACGGGTGGTGGTGGCCCGTGCACCAGCTGCCGTAGCCCGTCCCAAGCCGCCGCCGCGCCATCCCAGATCCCTCCCAGAGGCCCGGCGAAGTGCCGGAACCACAGGGCACCGGCGTCGAACGGCGCAAGCCCGTCGCCCGTGCTGAGCGCCAGCCACAGCAGGTAGACACCAAAACCAGCCGGCACGAGCGCGGCCCAGCCCAGCCTGAGGTCAGGGCGATAACGCGGAAGCAGGCGCCGCCATCCCCGGCTTCCGGCTCGAGCCCAGTCTGGAAGCCGATCGACCCTCGGCCCGTAGAGAAACATCAGCACGATCGGGACAACGAGTGCCACCCCCGTCGCGCGTTCCGCCCCAGCCACCGCCCCCAGCAGCCCAGCCGCTCCCCAGCGTCCCGACCGGGCAGCGAGGATCGCGCCAAGCGAGAGGGCCAGGAAGAGGGACTCGCTGTAGACGGCCGAGAAGAAGAACGACATCGGAGAGAAGGCGACGAGCAGCACGGTCACCCGCGCCACCTCCTGCCCGAGTTCGAGTGCGGCGAGCCGGTAGAGCAGAACGAGTGCTACCGCGAACGCGACGAGCGAGATCACGATGCCCGCGACCAGATCCGAGCGCAGCACGAGGCCGAGGATCCTGGTCATCAGTGGGTAGACGGGGTAAAACGCCGTCCGCGCCCGCTGATGGTCATAGCCATGCTCGGCGATCGTCAGGTACCAGACCGAGTCCCACCGGGCGAATGGGGCCACGAGCAAGTTGCCGAAATAGCCGAACGGCATCGTCAGCCGGTGGGGATCGAACCCCTGGCTGCCGGTTGCGCGGCGGACGGACAGGACTCCGAGCACGCCCGCCACGAACACGACGAGCCTCGAGCCCCAGAACGCCTGCGCCACGATCCGGGCACCGCCTTGCGCGCGACGCGGCAGAGGTGCTGGTACCTGTGTGCGAGGCACCGCCACGCGCGTCTGCATCGGGCCGAGTCTCGCAGTACCGGGAGGAGCTCGAGCTCCCGGGCAGAAACCTGCTCACAGCTACACTGACGGTTCGTTGGGCGTCGTGAATCCGGCCCCCTGACGCCCTCACGCACCAGCCTGCCTCGATGAGTCGACGCGAACGACAGCGGCACCGGCGCCACCGCGGCCACCCGGTCCGGCGGGCGCTCCTCTTCGCCGGTCTGTTCACGGTCTGCGGGATCGTGATGGCTGCGCTGCTGGCCGTTGGCTGGGTCGTATCCGTTGCGGACTCAGCCCCCAACCTGAGCCAACTCAGGGCCCACGTCCCCCATCCGCTGTCGGAGATCTTCGCTGCCGACGGAAGCCTGCTCGGCTACGTGCAGGCAGACAGGATCTTCACCCCTGTCACCGACAGGCAGCTCCCCCGGCTGCTCAAGGACGCGACCGTGGCCATCGAGGACCGGCGCTTCTATCAACACGGCGCGCTCGACTATCAGGGGATCATCCGCGCCGGGATCAAGGACATATTCGGCCACGGGGGAGCCCTTCAGGGCGCTTCGACCCTGACCATGCAGTTGGTCAACAACGACTACCTGGACGGGACCAGGTACGCCCGCCGTCACGACCTCAAGTACAAGATCATCCAGGCCAAGCTCGCCCAGCAGCTGCAGAAGGGTCACAGCCGCAACTGGATCCTCGACAGGTATCTCAACGACGTCCCCTACGGAACCGTAGGCGGACAAACGTCCTATGGCGTCGGGGCAGCCGCGGAGATGTTCTTCAACAAGCCCGTCTCACGCCTCACGCTCGCCCAGGACGCGCTTCTCGCCGGGCTTCCGCAAGCTCCGTCCGAATACAACCCGTTCGTCCACCAGGACCAAGCGCGGACGCGACGGGCCGCGGTCCTCCAGGCGATGGTCAAGTCGCGCTACATAACGCAGGCTCAAGCGGATGCCGCCGAAGCCCAGCCGCTCGGGGTGCAGGCCAACACCTCCTACTCGATCAAGCGCGAGCCCTATGTGCTCGAGTACGTCGTCCAGCAGCTCGGGGAGAAGCTGTGTCCGCAGACGCCGACCAAGTGCCCGATCATCACCCACGGCGGTCTGAAGATCTACACCACGATCGAGCCGCAGCTGGAGCAGGAGGCGCGCGCCGCGATCCTGGCCCATCAGCCGGGCGGGCCGAACATCGACAACCAGCCGGCCGCGGCCCTGGCCAGCGTCGACGTCAAGACCGGCCACATCCTGGCCATCGCGTCGTCGACCACGTTCAGCCAGACGAACTTCGACTACCCCGTGCAGGCCGAACGTCAGACCGGATCGGCGTTCAAGGTCTTTGCCCTGATGACCTTGATCCACGATTACGACGGGGATCCCAACCAGACCTTCTACGTCTCGAAACCGCTGCAAGCCGGCTGGCTTCCGGCTGACCCGAACTGGTCGGTTCACACAGCCGAGTTGACCTACCAGGGGACGATCGACGTCACGAAGGCGACGATCATCTCCGACAACACGGTGTTCGCCCAGATGGCCGCCGACCTCGGCTGGGACAAGATCGACCAGATCGCCCATGCCATGGGGATCACCTCGCCACTCGACGGCAATCCCTCGGAGGTGATCGGCGGCCTGAGGAAATGCTGCACGCCGCTCGAGATGGCGGACGCCTATGCCACGCTGGCCAACGGCGGCTACCACGTCGCACCTACCGTGATCAACAAGGTGGTCTTCCCGGATCGAAGCTCGCTCGACCTAGGTGTGCCGGCGCCCAAGCAGGTGTTCACCGACGGCGAGACTTACGAGGCGACCAAAGTGCTCGAGGGCGTGATCCAAAGCGGAACCGGAACTTCTGCCAATTACGGCTGTCCCGCGGCGGGGAAGACCGGTACTGCCCAAAACATGGACAACGCCTGGTTCGTCGGCTATACGCCCAAGATCTCGACCGCCGTCTGGGTCGGCTATCCACAGGGGAATATCCCGATGGCCAATGGCTTCGGCGGAGCGCTGGCTGCGCCCATCTGGCACGACTTCATGTGGGACGCATCGGGACAGGGCAGCTACTGCGCCGACTTCCCGGCGCCAGCCACGCAGTGGCTGGGCAGCGCGTTCTTCGGCGCCCACTCCTCGGCGAAGCTACCCGCCCCGCCCGCCGGGTCGAGTAGCTCAGGACCGAGCAGAAGCAGGAGCGGCGGCGTCAGTCCGTACAGCAATCGCAGCCTCTATGCCCAGCCGCCTCAACCAGGCGCGGGCACGAATACGGGAGGGGGTGGCGGTACCACGGGGGCCAGCCAGGGTCCTAACCCGCGTTCGGGTGGCGGCGCGCCCTCCGGTGGTGGCACACCGCCAGGCGGCGGCAACGGTGGTGGCAACGGCGGCGGCGGCAACGGCGGCGGTCACTGACGCATGGGCGGGCCGGCTGCGCTCGCCCCTCGGCGGCAACGGCGGCGGTCACTGACGCCTGGGCGGGCCGGCTGCGCTCGCCCCGAAGTAGTGTCGAGCACCCTGACCGGCCCGCTACCGCTCCCGAGCGGCGGTGAGCTGGGCTGGTAGCGTTGTTTGGGTATGCCCAAGGAAGAAAAGGTCGAGCTCGAAGGCGAGGTGGTCGAGGCGCTGCCCAACGCCATGTTCCGCGTGAAGCTCGACGACATGGATCGGACCGTGCTCGGTCACGTGGCCGGCAAGATGCGCCGCTTCCGGATCCGGATCCTCCCAGGGGACCGCGTTCGCGTCGAGCTCTCGCCCTACGACCTTGATAGGGCCAGAATCGTCTATCGGCATCGCTAGGCGGGCGGGCTGCCCGCCTGTGCTAGCTGCCGAGCGAGCGGAGCGGTTACCGCGCCGGTGACGCGCAGCGAGCGAGGCCATAGGCTGGACGCGTTTACGTGGCCGAGCTCGAGCTGATCGAGCGGATCGAAGCACTGCTGGGGCCACCGCGTGGCCGCGTCTTGCGCGGACCCGGAGACGACGCCTCAGTGGTCAGGGCCAGTGGCTATGCCGTCACCTCGATCGACCAGATGGTCGACGGGATCCACTTCTCCACCGAACAGCTGACGCCTAAGGAGATCGGCTACCGCGCCCTGGCTGGCGCGATCTCGGACCTGGCCGCGATGGGAGCCCGGGCAGGTGAGGCCTACCTGGCCCTCGGAGTGCCACCGGCCGGCGGCACAGACAAGGCCGAAGCCGTCGTCAGGGGAGCTCTCGAACTGGCCCAGGAGCTCGAGGTGCAGATCGCCGGCGGTGACGTCACACGCGCGCCGGTGCTCACGGTCTGCTTCGCGGTCGTCGGCTGGGTCTACGACCCCGGCGAGCTCGTGGGCAGGGACGGCGCCAAGCCGGGAGACCTGGTCGGCATCACGGGAACGCTCGGCGGCGCCGGTGCCGGTCTTGCGCTGACCGACGGCCGGGTCATGGCGGACCGCGGTGGTCTGAGCGCCGAGCTCGCGACCGCCCTGCGGCGGCGCTACGTGCGCCCGCAGCCCCGTCTATCCGAAGGCCAAGCGCTCAGCCGGTCTGGTGTGCGGGCGATGATTGACCTCTCCGACGGTCTTGCCACCGACGCAGGCCACATTGCCCGCAGGAGCGGCGTCCGGCTCGAGCTGTCACTCGCGGCGCTTCCGCTCGCGCCGGGGGTCCAGGAGGTCGCGGCTGCGCTGGGCAGCGACGCGCGGACGTTTGCCGCCACCGCGGGCGAGGACTACGAGCTTTGCGCGTGCGTCGGTGCCGATCAGCAGTGCTTGGGAGCGAAGCTCGGACTGACTTGGATCGGGTCGGTCGCCGAGGGACCGCCTGGGGCATTCTTCCTCGACGCCGATGGCGAGCTCGCGGGCTTCGAGCACTCGTTCTGATCCCAGGCACCCAGCGGGAAGCCGCCTAGCTGACCCATGCGGCGGATCAACGCGTCGGCTACGAGATGCGAGTCGACCCGATACGTACCGGTCTGAATTTGCTGTTTGATCGCACGCATATTGCCGCGCTTCCGCGCCATTGCAGACTCCGGTCCCAGAGGGGGGCTTGGTGGGTTGATCGGCACCAGGTTACGCCTTCTTCATGAAAGCCGGGAGGCGCTCAACGGAAATTCCGAAAAACGGTGTGTTAGGCCTGGCGGAACCGGTCCGCGCAGCACACGCGCCGGCCCGAGTGGGACGACGGCGGCCAACCGGGCGAACACGACGATCCTTTGCGCGGCGCTGAACAGCGGATTGCATGCCGAGAGCACGAGGCGCTCGTAACCGACGGCGTTGGTCACCCACCAGGCCGATGGCGAGACGATGCGGTGGTACTGCACCGTGTAGAGGAAGCGGCCATACGGCATCGCCAACACGATCCGGTCACCTCGCCGCAGGGCGTCGATGTGGCGAAACGGGGCGAGGTACGTCGTACGGTGCCCGGCGATCGCAACGGTGCCACCGAGGCCCGGGAGCGCGGTCAGCGGGTAGTGCCCGGGTCCCTTCTCGAGACTCGCTGAGTCGGTCCCTTGGACCACCACGATCCTCTCTCCCAGGCGCGGGATCCGAAGCCGGCCGATCGCACGCCCGGTGGTCAGCGAGCGCTGCTCGCGGCGAGCCAGGAAGGAGATCCGCTGCGACACGCTCCCGAGCTGGGTGAGTGCCGCCCTCTCGAGCCCCGACAGCGCGGAGGGCCCGTCGATCAGCCGCATGTCGATCTGCGATCGCTCGATCAGGCCGACCAGCGCGGTCACGGGCTCTTGCCAAGCTAGCGTCACCCCCGCGTCAGCGAGCAGCAACAGCCCCGAGATGATCAGCACCGACGAGACGTCACGCAGAAGCCGAGCCGTCCGGGTCCGCCGCCTCCCACGACAGAGAACCGCGTGGCCCGGCGCGATCAGGCTCCCGCCACTCACCGTCTCAGAGCCGAGCTCGTCCCGCCGAGCGATCCCGGCCCGGCGTACGTCACCGGACCGCGGATCGTGATCGGCGCCGGCTCGGGCGCCGGCGCCCGCCTCGCGCGCAGAGCCAGGACAGCCATGCTCACCGTGCACCCGGCAAAGATGCTCCACTCGACCGCGGTCGACCATCGCACGGCACCCCCCGCCAGGAGCAGAGCCCAACTCCACGCCAGCCCAACGGGTCCCACGCCGAGCGTGACCGCGTAGTACAGGGCCGCCAGCGCGGGGAGCACGAGCCCGCCCCCCAGTATCACGAAGACGACTGCCATGGGCAGCCGTTGGCGGCCGGCCGCGATCCACATCCACAAGTGGAGGCTCGGCAGCAGCAGGATCGCGGCGAAGGGGTTCATCAGCCAAACAGACAAGGCGACCGCGCACAGCACCGCGAGCAGCGCGACCGATGCCCCGTCAGGGTCCCGGCTGGCAAGGCGCGGGCGCAGCAGGAGCAGGCCGCCTGCGATCGCGACGGCGATCAGAGCGAGAACCGTCAGCCCGCCGGCTCCGAGCGGAACGCTTCCACCCGGGACGAGGATGCCGGGGGCGAACCTGATCAGCCCCGCCAGACGCGCGAGACCGATGATCGCCGCGGCCGCCACGAACGGTGCCGCTGAGCTCAGCACCCATGCCGTCGAGCGCAGCAGCGGGATCTGGCGCCGGCGCCCACGGGCCAGGCCATCGATCGTGGCCGCTGCTACAGGAGCGATCAGCGCCAGCACGAGCAACCTCACCGCCCAGGCTGGGATCACTTTCCCAGACCAAAGGAGATACGCGGAGGGGGCAGATACCGTCCGGCCGCCATCGAGGGCGTGGAGGGCTTGTAGCACTCCTCGTCCCGTCCCGGTGATCCTCGCCGGCGAGACTGGCTCGCCAGCCGGGACCGGCCGGTCCCCAGACAGCGAGACGAGGACCGCTGGCACGCCGGCCGATCCGAACACCGCCTGCGGGGAGCTCGCCAAGGGGAAGGCTAGATGGACGATCTGCCCCCCCAGATCGTTGGTCTTGACTGCCACGCCGGTCTGAGCCTCCACCGCACCGGCCACCGTGTTGCGAAGCATGGTGGGAGCTAATTGCTGACCACCTGACCAGGGGACGACGACCGGCTCGCGCAGGCTGCGCCCCGCCAGGTCTCCGAGCGCGATCAGCGCGTCGATCGGACCCGGCAGCTCGTGCACGAGCTGCGCTGCGCCGAGCGCGCCCACCGATCCCGACGTGGAAGCGAGCACGATGGTGTGGTTCTGCGTCTCGCCGTGGAGCAGTCGCGCCAGCTCGAGCATCACGGCTGTCCCAGACAGCGCAGCTCGCCCTGGGGCACTCAGCGAATCCCGGGAGGTGACGATCGCGATCGTCCCGGGGATCAAGCCGGCGCGGGTCCCGACCACGTTCTCGAGCAGCCGCGAACCATCGACCGTGCTGGAGCTGAACTCGTACCTGGAGACCGAGAACCCGTACTGGGCAAGTTGCGAGGCGACATATCCGGCGACGCCACGGTCGCCGGCCGATCCCGGCCGCCGCGAGGGGTACTGATGGGCCAGGCGGTTCATGGTCGCCATCGCGTTCGAGCCCACGTAGGCATCGGGCGCGAGATTGGTGCTCAGCGCTCCCTGCTGGTTGCCCAGCGAGAAGGCAAGCACGATCACTGCGAGCACGACCGGGACCAGCGCCATGCGGTAGATCCGCAGATCCAGCATGTGCCCGGAGGTTATCCGGCGAGGCGGGCCCCTTGCCCGAGCTTCGTCGATCACTACCCTTTGCAGAAGAGGAAGGAGACTCTTGCTCGAGCGACCAGCGCGCATCCTGCTCGTGGACGATGAGCAGTCGATTCAGACGCTGCTGTCCTATCCGCTGCGCAAGGAGGGCTACGACGTGGTCCAGGCCGTCGACGGCCAGCAGGCACTGGCCCGCTTCGAGGAGCAGCCTTTCGATCTCGTCGTGCTCGACCTGATGCTCCCCAAGATGGATGGACTCGAGATCTGCCGACGGCTGCGGGGTCACAGCTCGGTACCGATCATCATGCTGACCGCTCGCTCTGACGAGATCGACAAGGTTGTCGGGCTCGAGATGGGTGCCGACGACTACATCACCAAGCCGTTCTCGCTGCGCGAGTTCTCGAGCCGCATCAAGGCGGTCCTGCGGCGCGCCGAGATGAGCCGTCCCAGCGAGCCAGCCCCCGACGAGGCACCGCTCGAGGTGCGCGAGCTCCGCATCGACTTCGCCAAGCGTGCGGTCCGTATGCGCGGCGACGAAGTCGAGCTTACGTTCGTCGAGTTCGAGATTCTCTCCGCGCTGGCGCGATCCCCCGGCCGGGTATACACGCGCGACATGCTCCTGTCACGGATCTGGGGCGACTCGGCGTATCGCGACCCGCGGACGATCGACGTCCACATCAGGCACCTGCGCGAGAAGCTCGAGAGTGATCCCAAGGATCCCGAGTACCTGTTCACGGTCCGCGGCGTCGGCTACCGGTTCCGCGACACCGAGCTCTAGAGCTTGTCGGCGTGCTTCTGAGGCGCTCGCTCAGCAACCGCCTGGCGCTCGTCTTCTTCGCGATCACGCTAGTGGCTTTCGGTGCGCTCTATCTCTACGTGGCCCCGGGGCTCCGTGGCCGGCTGCTCGATGACCGGCTGAGCAAGCTAACCGTCGACGCCCAGCGCGAATCGGGTCAGATCGCGCAGACGGTGGGCGGCTCACAACGCTACGGCGAGGTCGTTTCCAAGGTCGACGCCGCGGCACTGGCGTCGGGCGATCGGGTGACGCTGCTGCTCGTCAACCACGCGCCGGGCGGTCCCCAGCTGTCCCGCGAGGCCGATTCGACGAAGTTCGGAACGGCGGCCCCGCTGCCGGTGCGAGTGGCGCTGGCGGCGGCTCGATCAGGACACCCGACCACCGGCACGACCAGCTCGAGCAATCGACGCCTCGCCCAGGTCGCCTATCCAGTCTCCTATCAAGGTGGCGTTGCCGCCGTGATCGTGTATTCGACTGCGGTGTCGGACATCGACCACAGCGTGGCGATCGTCCGGCGGCAAGTCCTGATCGCCGGCGGAATCGCCTTGGCGCTCGCCTTGATCGGCGGATACCTCGTGGCGCGGGCCCTCTCTCAACGTGTGAAGCGGCTCGAGCTCGCGGCCGAACAGGTGGCGGCGGGCGACTTCGAGCATCCGATCGCGGTCGACTCGCCCGACGAGCTGGGCCAGCTCGCCATCGCCTTCAACCAGATGCAGCACCAGCTGGCCCGGCTCGAGTCGGCGCGCGAGAAGTTCATCGCGACGGCATCGCACGAGCTGCGCACGCCGATCTTCTCTCTCGGGGGGTTCGTCGAGCTCCTCGCCGACGAGGACCTCGACCCCGAGACCCGGCGGCGCTTTCTGGATCAGGTCGCCGACCAGGTCGAGCGGCTGCGAAAGCTTTCCGTAGACCTCCTTGACCTGTCAAAGCTCGAGTCGGGCTCCTTGGAGCTCCGCCCAGAGCAGGTCGACCTCGGCGAGTTGACCCGCTCGGTCTCCTCAGAGTTCGAGCCGGCGCTCGCCCAGCACGACTCGCATCTCGAGCTGCGACTGGCCGCGCGGCGGATCGAAGCGCAGTGCGATCCGGTTCGGGTGGCTCAGATCATGCGCATCCTGATCGACAACGCACTGACCCACACCTCCCGCGGCACACGGATAGTGGTGACGGCGGGACGGGTGAACGGCAATGTGCGGCTGGCCGTTCGCGACAACGGCGGAGGCATCTCCGAGGACATCGTCACGAAGATCTTCGAGCCGTTCTACACAGGCGACGACCTGCGGGGTTCTGGGCTCGGCCTGGCGATTGCCTCCGAGCTGGCCGAGCGTATGTCTGGCCGACTCTCGGTCAGCTCCACTCCGCGCGAGACGACGTTTACGCTGGAATTCCCGGACTAAGACGCGGACGCGCGCCTGAGGACGAGGGTGCCGGATCGCACCAACAGCGGGGCGCGGATCGTGCCGACGGCCGGGGCACCGATCACGCCTCGCCGTCGTAGTAGGGCACGGCGCCGTCGGCGCGACGGAGGATCACGCTGTCCTCCTCGCGTCCCGGCCACACCCCGATCTTGTCACTGTCGGGATACACCGCGACGGCAGGCTCGCGCGAGCTCGAGAACATCACGATTCGCGCCGGGAGGTCTCCGGCGTTGGACAACTTGTGGGCGCCCTCCGGCCCGGCCGGGAAACGAGCGAGCGCACCCGTGGCTGCCGTCTCCTCGCCCGTCGGCGTGCGAACCACAACCTCGCCGCTCAGCACGATCAGCCACTCTTCGACGTATTCGTAGTGGTAGGGACAGAGGCTCTGCCCGGGCGGGATCTCGAACAGCTTCAGCGAGGTTTCCTGACCTTCTAGCTGCTGTCCGACCTGGGCCATCCCCGACCTGTAACCGTCAGGATCGTCGGGGTCGTACTCAAATTCGGTCTCGAGGAGATTGACTTGTCGCATGCGGTCATCTTCTCGTAACGACCTCGTGCTCGCCTTGGCCCGCCGTTTGCGCGAGCGGGTGCTGCCGCACTTGGGCTCGCACGCCGGGCGGGCCACCCGTGGGCCCGGCGCCGGCGGAGACGTGACATTCGCCCTCGACGCGATGGCCGAGAAGGAGCTCGAGACATTCGTCGCCGAGCGGGCTCCCCGCACGGCGTTCTACTCGGAGGATCGCGGACTCGTGGCGTCGGGCGACGCCGTCGACGTCCTGATAGTCGATCCGATCGACGGCACGAGGCCGGCAATGGCGGGGCTCGAGTCGGCCTGTGTCGCGGTGGCATTGGCGCCGCTGGGCGATGGTGATCCGACCATGGGCGACGTCGACGTCGCCTCTGTGGTCGAGATCAAGTCAGGCGACTGGTTCCTCGCCGTGCGTGGCGAGGGGGTGCTCGCATCTCGATCGGTCGCGTTGAGCGACCAGACGGATATCGCGCGTATGTTCTGGGCCTACGGCTTCCGGGGCCGCCCAGTCCGGCCCACCGTCGAGGTGCTAGGTCACCTCATCGACGCTTCGTCGGTGGGCGGCGGGACTTTCGAGCTTGGCTCTCAGGCTTTCGCAATGACGCGCGTCGTGACTGGCCAGCTCGACGCCGTGGTCGAGGTCGGCTCGCGGCTGGTCGACGACGTGCCGGGGATGCGGCAGGAGTTTGAGCGGGTCGGCGGGGGAGAGGTACTCAACAACTCGCCCTACGACCTGGCGGCGCCGTGGTTGTGCTTGACCGAGGCAGGTGCGGTGGTCTCAGATGGCTGGGGGACCCCACTCGACGGCTACCGGCTGCTCGGATCGGGCCACGATTACCAGATCTCCTCGATCTCGGCCTCCAACGCCGAACTGCACGCCGCGCTCGTACGGGCGGTCGGCGACGGCGTTGAGCGGCTGCGGCGCCAGCGCAAGTGAGACGGCCCCACCGCGCGATATCGTCACGCCGCTCCCGCGGTAAGGATCGCGCTGACGCGGTCCGCGCCCGCGCGGTCTCACCCAAATGCTCCAGCCCGTCTCAGTCGCCCACAAGAGCCTCGCCGACTACGCGAGCATCGTCGGGCGCCCGCTCGTCGAAGAGATCCGCGAGCGCGCACAGCGCCTGGCCGGTAAGCGCGTGCTCCACCTCTCGGCGACAGCGTTCGGAGGCGGGGTAGCCGAGATTCTGACCACGCTCGTTCCGCTGATGCAAGACGTCGGTCTCGAGACACATTGGCAGGTGATCTACGGGCGGGAGGAGTTCTTCAACACGACGAAGATGCTCCACAACGCGCTCCAGGGCAACCCCCAGGACCTGACCGACGAGCAGTGGCAGACCTGGCTGCATTACAACGAGATCAACGCCGCTCAGCTCGCCGAGGACTGGGATGTCTGCATCGTCCACGATCCGCAGCCGGCGGCGATCGCAGGCCTCGTACCTGACAAGGCGCGCATCTGGGTGTGGCGCTGCCACATCGATCTCTCAAATCCCAACGCTGATGCGCTGGCTCGGCTCGTTCCCTATCTCGAGCCGTATCCCGCCTGCATCTTCCACATGGATGAATACGTGCCCTCCGGTATGGACGGCCGGGCCCACATCGTCCCTCCCGCGATCGATCCGTTGGCGCCGAAGAACATGGCCTTCTCGCCCGAGGACGCCGTGTACATCTGCGAGCAGTTCGGGATCGACGTCGACCGCCCATTGCTCTGCCAGGTGTCTCGGTTCGATCCCTGGAAGGACCCGCTCGGCGTGATCGACGCCTACCGGCTCGTCAAGGAGGAGCTGCCGGATGTTCAGCTTGCGCTCGTCGGCTCGATGGCAACCGACGACCCGGAAGGCTGGGACTATTTCAACGCCACCGTGGCGCACGCCGACGGCGACCCAGACATCCACATCCTCAACAACCTCAACAACGTCGGCGCGATCGAGGTCAACGCCTTCCAGTCCCACTGTGACGTCGTGATCCAGAAGTCCACCCGGGAGGGCTTCGGGCTGACGGTGACCGAGGCGCTGTGGAAGGCCAGGCCGTTCATCGGTGGTGCGGTGGGCGGCATCCCGCTCCAGGTAACCGACGGCGAGTCCGGGTTTCTCGTCTCTAGCGTCGAGGAGTGCGCGCGGCGTGGGCTCGAGATCCTCCACGATCCCGGGCTCGGCAAGCAGCTGGGTCGCGCCGGCAAGGAGAGTGCGCGCAAGCGGTTCCTGATGCCCCGCCTCCTGCGAGACTGGCTTGGCGTGTTCGAACGGCTTGGGGTCTAGTCCCGCTCCGCGGGGAAGCCTGGCGGTATGCCTGACTCACCGCTCGTGCTGGTATCGAACCGGGGTCCGGTCACGTTCGGACCCGACGGCGAGATCCGGCGGGGCACCGGTGGGCTGGTCACCGCGCTGATCGGGCTCGCCTCGCACCGCGAGGTCACGTGGGTCGCGTCGGCGATGACCGACGAAGACGTGATCGCCGCCGAGCAGGCGGACGGTCGCCCGTTCCTCGTCCGAGCCCCGGGTGGCGGCGACTATCGCGTGAAGCTCGTCGCTTCCGACCCCGACGCCTACGACCGCTTCTACAACATCATCGCGAATCCGATGCTGTGGTTCGTGCAGCACTACCTGTGGGACCTCTCGAACGCGCCCGACATCCGCCGCAACGAAACCGAGGCGTTCGAGTTCGGCTACAACGTCGTGAACGAAGACCTCGCGCGAGCCGTGCTCGAGGAGATCGAGGGGGTGGACGAACCGGTGGTGATGGTTCACGACTACCACCTGTACACCCTGCCGACCCTCATCCGACGCGCTCGCTCGGACGCGTTCCTGCACCACTTCGTCCACATCCCGTGGAGCCAGTCAGACTCCTGGCGTGTGCTCCCTGGAGCTCTGCGCGACGAGGTCTACCGCGGCATCCTCTCCAACGACATCATCGGCTTCCACACCCGCTCCTACCGGCGCAACTTCCTCCAATGTTGCGAGGACCTGTACGGACTGGAGGTCGACGCCGAGCGTGGGATCGTGTACTGCGAAGACCGCGAGGTGTGGGTTCGCGCCTATCCGCTACCGATCGATTCGGGAGCGGTGCAGGCTGTGGCCGGGCGCCCACGGACCCGGCAGTTCGAGGAGGAACTGCTCCAGCGCAGGCGCGACCACCTGATCCTCCGCGTCGACAGGGCAGATCTGTCAAAGAACGTGCTCCGTGGGTTCAGCGCGTTCGACGTGTTCCTCGAGCAGCATCCCCAATTCCGCGAGCGGGTGACGTTCATCGCGCAGCTGATGCCGTCGCGGACAGACGTCCCCGAGTACGCCGAGTACCTGGAGCGGATCGAGGCCGTGGTGGCGGTCGTCAACCACCGCCACGGCTCCCCTGACTGGATGCCGATCCAGCTCAAGCTCCGCGACGACCTCGAGGAGGCGGTCGCCGCCTACAAGCACTACGACGTGCTGATCGTCAACGCGATGTTCGACGGCATGAACCTGGTGGCCAAGGAGGGCCCGATGGTCAACGAGCGCGCCGGCGTCTCGATCCTCTCGGAGAACACCGGTGCTCACGAGGAGCTGGGCGACTACGCGCTATCCGTCAACCCGTTCGACATCCAGGAGCTCGCCGATTCGATCCACGCCGCGCTGACCATGCCCGAGGAGGAACGTCGCCGTCGCCACGAGGGGCTCAAGTCGATCGTCACCGCCCGCGATCCTGGTGACTGGGTCGACGACCAGCTCGCCGACATCAGGCGCAAGGCCGGCCTCGCAGCCTGATGTGCGCGGTCTCGCGGCCTTGTCGGCGCGGCCACCGGCGGGACTTTGACCGAGGTCCGCTCGCCGCGCACGCCGGGCGCTCGCTAGAGCGTTTTGCCCTGCCCTAGTAGCTCGACATACCTGGAGATCACCTCAGCTCGTTTGCACGCCCCCTTCACGTGGTGCAGCCGATAGAGGAACGCGTAGCGAGCCGAGCCGGTCAGCGTCGCGAAGAACGCGCCGGCATCCGGGTCGGCATCGAGCGCCCGCTGAAAGTCATCCGGCACGCTCGCACGGCTCTGCGGCGGATACGCAGCGTCCCACCGACCGTCCGCCTTGGCGGCCTCCACCTGCGCCAGGCCCGCCGGCCGCATCCGGCCCTGTTCGATCAGCTCGGTGGCCTTTACCCGGTTGTTCTCCGACCACGTGCTGCGTGGGCGGCGCGGGGTGAATCTGATGAGGTAGAACTGCTCGTCCAAGGGGCGGAGCTGGCCATCGATCCACCCGTAGCAGAGCGCCTCCTCGAGCGCCTGGGGATGGTTGACCGTCGTTTGCCCGGAGCCCTTCTTGGCGAACTTCAGCCACACGCCCTGGCTCGAGGCGTGGTTGGCCTCGAGCCACCGGCGCCACGCGCCGGGGGTTGGGTGCTCGACGGTGGGGAGCTGCGGCTTTACCGCCATCGTGGGCCTAACGCTATCCTCGGCGGCCGTCGATGGCCGCCCAAACCGAAACCGCCCAGCAAGCCCCGGCCTACGACCTCGTGCTGCTGCTCTCGCTCGAAGCCGCAGAGGAGCAGCGGGCCAAGGTGCTGAGCGACGTCGAGAAGGCGATCGCCGCCGCTGGCGGCTCGCTGGCCCGCAACGACGACTGGGGGCGGCGTCCCACGGCGTTTCAGATCAACCACCAGGCCGAGGCCGAGTACCACCTGCTTCAGTTCGATGCCCCGCCCCAGACGATCGAGGAGCTCTCGCACACGCTGAGAATCACCGACGGCGTGCTCCGCTTCCGGGTCATCAAGCTGAGACCGGGAACGCCTCCCGCTCCCTCGTCTGCACCTCCGGTGGTCGCGGCGGCTGCTCCACCCTCGGCCTCGGCACCCAGCGCGCCAGCCGCGCCCGCCGCGTCCGCCACGTCCGCCGCGTCCGCCGCGTCCAGCGCTCCTAGCGCTCCCAGCAGGGAGGATGAGGCGGCCGAAACGGGCGAAGCCGACGACGCGACCGAGCGCGCTGGTGGGGCGGATGCCGAGAGCGCCGAAGGCGGGCAGCCCGAGGCGGAGACACCGATAACAGCGCAAGAGGATTCGGGCGCAGAGGCAGACGGCGGCGCGGACGAGAGCGCAGAGGGCAGCGCGGACGCGAGTCCAGACGGCAGCGCGGACGCGGAAAGCCCAGACGGCAGCGCGGACGCGGAAAGCCCGCCCGGCGAGTAACCGCCAGTCTAAGCTGCGCCGCGCAGCATGACCTCGCACGGTTCTGCCTACCGGTCTGCAGGCGTCGACTACGGCGCCCTCGATGCCGGCAAGCGGAGCGCGCTCGCGCGGGCGCTGGCCACCTCGCCCCAGCTGGCGGCGGTTGGCGGGAGCGCGCTCGACGCGTCTCGCGGCGAGCCGGCGTTCGTTTTCCGCTGCGGTGGCTTGACACTCGCGACCGTGCTCGAGTGCCTGGGGACCAAGTCGCTGCTTGCCCGCCAGCTCCAGGACCGCCTTGGCCCCGGCGTGTACGCGAACGTCGCCTACGACACCGTCGCCGCGGTCGTCAACGACCTGTCGTGTGTCGGGGCGCTGCCGCTTGTGGTGAACGCCTACTTCGCGACCGGTTCGTCTGACTGGTATGCGGATCGCTCACGCCACGAGGCGCTCCTTGATGGCTGGGAGCGGGGCTGCGTCGAGGCAGGAGCGGCTTGGGGTGGCGGCGAATCTCCCGCGCTCTCGGGCCTGGTTGCGCCGCAGGACATCGAGCTCGCGGGAAGCGCGGTGGGGATCGTGCCGGAGGGCGAACCGCTCCTGGGGGATGCCCTCACTCCGGGGATGAGATCGTTCTCGTTGCCTCGAGTGGGTTGCATGCCAACGGCGCGTCGCTTGCGCGCTCCGTGGCGAGCGAGCTCCCGAACGGCTACGACACCGAGCTCCCGAGCGGGCGGTCGCTGGGTGAGGCTCTGATGGTCCCAAGCTTCGTCTACGTCCCACTCGTTCGCGGCGCTGCTTGGCGCAGACATCGAGCTCCACTACCTCAGCCACATCACGGGTCATGGTCTGCTCAAGCTGATGCGGCCCCATCGCGAGCTCGGTTACCGGATCTACGCGCTCCCGCCCGTGCCGGAAGTGCTCGCCTTCCTCACCGCCCGAGCCGAGCTCACACCGGCCGAGGCCTACTCCACATTCAATATGGGCTGCGGCTTCGCCGTCTACTGCGCGGCCGGCCAGGGCGAGCGGGTGGTCGAAGTGGCGCGCGAGGTAGGGCTCTGCTGCGCAGCTGGCGGGACGGGTTGAGGATGGCCCCCGGCGGGTCGTGCTGGAGGAGCCCGGCGTGACTTTCGAGTCGGCCGATCTCGACCTCGGGCCTCAGCCGGTCGGCTAGCTCAGCCGCTTGGCTAGCTCAAGCCGGTTGGCTAGCTCTGCAGAGCGCCGAAGCGGAGGCCGAGCGCGTCTCGTAGCGTGCAGGTGTCAGCGGCTTCACCGGTGCTCTCGAGCTCCATCATCCTGAGGGTCCAGAAGGTCGCCTCGGCTGCCTTGCCCTCGAGCGGGAGCGGTGCCTTCGAGATTGCCCGACCAGGATCTCCTCGGTGAAGTCGGCCACCGCGAGCGCGCCCTCTGCCCAGTGGGGATTGCCGCTCAGCTCGGCCGCGCGCTTCTGCCTCGTCGGGCAGCTTGCCCTTGGCATAGCCCCGTAGCGCTTCGGCCAGCAGCGTGGCCTGCGCTTCTGAGACCGAGTAAACCGTCCCGGAGAACTCGAACGCCACCACTGGCCGAGGCAGCCTACGCCGGGCATCGGACGGCATTTGCAACGAATTAGCAACGGCTTGCACCAGCCATGCGACTTCTCAGCGCATTTTCCGCAAACTACGGCGGTTGCCGCCTCGACCGGGCCTAGACTCGGCCAAAAGCTTCTACACGAGCTCGAAAGGAGCCCGCGCAATGAACATCAACCGAGTCGTGCTGACCGGCAATCTCACCCGGGACCCCGAGCTCAAGTCGACGCCCGGCGGCGTGTCCGTTTGCAAGCTCGGGATCGCCGTCAACGGCCGCCGCAAGACCGGCGAAGGCCAGTGGGAGGAGAAGCCCAACTTCTTCCGCGTCACCGTGTTTGGCCGCCAGGCCGAGAGCTGCCACCAGTACCTGAAGAAGGGCCGCCCGGTGGCGATCGACGGGCGGCTCGAGTGGAGCCAGTGGGAGACCGAGGGACAGAAGCGAGAGTCCATCGATATCATCGCCGACACCGTGCAGTTCCTCGGCGGGCGCGACGACGCCGGCAGCGGGAACGGGTTCTCCAGTGGCACTGCGCCGACCGAGAGCGACGTTCCGATCGACACCGGCGACTTCGAGCGCACTCCTGTGGCTGCCGCGGCGTCCGAGGACGACATTCCGTTCTAGGCGCAATCCGGACGCAACGAGCTGGAAGCAATCGCGAGTAGGTGACGGGAGTTGGCAAAGCAACGTAGGAGGCCGGTACGCCGGCGCGACAGGAAGGGAGCCGCGACATCGTCGCGGCGTAAGCCCTGCCCGTACTGCCGCGAGAAGATCGAGCAGGTCGACTACAAGGACATCTCCTCGCTGCGGCGGTTCATCTCCGATCGCGGCAAGATCCGCTCACGGCGCATCACCGGTGCCTGCCGTCGTCATCAGAGTCAGATCGCGCGCGCGGTCAAGCGCGCGCGGGAGCTGGCGCTGCTCCCCTACGTAGCCGAAGGCAGCGGCGGTAGCGAGCGGCCAGGGCGCTCGCTAACCGGCTGACGAGATGCCGCAGGCAATCCTCCTGGCGGACGTGGAGTCGCTCGGCGAGCGCGGAGCGGTCGTCGACGTCTCCCCGGGCTACCTGCGCAACTACCTGGTGCCGCGCAAGCTGGCCCAGCCCGCCACGCCCGGGTCGATCCAGGCTGCGCAGCGCCGCCACGAGGCGGAGGAACGCGCCCAGCGCGAGGCCGAGGAGCGCGCGCAGGAGAACGCCAGCCTGCTCAGCCGCACGGTCCTCACGATCCCGCAGCAGGCGGGCGAGGATGGCCGTCTGTTCGGTTCGGTGACGCCGCAGGACATCGCCGACGCGATCCGCGACGCGCGCGGGATCAGGATCGACCGCCGCAAGGTGCACCTCGAGGAGCCGATCCGCCACACCGGGACCTACATGGTGGTGGTCGAGGTCACCGACGACGTGACGGCGACCGTCAAGACGATGGTCGTCGCCGCAGGCTAGCCAAGGCGATCGGTCGTCGCGGCGAGCTAGCCGGCGTCGATCACCGCACCGCTCGTTCACATTCTCTCGGTCATTGCGGAAACCGGTTCTTCCGCCGTCCCGCTCCGTCTTTACATTCGTCTCGGGACAGTGAGCGCAGTCGAAAGCATCGCGGTACCTCCCCACAATCTGGAGGCTGAGAAATCCGTCCTGGGGGCGGTTCTGCTCGATGAGCGCCACCTCTATCCGCTGCTGATCGAGGAGCGCCTGCGCCCGGAGCACTTCTACCGCGAGCAGCACGGCGCGGTGTTCGAGGCGATGATCGAGCTCCACGGCGCCGACCGCAAGATCGATCACCTCACGGTCGCCGAGATGCTGCGCGAGCGCGGCAAGCTCGAGCTGGTCGGCGGCCCCGAGGCGATTGACGAGCTGGCCGGCTGGGTGCCCGCCGCCGGGCACGCCCGCGACTACGGCCGGATCGTCCGTGACCATGCCCGCCTCCGCGCGCTCCTCTCCGCCTCCTACGAGATTCAGGCCAGCGTGATCGGGCGCGACGCTCCGGCGCGAGACCTGCTCGAGCGCGCCGAGCGCTCGGTGCTCGAGGTAGCAGAGGACGCTCGTCAGAAGACGTTTCGCTCGATCGAGCAGATCCTCCACGACGAGACCGACAAGCTCCACAAGCTCTCGATCGCCAAGACGCCACTCACCGGCACCCCATCCGGCTTCAAGGACATCGACGAGCTCACAGGAGGCTTTCAGCCGGGCAACCTGATCGTGATCGCCGCCCGTCCGTCGATGGGCAAGTCGGCCTTGGTGACCAACATCGCCGAGAATGCGGCGCTCAAGGGTCATCCGGTCGCGCTGTTCTCGCTCGAGATGTCCGAGTCCGAGCTTGCTCAACGATTCGTCGCCTCGCAGGCCAACATCCGCGGCGAGGAGTTGCGCCGGGGGCGTGTATCGGAGGGGAAGTGGCCGAAGATCCTCACCGCCTGCCAAACGCTCGCGGCGGCGCCGCTCTGGGTCGACGACTCGAGTGACACCAGCGTGCTCGACGTCCGCGCCAAGGCGCGACGGTTGCATCACCAAGTGGAAGGAGGCCTCGGCCTGATCATCATCGACTACCTCCAGCTGATGCGGCCCGAGGGGCGGATCGAGAGCCGCGTCGAGCAGGTCGGTCAGATCTCGCGTGGCCTGAAAGGTCTCGCCAGGGAGCTCAACGTCCCCGTGATCGCCCTCTCCCAGCTGAGCCGAGCAGTGGAACAGCGAGGGGGAGACAAGAAGCCGATCCTGTCCGATTTACGTGAGTCCGGACAAATCGAGCAGGATTCCGACCTTGTGATGTTCATCTATCGCGACGAGTACTACAGCAAGCACGAGTCAGAACGCCCCGGCGAGGCGGACATCATCGTCGCCAAGCACCGAAACGGTCCGGTCGGCGAGATCGTGCTCACCTTCCGCCACGAGTACCCGAAGTTCATGAACTACGCGTCCGAGCGCTTCGCGGCATGAACCCGCCGACGGCACCAGCCGCGACGAGGCTGTCATGACCGTGATCCCCCTGCGCAGCCTCGATGGCCGATGCCCGTTCGAGCTGTGCGACGGGTCGGGGTTCGTACTCGACGAGGAGACGAACACCGCCTCCGACTGCCGCTGCCGCCCCCAGCGGATCGCGCTCGCCAAGGCGCGTACTCTGTCCGCCGTCATCCCCCGTCGCTACCGCGACGCCTCGTTCGATCGTCCGCCCGTCACCGACATCGACCCCCAGGTGGTGGTGGCGACGCGGCGGTTCGCCGGCGCGATCGAGGACAAGCTCGACCAGGGTCGTGGCCTGTGGTTCATGGGACCTGTCGGTACCGGCAAGACGACGCTCGCGATGCTCGTCTCCAAGGCAGCCCTCGAGGCCGGCCGGTCCGTCGCCATCTACTCGCTACCCCGTCTCCTCAATGAGATCCGCGAGACCCATCGGTCCGATCGATCGCACCTGGACCTCCTCGACCGCCTCACGAGCGTCGACCTCCTCCACGTAGACGACGTGGGCGCCGAACGGACCAACGACTGGGTGCTCGAGGAGCTCTACTCGATCGTCAACGCCCGCTACGAGGACCAGCGCTCGATGGTCATCACAACCAACATCATGGACCGCGAAGCGCTATGCGAGCAGATCACCGAGCGCACCGCGTCCCGGCTGACCGAGATGTGCGATGAGCTCCCGCTGCTCGGGCACGACCGGCGGATGGACATCAGAACTTGACGCCGCTGTGCACCGACTCGTAGAAGCGCTTAGCTGAGGTAGGCCCAAGGATTCGGGTCGCCGCGGCGGTCCCGGCGCGCGCTGGCACCGGGCGCTCGCTACCAGCCCCGCGGCGGCTCCCTCCAGGCCCATCCCTACACTCACGCCGGCATGCCTGGACTCGTGATCGTTGGTGCCCAGTGGGGCGATGAGGGAAAAGGGAAGGTGACCGATCTGCTCGCCGAGCGAGCGCAAGCCGTCGTCCGCTTCCAGGGTGGCAACAACGCGGGTCACACGATCGTCAGGGGCGGCGAGACCTGGAAGCTCCACCTGATCCCTTCGGGAATCCTCCACCCGGGAAAACTGTGCGTGATCGGCAACGGCGTGGTCATCGACCCGAGGGTGCTGACCGACGAGCTCGAACAGCTCAGCCGCCGTGGGATCGACACGAGTTGGCTGCGGATCTCGGCCAACGCCCACCTGATCATGCCCTACCACCTGCTGCTCGACCACGCCGGTGAGACGAAGCTCGGCAAGCTCCAGATCGGCACGACGCGCCGCGGCATCGGGCCCTGTTACGCAGACAAGGCGGCTCGGCTCGGGATTCGGATGCAGGACCTGCTCGACGAGAAGATCCTCAAGCAGAAGATCGTCGCCGCCCTTGAGCCCAAGCGCCTGTCGCTGCGCCCCTACGCAAGGGATCCGCAACTCGACCTGCAGGCGATGAGCGAGGAGTACATGTCCTATGGGCACCGCCTGGAGCGCTTCATCACGGATACGACACGACTCGTCCACGAGCGGCTCGACAACGGCGAGACAGTCCTCTTCGAGGGAGCCCAGGGGACGCTGCTCGACATCGACCATGGCACCTATCCCTTCGTGACCTCCTCAAATCCAGTATCTGCGTCGGCCTGCATTGGCGCCGGTGTCGGGCCCAAGGACATCGACGAGATCTGGGGGGTGGCCAAGGCGTACGTCACGCGCGTGGGCGCAGGACCGTTCCCCACCGAGATCGAAGATGCGATCTCCGATGAGCTGCGTGATCGCGGCGGGGAGTACGGAACGACCACCGGGCGGGCGCGGCGCGTCGGCTGGCTCGATCTCGTGGCGCTCCGCTACGCCGCGCGCCTCAACACGCTCACCGCGCTGGTCGTGACGAAGCTCGATGTCCTATCGGGTTTTGATCGGCTTCGCGTGTGCACCCGCTATCGCGGCGATGACGAGGTTGAGTTCGAGCACTTCCCCTACCACCAGACGATGCTCCACCATGCCACGGGCGAGTACGACGAGCTCCCTGGATGGTCCGAGGACCTGCGCGAGTGCCGCAGCGAGTCGGACCTTCCGCGCGGCGCCCGCGAATATCTCCAGTTCATGTCCCAGTTCGTCGGCGTTCCGGTCGCGCTGATCGGTGTTGGGCCAGGACGCGACGACGTCATCTGGACGGGTGCGGCGCCCGCTCCGGAGGCTCAGTCTGCGGCCACCACTACTGCTCGGGCCGCAGCGACGGATGGCCAGCACCAGGCCACGGAACCAGCACCAGCAGCAACCGGGCGTCGCTGACCGCCTGCACCGCGTGGCGCTCGCGCGGTTCGAACTGGCACATGAAGCCGACTTGGCCGTTCACTCGCTCGCCGTTGCGTGCAACCTCGATCTCGCCGTCGATGACAAGTAGATAGGCGCGCTCGTGGACCTGATGCTCCTTGAGCTCCTCGCCAGCCGGGAGCTGGATCGCGATCGCCCGCAGCTCGGGATCGGATCGCAGCACCTGAGGCTTGTGCGGCTCAACCGCCAATGTCCGGACGTCCCAGTGCTCCACCTGGCTCTCCCTTCTCGTTGTTCGGACGAGGTCCCGAAGGGTAGTCAGGGCCAGCGTTCGATCAGGTCCTCGTCCAGGACCTGTCGCACGACACGCGCAGGGACGCCCATCACCACGGCGCGCGCCGGGACATCGGCTGTCACGACCGCTCCGGCCGCCACGAACGCCTCCTCGCCCACCTCGACTCCCGGGACGAGAACCGCTCCGCCCCCGATGCGGCAGGCACGGCGGAGCCGCGGCCCCCGCAGCGGCTCTCCCGGAGCGTGCCGGCCCATCGCGTTGTCGTTCGTGGTGATCACGCCGGGGCCGAGAAACACCTCGTCCTCGACGACCGACCCGCCTGTTACGTAGACGCCGGTCTGGATCAGCACTCGTTCGCCGACGAGCGCATCGAAATCGACCGACGCCCCCCGTCCGATCACCGACCCAGCGCCCACCCGCGCCCGCTCACGTATCTGCGACTGGTCCCCCACGATCACGCCGCGTCCCAGCCACGCCCCGGCATAGACGACCGCTCCAGCGCACACCGTGACTCCGTCCTCGATCACAAGCTCCCCCAGCTCGCCGCCCGCGGCGCTTGAGCCGGCGCGCAGGCGCGGGCGCTTTCCTAGCACGGCGCCTGACTCGACCAGGCAGTCACGCCCCAGCCGCGCACCGTCGTGGATCACCGCCCCCGGCTGAACTTCGACCCCCGGACCCAGTTCCGCCCCGGCCGCCACGTGTGCGCCTGCGGCGACCCCCTCAGCCACCGGCAGCCTCGCCCGCCAGCTCGCCCTCCTCGGCGGACGAGCGCCCGAGCGAACGTTGCAGCCGCTCGAGCACGCGAACCACGCGCAGCCCGCTCGCACCATCCGACCTTGGCGCCGATCCAGTGCGGATGCACTCCACGAAGTGCTCGCACTCGATCCGCAGCGGTTCGACGTTTGCGATCCGGGGAGCGAAGATGTCCCCGCTACGGGTGATGTACTCGCCGTAGCCCCTTGCGTCCTCGTCGAATCCCTTGTCGTAGACCTTGACCTTGCCCTCCAGTGCCATGTCGTCGAAGGTGGCCATCCGTCGGGATCCGACGACCGTGAAGCGGCGCTCCTTGTGGGGATCCAGCCAGGAGAGGTGTAAGTGGGCTGACAGCCCGGAGGGGAAGCGCAGAAAGCAGAACACCACGTCTTCGACACCGGTGCGCACGTACGACGATCCGTAGGCGACCGCCTCCCATGGCTCCTCGCCGGCCAGCCGGAGCAGCACCGAGACGTCATGGGCGCCCAGGCTCCAGAGGGCATTCTCGTCGGCGCGCAGCTTGCCGAGGTTCAGGCGGTTGCCGTAGATGTAGTAGATCCGCTCGCCGAGCTCACCTGACTCCATCAGCTGCTTGACCATCTCGACACCTGGGTGGTACTCGAGCAGGTGGCCGACCATCAACGTGCGTCCTGACTGCTCGGCCGCGGCCAACGTGCGCTCGGCGTCCGGTACCGACTGCGCCAGCGGCTTCTCGACAAAGCAATGCTTGCCTGCCTCGAGCACGCGCACGGCAAGCTCGGCGTGGGTCGGGACCGGAGTGGCCAGCGCCACGGCATTCAGTGCCGGGTCGTCTAGCAGCTGGTCCAGCTCGGCCGCCACCGTCGCCCCGGGAAACCGGACGGCGAAGCGCTGCCTCGCGGTGGGATCCGGGTCATAGCACGCGACCAGCTCACACCCGTCAATCGCCGCGAAGTTCCGCGCCAGATTCGGACCCCAGTAGCCGAGGCCGGCGACAGCGATCCGCAAGCTCATCCGACGTGGAGTGTAAGTGCGGCCACGACGCGTTCTCCGGCATGCCCGTCGCCGTACAGCGGTGGGCGAGATTCAGGCGGCCGGCGATCGAGGGCTTCGAGAGCTCGCTCCGCGTCGAGGTCGACGAGCGTGTTCCATCCCGCCTGCACCGTCTCGACCCACTCGGTCTCGGCCCGCAGCGTCACGCACGGCACGCCCGCCAGATACGCCTCCTTCTGAAGCCCACCGGAATCGGTCAGGACGGTGTGCGCGTGGCTGATCAGCGCGGCCGTCTCGATGTATCCCAGTGGGGGCAAGACGTGGATCCGCTCAGCCGCCTCCAGGCGCTCGAACAACCCAGCTGCGCGGAGCCGTCCATCGGTCCGCGGGTGGAGGGGCAGCACCACGCTGCGCGGGATCGCCAGAAGGAGCTCGACCAGCGCCTCGAGCCGCGAGCGCTGATCCACGTTGCCCGCACGGTGCGCCGTCGCAAGCACGTACTCACCGGGCTCGACGCCACGCTCACGCACCAGGTCCATACGCTGGGCAACTCGCGGGTGAACGCGGAGAGCGACGTCAACCATCACATCGCCGACGTGCTCGATCGTCCCGCTGACGCCCTCCCGGCGAAGATTCGCCACGGCCACCTCCGATGAGCAGAGCAGCAGCGAGCTCATGTGATCGGCCAGAACCCGATTGAGCTCCTCCGGCATCGCGCGGTCAAACGAGCGCATCCCTGCTTCGACATGGGCCACCGGCACCCCGGCCTGGGCGGCGGCAAGCGCCCCCGCCAGCGTCGAGTTGGTGTCGCCATAGACGAGCGCGACATCGGGCCCTAGCTGGTGGATCACCGGCTCGAGCGCGGCCAGCATGCGCGAGGTCTGTCCGGCGTTCGATCCGCCCGCGACGCCGAGTTCGCGGTCAGGCGCGGGCAGCCCGAGCTCGCTGAAAAACACCGCCGAGAGCTCATCGTCGAAGTGCTGACCGGTATGGACCAGGACCTCCTCGTGGGCTGCGCGCAGGAGGCCTGACACCGCCGCTGCCTTGATGAACTGGGGACGGTTGCCGACGACCGTGAGGACGGTCATGCGGACGCCAGCTCGGAGCGGATCCGCACGCTGACCAACGCGGCGATCCGGCTCGTCACGGGCCCCGGCGCATCGAACCTGCGTGAGTCGATTGCGCTGACCGGCTGCGCCTCGCGAGTTGTTGAGGCCAGGAATACCTCGTCGGCCTCGCACAGTTCCTCGAGCGTGCACGCTCGCTCCTGCGCCTCAGCCTCCTCGATCACGATCCGCCGCGTGATCGATGCGAGGATGTGCTCGTCGAGGGGCGGCGTTGAAACCTGATCCTCCTTGACCCAGAAGACCGAGCTCGTCGGCGCCTCGAGCACGTGGCCGTGTGGCGTGACGAGGAGGGCCTCGTCGAACCCCTCCTCGCGTGCCAGACGAGAGGCGAGCATGTTCCCCGCGTAGGAGAGCGACTTGACCCCGTCGAGCACGCGCGTCGGCGAGTAGGTGATCGAGCGTAGGCGGACGTGGCCGGATGTCTCGGGAAGAGGCTCTGTCAGCAGCACCCTCCGCCCGCCGCGGGTCACGACGATCCGCAAGGCCTCGTGGTCGGGACCCGACCCTGCGTGGGCGAGCAGGCGACCCGCATCGGAACGCACTGCCTCGACGTCGAGCGGAAGGCGAAGATTTGCGGCCGAGCGCTCGAGTCGCCGCAGGTGCTCGTCGAGCGCGAAGGGCCGCCCGTCGTAGATCCGGATCACCTCGAACACCCCGTCGCCCCGCAACAGCCCCTCGTCGGCGGCCGGAACGGTCGCCTCGGAGGCGAGCATGATCTCGCCATCGACGGAGGCCAGCGAGCTCGAGAACGGCGCCACGCGTCCAGCCTAACGAGCGTTCTGGGCCGAACGCCGGGGAGCAACACCGCGCATCTCCGGGCGCGTCCACACTTCGGCAAGCCGGACGATCGTCGCCGCCGCGGCCGCCATGTCCTGAAGCGAGGCCCACTCCCTGACGGAGTGGTAGTCGTGGCCTCCGGTGAAGAGGTTGGGGGTGGGAAGGCCCATCTCGCTGAGCAGCGAGCCGTCGGTCCCGCCCCGGATCGGCCGGAAGATCGGCTCGATCCCTTCGGCCCGGACCGCCGCTTCAGCGGCTGCCGTGACCTGGGCGACATCGGCGAGGTAGCGGCGCATGTTGCGGTATTGGCGCCGCACCTGAATCTCGAGGCCTGCCCTTGGCTCGCTCGCTACCACGCGTTCGGCGACCTCGCGCAGAAGCGACGCATGCCGATCGAGCGCATCCTCGTCGAAGTCACGCAAGATCGCCCGCAGCTCGGCGCGCGTCGCTGTGCCGTCCAGCTCGTAGGGATGGATGAAGCCTTCTCGCCCGGACGACGTCTCGGGGGTGAGCCGGTCGCTCGGCAGCTCGGCGACGATCTTTGCGGCAACCCGCAGTGCGTTGACCATTTTCGCCTTCGCATGGCCGGGGTGGACGTCGACGCCCGTGACGTTGACGGTCGCCTCGAGCGCGCTGAAGCTCTCGTCCTGGAGCTCGCCCAGCTCCGAGCCGTCGAGCGTGTACGCGCATGCGGCGGCAAAGCGCTCGAGGTCGAGCAGCGTCCCGCCCTGGCCGATTTCCTCGTCGGGGGTGAAGCACACCCGGATCGCGGGACGCGGCAACTCGGGATGCGCGGCGAGATGGGCTACGGCGGAGACGATCTCCGCAACCCCGGCTTTGTCGTCTGCCCCCAACAGCGTGTCACCTGATGCCGTGACGATGTCGTGGCCGCGCTTTGTTTCGAGCTCGGGCATGTCGGCCGGATTCAGCTGCGTGCCGGCGCGAGGGAGCTCGATCGAGCCTCCCGTGTAGTCGCGGTGGACCAGCGGCTCGACTCCATGGCCGGGCGCGTCGGGCGAGGTGTCCAGGTGGGCGATCAGCCCAATAACCGGGACATCGTCGTCGGCCGGGAGGGAAGCCTCCAGCGTCGCCATCACGTAGCCGTTGGGGTCCGAGCTCGGCGTCGGTCAGCCCGGCGGCCCGCAGCTCTGAGACCAGCAGCCGGCCCAGCTCCAGCTGGCCCGGGGTGCTGGGGGAGCCCGGGCGGTCGCGACTTGATTGCGTGTCGATCCTGACGTAGCGCTGGAAGCGCTCGAGCAGCCCGGGCGCTAACGATCGGCCAGCTCGGAGGTGTATGGGGAAGGCCCACGGGTATCGCTAATTCAGCCATGTTTTCGCCAGCGATGCGATCTGGGCGCAGGGGAGGACGGACGTTGAGGCCGACCGTGCTGGACCGCGTCGTCCGTGAGCTCAGCCGCTTCGAGCGGCCCGCCGGCAGGCTCGTGGCGGGCACTCAGCGCGCGCGCAGGGGCCGGGGCTCTCAGACCGACCTTCGGGGCGCCGCCGAACAGGTTAGGCAGCTGGTTTGAGCCGACAGAGACGGCGTTCCGCCCGCGACCGCCCGCGGCCGCGGCCTCCGGCACGCCGGCTCCGCCGCTCGGACTGCTCAGGGCCTGGCTTTCGCCGCCCGCGTCGCGGGCGGGGGTTCGTCTACCTCGACATCGACGGGGAACGCCTCGAGGATGCTGAGACGCTCGGGCGGATTCGAGCAATGGCGATTCCGCCGGCCTGGCAGGAGGTGTGGGTCTGCCCGGACCCATACGGGCACCTTCAGGCCACCGGTATCGACTCCGCCGGCCGCAAGCAGTACCTGTATCACCCGCGCTGGCGAGAGCATCGAGACCGGCAGAAATTCAACCGCATGACGCAGTTCGGGAGCGCTGCTGCCGAAGCTCCGCCGTCGAGTGGCCAAGGATCTGGCCGGGCGGGACCTCGGACCACGACCAGGTGCTGGCGTGCGCCGTCAGGCTCCTGGACGTGGGAATGTTCCGGATCGGCTCGGAGCAGTACGCCGACGATGATGGAGGGATCGGGCTGGCCACCGTCCGCCGCGAGCACGTGAGCATCCGCGGTCGAGTCGGTTGTGTTCGACTATCCGGCCAAGGGGGGCCAGCGGCGCGCCCAGGTGATCACCGACCCGGCCTCCTTCGAGAGTGGTCCGCGCACTGCGGCGCCGGCGCTCGGGGGACCGCCAGCTGCTGGCCTACCGCGTCGGGCGGAGCTGGCGGCCGCTTCGCTCGGACGAGATCAACGAGTACCTCAAGCTCGAGCTGGGAGAAGAGTTCAGCGCCAAGGATTTCCGGACCTGGAACGCCACCGTGATGGCGGCGGTCGCGCTGGGCGCCGACGGGCTGGGCGCCAGCTCCAAGTCGGCGCGCAAGCGCGCAATCGACGCGCCGTGCGCGCAGTCTCAGAGCTGCTCGGCAACACGCCAGCCGTCGCACGGCGCTCCTACATCGATCCGCGCGTGTTCGACCGCTACGTCTCGGGCTGGACGATCGGCGGGGCGCTCTGAGCGCCTACCCGAGCTCGATCCCGCCAATGACCGGGTCAGGGCCAGGATCGAGGCAGCGGTTCTCGATCTGCTCGCCGAGAACAGCGACTCGCCCGCGCTGGCACGCGTCTAAGCGCGTGAAAGGACCGTTGTAAAAGACCGAACACGGCCCTTTCAAACCGGCCGGACTGTGTGCTAGAACCCGCTCCAGTCTGCAACCCCGTGGAGGTACGAGATGGCGGTGGCCCCGAGCCGGGGCTCGTCAGGGGCGACTCCCGACTCGGCCGAATTGTTCGAGCGGTGGCGCGAGCGGAAGACGACCGTCAAGCGCGAGACGAGTTGATCGAGCGGTTCCTTCCGCTGGCCCGAAAGCTGGCGCGCCGTTACGCGCAATCGACCGAGCCGTACGACGACCTCGTCCAGGTCGCGAGCCTGGGACTGGTGAAGGCGGTCGAGCGCTTCGACCCGAGCCGCGGCTTCGCCTTCACCTCGTTTGCCGTGCCCACGATCATGGGCGAGCTGAAGCGCTATTTCCGCGACACGGCCTGGGCGCTCCACGTCGATCGCAGCGCCCAGGAGCGAGCGCGTACGATCCTCGACGCCCAGCAGAAGCTGAGCGGCAACACCGGGCGCTCCCCCACGATTCCGCGAGCTGGCCGAGTACCTCGAGTTGACCCAGGAGGAGGTGCTCGACGGGCTCCAGACCGCCGAGGCATACGGCGCCGTGTCGCTCGACGCGCCTGCTGGCCGCGGAGGAGGACGAGGAAGCTACGCGGCTCGACGGACTTGGGGCCGAGGATGACCGCCTGCTGCGCTGTCCACGACGGAGCCGACGATCTTCGCGCCGCTCGCAACCTCCCGGCCCGGGAGCGTGAGATCCTCTATCTACGCTTCGGCGAGGATCTCACGCAGTCCGAGATCGCGGCACGCGTCGGCGTGTCGCAGATGCAGGTCTCACGCCTGCTGCGGCGCGCCCTGCAGCGCTTGACCGAACTGGCCGGCGCCTAGCCGGTCAGAACGCCGTACCAGCGGCGTCGCCCGGCGGATCGCTGCGCCGCCGACGAAGAACCCGATCAGCCACAGCACGATCGCCGCGATCAGGACGAACCACAGCACGTGGGCGGCAAAGCCGAGCCCGCCAAAGATCGGCCAGGATCAGAAGAAACACGATCAAAGCAACCATCTTGCTCTCCCTTCCTGGCATGCGGACTCTATTGTCCGCGTGGGCTGCAGTGACTACCCGCGAAAAGCCACCGCTTACCAACCCTCGTCAACGGCGGCTGACTCACGGAAGGTCTTCGGAGCGCTCGCTCGAGCGCTCGTGATCGGCCTCGCCGCCCGGCTTCGGCGGCGCGGACATCATCGCTCTCCTCGGGGGCGTCCTGGATGGCGCGCCGCGGCGGCGTGCTGGTCGCCATGGCTTGCGTGCTCGATCAGTTCCTCCTCGGCCTGCTCGAAGCCTTCGGCCTCGCCCTGTCCCGCCTCCACGAGGGGACGCTGCGCCTCGTCGGGCTCCCGCTCGCGCCGGGCGGCTCCGAGCTGACGCGGCCGCCGATGGCGGCTGCCTCCGCGGCCGCCTTCGGCCTTCTCTTCGGCTGACGGGTCTGGCCCTGGCATCTGGTCATCCTCCTCTCACGGCGTGCGCCGACTCGGCTGGAGCGCTGGCCCAATAGGTCGCAGCCATGTCCTCGTCGCCGTGCCCGTCCTCCTCGGCCTTGCGCAGTCGCGCAGTGGTGGCATCCATGATCGGGAGCTCGAGCCCGGCCTCTGAGGCGGCGGCGAGCGCGAGCTCTGCGTCCTTGCGCGACAGCGCAAGGCGGAAAGCGGGCATCCTCGAACGAGCGCTCGATCATCTGCTTGCCCTTCAACCTGGCATAGGGAAGATCGAGCGGCCCACCCTCGCACCGCGTCAAAGAAGCGCTGCGGGTCGATGCCAAGGCCTTGCGCGAGCGTGAGCGTCTCCGCCAGCACGCCAACGACGCCGACGATCCAGCTGTTGACGGCGAACTTGCAGCGCGTGCCCCGTCCCAGCTTCGCCCAGCTGATCGTGCGCTGGCCGATCGCATCGAACGCCGGCTCGCAGCGCGTCAGCGCCTCATCAGGACCGGAGGCCAGGATCACGAGCTCGCCTTGCTCGGCGGGTTGGCGGGTGCCGAGCACCGGAGCGTCCACCAGGATGACTCCGGCCCGGTCGGCGAGCTCCGCGCAACGCTCGATGCCATCGATGCCGATCGTGCTGCACTGGATCCAGATACCGCCTCGGCGCCAGGCCGTCGAGAGCCTGGCGCGCCACCTCGAGCACCGCGTCGGCGTCGCTGAGCATGGTCACCATCAGCTCGGCGCCATCGGCGGCCGCCGCCGCGTCCTCGCAGACCGTGGCGCCGCTTCGGTCGAGCGGCCTGGCGCCCGCTCGGCGGTGCGATTCCAGGCCCGGACCTCGAACCCGGCGCGCGCCAGGTTACGTGCCATCGGCAGCCCCATGGTCCCGGTTCCCAGAAAGGCGATTGTCGGCCATCAGCCTGGCGTTACCCGCGCGGCCGGCGGCCAAACCGCGCTCGCGGAAGCGGGCGCACGGGCGGCCGCTGACCACGAGCGCATCGAGAGCCGCGGATCGGTAGGCTCGCCGCCGGTGCAGAGCAACTTCAAGGTCGAGGTCCACGATGGCGAGGCCGTCGTTGTGGACGTGACCGGCGAGCTCGACCTCGCCTCGAGCCCGAATGCTCGAGCAGGAGCTCGAAAGCAGCAAGGTGAAGTCCGCCTCGCTCGTGATCGTCGACCTCCGCCAGCTCGAGTTCATGGACTCGACCGGGCTGAGCGTGCTGGTGCGGGCGCATCAGCGCGCCGTGGAGAGCGGCAAGCGCTTCGCCGTCGTCAAGGGCCCTCAGCAGGTTCAGCGCCTGCTGACCCTGACCGGAGTGGCCGAACGTCTGACGTTGGCCGACTAGCCCCGAAGAGCTGCTGGACGCCAGCCGAAGAGCTGCGGCGAGCTCAGGCCGGGACGCCGGTGACGCTCGGGGCGCCGGTCGAGCATCACCAGGTGGATCGCCTCGTTGCCGTTGTCGCGCCGGACGTCCAGCTCATCGCTGAGCAAGCGACAGCGCCGAGCCGACGTCGCTCTGCTCGCCCGCGCCGAGGGTGGCGCTGGCTCCAGGGCGGAAGGGGCCGATCGGTCAGCTCGAGGCGGCGGGTGTCCGTGGCCAGACCGAAGTTGATCCGTCGGTGATCCGCCGCGGTGCTGACGCGTGAGCCGCGATGGCATCGGTCACCAGATAGACGTCGGAGAAACGGTCGAGCGAGAAGCGTGCGCTGGGCCGCCAGCGCACGCGCCAGGCGCCCGAGGACGCCGCCGACGAAGCTGACCGGCGAGAGCGAGACGACCGCGTCACCGGTCAGCCGCTCCATCCACTCCGTCCTCCGGCGCCGGCCTCGCCGGGAGCGTGTACAGGCGCTGTCCCGTCGCGCATGCCGGCGAATTGCATCCACACCTCGGTCCCGCCCCCTTGAGGGGCCGGAACGCGGTCTGATCGGCCAGGGCGCGGATGATCGGTATGCCCGACCCCTGCAGGCGGTCATCGGAAGGGGTCAGCACCGGAATGCCCCGGCCCTCGTCGCGGATCAGGACCTCGATCGCGTCTCGCGTCACGAAGATGCACACGCCAAGCGGGCCCGGATCCGCCGTCGTAGGCGTGCATCACGACGTTGTTGCAAGCTTCGCTGACTGCCGTCTTGAGGTCGTCGAGCAACTCAGGGTCGAGCGCCAGCAGCTCTGCCAAGCCCGCCGAACATGCCCGCGTACGAGCGTCAGAGTCTCCGGGCTCGATTGCAGCTGGAGCCTGACTGTCGGCGAGCTCACGCTCACCTCTCGTTACCTCCTCTCGGGAAGAGCAGCCCACCCAGTCGCGAGCTACCCGAGCGTCCAGCGAGGGAAACGGCAGCCAGATGACCGTCGGCGCCGGAAGGCGGTGACGGGTCGGGCCAGCCGTCTCCTAAAGTGCGATACCCCAGGTGGCGAGCAGGCGAGCAAGCTCACCCGCGCTGACTCTATCGCGTCTATCTCGACTCGCTGGGCCCGCGTTGACCGGCTGCTGTCGGCGGGTAAGCCACCTAATCGACGACGACAGCGTCAGCAGGCACCATGGCCCAAGATCAGGATCGCCGGGCGAAGAACCTAGAGCGGATGCGCGAGGCCGTCGACCGGCAAGCCGAGGAGGCGCGTATCCGCGCCGAGGAAGAGTCACTTGCGGCGGCCGACCGGACGCCCGAGCAGCTGAGCGTCCGCGCCAAGAGCACCGGGCAGAAGAAGAAGACGGCCGACAAATGGAACCAGTAGGGGTGGTTCAGCGGCCGACGTTGGAAAGCAGCTCGCGTCCGTAACCGGGCGCCGCGCAATCAGCTCGCGGACTCCCGCCAGGCCCTCGCGGAGCTCGCGGTCGCCCACCTCCACGGGAAGCATCGAGTCCTGGAGCTCGCCGAGGATCGTGTCGGCCTGCTCGAGCGCTTCGATCGCACGTTGGACGTAGGCCGTGGGTCCGCGCTGTGGGCGCCGCTGGACCCCGGACCAGGCCGGGGGGCGATGGCCTGGTGACGCGTGGCGAACTCGTTGAAGGTGCGCGTCGCGCGGCCGTAGGCGAGCTGAGCGGGGCGAAACAGCCGCTCCTCGAGCCGATCTGCCGCGTCCTTCGTCGAGCAGCTCGTAGGCTTCGCCCAGCGAGGCGACACTGGCCGCAGCTGGCTGATCGGCCCGGGCCAGCGTCCTCGAGCAGCTCGGCCGGCCCTCGGCCGCGGTGTAGGCCATCGACAGCGTCCCCGGGCCTACTGGCCGGTGAACGCACGGCTCGCGCTTTGCGACGAACGCGGCGACGCCCTCGAGGAAGTCCTTGCTGCGGCCGAGCGCGTGCTGGAGCTCGCCCTTCGAGATGAAGCTGCGCGTCGAGGTCGCCGTAGATGAACTGGTTGAGAGCCTGCTTGGAGCTCGCGTACGAGCGAGTCGGACCTTGCGGCCAGACGGCTGGCCAGCGCCTCGGCTTGCTCCATCAGCCGGTCGTCTGGGGTAGACCCAGTTGACCAGACCCCACTCCAGCGCCTGAGGAGCCGGAACCCGCTCTCCCATAAGCGCCATCTGGAACGCCCGCGCCTTGCCGACGGCAGGTGGGACGAAGGCGGTCGAACCGCCGTCAGGCATCAGGCCGATGTTGACGAAAGCCAGGCCGAAGAAGGCGGTTTCGCCTGCCATGACCAGGTCACAGGCCAGCGCCAGCGAGCAGCCGATCCCTACGGCGGCGCCGTGCACGGCGGCCACCACCGGCTTCGGCAGGCGGCGGATCCCCGCGATCGCCGGGTGATAGACCTCGTGTAGCTCCTTGCGGATGTTCGGCATCCCGTCCTCGGCGGGATCGAAGCCGGCCTTCAGATCGGCGCCAGAGGAAAACCCGCGCCCGCTGCCGGAGATCAGCACAACGCGCACCGAGTCGGCAGCCGCCTCCCCCTCGATTATGTGCTTGAGCTCGGATCCGAGCTGTGCGGTCCACGCGTTGATCGTCTCCGGCCGGTTGAGCGTGAGGCGGCCGATCCCGTCCGCCTCCTCCCACATCACGGTGTCGTAGCTCATGGCCCGGCGACACGCTAGCGCACGCGGTCAGCCGGGTAGACCAGGCACGAACTAAGAGAAATGGAGGGTCCGATGAACAAGGTCGGTCGAACAATCGGCAGGAAGGCGACGAAGGCGACGCTTCGCCACTCGGTGCGCGGGTTCGTGTCGAAAGCAAAGCGCCAGCCGCTACGCAGCAGCACGCTCCTGAGCGTTGGGGGAGCAGCCGGATTGGCCGCGGGCTGGTTCGCCGGCCGGCGAACCGCGGCCGGCTAGGCGCAACGGGCTATCCCGACGGGCTCGTCGGCTCAGAGATCCCGCTGCCGTCCGGGATCATCGCCGTCTGCGACGCTTACGAGGCGGCCGGCTCCCTATCGACCACACCGGCAGCTACGGCGACCGTCTCTCCCCCGACGCCTATCCGCACCTCACCTACGAAATCAGCTGCGCGGGGCGGAGAAGCGTCGCATTTCGACGCCTATACGCACCGCGCTCCGAGCAGAGCCAGCGCGGTGCGGAGAAGCATCGTCCCGCTGCGGTGACACGCCGTCGGGACGGTTAGAAGATCGGAGCGCCCGCTGCCCTGCCCGGGCCATATTCGCGATTTCGCGGGACCCGCCCCACCGCCGGTTACGCTGGGCTTTCTCAGTGGGCCGTGGAGGACTCGAACCTCCAACCTTGGGATTAAGAGTCCCCTGCTCTACCAGTTGAGCTAACGGCCCGGGGATCGCGGCGATGTTAGCTTGCGGTAGTGGGGGCGCCCCGGCGTCGCTCCCTCAGCAGGCCGCCGCTACGGAGGGCTGTGTCTTGGCCGCCTGGATCTGGGTCTTGAGCGTCGCGCGTTGGAGCTTGGGGACCATTGTGAGCGCCTTGCCCAGCGCCAGGTCGCCCTTGCGGCTCTGCTTGGCGGCGTACGCGGAGGCCGCAAGGCATTCGAATCCGTTGGCCGAGGTGGGGTTGGCGGCGGTCACGATCTCCCAGGCGGCGGCCGCGCCCGCGTAATTGCCCAGGGCCCCGTAGGCGCGCGCAGCGAGCTGGGCGATCCCGCTCGGATCCTTTCCGCCGGTGAGCTGGAGGTAGCGCTGCCATGCCTGCGTGGCAGCGCTCATCTCCTTGCGCCCCGAGCTCGTGAGCGCCCCTGTGGTGGCGTTGAAGTTCCCCCCCTGGCCGGCCGTGGTGTACCGAGCCTGCACCAGCGAGGCCCAGGCCGAGGCGCTGCCCGGATCGTTCTTCACCGCCTTCAAAGCGTTCTTGTCCTCCGAGCTCACGGCCGCCCCTTGATTCCCACCGCCTCCGTTGAAGGCGTTCAGCAGGCCGCCGCCGCCAGCGCCGGTACCGACACCGAACAGGATCAGGCCGCCCCCGATGAGGATCGCGAGAAACAGGTACACACCTCGTACCGCCGTCCGGCGCCCGCGGCTTCGCAGGTCGAACAGCATCAGGTGGGGTCCAGGCCGCTGCCGAACGGCTGCGCGGTGTCCGCCTCAGCCTCGGCGACGGCCCGCGCGGCAGCACGTCGGTCGGCGATCTTGAGCATCACGATACTGGCGAGGAAGAGCACCACGAGGGGAAGCGTCTCGAGGCCCGTCGTGACCGGATCCGCCCCCGGCATCGCCGCGGCAATCACCGCGATGATGACCACAGCGTAGCGCCAGTGGCGGGTCAGGGTGCTGCCGTCCACCACCCCCAAGCGGTGCAGCCCCAACAGCCCGAGGGGCATCTGGAAGGCGAGCCCGACGCCGAGCATGGTGAAGATCTCGAACGTGTAATACGCCTTGGCCTGCACGAGGATGTCGAACTCGTTGTGGTTGTAGCCCTGGAGGAAGTGCACGGCGGGCGGAAGCACCACGAGATATGCGAAGGCAACGCCGATCGTGAAGAGAATCGGCGCGATCGCCATGAGCGGGCCGGCCACGCGGCGCTCGTGAGGGTTGAGCGCGGGGATCACGAACGCGTACCCCTGATAGATCAGGAGCGGTAGCGAGAAGAGCAGCGCGAAGTACGCGGCCACGGTGAGCGTCGTCGTGAACGGCTCTCCGACACCGATCGTGATCGGCTTCTCCTGGACTATCGGCGTCTTCGGCAGCGCCCTGGCGGCCTGGCTAGCGCCCTGCGCGATCTGAGCCTCTGCCGCACGATCTCCGACGGAGAGTCGCCGCGAGGCGGCCAGTGCATTTGCGCCAGCAGCCACCTTCAGCAGCCCGGCACGTTCCTTTGCCGACGTGTTCTGCTGTGCGGCCAGCCCATGCTGTCCGACGGTCGAGACATGCGGTAGCGCGCGGTTGAGCACATGTATCAGCCGCTGGTTCTGCCAGAAGCAAACCCCGAAGGCCACCACCAGCACGGCCAGGCAGACGAACAGCCGCGAGCGGAGCTCGTCGAGATGGTCAACGATGCTCAGGCGCTCTTCGTGCCCAATCGGCCGCAGAACCTTGGCCATGGCTGCGCCTGGGCCCGCGCGTCAGGAGCGGGGCTCGGAGGAGGCGACGTCGGCGGTGTCGCGTGCCTGAGTGCCCGTGCCTGCCGAGTCTGTAACAGTCGGGCGTTCCGCGGGCGGGGCGGCTGCGGCCTCCGTCGCTTCACCAGGGCTGAGCGCTGGGCGCTCTTCCTCATCCTTGCCGGTGATCGAGTCCTTGAACTCGCGCATGCCCTGCCCCAGAGACCGGCCGAGCAAGGGCAGCCGCTTGGGGCCGAAGATCAAGAGAACAACGACCAAAACGACGATTACGTCTGTGAGGGGATTGCGGAACAGGGTGAATCTCCAGAGCGCTGGTTGCAGGAAGGTTAGCGGCCGCGGGAACTCATACGAAATTGGCACTCAAGCTTGTCTGGCCAGTGCCGATACAGCGCATGGAGATGGACGGGAACGCCCCACATCACTCGGTTCACCGGATCGTCCTGCCCAGCGGCCGCAAGATAGAGGTCGTCAGGTTTGACGAGGAGACCAAGCGGCCTGAGCCGCAGCCGCTCCACATGTGCCCCGATTGTGAATGCGACCTCGTCCAGCCGGTCGCCTGGTCCGAGACCGAGGATGAGCAGTGGGAGCTTGAGTTGAGCTGCCCCAACTGCGGTTGGACTGTCGGAGGCGTGTTCGATCAGGCAGCCGTCGAGGCGCTCGAGGAGCAGCTCGACGAGGGGCTCGCCGCGATGCTGGCCGACCTCCAGCGACTGACCCACGCGAACATGGTCGAGGAAGTCGATCGCTTCGTCGCCGCGCTCAACGCGGATCTGATTCTCCCTGAGGACTTCTGAGCCTTCCGCACGGCGCTCGCCGCTGACCCTCAGGAATACCGGGCGACGACTCCGTCGGCCACCAGCTCGAGTGCGTGGTGCTGGCGCTCGGGGAGCTCGGGAAGGGAGCGCTTGGCCTGGGCGACGAGCTCGAGCGCGTAGGTCCGGGCGCGCGCCAGCGCATCCGTCTCGGTGATCTGGTCACAGACGGCGGCGGCCGCCTCGGGCGTCTGGACCTGCCGCAGATCGAGTCGCGCCAGCGGCGCGGATGCCTTGCGGGCATAGATCAGGGGTAGCGTCACCGTCCCGTCGAGCAGGTCGGTCCCCCGCGGCTTGCCCGTCCGCTCAGGCGGTCCTGTGATGTCGAGGATGTCGTCGAGCAGCTGGAAGGCGAGGCCGATCCGCTCGCCGAATGCCCCGAGCTCGGCCGCGGCCTCACCGGACGCGAGGGCGCCAAGCAGACAGGCGGCTCTGAACAGGACCGCGGTCTTGAGCCGGCACCGCTCGAGGTAGCGGGCAACCGTGACCTCGCCGTCCCACGCATCCTCGCGCTGCATGAGCTCCCCCCGGGCCAACTCGTCGCTGGCGGCGGCGAGGACGCGGACGGCCTGTACCGATCCGGTCGCCGCCAGCTCCGCAAAGGCGCGGGAGAACAGCAGGTCGCCGGCCGCTGTGGCCAGGACGCGACCGCCGGAGGCGAAGACCGTCGGGCGCCCGCGCCGCAGGGGCGAGCCGTCAAGGACATCGTCGTGCACGAGCGTGGCGGCGTGCACCAGCTCGACCGCCACTGCCCCGGCCAGGACGAGATCGTTCTCCGGCGGCGGTGCGCCGGCCGCCAGGCAGACGAGCAGCGGCCGCAGCCGCTTGCCGCCCGCCGCGATCGTCTCGCCGGCGTAGCGCGCCAGCACGGGACCGTGGCCCCGAGCCAGCTCTCCCATCCGCTCCTCGACGTGGGCCAAAACGCGCCGGGCGGCGGGGCCGCCGAGCTCGCCTATCGCGCTCACCGCTCCGACCGTCACGTCGCGACCCCATGGTGCAGGGCGATGATCCCGCCCGCCGTGAGGAGCCATCCGACGCGCTCGAGTCCGCAACGAGACATCAGCGCGGCGAGTTCGTCCGGGGCCGGGGAAGCGCTTGACCGAGTCGGGGAGATAGCTGTAGGCGTCACGATCGCCCACGACTCCCCGAGGCCGGGCACGACCCGATCGAACCACACGTCGAAGAACCAGGACAAGGGCGGACGGCTGGGCGTCGTGATCTCGAGCACGACCACTCGCCCGCCGCGCTTTACGACGCGCGCCATCTCCCTCAGTCCGCGCTCGAGATCACTGAAGTTTCGTGCACCGAAGCCAACCGTCGCCGCATCGAACTGACCGTCGTCGTACGGGAGCGACATGCGCGTTGGCGTACTCGAAGCGGACCTGCGAGACGTCAAGCGCAGTCGCCTTCGCGCGCGCCAGATCGAGCATCCGCTCGGAGAAGTCGGTGCCGACAACGGTTCCCTCGGGACCCATCCGTCGGGCGAGCTCGAGCGCCAGATCTCCCGTCCCGCACGCGACGTCGAGGGCCCGTCCCCCGTTTGGAGGCTCGGCCAGATCGGCCGCTCGCCGGCGCCAGGTGTGATGCAGGCCTGCCGTCATCACGGTGTTCATACGGTCGTAGAGCCCCGCGATGCGGTCGAACATCGCCCGTATCTGGGCCTCCTCGAGCACGCCCTCCATGTTTCTGGCGCGGGCCGTTACTGGAGCTCTGAGAGGAAGCCGACGAGGTTCTTGAACTTCTGCGGCGGTAGGCCCTTGAAGGAGGGCATCGGCGCGGTCGGGTTGATCAACGTCGAAGCGATCGCGCCGGGAGGCAGGAGCGAGCCGATGTGGGTGAGGTTGGGCCCCGGTCCGCTGTTGCCGTTGGAGCCCAGCGTATGGCAGGCCAGGCAGCCCGATTGGCCGACGACCAGCGCGCCGGCCCGGAAGACCGCTGCCTGCGAGGCGCTCAGGCTCGCGGGCGGCTTCATGTCGACGGAGTTCGGGGATCCCGTGTTGGCCCCCGTGTACGTGAGGTAGGCGATCGCCGCGATCGTCGCGATTCCGGCGGCGAGCGCAACGGGGCGGCGTTCGATCCGTCGCTCCGGGCTGCGGTCGTAGAACGGCAGGAGGAAGAGCAGGATCATGCAGATCGTCGGCACCCCGATCGCGGCCATTGGGGTCCATTTCGGGACGTTCTTCATCACCCGGAGGACCTCGAACAGGAAGTAGAAGTACCAGTCGGGTCGCGGTACGTACGTGGAGGTCGTCGGATTCGCCTTGGGGCCGAGCTCCGCGCCGAAAAGCAGCGCCAGGAAGATGATCACGACCATCACGATCGCCGCCATCGTCCCGTCCTTGGCGACCGCGTAGGGGAAGAACGGCTTGCCCTGGTTCTTCAGGAGCGAGTACTCGCGGAGGTACGCCTCCTTCTGTGCCTGGTTCATGCCTGGCGCTCCGTGGCTCTCAGACCGCCGCCGTCTGCTCGGGCTCGAGCACAGGATCGGGCGCGGGCTTGACCCATGGGGGTGCTGTCGTCCCGAGCTTGGTCACCAAGTAGAGGTGGGCGCCGATCAGCGCGATGATCGCCCCGGGAACCAGCAGCATGTGGATTGCGTAGAAGCGGGAGAGAGTTGTCGCTCCGAACTCGTTTCCAGCGCGCAGGAAGTCAGACAGGAACGGCCCGATGAACGGTCCCATCCCATTGATGTTCACGCCGACGATCGTCGCCCAGTACGAGCGCTGGTCGAACGGCAGCAGATAACCCGTGAAGCCCATGACCAGCGTCAGGATCAGCAGCACCACGCCAATCACCCACGTCAGCTCGCGCGGGTACTTGTAGGCCCCGTAGAAGAACACGCGCCCCATGTGCAGGAAGATCAGGATGATCATCACCGAGGCGCCCCATTTGTGCATGCCGTGCACGAGCTGCCCCGCGAAAACGTTGTCGTTGATGTTGCGGATCGACTCGTAGGCACCGCCACCCGCATCGGGCTTGTAGTACATCGCCAAGAAGACGCCCGTCACGGCCTGGCTGAGGAACGCGAACAGGGTCGCCGAGCCGAGCGTGTACGCCCAGTTCGTCCCCTTGGGAACCTTGCGGAACAGCAGCCACCTGACCGTCGGCGAGAGCGAGGTGCGCTCGTCGATCCAGTCGACCGCCGTGATCCCGCCTTCGACCGGCGAGAGCATGCCCTGCTCCTGGCTCTCTCCGGGCTTACGGGGCCTGGGTTGGAGGATCTTGGGTATCGGGGGGGCGGGAAGACGTGGCATGTCTGGTGGCTCCTACGGCAGACCTGGAGTCGGTCCGGGCGGCGTCGACCACCGCGCCGGATAGAGGTACTGACCGATCCCGTCGAGCGGCTCGCCGGGATCGCGCGGGGAGAAGCGCCGGAACTCCGAGTTGACCGAGTAGCGAGGGCCGAGCTCGACGAGGCCTGTCGAGCTGTTGAGTCGCGTATAGAAGCGGTCGAGCGGGCGAACCGGGGGTCCGCCGGACACCTGCCCGCGGAGGTTGTAGACCCCGCCGTGGCACGGGCAGATGAAGCGCTGCGCCGCGTCCACCCACCGCACCGGACAGCCGAGGTGCATGCACCGCGAGGACAGCGCGATCCAGTGGTTGTACTGGTCCTCAGGCTCGGTGTCGATCGACGGGTTACGCGTGCGGACGTAGGCGAGCGACTTCCCCGCCTCCCCGATCCCCGGCACGATCGTGATCACGCGGTTGACGTAGTTGTCGTTTGAGAACTCCGACGGAGGCCCGATCGCTTGCCACTCGACATTGGGCGCGACCTTGAACACCGGGGCCAGGGCAAAGCCGAGCGCCGGTAGCGTGAACGCAGCCGCGGCCACCCCCCCAACCGTGTGTGCGGCTCCGGTCATGAGCCGACGGCGGGTTACCGTCTCGCCGTCGAACCCGCCCGGAATGTTGCGGTCGAGCGTGTATTTGGAGGGAACTTGGCGGCGGTCTGGCACTGGACGGCGGGCCTCAACGACGGCCTGGATTCAAGCGCGCCGGACAGGCTACCGTCAACAACGAGGCAGGCGTCACGAGCCCCTTGAGACAGGTGGCACTAGCGCCTCCGCGGAAAGGCCATGCCCGCCCCAGCCAATCTCGCGAGCGCCCGCCTCCCAGATCGCTTCTGCGCGCTCCGGATCGCCCTCCGCGTGGGCCTGTGAGAGCTGCGCGATCACGTCGGCCAGGACAGCGACGGCATGGACATCACCGAGAGCCGCCAGCCGCGTCAGGCCGAGCGCGTAGAGCTGGTCGCCGAGAAGCAGCGCGAGATCGGGATCCTCGGTATGGACGACTCGCGGCCGGCCGTAGTGGAGCAGCGAGCCCTCGACGATCATCTCGAGCAGAAGCTCATACTCATCCTCGTGTCCGGCTGCCCGCGGACCGGACGCCGCCAACCGCGCCGCCCCACGAGACGGCGTGCCATCCGCCGGGCTCGAGATGGATTCATGCACCATTCCGGCCACCAGGCCGCCTTCGGCCCGCAGCGCCCGGGTCAGCTCCTCGCTCACCTGGTCACCTCCTCGAATGCCTCGGCCGCGGCTTCCAGTGTCAGCTCGAGATCGCGTTCGGCATGGGCCAGCGAAGGAAACCAGGCTTCGAACTGCGAGGCCGGCGGATAGACGCCGCGCGCCAGGAGACCCCGACACCAGGTCCCGTACGCATCGAGATCGCAGGCCGTCGCCCTTGAATAATCGGTTACCGGTCCGGAGCTGAAGAAAGGCGTCAAGAGCCCCGGAACGCACTGGACCTGGAGGGCAACGCCGGCTTGCGCGGCCGCGGTGCACAGCCCATCCGCCAGTGCCTCGGTCCGGGCCTCGAGCCGCTTGTATGCACGGGCATCCAGCAACTCGAGCGTCGCCAGGGCGGCGGCCACGGCTAGCGGGTTGCCCGAGAGCGTGCCGGCTTGGTAGACGTCGCCGGCAGGCGCAACTTGCTCCATCAGCACGCTGGGACCGCCGAACGCTGCCGCCGGCAGGCCACCGCCCACGACTTTGCCCAGGACGGTGAGGTCAGGCAGGACCCCATAGCGCTCCTGGGCCCCTCCTCTCGCCAGGCGGAAGCCCGTGATCACCTCGTCGAAGACCAATAGCGCGCCGCATGCGTCGGCGCGCTCGCGCAGCAGTTCAAGAAAGCCCTCGGCCGGCGGCACCACGCCCATGTTCGCCGGGACCGGCTCGGCGAGGATCGCGGCCAGCTCGAAGCTCTCAGTCGCCTCGATCAACCCCGCCGGGTCGTTCCAGGGGACGATCACGGTGTCCTGGGCCGTCGCTCGTGTGACGCCGGGGCTGGCTGGAGTCCCCTGTGTCGCGAGGCCGGACCCAGCCTGGGCGAGGAGGCCATCGACATGGCCGTGGTAGGCACCGGCGAACTTGAGCACTCGGTCTCGCCCGGTCACCGCCCGCGCCAGCCGCAGGACGCTCATCGTCGCCTCGGTGCCCGACGAGGTCATCCGCACCATCTCGACCGAGGGAATCCGCGCGACTATCTCGGCCGCCAGCGTGACCTCTCCTTTCGTCGGCGCCCCAAAGCTCGTCCCATCTGAGACCGCCGACGCGACCGCGTCGACGACGGCGGGATGGGCATGACCAGCAATCAGCGGCCCCCAGGAGCTGACCCAGTCGACGTACTCGTTGCCGTCCACGTCGAAGATCCGAGGCCCCTTGCCGGCCGCGATGAAGATTGGGTCGCGACCGATCGCACGCATCGCTCTGACCGGCGAGTTGACGCCGCCGGGCAACAAGTCGAGCGCCCGGTGGTAGAGCTCGGTCGAGCGGCTCGTGGTAAACGCAGAAGAGGTCAAAGGCCGGCGTGCTCGCGTTCCCAGGCCCGGTAGTCCTCGGTGAAGTAGAGCAGCCGGATTTTCTTGAACTCCGTCGACGAATAGAGCACGGCGCGCTCGCTGACCCCGGTCTGCTCGGCGATCGACTCCAGGATCGCATCGCATTCCTGCTTGGAGCGGCCGTGGGCCATGGTGAAGATCGAATAGGGCCAATCGCGGTAGGTCGGGCGCTGGTAACAGTGCGAGATACCCCGGAAGGCCGCCATCCTCGGGCCGAGCTCCGTGATCTGAGCCTCGGGCACCTTCCAGACTCCCATCCCGTTGGCGCTGAAGCCGGCTCGGCGGTGATACAGGATCGCGGCCACGCGTCGCAGCAGCCTTCGCTGCTGCATCTCCTCCAGGTAGCTCAGCAGCTGCTCCTGGGATATACCGAGCTCGCCGGCGGCGCGCGCATACGGCTCCTCGACCACCGGAAGGTCGCCTTGGGTGGCCCGGATCACCGCGACGTCGAAGTCGTCATACGCCTGTGGCTCTGTCTCGGCGGGCGGCGCGGCTTCGACCGCCCTGGCCAGCTCCTCGGTCGAGCCCGCCATCTCGAGATCCATCCGGATCTTGAACAGCTTCAGCGTCGGCAGCTGCCGGACCGACTCGGCCCCAGCTTCACGAGCCAGGACCTCGAGCGTCCCATCGAGGCCGAGCGGTGAGTCGGGCTCGGTGGCGATCGTGAACCAGATGTTGAACTCGTGGTTTCGCAGGTAGTTGTGCGAAACACCCGGGTGCGCGTTGATGACGTTGGCAGCCCGCCACGGGCGCTCGGGGTCGACCTTGGCCGCCACGAGCATCGAGGAATAGCCCAGGGCGCGGGTGTCGAAAATCGGCGTCACCTGACGGATGATGCGCTCGTCGATCAGGTGCTGGACTCGAGCGATCGCCTCGGCCTCGGCCATGCCGGCCTGTGCGGCCACGTGCTGGTAGGGCCGCCTGGCGATCGGAAACGCGCCCTGCATCAAATTGAGAAGCTGCCTGTCGAGGTCGGTGAGGGGGATCGCGGCGCCGTGCTTGCGGGAGCGCAGCTTGGGCCCGTGCTGCTTGGAGAGCGTCGGCTCGTTCGCGCCGGGCGTGCGCGGCGGCTCTACTGCAGCCATCGGGCCGCGTCCTTCGCGTGGTAGCTGATCACGATGTCGGCACCGGCGCGGCGGATGCAGGTGAGCGTCTCGAGAACCGTGGCCTGCTCGTCGAGGTAGCCTGCGGCGGCCGCGGCTTTGACCATCGCGTACTCGCCTGACACGTTGTAGGCGGCGACCGGGAGACCGGTCTGATCCTTGATCGTGCGGACGAGATCGAGGTAGGGAAGCGCCGGCTTGACCATCACGATGTCGGCACCCTCTTCGACGTCGAGCCTGGCCTCTCGCAGGGCCTCGCTTCCATTGGCGGGGTCCATCTGGTAGCTGCGCCGGTCGCCGAAGGCGGGCGCCGAATCGGCCGCCTCACGGAACGGGCCGTAGAAGGCCGAGGCGAATTTGGCCGAGTAGGCGAGGATCGGCGTCTCGGTGTACCCATCGTCGTCGAGGGCGGCTCGGATCGTCCCCACCCGCCCATCCATCATGTCGCTCGGGGCGATCACGTCGGCCCCGGCGCGCGCCTGCGAGGTCGCGGTGCGCGACAGGAGCTCGAGCGTCGCATCGTTGTCGATCCTGCCGTCAGTGCGGACCACACCGCAGTGGCCGTGACTCGTGTACTCGCACAGACAAAGGTCGGTGATCACGATCAGGTCCTGGTGGGCCTCCTTGATCGCACGGGTGGCGAGCTGGATGACACCTTCGTCGTCCCACGCGCCTGAACCCTCCTCGTCCTTGGCCGCGGGGAGCCCGAACAGGAGCACAGCAGGTATCCCCAGCGCCGCTACCTCGCCGGCTTCGGCGACGGCGTGCGCGATCGACAGCCGATCGACGCCCGGCATACTCGCGATTGGCTCGCGGCGATCATTGCCATGTGAGACGAACATCGGATAGACGAGGTCAGTCGGTTCGAGGCTCGTCTCGCGGACGAGGCCGCGGAGATGATGAGTGGCGCGCAATCTGCGCAGGCGCGTGTGCGGAAATGCCATCTGCCTGTTCGAGAATACCGGGGCGTTTGCAACGTCCGACCGGAGCCTCGGCTAGGACACGACGGTCCACATTCGGAGTACGCTGGCACAGATGGCAGACCTCGAGAAGCGGAGTTCCTACAGCCCGCGGCGCGTACGTGAGCAGCGTGCCTACCGGCTTGCGGTGGGGGGCGTCGTCGCCGGGGCGATCGGCGTGATCACGCTGATCCTCGCCATCGCAGGAGTGATGAGCGGTGGCATTCCGCTCATCGCCTTGATCGTGGCAGCGCTGTGCGCTTTTGGGTTCGCCCGTATGGTGAGCGCGCGCTAGCCGCTACGCGAACCGCCGCACCGCCACCCTAGGCCGCAGCGACCGGCTAGGCGAACCGCCGCACCGCTACCCGCGCCAGGCCGGCGAACACGATCGCCAGCACGAGCAAGTGCACGAGCGGCCCGACGATGCCCGGAGACGTGCCGCTGAAGGCATTCGAAGCCGCCTCGAGTCCGGCCTTGAACGGAAACAGGAAGGCGAGCACGTCGAGCAGCGACTTGACCCCGCCCGATACAGCGCTGGCCGGCACGAGCGCGATGAAGGCGATTGGCAGCGAGAGCAGCAGCGCGAGCAAAGATGCCGTGCTTACCTCTCTGGCCAGTCCGCCGATCGCCACGCCGAGGGCGCCGAACGCCACCCCGCCAAACGCGAGCGCGACGATCCACAGCTCGGCCCGCGACCATTCCAGGTGGACGAAGAGCGATACCAACGCCGCCATCACCAGCGAGATAGCGGCCGCGGCGCCGCCGGCCAGGGCGATCTTCTCCCCGAGCAGGCCGCCCGGCGTGACGAGCCCACGCACGAGTCGCGAGTACGCGTTCTCGGCTCGCTCAACGGCGAGCAGGCCCGCCGCCAGCAGCAGCGCGAGCAGCATCAAAGAGACGGTGACGGCGATCGCGACCGCGTACGCGTCGGTGGGTGTCGTCCTTCCCGCCAGCTGGGTCTGCTGCACGGAGAGTGGGGTGCCGATCGACTCCAGCGCGGGGCTGGCAAAGCTGAGTCCCTGGATCGCGAGATTGGCGAACGCGATGACCTGACGCAGGGCCGAGCGCAGCGGCGAGCCGGCCGGGAGCGCGGCGAGCGCCCCCTCCACAATGGCTCGAGAATCACGCAGGCCCAGCAGCTGCACGTCCTGGCCGGCGAAATTGATCCTCCCGCCGCGCAGCACCTGCTGCAGGTCGCTGACCGCGACCCGGAGTACCTGCTTTGACACCGCCTGCTCCACCTGGGCGACCCGGGCCTGGATCGCCTGCTGAGCGAACTGACGCTCGAGCGGATCGTCCGAGTTGAGGATCAACTCGACGGTGGGATTCCCCACGCCGCTGGTGACCAGGCTCTGAACCTGCGAGACGATGTCGGTGGGGATGATCAGCGCGGCGATGACCTCGCCGCTTCGCACCTTGGCCACCGCCTCGGCGCGTGAGCGCACTCGGATCGGTTGGATCGACTGATACAGCTGGCTCGCGTAACGGGAGACGTTGACCTGCTGATTGCCGAAGTTGATCCGGCCATGGCCGGGTGCGACGTGGCTGAAGACGGCGACCCGGGGCTTCCCGGGGGGGCTGGAGATAGCGAACCCGATCATCAGCGCGATCGCGACCGGATACACGATCAGGGTTCCCACGAGCAGCGGCGAGCGGCGCAGAATCTGAAGGTCCTTGAGGAGCAGCCAGCGCATCGGGCCGTCAGTGTCCGCGCTCGTGGAGGAAGCGCACGAACGCTCCCTCGAGGTCAGGGACCACCCCGTCGGGTTCCGTAGGCGGGTTTGCCGATGCGCCCCCCACGGCCTGCTCGAGCTCGGCCGGGGTCCCCTCGAACAGCAGCCCGCCATCCACCAGCACGAGCACGCGGGTCGCGTATCGCTCGACCTCCGCGACGTTGTGGGTGGAGAACACGATCGCCGTTCCGCGGCGGGCAAGCCCGCCGATGAACATCCAAAGCCGCTTCCGTTGCCGGGGGTCGAGGGATGCCGAGGGCTCGTCGAGCAGCAGGGCGGGCGGGTCCGGCAAGAGGCCGATGGCGACATTCACGCGCTGCTGGTTGCCGCCCGAGAGACGGCCGACCTGCTCGCTCGCGCGTTCCTGGAGGCCGGTCTCGTCCAGCATCCGCGCTACTGCTGCGTCGGGGTCGGCCACCTTCTCGAGACGCGCAAACAGACGCAGATTCTGCTCCACCGACAGCTTCGAGTAGACCGCCGGCTGCTGCGGAACCCAGCCGAAGCGCTGGCCGGAGGCAATCGACAGCTCGCCTTCGCTCGGCTCGAGGATCCCGGCCATCATCGAGAGCAGCGTGGTCTTCCCGGCGCCGTTGGGTCCGATGATCCCCACGATCTCGCCTCCGAAGAGCTCGAAGCTGACGCTCGACACCGCCGTGCGCCTGCCATAACGCTTGCTGAGCGACCGCGCGGTGAAGGTCGCCTGTCGGTTGGACTTCGCGGCGGCCGGCACGCGGCCGGAGGCTAATACAGGCCCGAGCTCAGGCGAACAGCCTGTGCCGCGCGGCCCACCGGGCGACGGTCGCCGATGACAGCAACGCGAGCCCGATCGCGACCGGCCCGCTCCCGATGAAGATCAAAGCGATCCCCAGCCCGAGGATCCAGTGCTGGCCAACCACGACCAGCACGACCCCGGGGATCGCGATCACGATCCCTATCAGCAGCAGGCGCACAGCCGGCGGCGTCATTCGCCGCGCCTGACGCTCGAGCATCCTGTCCTGAACCGAGGGAGAGTCAGCCATCGATTCTCGCCTACCCGAGCGTCGTGGCGGGCTAACCACGCGCGTCGCTCAGCTGACTGTGGGGACGCGACGTGCGACCTCGGCCCCGCAGGTCCGGCAGAACGGATCGCCGGCGTCGACCAGAGCGCCGCACTCGGGACAGTTCTCGGCCCGCATGGTGATCGGGTCCTCCACCAGAGACGCCCTGGTCCACGGTTCCAGGATCAGGTGGCGGCGGAGATAGATCACGGTCTCGCGGATCACAGCGGCCGTCGGGAGCGCTACGAGCGCACCGGCGATGCCATAGATCTGATAGCCGACGAGCAACGCCAGGATGATCACGATCGGATTGATCCGCAGCGAGATCCGGAATACCTGGGGCGCGATCAGATGCCCTTCGAGCTGTTGGAGCGCCACGAACAGCAGCGCCACCCAGATCGCACTCACGGGATCGCTGAACAGCGCGACGAGAACGGCCGGCGCCGCGCCCAGGATCGGCCCGATGTAGGGAACGAGCTCCATCAGGCCGTAGAAGCCCCCGAAGAACACCGCGTACCGGGCCCCGTCCGGGAACACGCCGATCGAGCCGATGAGCCACAGCGCCAGGGCGGCGCTCGTGCCCATGATGATGCTGAACAGCAGTTGGCCACGGACGTAGCCGAAAACGGCGCGCTGGACGAGCAGCGGGAAGTCGTCCTCCGGCGTGCCGTCTCCCGGGGGCATGATCCGCCTGACAAGACGCCCGATGTCACGGCCGTAGACGAGCAGGTAGACCGACAGGACGAGAACCAGGATCAGGTCGAATCCGATCGTCACGGCTTTGCCGAGTAGATCGCGGGTGAACGACACCACGTTCCCGGATCCCTTGAGCACGTTCTTCTCGAGCGTCTGAAGCGCGGTCTGGCCCTGCTGCTGAATCTGGACTTTGATCCCGTTCCTGGTCAGCCACCGCTGGAAGTTGGCCAGGTCGTGGTTGGCCGTGTGGATGAAGTTGGGAACGTTGCGCTCGAAGTGGGCCACCTGCGTGCTCACCGGATTGGCAAGCAGGATCCCCAGGCCCCCGAGCGCGGCGAAGAAGCCTAGGTAGACGAGCAGGATTACCAGCCCGCGTGGGATCCGCCGACGGTGGAGCCTCTTCACGAGCGGATTGAGGATCAGCGCCAGCGTCGCGGCGGCGATCAGGATCAGCAGGACGGGACCGGACGCCCGCGCCAGCGCCCACAGTCCCACGATTCCGAGCGGGAGCAGCACTAGCTGGACCCAGCGCGGCACAACGACCGGCGTGGCGGCGCTCGGTGCCGTCAAAGGCTCAGGTGGCTCGGGCCGCTCAGGCCCATTTCCGGGCTCGGCCACTCCTGCAAGTATGAGGGGCGAGCAGACGTGATCCCAGCCCCAGCCGATCCACGTAGCCCCCAACGCGCAAGCCGGCCGGTCGCAATCCTGTTTGTGGGCGACATCGTCGGCGGGATCGGCAAGCGCTCACTCCTGTCACTGCTGCCCTCGCTCCGAAGCCGCTACGAGCCGACATTCGTGGTCGTGAATGGCGAGAACGCCGCCGGCGGCATGGGAATCACGTCGAAGGTCGCGCGCGAGCTGCTCGACGCGGGGGTTGATGCGATCACGCTCGGCAACCACACCTACCGGCATCGGGAGGTTTACGAGTACCTGGACCGCGAGGAGCGGATCCTGCGTCCGGCCAACTTCCTCGAGAGCCAACCCGGTCATGGCCGCGTGGTGGTCACGAGCGATGGTGTGAGCCTCGGGGTCGTCTCGCTCTCGGGCAACCTGTTCATGGACGCGGCCCAGCCGGCATTCCCGGTCGCCGACGCGGCGCTCCACGCGCTGGCCGGCAAGGCCGACTACGTGCTGGTCGACATGCATGCCGAGGCGACAAGCGAGAAGGTGGGGATGGGCTGGTATCTCGACGGCCGTGTCACGGCCGTTGTTGGCACCCATACGCACATCCCGACGGCCGACGCGCGGATCCTCCCCGGCGGCACCGCCTACATCACCGATGTCGGGATGACCGGCCCCCGGGGCGGCGTGATCGGCGTCACCCGCGAGCTCGCCCTCGAGGCGATGCGCACGCGGATGCCTGTCAAGTTCGAGACCGCGACCGACGACCCGTGGTTGAACGCGGTGGTGATACGGGCTTCGCAGCCGATGAAGGCGGACTCGATCGAATTGGTTATGGAGCCCGCGTCTGGAATTCGCTAGGTCGGGCTGGCCAGCGCCTCGACGCTCCGGGGCTGCGCCCGAGCAAAGTCGAGGCCGCCGCTCGCCTCCTCCGTAGTCGGCTCCCCACGGCTATAGGACCCGAACAGCGCCACGAACACCAAAGGGGCGAACCACACGATGTACGAGTAGAGCCAGTAGTTTGCGACGAGCTGGATGGCGATCAGCAGCGCGCCGCCAAGCGCGGCCAACTCGACGACGCCGCGGCGGCGCGGAACGAAGGCAACCGCGATCGCCAGTCCGGCCACCGCGCCTTCGAGCAAGCGCTGCTCGAGGCGCAGGCCGCCCCAGAGGCCCCAGATCGAAAACGGCGTCGAGCGGTCAGCCTGGTAGGCGATCGTGTGCTTCCAGAAGGTCGCGAGGTGTGCGGTTAGGGCAACCGGAAGCATTGCCAGCGCGAGCGCGGCGACGTATACCAGCCCGCTCACGAGCATGGGCCGCGCGGGGCGTCGATCGCCGAGCCCCCGCACGAGCAACGGCGCCAGCGCCAGCGGTGCGAACTTCGTCAGCCCGGCAAGCGCGCCGAGCAAGCCGCGGGCAGGCGCGGAGGTGACGACTAGCAGCGCGACGACGACGAGCAGCGCGACGAGGGTGTCATTGGTGTTCGAGCTGAGCGTCCACAGGGTGAACGGGTAGGCGGCCCAGGCGTAGGCGAGGACGACCCCCAGCGTCGGGCCTCGTACCCGGCGCCCGAGCCAGAACAGTCCGAACAGCGTCAGGAGGTCAAAGACGATTGCCGCCGCGTGGGCCGCCGGCAGGTCATCCCAGCGCCCGCTCCAGCCGAAAATTGCCCGGAACGGGACGTATGCGTAATAGCTGACCGGCCCATACGTGTCGCCGCTCGCATCGTCGCTTGGCCAGTGGCCGTAGAGCGCCTTGCCGTGCAGCAGCTTGTCGGCGCCGATAACCCCCGCGTAGCCCACGTCGATCACATTCGAGTTGATGACGTTCAGGCCCACCCGGAAGCCCACCAGGAAGACGACCGCGGCGGCGAGCCACGACACCGGGACGAGCAGGCGCGGTGGTCTCCGTGGCCGGCCACGCCCAAACGCCAGCAAGAGCATCCGCGCAAGCAGGTAGAGGAGAAATGGATAGACGAGCGGCACGGAAAGCCCGATCTGGGCGTGGTTGAACAGCGCCAGAGAAATCGAGAACCCGAGCAGCACGAGCAGGTCGAGGTGGAGCAAGGAGGGACGCCGCTTCCACGGCAGGAAGGGCGCCACGAAGAGCAGGCACATGGGAATCCATACGTACCAGGCATTGACGCGGCGCCCGAAGGCGCCCGGGTAACCGCGGGCCATCGTCCACGCCACCTGGAAACCGGTCCACGCTTCCGTCACGCGGCCGGTCAAGTCGGCGACGTAAGCCTGGGCCAGCTCCTCCTGGACCCTCCCGTGCGAGAACCAGCTGACCTGCCAGCGTCCCGGACCCTTGGTGTACTCGTATGGGCGCGCCCGCGGATGGCGTCGCAGCTCGGCGCGGATGACCGGCGCGCGGGCGGCGATCCGCTCGGCCTGACCTGCGGTCAGACGGTAGCCATGCGGCGTAGTGTCCTGCGAGGTGACGATCATTGGAGCGCTCGAGTCCGACGCCGCCGTGCCTGCCCCGACCGCGTCGGCTGGAACCGCGGTCAGAAGCGCGATCGAGAGGGCGAGTAGCTCGAGCCCCCGCCGGCTTAGGGCCGGAAGCTCCAAAGCTTCTGACCGACGAAGTTCAGCGGCGTTCCTGCTGCGACCGCGATCGCCTGGGCCAGGACTTTCGTCATCCCGGCTCCGCTCACGAGCGCGACGAGTACTCCGTAGGTGAACCCAAAGGCGAGCGCAGAAACCGCAAAGAAGCGCATGGCCTGCGGGAAGGGGTGGGCGTGGCGGGCGGAGAAGGTCCAGTGCCGGTTCCACCAGAAGTTGTTGAGCACCGAGACAATCCACGCGATCACCGCTGACACGCGGTAGTCGATGCCGATGCCGTGAACGCAGAGCGCGAAGACCCCAAGGTTCACGACGTAGCCCGTGGCACCTACAGCGCCGAACCGGATCAGCTGAAACCAGTTGTGCGGCCTGCGCACGCCATGACGGACGCGAATGTGGAGGCGATCGTGTCCCGTCCTCCGGACCCGCGGCGAGTGGTTGGGCGGGCGCTCGACGGCCGTCGTCAAATCTTCCGGCACGGCCGACAAATCTACCGGGGCGGCGTAAGACCGGGCTAAGCCGACCCCACCGGCCTAGACGGCGGGTGCTCTGTCTGGACGCCGAAATGCGCCCTGACCATCGGCGCCACATCGAGCAGCGACCATTCCTCGCGCGCCGCCCTGCTCGGCGGACCGGTCCCACACCAAAGGAGCGCCCCAATCGAGTCGGAGCTGTGCAACGAGCCGTGGCTTCCACCACCGACGTGGTCGGCGCCGCCCCAGTCGACGAACTCGAATCCCGGCGCGGCAGAGAGCACGAGATCACCCGCGGTGCGACAGCGCAACGCCGACCAGATGCGCCCTAGCGCGCCCGGATAATCGCCACTCGTCACGCGTCCGTCTTGGACTCGCAGATCGAGTGCTGCCAGCTCGCCCTCGACGCTCCACCGCGAGCCGCGCAGGTCCTCGAGCTCGCCGCCTTCAGAGAACCGCAGCTCCCCGCGCTGTGACCACACGACAGCCTCCTCCCGCTCGGAGCCGTTCAGCCAAAGAACGAGGTCGACCCCCTCGACCGCCTGGGCGGCGGCAATCGATCGGTCCAACACCTCTCCGTGTCGCTCCTCATCCAGTACATAGACCATTGCCGACCGCTGGGCCGGGCTTAGTGCCACCTCGGCGCCGATCGCGCTCGCCGCGCTCTGCGTCGCCACGTCGAACTCCGAGAAAGCAGCGTCCAGCCGGATCCGCTCCTCTACCGGTGCCTGGGAGTGATCGGAGGTGACGATCACCGCGAACTCCTCGAGGAACGCGTCCGGTCCGCCCGCCGCGTGCATCAAGCGCTCGAGTTGGCGGTCGGCGCCGGCGATCGAGCTGACCTGTGCGTGCGGCCCATTCTTGTGCGACCAGGCGTCGTTGTCCGGAAGCGAGAAGAGCAAGAAGTCGAACAGGTCGTTCTCCACCAGGTAGGCGCCGACACAGCCCGTGTGCTGGTCCCGGATCCCCGGCATCCCCAGCTGCCCCCGGCACCCCGTCTTGCGAGACGCATAGATGTCGGCATAGAACAGCTCCTGGGGCCCGTCGATCGTGCGCCGAAACAGCGTCGAGGTCACGATCCGCGCTAGCGCCGTCTCGTTTGCCACCTCGTGCTGGTGACGACCGCGGTAGATCAGATACGTGGTTCCCGCGGTACGTACGCCCACGTCGTCGAGCGACTCGAACACGGTCTCGACGTCTCGAGACAGATGCTCGGCGTTCATCCGGTAAACCGTGTCGGTCAGCGACCGCAGCACGCCGAACTGTCGGCTGGCCGAGAAGCTCGACCCATACTCGACGTAGCGTGCCTCGCCGCGGTGATACCAGTTCATACTCGGTATGAGGTGGTGCTCCGGTCCGGCGCCGGTGGTGATCGTGGCGGCGCACACGGGGGTGACGGACGGAAAAGCCGCCACCGAGCCGTCGACGTAGACACCCTCCTGGGCAATCCGCTTCAGCGCGGGGGCACGCCCTGACTCGATCGCGCGCTCGAGCATCGAGGGCTTGAGCGCGTCGATCACAACGAGGACGAGCTTTCTCACCTCAGGATCCGAAGCCCTGCGTACTTCTGGTCCTCGCGGCGGCGCCCTGCTACGAGCAGCCAGGCGAGAACCGCGACCAGGACTACTCCCACTCCGGGCGCCACGATGCTCAGGAATGCGGCCAGCAGCGCAACGACCTCGACATACACCGGGAGGGCGGCTGCGTCGCCGCCGGTGAGCCTGGAGCGGACCCGCGCCAGGAGCGGGCGAGTGGCAAGGATCCCAAGCGCCGCGCAGAGCACGCCGGCGGGCAGGCCGGGCCAGCTCATGTGGTGGTCCTGGGCCAGAGCCGCCGCGAACAACACCGCGCCCAGCCCAAGTCCGGCCGCGCCCGCGGCCACAGCCAGCGGCGCTTGCCTGTCGCCGGCGAACCGGCGCTCAACCATCACCAGCGCAACCGCGGCCACCAGAACTGCGAGTAGAAATGGCCACGCTTGCAGGAACGAATAGTCGGTTCCCTTGAAATCGACCTGGATGTCTCCGGCCGCCAGGGCGCCGACGAGCAATGCCGGCAGGAAGGGACGGATCCCGACCGCGACAGCCACCCCCAGGCCCTGGAAGATGTCGAGTACGAGGTGCACAGTGCGCTACCGTGGAGTGGCCTTGACGATAGAGGAGAGGCCAGCTTGAGCAACGTCGGCTCAGCGGATCGCCGGGGCGGCAATCGTCAGCGGTCGACCACGCGCGACATCGAGCGCTACGGGGCGCTGTTTGCTTCACGCACCAAGGTCATGAAGTCCTCGGCGATGCGTGACCTGATGGCGCTCACCGAGCGGCCCGAGGTGATCTCGCTGGCCGGCGGCTGGCCCGATACCTCCACTTTCCCCCCCGACTCCTACGCCGCCCTGATGAGTACGGTGGCGAGCCAATCCTGCGCCCGCGCCCTCCAGTACGGGCCGACCGAGGGGCTCAGCCTGGTCAAGCGCTGCATCGCGCAGGTGATGCTCGCCGAGGGAATTCCGATCGACCAGGACGAGCTGCTCGTCACCACAGGCGGCCAGCAGGTCATCGACCTGGTGTGCAAGACGCTGCTCGATCCCGGCGACGTCGTCGTCTGCGAGGCCCCCACATATCCAGGTGCCGTACCCACGTTCTGCGCCTATGAGGCCGACGTCGTGCAGGTCGCCCTGGATCGCGATGGCGTGCGGGTGGACGAGCTACGCACGATGCTCGACGAGCTCGAGCGCCGCGGCCGGCGCCCCAAGTTCATCTACACCGTTCCGACTTTCCACAACCCGGCAGGGGTGACGCTGTCGCTCGAGCGCCGCCGCGAGCTGGTCGAGGTGGCCGCTGAGCGCGAGCTGCTCGTCCTCGAGGACAACCCCTACGGCCTGCTGCGCTATGAGGGCAATTCGCTTCCGACGCTCCGCTCGCTAAACGACGAGTTCGTCATCTACGCGAGCACCTTCTCAAAGATTCTCTCGCCGGGGGTGCGCCTGGGGTGGGCCGCGGCGCCCGCGCCGGTGCTCGAGAAGATGAACATCGGCAAGCAGTCCTCGGACCTCTGCTCCTCCTCGATCTCGCAGTACTTCGTCGGTGCCTACTTCGACTCCCGGCCGTGGCAGGACTACGTGGGCTCGCTGATCGAGATCTACCGCCGGCGCCGCGACGTAATGCTCGATGCGCTGGCTGAGCATCTGCCCCGCGAGGCCACGTGGACCCACCCCCAGGGCGGACTGTTCATCTGGGCCACGCTTCCCGACTACATCGACACGACCGACCTGCTGGCTCGGGCCCTCGACGCTCAGGTCGCGTTCGTTCCAGGGCGGGCGGCCTTCCTCGACGGACGCGGGGGCTCCTCGCTGCGGCTGAACTTCTCGGGGGTCGGCGAGGCCGAGATCCGGGAAGGCATCCGCCGTCTCGGCGAGGTGGTGTGCGAACAGGTCGAGCTCTACGGGACCCTCACCGGACAGCAGCCGGCGGTCGGAGCCAAGGGATCGGAACGCACGCCCTCCCCTGCCCAGGCGACCGGGCCATTGCCCGCTCCCGAGGAACGGCTGGCCGACGTCCTGCGGCTTCCCCGCAAGCGCGCCTGATTCTTGAATGCGGATAGTTGTCCTCAAAGGCGGCCGCTCGCTCGAGCGCCAGGTGTCTCTGCGCTCGGGAGCGCGAGTACAGGACGCGCTCGAGCATCTCGGTCACGACGTAACTCCGATTGACGTTGGCTCGGACCTCGTCGATCGGCTCTCCGAGGCCGACCCCGAGCTCGCCTTCATCGCATTGCACGGACGAGATGGTGAAGACGGCACGATCCAGGAGCTGCTCGACGCAATGGGTATCCCGTACACGGGGTCCGGCGTGTCGGCCTGCATCCGCGCCGCCGACAAAGTGCTCGCCAAGCACGCGATGCGCGATCGCGGGATCCCCACCCCCGACTTCTATGCGTTCAACGAAACCGCCTTCAAAGCGCTCGGTGCGGCCCGGGCTCTGCCGGCGATCGAGGATCGTCTCGAGTTCCCGATCGTGGTCAAGCCCGCCTCCCAGGGCTCGGCGCTGGGGATCAAATTCGCCGCGACGGCGGCCGACGTGCCTCAGGCACTGATCGCGGCGTTCTCCTATGACCGCAAGGTGCTTCTGGAGCGCCACGTCAGGGGGCGCGATCTAGCAGTCTCCCTGCTCGAGGACGCCGACGGCGCGAGAACGCTGCCGATCGTCGAGGCCGTGCCGCACCGGCCGCAGGGCTCCGGAGCGGGACGGTGGTCGGCGAGATCGGATGCCGAGCGGTCCGCCCCAGAGCCCTTCTACGACTTCGAGGCCCGCTATGAGATCGGGCGTACGACGTTCGTCTGCCCCGCAGAGCTCGACGAAGCGACGAGCTCACGGGCCGCCGAGATCGCGCTCGAGGTCTACACGCTGCTCGGCTGTGCCGGCTTTGCGCGCGTCGATCTGATGCTCGAGTCGCAGACCAGCGAGCTCTACGTTCTCGAGCTCAACCCGATCCCCGGGCTCACCGAGACGAGCTTGGTGCCCCAGGCGGCAGAGGCCGCCGGTATTGGGTTCGACGAGCTGATCTCGCGGATCGTGGCGGCCGCTGTTACCGCGGGCGGCACGGTGCGGCAAAGTTGAACGCCTGCGAGCTTCCGTCACTGAACACTTCGACGAGCTGGCCGGGCCAGGAGCCTTGGGCACAGCTCGATGGGTTGGTGATCAGAGAATGGGTCCGGGAGCCGCGGTGGTGGCGGCGCTTGGAGCTGACCTTGCGCTTGGCTCCGGCAGTCAGCGTCAGCTTCTCGAGCGTCGCGGTGACCGTCACCCCGGGCGGCGGCTGCTCACGAGGAAGGTCGGCCACCAGCTCGAGCCCGTATGGACCACTGCCCAACTTGAACAGGCGACCTCGCGTGGTGAACTGGTTCCCGGCGAGGGACCCCTGAAGCACGACCGAGGCGACGTCCCCCGTCTGCGCCGGGGGGCCCAGGAAGAGCTTGAACGAGGCCGTGTAGTCGCCCGAACCGACCCCGACGGAGGTCGTCACGTGGAAGACCGCCTCACCGGCTCCGATCTGGCTGGCGGACGGGCATCGCCCGCCGCCGGACCCGGACGAGCACTTTGCCTTGGTCGATCTGGGATCGGCCTTGAAGCCACGTGCAAACAGGCCCTCGACTTGGGTCGGCAACTGACTCTGGCTGGCAAAGGGGCCCTGGGCGGAGACATGAAGTGTCGAGGCGGCCCCCGCCCGGTCCGGCTGCAGGGTGACGTTGACGGTTCCGCTCGCAGCGGATGCCGTACCGGTCGCGACGGCCAGCTCGGCGCTCGCAGCGCCCGCCAACCCAGCCGCCAGTATCGCGCCCGCCACGACGATCCACCTCCGCTGCCCGGGCCGCACGTGCCGCTACTCCCCCCCGCCGGCGAAGTCCTCAGGCGTGACATGATCGAGGAAGTCCTTGAACTTCTCAACCACCTCTTCGGTGTCCTCGACCTCGTGCTCAAACTCGATCGCCGACTCGGCGATCACATCGTCCGCGGCGAAGATCGGAGCGCCGGCTCGAACCGCCAGGGCAAGCGCATCGCTTGGACGCGAGTCGATCTCGAGTTCCCGCCCGTTGACGCGGAGGCTGATCGAAGCGTAGAAGGTGTTCTCGCGCAGCTCGGTCACCGCGACGCGTGTGCACTCCACTTCGAGCTCTCCCAGGACATCGGACAGGAGGTCATGGGTCATTGGGCGCGGCGTCGAGGCGCCTTGGAGTTTCATCAGGATGGCCGCTGCCTCCGGGATGACCGATCCAGATCGGCAGGAATTTGTTGCTCTCGACCGTCTTCAGCAGCACGATCGGCTGCTTGCCGACCATGTCGAAGCTGACCCCGTAGATCTGCATCTCCTGCAAGTGCGGCTCCTAGCGCTCGGGAAGCCGAAGTATAGGCGTCACTGCGGGGGCCTCCGGGGCGCTTTACGGACGCCAACGGCCGCCCGACACGGGCTATTCGAGCGGCTCTCCGTTGGCCGTCAGGCTCACTTCGATGTTGCCTCGCGTCGCGTTCGAGTAGGGACAAACCTGGTGTGCCGCGGCAACTATCCGCTTCGCCTGCTCGGCGTCGGTCGACCTGCGGCAGCGTGACGTCGAGCGACACCGAAAGCTTGAAACCGCGCTCCTCGGTCGGCCACAGAGCTGACTCGGCTGTCGATCGAGACGTCGCCGACCTCGGCTCGCTCGCGCCTGCCGACGACAGCAATCGCGCCCTCGAAGCAGGCCGCGAAGCCAACGGCGAACAGCTGCTCGGGGTTGGTGCCTTCGGGGCCGCCGTCGCCCTTGGGCGGGCGAAGCTGCACGTCGAGCGCCCCGTCGGTCTCACACCGTGGCCCTCGGCGCGTCCGCCGGTGACCGTCGCCTCTGCCGTGTAGATCGGTTCTGGCATCGAAATCTCCTTGTTAAGGGGTAGTTGCTCTTTGTTTTCAAGGGGTGTCTGGCTCCTGACCAAGGCTAACCGGCTCGGTTTAGGACCCGCGCGGTCGGGGGTAACGCAACCCCATGGGTTTGCCCAAGCCGTCTGCGCTGCCCAGTCCCGGCGCACAGGTCGAGAACCACGAACTGTTCGTCCGCTGGCACGAGCATCGCGATACACGCGCGCGCGAGGAACTGGTTGACCGCTTCCTACCCCTGGCCCGTAACCTGGCTCGGCGCTACGCCGGCGCCCGGGAGCCGTTCGACGATCTGCTCCAGGTAGCGAGCCTTGGCCTCGTAAAGGCAATCGACCGCTTCGACGTCAACCGTGGGGCGGCATTCTCGTCGTTCGCTGTTCCCGACGATTCTCGGCGAGCTCAAGCGCTACTTCCGCGACCTAGGCTGGTCGGTCCACGTTCCCCGGGGCGCCCAGGAGCAGGCGCTCAAGGTCCAAGAGGCACAGGAGCGGCTGACCTCGCGCACCGGCCGCCCGCCCACCGTCGACGAGCTTGCTCAATACCTGGAGCTGGGGGTCGAGGACGTCCTCGACGCGCTCGAGACCGCGGCGGCGCATCACTCCGCCTCGCTGGATGCCCCTCGTGAGGACGGCGATGAGGAGAGCGGCACGCTGGTCGACGTGTTCGGCCAGCGAGGATCCCCGCTTCGACGCTGATCGACGAGAGCGTGACGATCTCGGCGGCGGCCAGCCGAGCCTGACACCGCGGGAGCGACGCGTGCTCGCGCTGCGGTTCGTGGGTGACATGACCCAGACGCAGATCGCACAGGAGATCGGCGTCTCGCAGATGCAGGTCTCGCGCATCCTGCGTCGTGCGCTCGGCCCGGCTGCGTGAGCTGACGGCAAGCCGAGGAAGCGTAGCCACCCACATGGGTTAGCCGGAAGCTGACCCGCGTACGCTGCGCGGGATGCTCGAGTGCCAGAGGAGAGCCTGGCCCCGTTCGGCGCTGCTCTGGCCGGCTCTGCTGGGGCTGGTCGGATCAGTCGCGGTGGCCGCCGCGGGTCCGCGGCTCGTGGCCGATCCCGATCCACTGGTGGTACGGCCCGGGTCTCGGAGATGGAGCCCGCGTGCTTTTCTACGCGGGGATGGTCGGGCTCGTCGTGGCCTGGCTTGCCCTGGCACGCGGCGTGGCCAGCGACAGAGGTCCGACGCGCGGTCTGGCCCTGATCGCGGCGACGTGGTCCGTCCCGCTGCTGCTCGCGCCGCCTCTCTTCAGCCACGATCTCTACAGCTATCTGGCCCAGGGTACGATCGCCCATCTCGGGCTCGAGTCCCTACCAATCGCCGCCCACCGCGTTCTGGCCCATCTCGGACACCCCGGCGTGCTCCACGCGGTGTCGCCCTTCTGGCGGCGGACAACGGCCCCCTACGGTCCGCTGTTCATCGCACTGGTCCGAGAGGTGGTCACGATGACGGGCTCGAACCTCGTGCTCGGGCGTGGTTCTCGTCCGCCTGGTCAGACTTCCTCGGGCTTGTCTTGCTCGCTGTCTTCGTACCGCGACTGGCCGCCCATGTTGGCGCCTCGCCCGCGCGCGCGAGCTGGCTGGTCTTGCTGAACCCGCTGGTACTGCTCCAGCTTGTCGCGCCCGGGCACAACGACCTGCTGATGGCGGGAGTGATGGTGATGGGGATAGTGCTCGCGCTCGACGGCCGGCCCCTCGTCGGGGTCATCGTGTGTGTGCTTGCCGGCACGATCAAGGTGCCGGCGCTGGCGGCCGCCGGATTCGTGGCGCTCGCCTGCGATCCGATCGCTGGCCGGCTGGCGAGCGCGCGCCGGGCCGCTTCTAGGCGCGATGCTTGCCGTCGCCGGTCGCGCTCGGCCTCGTCAGCTGGCTCAGCGGCTTTGGGACCGAGTGGATCTCGAGCTCGGTGTTCTCGACACCCAACCGGGTCCACCTGGCGATCACGCCCTCGACGGCATTGGGGTGGACGATCGCCAAGCTCGCCCACGGCTTGGGCTGCACCTCTCGACTTCCAGCTCGAGGCCGATCTTGCCGTGGCAGCGCTCGTCGGCGTCGTCGTACTCGTCGCGCTCGATCGGGCAAGGCGCGTCGAGCTCACGACGCTTCCGCGCGCACCTCGCCGTGGTGCTCGTCGCGTTTGCGCTCGGGGGTCCTGCGGCCTGGCCGTGGTACTTCGCATGGGGAATCGTGCTGCTGGCTGCATCCCGCCGGGGCGACTGCGCTTGCGCTGCCTGTCGGCGAGCGTCCTCGGGGCATTCGTCGTCAAGCCGGACGGCATTCTGGTCCTCCCGATCCAGAGCGCTCCCGCGGTGCTTGCCGTTTACATGGTCTTGGCTGCCTACGTGTGGCGCACCTTCAGCGCGCGCCGGAGAGGGTGGTGCGCGCTGCGGCGTGAGCGCACCGCTCGATCTCGCGGCCGTCGCGGTCCCGGCGGTGATCGCCGCCGGGCTCTGCCTCTATCAGCTCGACACACGCAGCCTGTGGCTCGACGAGGCGGCCACCGCTTCGATCGCAGCCCAGCACGGGGCGGCGCTCGGCTCCGCGCTGGCGCGCGACGGCGGCAACATGCTCGGCTACTACGCGCTCCTTCACGTTCTGATCGCCGCCTTCGGGAATGGGGCTACGTCTTGCGGCTGCCGTCGGCGATCGGCGCCATCGCGGCGGTCGCGCTCGTCGCCTGTCTCGCCCGGCGCCTGTGGGATCGCTGGACGGGCGCCGTGGCCGGGCTGCTGGCCGCGGTGAGCCTCACGCTCGTCTACTGGGGGCAGAACGCCCGGGGCTATGCGCTGATGATCGCGCTGATTGCCGGCTCGTTCCTCGCTCTGCTGTGGCTGCTCGACACAAGCGGCTGACGCGCGGCTGGGCCGGCCTGGCGTACGTCGTGCTGCACCGTGGCCGCCGTCTATTCAGGGCTCGAGGCACTGCTCGTTTTCCCCGCGCAGCTGGTTGTGCTGTGGCTCTACCGCGCGCGGGGGCCCGTGCGGTCTCGCCGCGATGTCGTGGCCCTGCTGTGTTGCGCCCGCTGTTGGTGCTCTCAGCCGAGCGGGGCTCGGGCCAGCTCTTCTGGGTGCCGGCGCCGAGCTTCGGACGGCAAAGCAGGTCGCTCGATGCGCTTGGCTCGTCGGGCTTCAGCCCGGCTACTACGTCTCAACAGGCAACGCGCTGCTGATCCTCGAGGGCGTCCTCGTCTTGGCCGGGGCATGGCAGGTCGGACGGCGCCTGCGAAGCTCGGCGAGCTGCCGTCGCGGACCGTAGTCCTGGCCTGGCTGGTGTTGCCGGTCGTGGTGGACCTGGTGGTCTCCGTTGGTCTCGCACTCGATCTTCCAGGCGCGCTACGTGCTGGTGTCGCTTCCCGGCGGTCGCGGCTTTGGTCGCTTGGGCGCTCACCCACTCGGGGGCCTGCCGCGTCCTGGCGCGGTGGCGGGCTGGCCGCCGTAGTCGTCCTGCGTGCGCTGGCGCTGGCGCCCAGCTACGGCGTCTCCGCCGAGCAATGGCGAGGAGCTACCGCGTACGTGGGGGCGCCGCTCGGCCCCGGCGACTGCATCGCGCTTTTATCCCCTCGACACGCGAATGCCGTTCGAGTACTACGGCGGCTCCGGGCCACCGTCTTCCGTTCCTGTCCTGCCTCGTCTGGCGTGGAAGGTCGTGCGTCCGTACGTCGAGGAGTACAGGACTCGCTCACGCCGGGCCGGCTGCGCGGGCCTCGCTCGACTGTCGCCGGGTGTGGCTGGTGTCGAGCCACGAGGGCCGGCTGGGGGGCCCGGCCGTGTCGGGAGCGAACTTCCAGCGCCTGCGGTACGCTGCGAGGCGAGCTCGCGGCTCGCTACCCACGGCGGAGCGAGCGCGTACGTTCGGGCGCGCCAGCCCGATCTCGATCGAGCTGTTCAGGGCCGCAGCGTGACGTTGTGGAAGGTCAGCGCGCTCAGGCCGGCCAGCAGGACGACGTTGACCGCGAGGAGCCAGTCGAAGCTTCGCCCGCGCAGCCGATAGGCGTAGACCAGCACGACGGGAAACGCGGTGATGAGAAGTCGCGGATTGGGCGGCACGTACTCGGAGGTCACCGCGATCAGAAGCGCGATCCCGAGCGTCCACACCCATGCCTCGAGCGAGATCTGGCGCAGCGAGCGCGCGAGCAGACCAGGCCGCCGATCAGCACGACAGCGCCCCGACGATCCCGACCGGGTAATTGAGGTTGATCGTCGGATGGTTGAAGTGGGTGAAGGAGATCTCGCCGGCAAAGCGCGTCACCAGGTGGACGAGGGCGAGCGGATCGGTGCGCTCGCGCCAGCCGTAGTGCTGGGTGGTGAACGTGGCAAACGGCGTCCCGTCCAGGCCCACATGAATGCGCCGACCCCGACGATCCCGGTCGTCGAGAGAGCGGGCGCAAGCAAGCTGCGCCGCGCGGGACCGACTCGGGCCTCGCGCCCTCGCTCGCGTAGCGCGTGCCCGCAGAGCGGCAACGGCGCAGACGGGACCAACACGACCGCCTCGGGCTCGCCCGCTGTGGCGACCCGGCCAGGAGCCCGCCAGCATCCAGCGCCGCTGCTGGAGCGCGAGGATGCAGCCGGCCGCCAGCGGGATGACGATCCCCTCGGCATAGACCATCGAGAAGATCACCGAGCCCGGGAACAGGCAGAAGAGCACGACCGCGCGGCGCGCCGCCTCCGCTCCCCACCAGCCCGCGCGCAGTCGCTCACGATCAGCAGGGTGGCGATGGCCCCGCCCACATCGGATCAGCGCAGCCCGGCGACGGTGACCGACCAGATCGTCCGTGACCGGTGATCCAGTGGAGGGCGTGGGAGACCAGCCACATGAGCAACGGGTAGCCGGGGAAGAAGCCCGAGGTTGGTCTGCGGCGTGGTAGACGTGGTGGGGGTAGAACGCCTCGTGCTGGACGAGGTTGGCGACCGTCGGCGAGAACGTGCCGTGGCCTGTCACGTTGGCGATCGACCGGTACCAGAAGCCATCCCAGTTCGAGAGCTCGTCGAGCAGCGAACGGTGGCGAAGCTGGCCGTTGACGATCGCCACCGCGAATAGCAGCACCCGCGAGGCCAGGTAGACCATGAGCGCGAAGCGGACGTCGTGGAGCGCGCGCTGGGCCCGGGCTAGGCGGGGGCGGGCGGGAGTCCATTCGGCCGCGTGAGGGCGCGCGAGCGGCTCGATGGTTTCGCTCGCCGATTCCACGAGCGGGCAGTGTATGCCGGGCGCAGACCGTCTCGGCGACGCCCGGCGCCATAACCATCTGTGGCTTAATCGACGCTTCAGGCTGGTCGGTGAGTCTGCGGCGCATGCTGGGCGGGACCCTGTCTCGCCGCCGCGTCAGGGCTCGCGCGGTGGCACTCGTGACGGCTGGCGCATGCGGCGGGCTGCTGACCGGCTTCGCGCTGCTGCGCGAGGGTGCCCTCGCCGACAACGACCCAGCCATGCCCCGTCCCGATGTCAGGGTGGCCGTGCTGGCGCGAGCGGCTGGGCCGCGGATCGCGCCCGGGTTCATCGGGATCTCTTTCGAGTATCCCGCGCTCACGCAGTACACGGGCGTCGATCCCGCCCGCCTCAACTCTGCTTTCGAGCGCCTGGTGGCGAACCTCGCGCCGGGTCAGTCACCCGTCATCCGGATCGGTGGCAACAGCACCGACACCACGTGGTGGCCGACGAGGCGGCTTGGCCGACCGGCGGGCGCGAGCTACAGCCTCTCGCCTCGCTGGCTCGCGATCGTGACTCGGTTGGCGGACGCACTGGGCGCGCGGCTCATTCTCGGCATCGACCTCGAAGCCAGGCCGCCCGCGATCGGCCGTGCCGAGGCGCGGGCGTTTGCGACCTACCTCCCGCGGCGGCGCATCCTCGCCCTCGAGATCGGTAACGAACCCTCCCGCTACGCGCACTTTCCCTGGTACCACACGGCCGGCGGCGCGCCGGTGCTGGGGCGGTCCACCCGCTACGACTTTCGGTCCTTCGCGGCCGAGTTCGCCCACCTGGCGCATCGGCTGCCGGAAGGGTTGCGGGTCGCTGGACCAACTTTGGCCGGAGACAACTGGATGTCACGCCTGGCCTGGTTCTTGCGCACCTACCGGGATGTCGGCCTCGTCACCTTTCATCGCTATCCGATGAACCGATGCTTCACCCTCCCCGGCTCGCCCCATTACCCCACGATCGGTCATCTGCTGAGCGCATCGGCGTCGGAGAGCCTCGGCCAGCTGGTCGCGCCCTACGTCGCGATCGCGCGGCGGGACGGGCTCCCCGCGCGCCTCGACGAGATCAACTCGGTCGCCTGCGGGGGCAAGCGTGGCGTCAGCGACACTTTCGCCTCCGCGCTGTGGGCGCTAGACACGGCGTTCGCCATGGCCCGGGCCGGACTGCAGGGAATCAACTTTCACACCTTCCCCAGAGCGTCGTACGCCCTGTTTCATTTCCGGCGGATAGCCGGAAGCTGGTCCGCGACCGTCGCGCCCGAGTACTACGGCCTGCTTGCATTCACGCTGGCCGCCCCACCCGGCTCGCGCTTGATCGCCACCCGGAAGTCGGCGCCCGCCTCTATCCGGTGCTGGGCGACGCGCGGGCCGGACGGGACCATCCGCGTGACGCTGATAAACGACGACCTCGCGCACCGGCACGTCGTCCTCGTCCGCTTGCCCCGCCCGGCGACCTCGGCCAGCGTCACGCGCCTTGTCGCCCCGGGTGCCCGGGCCACGCGCGGCGTCAGGCTCGGCGGAGCGAGCTTTGACTCCTCTGGCTCGATCTCGCCGCGCAGCCTTCCCGCGCTCGTTCGCTCGCCGCGTGTCTACCTTGTACCCCTGCCGGCGGCCAGCGCAGCGATCCTGACTGCGCGTGTTCCTCCCGCGCGTTGATCACACGGGCAGCCTCCTGGCGCGCCGGCCCATCCCGCTCCAGGCGTCGCCATCCGTCTCGACCCGGTCGGCGGCCGTCCGGATCGTCCAGCGGTCAGGCTTGAGGCTCCGATCGTCGAGCTCGTCCCAGTAGATCGGCATCGCCACCGGGGCGCCGCGTCGCGCTCTCACGCCGTAGGGAGCGACGGCATGCTGGGCATAGTTGATCCGGTTGACGTCGAGGTAGATGCGCGCGCCGCGGTCGGCACGCCTCCACTCGAGCGTCAGGCGCGCGGGATCGTCCTCGGCCAGCCCCTGAGCGATGCCGCGGGCATAGCCGTGCACCACTTTGAACGTGTGCTCTGCGCCGCAGCGGACAGACGACGTGGATCCCCCGGGATCCGGTGACCATCGCGTAGGGCACGAGGCCGGCGTCCCGCAGACGAGCACCGGCCTCCCGTGCCGCGGCCCGCACCGCCGTGAAGCCGATCCCCGGTGAAGGGTCGAGATCGATGATCAGCCGGTCGGGGTCGCGCGGTGCTCCGACACGGCTCAGCCACACATGCGGAGTAACGGCGTCCTGACCGGCTAGATAGATCAGCGTCGCCGTGTTCTCGGCAACCATCTGGGTCAGGGTGCCCCCCTTCTTCGGCACCTCTACGCGCGGGATCCAGGCCGGAAAGTGGGCCGGGACCGATTTCATGAAAAACCCGCGTCGCTCGATGCCCTGCGGGTACACCTGGAGGGCGAGCGGCCGCCCCCGCAGGTGCGGGAGCATCGCCTCGGCAACCCGTTCATAGTGATGCGCCAGATCGAGCTTGGTCACGGCCGGACGCGTGAAGAGGGCCTTGTTGGGATGGGAGATTTCGATCTTGCGGCGGCCGCTGCGGATCAGCGCCGGCGGTTGCCTCGACGACGGGCTCACTGTTCGCGCATCACCTCGTGCGCGGATTTGTCCTCACGCAGCCCCAGGAACCTCGGATGGCGCAGCCGGCCGTAGCGTGTCCACTCGCTGAAGCCGACTTCGGCCACGAGCTCGGGGCGGACCCACTGAACGCCCCGCTCGCGGATCGCGTCGGGATCGGCAAACGGCGGCCGATCGAGCTCGAGGCGGCGCAGGCGCGTGCCGAGGTCACGCAGCATGCGTGTGGTCAAAGCCTGTTCCCACCTTGCCGGCGTACCGGAGCTCGTCGTCGGCGAAGTAACCGAGCAGCAGGGCGCCGAACTCCTCCCGAGCCCCGCGTGGCGCCGTGTAGCCGCCGATCACGAACTCCTGGCCGTGCTCACACTTGAACTTGAGCCAGTCGCGCGATCGTCCCGCCACGTAGCTCCCGTCGGCCCGCTTGGCGATCAATCCTTCCCATCTCCGCCGGCATGCCTCTTTGAACATCGCCTCGCCGGAGCCGTTGCGATGACCGACCAGTCGCAGCGCACCTGCCAACTCAAGCGTCCCGCGCAACAGCTGCTTGCGGCGGCGTAGAGACAGCGCTCGCACGTCATACCCGTCTAGCCACAGCAGATCGAACACGTAATAGAAGACCGGCACGTATCGCTGTCTGCGCTCAGCCAGCCTGGCGAAGCTCGTGGTTGACCCCGCAAATGCCACGATCTCGCCGTCGATGGCAAACCGACGATCAGGCCCGGTGAGGGCGGCGGCGATCTCTGGATAACGTCCGTTCAGCCCCAGGTCGTTGCGGGATAGCAGCGTCACCCCATGGCCGTCGTGGACGGCAAGGCAGCGGATCCCATCGAGCTTGCGCTCGAATATCCACCCGGGATCGCTGAACCGCTCCTGGGTGAGGGTGGCAAGCATCAGCTGGCCGGCACGGGGAGAGGAGCCGGCCCTGATCAGCGCACGGTCAGCCTCGTCGAGTTGCTCGAGCCACCGGTTCACGCGCGCCCGGCACGCTCCTGCCGCGCAACCTCCTCGACCGTCCGTCCCGTCTTGACCGATTCTGGTTGCGTGTTGTGCGGCTTGCGCCGAGCGTCGGCTGCTTCGTCGCGGCGCTTGATGAGCAGCCATTGGGGCTTGGCGCCTCCCCGTGTGCGCTGGAGAGTCCATCCGCCGCTCGAGCTTCTCTCCCTCGAGCCACACCTTGGCGTGCCCGGCGCGCAGCGTCTGGGCCATCGTGTGCTCCTCGTCGAGGTTCCGGTATCGCCCGGCGTCCCACACGATCACCGCGCCAGCCCCGTAGTTGCCCTCGCCGATGATCCCTTCGAAGTCGGCGTACTCGAGTGGATGGTCCTCGACCTCCACGGCGAGCCGCTTTATCCGCGGATCGGTAGACGGGCCCTTGGGCACCGCCCATGACCGCAGCGTCCCATCGACCTCGAGCCGGAAGTCGTAGTGCAGGCGGGATGCGCGCGTGCTTCTGGATCACGAACCGCGGCCCGGTCCCGGGTCGGCGCCGTCCCTCGGCCCGTCCTTTCGCACCTCGCACCCCTGGCTCGGCCGTCCTGCCCGGGTTTCGCTTGGCCCGATAGCGCCTGAGTCGATCCGGCATGCATTGCACGCTACCCCGCCGAGCCACGGCTCTCCGGTGTATGCGCCACGATTGGCACCTAGTGTCCGATCGGCAGAAGCGGCTCGTGCTCGCCGCGGCGATCATGGGCTCCTTCGTTGCCGGCCTCGACGCGACGGCCGTCAACGTGGCGCTGCCGGCGATCCGCGCCGACTTGGGCGGTGGGCTCGCCGGGCAGCAGTGGATCTCCAACGCCTACCTCCTCACGCTCGGCTCGCTGATCCTCGTCGGCGGGTCGCTCGGCGACGTGTTCGGGGAGCGGCGGATATTCGCGCTCGGGGTCGGCGGCTTCGGCCTGCTGTCGCTGCTTTGCGCAGTGGCGCCGAGCATCGAGGTGCTGATTGCCTGTCGGGCCCTTCAGGGCGCGTTTGGGGCACTGCTCATGCCGAGCGGGCTAGCGGTGATCGTGGCGGCATTCCCCCGCGAGGAACGCGGCGCTGCGATCGGATCGTGGACCGCGTGGTCGGGCATCTCGACCGTCGTCGGCCCGCTGGTCGGCGGTTATCTCGTGGGAGCGGTCTCCTGGCGGTTGATCTTTGCGATCAACGTCCCGTTCGTGCTCGCCACTCTCACACTCGTCTGGCGCTTTGTTCCGGCTCAGGATCGCGGACTTGCCCGCGGCCGCGTTGACTGGCTCGGCGCGCTCCTCACTTTTCTCGGACTAGCGGGCCCCGTGCTGGCGCTGATACGTCAGCCGGCGGTGGGATGGGGGAGCCCTCAGGTCTTGGGACCTGGACTGGGCGGCCTCGCCCTGCTCGCGCTCTTCCTCACGCATGAGCGCCGAACCGCGGCACCGATGCTCCCTCTTGGTCTGTTTGCTCGTCGCAACTTCTCAGTCGGCAACGCCCAGACGTTCGCGATGTACGGGGGGTTGAGCGTGACCTTCTTCCTTCTCGTCCTGTTCCTCCAGGAGGTCGCGGGATACAGCGCATTCGGAGCCGGGCTGGCAATGATGCCCTCGACCATCGTCATGTTTCTGCTCTCAAAGCGGATGGGAAGGCTGGCAGACCGTTTTGGTCCGCGCCTGTTCATGGGTCTCGGACCGCTCGTCGCCGCACTCGGGCTCCTCCTCCTGCAGCGCCTGGGCGCGCAGGTGAGCTACACAACCGACCTGCTTCCCGCCCTCCTCGTGTTCTCGCTCGGACTCGCCTCGACCGTCGCTCCACTGACCGCAACCGTTCTCTCCGACGCCGATGGAGGCAACGCCGGGATCGCCTCCGGAGTCAACAATGCGATTGCCCGCGTCGCGGGGCTGGTGGCGATCGCGGCGATCGGCGCCGCCATAGCCGGCCAGTTCAGCGCCTCGCTCGATCACCGCTTGGCCGGGGTGCGTCTCGACCCCACCGCGCGCGCGGCGGTGACGCAGGCGCGGCGCCAGACGCTCGCACGGGTCGAGCCGGCGCGAGCGGGGCCGCGCGTGGCATCGGCCGTACAGACAGCCTCGCTTGATGCATTCCATCTCGGGATGGGAATCTCGGCTGCGCTCGTGGCAATCGGCGGGCTTCTCGGCCTGGCTGGGATCCGTAATCCCCGCCGTGCCGTCCGCTGCGAGGAGTGTGCCGGCGGTCAGCTCGCAGGCCAGCCGGCGGAAGCCGCTGGGCGGGCGGTGCCAGTGCCGGTGGCTGCCGAGGCGGCCAGCTGAACGGGCGGGTCCGCGGCCACAGTGGAGCGCGTCCGCCCTATCTAGACGTTGCCGTCGCCATCGCTGGGCCCGCCGTGATTGTCGATATCGCCGTCGCCTGCGTTGGGCCCCTGGGGGATCCCGCCGCTCGCGGACTTCGTCGTGGTCGTTGACGTTGTGGTTGGTGGAGGCGGCGCGGAGGACGTCGCAGTCGTGGTCACCGGAGGCGGCGCGGACGTTGTCGAGCGGGTCGGAGCAGGCGTAGACACGATGAAGGTGCGCGCCGCCGTGACAGATCGCCTCGCCGCGAGCATCACAACGAGATGGTGGCGGCCGGCGGCGAGCTCGTGGAAGGTGAGCCTGGCTGAGCCGAGCCAGACGATGCGTCCGTCGAGCAGGTATCTGAATGGCCTTGGCCCGGCGGCACGTGCTCCGCTCAGCGCAACCCGGACGACCACTGTCTGAGAGGTCGTTGCTCCCGCGTGCGGTGCGACGATCAGCAGATGGGGCGGGGGCGGGGGGACGGCAGTCGATGCCGGCCGGCTCGCCACGGCGGCGGTCAGATGAGCACGGCTCCCACTACTGCCGCAGCCGGCGAGCGCCACAGCTAGTACGGCCAACCCTGAGGCGGACACCACCACACGCTGTGCTCTCATCGCCGACATCCTTTCGCTGGCTTCTCGTACGCGCCCGCGTCCTGGGGCTGTGAAGGCAAGGACAACCTTGGGGGGCTTTTCTTCCCCATGGCGCGCTTTTGTCCAGCGGTTGGGCAGTTAGGGCTCGGGCGATGGCGCCGGCGCGCGCGGACTTCATTAGCGTCCGGGCGAGAGGGGTCCGCGGTTATCGCTCCAGGTCGATCTTGGGCGTGAGGGTCGCGGAGATCCCAGCCGTCAAGGCGACGAGTGCACTCTCCTGGGTTCCCGCCGACACCAGCATTGGCGACACCTGCCGGGCCCATGACATGCCGAACTGACAGCTGTGAGGCGAGTCGCAGGGGGCCGATGGCGTGCTCGCGCCAAGCACGTCGTTGTTGAGCACAGCCGTTGGCTGAGCTTGTAGGAACGCGTTGAACTGGGCGCTGAGGGTCGCGGAAGCCCAGTCGGATACCCCCTGGATGAAGATGCCCTTGAAGGCCATGACGTCTTGCTGGAGCGGGTTGGCCGAACAGTTCGTCGAGATCGTCTCGCACCGATCCTGGAGAACTCCGTCGAACACGAACGGACTTGCTGTCTTGATCGCGTACAGCAGGAAGCCGGCCGCCTCGTAGTCGTAGGACGGATTCCCGAGCGCGCTTCCCAGCTGGACCAGGGCGTCGGCGACCTCGCCCTGGGTATAGGTGACGGGGCCGCCTTGCAGCTGTCCGCAGGAGCCGTCGCTCATGCTGTCCTTCGCCACCTCGCCCGTGGATACGTCCACCAATCCGCTCTGCGCAAGCCAGGCCCAGGCGCCCTCTGCCTCCGACAGCCATGCCGCGGCTCGACGTGCGTCGTGTAACGGTCCAGTCGAATGGAGGAAGCGGGCCAGCTCGGCGGCCAGCGCGATGAACGTCGCCTGGCTGATGGTGTGGGGAGCGCCTCCGGTCGTCCAGGAGATGCCGCCACACACCTTCGGTTGCTGAGCGATGTACGACGCGTCTGTCTCGGCGACCGTGAGAAACCGCCTCGCATCGCGCTGGTCGCCGAAATAGAGCTCGTACCGGGCAGCGGCCAGCCAGGCCAACCCCCACCAAGCCGTGTCGTCCATGAACTTATCGGTGAAGTTCCTATCCGCCTTCGAGACGTTGGCCTGGTAGGTCCGCACGAGGACCGTCTGGATGGGCGTCCTCAGCTGACGGGTCAGTTGGCCATAACGCGCCAGGAGCGCGATGCCCAGCGCCGACTGCCACCAGGAGGAACCATTCTGCCCACCCCACAAGCCGCTCGAGTAGTGCCAGGCAACCTGACTGCCGTCGCCCGTACCGATGAACTCACGAAACCCCTGGCTGGCAAGCGAAGGCCAGCTTGCCGAGGCTGCCGGTGCCGCCGGGCTTGCCGACGAACTCGAGGCGGCCATGCAACCAGCGCCCATGCACACGACCGCCGCCACCATCAGGCGGCAGGCCCACCAGGCCTTGAGCCCCTTTCCGATTCGCATTCGCGCCCCTCGAGAGCAATGTAGTCACCCCGCCGCCGCGTAGCCCCAGGGAACCACCCCAGGATTAGTCTCGCGGCTCTCGACTACCTCTTCCGCGTACCGGCAGGCTCCAGTTGCAGGCGCGCTTCTGGGATGGGCGATCCAGGACTCGAACCTGGGACCTCTTCCTTATCAGAGAAGCGCAGGCGTGGGTGGGTGCGGGTCGGATGTGGGGATTTGCAGGTGGCAAGGGTTTGAGGATTCTCCTGGCGAGGGACCGAGGCCCGCTCGTGAGCGATGGAGCTTCCATCCGGCTTCCATGTGGGCTCATGCCCGAGGGCCCGAGAACCAGCTAAACCGTGTACTCCCACTGCCCAAGCGAAAGCGAGCCACCACCACGCAGCAGGTAGCTCCTTCGGACGTCGGAGTTCACACGACCTGCCATGACGACGTACGCGAGCACGTGCTCCGATGGCGGTCCTGGTGTGTACGTCACGTACGCCGCATTCGCCCCCTGCTCAGCAAGCGACCCGAGGCCTGGTTCAACGTCCTCATCGATCTCGCTGATAGCAGCCCTATCCGCGTCCTCGATGACCAGCCAATGACGAATCCCAGCGGCCTCTGCGTCGAGCTTCGCCAACTCTCGGAGTACTTCGCCCGCTACCAGTTCGTAGAAGTCATCGATCCCTGCGATAGGCGCTGGCATCTGGTCGCCTCGGTCGTCGGAGTCTCGGCGCACTAAACCCTAGTGGCGCCACGCCAGACCCGACGTTCTCGCAGTGGTCTATTCAGCCGATCCGCGAAGCGCACCGGCGCCCACCGCTGCTTGCGCGCCGTTCAGAAAATGGTCGCCGTCCAGGACGGTGCGCTCGCGCGCTCCCACGATTTCCTGGATGGACGAGATACCGGCCTCACGGACCTTCTGTGCCAGTTCATGGTTTATCCGCTTGGGCCACGACGGTCCCTCGTAGATGAATGCCGTGTGCACCTGCACGAGAGTTGCGCCGGCGACAAGCCGCTGCCAGACGTCGTCCGCAGTTTCAACACCTCCCACAGAGATGAGAACGAGCTCGTCGCCAGCGGCGCGCCTGATGCAGCGCAGGACCTCTGTTGCTCTGGCGCGGAGCGGCTGACCTGAGATCCCACCGCCCCGGAAGGGAGTGTCTAACGCAGACGAATTGGCCAGAGAACTGCGATCGACCGTCGTGTTCACGGCGACGATCCCGTCTAATCCAAGCTCAACGGCGAGCCGCGCAATGGCGGCGACGTGCTCGTCGTCGAGGTCTGGATCGATCTTTATAAATAGCGGCACGCAACGAGCCTCGGGTTCGTCGCGAACATCGGCTACTAGTGACCGCAGACGATCTTCATCTTGAAGATCGCGTAGCCCTGGAGTGTTTGGCGAGCTGACATTCAGCACCAAGTAGTCCGAAACGGGCGCTAGATGCCGGACCGCAGCTTTGTAATCGCTTCCAATGGTCTCGACGGAGGCGAGTTTGGACTTCCCGACATTCACGCCGACGATGGTCCCCGGGGTGCGACGCCCAAGCTGGGCCGACGCAACTTCAGCGCCTGGATTCGGAAAGCCCATGCGGTTCAGAATCGCTCGGTCCCTGATCAGCCTGGTTACCCGCGGAGGTGGATTGCCCGCCTGGGGCAATGCCGTGATGGTGCCGACCTCGACGAAGCCGAACCCGAGCGCTGCTAAGTCGTCGAACCAGGTGGCGTCCTTGTCAACGCCAGCGGCAACACCGATTGGAGTCGGGAACGTCAGCCCCAGCGCGCGGATCTCCAGACACTTGTCGATGGAACCGACCCACCAGCGGATGATGGCGCGTCCAACCGGAGTCGAGCGGGCGATTCGCAAAGCGCGCTTCGCGAGCGCGTGTGCGTGCTCGGCATCGATTCGCTGCAGGACAAGCTTGAAGAAGAGGCGATACATCAGCGAGGGCCCCCAGCCAGAGGTAGCGAAGGCCAGAGCCGCAAGGGGTCTAGCCTACTGACGCGCCAAGCCTTGGCGACTGCTCGTAGAGTCCACGAGGACTCAGGAAGCTTCCGAAAAGACCCCCCAGCCGTCGTGTCGTGTGCCGTGGGGGCGCCAAGCGCGCTGGTCACGCCTAGCAGTATCGCTACATAGTCGGACAGACTGTGTAGCGATCGTGCCACAGTGTGGCGCGTCTGAGGATACTGTGCAGGGATGCCGGAGGAAGCACCTCTGAGGATCGAGCAGTGGGGGGGTCCTACAGGAGCTCCTGGCCGGTGCGCTGACGGAAGGCGACCTAGCGGAGCGCCTTTCGAGACGAGCGTCGTCGGTAGCCAGGTCCCTGGCCACCTTGCAAGGACGTGGGCTCGTTGATTTCACCGGGGAACGCGAGCACACAGCCCCAAAGCACCCGAAAGGACGCTGGAGCCTTACTCGGAAAGGTGCCTCCGTCGTGAAGAAGGCGCCGGTCGCCGCGCAACGAGCTCGTATACGCCATGAATCGAGACAGAAGCTAGGGCGGCTGGAGCGACACCAAGGGTTCGTCACGGCGTCGGTCACCAGTGCTGAGGCTCCCGCTCTGCTGGACGTGCTTTCGTCTCGCGAGCACGCCATTGAAGCGTCGTTCGTAGCTCGGCTCGACGGCAACGGCCACGATTATCTGTTCGTCTTCGATCCTCAGCTCGGCGCGGGCGCAACAGAACGCCTTGCCACGGTTCTTGCGCCGTTCTCCATCAATACCGGCGTCATAGCGGACGTCCGCAGCGTCGATCAGCTCATGGCAGACGCGCGGGCAGCCCGTGACGCCTAACCCCGTGCGATCAAGAGCGGCACCGAGCACACGCGCCTTGACAGAGCGAGCGGAATCGGCTGAGCAATGGAACTTCCAGCTACGGATTCTCACTTTGACTCGCCTCGACAGCAGCACGTAGGACACCGCCGTACTCGGCGAGCATCCTCGATCTGCGCATCGAGCGTCGCCGCGCATCTGCGACCTCGCGGACGTAGACGACACGCGTGACCGTGGCATCCCGATGCCCGAGGAGGAATGCCACCTCATCCACGCTCTCGCCCGCGAGCAGAGCCCGCGAGGCGACTGTGTGACGGAAGGAGTGCATCGAGGGCAAGGAAGCGGGGGCACGGGAGCCGGGAGGCCTTCGGCATCCTCCTTATGGAGGATCGGGAACGTCGGTCGGCCACTCTCGTCCGTCGCGCGCTCCTGAGCCTTCCTCAGCGCTCGCTGGACGTTCCGCTGTCCGAGCGGCCGGCCCGAGCGGGTCGCAAACACGAAGGCCTCAGGCCTCGTGTCGTGCGAGGCAAGCTTGTGTCGCACAAGAACCAGTGCCAGTTCCCGAGGGATCGGCACAGTACGGGCCGACCCGTCGGTCTTCGTTGCCCGCCGGTTGCCCTTGCGATCGACCTGCCAGCCGAACGTCACCTCGGCGTCGTCCACGTCATCCAGCCGCACGTCTGACCACGTGAGGCCACATAGCTCCGACATGCGGGCGCCTGTCAACGCCGCCAAGGTGAACATCGTGCGGTACGGCTTCGTGGCGGCAGCAATTGTCTGCTCGATCTGCTCCGGCGTAAAGATCGGGCGCCGCTTGGCCAGCGAGACCTTCGGCCGCTCGGAAGAGAGCAGCAGCATCGTCGGGTTGGTCCCGTGCCAGCCGAGTCGCCGAGCGGCAAACTTGTAGATACGGCCGACCACCCCTAGGACGATCGCGATTGTGGCTTCGCTCTTGCCCTCGTCGCGCATCCGCCGGACGAGCGTGGCCAGGTCGTCGGCCGTGATGCTGTCAAGCCTTCGCCCGCCGAACCGCGGCCGCAGATGCTGACCGAGTGCGCTCCGATACTTGGCCTGCGTTGACTGTCGAAGATCAAGGACGGGACCGGCGAGCCAAAGATCGGCGGCTTCAGCGAACCGCAGCCGCGGATCCGGCGCGACGGTGTCGCCGCGTCCCCTTCGCGCCAACAGTTCGTCTCGCAGCCTGCGCGCCGCCATGATCCCGCCGTTCACCGTGCGCCAGCGTTGGATGCCGGCCGCATCCTTGAAGCCAACCTCGAGAACTCCGTTCGCACGCCGGTAGTTGTTTCGCTCGACGCGGGCGCGACGAGGCGGGCCCACTCGCCGCGCTCATGAAGCGGCCCTCAGCCGGCTCCGGCTGGCTCGGCTCGTCCGCCGCCACTCGTCTAGCTCGTCGCGACGGAATAGAGCTTGCAGCCTGGGCCGTCCTGGTGAACCGGAACTGCACGCTCGGCGGCGAGTTTGCGGAGCGTGTCGCGGTGGACGCCGAGGTATTCGGCCGCGCTCCGGGCGTCCAGCCACTCCTGTACAGGCCGATTTGCGACCGTCGGCCGCTCCATCACGCGCTCGACAACGAGGTCAGCCAAGCGACCGAGCAGTACGTCCAAGGCGGCAAGATAGATTTCAGCGCCTTCTGAGCGGGCCCGTGGAAGAGGATCAAGATGGCGAGGGCGACTCTCTGGTGAGAGCCGCTCCGCAGTGGCGTACGCTTGCATTGTCGGGACCTCCTCGTTAGGTCTCGGCCGGGCCTCGGGGTGTGCCAACACCGCCGAGGCCGTCTTTTGAGCTTACGGGAGTAAGTTACAACTACCTCCGGACGGAAACCTGACTCCCGTAAGGCGGATCCGCTGACGGGTATACGCTTGGCCGTCGTGGGTCGAAGAGTTGACGTTGCCGATCTGATCGACGCGCACGACGTCGCCGGAATTCTCGGTCTCGCAAACCGGAATACCGTCAGCGAATACCTGACGAAGTACGACGACATGCCGCGTCCAATCATCAACCTGGGTCGTGGCCGTCCTATGCTCTGGCTGCGGCCGGAGGTCGAGCGGTGGGCCGCGAAACGGATCGCTGCTGGACGAACGAGGCGACGTCCTCGAGAGACCTAAGCGTGGGAGCCAGCGCTCCCGCAGGAACCCTTCCAACCGGGACATCTCTTCTGTTCGTGCGATTCCCCTGCCCCGGGGGTCATGGACTTGCGAGCTGGCGACGGGTTCGGATGCCCGTCGTCAGCGAGCAAGTACCGCGAGGTGCGCCTCCAGATGCGGCGGCGTGTCGTTCGCGTCGTTTGCTCCCATGGAGCGAAGGAACGGCCGGATGATGGCCGCTTGAGCGCTTAATGGACGCAGCCACCGCTGCTTGGCCATCGGCAAGCAGAACCTCGATCAGGTCGGCGGCGAGCTTCTCCGTTTCGTCCAAACGGGGCGAGATTCTCGGTCCGCTCCGACCTGATCGATCGCCTGCAAGAGCGGTTGCGACCCGAGCTGCGCCAGGACGTCAGTGCGCTTGCTGAGTGCGTCGTGCTCCTGCGCTCCGCGTCGCGAGCCGCTGTCACACTGCACGGGTGAGCGGTGAAGGACCCGAAGTCTCTAGTCGTCCGGGATCCCTGGTTCGTTTTCGCGCCTCGCTGAGCCCCACGACGACGTCGGCTCGTGTATGGCTTGCCGCACTCGCGGTCGTGGTTGTCGCGGGTGTTGGTTGTTCGGCCTCCACACGCCGGCCCGGGAATGGAAGCGCGGTCCGTAGCTCGTTGCCGCCGCACTCCCAGCCCGATGCGATCGCAGTCGGCCAAGGCAGCGTCTGGGTCGCTAACTACAACGATAACTCGGTGACACGGATCGACGCCGAATCAGGCCAAGTAGTCGGCCAGCCGATCAAAGTGGGCAACCAACCTGATGCAATCGCGGTTGGGGAGGGCAGCGTCTGGGTTGCCAACAAATCGGACGGGACGGTGACGCAGATCAACGCGAGCTCGGGGCAGGTGATCGACGATGCAATTAGTGTCGGCTCCCAGCCTGATGCGATCGCGACTGGGCAGGGCAGCGTCTGGGTTGCCAACCAAGCCGACGGCACTGTCACTAGGATCGATGCCAGCTCGGGGAAGCCGACCGGGAGCCCCATCAAGGTCGGGGCGTTCCCTGATGGGATCGCGGTAGGCGCCGGGCAAGTCTGGGTTGCGAACTTTCAGGATGGCACCGTGTCTCGGATTGATGCCAGCTCTGGACGAGTCGTTGGCCGACCGATTCCTGTTGGTGGTTTTGCGCTCGCGATAGTCATGGGAAGCGGAGCTTTGTACGTAACAAACGGGCTCGGTGCAGTCCTGCAGGTCGATCCAAGTTCCGGAACACTCGTCGGAGCAGCTCGCGGCGTCGGCACCACGCTGGACGCGATCGCGGTCTCAAACCACGAACTCTGGGTCGCGAACTATCGCGACAGCAGCGTCACTCGCATCAGCACCCGATCCGGACACGTCATCGGGCGGCCCATCAAAGTCCCGCCTGGCCCCAAAGCAATCGCGATCGGCCAAGGCGGCGTGTGGGTAGCGAACGACGCTGCCAATCGAGTCACCAGGATCGATGCGGGCTCCGGCAGAGTCATCAGCGCGTAGCACTCAGGAACAAGCTTCGAAGGAGCCACCTATCAGGTCGTAGGCTCACGAGCAGCGCTGGTGGTCTACCGCCGTTTCGGGCAACACCGGCCAGCCCACGCGGCGACACCCCAGGATGCCCTGTGTAAGCGACAGCGCACCGGCTCGACGAAATGACCGCTCTGGACGATCCAGAGAAGTGTCGCCACGAGGCCGGCCAGGCCCGATCCGGGGTGTCGAGATTCGTCCAGAGCGCGCACACCGTAAGACGCCGCGCCGATTAGCCCCCACACCGACGAAGCAGACGCCCTGCTTTGGCGACAAGCACTGCTGCGAGTCTGCGGACGGAGCTCGCGCTTGCGTTCGGTAGAGCTAACAGGGCGGGCGGGATAGGTGGTCTTGCTTAACCGCTGGCGTTCACCAGCCGCAGCGTGGCCAGCACCGTCGTGCAGGCGTGCCGCAGCGTCTGGGCATCGGCCCCGGTGTACTGGCAGCGGAGTTCGTACTCGTCGGTGCCCACGAACGCGTTATCGATCTGCTCGGTGATCCGCACGCCTTGCAGCGTCTGGCTGAACGGGGCGAAGCGGAGCACTGGGATGCGGTGAATGCTGGTGAACTGCACCGCGACGGGATGGCCTGCGAGCTGACTGATCAGCCGGCTGAAGGTCTGGTAAACCAGGTGGATGTCGCCGTTCGTGACGGGGATCGGAAGCCCGGGGAAGCGGCTGACGCCGATCGCCGAGAATTCGTTGAGGGCCAGGTCGACGTGCGATGCGTGGGGGTTGCTTCCGGCCAGCCGCTCCGGTCCTCCGCTCGCCACGATCAGGGTCTCGGGATAGTCGAATTCGATGCCATAGCCGGTCGCTCGGAAGGTGTGCAGCCCCTTGCGAGGCGTCCCTGGCAGCACTGAGCCGCCTGCCAACGTGACCTGATGCACCTTCGTCGACGCCGTGGCCTGGGCCTCGGTGACCGGGTCCGGGGGCGTGGTTAACCGCACCCGCTCATTCCAATGGCTAAGCGTGCCCGTGAGGTGGTCTTGGCTCTCAGCGATGGTGACGGGAAACGGCGTTGCGTCGGTCGCCACGGTGAGCTGGATTGCGCGCAGAGGATCCGCGAATCGCCGCGCACGCACCCCGGCGACCGTGGTGGAGCCGAGATCCAGGGCCTGATCGGTGCCCACAACGACGCCAGGGAGATTGATCAGCCGGGAGGCCTGAGCGGCCAGCCGCGAGGAGCGCACCTCGATCCACCGCGTCGACAGCGACTTGGGAATCTGGGCTCCGAGGAACCTCGTCTGACCCGGGATCAGGAGCTTGAAATAGAGCTTCCGATGGAGGTCGACGACCCGGAGCTGGGTCGCCCCGAGCCGGTACGTCCCCTGAAAGCCAACATGCCGGACCACGTCGAGGTCGAAGCTGATAGCCCCGTATCCCGACATCACACCGGTGCCGCTTATCCGAAAGGCGCGCGCGCTCGTCATGTTCTCCAGCGCAGAGCGCAATAGCGCATGCGGATCCTGGCCGCCGCAGCCGCTCGTAACGCTGCATAGGACGCCTACGAGCGCGAGCGACCACGCGGCCGCATGGCGCCGAAGCGGGTGCGGTCGACGAGCCGCCGTCTCGAACCGACCTTCCGTCCTCAACATTATCCCGATCTTCTTGTAGTCGAGGCGCGGGCTCGGTGCCTGCGCGACTCTCCCGGGTCACATTATCTCGGCTCCGACCCGGCGATACGCAAGCGACCCGCGCCGCTCGGTGCGAGGCGACGTGGGTTGAGGCGACCACCGGGCGGCCGGCGGCGACATCGTCCCTTGGAGTCACACGAGCCATCCCGTGGCCGGCCGGTGGCAATGCGTTGCCCAGCTCGCTTGCTGGGCAAGCGTAGCTTGACCATGGATGATCCACGGGCTCGCCGGGCGTCTTCGCAGCCGACGATCCGGAGACAGGGCTCGAGAGCGAGCTACAGGCCAATGCCTGCTCCCCACGGATGAGTGCATCGCGTGATCGCCGACCATCAACCCGCCTTACGCGGAATCCACGGCGCTGCTTCCCCTGGACGAGTGCTAGCCAGCGCGCGCTTTGAGTGCTTGCCCGCTCCGGCCGAAACGGAGAAGCTCGCCGCCGACCTGATCGAGGTTCTGCTTGCCGATGGCCAAGCAGCGGTGGCTGCGTCCATTAAGCGCTCAAGCGGCCATCATCCGGCCGTTCCTTCGCTCCATGGGAGCAAACGACGCGAACGACACGCCGCCGCATCTGGAGGCGCACCTCGCGGTACTTGCTCGCTGACGACGGGCATCCGAACCCGTCGCCAGCTCGCAAGTCCATGATCCGCAGTTCCGGATGTGATGGCATGAACAGGAAGGCGAGTCTGGGACATTCCAGTCGCTGGCGCCCGCAGGCGGCGTGAAGTGAAGATCACGCTTCCAAACGGCTTCCATAATGGCCGTCGGCCGCGTCCGCGCCCAGAACTCTGGTCCGAAACTCCCGGGTTTCTAGGCGATCCCCAGAGTGGGCGATCCAGGACTCGAACCTGGGACCTCTTCCTTATCAGAGAAGCGCTCTAACCGACTGAGCTAATCGCCCTTGCTGCTGTGGCGATTCTAACCCGTGGGCGCCGGCCACTTACCGGCCAGGACCCACGACAACGCCAACGCTATCTCCGCTGCAGAAACGTCAGGCGGCGGGGCGGATCCGGAGGCGTCGCACGAGTTCGAGCGCGTCCTCGTAGGACTCGATCTCGAGCTGGACCCGGAAGCGCTGGCCACGTGCCGGCGACACCTGTACCTCTCGGCCGAAGAGCTCTTCGAGCGTGTCGCCGATGCTCTCGGCGGCGGCCTGTTGGTCTGCATGGAGCATGACCGGGCGATGCGGGCGGCGCGCCGGAGGAGCTCCGCCCATGCGGGCGGCTCGAGCGCGGGACTCGAGCTCTCGCACAGACCATCCCTCCCGGGCTGCCGTGCGCGCCAGCGATCGCCTCACCGAGTGATCGGCCGCCAAGAGCAGGGCCCGGCCATGTCCCTCGGTCAGCTCGCCTCGCTCAAGCAACCCCAGCGCCTCGTCGGGGAGGTCGAGAAGGCGGATGAGGTTCGAGACCGCTACACGGCCGCGGCCCAGGCGCAGCCCTACCTCCTCGCGAGAGAGCCCAAGCTCCTCGACGAGCGCGGCGCAAGCGCGTGCCGCCTCGACCGGATTCAGATCCTCCCGCGCCATGTTCTCGATCAACGCGAGCTCGAGTGACGCCGCATCATCGTGATGACGCACCAGGGCCGGGATCGTGTCCTGGTCGGCAAGGCGAGCCGCGCGCCACCGACGCTCGCCGGCGATCAGCTCGTAGCGGCCGCCCAGCAGAGGCCGGACCAGCACGGGCTGAAGCACGCCACGGGAGCGAATCGACTCAGCGAGTGCCACCAGCGACTCCTCATCGAACGTCCGGCGCGGCTGGTTGGGATTGGGGGCTATCAATTCGATCGGAAGCTGGCGAAGATCGTCGGCGTCCTCCCTCGGTGCCACGGACAGGATCGCCGCGAGGCCGCGTCCCATTCCCTTCGGTCGGTCAGCCACGGGCGGCTACCTCCTTTGCGAGCTCGAAGTACGCATCTGCCCCGCTGCAATGCGGATCGTGGTGTATCACCGCTTTACCAAAACTTGGTGCCTCGCCGATCCGGACGTTTCGCGGGATTACGGTGTCGAACACGAGCTCCGGAAAGTGCTCGTGGATCTCGCGGCGCACATCCTGCGCGAGTTTGGTGCGCCCGTCGAACATCGTCAGCAGCATGCCCGCGACCGTGAGCCGCGGGTTGAGCTCACGCTGAACCAAAGCCAGAGTGTCGAGCAGTCCAGCGAGCCCCTCGAGCGCGAAGTACTCGGCCTGGACGGGCACGATCACGCGATCCGCCGCAACCAGTGCGTTCACGGTGAGTGGGCCCAGGGACGGGGGGCAGTCCAGGAGCGTGTAGGCAAATCGCTCCCGCACCCCCCCTAGCGCGTCGCGCAGGCGTGTCTCGGAGCCGGGGAGCCGTGGGAGCTCCACGTTGGCTCCGGCCAAATCGGGTCCCGAGGGCACGAGCCATAGATGGTCGAGCTGGGTTGGGCGTACGACATCCTCGAACGGCAACTCGTCGACGAGCACGTCGTAGATGGTCTTCGACGAGTCCTTGCCGATCCCAAGGCCGATCGTCGCGTTCGACTGGGGATCGATGTCCAGCAGCAGCGTGTCGCACGCCGCTTCGGCCACGCACGCCGCCAGGTTCACAGCGGTCGTCGTCTTGCCGACGCCGCCCTTTTGATTGGCGACCGCGTACACCGTGCCCATCGGTTGCAAGCTAACGGCCCCCGCGGTCAGACCGACGGGCCGCCGCCAATTCCATCACCTAATTTTCCGCGCCTAGCGGCCTTTTGTTCGCCACGCCCGGCCGGCGAGGAAACCCTGGAGCTGTCTCGAGTACCTTCGAGATCACGTGGAGGTGACGGGCCTGGGCGCCCGGGAACGGCGTCACCTCGAGCAGCTCTGAGGCCTCCATGCCGATGATCGCCGCCGCGCGCTGCGCCACACGCTCCCCGTCGGGGTCTCGCCGTCCCCGCCAGGCGACGAGGGCGCCGCCGACCTTGAGCAGCGGCGCCGCGTACTCGATCACAACCGCAAGTGGACCCACCGCCCGGGCGGTGGCGAGGTCGAAGCGGCCCCGGCCCCCGGGCCAGTCCTCGGCGCGAGCGCTGACCACTTCCACGTTGCGTGCCGCGGTTGCACGCACGGCGCCCCGGAGGAACTCGCACTTGCGACCGTTGCTCTCGAGCAGCACAAAGGAAGCCGACGGGCGAGCGAGAGCGAGCGGGAGCCCAGGAAAGCCCGCCCCTGAACCGAGGTCGACCGCCGCAAAGGACGAGGCTAGGCGGTCCAGCTCGAGAGCGACCAGGGAGTCGGCCAGATGACGGTCAACGATGTCGAGCGGCTCGCGTATGGTCGTCGGAGCGCGCGGATCGTTGGCGACGTACGCCGTCAGCGAGACGAGCCGGCTCAAAGCCTCGCCTCCCAGCCCATACCGGCGGGCGAGTCGGCGCACCGCTTCCTCGACGCGGGCATTAAGTGCGTGCGCCGTTCCCACCGTCGTCTTCCTCCTGGACGCCGGCGCGCGCACGCTCGCGGGCTATGAACTCCGCATATCGGCTGCACATCGCGTCCAAGCGTTCGCCGGCGTGGCCGTCGAGCGAGCGCACGAGGTCGGCATCGAGGAGAGGCAGGACATCGAGCACCAGTGCACGGCCCCGTGCCATCCACTGGAAGTACGAGCGGCCGCCGTGGTGATAGGGGCCGTAGAGCCTGGTCGATGGAAACCGCGCCATCAGCCAGTGAAAGACCGCCTGATGGCGCACGTGCATACGCAACGTGATCTGCGGTTGCTTGCCGTCGCCGCCGAAGGAGCCCTCCCCGACCAGGAGCCCGAGAAAGATCCCGCGGTCAAGCTCCGATAACTCCGTCACGGGGAGCGGTTCTACCCGGTTGGCTGTTTCACCGTCAAGAAAAACGTGAAACCTGGCGCGGGTGCGTCGCGGGGTGCGTCGCGGGGCGCCTGGGGCGGGGGGTGGCCGGCTGGGGGCCGCGCGGACACCCGCCGCGACGAACCCCCACGCAGCGGCCTGACGCGGCAGCGGCCGGCCAGCGAGACCCCTATCCCACCAGGGGCGCCACGACGAGTCGGCGGTCGGGCTCTTGGCCCTCGCTGTACGTCTCGACATCGTGGCGAGACTTCAGGTGCTCGTGCACGACCTTCCGCTCGAGCGCGCTCATCGCATCGAGGGCCACTGGCCGCCGGTCATGAATCGCGGTCTCGGCTGCCTGGTCGGCGGCTGCCTTCAGCGCGATGGCCCGCCGCTCGCGGTAACCGGCGGCATCGACCACAACCCGGATCGGTTGCTGTGTCTTGCGGAACGCGATTCTGTAGGCCAGATGCTGGATCGCGTCGATCGTCTGTCCGTGGTGGCCGATCAACAGCTCAAGATCGTCGCCCGCGAATGACCCGATCACGCCTTCGGGCTCGCGCTCGACGCGGACCTCGGTACGGACGCCCACGGTTGAGGCGATCCGTTCGAGGACCTCGCGCACGCAGGCGTCGGCTTCTTCTACCGAGTCGGCCATCTACCTTCTCTCGTCCCGGCCATCTATCGCCGACGGCCCGAGCGCTTCTTCTTCTTCCGTGGCGGGGGAGGCGGTGCGGTGGCGCGGCTCGAGCGGCTCGCGCCCACACCGGCCGGCTCCTTCTCCTCGTCCTTGCCCCGCCCCCGCAGCAACCCTCCCAAGGCTCCGGCCGGGCCCTCGGGCTCGCGTCCGTCGGGACCACCCGGTGGGCCACCGCCCGCTCCGCCTGGGGCTCCCGCAGTCACGGGTGCGACCGTACCGATCCGCCTGCGGATGACGTACTGCTGAAGCATCGTCCACGCGTTGGTCGTGATCCAATAAACGATCAGGCCGGCGGGGAACTGGATGATGAATATCACGAAGAACAGCGGCAGCAGGATCGTCATCTGGCGCTGCGTGCGGTCCATCGTGGGCGTCGACATCAAGAGGCTCGACGCGAGCTGGGTGCCCACATAGAGCAAGATCAGCACGACCAATGTGGCACCCGTCGCCTTGTTCGTCAGGTCGTTGATGAACAGGAAGCCCGCCCCACCGCGCGCGCCGCACGCCGTCGTATGCGCAGTCGCGGCATGTAGGGAGATGTGATGCTTGAGCGAGTACGCCTGCTGGTAGACGCTCTGGATGTGAGGACAGATGTCCTTCCGGAGGCTCGTCCTCAGCGTGTAGAAGAGGCCGATGAAGACCGGGATCTGGGCCGCCAGGGGCAAGCACGAAGAGGCCGGGTTGACTCCGTGCTCGCGATAGAGCTTCATCAACTCCTGCTGCTGGCGCTGCTTGTCTTCCTTGTACTTGTTCTGGATCGCCTTCAGCTCCGGGGTCAGACGCTGGAGCTTCTGCATCGAGTGAAACTGCTTGACCGCAAGTGGCAGCAGCAAGGCGCGGATGACGACCGTCAGCAGCATGATCGACAGCCCCCAGCCGACGCCCACCGTGCTGTGGAAGAACTTCAGCGCCGGCTCGAAGATGTCGATCAGCGGCTGGAAGATGTTCGCGATGACGGGCATCAGTGAGCGCCTCGGGCCGTGGCTCTGAACAGCCGCTGGCTATCGACGGGATCGAAGCCCCCACGGCTCCATGGGTTACAGCGCAGCAACCGCCACGCGGCCAGCACGAGCCCGTGGAGTATGCCGAATCGCCCGATCGCCTGCGCGGCATATTCCGAACACGAGGGGTAGTAGCGGCAGCGCTGCCCGAACGCCGGCGACAGCGCTCGCTGGTAGACACGGACGGGCAGCACGGCGAGCCTGCGAAGCCAAGCCGATGCCGCGTGCCGGCGCGGATTCACGGCACCGCTTCTTGGCTGTTTGGCTCGGCAGGCGCGCCCACCGGAGCCTCCTCGCGCTGAGAGAGATATGAGCCGACAGCTTGCCCGATCAGGCTCGCCAGCACGCTTCGGATCCCGTCGAGGCCTTGACGCTCGGCGAGCTCGCGAGCCTCGGCGCGCGCGATCACGACGGCATCGGTCCCCCGGGGGAGCGCGTCCCTCTCGGCGGCGAACGCTTCTCGCAACAGGCGCTTGACGCGGTTGCGCTGGACGGCTCCGCCCACCCTGCGCGACACAGACAGGCCCAGACGCGGTGGTCCGTCCAGCTCGCGCGGAAACACGTAGAGCACCATTTCGCGGCAGCCGTGCGAGCGGCCATGGCGAAAGACCCGATCGAAGTCGGCGCTTCTAGACAGCCTGGAGCGTCCGCCTCCACGGCGCGCGGCGGACCGCCCGTGCATCAGGCCGTCAGCCGCGACCGGCCCTTGTCCCGCCGGCGCTTGAGCGTGAGTCGGCCGGCGCGAGTACGCATCCTGGCCCGGAACCCATGCGTCCGGGCGCGCTTGCGCTTCTTGGGCTGATAGGTGCGCTTCATAGCCAGGAACCCCCGCGGCGGTCATGCTCTGCGGCGGCGCAAGCCAGTATACGCAGCGCCTCGCGGGTGATTTCTGATTCGGCGCGGAGGTCCTCGTCGGGCACCGTGAGGTCTTTTTGTCGCGCTTTGCGTCAAGCGTTCAGAGCGCCCGCCGTCGCGGCCGACGGGCTGGTATATATTCGCGGCCCGGTCGTCGGCCGGGACCTCGCAAAGTTCGCCGGAGGATGCTCCGAGAGGGAGTCGCGTGACGCTGCTCGAGAACCCGGATCCCACTGTCGCCTGGCGGGAGATTCGCGCCGAGCTTCGTCGAGCACTCGGCGACTCGACATTCGAGATCTGGATCGAGCCGCTCGAGTTGAAGGCGCTTCACGGCCAGCTGCTGGTCCTCGAAGGCCCGGCGCCCACCAAGGCGTGGGTCGCCAAGCGCTTCGGCGCGATCCTCGAGCGCTGCGCACGGGAGGTGCTTGGACGCGAAGCCCGCGTGTCGATGGGGGACGAGCTCCCATCCTACGCATCCGCGGGGATGATCGACCGATCAACGGTGCTCGCCACCCTCAACCCGCGCTACAGCTTCGATCAGTTCATCATCGGAGACGGCAATCGGCTCGCCCACGCTGCAGCGCTCGCGGTCGCCGAGCTCCCCGGGCAGGCTTACAACCCGCTGTTCCTCCACGCGCCGCCAGGCTTGGGCAAGACACACCTCCTGCACGCTATTGGTAACTATCTAACTGTATTTGGCGGTGCTCACGTCCGGTACACGACGGTCGAGGCCTTCACCAATCACTTCATCCGTGCGCTCGGCAATCACTCACTCACGGAGTTCAAGCGCACCTATCGCGACGCCGACGTTCTCCTGATCGACGACGTCCAGTTCCTAGCCAGCAAGGCAAAGACCGAAGAGGAGTTCTTCCACACCTTCAACGCCCTCTACGAGACGGGCCGGCAATTGGTCGTTACGTGCGATCGACTTCCCAGTGCTCTCATGACACTCGAGGAGCGCCTGCGCGAACGCTTCGAATCCGGCCTCGTCGCCGACATCCGCCCCCCCGACTTCCTGACACGCGTGGCGATCCTCCGAAAGCGCGCGCAACTCGACGGCGTCGAGCTCTCCGACCACGGCGTCCTCGAGGCGATCGCACATCGCGTGACAGACAACGTCCGGGCACTCGAGGGCGCACTGATTCGCGTCGTCGCCTACCACTCCCTCACCGGCCGCCCGGTCGACGTCGAGCTCGCCACGACCGTGCTCGATGCCATGTACCCCATGCGGCCGGCTGCCTTGAGCATTCCCGCCATCCAGACCGCAGTCGCCAAGCGTTTCGGCCTCCCCGTGCCCGAGATCGTCTCGGCCAGCCGCTCGGCCCGGGTGTCCTGGGCCAGGCAGCTCGCGATTCACCTCGCCAGGGAGCTGACGGGCGCCTCGCTGCAGGAGATCGGCCAGGCCTTTGGCGGTCGCAACCATGCGACGGTGCTTCACGCCTGCAAGCGCGTGACTGCTCGGATCCACGAAGACGCTGACGCTGCCCACGAACTGCGCGAGCTCGCGGCGGAGCTCGACGGCGCTGCCGACCGCACCTGTTGACAGACTCTCGCCGCTGCGCGCGAGAACTTTCCCGCTAGCTGCGGGCGAACCGGTAGTTCTCCACAAGTTCTATTTGCCTATGACTACTGAATCCCTCCTAAGGTAATCGTCGTGAAGATCTCGCTGGCCCGCGAACCATTCCTAAATCAGCTCCAGACGGTCGCGCGCGTTGCGTCAACACGTAGCGCCATTCAGGCATTGTCCGGTGTCCAGTTCGCAGCATCGGCCGTCGGCTGCGAGTTGCGTGCCACGGACATGGACGTGAGCTTGCGCGTTCCTCTCGAAGCGGAGGTCGTGCGCGAAGGGGTCATTGTGCTGCCCGCGCGCTTGCTCCTCGATGTCGTCCGCTCGCTCCCCGCTTCGGAGGTGTCGCTCGAGCTGCGCACGGCCGAACAGGATGTCGAGCTGATATCCGGGAAAGCCACTTTCCACATCAGGACGCTGCGCTCCGAGGACTTCCCCCCATTCGCGGAGCCTTCGGGCGAGGCCGGTGTTGCGCTGCCTGCCGAAGCTTTTGTCACCACCGCGCTCAAAGTCGCCGGGTCCGCCTCCCGCGATGAGACGCGGCCCGTGTTGACCGGGATCCTGGTGTCGGCGTCTGACCGGGAGCTACGCATGGTGGCAACCGACTCCTACCGGCTCAGCGTCAAGGAGACGACCCTCGAGTCTCCGTTGGCCAACAGCTTCGAGGTCAACGTGCCGGCACGCGCGCTTCAGGAGCTCGCCCGCGTGGCGAGCAGCGCTGAGCAAGGCGAGCTCCGCGTCAGCGTGCTTCAGAACCAGGTCGTGTTCGAGCTGGGTGGGGTGACGCTGTCGTCTCGGCTGATCGACGGCCAATTCCCGAATTTCCGCCAGCTGCTACCGGAGAGCTTCGAGCACGAGTTGCGAATCGCGGGAGGCGAGCTGACGGATGTGGTGCGCCGGATCAGCCTTCTCGCCCAGAAGAATGCTCCTTTGCGGCTTGCCTTCAAGCCAGGCGAGCTGACCGTTTCAGCACAGACGCCCGATATCGGCGAAGCGCTCGAAGCGCTCCCCGTCGCATTCCAGGGCGAAGCGCTCGAGATCGGCTTCAACCCAGAGTTCTTGCGTGACGGCTTGGAGTCCGTTGAGCAAGGGGATGTGGTGCTCAAGCTGATCAGCCCGCTCCGTCCCGGGCTGATCGAATCCGCCGACGGCAGCGGATTTCAGTACCTCATCATGCCGATCCGCTTGAACGTCTAGGACGCGTAGGGGTGAGGTGGAGCCTGAGCCATGGTCGTGACCGAGCTCTCGCTGCGCGATTTCCGTAGCTACGAGCATGCCCACGTGGTTCTCGGCGGGGGGATCACGGTGGTGGGCGGCGCGAACGGAGCGGGCAAGACCAACCTCCTCGAAGGTCTCTACTTCGGTTGCACGGGACGTTCCTGCCGGACGAACAACGAGCGGGAGCTCGTGCGGTTTGGAGCGCCCGCCACCATCGTCAGGGTCGGGTTTTCGCGAGAGGACGGGTTGCACGAGACGTCGGTTGGCTTCGAGCCCGGCCAGCCGAAGCGGCTGCGTGTGGACGGAGCCGCGGTCGAGCGCCTGGTCGATACCGACACCAGGCCGCTTGTGAGCGTGTTTCTGCCCGATCGGCTCGAACTCGTGAAGGGCGCCCCCACCGCTCGCCGGGCTCACCTCGACCAGCTTGTGGCGGCGCTGTGGCCGACCAGGGGGCTCAACCGCCGCTCTTACGCGCAGGCGCTGGCTCAACGCAATGCGCTGATCGCGCGCATCCGCGCACGATCAGCCTCTCGCGACTCGCTCTTGACCTGGGATTCGGAGCTGGCGCGCCACGCCGTGGCGCTCATGCACGACCGTGACCAGGCGGTGGGCGCAATCGCCGCCCGGTTCGCTGCGACGGCCGAGCGACTCGGACTAGAAGGGGAGACGACGATCTCCTACCGCCCGCGCTCCGGCGCAGGGGACGCCGGCCAGCTGGCGCTGGAGCTTGCCCAGCGGGCCGAGCAGGACATCGAGCGGGGCTACACCGGCCATGGCCCACACCGCGATGAGCTCCGTTTGGCGCTGGACGGCCGGGAGCTGCGCGCGTATGGCTCTCAAGGACAGCAGCGACTCGCGCTCCTCGCGCTCCTCCTGGCCGAACGGGAAGCAATTGCCCGCACGCGCGAGAGCCCGCCGCTGCTCCTGCTCGACGACGTGATGAGCGAGCTCGACCGCGACAAGCGCTCCGCCCTGGTCGAAGTGGTGCGCGGTAGCGGCCAGGCGGTGATCACGACGACCGACCTCGAGCACGTGCCGGGGATCGACGACGATGAGCTCACGCGGCTGAACGTCGAGGGCGGTCGCGTGCTGGCCGAGGCGCCGGCGTGAGCCACTGGCGCCGCACTCCACGCCCGCTCGGCCTAGCCCTCGAGCCGGTGCGCGATGGGCTCGCTCCAGAGTCCACGCTGGCCGAGGTTCTGAGCTGCTGGCGCGAGGCGGTGGGCGCCTCGATCGCCGATCAGGCAGCGCCGACCTCGGAGCGGGCCGGCGTGCTCACGATTTCGTGTTCGGCCTCCGTCTGGGCCCAGGAGCTCGACCTGATGGGCCCGGCGATCGTGGAACGGATAAACCAGCTACTGGGTGGCGAGCGGATCGTGAAACTGAGGTGTGTCTCGCTACCGCTCGCGCCCTAGCCGCTTTCCGAGTCCTGGAACCAGCCATGGATGTCCGCTTTCGCGGGCCTGTCCGACCGGCTCAACAAACTGTTAGCAGCCCCGTAACTAAGTTTGTGCCGTTTTGTCGCGTTTTGCAGGGAAAACGCCGCCACTGGCGGCCGATTTTGACTAGTGCTTGTGCTACCCTTGACCAAGCAAATCCTGACGCCCCGGCCCGCTCACCCAGGCGCGGATACGGGGCGTTATCGATGTCATCGGAGGATCGTTGGCGAATGATGGCGGCGCCAAACGGCGCGCGAAGGCGAAGCAGGAAACGAGTTATGACGCCCAGGACATCACGGTGCTCGAGGGGCTCGAGGCGGTTCGCCGGCGCCCTGGCATGTACATCGGCTCGACTGGGCCCCGTGGTCTTCACCATCTCGTCTACGAAGTAGTCGACAACTCAGTGGACGAGGCGCTCGCGGGCTTCTGCAGCGCGGTGTCGATCGTGATTCACCCGGACAACTCGGTGACTGTCGCCGACGACGGCCGAGGAATCCCAGTGGCGGTCATGGCCAAGGAGAAGCGCCCGGCGGTCGAGGTCGTCCTCACCGTCCTGCATGCGGGGGGCAAGTTCGGCGAAGGCGGGGGCTACAAGGTTTCGGGCGGCCTCCACGGCGTTGGGGTCTCGGTCGTCAACGCGCTCTCGGAGCGGCTCGACGTCGAAGTCAAGCGCGACGGCTTCGCCTGGACGCAGTCCTACGAACGCGGCAGGCCGCTCGGCGACCTGAAGAAGGGCGCTGCGACCAAGGAAACCGGAACCACGATCACCTTCCTGGCCGACGCCGACATCTTCGAGTCGCTCGAATTCGACTTCACGACGCTCGAGGAGCGGATGCGTGATACCGCCTTCCTCACCCGTGGTCTCAAGATCACGCTGGTTGACGAGCGGGGGGGGGGCCACCAATCGGAATTCCGCTACGAAGGCGGGATCGTCGACTTCGTCACGTTCCTCAACCGCAACAAGGAGCCGATCCACAAGAAGGTGATCTCCTTCGAGGGCGAGAGCGAAGAGGGTGCCATCGAGGTCGCAATGCAGTGGAACGCCTCCTACCAGGAGTCGGTCTTCTCGTTCGCCAACAACATCAACACGCACGAGGGCGGCTCGCACCTGAGCGGCTTCCGCAGCGCGCTCACGAGCGCGCTCAACAAGTACGCGCGTGACAAGGGCTTCCTGAAGGAGAAGGACGAGAACCTCCAGGGTGAGGACGTGCGCGAGGGTCTGACTGCCGTCATCTCCGCCAAGCTGACCGACCCGCAGTTCGAGGGACAGACCAAGACCAAGCTCGGCAACCCCGGGATGCAGGGCTTCGTCCACTCGATCGTCAACGCCCGGCTGAGCGAGTTCCTGGAAGAGAACCCTTCGGACGCCCGCGCGGTCATCACCAAGGCCGTGCAGGCTGCCCAGGCCCGCAACGCCGCACGCAAGGCGCGCGACCTCACTCGCCGCAAGTCGGCGCTCGAGAACTCGACGCTGCCCGGTAAGCTGTCTGACTGCTCGGTCAAGGATCCGGCGCTGGCGGAGCTGTTCGTCGTGGAGGGCGACTCCGCGGGCGGTTCGGCGGTGGACGCGCGCGACCGGAACACCCAGGCGATCCTGCCGCTGCGCGGGAAGATCCTCAACGTCGAGAAGAGCCGGATCGACAAGGTGCTCGCCAACACCGAGGTCCAGGCGCTGATCACGGCGATCGGAACAGGCGTCCGCGACGAGTTCGACATCGAGAAGGCGCGCTACCACAAGATCGTCCTGCTCACCGACGCCGACGTCGACGGAGCCCACATTCGCACGCTCGCTCTGACGCTGCTGTTCCGCGAGATGCAGCCGCTGATCGAGGCGGGCTACGTGTACATCGCCAAACCGCCGCTCTACCGACTCACGCGCGGGCAGAAGCACCGCTACCTGGAGCGTGAGTCAGAGCTCGAGGAGATCCTCCTCGGCGACAAGTTCGAGAAGCTCGAGGTCTACGACCGGCACGCGACGCAGTTCAAGCTGACCGACGCTCGATGGAAGCGCTTCACGCGCTTGCTCAAGCAGTACGACGGCTGGGCCTCCGCGCTGCGGGCGGCCCACGGGAACGGGGTCGTCGACTTTCTCCAGCAGGCGCGGCTGCTCGAGGAGGAGATTGGCGATGTCGACTCGCTCGTACGCCACGTGAGCAAGAACGGTCGCAACGGCGAGAGCGGCCATGCGTTCTCGGTCGAGCTCGTCTCCCAGGACGGTGACGAGCTGGTGCTGAAGACGATCGAGGCCAAGACGGGTATGGCCACGACCCACCACATTCACCGCGCCACGCTCGACGCCCACGAGTACCGCCGTCTAGCCGACGTGCATCGCGAGCTGGCCGAGCTCGCGGGCACGCCGCCGTTTGAGATCAAGTTGGGCGAGAACCGCAACGAGGCAGTGTCGTTCGAGGCGCTGCGAGAGGCAATCCTGGCGGTTGCTCAGAAGGGGATCGAGTACTACCGCTTCAAGGGGCTTGGCGAGATGGATCCCGACGAGCTGCGCGAGACGACGATGGACCCGGCGACGCGGACGCTCGTCCGCGTGACACTCGAGGACGCCGCCTCTGCCGACATGGTGTTCTCGATGCTGATGGGCGACCAGGTCGAGCCGCGGCGCGAGTTCATCGAGGACAACGCGCTGGCCGCCAACCTGGACGTCTAGGCGATGGCCACGATCGACACCATCGGCGGCGGCAACATAGAGCCCCGGGGACTCGAGGAGGAGATGCGCTCTGCGTATCTCGACTATGCGATGTCGGTCATCGTCGGGCGCGCTCTGCCCGACGTTCGCGACGGCTTGAAACCGGTCCACCGCCGCGTCCTCTACGCGATGAACGAGTTGGGCCTCCAGCCTGGCCGCAAGCACTCTAAGTGCGCCAAGATCGTCGGCGAGGTGATGGGCAACTATCACCCGCACGGCGACGCAGCCATCTACGACACGCTCGTCCGCCTGGCGCAGGACTTCTCGATGCGCTACCCGCTGATCGACGGGCACGGGAACTTCGGGAACATCGATGGCTGGCCGGCCGCGGCACAGCGCTACACGGAGGCTCGGCTGGCCCGGCTGGCCACCGAGATGCTGCGCGATCTCGACGCCGACACGGTCGACTTTGTGCCCAACTACGACGGCTCCCGCCAGGAGCCGACCGTGCTCCCCGCTCGTTTTCCCAACCTGCTGGTCAACGGGGGATCGGGAATCGCGGTCGGCATGGCGACCAACATCCCGCCCCACAACTTGAGAGAGGTGATCGCCGGCACGATCGCCTATATCGACGACCCGGATATCGATGTCGAGGGCCTCATGAAGCACGTCAAGGGCCCGGACTTCCCGACCGCGGGGACGATCCTTGGGCGCGACGGCATCCGCGACGCCTACGCCACTGGGCGAGGCAGGGTACGGGTCCAGGCCAAGGCGCACATCGAGCCGATCGGACAGGGCAAGGAAGCAATCATCGTCACCGAGCTCCCGTACCAAGTGCGCAAGGGCGGTGAAGACGCTGGCGTGATCGTGAAGATCCGCGACCTCGTCCTGGACAAGAAGATCCCAGAGATCACCGACCTGCGCGACGAGTCGGATCGCAACGGGATGCGGATCGTGATCGAGCTCAAGCGCGACGCGATCCCCAAGGTCGTCCTCAACAAGCTCTACAAGCACACCCCGCTCCAGACCACCTTCGGGGTCAACATGGTTGCCCTGGTCGACAACGTGCCGCGCACGCTGTCACTGCGAGAGGTGATCGGCCACTACGTCGACCACCAGCGCGAGGTCATCCTCCGCCGCACCAAGTACGAGTTGCGCCGCTCGGAGGAACGCGCTCACATCCTCGAGGGCTATCTCACCGCGTTGGGCAACCTCGACGAAGTGATCGCGCTGATCCGGGGCTCGCGCGATCCCGAGACCGCGCGCGCCGGCCTGGTGGAGAAGTTCGAACTGACCGTGGTTCAGGCCCAGGCCATCCTTCAGCTGACGCTGAGTCGACTGACCGCGCTAGAGGCCGACAAGATCAAGCAGGAGTACGACGACCTCATCGAGCGGATCAAGGAGCTCCGCGAGATCCTCGGCGACGAAGCGAGAGTCAACGGCCTGATCAAGGACGAGCTGCAGGAGATCGCCAACGCCTACGGAGACGACCGGCGGACCGAGATCACGCACGCCGAGGGTGACATCGACATCGAGGACCTGATCGCCGACCAGCAGATGGTGATCTCGATCACGCATTCGGGCTACATCAAGTCACTGCCGCTGTCCACCTACCGCCAGCAGCGACGCGGCGGGATCGGCGTGACCGGGATGGAGATGAAGGAGGACGACTACATCGAGCACCTGTTCGTCTCCTCCACGCACGACTATCTCTTGTTCTTCACCAACCGCGGGAAGGTCTACCGGCTCAAGGTCTACGAGCTGCCCGAGGCCTCGCGCACCGCCCGCGGCCGGGCGCTCGTCAACCTCCTGCCGCTTCGCGAGGGCGAGCGGGTGCAGTCCGTCCTCTCCACACGCGACTTCACCGAAGGCAGGTATCTCGTGTTCGCGACCCGCAACGGGATGGTCAAGAAGACCGAGTTCCAGGCCTACAACACGCCGATCAAGGCAGACGGGATTATCGCAATCAACATCCGCGACGACGATGAGCTGATCGCCGTACGGCGAACGAGCGGCACCGACGACATCATCATCGTCTCGCGCTCGGGTCAGGCGGCACGCTTCTCGGAGAGCAAGGTCCGTCCAATGGGCCGCGACACCAGCGGTGTGCGGGGGATGAACGTCGCGCAAAAGAACAACGCCGTGCTGGCGATGGACGTCGCCCGTGACGACCAGGAGCTGCTCGTCGTGACCGAGAATGGCTACGGCAAGCGCACGCCGATTCCCGACTACCCGGTCAAGGGGCGTGGCACGATGGGTGTCAAGACGATCCAGCTGACCGAGAACAAGGGCCAGCTCGCGGGCGCCCTTGTCGTCCGTGAGCATCAGGAGCTCGTGTTCATTTCCCAGAACGGAATGGTCCAGCGCACGTCGGTGCGCGGGATCAATCGCTACGGCCGCGCCTCCCAAGGCGTTCGGGTGATGAACCTGCGCGACGACGACGTGGTCAGCGCAGTCGCGCTCGTAGTCGAGTCGGAGGCGCAGACCGCGGCGCAGGTGCTCGAGGACGAGATCCCTGCGGCGGGCGGCGAGGCCGATCCTCAGGAGTCTGGCGGAGCCGAGTAGCTCCCGTCGCCCGTCGGCGCGGGCTGCACCACCTCTTCAACGGCGTGCTCAGCGCGCACCGCCTGCTCGCGCAGGATCTGCTCGGCCCGGGCGAGGACCACGGCCTCGTCACGCGGGCCAGGTGCGTCGAGGAACCAATGCCGATGGCCCTGGACGAACCAGGTCTCGTCGGGCCACGGGGTCAGCCCAAAGCGACTGACCGTGCGTTGTCCTCCGGTGGCGTCGCTGTAGAGAAGCTCGATGGAAATCGGCTGGCGCTTCTCGATCGCCTCTTCGAGCTTCTCGTAATCTGGGTCCTCGGAGCTGCGGATCGCGCCCTGCCACATCCCGATATCGCCGCCCGGGATATAGAGATCCCGCGTCTGGGCCCGGAATTCATCTACTGGGGTGTGGTGGGGCGCCACGCGAGTCGTGAGCATCCCTGCTCGCACCGCCCAGCCTTGGCATACGCCGATGCCCGCGCCTACGTTGCGCAGGCTGAGGGCCAGGTAGATGTTTCCATCGCTGTATTACGGCTACGCCCCGGCTCCCCTCGACCTGGACCCAGTGCTGATCGACGAACATGATCTTCTGCATCGGGTCCTCGAGGCGCGATGGCGCCAGGACCGGGCGGCGTTGCTCCTGGAGGGCAACTTCGGCGACCGTGCTGAGCGGTTGGCCGAGCGGACCGAAGCGAATGTCGCCACGGCCAGCACCAGCGTTCCGGCCCCCGTTGCCAGCGAGGAGATCTCGGTCCAGTTCATCTAGCGGTAGGCCCTCAGTCAGGAACCCGCTGCGGCCCGGGCTCATGATCTCGACTCGCGAGAAGCCGGCGCCGGCGAACAGCCGCTCGAGCCCTCGCGGCGTGTAGTTGAAGATCGGGCAGTTGCCGACCCACTCGTAGCGGACCTTGCGAATCGGCCCCTTGAGCGCCGACCAGGCAGGAAACGAGCCAACGACACAGCCTCCGGAGCCGCATAGCTCGAACATCGGCGCCGCGAACGCTCGGGTTCTGGGAGGTAGTCGAACAAGCCCAGGGCGAGGATCACGTCGAACGGGCCCTCGACCGGCGCCGGAGGAAGTCCTCGGTCATCAGCTCGACGCGCTCTCCGAAGCGCTCGAGCCGGCTGCGGGCAAGCTCGATCATCGGCTCGGAGAAATCGATACCCAGGTATCGGGAAGCGCCGGCCTCGAGGACGAACTCGCCGATCCGCCCCGAGCCGCACCCGACATCGAGGACGCCCGGCGCCTCGTAGGCGCGGACCGTATCCACGGCCAATCTGCCGGCGGCGGAACAGACCGGGACGGAGCATGCCGCACCAGCAGCCGCTCGTCCTCATAGAGGTCATCGAACTGGCGCGCCTTCTGGGTGAAGCGGTTACGTACCCGCTGGGGCGCCGTCAGCGAGCCTGGCATGCGCCTCACCATACGTGATCAGATGGGTGGCGCTCGGCGATCGCGCGGAGGCACGCCGGCCGCTCTGCGCCGGGCCAGGTTGCGCTGCATGCTCCGCAGCTGCCCTCCGCCCGCGGTACGGCGCGCGGCGTGCCGCGCGGCAGCGCCGCATGCAGCGGCTGGGGGTCGAGCTCTTGGGGGTGCAGGTAGAGCCCCGCCAGCGGCTGCCAGCGCGGGCCAGCCCGCGCAGGATCATCCGGGTGGGGAGCACGGCCCAGTACGAGGCGCCGCCGACGGGCAGCCGGCCGAGGCGTCCCCGCCACACGGCGACCGGAAACTCCCACAGCGTCCCGCCCGCCACCCGGATCGGCCTCGGCCCGAGATCGTCGCGCGAGACCCGCTGGCCGGCCATCGGCGAATCGTGCTCGGCTCGCGTCATAGGCAAACCCTTGCTCGACCAGCACTTCGTGCGCCCAGGGGCACGCGTCGGTGATCGAGAAGGCCGGCGCGCGATAGCCGAGCGGAGCCTGACCGGTCAGCTCGAGGACCGCCTGGCGCGCCTGCTCGAGATCCTCCGTGAACTCCTGGCGGGTCTGGGAGTGCACGAGACGGTGCCCGTGGCCGTGGCAGCGCGATTTCGTGGCCTCGCCGCACGACCTCGTCGAGCAGTTCGGGATGGGCTTGTGCGGTGATGCCAAGCACGAAGAACGTGGCCTTGAGCGCCCAGCTCCTCGAGCAGCCCGAGCAGCTCCGCGGTCTGTCGCGCCAGTGCCGGGCCCGGCTTCTCCCAGCCGGGGACGCCCAGCCGGCGGCGGACGAGCTGGTGCCAATCCTCGAAGTCGACGCTGAGAAGGAGCGGTGAGGCGCCGCTGGCGAGATCGGAGCTCGGGTCGCTCATCACCCCGCAGGGTCCACAGGACGTGTCGCGGGTGTTCGCTAATCTCACGCGCTCACCAGAGAAAGGAGGTGGTCCGTCTGAGTACAAGTCTTTGCGGGACCCTGGAGGTGTCCGGCCGCTAGGTCGGGAGGCTGACCCCGCTTAGCGGAGTCCACCCGAGACACCGTCGGGGCGAGCGCCGGGAGTTGTCCCTCCGGCACGAGGTCGCTCGCCTCGATTCAGGGCAGCCGAATGTTGCGAAGGGCGCCGTAGTCGAACGGCGCCCTTCGTGCTTAACACCGCAGACGCCGGCTGACGAGGCTCGCGCTCACGCGCGCCAGGTACTGCCGCCAGGCCGATGGGATCGTCGGGCTGGCGACGTGAATGAACACGCTCGGGCTCGGGCTGCGCGGCTGCCGGAGCAGTCGCATGCCTGCCTGCCGAGGGAGCGCGTCACCTTTGCGCCGGTTGCAAGGCGCGCACGAGGCGACGATGTTCTCCCAGCTCGAGGTTCCCGCCCTTCGACTTGGGGACCACGTGGTCGACGGTCAGATTGGAGCGCGAGCCGCAGTACTGGCAGGTCCACTCGTCGCGGGCGAACACGGCGCGGCGGGTGATCTTGCGACGGTGGGTGTCGCGCGGGATCCGCACGTAGGTGACCAGCCGGATCACCGCCGGGCGGTTGATCGTCGTGCTCGCCGGAGTGGAGCTCCCACTCGGTGTGCTCGATGATCTCGGCCTTCTCCTTGAGCAGCAGCACCACCGCGCGGCGCACCGTGCACACGTTGATCGGCTCGTAGGTCGCATTGAGCACGAGCACCCGCCCACCATCACGTCCGCGCCGCTGGTGCTCTGAGCGCGGCGCGGACCCAACTGGCGCTGGGACGGTCGTGGCCATGGCTGGCGCGGCAGTGTAGCGAGCGGCCATCGCGTAATCCCGCGGTATTGCGGGCGTTAACCGGCTGGAAACGATCCCAGGACGCGCAGCACCTCGACCCGCGCCGCCAGCGCCGTCGAGAGCCTCGTCGCACGTGCGGCTCGGTGTCCGCGCCCTCCAGGTCGAGGAAGAACATGTACCGCCCCAGGCCCTGCTTGCGGGGCCGGGACTCGATCCGCGTCAGGTTGACGTCGCGCTCGGCGAGCTCCGACAGGCACGCCACGAGCCATCCCGGCGCCTCGGAGCCCACGCCCCAGAACACGATCGCCGTCTTCCACGGCCCGATCGGCGGCCGTGCGGCGCCCGGCGGGCCCGGGGGCGTTCCGGTCCGGGCCAGCCACACGAACCGCGTCTCGTTGTCAGCGACGTCCTCGACGCCCGGCGCGCAGCACCCGGCAGCCGTAGCGCTCGGCGGCCAGGCGGTTGCCCAGCGCGGCCCAGGGCCCATCGTGCTCGGCCACCATCCTGACCGCCTCGGCCGTCGAGCTGCCTGCCAGCACGCGGGCGTGCGGCAGCCGCGTGCGGATGAACCGCGCGCACTGGGCGGTGGCCTGGGGGTGCGAGACCACCGCCTCGATCTCGTCGAGCTCGAGCGCCGTGCGCGCGATCAGGCAGTGGCGGATCGGATGGACGAGCTTCGCCGACGATCGCGACGTCCTCGGTCTCCATGGCCAGCGCGTCAAGCGTGGCGTTGACCGATCCCTCGAGCGAGTTCTCGATCGGCACCAGCGCGTGCTCGACCGCGCCCGTGGTGGACGGCCATCACGGTGTCGTAGATGGTGGGCAAGCGGCACGAGCTCGATCTCCTGCTGCCGCCGATCGCCGAGAGCAGCGCCTCCTGGGTGAAGGTGCCCTCGGGACCGAAGTAGCCGACCGCCATCTCGGCTAAAGCTGCCGGCGTCAGGCCGGCCGGCGCCGGGTCCGCCGCCCTCCAGCGCGATCCGGATCGCCTCGCTCTCCTCGGGGGAGAGCTCGAGCTCGCCCTGCCCGTGATGGACCTGCTTGGCGTAGAGCCGAGCCTGGTCACGGTGGTGGATCGAGGACAGCACGACCCCGGAGCGGTGGGCATCCAGCAGCGCGATCGAGGTCGACTGGCGCCCCGACATCTCGCCGTAGGCGTCGTAGCGCACGAGCGACGCGGTAGGCGACCGCGTGGTCGAGCCGCTGCTCGGCCTCGTCGACGCGGGCGTTGAGCTGGGCCGCGGCATCCTGGACGTAGTCGTAGAGGGCGTCGAAACTGCTCGCTGAAGCGACGCCGCGTGGGCGACGAGGTCGTGGCCTCCGTCTCCCAGGATCGCGAGCTGGTCGGCCCGCAGCCGTCGCAGCCTGCAGCGCGAGCACCGAGGCAGCCCAGCAGCGCCACGACCGCCACGCCGCCGGCCGCGATGGCGATGATCCCTGCGGTCGAGGTGGCGTTGCTCACGGCCGCCAAGAATAGGCAGGCAGCCGTCCCGGTCCGGCGTCGCCGGCCGCGGCTACTGGAAGTCGACCGGGAACGTCAGCGTGTTGTTCGCCGCTGTTCTTCTCGCCCGGCACCGGCTCGATCGTCGCGGTGACCGTCGCCGAGCCCTTGGGCGGCGAGCTGGGCAGGCTGACCTGGCAGCTGTAGCTCTGGCCGGCCGAGGTCGACGGGCACGACCTGCTGGGCGCTGACGACCGTACCGCTCACCGTCACCTTGCAGGTCGACGTTCGTCTCGGTGTTCTGGCCGGTGTTGGTGAAGCTCAGCGTGAACGTCGGTGGCGGGCGAGGCCGGGATGGTGTTGGTCGAGCCGGTCTGCAGCGTGGTGCCCGCCGACGCTGACCGAGTTGAGCTCATGGCCGTGCAGCCCGGGGGCCACCTTGCCGCCGGCGCCGAGCGACGCGGGCCTGCAGCTCGCGGCGATGTAGGTGGGCGTCAGCCAGTGCAGTGACGGGAGGAACTGGCCGTGAGTTGATCGGCTCGCCGTTGGTCCCGCCCACCGGCGATGTTCGGCCGCGTCGAAGCGCGCTGACGATCGCGGGCAGCGCGTAGTCCTTGTAGAGGACATCCGAGGCGTAGAAGCGCGCCATCTCGGCGGCGATCGAGTTGACCGCCTGCTGGCCCGACTGGCTCTGGAAGGCCGGCTGCAGATCGGCGGCGATGTTCGCGATCCCGTCGGCCCGCAGGCGCAGCGCGGTCACCAGGTACTGCTGAGCCGAGTCGACATCTGACCCGGGACGCTCTGGGACTGGCCTGGCTGAGCTGGTTGGCGGCCGTGAGGTGCGCCTCCTCGACCTGGCTCTGGAGATTGGTCGCGTTCGCTCGGCGCCCTGTCCGCTGGCGAGCAGCGCGGAAGAAGTTCGCACCCGGTCTGGTCGGAGGCCTGGATCAGGGCCGCGACGCGGTCGCTGTAGTCGCGCAGCGCACTGTTGGTCTGGCTCACCTGGCAGCTGTGGACGCCGACCACGATCAGGATCACCGCGACGAGCAGCACCGAAACCGGCCACCGCGCGGCGGACCCGGATCGCCTGCTCGAGATCGGGAGGCCGTCGCCCTCCGGGTGGCCGTCCGCCACCGGACGGGCGGCGTCTGGAACCGCGCCGCCGGGCGCCGGCGTACGACTGTCGGCGCCTCGGGACGAGGCTCCTCCACATCGTCGAAGAACGACAAGCTGCTCGCTCCTTGACGGGAAACTAACGGCGCCAGTATTACCGCAAGACTGTCGAAAGGCGAGGGCAGGGAAGCCGCTTGCAACGTGGAAAAGCGCTGCAATGAAGGGCAGTCGGTCGGCGACGCTGAGGGCCGGCTCGGACGCTGGCGACGGCGCCGCGGACCGGCGCGCGAGCGCCGCCGCGGGCGCCAGCGACGCTGGTCCTGGGCCGCTACCGACTTCACCGCCGGCTGGGCACCGGCGGTTTCGGCACGGTCTGGATGGCGCGCGATGAGCGGCTGGAGCGCGACGTGGCGGTCAAGGTCCTGCCCCGCGAGCGGATCGTCGGCGGCCGCTTCGAGCGCGAGGCGCGCGCCGCCGCCCGCCTGAGCCATCCGGGGATCGTCACCCTCTACGAGGCAGCCGTCGACGACGAGGGTGCCTACCTGGTCTCAGAGCTCGTCGCGGGGGGCGACGCTTGACTGCCTGCTCGAAGCGGGGCGGCTGTCCGACCGCGACATCTTGGAGATCGGCATCGCGCTCTGCGACGCGCTCGTGCACGCCCATGCCCAGGCGGTCGTCCATCGCGACGTAAAGCCCTCCAACGTCCTCGTCCCCGAACCACCCGGCGACGCCGGAGCAGGTGGCAAAGCTGACCGACTTCGGTGTGGCCCGGGTGATGGGGGGCGACACGCTGACCCGTACCGGCGACGTGCTCGGGACCGCCGCCTACATGTCGCCCGAGCAGGCCGCGGGGCGAGAGGCCGGCGCCGCGTCCGACCTCTACTCGCTTGCGCTCGTTCTCTACGAGGCGCTCACCGGGGTCAACCCGCTGCGCGCTCTCGGCCACTCCGCCCGCGCGTCGTCTGGCCATGCACCTGCCTCCGCTGCGCCGCTACCGGCGGGACCTGCCTCGAGATCTGGCCCGTGCGATCGATCTGGCGCTGCGGCCGCGAGCGCGCGAGCGAGGCAGCCTTGAAGAGCTCCGCGTTGCGCTGTCCAGCGCGCTGGGCGACGCCGGCGACCGCGCGGGCGTCGTCGAGTCCCCGTGGGCGCCTCGCCGGGGTACCGAGCCAGCCCCCGATCTCTCTGGCTGGGCTGAGGATCCGGCGCTGGCGCCTCCGGCGCCCGATCCAGCTCCCACGGGGTGTGGCGGTTCCCTGGTCGGAGCGGGCCGCGTCTGCACTCGCCGCCGGCGGACTCGCTGCCTGGTTGATCGGCCAAGAGGTAGTGCGCTCGTCACTCGCCGCCGCGACGGTCGGCCTGGTCGTGGGGATCGCGGTGAGCGCTCTGCCCAGGATCGGCTGGATCATCGCCGCGCTGGCCGGATCCGGCGTCCTCGCACTGGCCGGCGATACGGGCGCGGCGATGATCCTGGCGCCGGCACTGCTGATTCCCGTGGCGTTGCTGCCGCTCCGGCCGCGGCGCTGGCCGCTGGCTGCGGTCGCGCCGGCCCTCGGTGCGCTCGGGCTGGCCGGTGCCTGGCCGGCCTTGGCAGCGCGCGCCCCGAGCCTATGGCAGCGCGCGGTTCTCGGCGCCACGGGATGGGTCTGGCTGCTCCTTGCGGCCCCGTTCGTGGGGCGTCCGCTCTACGCCGGGCTCCCCCATTCCATCCCTGCGCCGGCCATCTGGACGCCATCGGCTGACGAAGCCGCGCGTCATGTGATCACACCGCTGCTGGGGAGCGCCATCGTGGGGCCGGCGCTCGTGTGGGCCGTTGGCGCGATGATCCTCCCCACGTTCACCGCATCCCGGCCGCTCCGTCCGAGGATCATGCTCGCGATTGCCTGGAGCCTCGTCGTGGTGCTTGGGACGGTGTCGATGCTGGCGCTAGCGCATGCCCCGGGTGGCATTGGATTCGGCCAGGCGAGCCTTGGAGCGGTGGGCTGTGCTCTGCTCGCCGTTCTCCGGTAAGCGCGGCGCTGACTCGCGTAGCATGAAAACGCGCCGATGGCCAGCCGCACAGATGCCGCCTGGCCCAGCCCGGTTCCCCCGCGATGAGCGTCCTGCGCAATCTCGAGACCAAGATCGCTGGCCTGGTGGAAGGCACGTTCAGCCGCGCGTTTCGCTCCGAAGTGCGACCCGTCGAGATCGCACGGCGGCTGGCGCGCGAGATGGACGAGCACCAGGCGTCTTCGCTGGCGCACACCTACGTGCCCAATGAGTACCGAGTGTTCCTTTCCACTCGCGACCGTCAGCGGTTCACCGGGTATGAGTCGGCGCTTGCCGATGAGCTTGCCGGGTATCTGCTCGAGCACGCCCGCCGGGAGCGCCTGACGCTGCTGGCTCGGCCGATGATCGAGTTCGAGACCGACGAGCGTCTGGGCCTAGGCGAGTTCGGGATCCAGGCAGGTGTCATCCATCCGGCGCCCGAGGAGGCGCCCGCGCCACAGGAGGAGAGTGGCCGGACGATCGTCTACAGCAACGCAGGGCGATTGGCCGAGCCGCTCGAGGAACGAGCACGCACCCGCGCTCAGACCGCACTCCTGCTGCACGAAGGCAAGCGGCTCGTGGTGGGACCGGCGGGGGTCACGATCGGGCGCAGCCGGCAGTGCGACGTGGTGCTCAGCGATCCGAATGTCTCGCGGCGCCATGCCGAGGTTCGCCCCCGCGGCGGATCCTGGGTCCTGACAGATCTCGGTTCGACGAACGGGTCACGCATCAATGGCCACACGATCGAGCACACGGAGGTGCTCAAAGCGGGCGACGAGGTCGAGCTGGGATCGACGGTGCTCCAGTTCGAGCTCGAATAACGCTGCACGATGCTCCAGCCTGTCTCGGTCGCACTCAAGTTCGGCTTTCTGGCCGTCCTGTACCTGTTTCTGCTGTGGGTGGCCTGGAGCGTGCTGCGCGACATGCGCCGCGGCGCGGGTGGAGTCGTGGTACGCGAGCGGGGCCCCGTCTCCGATGCCACGAGCATGTACGACGCTGCTGCGGGGCTCGACCAGGAGGCCGGAGGGTTTGACCCGAGGCTGCTCGTCGAACGCGCTCCTGGCCACGAGGCGGGCACCGAGTACGAGATTCCGGACGGCGCCACCCTGGGGCGTGGCGAAGTGGAGATTCACATCGACGATCCCTTCGCTTCCTCCCGGCACGCACAGATCTCCAGGCAGGGCCACGTCCTGGTGATCGAGGACCTGGGGTCCACGAACGGCACGTACTTGAATGACGAGGCGATCACGGGACCCCAGCCTCTGCACCCGGGTGACCGGATCCGGATTGGCGATTCCGAGTTCTCCTACCTGCAGTGATCGACTGATGTTGCGCGCCGCAGAGACGATCTGCAAGACAGACACCGGCCGCCAACGGCCGGCCAACGAAGACAGCGCGATTGCGCGCGCTCCGGTCTTCGTGGTGGCGGACGGGATGGGCGGAGCGCGAGCGGGCGAGGTCGCTTCGCGCCTTGCGATAGACGCCTTCCAGGAGGGTCTGCCGGATTCTGGCAACAGTGAGGAGATGCTCGCCGGCCGCGTCCGCGAGGCCAACCGCGCGATCTATGACAAGGCTCTCGAGGAGCCGGATCTCCAGGGGATGGGTACCACGCTCACCGCCGCCTATCTGGACGACGCTCGGCTGGCCATCGCCCACGTGGGCGACAGCCGGGCCTATCTGTTCCGCGACGGGGAGCTGCGCCGCCTGACACAGGATCACTCGCTGGTCGATGAGCTCGTGCGCCGCGGCAAGCTCACCGAAGAGCAGGCGGCCGAACACCCGCAGCGTTCGATCATCACCCGGGCGCTTGGCATCGAGCGCGACGTCGAGGTCGACACCTGGTCCTATCCGGTACGCGCCGGGGATGTCCTGCTCCTTTGTAGTGACGGCCTCACCTCGATGGTCTCCGAGGAGCGGGTAGCGAAAGTCCTGAGCACGGTGGCGAGCTTGGAGCGGGCGGCCGGGAAGCTGATCGAGGCGGCCAACGAGGCTGGTGGCCGAGACAACATCACGGTGGTTCTGTCCCGCCTCGAGGACGTGGGGCAGGCGCACGCCGAGGACGCGACGATCGTGGCTGAGCCGTCAGCCGTCGAGGCCTCGAAGGGACGAAGCAAGCCGGCCACCAGTCAGGCCGAAGGGGCGATAGCCGTGGCGCCGCGTCCGGTCAAGGTTCGTCGGCCGCGGCCCGCGGCTGCTGCCGGGCCACCCGCAGCCGGCCGGCGCATGAGGAAGCCGCTGGCCGTCCTGATCACCCTGCTGGCTGTGCTCTTCCTGGTCGGGGGAGGCGGTTACCTCGCGACCCGTCAGCTCTACTTCGTCGGAACCAACGGCCAGGGGATTGTCACGATCTATCGCGGTCTGCCGTATGACCTGCCGGTCGGCGTAAAGCTCTATGAGACCTTCTTCGTCTCCGGGATTCCGGCCTCGCTCGTCCCACCCGATCGTCGCAGCGACATCTTCGACAACCAGCTGCGCTCCCAGTCGGCAGCCATGAGCCTCGTCCGCAACCTCGAACTGGGACGGGTATCGAGATGAGCGCCAGGGGTGGGCCGCGATGAGCGCCAGTGGTGGACCGAGATGAGCGCCAGGGTGGGTGGGCCGCGATGAGCGCCGGCGGCGGGCCGCGATGAGCGCCGGCGGCGGGCCGCGATGAGCGCGCGCAATCGTGAGCTGATCGGCTTGATCCCAGCCTCGCTGCTGGTCACCGCAGGCTTCGCCGGCGTGTTCATCCAGCGCTCGAACGTGCTCTCCGGCGTCTCACTGACCTACGGCGCGGTGTTCCTCGGCCTCTGCCTGGCCGGGCACGTGTTTCTCCGCCTCACGCTTCCCCACGCCGACCCCTACATGTTCCCGCTCGTCGCCGCGCTGGCCAGCTTCGGGATCGTGATGGTCTACCGAATCGACCCCACGCTCGCCCGCCAGCAGGCTCAGTGGTTTGTCTTGGGGCTGGCCCTGTTCGCCGTCACGATCGTCGCCTTCCGGGACTACCGCAGGCTCGAGCGCTACCGCTACACGATCGTCCTCGTCTCGCTGGCCCTCCTGGCGCTCCCTCGTCTCCCGGGGATCGGCTACGCCGCCAACGGCGCGTATCTCGGTATCCGGATACCTGGACTGTTCGTCTTCCAGCCAGCCGAGTTCTCGAAGCTCGGGCTCGTCATCTTTCTCGCCAGCTACCTGCGCGACACCCGCCATGTGCTGGTGGCAGGCGGCCGCCGGATCCTCGGCATCACGCTTCCCCCGCTCAAGCACTTCGGCCCGATCGTGGTGATCTGGGGGCTGGCGATGGCGATCATGGTGCTGCTCAGCGACATGGGCTCATCGCTCATGCTCTACGGCGGTCTGCTCGCGATCCTCTACGTGGCCACCGGCCGTCTGTCGTTCGTGATCATCGGACTGCTGGCCTTTGGGCTCGGCGCGTGGTACCTGGGCACCCACATCTCGCACGTCCACGCCCGGGTCGAGGACTGGCTGCATCCGTTCAACCCGATCCTCTACAACAAGACACTCGGCAGCTACCAGGTCGCCAATGGGATCTTCGCCCAGGCCGCGGGCGGCCTGTTCGGCCAGGGATTCGGACAGTCGGTGCTCACCTTCCCCGGCAGCCACCCAGCTGTCCCGCTGATCCCCTTCCCGCAGACGGACATGATCTACGCGGTGATCGCCGACGAGCTCGGCTTGTTCGGCGCCGTCGCGGTGCTCGTCGTCTACCTCATGTTCGTCGCCCGTGGTCTCAAGGCCGCGGTGATGGCGCGCGACTCGTTCTCGACGCTGCTGGCCACCGGGCTGAGCGCGATGTTCGCGATCCAGGTGTTCGTGATCGTGGGTGGCGTCACCCGAGTGATCCCGCTGACCGGCGTGACGCTGCCCTTCATCTCCTACGGAGGCTCGTCGCATGGTGGCCAACTCGGTGCTGCTGGCGTTGCTGCTTGCTGGTGTCCGACCGCGCGCGGAAGACCGGTCAATCGTATGACCGCGCAGATCGTTCGCTGTTCGGTGCGATCGTTGTGCTGTTCGCGCTGCTCATCGTGTGGACGACCAGGTGGACGGTGATGGACGCCTCCAAGCTCAACTCGAACAGCCTCAACCGGCTGACGCTGGTGCAGGAGCTCCGCATCAGGCGCGGCCGCATTCTGGCCAACGATGGGACGGTCCTGGCGCGCTCGGTGCCCGCCGGCGGCGGCACGTGGAAGCGCGTCTATCCGACCGGGTCCCTGTTCGCACAGGCCGTCGGGCTACTCGATCGCCGTCCAGGGGCGTGCAGCCGGACTCGAGCAGTCGGACGGCGCCGATCTGCGGGGCCTGCAGACTGGGCTGAACTCGGTGTTCGGCCAGCTGACCCCACCCGGGTGGGCGACGACGTGTACACGACGCTGGACACCAAGGCCCAGCAGCGTGCCCGCGCAGCAGCTGGGCTGGACAGGCCGGATCGGTGGTCGCGCTCAACCCGCGCAACGGCGCCGTGCTGGTGATGTACTCGAACCCGAGCTACGACGACAACAGTCCGAGCGCCGGCGGATCCGGTGCATGTCGGCCTTCAACCGTGCCACTCAGTCCTACGACCCCCCGGCTCGACGTTCAAGGTGGTGACCGCGACCGCAGCGATCGACAGCGGCGCCTTCACGCCGAGCTCGACGGTCAACGGGAACTCGCCGATCACGATCTCCGGCGTTCCGCTGGCCAACGACGGCAACCAGAGCTGGGGGAGCATCGACCTGACGACCGCGTTGACCTATTCGATCAACACCGTCTGGGCCCAGGTGGCCGAGCGCCTGGGGCGGCCGACGATGACCGACTACATGAAGCGCTTCGGGTTCTACTCCAAGCCGCCGCTGGATTACCCGCCCAGCGAGCTCAATGTCAGCCAGCCGTTCTCGCCGCACGGGCCGGCCCTATCCGCCCGGCGAGCCCCAACGAGGACATCGGCCGGATCGGGATCGGGCAAGGAGGGCTGGTGGTGACCCCCCTGCAGATGGCGATGGTGGCCGCCGCCGTGGCCAACGGCGGCAAGCTGATGGTGCCCGCACATCACCGCTCGCGTGGTCAACTCCGACGGCGTCACCGTCAAGACGATCGCTCCCACGCGGCCTACGGCCAGGTGATGAAGCCCTCGACGGCGTCGCAGCTCACCCAGATGATGCGGCGAGTGGTCGAGGAGGGGACCGGCACGGCGGCTCAGCTGGGCGGGATCAGCGTGGCCGGGAAGACCGGAACGGCATCGATCGGCGCGCCGGGATCGAACCTGACCGAGCCATGGTTCATCGGCTTTGCCCCCATCAACAACCCGCAGGTCGCTGTGGCGGTCACCGTTCAGCAGACCCAGGGCGGCTTCGGCGGGACCGTGGCGGCGCCGATCGCCAAGTCGGTCATCCAGACACTGCTCGTCGGAGGGCCGCTAGTGGCCGAGCTGCCCGCCGGGACCCTGATCGATAGTCGCTATCGCGTCCTCTCGCGCCTCGGCTAGCGGCGGCATGGCCGACGTCTTCCTGGCCGAGGACGAGCAGCTTGGCCGCAAGGTCGCGCTCAAGCTGCTGCACCGGCGCTTCTCCGAGGATCCCGGGTTCGTCGAGCGCTTTCGGCGCGAGGCGCAGGCGGCGGCCGGCCTCCAGCACCCCAACATCGTCGGCGTATACGACCGCGGATCCTACGACGGGACCTACTACATCGCGATGGAGTACCTACCCGGGCCGCTCGCTCAAGCAGCTGATCCGCCAGGAGGCGCCTGTCGATCCTTTGCGCGCGATCGAGATCACGATCCAGGTGCTGAAGGCGGCGCGCTTTGCCCACCGCCACGGGGTGATCCACCGCGACCTCAAGCCCCACAACGTGATCATCGACGACACCGGTCACGTCAAGGTCACGGACTTCGGGATTGCCCGGGCCGGTGCGTCGGATATGACCGAGACCGGCTCGATCATGGGCACGGCCCAGTACCTCTCGCCCGAACAGGCCCAGGGCCACGCGGTCAGCGCCGGGCTCGGATCTCTACTCGATCGGCGTCGTCCTCTACGAGCTGCTCACCGGCCGGGTCCCATTCGACGCCGAGGCCGCCGTCACGATCGCGCTCAAGCACGTCTCGGAGGCGCCGACGGCGCCAACTGCAGTCAACCCGGCGGTCCCGCCGGAGCTGGACGCCGTCGTGATGTGGGCGCTCAACAAGAACCCTGCGGACCGGCCGGCGACGGCGGATGACTTCATCCGGGCGCTGGAGGGGGCGCGCGAGGCGATCCAGTCTGGGTCGCCGGGCGAGCGGACAGCGTCGATGGCGGCGGTTGGCGCCGTTCCGGTCGCCGGGGGCGCAGCCGCGGCTCCGAGCCCGAGTGTCGCCGCGCCGCGCCCCCGCCACCCGGAAATGCAGCTGTGGACGGCGGCGACGGCGGCGCCGGGCCCGGGCGCCGTCCTCATCCCGCCGCCCCCCGGCGACGAGCGAGATCCGCCGTCGGCGGCGGTGGCCTTGGGTGGCGCTTTTGCTCGTGTTGCTCGTGATCGGCGGAGGGCTCGCCGCGTATTTCCTCACCCGGCCCAAGCAGTTCGTGGTGCCCGACGGTCGTCGGCCAGCAGCTGAACACGGCGCGCACTGTGATCCAGGATGTGCCAGGCGCACACTTCTCGGTCAGCGCCGCTCTACGTGACCAACCGCAAGCCCGCCGGCAACGTGATCGGCGAGAACCCGGCGGGGCAGTACCAAGGTCGACCAGGGCTCGACGATCACGCTGACCGTCTCCCAGGGCCCGGAACCGCGACCGTTCCGCCGGTGGTCGGGATGGCACTGGCCAAGGCCGAGCGCCAGATCCGCGCCGCCGGACTCGTGCCGAAGCCGATCAACCCCAGTCCTCGAGCACCTATCCCGGCGGGCCAGGTGATCACCACCTACCCACAGGCCGGGACAGACGCCCCAGCTGGGCAGCCACGTCGAGCTGATCGTCTCGACCGGCCCGGCGAAGGTCACCGTGCCCGACGTGACCGGCGAGAACCAGGCACAGGCCAAGTCCGACCTCCACAACGCCGGCTTCCAGGTCAAGGTGACCCCCCAGACGACGACGACCACCCCGGCGGGGCGGGTCATACAGTCAGTCGCCCGCCGGCAACAGCTCGGCGCCTCGCCGGGTCTACCGTAACGATCGTTGTCGCCCAAACGCCGACGACGGCGACCGTCCCCTACGTCCGCGGCGACACACCGTCACCAGGCGACCACGAAGCTCCAGGCGGCCGGGTTCAGCGTCACGCAGACCACCCAGACGGTCACCAGCCCAGCTGAGAACGGCATCGTCCTGCACGAGACCCCGCACGCCGGCAGCACTGCCAAACGGGGCAGCACGGTGACGATCGTGGTCGGGCAAATCCTCCTCTACAACGAGCTCAACCACCACATCCAGCAGCACCGTGACCACTCCGTGAGCGGACTGCATCGTCGCGGTGCTCGGCGGAGGGCGCTCCTCCGAGCACGAGGTCTCGCTTGCCTCCGCCGCATCGGTGTGCCAGGGCCTCGAGCAGGCCGGGCATCGTCCTGTGCCGATCACGGTCGGACGCGACGGGCTGTGGCGGCGTGAGCAGGAGATCGTGGCTGTGACGCCCGGCGAGGGACTCGGCGAGGTGGAAGTCGTCTTCCCAGTGCTGCACGGGCCGTACGGCGAGGACGGGACCGTCCAGGGACTGCTCGAATGCCTCGGCGTGCCGTATGTCGGCGCCGGTGTGCTCACCTCGGCGTTGTCGATGAACAAGGTCGTGTTCAAAGAGCTGATGAGAGACGCCGGGGTCCCTCAGGTCGACTTCCGCTCGGTGCGCGGCCGGGGAGATGCAGCGGCGGGCCCGCCGAGGTGCTCGATTCGCTTGCCGAGCTGGGGCTCCCGGTGTTCGTCAAGCCGGCTCGGCTCGGCTCTTCGATCGGAATCGCGCGCGTCGATCACCGCGATGAGCTCGCCTCCTCACTCGAGCTCGCCTTTGCTCACGACCCGCTCGTGATCGTCGAGGCGGCCGCCACCGGACTCGAGCTCGAATGCTCGGTCCTAGGCAACGCGGAACCGGTCGCCTCGCAGCCAGGGGAGATCCTGCTCTCCGTCGGCGAGCAGGGCTGGTACGACTACGAGGCCAAGTACACCCCGGGTGGGATGCAGCTGATCGTGCCCGCTCGCGTCCCCGCTCACGTCAGCGAGCGGGTACGCCAGCTCGCTGTAGAGACGTTCCGCCGCGTGGCCTGCTGCTGGCCTCGCCCGCGTCGACTTCTTTGTCGACGGCGAGCAGGTGCTGGTCAACGAGCTCAACACGATGCCCGGCTTCACCTCGACGAGCGTGTTCGCCGCGTTGTTCGAAGCCAGTGGGATCGTCTACCCGGAGCTGCTAGACCGCCTCGTGGCCCTTGCCCTGGAGCGGGCCGCGGAGGAGAAGCGGTATCGGCATTGAGAGGGCATCGTGCCGGGCGGGCAGGCTGGCCCTCATCTCGCTGGCCTATCGGTAGACGGCGACCTCGTCGATGGACAGCTGCTCGTGCCCCCCTAGATCTGGTGATCCAGACGAGGAAGTAGCTGTACCGGTTGATCCCGCTGGTGAGCGGGATCACCGAGCTGCGTCCCACCGTGGTCGGTGCCGAGACCTGCGTCCAGCCAGGATCGGGCCAGCGAATTGGCGGTTGGCTGTTGCGCGCGTAGATGGTGGCCTGAAAGCCCGGGAGTGACGTCGATGATCCGCAGCTCGCGAGCTCGGGTGGAGGGGTCGAATCGGACATAGATGCCTGTGCCGGCCTTGTCGAGCTTGCGGTCGTAGTACTGCTGGGTGTCCCAATAGGTCCCGAGCTGGTTGTCGATGGCGAGCCCCGCATTTGGCGTCTCGTTGGTGGGGCTGCCCAGCGGATTGAATCCCTGGGCGCAGGTCTGGCACGGGATCGACCTCCTGCAGGTGCGACCGTGCCGGATGGCTTGAGTGGGGGCGGCCCGACGCCGTGGTGGGCTCGAGTACTCAGCCACACGAGCCCGGCGACCGCCACGGCGACGAGCAGCAGCGCCGCGATCGGCGGCCAGGGCGCGATGGCGGACCCGGAACGGAACACGGCGCTGGGCGGAGGCGGGAAGCGTGCGCAGCACGGCGGTCACCTCGCCCGTGGCGCTTCCCGGCCCGAGCCGTTTCGATCGCCAGCACGTCCTCGAGGTCGGCGATCAGCTCGGCATCGTTGGCGTAGCGGTCCCGAGGGAGCTTGGCCGTCGCGCGCTCGATCACGGCAGCCAGCGCCGAGGACACCTCTGGGCGCAGCCGTTGAACGTCCGGTAGACCCTCGCGGACGTGCTTCATCGCGACAGCCACCTGGTTCTCGCCCTTGAACGGCACCTCACCGGTCAGCATCTCGAACAGCACGATTCCCACCGAGTACAGGTCCGACTGGCCGGTGACATGGTGTCCCAGCGCCTGCTCGGGCGAAACGTAGTCGGTGGTGCCGAGGACGCGGCCATCCGCCGTCAGCCCCTCCTCATCGAGCGTCCGCGCGATCCCGAAGTCGGTCACCTTGGCCGATCCCTCTTCGTCGATCAGGACGTTCTGAGGTTTGACGTCGCGATGGACGATGTGCCTGGCATGCGCCGCACCGAGCGCGCGGGCGATCTCGATCGCGTAAGCCACGGCCTCGGCGATCGGTAGCCGCCCGCAGCGTCGGATCCGTTCCTTGAGCGTCTCGCCCTCGACGCACTCGAACACGATGTAGGGGCGGCCCTCGTCCTCGCCGGCGTCGATCACGCCCGACCACGTGCGGATGAGAGAGCTGGGCGACCGCCCGCGCCTCGCGACGGAAGCGCTCGAGCTCATCGGAGTCGGTCGCCACCTCGCGATTCATCAGCTTGACCGCGACCTGGCGCTGGAGCGTCTCGTCGAGCGCCCGGTAGACGGTCGACATCCCGCCCGAGCCGATTCGAGCCTCGAGGCGGTAGCGACCATTCAGCGTGGTACCGAGCAACGTGGTCATGGGGCCCCTCTATTTTGCGTCACATGGGCGTCGTTCACGTTGTCTACTACACCGACCCGGCCTGTCCCTGGTCGTGGGCGCTCGAACCCGCCTTCGCCGTCTGCGCCACGAGCTGTCAGGCAGCCTCGAGATCGAGTACGTGATGAGCGGCATGCGGCGCGGAGCTCGAGGATCCCGTCGCAGCTCGCAGTGCAATCGCTCGAAGCCTGCGCGCGCAGCGGGATGCCGGTCGATGCCCGGGGCTGGCTCGTCGATCCGCCACAGAGCTCGCACCCCGCGTGCATCGCCGTTCTGGCCGCCGCCGAGCAGACTGACCCGGCGGCCTATCTGCGCCGCCTGCGAGAGGGCCTGTTCTGCCGTCGGCGCAAGCTCGACAACGCCGATGCGCTCGTGGCCGAAGCCCAGGCGGTCGCCGGCGATCGACCCGAGCCGCTTCCGGATCGATCTCGGCTCGCACGCCCTGCTCGAGCGCTTCGGGGCCGACCTCGAGCGCGCCAAGGCGGTCGACCCGAGCACATCACGCCGAAGGGGCCGACCGCGTCAAGCTGCCCTCATTCGAGTTCCGGGGCGAGGAGGGAGCCGTCCACGGCGTGTACGGGTTCTCGAGCTATGAGCGAGCTGCGCGACGCCGCGCTTGCCGCCGGGGCCGTGCCGAGCGAGGAGCCGGCCCCCGACGTGCTCGGATGCGCTGCGCGCCCTGCGGGACGCTTGGCCACCGCCGAGGTGGCCGCCGTGTGCCAGCTTCCGGGTCCGCGGGCACCGCTCGAGCTCTGGCGCCTTGCCTCCGAGTGGCAGGTCAAGGCAGAAGCCGCCGCCGCGGGCGAGCTTTGGAGCCTTGCCTGAGCCGACGGGCAATCAGCGCCGGCCAGCCCGACCCGATAGACGGCGAACGGCCACAGCGGGCCGCCGGTCAGAAGCCGGGCGGCCGGCCGCTCAGATGCGAGGGTGGAGGCAAATGCAGCGGCGGCGCCGCGGCCAGGAGCCCGGCGGCCAGACCCGCCGTGGTGGCGAAGGATGCGCAGCAGACGGCTCCGCGCGATCGGCGGGAGCCGCGACGAGTCCGGCGAAGTGCTCGGCATCCGCCCGGGTGAAGCACCGCAAGCGGCCGGCGGCCAACGCGGCCCCGTGGCGGGACACCCCCGGCGCGAGCGCGGTCGCTTGGGCCATCCCGAGGCAGATGCGCGTCGGCGACCCCGGCATCCTCGAGTCCTCGCAGCTGCGGCCTGCGATCGGCGGTGGCCATCGCCACCGAACCGACCACCAGGCCGAGAGCGATCGCGGTTGGAGTCCCCAGCCGCTCCTCGATCGCGGTCTCGAGGGCAAAGCCGGAGAGCGCAGCGGGCAGCGAGGCAATCGGCGATCAGGAACAGGGAGCGCGGATCGAGCATCCGCCCGAGCTGCCCGCGCCGGGCAACCAGGAGTCCTGCGGCGCTCCCGGCGTGCAGAGCGACCTCGAAGGACTTGCGCTGCCGGCCATCGAGCTCGGCGTAGCTCCAGCCCAGCAACCAGGGAATCGCTCCGAGGTGGCCCGAGGAGGAGATCGGGAGCAGCTCGGCGGGCCCGTGCAGCAGCCCCAACGCCACCGCCTGCCGGATGCGGACCACCGGCCGGCCCCGGCCGGCGCTCAGCTTGCGACATCCGGCGTCGGGCCGCCGCCCCCGCCCCGGGCCATGCGCACGATCAGCAGTAGGCGATGCCGGCGAGCACCGCGGCGGCGCCGACGTAGTCGACGTACTCGAGGTTGTGCCTCCAGCTTTGCCAGCTCGAGCCGACCTCGCGTCCCAGGAGGCCCAGCCCGGTGACCCAGACGATCGAGCCGAGCGCGACGAGTGGCAGGAACCGAGTATGGCATGCGGCCGACGCCCGCCGCGTAGGGAAAGGCCAGGCGGGCGAACGGGATCAGGCGTGAGACCAGGATCACCGGCGCGCCATAGCGCTCGAACCAGCGCCCCGTGCGGTCGATTCGCTGTGCGCTGAGGTGAAGACGCCGCCCCCGCCGCTCGAACAGCTCGCGGCTGCCGAAATAGCCGATCGCGTAGGCGATCGAGGCGCCCAGCACGTCGCCCACCACGCCGAGCGCAAAGATCCCTACGAGCGTGAGGTGGCCCTGGTAGACGTTGAAGCCGGCGAACAACATCGTCGGCTCGGTTCCCGGCAGGCCGATCACGCCCGAGGTCATCATCAGCAGGGCGACCCCGCTCAGCCCGATGTCGCGGATCAGATGCGTGGCGAGGTTGACCAGCGAGTCGGTGACCGAGGCGAACGCAGGAGCAAGCGGCTAGCGTACCGGGCGCCTGTCGCTCGGTCATGGCCGTCCCCCTGTTCGACACCGCCACCCTCGCTCGCGCCCCTGCGCGACGAGCTCCACGCCCGTGTAGCGCGCGGTAATCGACAGCTGGAAGCTACGTCCTCGGACCCGAGGTGGCCGCGTTCGAGCGCGAGTTCGCCGACGTACCTGGGCGTCCGGCACGTGATCGGTGTGGCCAACGGCACCGACGCGATCACGATCGCCCTGCGCGCCCTGGGAATCGGCCCGGGCGACGAGGTCATGGTGCCCTCCTTCACCTTCTACGCGTCGGCTGAGGCGGTGGTCAACGCCGGCGCGGTCCCGGTGTTCTGCGACGTCGAGCCGACGACGCGCAGTCGTCAGCCTGCGCACGGTCGGCGCGGCGGCGACCGAGCGCACGAAGGCGATCCTGGCGGTCGACCTGTTCGGCTGCCCGGCGCCGATTCCCGAGCTGGCCGAGCTTGGCCTGCCGGTGCTCGAGGATGCCGCCCAGGCCGCCGGCGCGAGCCTGGGCGACACGCGCGCCGGGGCGCTGGGCGACGCGGCGACGTTCTCGTTCTATCCGTCCAAGAACCTCGGATGCCTGGGCGACGGGGGCGCGATCGCCACCGACCGCGACGACGTCGCAGAGCTGGCCCGCGCCCTGCGGTTCCACGGCTCTCGCGACAAGCGGGAGTTCGAGTATGTCGGCTTCAACTCGCGGCTGGACGAGGTCCAGGCCACGATCCTGCGCGCTCTGCTGCCACACCTGGATGCCTGGAGCGCGGCGCGCCGGGCCGTCGGCGAGGCCTACGCGCGGCAGCGGCCTGGGCGACTACCTCACGCTGCCTGAGCTCCCGGCCGGTGCCTCGCCAGCCTGGCATCTCTACGTGGCAGCCACGAGCGGGCCGATGAGCTGATCGCGGGCTCTCGGGGCGGCCGGGATCGAGGCGCGCGGCTACTACCGCACGCCGGTTCATCGCCAGCCCGCGATGGCGCCGCTACGCCCAGGGAGTCGAGCTGCCGGTGACCGACGAGCTCGCGCGGACCAACCTAGCGCTGCCCATGAGCCCGGCGCTCGTCGCCGGAGCAGGTCGAGCAGGTGGTCGGCGCCGTGAGGCGGGTATGCCTCGCAACTTGATCGGCACAGAGGTGTTATGGCGGCCCATGAGAGCTCGCCGCCCTCGCGAGTCACCGCATCGGCCTGCGCTGTCCGGCCTGCGGCACCTCGCCACGGCGCGCGGGCGCGAGCTCCGGCAAGCCGCCGATCGGCGCCTACTACGACCCACGGCGCTTGGTCAGTTCGTCTCGGCGCCGCGCCTGCACCCGCCCCGCATCACCGCGGCCGACGCGCCTGTACGAGCCCGGAGTCTGGCCCGCGGGTTGTTCCTGGTGGCCACGAATCTCCCCAACGTCGCCGGCGCCGACCAAGCCGCTAGCGGGCCAGGGTGGTCCGCTGATCCTCGACTACGCGCCTGCAGCCGGTGTGGTTCATGCCGGTGGGCACCAACCTGGCCGCGGCCGACCTTCAGCAGCAGACCTACCATGGCAAGCCAGTGCTCACGTGGTGGCAGGGCACGGTCGACCGCAGCCGGCGCGACGCTGACCGGGGAGGACGTCGTCGTCGACCAGCACTACCGCCGAATCGCCACGCTGCGGGCGTCCCGCTCCGTGGGTGATCAGCGAGCACGACATGGTCATCACGTCCGACCGCACGACGCATGGGTGACGGTCTATCGCTACGTGCGCGGCCAGAACCTGACCCGCTATCCGCGGGTCGCCGTCACGGGACGGTTTACGACGTCGGGCGTGCAGGAGTACGACCTCAGCACAGGCAAGCTCCTCTACACCTGGGACGCGCTCGAATCCGGGCCATCGCCGCGAGCATCCCGCTGTCGGACTCCGAGGTCCGGCCTCACCGTGCAGCAACTGGCCCCTGGGACGCCTACCACATCAATTCCGTCCAGCCGATCGGCTCTGGCCAGTTCCTGGTGTCGCTGCGCAACACCTGGGGTGTCTATCTGATCGACCAGAGCACCGGCCACACGGTGTGGAAGCTGGGCGGCGACCCGCACAAGCCGTCGAGCTTCAAGGTTGCCCCCGCAGGCTCGCTTCCAGTTCCAACACGACGTGCGGCTGTCGGGCAGCCGGCTGACGATGTTCGACGATGCCTGCTGCGAGATCACCGGGCTGCAACGTGCCAAGCCGCCGCTCGGTCCCTCGCGCGGCCTCGTGCTCCAGCTCGACTTCGCCTCGCACCGGGCGAGCCTCGCTGCGCCAGTACCTGCATCGCCCAAAGCGCGACACGTTCTTCCTGGGGAGCACCCGGATCCTGCCAGGCGGCAACGTACTCGTCGGCTGGGGATCGTTGCCGTACTTCACCGAGTACTCGAGCTCGGGCCGGGTACTGCTCGATGCGGTGTTCCCGGGTGGCGGAAAGGACATCAACTACCGCGCTCTGTTCACCTCCAGCTGGGTAGGGACGCCGTCTTACCCGCCGAGCGCCGTGCTGAGGCGACGCGCCAAGGCGGCAGTCGTCTACGCGAGCTGGAACGGGGCAACGCAGGTTGCCGGCTGGGAGGTCATCGCCGGCCAGAGCACGCAAGCGCCTGAGACGCATCGCTTCTCAGCGCAAGAACGGCTTCGAGACCGCCGATCAGTCTGCCTCGCGCGAGCTTCAGGATCTTCGTGGTGAAGGCGACCGACGCCGCCGGGCCGGGTGATCGGCTCGGCCCGGATCAGCTCGCGCTGAACGGCCGCGAGGCGCCGATCACCTTGCCGTTCGGCGTCCAGCGCCTGCACGACGAGCGCGCCGTAGCTCCCGGTCAGAGGGGATCGCCGTCTCGAAGCCGGCCTTGGGCATACGTCGCCACAGTTCGCCCTTGCGCCAGGACGCGCCACGACGCCACCTCGGTGGCTCCGTTCCAGCTTGCGTACACCGTCGTGTCCCCGCCCCGCCGGCGGGCCGCGCCAGCCGGTGGCGACAGCGGGCGCCCCACCCACGAGCCCGAGTACACGCGGTAGCTGAGGTCCGGGCCCGGCAGCCTGGCGTCGAACACGGTCTTGCCGTCAGGGGTGAACTCGGAAAAGTAGGGCTGCGAGCCCCAGCCTACGAGCTCGTTGCCGTTCGGCAGCGGTTGGATGCTTCCCATGTAGTCGGCGTCGAATCCGTCGCCGTGGCTGTACTGGTCGGCCAGGATCGCGGTGTGCGCCGCGGTGTCGAGCTTCAGCACGAGGCCGCGCGATGGGCCGGTGGGCGTGACGTACGTGCCGCCACCGGTGATCTGGCAGCAGTGGTCGTCGAACACGGTGACCAGCGAGGTCCCGGGGTAGACGTTGGCGTCGTGCTGCCACTCGAACTGGGCGCCCGGTCCGAACTTGAAGCTCGAGTGGCGACCCCCGAGCGTCCATACGATCCTGCCGGTGGCGATGTCGACCTTGTAGACGGCCCACGTGTTCCGCATCGAGACGAGGAAGCTCCCGTCGCCCGGCAGCTCGATCGAGTTGACGTGGTAGGCGTCCCAGGGGGAGATGAGCGAGGACTGCGGCGTCCCCCAGTGAGATGTGCTTGAGCGCGTCCCAGCTGTACAGAAGCCGGCCTGTCCGCAGGTCGTACTCCTGAACCGCCGAGTCGTCGAGCGCGCCGTTGTACGGGCCGCCGTAAGCCGAGAGGTTCATCGGGATGTTCTTGTTGGCGGTGACCCAGGCGTGCGTGCCACTGATGACCAAGCTCGTGGAGCGTCACCACCCACCCCCCGGTGGCCCTGAGCGTCGCGATCCGCCGGTAGTGCTGGTCGACGATCACGTCCTCGCCCGACTCCGTGTCGCCGGTGCTGGTGATCTGGCCCTGCCACCAGGCGAGAACCGGCTTGCCCTGGTAGGTCTGAAGGCTCAGGTTGCCGGCTACGACATCGGTGGGCACAGGATGGAACCACACGGGGCGCAGCCGGCTGTCCAGGATCATCGGCCCGCTCTGGCCGACCATCGGGGGCTTTGAGATGTCGTAGAAGTTCGCCAGGAAGATGTAGCCGGGAGCGGGCCGTGCCCCGGGTGTGGGCCGTGCCGCGGGCGCCCCGGCGCCAGTACGGCCGATGATCGGCGGATGCAGGCCCGGCTCGGAGACGAAGGTGTAGGCGCCACGAGTCGTGTAGGAGCCGATCGGCGGGCCGTGGTCGCCCCCGAGCGCGAAGTCGACGGCCACGAAGCCGCCGATGACCACGGCCACGCCGGCCGCGATCGGGAAGCGCCGCAGCAGCGACCCCTCGCTGGCCGCTCCTCGCTGAACGAAGGCAAAGGTCACCGCCGCCGCCGCCGCGCACAACCCCGCTCCGATGTAGTACGCGAGCCGGAAGCCGTCGCTCAGCGCCTGCGTTGCAGGTTCGAGGTGTGACCGAGCAGATGGCTCGTGCGCTGGGTGGCGAGCGTGATCAGGATCGCGATCCCGAGCCCGCCGCCGATCTGGCGCGAGGTGTTGACGAGCCCCGAGGCCAGACCCGCCTGGCCCGGCTTGGAGCCTTGCGTCGCGGCGATCGTGGATGGGACGATCGACAGCGCGATTCCCGCCGCCGTCAGCAGGCCGGGGATCATGATGTAGATCACCCCCAGCCAGAAGTCCTCGCCTGCCGTTGTAGGCGAAGATCTTGGTGAACAGCAGCATCCCGGCGGTCATCATCATCAGGCCGCCTCCCAGGACTGCCCGCACGCCGAACCGGGTCACGAGCTTCCCGGCCCGTGAGGCGATCGTCATGATCATCAGCGCCATCGGCAGGAAGGTCAGCCCGGCGGTGAGCGGCGAGAACCCCAGGACGAGCTGGAGGTAGAGCGAGCTCACGTACCACATGGGGAACAGCGCGCCGCTGAACAGGATCACGATCGTGTTGGCCACCTTGAGCGGCCCGGTGAGCTGCTTGAACGGGATGATGGGGGCGTCGGCCACCCGTGCCTCGTAGAAGGTGAACGCGACCAGCAGCGCCAGGCCGACGAGGATCGGGCCCAGGGCGCTGGCCGCGTGCCAGCTCACGATCCCCGACTGGACGACGCCGTAGACGAGCACGATCTGACCGATCGTCGAGCAGCATGCGCTCCTACGAGGTCGAATCCGGGCGTCTCCCGAGTCCGGTCGGCCACGACCCGCCAGGCGACCAGCGCCGTCACGGCGCCTATCGGGGGGTTGATGAGCAGGATCCAGCGCCAGGTGAGCTCCTGGGTGATGACCCCGCCGAACAGCGTCCCGGCAGCGCCCCCGAGGCCGTTCATAGCGGCCCACAGGGCTATCGCGCGGTGAAGCTGCGGTCCCGGCGCGAAACGAGGAGGTGATGATGGCCAGCGAGGAGGCGGCCATGAACGCGCAGCTGAAGCCCTGGACGCCTCGGGCGACGAACAGCATCGTGGATGAAGCCGAGAGCCCGCCCACCAGCGAGGTGACCGAGAACAGCGCCAGCGCGGCGACGAATACCCGCCGCTGGCCGAGCTGGTCGGCCGCCCGGCCGCCGAACATGAGAAAGCCCGCGAACGCGATCGCGTAGGCGTCGATGACCCATTGCAGATTGGCCGACGAGATATCGAGGCTGTCCTGGATGTGGGGCAGCGCGACGTTCACGATGCTCAGGTCGAGGATCACCATGAACTGAGCCACGCAGCAGACGACGAGGATCCACCGGGAGCGGGGCGATACGGGTGCGGCCGGAGGGGGCGCGATCGTCGCCGCGCTCGGCTGGGCCGTCGCGCTCATTGAAGAGTCCCCGTCTTCAAGCGGGCCACTGTACAAGGCCCACAGGCAGTGGCGGGAGCCGTTTCCGAGGCTCAGTCTTGTAGCCTCAGAAGGGCAAGGTGGAAGGGCGTAGTCACATCGGATCGCTGAGGGGGGCCCTGGCGGCAGCTGCCGCCGCGGCGCTCCTGGCCGGCGGCTGCGGTAGCTCGAGCCACAAGACCTCGACGCGTCCCGCCACGACCACGGCTACGTCGGTCGCCTCCACCTCGACGAGCCGGACGGCCGCGCACAAGCACCACGCCAAGCCCAAGCCAGAGCCGCCCCCGCCGCCGGCCACGACGACCACCACTCATGCGGTGAGCGCGGTCACGACGCGCTCGGTCGTGACAACCACGCGCGTCGCCCCGACCACCACCCATACGACGACCTCGCACGCGACGTCCTCCCACACGACGAGCACGCTTCCGCAGGGCTACTGAATTAGGCCATGAGCCGGCGGTTCGCGCTCGTGAAGCCTCTCGCCGTGGTTCTCACCGCGGTCCTGGGAGGGGGTGGAGTAGCGGTCGTGGGCGGTGCCGGGACCGCCGTGGGCAGCCCGTCATGCGGTACCGCCACGACGGGCACGACCTCGACCGATACCTCGTCAACGACGACCGATACGGGGTCAACCTCCACCGATACCTCGTCAACGACGACCGATACGGGTTCGACGACTACGTCAACCAGCACGGCTGGCACCGCGGCCGATGCGAACGCCTCGTCTGCCTCCGTGCCGGTGAGCGTCTACCCGGTTGTGGGCAGCCAGGTCGCTCCGCCGAAGAGCCAGATCGCCTTCCGGGGCGTTGATCCATCGATGCTGGCGAACGTCTGCGTGTCCGGATCGCAGACCGGGCCCCACACGGGTTCGATCGTGCCCGACTCGGACGGACATGGTGGCAGCTTCATCCCGGCCAGCCCCTTTGCGCCCGGCGAGACTGTCACTGTCAGCACTCAGCTCAACCTTGTCGGCGCGCCTGGAGGCAGCTACACCTTTCGAGTTGCCTCGCCGGGGGGCAGGCTGTCCGGCCAACCGCTTCCAGTCGTCCGCTGGCGCCGGGGCTACACGCTGTCCTTCCGCTCCCGACCCGATCTCCAGCCCCCTGCCGTCCGGATCCTCACGCGCCCGGCGCAACCGGGATCGGCCGACATCTTCCTCACTCCCCAGTGGGGGCCGCGCCAGGACGGTCCGATGATCCTCGATCCGCTGGGCCGCCTGGTTTGGTTCCAGCCGGTACCCCACGGCAACATGGCGAGCGATTTGAGGGTCCAGCGCTTACCTGGGAAAGCCGGTCCTCACTTGGTGGCAGGGATACAGCGGCGCCGGTGCCGGAGCCGGGGTCGACGAGATCTACGACACCTCCTACCAGCAGGTCGACACGGTGAAGGCAGGCAATGGGCTGAGCGCGGACCTGCACGAGTTCCAGCTGACTCCTCAGGGCACCGCGCTGATCACCGCGTACTACCCGGTGTTCTGGAATGCGAGCTCAATCGGCGGCAGCCGGCGCCAGATCGTGTTCGACGGCGTCGTGCAGGAGATCGACATCCCGACCGGTCTCGTGCTCTTCCAGTGGGACAGCCTCGATCACGTCCCGCTTTCTGCCTCCTACTCCCACCTGCCAAAGCGCCGCGCCCCCTTCGACTACTTTCACGTCAACTCGGTCGCCCAGGACAAGGACGGAAACCTGATCATCTCCGCCCGTAACACCTGGGCGGCCTACAAGGTCAAGCGATCGAATGGGTCGATCATGTGGACGCTCGGTGGCAAGCACTCGAGCTTCCGCTTCGGACGCGGGCGGGCTTCGCGTTCCAGCACGACGTCCGGGTCCGGGCGGCGGGAGATCGGTTCATCACGCATGTTCGACGACGGCGCCGGACCGCCACCGGTCCACAAGCAATCGCGCGCCTTGGAGCTCGCGCTCAACTTCACCAAGATGACGGCCAACATCGTCGGCCAGGAGCTGCACTCTCCGGCCCTGTCGGCCAATTTCGAGGGCAACGTCCAGCAGCCTCTCCAACCTCGATGACTTCATCGGCTGGGGCCAGCAGCCCTTCTTCAGCGAGTACGACCCGCAGGGGCACCTGGTCCTCGACGGGCGGTTCGTGAGCAGATACCTCGTCATATCGCGCCTACCGCTTCGGCTGGTCGGCCAGCCCCTCCGGCACGCCCTCGCTGGTCGGCTCGCCACTCGGGCAGAGGCACGGTTATCTACGTGAGCTGGAATGGAGCCACCGACGTCGCCGCCTGGGGCGTGGACGTGGGACCACCTCCGGGACAGTTGCGGCCCGCCGCGGGGGCGTCCAAGAACGGGTTCGAGACCGACCATCCACGACCTCCGCCGCGAGCTACGTCCGCGTCGTGGCGCTCGACGGTCACGGCACTGTTCTCGGCGCGTCGTCCACCGTGCCCGTGCACTGACCCCGGGGCTGGCCCAACTTCTACAATCTCGCAGCTCGATGCGCCGGCGGATCAGATCCGCGGCCTTCCCTGTCCGCCGACACTCGGTGCCCCAGCTTCTGGTGGACGGGCTCTTGGTCGCGCTCGCCTACTTCCTGGCCTACCGGCTGAGGTTCGAGAACCACGTTCCCGGCCGCTACGAGCGCCTGCTTCGAGGACACGATCCCCTGGGTCGTGCTCGTGACCGTCGTCGTGCTGGCCGCCTTCGGGGCCTACCAGCGCCTGTGGACGTTCGTCGGACAGCGCGAGTACGAGGCAGTCGTCAAGGGCGTGATCGCCGCGACGCTGGTCGTGGTGGGCGTGATCTCCTTCGCCCACCCTGTGACCGTCGCTCAGGATGGGATCGGAACCGCAGTCGGGTCTGCCCGGCGGGCGTGATCGCGCTGTTCTTCCTGCTCACCCTAACGCTGCTCCTGGCCGCCCGGTTCGCGATCCACCTCGTGGTCGAGGGGCGCGTCCGTACCTTCCGCGCGGCCAAGGGAGCGCGCGATGTGCTGATCGTCGGGCGGCGGCGATGGCGGACGGCTGGTCGTGCGCGAGCTGGTACGCAACCCGCAGCTGCGGATGCGGCCGGTGGGATTCGTCGACGACGACCCTCGCAAGCTCAATGTCAAGGACGAGTATGGCCTCAAGGTGCTGGGCACCACCTCGGCTCGAGGACCTCGCCCGCGTGCTTGACGAGACCGAGCCGGACGAGGTCGTGATCGCGATTCCCTCGGCCCCCGGGACGCTGCGGGCGCGGGTCGTGGCGGCCTGCCGCGAGCGAGGCATCCCTGTGCGCACGACGCCAACCGCTGTTCGAGCTGCTCCGCGACGGCTCGGGCCAGCTGCGGGTGACCACCCAGCTGCGCGAGGTCCGGGTTGAGGACATTCTCGGCCGGGAGCCCGTGCGGATGGAAGTCGAGCGCATCGGCGCCTATCTGGCTGAGCGGGTCGTGATGGTGACGGGAGCCGGCGGCTCGATCGGCGGCGAGCTTTGCCGGCAGATCGGCCGGGTGGGGCCGAGCCGGCTGATCCTGCTCGACCACGCCGAGGACAACCTGTTCGAGATCGCCCGGGAGCTCGAGGAGGAGCGCCACGTCCGCACCGCGATCCCTGTCCTGGCCGACTGCAAGGAACAGGAGCGGATGCGCGAGGTGCTGAGCGAGTTACAGCCCTGATGTCGTTTTCCACGCCGCCGCCTACAAGCACGTGACGATGATGGAGCTCAATCCGATCGAGGCGATCCGCAACAACGCGCTGGCCACCCAGCTGATGGCGCGCCTGGCCGGCGAGGCCGGGTGTGGCGCGGTTCGTGCTCGTCTCGACCGACAAGGCGGTCAAGCCGGCCACTGTGATGGGCGCCTCGAAGGCGCTGGCTGAGTGGGCGGTCGAGGCCGCTGCCGCGCGCTATCGCGCCACCAAGTACGCCACGGTTCGTTTCGGCAACGTCCTCGGCTCCTCGGGGTCGGTGGTGCCTATCTTCCGCCGCCAGATCGCGGCCGGGGGCCCGGTGACGGTCACCGATCCGCGGATGCGGCGCTACTTCATGACGATCCCCGAGGCCGTGCAGCTCATCATCCGGGCCGGGTCTCTGAGCGAGGCCTCAGGCGAGGTGTTCGTGCTGGAGATGGGCGATCCGGTGACGGATCCTCGATCTCGCCGAGACGATGATCAGGCTCTCGGGACTCGAGCCTGAGCGCGACATCGCGATCGAGATCGTGGGAGCCCGGCCCGGGGAGAAGCTGAGCGAGGATCTCTTCAATCCGTACGAGCGGCCGCAGCCGACTCCCGTGCAGAAGATCATCCGCGCCCACCGGGCCCGGCTCGATCCCGAGTGGCTCGAGAAGACATTCACCGATATCAACCTGCTGGTCCTCGAGGATGACGCGGCCGCACTGGCGCAGCATGTGGCCAAGCTCGCCCGCGCCAGGCCGACGGTGGACGGAGTAGCCGCCCGGGTCCCGACGTAGACTGCAGCGACGCATGGGATCGATGCCGTTCGCCCTGTCGGTCCACAATTTCATCTCTTCGGTCGGGGCCGATGCGGGCTTCGCCTCGATCATCGGACTGGCGATCCTGGTTCTCCTGTATTTCGCACACGCTCGCGAGACCTCGGCGCTCCGTGAGCAGGCAGCCGACCTGGCGGCCCGGCTTAGGGACGCCGAGGCCAGACTCGTGCAGGCGACCCGGGCGGCCCCCGCCGGCCCCGGTCCCGCCCCGGCCACGGCCGCCGGAGCGGCTCGCCCCGCCGCCACCGCGCGTCCGGCGCAGGTGCGCCATCGCTTCCGGCGCACCCCCGGCTGCCATCTTGCACCGGCCGGAGTGGCGGCTCCCGCGCTGGCCGCCGCCACGCGGTTCGTCCCGCTCGCCACGCCGGTCCTTCGGCCCGCTACGGCCGCCGCCGCCTCGCCGCCGCCCGTCACGGCGGCGCCGGCCGCGCAACCGTCCGCTCGCCCATCGGCCGGCGCCTCGCCGCCCGAGCGGGAGTCCGAAGGCCCTCCCCTTGCTCCGCCCGAGGTCGAGCAGCGCCCGGCCGCCATGCCTCCGGCGCTGGCGCCCTCTGAACCTATCTTCCAACCCGCTACAGCGGCCGCGGCGACCGCGATTCCCGCCCCCGCGCCCGCTCCGAGCACGGCAAACGGCGGTGAGCGGACTGACACAGTCGTTCCGCCGCGCCTTGCCACGCCCCTCCCGGCGCCGAGCACTCGCCAGGGCCAGGGCGCCACACAGGCGCGGCGGCCCCATACCCGCCGGCTACCTCAACGGTCGGCGGCGGTCTTCGGCGCCTCGGGTTCTTGGCCTCCTGGTCGGCGCTGCTCGTGCTCGGAGGCGCGGTTGCAGCGCTGCTCGTTGCGACCTCGAGCAGCGGGACCCGGAACCGGCCGGCCGGTGTGCGCACAAGCAACGCGCCAGGTGCGTTCACCCAAAGCCGCCGCATTCAATCCGGCGATCGGTAACCGTTGCCGTGCTCAACGGAACGGCGACGAACCAGCTCGCACACAGGATCGCCGCGCGCCTGATGGCTGATGGCTACAAGGAGGGCAAGGTCGCGACGGCCGCGGACCAGACCAAGACGCCACCACGGTTGCCTACCTGCACGGCTACCGGACGGACGCGCTGCACGTGGCCACAGTCGCTCAAGCTCTCCCCCTCCTCGGTACAGCCGATCGACCAGACCACTCAGCAGGTCGCCTGTCCCGGTCCCGGCGCCTGCTCGGCGCCAATGTCGTGGTCACCGTGGGCGCCGACCTGGCGACGTCGTAGCGGTACCTGGCGCGACACTAGGAGCATGTCCGGAGACTTCCTCGAGCTCCCCATGCGGAGCGTCAAGCCACGAGAGCAGGGGATCACCCACGTCCTCGACCGCGGGCTCTCGGTGGCGGCGGTCGACGGGCTGATCGAGGTCGCCGGGGATTCGGTCGACATCGTCAAGCTCGGCTGGGGCACCTCGCTGGCCACGGGGAACCTCGACGCCAAGCTCGATCGCTACAACCGAGCACGGCATTCCGGTGGTGCTTGGAGGGAGTCTCACCGAGCTTGCCATCGCTCAGGATCGCCTCGAGCGCCTCGTCGAATGGGTCAAGCAGCTTGGCCTCTCCCACTTCGAGATCTCCGATGGCACGATCGCGCTCGAGCACGACCGTAAGCTCGAGCTGATCGAGCGTCTCGCCAAGGACTTCACGGTCCTCTCCGAGGTGGGATCCAAGGACGACACCGGCGCGATCACGCCGCCCTACCTCTGGGTCGAGCAGATGCGCGAGGAGCTCGAGGCCGGCGCCTGGAAGGTGATCGCCGAGGGACGCGAGAGCGGCACGGCTGGAATCTTCCGCCCCAACGGCGAGGTGCGGGAGGGATTGATCAACGAGATCGTGCATGAGATCGACCCGGGCCGGATCCTGTTCGATGCTCCGCGCAAGGACCAGCAGGTGTGGTTCGTGAGAGCGGTTCGGACCCGAGGTGAATCTGGGCAACGTCCCGGCCGATGACGTCCTCGCGCTGGAGACGCTCCGGCTCGGGCTGCGCTCGGACACGATGGGCGTCACCCGGCGTGGGTGAGCCCCCACCGAGAGACGGTCTACCTCGCTCGCCACGGGGAGACGGACGACAACCGCGAGCCCTTGCGCTTCCAGGGATTCCGGGACACGGAGCTCAACGAGAACGGCCGTCGGCAGGCCAGCGAGCTAGGGGACCGGGCTGTCCGAGCTGGGGATCGCCGCGCTGTGGTCATCTGACTTGGCGCGGGCCCGGCAGACGGCGGACATCGTCGGTGAGCACGTTGGTCTTCGCCCGCGCTTCGACGCGCGGCTGCGGGAGGCCAACCGCGGCCGCTGGGAAGGGCGGTTGTTCCGAGAGGTGGCGGCCGAGGAGCCCGAGCTGTTCGAGGCATGGATGCGGGCCGGGCCCGCCTGGCGGTTTCCCGGTGGCGAGTCGCTGGCCGAGCAGCAGGAACGGGTCATTGCCTGCCGTGCGCGAGATTCGCAAGTCGGCTGATCCGCCGGCGCTCGTCGTCTGCCATGGCGGCAGCATCCGCGTCGTGCTCTGCGCCGCCGAGCCGCGTGGGCTCGACGCATTCCATTCCTTCGAGGTGCCCAACGCGGTGGTGATCGCGGTTTGAACCGGTTGCCCGGCGTGTCGTTCTGCGTTCTGGTCGCCGCCACCGTCGCCGCGTTCTTCATCTCACAGCACCTCAAGGTGACGACACCGCTCTTGGCTGGTTTTCCGCGGCCGGTGCCGGCCGTGATCAATCCGGTCGACGGCGTCACGTGTGGCGGTGTCCAGCACCGGACGATGCACATCTCCTTCTATCTGAAGCATCGCTCGGACAACGTCGACGTGTACGTCATCGACCAGAGCGGACAGGACGTCGCGACGCTGGCCAGCAACCGCTACATGCAGGGAGGTGCCCGCCCCGTCCGCAGCTATTTCACCTGGAACGGCCGTGAGAGCGACGGCCGGGTGGCGCCCGACGGGCTCTACTACATCAAGGTGGCGCTGCGCGGCCAGGGGCGGACGATCGTGATCTCGGATCCCCAATCTGGGCCGCATCCCGGTGCGGGTCAAGCGCGCCCGCCCGCACCCCGCGTCGTCAGCGTCTAGCCGCATCTGATCGCGGCCCCCGCGCCGGTCCGGATCCGCTACGCGGCCGACAACATCCGGGTGGTCACGATGCGGATCTACCGGACCGACCTGCCCGGCCGCCCGCGGCTGGTCAAGAGCTTCCTCGCGCGGGGGCAGACGGCGGTGTGGGACGGGCGCATCCGGCAGCAGCCGGCGCCCGCCGGGGTCTACCTGATCGGGCTTGATGCGACCGACGCCGCGTGCAACACCGGACACTTCCCGCTCGCCTTCCCGGTGGCTCCCGGCGAGACGCCGGGAGCGGGTGATCGCCGTGCGGTACCTGGCGGCCCAGCCTCCGATCTCCTCGATCCCGGTCGGGCGCGCGGGCCACCGTCCTGGTGGACTCGCGCCGGCATCCCTACGCGTGGTCGCTGTCGCGGCGTCGGAGCCCGCAAACCGGCTGGCCGAGCGGCAATTCGCGCTCCTACGCGCTCTCGGTTCCCGTGCCTCGGGGCTCGGGCGGCCTCTACCAGCTCGCCCTGAGCTGGGGGACCCACACGACGGCGGTGCCCCTCGTGGCCGCCGGGACCTCCGCCGGCAAGCGGTGCTCGTGGTGCTTCCCTCGATCACCTGGTGGGGCCTCGATCCCGGCGACGAGGATGGCGATGGAGTCCCTGACACGCTCCTCGATGGATCATCGGTGCAGCTGGCGCGTCCGCTCGTGGCCGGGCTGCCGCCCGGAATCGGCGACGAGGCTGGGCTGCTCGCCTATCTGGACCGGGATCCGCCAGTCCTACGCGCTGACCACTGACTTCTCACTGAGCGTCGGCAAGGTGACCAGCCAACCCGTTCGGCCGGCTACCGGACGGTGATCCTGGCCGGCAGCGAGGAGTGGGTCGACGCCGCGACTTCGCCGCGGAGCTTCGCTCCTATGTGCAGAGCGGCGGAGGCCACGTGCTCTCGCTGGGCATCGGCTCGCTGCTGCGCACGGTCACGCTCTCCGGCGCCATGGCGAGCAACCCGAGCACGGTCTCGGCCACCGATGCTCTCGGCGCCCGGCCCGCACCGCTCGTGACCGGCAACACGCAGCTGATCGGGGTGATCAAGGACGGGCTCGGGATCTTCAACGGAACCTCGGGTCTCTACAGAGGGTTTGGCTCCTACCAGCCATTCGTTTCGGTGCAGCCCCCCGCGTCGATCGCCTCGGAGGCGGGCGCAAGCTCAACGGCTCCGGCGATCATCGGCTACCGACTCGGCCGCGGGATCGTGGTCGACATCGGCCTGCCTGGCCTGGGGTCGATGCTGGCCGCGCAACGTGGACGCCCAGCAGCTGGTGTCTCAGTCGCTCCGCGTCCTCTCTCGATGAGCGCCTACCTCGGCGCGACTCCTGCGTTCGCTCGCTGCCTACCAGGTCGCCGACATCGTCTCGAAGTTCATCGCGGTCCTACTGCTGCCGGTGTACACGCGGTATATCCATCCTGCCGGCTACGGCGTGGTGGAGTTGCTCGGCAACGGCGTCATCTTCATCAGCATCGTCGTGCGCTTCGGGATGATCGAAGCGTTCCTCGGTACTACTTCGAAGCGGAAGACCAAGCACGCCGGGACGCGCTGGTGCGGCGGGCCGCCGGGTTCCTGCTTCTCGCGACGAGCGCAGTCGCCATCGCCTTGGCGGCCGCCTCGAGCTCCGCTCTCGCGGCTGATCCTCAGCCACACCGACGCGACGACTTTCCTCGTAGCGGTGCTCGGGCTGTGGGCTTTCACGAACCTCGAGCTGGCCTATGCGCTGCTGCGCGTCGAAGAACGCCGGCGGGCCTACGCGATGGCGTCGCTGGTGAACGTCGGGGTCACGATCGTCTCCTCGGTCGTGCTGGTCGTCGGTTTGCGCGACGGCGCGCGAGGTCTGCTGCTTGGCAACTACGGCAGCTCAACGCTCGTGCTCCTGGGGCTTTGGTGGACGATGCGCCAGCGCCTGGCGCCGCGACCGGCGGCAGCCGAGCGCTGGGCTCGGCTGCTTCGCTTCGGCCTCCCGACGGTGCCGGCCGAAGCCTCGGTCTACGCGCTCAGCATCGTCGATCGCTACTACATCTACCACCAGCGAAGCCAGGCCCTCGCCGGGCTCTACTCGATCGCAATCAAGCTCGCGGGCGCGGTCGCCTTCATCGTGCGAGCGTTCCAGTACGCCTGGCCTCCGCTCGCCTATTCGGTCTCGAGCGACGAGGAGGCCGCCAGGCTGTACGGGTTGGTGACGACCTACTACGTGCTGGTTAGCCGGCTGGGTGGTCGCCGCGCTCGCTCTCTTGAGCCGCTGGGTCCTGCGACTGCTGGCGGCCCACGCTTACTACGGCGCCTACCGAGCCCTGCCGTGGGTTGCGCTCGGTTGGGCGATGTACGGCCTGTGGGTCGTGTTCCTGGTGATCGCTGGGCGCGCCAAGGTGACCACGCGCAACTTTCCGGCCGCGCTGGCGGGACTGGTGTCCAATATCGTCCTACTGGTCCTGCTCGTGCCCTCCCTCGGGCTCCCGGGCGCCGGGATCTCGTTGTGCGGCGCGTATGTCGTGATGCTCGGCGTCATGCATCTGCTCACGCGGCGCGCGTTCAGCGTGCGTTTCGAGTGGCGGCGGCTGTGCCAGCTCGTCGTCGTGATGGGCGGGATCGCCGTCGCCGGCGACCTCCTGCTACCCGGCGCGGGTGCGGGAGGGCTGCTGCTGCGTGCGGCGGCCGCGGCCGCGATCGCGCCCGCGCTCTGGGCCAGCGGCTTCCTCCATCGCGAGGAGCACGAGGGTCTCCGGCGTGCGCTTGCGCGCACCTCGCGGTCCAGGGCGCCGGCGTGAGCCGGCCCGCGGTAACGGTCGTGATGCCGTTCGCAGGCGACGTCGCAGCCGCGCGGGCCGCCGCCGCCGCCCTGCGATCACTCGAGACAGAGCCCGGTGACGAGCTGATCTTGGTCGACAACTCCGGGAGCGCAGCTGCTCAGGCCGGCGGAGAGCCTGCGATCACGGTGCTCTCCGCCATGCTCGAGCGCTCGCCGGCGCACGCCCGCAACGCCGGGGCGGCTGCCGCCAGCGGCGAGTGGATCCTGTTCCTGGACGCGGACACGAGACCCTCGGCGCAGCTCCTCGCGGCATACTTCACCAACCCCATCGCGGCCGATGTCGGCGCCATCGCGGGCGAGATCCGGCCTGCCCAGCCTGGCCGGGGAGTCGTCTCGCGCTACGGGAGCAGCCGCTCGTTCCTGGATCAGCGCGCTCACCTTGCCCACCCCTATCGTCCTCGCGCAGCGGCGGCCAACCTCCTCGTCAGACGCGAGGCGTTCGAACGTCTCGGCGGGTTTTACGAAGGAGTGCGTGCGGCCGAGGACACCGACTTCAGCTGGCGCCTCCAGCAGGCCGGTTGGCGGCTCGAGCTCTCCCTCGAGGCGTGGGTCAGCCACGCCTATCGCAGCTCGCTAGACGAGCTGCGGCGCCAGTGGCGAGGCTATGCCGCGGGGCGGGCATGGCTCGCCCGGCGCTATGACGGCTTTCACCCGCAGCCGGCACTCGCCCGTGCGCTCCGTGGTGGCCGACGGTCCTCGCACGCCCGGCGGGCAGACGGCGCGCGCTCTCCGCGGGCCGCCTTCCTGGCACTCGACGCGATGCTGGCGGTCGAGGAGCTCATCGGGTTCGCGCTTTCCAACCGGCCGGCTCGTCAGAGGAGCGATGAGGAGGAGCCCGCCCGGGTCGTCGTGCTGGCTGATGCGTTTCCGGCGGCCGAGGATCCCTTGGTGGAGCTGGTGGCCACGCTCGAAGGAGCCCGCGTCCAGGCGCTCAGACGCCCTCAGCGCATCGATTCCGGCGCGATGGCGCGAATGCGCATCGACTATCTGGAGGATGACGGCGCCGGGGCGCGAACGGTGGCCTTGATCGGCCTCGCTCTCAAGCATCCGTTCCGCTCCATGCTCGATCTGGTCTGGCGAAGAAGCGGCCATGCCTCGCTCCGCGCGCTGGCTCCCGCGGTCGCCCGCCTGGAGCAGGCTCCGGGCGCGAGGCTGCTGGCGGTTGGTCCACGCGGCCCGCGCGCCGTGGCGAGCCGTATCGCCCGGCTGGCGGGCCGCAAGCTCGACGAGCTCGAGGGGGCCCCACCCCGCCAGCGGCGGTGAACGATGCGGATCGACGTCGTCGACCCCTCGGCCTACACGCCGGCCTACGACGCCAGCCTGTCGGCGGCGCTCGCCCAGCTCGGGGTCGACGTGCGACTGATCACGAGCGAGTTCGCCTACGGCGACGGCCCCGCAGCCGGAGGGATATCGAGTCCGCAATCTCTTCTACCGGCGCGCGATAGGACCCCCGGGATCACGCCTGCGCCAAGCCACCAAGCTGCTCGAGCACGTGCCGGGCATGCTGCGCTACCGGCGCGAGGCCCTCCAGGCCGACGTCGTGCATTTTCAGTGGCTGGCCGTCCAGTGGATCGATCGGTACCTGCTCCCGGCCCGGCCCACCGTGCTCACCTCCCACGATCTTCTGCCGCGCGAGCCGCGGCTCGGGCAGGCAAGAGCCCAGCGGGCGCTCTACGACGCGGTCGACGCGGTCGTCGTCCACTCGGAGTACGGCCGTGCCCAGCTCGTGCAGCGGCTCGGGCTCCCCAGCGAGAAGGTCAGGGTGATCCGCCACGGCGCGTTCGAGCACCTGGCCCGCATCCAGGACTCCGCGCTCCCACCCGAGTTGGGGAAGCCGGAGGGCCCGGTCGTCCTGTTCTTCGGGCTGCTGCGTCCCTACAAGGGACTGGCCGTGTTGCTCGAGGCATTCCGGTCGCTGGCCGGGCGCTCAGATTCGGGGGCCCCGGAGCTTTGGATCGTCGGGCGCCCGCGGATGCCGCTCGAGCGCCTGCGAGCCGCGGCCGGTCCCGGCGTGCGGTTCGTTCCCCGCTTTGTCTCGGACGCCGAGCTGGCCGCCTGCTTTCGCGGGGCCGAAGTCGTCGTGCTGCCCTACGTCGAGACCGAGCGGCTCGACTTCTCCGGTGTCCTGGCGACCGCACTTGCCTTCACGACGCCCGCCGTGGTCAGCGATGTCGGGGGCTTTGAGGAGGTCGCCGCGACCGGCGCGGCCAAGCTGGTGGCGCCCGGTGATCCTGTCGCGCTGGCCCTTGGGCTTCAAGAGCTGCTCGAGGACCCAGGGCAGCGCAAGCGCATGCAGCTCGCCGCGCGGGCGGCCACTGCAGGCCCCTACTCGTGGCACGAGGCGGCCCGCCGGACCCTCGGCCTGTATCGCGAGCTGCTGCGCTGAGCGCCTGGGCCGCGAGTGCTCACCGCGCCGCGAGGCCTGACCGCGCCGCGAGCCGTCACCGCGCGCCGCTGCCACAATCGGCGCCGCCGTGACCGCGCTCGCCGTCGTCATGTGGGTCTCCATCGGGCTGCTCGTCTACGCCCACTTCGGCTATGGCGCGCTGTTGTGGCTGGTCGCACGCACTGGCCGTGCGCCGGCTACGGGCACCGCGGCCGGCGAGTTACCGCGCGTCTCGGTGATCGTCGCCGCGTACGCCGAGGAGGACGTGATCGCCGATCGGGTGGCGAATCTACGGGCGCTCGACTACCCGGCCGAGCGACTCGAGGTGATCGTTGCGTGCGACGGATCGACGGACGCCACCGCCGCCCGCGCGCGTCAAGCTGGGGCGGACATCGTGCTCGAGCTGCCTCGCGGCGGGAAGGTGCGGGCCCAGGATGCTGGTGTCGCTGCCGCCACGAGTCGCCTTTCGTTGCCTTCTCGGACGCCAACGTGACCTGGGAGCCCGCTGCCCTACGGCAACTCATCGCCCCGTTCGTCGACCCCCGGGTCGGCTACGTGTGCGGTGACGTCCGGCTCCTCAGCCAGCAGGGCACCAACCAGGAGGGCCTGTACTGGCGCTACGAGATGGCGCTGCGTCGGCTGGAATCCCAAGTGCGGTCGGTGACGGGCGGAAACGGCGCGATCTATGCCACCCGGCGTGAGGCGTACCTGATCGTCGATCCAATCATGGGTCACGACCTCTCGTTCCCGTTCCAGATGGTCAAACGCGGTTGGCGAGCTGTATACGCGCCGCATGCCCGGGCCAGCGAGAAGATGGTTCCCTCGCTCGAAGGCGAGTTCGCTCGCAAGCGCAGGATGATGGGGCACACTTGGCCGATCGTGCTGCGCGGCGGAATGCTCTCGCCGCGCGGTTACGACCCTGTGTATGCGCTGATGATCGTCTCGCACCGCGTCCTGCGCTACCTGTCGCCCTTCCTGCACGTGATCGTGTTTGCCGCGAGCGTCGCGTTACTCGCTGCCCGGGCGGACGCTCTCTATGCGGTGATCGTCGGAATCCAGCTCGTGCTCGTGACTGCCGCGCTGGCCGCCCGGGCGCTGCCGATCAAGCCGCTGCTCGTCGCCCGCTACTACGTCCTGACCACGGCATCGCTGGCGGCGGGACTGTGGGATTGGCTGAGGGGCGGGACCTCGGCGGGTTGGGAACCGGCCGAGGGCACGAGATGAAAGACGCGCTCAAGCGCGGGTTAGACCTCGCTATCGCGCTTCCCGCGACGCTCATCACCGCGCCGTTCGTCGCCCTCCTGGCCCTCGCGATCAGGCTCGAGACCCCCGGTCACCCGATCTACACCCAGACGCGTGTGGGCAAGGACGGCCGCGCATTCTCGATCTTCAAGCTGCGCACGATGGTGCGCGGCGCCGAGTTCACCGGCGCGGGGCTTGCCATCCAGGAGGGAGATGACCGGATCACCCGCGTTGGCCAGCTCCTGCGCCGCTACTCGCTCGACGAGCTGCCGAACTTGTGGAATGTCGTCCGTGGCGAGATGTCGATCATCGGCCCGCGTCCCACGATTCCGGTCCAGGTCGAGCAGTACACCGGACGTCAGCGCGGGCGGCTCGCCGTCAAGCCGGGGATCACGGGATGGGCACAGGTCAACGGACGCGCGTCGCTGCCCTGGACGGAGCGGATCGAGCTCGACCTCTGGTATGTCGAGCATCGTTCGACCGGGCTCGACCTGAAGATCCTGGCACGTACCGTCGCCATGGTCGTGAGCGGCCACGGTCTCTACAAGGGGGAGCGCGGAGGCTGGCATGGCCAGCTCTGAGCGCGCCGCGGGGCGCCCCGAGCGCGACGTGGCCGTCCTGCTCACCGGCGTCGGCAAGCGCTACGACATCGTCTCGACGTTTGCCCAGCACGCCACTGTCGTCGCGGCCGATCCCAATCCGTTGGCTCCAGCCCAGTACGCGGCCGATCACAGGTACGCCGTGCCGCCGATCGACGACGCGGGCTACGTGCCGGCGCTGAAGGAGCTATGTGAACGCCACCGGGTCGGCGCGGTGGTGCCGCTGACCGACCTCGACCTCGAGGTGCTGGCCCATGCGCGCCTGGCGGGGCATCTCCCCGCGGTGGTACCCGATCCGGAGATCGCCCGGGCCACCTTCGACAAGTACGAGTCCCACCTCCTGCTCCGGCGGCTCGGTCTCCCCTCGCCGCCGACCGTCCTCCCCGGCGAGGAGGTCGAGAGCTTCCCGGTGATGGTCAAGCCGCGTCGGGGGTCGGGAGCCCGTTCGATCCATCATGCCGACGACCGGGCGGCGGCCGAGTTCTTCGTCTCCTACGTTCCCGAGCCGACGATGCTCCAGCGCTTCATGCGCGGCCCCGAGTTCTCGATCGACTGCCTGTCCGACCTCGACGGGCGTTGCCTGAATGCGATTCCCAGGACGATGATCGAGTCGCGCGGGGGCGAGTCGATCAAGGGGACGGTGATCGACGACCGAGAGTTGGTCGATCTCGGTCAGCGCGTCGTCGAGGCGCTGGGGGTCCGCGGGCCATGCACCGTTCAGGCGTTCCGCGACGAGGAGGTTGGCTTGGGAATCACCGACGTCAACACGCGCTTCGGCGGCGCCTTCCCGGCTCCGATCTACGCGGCGCTTGCCGGCCGTACATATCCCGAGCTGATCGTGCGGCTGGCACGGGGCGAGCGCCTCGAGCCCCATGTGGGGCAGTTCCGCTCCCCGGTCACGTTCACGCGCTATTTCTGGCAGCTCGAGCTCGACGAGCACATGCGCCCCACCGGGCGCGACATCGTCGACCCTCCGGGGCCCCCGATGCCGCGTTAGGTTGTCAGCCGCTGGCCGCGCGGCGTTTCCCGCGGGGTGCTTCCGCGGCCGCCCAGCAGTCGTCGAGGAACTCGGCGATCTTCGCCGTCAGCCTCTGCGGGTTGGTGCGCAGCTCGATGATCGAGTTGGCGTCGATCAGCCTGCCGTTAGGCAGCTCCGCCGCGAGCATGTCGGCGTCCGAGAACGGGTGAATCGGGTCGCGGGGATGACCGATCACGAGCGCGGGCGTCTCGAGCGTCTGTCTGACCCGGTGTTCCGGCGCCGTTCGCCCGAACAGGATCCCCTGCAGCACGGCGCCGCTCGGATCAGGGTCCTGAGCCAGCGAGTCCAGTGCTAGCTCGGCCAGGAAAGGGACGCCGCGCCGAGGAATCATCTGGGCCCCGCGCGCGAGCAGCCTCATCACCGGGGCCCCGAACGTGAGCGCGAAGAGGAGCGGGGTGAACACAGCGCCACAGGCCGGAATCGCGTTGTCGAGCACCGGCATCTCGATCACCATCCCCCGGAGCCGCTCGGGCGCCATCGCGGCGAGCTCGAGCGTGATGTTGGCGCCCAGCGAGGTGCCGCCGACCACCGCCTCCTCCAGCTCCAGGTGGTCGAGCAGCGCGACCGTCTGGCGGGCGAACTCGTGCATCGAGTAACGCCACATCTGCCGCGGCCGGTCGGAAGCTCCGTGCCCCAGCGGGTCCAATGTGATCACTCGGTGACCATGCTTGGCCAGCGTCCGGGCGAGCGGCGCCTGCATCTTCTGCGATAGCAGCAGGCCCGGCAACAGGATGGTGGTGCGCGATCCCTCCCCGTAGACGGTGTACGCCAGCCGTTGTCCCTCGAAGCTGAAGCGCGCCATCTGCCGGGCGAGGATAGCGGTGTCCCTCCCGGCAGCTTGCCGGCCAACCTTCCCGCTCCCGACGGTCCAATGCTCCTGCTCCTGCCCGGAGCGCGCTACCTTCCTCCTGCAAATCTGAACACGAGGAGGAGCTCATGGCCAAAGTTGCACGATCGCTCGCCGGCACGACGGTGGCAATCACGGGTGGAGCCCGGGGTATCGGGCGCGCCACTGCCACTGCCCTGATCGCGCGCGGCGCGCGGGTGGCGATCGGCGACATCGAGAGCTCGCTGGCGGAGCAGACGGCGGCCGAGCTCGGTGCTGGGACGGTTGGCCTCCCGCTCGACGTCACGAGCAGGGCGAGCTTCGCAAGCTTCCTCGATGAGGTCGAGAGCAGGCTGGGCCCGCTCGACGTCCTCATCAACAATGCCGGGATCATGCCGGTCGGTCCATTCGTCGAGGAAACCGACGCCTGCGCCGAGCGGATGGTGGCCATCAACCTGAACGGCGTGATCTACGGATCGAAACTCGCGCTCCAGCACTTTCTTCCGCGGCGACGCGGCCACCTCGTCAACATCGCCTCGGCAGCGGGCAAGATGGGGTTCGCCGGCGGCGCCACGTATTGCGCCACCAAGCATGCGGTGGTCGGCCTGAGCGAGGCGCTCAAGGCCGAGCTGCGCGGTACCGGAGTCGACATCAGCGTGGTGATGCCGGTCGTCGTGCACACCGAGCTCGGCTCGGGATTGCCGGAGACCAGGGCCTTCAAGCCTGTCGAGCCACAGGACGTCGCCGAGGCGATCGTCGAGGCGCTCCAGACGGGCCGGTTCGAGGTCTATGTGCCTAAGTCGGTCGTTGGCCTGGTCCGGTTCGGCGCCTTGATGCCGCGGCGTCTGATGGAGGCAATCGGCCGCGCGCTGAAGGGCGACCAGGTGCTCGCGTCGCCTGACCACCTGGCCCGGGCGGCGTACGAGGCACGGATGCAGCGAACAATCGAGGGCGATCAGCCGGCACCGCTGGCGGCGGAACCGGGCGAGGCGACCTCAGGCTCCGAGGCACTCGCGCCCGACGCCGCTGCCCCGCCAAACGGCTCGGAAGCTGGCCGTGCCGAGGAGACCGAGGTCGCCTCCGCGTCTTAAGCCGTCAACCACTCGGCGATCAGATCGCCGATCTGATCGCCGGCATCCTCCTGAAGGAAGTGGCTGGCATCCGAGATCACATGCGCGATCTCCGTGCCGAGCATGCTGGCAAACCGCTCGCCCGTGGACAGCGGGAGCACCGGGTCGGAGTCCGCCCACAGGACGAGCTTGTGCCGCGGGTCGCCGCGCAGCGCCTCGAGCACGCGCTGACCCGCTTGAGCGCCCGGCATCCCCGGATCCGTCGGCAGCATCAGCGGGAAGGCCCTGGCACCCGCCTTCGAGGCGGCATTGGGATACGGAGCCTCGTAGGCGGCGATCACCTCATCGCCCGGATCACGCTTGCACGCCCCCCGGACAAGGAAGCCGACCGGTAGATCTTCGGTCCTGGCGACGAAATCCCGGAACGAGATCCACGCATCGGTCATCTTCTGGTGGCCGGTGAACAGTCCGGTGTCGAGGATCACGATCCGCTCGACCCGCTCGGGCTTCTCGACGGCCAGGCGCAGGCCGATCGGACCGCCCCAGTCATGGACCACGACCGTTGTCTCGCGCAGGTCGAGCGCGTCGAAGAGTCCGCCCGCCGCCGCGACGTGGCGGTCGTAGGTGTACCACTCGAGATCGACCGGCTTGTCCGAGCGGCCGAAGCCGGGCAGGTCGAGCGCGATGCAGCGAAAGCCGGCGGCGCGCACCGGGGGGATCACCTTGCGCCACAGAAACGACCACGTCGGCTCGCCGTGGAAGAACACGACGGGCCTGCCCTCGCCTTCGTCGAGGTAAGCCAGTCGCATCCCCTCCCACTCGCGAAAGCGAGAGGCGAAGGGGAAGTCCGGCAGGCCATCCAGGAGCTCGTCGGGTGCGCGGACGGCGTCGGTCACCGGCGGGAACGCTATACCGATTGCCCTGAGGACGGTGGCCCGCATTCGGCGCTACGCGCCGCTCATCAATCCACCCATCGACAATCCAAATCCTCCATCGACCCGGATCACGCTCCCGTTGAGGTAGGCCGCGGCGGGCGAGAGGAGGAACGCCACGACACCGGCGAGCTCCGCCGTCTCCCCGATCCTCCCGACCGGCACCGAGCGCGTCAGGTCCTCGAGCACCCGGTCCGGCAGGGCCCGAACCTTCGGGGTCGCGATGAAACCGGGCATGACCACGTTGCAGCGGACCCCCCGCGGACCCCACTCGGCGGCCAGAGTCCGGGCGAGGCCGACGACGCCCGCCTTGGCCGCGGCGTAGGCGGCCTGGCCCGGCAGGCCGGTCTCGGCGGCCACCGAAGAGATCATCACGACGCGTCCGTCGCCCGAGGCGGTGAGAGCCTCGAACGCGGCTGCCGCGACGTGGAAGTGACCGTAGAGGTTGCTCTCGAGGTCCTTTCGCCATTCCTCCTCGGGGAAGCGCTCGGCGCGGTGGATCGTGTCGACGACGCCGGCGTTGGCGACGACCGAGTCGCAGCCACCCAGCGCCTCCACGAGCTCGTGCACCTCCGCCTCGCACGCCGGGCGGTCACGCACGTCGAACCCGGCGCTCGCCGCCGCCCCCGGAACCCTGGTCTCGCTCACATCGCACGCCCCGACACTGCATCCGCACGCCGCCAGTGTCTCCACGATCGAGCGCCCGATCCCGCCACCCGCTCCGGTCACGATCACCCGGCGCCCAGACGGTGCCAGCTCTTCAGGGCCCATCAGGCCGGCTTTGACAAGCCATAGCGGCTCCAGTGGCGCTTCGGGATGTCAGCCGGATCCTTGTACCAGTACCAGGTGCAGGGATCACGGTCATAGTCCTCGGGTGGGTCGGACGGGTAGATCGGGTGGCCGATCCACTCGATTGGCTGGATCTCATTCATGAACGAGCAGTGGGTGCAGTAGAGGGGGAAGTTCTTGCGCCCGTAGCTCCAATCGTGCGCCTCCCGGGTCAGCCCCATCGGCTTCTCGCCGCGGTAGTGGCCGTTTCGCCACAGCCGCTGGCCGGAGCCGCAAGGGTTCATCCGGAAGATGAACTTCTCCTCGTCCTCCTCGATCTCGAACTCGCCGGGATTCGGCCCTGTCCCTGAGCAGGAGTGGGCGCGCCAGCTCGCCGCGAGGGCGTAAACGATCTGCTTGCGGTCGCTCTGATCGATCTTGTCGACGTCGCCCCGCCAGCCGCGCTCGTTGCCGTACCGCCACGCCTCGGCGACTCCGTCGTCTCCCAGCTTCTCCTGCACGAAGCTGATCAGCCCCAGCATCCCACCCGCCATCAGGTCGTGGAGATACCGCCACTCGTGCTTCATCTCCTCGCACAGGGCTCGTGCGCGTTCGACGTCGCCGGCGTCGATCGCCTCGATCGCGCGGTCCATCGTCGGCCGTGACAACTCGGTCAGCTCCTCGTGGCTGAACCACCGCTCTGCTGTCATATCGTCCCTCCTCGCCTGGTGATGCAGGCAATCCTATGGTCCGTTCACGATCACCCGCGAGGCGTCCGCGGCGACCGTGACCTCGATTACAGACGGGTAGCGCTGCCAGGCGACCAAGTTCAGCGACTGCAGGCGGTCGAGCATCGCCTGGACAGCAGCTCGCTGCCGTCCGCTCACGTAGCTGCGGGCGAACGTGAACGCCCAGCCTGCGGCGGCCGGGGGATCGTCGAAGCCCAGCGTCTGCTGGTAGCGGCGGTCCTCGACGGCGCTTGTGAGGGTCAGCGATGCCGGGCCACCCGACAGGGCACGGACGCGGGCGGCCAGCTCGATCAGCAGATCGAGCGCGGCCGGCCGGAGCCCGCGGTAGAGCGCCGGCACCGCGCCAATCCGGTGGGCGAGCGCGCCGATCGCCGGGTCATAGGCCAGGCCCAGCTGCCTGGCATTGGCGGGCAGCGGGAGGATCTGCCGGCTCGCGTAAGCGGCGTCGAGGGCGGCCGGATCGGCGAACGTCAGGGTCCGGTCTGGCGGGTGGAGCGCCTCGGCGGCCGAGTCGGAGTCGTTCTCGAGCGCCGCCAGCCGGACGAGCGCTGGACGGTCCGATCGGTACAGAGCCATGATCTGTTCGGCGGCCTGGATCCGCCACCAGTATGTCCACGAGTCATCGCCGAACGAGGACAGCAGTCGATAGGCGTCTGAGTGGTGGTCAGGAGCGGTGTCGAAGTAGAGCTGGACATACGGGACGGCGTGGCCGCCGTCGTAGGCGTCGAGGACGCTCTGAAGATTGCCGATTCCCATGTGGTAAGACTCGACGGCAAGGTCCGTGCGTCCGAAATGCGCGCGCGCCAGCTCCAGGTAGCGCACCGCGCCCGCCAGCGCCTTGCGGGGGTCGAACCGGTCATCGACGCGGGAGCGCTGCGCTGTCAGGCGCGCTACGGCCGCCCCATCGCCCCGGCTATAGGCGGCCGCAATTCCCGCCGTCAGCCGCCGGCTCGCTGTCAGGTCGACGTGCATCCCCAGGAGCGACTGGCCGGTCTGGGCCACGATCTGCGTCAGGCCCGCGGCGGCACTCGGGTCGCTGCCCGCGATCGCGTTGGGAAGTCCGGCGCTCTCCAGGAACACGAGCGCTTCGAGAACGCGCGGGTCGATCCCCGACCCGGCCACGGCCGAGTCGATCAGCCCCCGGAGGCGGGCCACTCGCGAGGCGGTGGCAATCACTCCGCCCGGGCTCTTCGTGAACAGCACGTGGGCATTGCCGGCGGTGGCGCGAGCTGAGAACGCCGACGGCCGCGAGCTGATGTACGCGAAGGGGTCGCCTGCCCGTGCCGGCCTCCCGATGCCCGGAAGCGGCAGGCGCGGCGCGCCCCCGCCACCAGTGAGCCCGATGAGGAGCCCAGCGCTGGCCAGCACGATCGCGCCGGCCGCGGGCCAGGCGCGCCTAGCCGCCCGCCGCGCTTGAGAAGCCATCGCGCCAGGCGCGCCTAGCCGCCCAGCGCGCTTGAGAAGCCATCGCGCCAGCTCGGATAGGCAGGGGTCCATCTGAGCTCACGCTTTGCCTTGGCGTTCGATGCACCCCGCTGCGTCGTCATGCCACCAACGGCCACCCGCCCCGCGACGATCCGGCCGAGCCAGGCAGGAACCCTTCTTGGCGCCTTGGCCCCGACGGCTGACGCGAACACCGGGAGCCACTCTGAGACCGGCGCCGGGTCGTCGTCGACCACGTTGTAGACGCCACTCGCGCCGTGCTCGAGCGCGGCGACGGTGGCGCTCGCGGCGTCTTCTAGATGTATGAAGGACCAGCGGCCCCCGCCTGACCCGACAATCGGAAATCGGCGCGCCCGAATGAGCTCGGTGGTGTACCCATCAGGGGCGAACGACGAGCCGGGGCCGTAAAAGAACCCGTAGCGCAGCACGGTCCCGCCGGCGTCGAGCACCAAACGCTCGAGCTCGGCCACGGCACCGATTGCTTCGTCCATGGGCGGCGGCGAAGCGAGGGCGAGCGGCGCGTCCTCTCCCTTGACCCAATCCCCTGACGGGTCGTAGGCAAACGCGATGCTCTGGGCGAGGAACCTCTGCACCCCCGCTGCCCGGGCCGCCTCGACGATGTTCCGGGTGCCATCTCGGCGCAGGCGGTTGGTGGCCGCCAGCTGGGTCTTGTACTTGCGAGGGTCCAGTCGCGGGGGGAGGTTCGTGAGCTCGTGGATCACCGCCTCCGGTCGGGTCTCTGCGACCGCTGTGCGCACGGCGCTTGCCTCCAGCGCATCACAGACCACCGGCTGGGCGCCCAGCGCCTTCAGGGCGTCAGCCCGCTCCGGAAACCGGGTCGTGCCCGCAACCTCATGCCCGGCGGCGATCAGCTTCGGCACGAGCACTCGGCCGATCACGCCCGTCGCGCCGGCGACGAGCACTCGCATCAGCGGTAGACCAGGCGGAGGCCACCGCAGCGCGCGGCGCCGGCGCCGGTCACATGGCTCGGAAATACCTTCCATCCACCCCCGGAGATCGGATAGATGTTGACCAGCGGGTGGGGGTGGCGTCTCAGGTAGGTCTGGCTGACGTACAGCACGCCGGTCTTGATCCCCATGTACCAGGCGAAGATGCTCTGATACTCGATCGGGACGTTCGGCTGTCCACAGGCGAGGATGCGGCTGGCGCCGAGGATCCGCACGACCGACGAGAGGCGGCCGATGAGAACCGTGCGCGCGCGCTCGTGGTGCAGGTCGGCGCGCTCGAGCCGGAGGTTGTGGGCCGCTGCCCCGCCCAGCGTCCCGCAGATGACGAGCACTGCGACACCCGTGCCCCATCCGGCCAGCTGGGTCGCGAGTCGCGAGCCGATCCGCAGCCGGCGCAGCCTGGCCAGCAGCTGCGTCAGCGGCCCTGGCAGCTCGAGGATCATCCGCCCGATGAACACGCCGGCGAGAACGCAGACGACCGCGCCGGATTCGAACATGTACCGCGGGACCGAGGGGAACCCCTTGAGCGAGAAGGCGATTTCAATGATCAGCCAAAGCAGCGCGCCTGCCGCGAGTACGAGCAGTGTCCACCATCGCCTCCATGCCGCCATCACCACGCTGGCTGCCGCCGTGGCCCAGATGGTGTTCGGGAGGATCGAGTGGTAACGGTCGATCGTGCCCGTGATCTTGTTGCCGTGTACCTCGCGGGGTGAATTCTGGGCGATGTTTCCGGCCGTGAAGAAGCTCTTGGAGCTGAGTCCGGGGATGATGAACCAGAAGAACGCCAGCAGGCCGAGCGCGGCGTAAAGCCAGCGGCGGTAACTGGGACGCTCCCACCACAGCCACAGCCCATAAAGGCCGCAGAGCGGCCATACCTCGGGTCGTCCCAATGACCCCAGCCACCAGAGCCAGAACGCCGATCGATAACGCCCGCTCAGGTGGCAGTCCACCGCGCCGAGGCAGATCGCCACGATCATCGTGTCCGATTCGGCGCTCAGCACATAGTGCGTGAAGGTGAGGTGGCCGACCGAGTCCTGCATGAGAAACATGGACAGCGCTGCGACCAGGCCGGCCGCATAGGCGGCGTACCGTCTCGCCGGCTCGGCGCGGGTGAGCCGGAAGGCGATCCGCCAGGCAAAGATCGGCCCGCTCAGCGAGACAGCGAGCGAGAACACCATCCACAGCCACAACGAGTAGTGGCCGGCCAGCGAGAACGGGACGGTGAACAGGAAGGGCAGAGGCTTCCACGACGGCGCGCCGTTGGTGTCGAGCTTGAGATGAACCGAGAGCTTGCCCCACACGAGCCAGCCGTAGGGGTCATATCCGGGCCGCACCCGCGCCCATAGGACCAAGATGAGCGAGACGATCAAAAGGACCAGGGCGGCGGCGACCCACGGATAACGGGTAGCCAGTGCCAGCGGCCGCCACTCGCGCCCAAGAAAATCGGCACGGGTGCGCGGCACCGGCCGCCGCGCCGGCGGCGCTTGCAGGACTTGGTCGGGCATTGCGATCGGGCGACGGTAGCAATGCACGCCGCGGCTAACGAAGATGTAACATTCGCCGCCGCTCGGCCTACTTTGGAAGTCGGTCGGCTATTCTCGTGCGCCTCGCGACTGGGCTCTGACCCAGCCGATCCTGTCCGGCGCAGGCTAGGGAAGCCGGCCGTAAATGCCCCTTCGACCTTCGAGCTAAGGCAACAACAGCTACATGCGGATCCTCGTTCTTGGTGGTGACGGATATCTGGGGTGGCCCACCGCCCTCCATCTCAGCGCGCTCGGCCACGACGTCGCTGTCAACGACAACTTTGCGCGTCGTGGATACGACGAGGAGATGGGAGTCGACAGCCTGATCCCGATCTCGCCGTTCGAGGAGCGAATCGCCATCTGGCGCGAGGTCGGAGGCAAGGAGATAAAGCCCTACGCCGGCGATCTCTGTGATGCGAGCTTCGTGCATCAGATGGTCGGCGACTTCCGGCCCGAGACGATCGTCCACTTCGGCGAGCAGCGTGCCGCCCCGTATTCGATGATCGATCAGTCGCACGCCGTCTACACGCAGACCAACAACGTCGTCGGGAACCTCAATGTGATGTACGCGATCGCCGACCTCGATCGAGACATCCACCTGGTCAAGCTCGGCACGATGGGCGAGTACGGGACGCCGAACATCGACATCGAGGAGGGCTGGCTCGAGGTCGAGCACAAGGGCCGGCGCGACCGGATGCTCTATCCCAAGCGCCCCGGTTCGTTCTACCACTGCTCCAAGGTCCACGACTCGACCAACATCGAGTTCGGCTGTCGCATCTGGGGATTGCGCGCCACCGACCTCAACCAAGGAGTTGTCTACGGCGCTGACACCGAGCAAACCAAGCTCGACCCCCGGCTCGCCACCCGCTTCGACTACGACGGCGTGTTCGGCACCGTGCTCAACCGGATGGTGATCCAGGCGGTGCTCGGCCATCCGCTCACCGTCTACGGCAACGGTTCGCAGACACGCGGGATGATCAACATCGTCGACACGGTCGAGTGCATCCGGCTGGCCTCGGAGACCCCCGCAGAGCCTGGTGAGTTCAGGGTCTTCAACCAGATGACCGAATCCATGTCGATCAAGCAGATAGCCGAGACGATCGCCTCCGAGTACCCCAACTGGACTGGAGCCAACGGGCGCGGAGTCCGGATCGAATACGTCGAGAACCCCCGTGTGGAGATGTACGACCACTACTACAACGTCGTGCATACCGCCCTCGAAGGGCTTGGCCTCGAGCCGACCCTGCTCTCGATGACGCTGATCGACCATCTCTTCGATGTCGTCGAGCGCTACCGGGACCGGGTCGACATGGCCGCGATCATGCCGACGGTCAAGTGGGCGGAGACGACGAACGAGCTGCCCCAGACTGCGACCGAGCGCGCCCCGGCGCCGTGAGCACCGACCTGGCCGGCCGCCGGATTCTCGTCACCGGCGGTTCGGGCTTTATCGGCCGCCACGTGGTGGCCAACATGCTGCAGGCCGGCGCGCTCGTGCGCGTGGTCGATCTGCAGCCGCATCCGGACTCCGGCGTCGAGATCGTTCTGGGCGATATTGCGGATAAGGACGTGCTTCTCGAGGCGCTTGGGGACGGCGTCGACGGGATCGTGCACCTTGCGGCCGTGACCTCGGTGCTGCGCTCGCTAGAGCATCCCGAGCTGACGTTCAGGACGAATGTCGCGGCGACTGCGCTGTTACTCGAGATGGCCCGCGCCGCCGGCGCCACGGCGCTCGTCTTCGCCTCTACCAACGCCGTCACGGGCGCCATGGAAGCCCCCGCAATCTCCGAGGCCGCGGCGCTCCGGCCGCTGACGCCCTACGGGGCCACCAAGGCGGCGGGCGAGATGCTGATGTCCGCCTATACGGCCTCCTACGGGTTGCGGTGCGCGGTGCTCAGGCTGACTAACGTCTACGGTCCGGGTATGCAGGCCAAGGACAGCATCGTGGCGCGGCTGATGCGCGCGATCCGGCTCGGCAACACGTTCGAGATCTACGGCGACGGAACCCAAGTGCGCGACTACGTACACGCCGCCGATGTCACAGCGGCCGTCCGCCTCGGGCTGCTCGACGAACGGTGGTCGGGACCGGTGGTGATCGGAGCGGGCCGCTCACTGTCGGTGCTGGAAGTGCTCGACGCCGTGCGGACGGCCACCGGGGCCGAGCTCGACGTGACCCACGGCCCGGCCCGCGCCGGCGAGATGCCCGCGGTGATCGTCGATCCCGGCCGCGCGCACGGGCTCGGCTGGACGCCGGGCTTCTCCTTCGAAGAGGGCCTGTCGGGCGTCTGGGAGGAGTGGTCCGGACTCGATCTCGACGCCGTCGCCGCAGGCGTTGGCGCGGTGGGCGCTCCCAGATGAGCGTCCGCACCGAGACCGCGTCGGTTGATCTAGCCGGTCTGCACCCGGTCGACCGTGACGCGGCGAGCGCTTTTCTCGCTGCGCACCCGGCCCGTATCGGTGCTCCGCTTGCCGTGCTGATTCCGGCTTACAACGAGGAACCTACCGTCGCCGAGGTGGTGGCCGAGATCCCGCGTGAGGCCGCGGGACTTCAGACCGAGGTGATCGTGGTCGTCGACGGCGCCAGCGACGCCACCGCGGCGCAAGCCGCGCGGGCGGGTGCCCTGGTATGCGATGTGCCGGTCAACCGGGGCCAGGGAGCGGCGCTCCGGTTGGGCTATTGGCTGGCCACCGCGCGTGGGGCCCGCGTGATCTGCACGATCGACGCCGACGGCCAGTACGAGCCGGAGGAGATCGGGCGCGTCGTCCAGCCGATCCTGGTTGGAACGGCCGATTTCGTCTCAGGTTCCCGCCGCCTGGGCGCGGAGCTGACAACCGACCGCGTACGGCACCTCGGCGTGCTCGTGTTCGGAGCGCTGTTCAGCTTGGTCGTCCGCCATCGCGTCACCGATCCGGCCTGTGGGCTGCGCGCGATGACCCCCGCCCTCACGCAGACGGTGACGCTCGAGCAGCCTCAGTACCAGGCGTCGGAATTGATGATCTCCGCGGCACTTCACGGCTTCCGGCTGGCCGAGGTACCGACCACGATGCGCGATCGCTCGAGCTTCGCCGGGCACACCAAGAAAGACGGAAATCTTCGCTACGGACTGCGGTTCGCCCGGGCGGCGCTCCACACCTGGTGGCGCGACCGCAAGGCCGCCCGGACCCGGCTGCGGCCCGAGAAGATCCAGTGCTCGTAGAGGAAGAACCGCAGTCCATATAGCACCGCCAGGACCGCAAAGTAGGAGGCCGTAACCAGCACGACACGAATCCCGTGGTGGGCTGGGATGTGTTTGACCAGATGGTTGGTCAGGCCGGTAGCGACCGAAAGCACCACGAGCGTCGAGCCGGAGATGACCAGATAGGCGAAGACCTCACGGCCGAGGGCCACGCGCCCCTCGACTTTCCAGGTCCAGCGCCGGTTCAGCGTCCAGTTGGGGATGGCGCCGGCGAAGAACGCGATCACGGTGCACGCCGTCGTTGAGGCGCCGAGCACGTACAGGATCGGGAACACCACCGCGCTCGTCCCTGCCGCCAGCATGGACGAGATCGCGAACTTGGTCACGCGGCCCCGGCGCGGATGCCGAAGCAGCGCGCGGACGCGCGTCACGAGCACGACAAGGGATCCTAGCGGGTCACCGGGAACGCCCGCGATCGTCGGTACGTTGTCTGCCGTGCGTGTTTGCACGACGTCCGAGGAACCGAGGCTCGACGACGATCTCGTGATCGCCGGCGACAACGCGCTCTCCCTCGCCCGCCTGCCCGAGGCATTCTTCGACCTGGTCTATCTCGATCCACCCTTCAACACCGGTCGCTCCCAGGCGCGTCGCACGATGGTCAACGTGGCCGACAGCAGCGGCGATCGTGTCGGCTTCGGGGGGCGGCGCTACCGGACACGCTTGCTGCGTTCGCTGAGCTACGACGACGCGTTCGCCGACTACCTGGCTTTTCTCGAGCCTCGGCTCGAGCGCTGCCGGGAGCTGCTGGCGCCACACGGAACCCTCTACTTCCACATCGACTACCGCGAGGCGCATTACTGCAAGTTGCTACTCGATGAGCTGTTCGGCCGCGACGCGTTCCTCAACGAGCTGATCTGGGCCTACGACTACGGCGCCAAGCCCCGCCGACGCTGGCCGGCAAAGCACGACACGATTCTCGTCTACGCAAAGACGCCGGGGGCCCACCACTTCGATGCGGACGCGGTGGAGCGCGAGCCCTACATGGCCCCCGGTCTGGTCACGCCACAGAAGGCGGCACGCGGCAAGCGACCGACCGACGTCTGGTTCCACACGATCGTGACCACCAACGGCCGTGAGAAGACGGGCTACCCGACCCAGAAGCCCGAAGGCGTCCTGCGCCGCATCGTGTCCGCCTCCTCCCGTCCGAGCGGCTGGTGTCTTGACCCGTTTGCCGGCTCCGGGACGCTGGGATCCGTCTGCCGCCAGCTGGGGCGGCGCTTCGTGCTGCTCGAGTCAAACCCGGTCGGGATCGAGGTGATTCGCGATCGTCTGCAGGAAAGCGGCGGCCGTGGCGCCGTAGAGGATGCGGTGGTCGCAGGCGAGCGTCAGCGTGCGCGCGCCGGCAGCTAGCGCGGCGGCCTGGGGCGGGACGGGCGGGATGCTGGCGGCCGCCATCCCAAGCTCGCCCGCATTCCACACGGTGAAGGTGGCACCAGAAAGCGCTGGCGAGGAGAGGCTTCCCGTGGTGGCGGCGAGCGTCAGCTCCCCGAGCTCGCGTTCGAGCTCGGCGACGGCCTTGCGGTCGGCGTCGAACACGGTGGGCGCCAGGTAGGTCGTGCCCGAGGCGACGAGGACCCCGACGTTGATCCGCGAGTAAAGCTCGAAGTGCCCATCGCGGTAGGCACCGTTGACGCGCGGAAACTCGACCAGCGCGAGCGCGCAGGCATGCACCAGAGCGTGGGTCGTGACTGGCTCCTTCACGTCGACCGAGATCTCGAGGTGGGGCACGGTGGCCCGCGCTTGCGCCGCTCGGCGCGCGATGGTTCGCTCCTCCGCCGTCGGCTGCTCGACCCGGGTATCACCCTTGGCGCTCACTGGAGGTCCTCCGCGTCTGCGCCGACCCACTTGTCGAAGAAATCCTCGGCCTCGAGCCCGATCAGGTCGGCGCGCAGCTCCTTGAGCAGGCGTGCGGCCTGCTTGGCGGGCAGCTCCCAGAAGAACGTGACCTCGCCGTCGTCGAGCGAAACCACCTCGACTCGGTCGAGCCGCTCGGCGTCGGCCAGGAAGACCGGTTCGATCCCGCCGCGGGAGACGATCAGCTCGTACGCACGGTTTGCCCTCACGGCAGGGCTCCACTTGTCTGGACCAGCGCGGGGAGCCGCGTCACCCCGGCCCGCCGCGCCGTTTCGGTCGCGTCCGCCAGCGCCTGCCGTGTCGAGCGCAGGCCGATCCCTTTGAGCAGCGCGCTCGGGTGCATCTCGCAGGCCGCTCCGGCGAGTAGCACGGTCGCCTCGTCTCCCAGGTCCCGGCCTCCCGCGAACGCTTGCCGGAACGCGGCCAGCGAGAAGGCGACCACCCGGCCGATCCGCTTGGCGTACGTAGCCCCCAGCATCGCCATCTGGCTGTCGGGCGGCCACGGCTCCGGCCAACGGACCGGCTGAAGCCCGAGCTCCAGCGCCCGGCGCTCGAGCGAGTCGTGATTCGGCGCGGCGGGGAGGCCGTCGAGATGGATCGCGAGCACCGGCTGGAACTCCGGGACGGCTGAGCCAGTGCCCACGATCTGTTCGGCGGCCAGATAGCACTCGGGGCTGCCGAGGTCGTAATAGAAGATCGCCTGGCCCACTCAGCCGTGGATCAGCCAGCCATCGGCCGCGCGCCCCGCCTCCATCACAGCCTCCGACAGGGTCGGGTGACCGTGGATGGTCCGCGCCACCTCTGGGTAGCCGCCCTCGAGTCCTCGCACATTCACGAGCTCCTGGATCAGCTCGGTGGCACGCGTCCCGACGATGTGGCCTCCAAGCAGCTCGCCGTACTTGGTCTCACCCACGAGTTTCACCAGCCCAGTGCGATCGCCGTAGACCGTGCCCGCGCCGACCGCGCCGTAGGGGACCTTGCCGACCACCACGTCATGCCCCTGCCTACGAGCCTGCTCCTCCGTGAGGCCGAAGCTGCCTACGTTGGGTGTGCAGAAGGTCGCCCGCGGCACGTCCATGTAGTCGATCGGGCGAGTCGGCAGCCCTGCTGCGTCCTCGACCGCGATGATCCCCTCCTCAGAAGCCTTGTGCGCCAGCGCCGGCCCCAGCACCAGGTCGCCGATCGCGTACACGCCCTGGGCGCTCGTGCGCATTGCGCCGTCCACCTCGATCAGGCCCGCTTCGGCCAGCTCGATGCCGGCGGCTTCCAGCCCCAGGGCCTCGACGTCGGGACCCCGCCCCGTGGCGATCACCAGCCACTGCACCTCGCGCGAGTCCTCGCCATGGGTGAACTTGACGCTCGATTTACCCGCTGCCACGTCGGCGACGAGCGTGTTCGTGTGCACGCTGACCCCTTGTGCCTTCAGGCCGCGCTCGACGAGGCGCGAGATGTCGGCGTCCTCGGTCGGCAGCACCCGCTCCAGCGCCTCGAACAGCAGCACCTCGCTCCCAAGCCGGGCGAATGCCGACGCGATCTCCGCGCCCGAAGCGCCGGCTCCCATCACGGCGAGGCTGGCCGGGAGCTCGGCGAGCGCCCATGTCTCCTCGGTGCCGATGACGCGTCCGCCGAACTCGACTCCGGGAATCGGCCGCTTGACCGAGCCGGTGGCCAGCACGATCGTCTTGGCTTCGAGACCGCGATCGCCCACCGCCACGGCACCGGATCCGGTAAGACGGCCCTCGCCCTCGATCAGCTCCACGCGATTCTTCTTGAACAGGCCCGACACGCCACCGGTGAGCGTCTTGACGACCTTCTCGCGCCTGGCTCCGATCGCGGCGTAATCGATTACAGGCTCGTCCACCTGAATCCCAAACTCGCCTGCCTCGCGGACCTCGCTGAGGATGTCGGCTGAGCGCAGCACGGCCTTGGCCGGGATGCAGGCGTAGTTGAGGCACCGCCCTCCGACCTGGTCTTTCTCCACCACCACCGTCTTCATCCCCAGCTGTGCAGCCCTGATCGCGGCCACGTATCCGCCCGGCCCCGACCCGATCACGATGCAGTCGTAGGAGTCGTTTGCCATGCCGGGCGGCAGCCTACCGCCCGGGATACTTCGGCATCTGGATGCGGCTCAGGACGCGAACGAGCTTGTAGAAGAGCAGCCCACCGAGGCCCACGATCGCGATTGCGATTGCCAGGCCCACCAGGCTCGAGGCTTTGACCAGCGCTCCGGCGGCAAACAGGATCAGGATTGCCAGGAGCGCCATGAACCCGAGTACGGCCCAGTAGCGCAGGAACCACATTCCGCCGGCGCAGACGAGCATCAGCGCGGCGAATATGACCGTCTGGCCGGCAGATGCCTTCAACCCCGTCGTCTTGAGCCTCACCCCGACCAGGAACAGCACGAGCTGGACGAGCCCGCTGGCGGCCGCCAGCACGGCGCCGACCTTGATCGCCCAGGGGCGCTCCCCGGGTGCCAGCGGTACCAGCGTGGCACGCACGGCTGCGTTGCGCTGCTCGGAGCGGCTCATGTGCCCGCTGCTGGCGACGGCGGGGCGGGGCGCCGGCGGCTCGCGCCGTCCCCGCTTACGGCTGCGCTGCCCCAACTGGCACCTCCAAGGCGGCCCGTAGTTGCGTGCTGCGCGCTGGGGATCAGGTGACTCGCGTATTGCTCGCACCACTGCTATCCCACGCGCGCCCGTTGCCACCACCTCGCGTGCCCGCTCCGGGTCGATCCCTCCGATCGCGAAGAAGGGAATCGACGCGTGCGCGGCCGCATACCGCACGAGCTCGAGTCCCACAGCTGGGCGCCCGGGCTTGGTCGGCGTCTGGAACACGGGCCCCACGCCGATGTAGTCGCACCCCCGATGCGTTGGCCGTCTCGATCTGCTCCGGGCTGTGGGTCGAGAGGCCGACCAGGCGATCGTCGCCTACGGCGGCTCGTGCCTGCGCCACGGACGCGTCGTCCTGGCCGACGTGGACTCCATCGGCGCCGGCCGCCACTACCAGGTCCGGCCTGTCGTTGAGGATGAACAGGGCGCCGTGCGCCCGGCAGGCCTCTGCCACCGTGCGTGATGCAGACACGGATCTGCTCGTCCGAGGCGCCCTTCATCCGCAGCTGCACGATGTCGACACCACCGCTCAGCGCGGCGTCCAGAAAGCTGCCTCGAGGGCTGGTCACAGACGAGGTAAAGGCGTCCGAGCACGCTCCAGTCTGGCACTAAAGCCACGCTACGATCGCCGCTACGGCACCTATCGGACACAAGCTGTCTGGGATAGACGTGGCCGTCGTAGGGGGCGGCGTGATCGGCTTGGCCGTCGCGTGGCGGTCAGCACAGCGCGGTCTGCGCACGATCGTGCTCGAACGCGGCGAGCCGGGCCACGGTGCCTCGTGGGTCGCGGCAGGGATGCTCGCTCCCGTGACCGAGGCGCGTCTCACCGAGCGCGAGTTGCTCGAGCTCGGGATGGCGAGAGCGCGCTGTACGCGGATTGTCCCGAGTTCATCGGGCAGCTCGGCCTCGACACGTCTACGAGCGCTGCGGGACGATGGTTGTCGCGCGGGACCGCGACGACGCCGAGGCGCTGGAGCGCGAGCTCGAGCTGCACCGCGAGCTGGGACTCGACGTGACGCGTCTGCGACCCAGCCAGGCGCGGGCGCTCGAGCCGGCGCTGGCGCCCAGCGCATCCGCCTCGCCCTCGAGGTGCCTGACGACCACGCGATCGACCCGCGCGGCCTCACGCGAGGCGCTGGTCCGAGGCGGCTCTTGGTCGGGCGTCGAGCTGCAGGCGGAATGCGAGGTGGCGGCGCGCTCCGGCTCGGGCGTGATGCTCGCCGACGGCGAGCAGATCGCTGCGAGCAGGTGGTGATCGCCTCCGGCGCCTGGGCGCTCCGAGCGGGCGGCATGCCCGGACGGGGCACGCGTACCGATCCATCCCGTAAAGGGACAGCTGCTGCGGCTCCACGACCCGGCCGGCGCCGGGCTGTTGCGCCGGGTACTGCGCACCGGCGGGTGGCTACCTCGTCCCCCGGGGCGACGGGCGCTACGTGCTCGGCGCGACGATGGAGGAGCGGGGCTTCGACACCACCGTCACGGCGGGCGCGATGTTCGAGTTGCTGCGTGACGCCACAGAGATAGTGCCCGGCATCTCGGAGCTGGTGATCGATGAGCTGATCGCCGGGCTGAGGCCGGCGACCCCCGATGGCCTTCCGGCTATCGGTCCCGGCGCGTCGACGGCCTGCATTGGGCGGTCGGGCATTTCCGCAACGGCATTCTGCTGGCGCCGATCACCGCCGAGCTCGTCGTCGCCGGGCTCCTCGGCGAACCGCTGCCCGGACATGCCAGCCCGTTCGCCCCGGCGCGCTTCGCGCGGGTGGCGGTGGGCGCATGAGGGTGCTCGTCAACGGGCAGGAGCGCGCCAGTGGCCGACAGTGAGACGGTGGCGGCGCTGATGCGCTCGCTCGACGTTGCACCGAACGCCGCGGGATCGCCGTCGCCGTCGACGGTGAGGTCGTGCCGCGGCAGGCATGGACCGAGTCCGGCGCTGCGCGAGGGCGCCCAGGTCGAGGTCGTCGTCGCAGTGCAGGGCGGATGAACCGGCCGCTGGAGCCACTCGTTATCGCGGGGCGCGAGCTTAGCTCCCGACTGCTGCTGGGAACCGGCGGCTTCGCGAACCACGAGCTGCTGAGTGCCGCGCTCACCGCCTCGGGAGCCGAGATCTGCACCGTTGCGCTGCGCCGGCTCGATCCCGCCACGCGGGGGTCGATCCTCGACGTCCTGCGTGACGCGGGGGTCGACGTGCTGCCGAACACGGCGGGGTGCTTCACCGCGCGCGACGCGATCATCACCGCCCAGCTGGCCCGCGAAGCCTTCGAGACCGAATGGATCAAGCTCGAGGTGATCGGGGATGACCGCTCTCTGCTTCCTGACGCGGTCGAGCTGGTGGCGGCCGCCGAGGCGCTGATCGACGACGGCTTCGTAGTGCTCCCCTACACCACCGACGACCCGGTTCTGGCGCGCCGGCTGGAGGACGTCGGTTGCGCCGCGGTGATGCCACTGGGTTCGCCGATCGGCTCGGGAATGGGCATCTGCAACCCGTACAACATCTCGATCATCGTCGAGCAGGCCGAGGTGCCGGTGATCCTCGATGCCGGGGTGGGCACGGCATCCGACGCCGTGCTGGCGCTCGAGCTGGGCTGCGACGCTGTGCTCTGCGCGAGTGCGATCTCCCGTGCTCACGATCCCGTGGCGATGGCGCGCGCGATCCGGCTGGCGGTCGAGGCCGGCGAGCTGGCCCACGGGCCGGTCGGATACCCCGGCGTCGCTACGCCGAGGCCTCGACGCCCCAGGAGGGTGTGGCGGTGTTCGAACGGCGCCAGTGAGCGCCGACGAGCTCATCGACGGCTGGCAGACAGCCTGGTCGGGCCGGGAGAGCAGCGCATTCGCCGCGATCTGTACCGCCCGACGTCCACTACGAGGATCCGCTGTGCGGCGAGCCGCTCGAGGGGCCGGCCGAGCTGGGACGCCACGCTGCGCGGCTGTGGGCGGGCTTCCCCGATGCCCGGATGGAGGGCACTGGCGAGTGGCTGGCCAACGGCCGGTTCATCGCCGCGCCGTGCAAGCTGCTGGCCACCCACAAGGCGCCGCTCGAGGGCCTTCCGGCCACCAACCGCTTCGTCGTCGTGCACTGCGTCTTCTACTGCGAGCTGGAGGACGACCTGCTGCTGAGGGTGCGGGCGTTCTTCGACCTCTACGACGCCGCCGTCCAGCTCGGGGTGCTCCCGGCGCGCGGGACCCTCGGCGAGAAGGCGCTGCTCGTGCTGCGTGGTTTTGGCTTGCGGGTGGGACGCGGCTAGGCTCGGGCGCCGATGGACATCGCGATCCCAATCTTCGACCGCATCACCGCGCTCGACGCTGTCGGGCCGTACGAGGTGCTGTCTCGGCTTCCCGGCGCCAGCGTGCGGTTCTTGGCGGCCTCGCCTGGGCCCTACCGCACCGAGAACGGCTTCCTGGCCTTGACCGCCGATGCCGCGCTCGAGTCGGTGCCCAACCCGGAGGTGATCGTGGTGCCGGGGGGCTACGGCACCCGGGCGCTGATGGAGGACGAGGCGATCCTCGGCTGGCTGCGCGCAGCGCACGAAACCTCGACCTGGACAACCTCGGTGTGCACCGGCTCGCTGCTCCTGGCGGCCGCCCGGCTGCTCGAGGGGCTCGAGGCGACCTCGCACTGGATGACGCTCGACGTGCTGGCGCGCTACGGCGCGCGGCCGGTTTCCCGCCGGGTCGTCGAGCAGGGCAAGGTGATCACGGCGGCGGGCGTCTCCTCCGGGATCGACATGGCGCTGACGCTGGCGGCCCGGATCGCAGGCGAGGACGTCGCGCAGGCGATCCAGCTCGGGATCGAATACGACCCGCAGCCGCCGTTCGATGCCGGGGCGGTGGACCGCGCTCCGGCCGCTGTGGTCGAGATGGTTCGCCGCGCCTCGGCCCGGTTCGCCTAGCGTGGTCGATTTGGCGCCATGTGGCGCCTTTCAGACCACAGTTAGCTCCACGAGGACCGGCGCGTGGTCTGAGAGGCGCTCGCGGTCGAGGACGGCGGCCGCCTCCGGCTCGAGCCCGCGGACGAAGATCTGGTCGACGCCGTGCCCGGCCGCCCGGACGAAGCCGGGCGGCTCGAGCTCGGCCACGTTGAAGTCGCCGCCCAGCAGGGATGGCTCATCCCCGGCCCATCCCCGGGCGGCGTCAGCCGCGGCCAGGCCCTGAGCAGCGCGGGCTTCGGTGTGCGTGTTGGCCGCCCACAGGCCGTTAGACAGCCGCACCGCGTGCGCCCAGCGCCGCTCGGGCAGCCATCCCAGACGCCGCACGCGGTGCTCGACGATCGCCTCCCCGCGCACCAGGATCGCGTTGCATCCACCGCCGTTTGACTTGACCAGATCCGGCCAGCGGATTGCGATCGCGCGCCGCACGGGCGCAAGGGAGTTCCGCGAGGTCAGCACCAGCCGGTGCTCTAGCCCGGCAGCCGCGCCGGCCACCAGGGGGGCACCTCCTGGAGCAGAGCCACCTCCCACTCCCAGCCCGCGAGCGCCAGCGCGAACTCATCGAACAGCTCGCGCCCGGCGGGAGGAACGGCGCGTCCGTGCATCAGGTTCCAGGTCAGGACGCGCACTGACGCCAACGTACACTCCCGCGCTTGCCTGCGCCACTTTCTGACCGGCGAGGAGCTGAGCCGGCCCGAGCTCGACCGGCTCGCTTGACCGCGCCCTCGAGCTGAAAGCCGCCCCGCTCAGCTCCGATGTGCTGGCGCGGCAGACCGTCGCACTGATCTTCCAGCGGCCGTCCACCCGGACCCGCGTCTCCTTCGAAGCGGGCGTCACCGAGCTGGGCGGTAACCCGATGGTCCTGCGCACCGACGACCTCCAGCTGACCCGAGGGGAGTCGATCCGCGATACGGCATACGTCCTCTCGCGCCACGTCGCGGCGATCGGCATCCGGACGGGCGCCGACGAGCTGGTGGAGGAGCTGGCGGCCCACGCCGAGGTGCCCGGTGATCAACATGCTCACCGCGGCTCACCATCCCTGCCAGGCGCTGGCCGACCTGCTGACGCTCAGAGAGGAATTCGGCGAGCTCGAGGGACTCAAGGTCGCCTACGTCGGCGACGGCAACAACGTCGCTCGCTCGCTGGCGCTGATCGGTTCCATCGCCGGCCTCGAGGTCCGGATCGCCTCGCCCGCCGGCTACGCCCTGGCCGGTCCGACGGCTGGTGCCACGCTCATCGAAGACCCGCGATGCCGCCGTGGCAGGCGTGGACGCGGTCTACACAGACGTGTGGGTGAGCATGAGCGACGACCCGAGTCCGCCGCTGACCGGCGCAACGCGCTCGCGCCCGTACCGACTCGACGGCGCCCTGCTCGACCTCGCGGCGCCGCACGCGATCGCGCTGCACTGCCTGCCCGCCCATCCCGGCGAGGAGATCACCGAGGACGTGCTCTACGGGGAGCGCCAGCGCATCTGGGATCAGGCGGAGAACCGCCGCCACGCCCAAAAGGCGCTGCTCGAGCGGCTGATCGCAGGCTAGAGTCGAGATCGCGATGCCCGCCAAGAAGCCTTCCCTCGGCGACGGCCTGGCCTCGGTCACCGAGCAGCTGGTCAACCGGGTCCTCAAGCCGCTCGGGCTGGTGGTCATCTCGCGCGAGCGGATTCGGGAGACGCTGGAGGAGGCTGCCGAAGCGAGGACGCCTGACCCGCAGCGATGCCAACGAGCTGGCGCTCGAGCTCATCCGCCGCGGGCGGCTGCAGACCGAAGAGCTGCTCGGGCTGGACGGCGTCGAGCAGATCGGTTCGGCGCGCTCCGAGCCGCGCCCGGGCCGGTCCGTTCCCGACTCGGGCACGGCGGCAGACGCGTCTCCGGCTGGCCCTCGCCGAGCGCGGAGGAGCGGCCCTACGTGCGCGGCTCGCTGTCATCCTGGATGTCATGGATGCGGTCCGGCAGGACAGCCCAGAACCCGCCCGCAGCGGGGCCAGGAGCTCGAGCTCTCAGTCGACTCGCTGGCCTTCGGCGGCGCCGGCGTGGCGCGGCTCGACGGATATGTCGTGTTCGTCTCCGGCGCGATCCCTGGCGATCGCGTCCGCGCAGTCGTGGAGAAGGCCAAGCGCGCCTATGCCCAGGCGAGGGTGGTGGAGATCGTCGAGCCCTCGGGCGATCGCCTCGCCTCCCCGGGCTGACCATCCGGGCGCTCCCTGGCAGGTGCTGCCCTACGAGCGCCAGCTCGAGGTCAAGCAGGCGCAGGTCGACGACGCGCTCAGGCGGCTTGGTCACCTCGAAAGCTTCACGCTCGAGCCGATCATCGCCGCCGAGGAGACCTGGCGGTATCGCAACAAGCTCGAGTACTCGTTCGGCACCGACATCGGCGGGCGGCTGATCTGCGGTTTTCACGCGCCCGGACGCTGGGATGAGATCGTCGAGGTGACCGACTGCCTGCTGGCCTCCGAGCCGGCCAACGCCCTGCGCGAGCGCATCGTCGAGTGGTGCCGCAGGCGAGGGCTTGCAGGTCCACGACCGCCGGAGCGGCGAGGGGCTTCTCCGTCATCTCGTCGTTCGCGAGGGGCGCCGCACCGGTCAGCTCCAGGCCCGGCTCATAACTGCGCCGGGAGCCATGGACACGGCGGGGCTCGTCCAAGCCGCCGCAGCCTCTCGACGGCCTCCTGTGGACCCGGATCGACAGCGTTGCCGAGACCACGCAGGGAGGCGAGACCAACTGCTGGCGGGCGCCGACCGGCTCGAGGAGGAGATCGGGCGGGATGCGGATCCTCCTCTCGCCCGGGCGCCTTCCTGCAAACCAACACCGAGATGGCCGAGCAGCTCTACTCGCTGGCCCTCGACTACGCCGAGCTACAGGGAATCGAGCGCGTCTATGACCTCTACAGCGGGATCGGGACGGTCGCGCTGATGTTGGCCCCTCGCGTGGCCGAGGTGTGGGGGCTCGAGCTGGTGGAGGAGGCCGTGGCCGACGCGATCGCCAACGCGTCGCTCAACGAGGTCACCAACGCGCGCTTCTTCGCCGGAGACGTTCGCCTGGCGTTACGCGAGCTTGTGGCCCAGGCCGGCTCGCCTGATCTGGTAGTGGTCGACCCACCGCGCGCCGGGCTCTCTCAGAAGGTCGTGCGGCGGATCATCGAGGCGCGCGCCCAGCCGGATCGTGTACGTGTCCTGCAACCCCACCACGCTGGCGCCCAATGCTGCCCAGCTCGTGGCCGCCGGCTACCGGCTGGCGCGGGTGCGGCCGGTGGACATGTTCCCGCACACGCCGCACATCGAGTGCGTGGCGCAGCTCGTGCGTGAGTAGGGTGCGCTAGATGCGCGCGGTCACGATCCGAGATCAGCAGCTGACGTCGCCGAGCACCCGGATCCCTCCCCGGGGGCGGGCGAGGTGCTCGTGCGGGTGAGGGCAGCCGGCCTCAACGGCGCCGACATGCTCCAGCGGCGAGGGCTCTACCCGGCACCGCCGGGTGCTCCGCAGGACATCCCGGGGCTCGAGCTGGCCGGCGAGGTCGCCGCGCTTGGTCCGGGCGCGCAGCGTTTCTCGGAGGGAGACCGCGTGATGGGGATCGTCGCCGGCGGCGGGCAGGCCGAGCTGGCAGTCGTGCACGAGCGGGTCCTGATGCCGGTCCCCGATCGCGCTCGACTGGCCCGAGGCGGGCGGGACTCCCGAGGTGTTCACCACCGCCCACGACGCGCTCTTCACCCAGGCCGGCCTGCGGCCCGGAGAGCGGCTCCTCGTCCACGGCGGCGCCGGCGGCGTGGGCACGGCCGCGATCCAGCTCGGCACGCGCGGCGGGGCGCGCGTCTACGCCACCGTGCGTAACGCGGATCTGCGTAACGGGGTCGCGGAGCTCGGGGCCGAGGTGCTGGAGCCCGAAGGGTTCGCCGACCACGGGCCCGTTCGACGTGATCCTCGAGCTGGTGGGCGCCCCCAACCTGCCGACAACGTGACCGCGCTGGCCACAGGGGGCGGATAGCGGTGATCGGCATCGGGGCGGGGGCGAAGGCGGAGCTCAACCTGGGCGCGCCTGATGGCCAAGCGAGGCCGGATCCACGGCTCGACGCTGCGATCGCGCCCGCTGGAGGAGAAGGCGCTTGACCGCGCGCCGGGTGGAGAAGGAGGTGCTGCCCTTGATGGATGGCGGGCGCGTGAGCGTCCCGATGGCCGCCACATACCCCCTCGAGTCCGGCCGGGCGAGGCGTATGAGCGATTCGCGGCCGGGGGCAAGCTGGGGAAGATCGTGCTGAGATGGGCGCCGATTAGACTCGGCGGGCCATGGACCTCGAAGACAAGACGCCTCGAGCCGCTGTCCGATCACTGCGAGGAGTGCGGCGCCAAGCTCACCCCGCAGGAGATGGAGGCGGCGATGGAGTCCGGCGGTCCAGCGCTGTGCTCGATCCACGCCGCCGAGGACGAGCCGGGGCTGGTGGCCGACGAGGCGGGGTTCCTCGAGGGGAGTAGCGCCTCAGTACGGCGGCAGGTCCGCCCACCACTGCCCCAGCACCCGGAAGGCGGACCAGAACTCGCGCTTTGAGCTCTCCTCGTCGAGCGCCTCGTCGATGTTCGGGCACGTACAGCGCGTCGATCGACGGCGTCAGCTTCTGGATCACGCCGACTCGCGGCGTGAGCGGTGCGTCGGAGCGGGATCTCGAGCTCCTCGATCACCGCCAGCGCATCGGGTCCCATGATCACGACGATCTTCGGCGAGACGATCGCCAGCTCTTCGATCAGCCGGGCCACGCAGGCGGGGTCGGCCATCGCCGGATCGGGACCGGGCACTTCACGCACAGTGTTCCGTAGACGGCCAGCGGGATCGATCGACAGGCGCTTGAGCGATTTCATCAGGGCGTTGCCCGGAGCGGCCGTAGAAGGCGACCCCCTCCTCGACCTCCGAGGGCCGGGCCGAGTGCTTGAGCAGGAAGATGTCGGCCTGGGGATGGCCCGACCCGAGTACCGGCATCAGCGCCCCCCGTGGGCACTCGGCGCAGGACTGGACCTCGCGCGAGAACGCGTTGAGCTCGCGGATCGCGCGCTCGAGGTACTTCTCCCGAATCTCGTCGTCGGTGGCCGGCATCACTCCCGGATTGGACGGGGGGACGCCTTGTCCTTGCGCGTGCATCAGGACTTGCGTCGCGCCCTCCCCGCCGGGCGGCGGCTATCACGACCAGTCGCTCGCCTCACGCGCCTGTCCCGCGCGGCTCGGCGGGCGCCTGCCGGGAGCGCTTTGGTCTGGAGGAACTTGAGCGCCTGGACGTACAAGAGGCTGGCCGGATTGCGGACGATGTCCGCGTCGCGCAGCGACTCGAGGAACTCCTGCGGACCGTCGAAGTCGCGCATCCTGATCCTCACCGAGCCGAGGCCTTGGGGGACATGGGCATCCGATCCCGCCCCGGCCGGGATCCGATACTTGGCGGCAAAGCGTGCCGCCTCATCGTTGAACTCGGCGATCGCCACGCGCGGGTTGAACACCTCGATGGCGTCGACGTCGTCCAGTACGCCTAGCAGGTGCTCGTAATCGGGAACCGAGTGCAGGCGGTCGAAGGGATGGGGCACGTAGACGAGGCCTCCCTGTCGCTTGATCTCGTCGATCGTCTCCCGGAGGCTCATGCCGCGCGCGATCTTGCGCTCGATGAACAGCCCGATCACCTCGCCCTGCTCGGCGGTCTTGATCTCCTCGGCCACGATCACCTTGATCCCATCCGCTTTGGCGCGGGCTTCGAGCGCTCCTGAGATCTCGTTGTGGTCGGTGATGGCGATCGCTCCCAGCCCACGAGCTTTGGCCTCGGCGAGCAGGACCTCGACCGGCGTCGCGCAGTCATAGGAGTGATCGGTGTGCATGTGGAGATCGACGTCGATCATCCGCCGCGACTGGAGCCGCGCGCGGACTCGGCGATCGCCCCGTCCGTCGCGCCGCCGCGCCAGCGCCCCTGCGTAGACAGCCTCGAGCTCGTCGACCACCCGGCCGAAGTCGAGCCGCGGCCGGAGCTCCTGGACTCGCCGGCGACTGCTGTGGAGCAACTCGGGATCCGACACCAGCCTTGTCAGGTGACCGGCCAGGACCTCGGCCTCGCGCGGCTCGAACTGGTAGCCGTATTCGCCATCGCCGAGGAGCTCGTCGTAAACCGGCAGGCGCGAGACGATCGGGATGACCCCCGCCGCCAAGCCCTGCAGGAGCGACCCGGGCGCCGCGTGCAGTCCCTCGGAGGCGAGCACCAGCACGTCAGCCGAGGCGATAGCTTCGGCCTCGGTCCAATCGCTCGAGTCGAGCGTCTGAATCCGGTCGCGCAGCCGCCGGCCCATCGTCGTCGCTGCCGCAGTGACCGGCCGCTCGGACCATATGGCCGCCTCCCAGCTGTCGTCTTCTGGCAATTCCCGCAGGGCGCGCAGGAAAGTGCGTAGCGCGGCGCGCTCCTCGCTGGCTGGCATCAAGATCCGTAGCGGGCGATCGTGGTGCTCGCGTACTTCGGTCTCGGCGCCGGGCACCACGACGCGGTAGTCGCCGGGGAAGTAGCGGCTGAGCAGGTCGCGTGTGGCGCGGTAGCTCGCGACGCGGGCGTCGAGGCGACCGAACAGCAGGCGCGAGAGCGGCCGGGTCAGCTGGGTCGAGACGAGGCGCTCGGTCGGAGCGTGAAAGCTTCCAACGTTCAGCGCTCGCGAATAGCGCAACGCCGCGCTCGAGGCGCTGGGGGCGAACGGCTCGTGGACGTGGACGATGTCGAGCGGGACCGTCTCGAGCACGTCTTCGACCGTCCTGGCCACGTCGACGGGCAGCGAAGCTGATCGTCGGCGAGCGGGAGAGAACGGGAGCACCTCGCCCACGCCGAGCAGTACGGGCCCGTCGTCGGCTCGGTCCAGAAGTGCCTGGGGGTCCTGCTTGACCTGGCGGCGCGTCTCGCGGACGAGGGCACTCGAGTCAGACGGCGCCACGATCAGCACGCGGTGGCCGCGCCGTGCAAGCTCAGCCGACGTGCGCCGAACCTGCTCGCCCACCTCGTGGCCGGCCTCCCACGCGAACGGCGTGACCTGCGCGATTGCCAGCCGGGGCACGCGCTGAGAATAGAGCGCGCTACTTGGCCGCCGTCGCGCGGGCCGTGGCCGTCCTCGCGCTACTTGGCCGGCTTGGCGCTCGCCGCGCGCCGGGCCGGGCGTCCAGCGGGTGCTCGCGTGTACTTCTTGATGAACGCCTCGGTCATCTCCCGCGCCTCGGAGTCGGGACGCTGGTGCATGGGCGACTTCATCAGATAAGAGCTCGGCCCGTCGAGCGCTCCGGAGATGCCGTGGTTGAGGGCGAGCTTGCAGCAGCGGACGGCGTCGATGACGATGCCGGCGGAATTGGGCGAGTCCCAGACCTCGAGCTTGAGCTCGACATTGAGTGGCACGTCGCCGAACGCCTGGCCCTCGACGCGGATGTGCGCCCACTTGCGGTCCGTAAGCCAGGGAACGTAGTCGGAGGGCCCGATATACACGTCGTCATCGGGCAGGGTGTGCCCCATGATCGAGGTGACCGCATTGGTCTTGGAGATCTTCTTTGACTCGAGCCGCTCGCGTTCGAGCATGTTGTAGAAGTCCATGTTGCCGCCGACGTTCAGCTGCGAGGTCCGCATCATCTTCACGCCACGGTCGTGGAACAGCCTTGCCAGCGCGCGGTGAACTATCGTCGCGCCGACCTGTGACTTGATGTCGTCGCCGACGATCGGCAGGCCGGCCTTCTTGAAGCGCTTGTTCCAGTACGGCTCGCGAGCGATGAACACGGGGATGCAGTTGACGAAGCCGCAGCCCGCCTCGAGCACCTGCTCGACGTACCACTTCGTTGCCTGCTCTGAGCCGACGGGCAGGTAGGAGACGACTACGTCCGTGCGGGTCTCCCTGAGGATCTCGACGATGTCGGCGGTAGGCCCGGGCGCTTTGGTGATCTTCTCTTTGAGGTATTTGCCTAGCCCGTCGTGTGTCATTCCGCGCTGGACCTCGACCCCAAAGCGCGGCACGTCCTCGCAGAACTGGAGCGTGTTGTTCTGGCCGGAGAAGATCGCCTCGGACAAGTCCTTGCCGACCTTCTCGGCATCGATGTCGAACGCGGCCGAGAACTCGATGTCGCGGACGTGATAGCCGCCGAGATCGACGTGCATCAAGCCGGGAACGGACTCGGCCGGGTCGGCGTTCGCGTAGTAGCCAACCCCCTGCACGAACGAGCTTGCACAGTTTCCGACGCCGATGATCGCGACGCGGACCTTGTCGGGATGGTGGCGCGCCGCGCCGTTGGCCGACCCGTTGGTGGTGCTCACGATCTGTAGGTATCCCGCAAGATCGGGTTTGTTACACGCCGCTCAGACGGGCGAGTTCCTTACGAACGTGCGCGATCCGCTGCACGGTCGTGATCACGGTCAGCGCCGCCAGCACGTACACGGAGGGCGCCAGCAACTCGAAATGACCTAGTGAGGCGCCTTTGGCGAAGACCAGACCCGCGGCGAGGATCACGACCCGCACGGGACGAGTGGCGAGGCCAACTTTGCATGGCACGCCGAGCGCCTCGGCCCGGGCGCGGGTGTAGGAGACCATCAGCGAGCCGAGCACGGAAGCCACCACCGCCGCGACGGCGACCTGATTGTGCCGCGCCGCGAAGTAGGCGCCGACAGCGATCAGCACGATGCCCTCCTCGAGGCGGTCGAGCGTCGAGTCGAGGAACGCCCCGAACGGGGTCCCTTTGCCCGACATCCGCGAGTAGCGGCCGTCGAGCGTGTCCATGATCGAGCCGACAACGAACGCGACCCCGGCCAGGAAGAACAGCCTTCCCACGACGAGCCCCGCTGCCGCGAGGTTCAGAGCGAATCCGGTGAGCGAGATCGCGTTCGGCGTGAGTCGCGACTCGATCAGCCTGTTGCGCATCAGCTCCTGTGTACTCGGGCCCTGGCGCCGCCGCTGGCGGCGCGGCCGGACCGGTGTCTGGAGCGGCGTGCTCACATCAGGCCCGCTGGAAGGCCCAGACCCCTGGCCGAGCCCGAGCCAGGAGGCGGACCGCGAGCAGCGTCGCGAGGCCGGCGGTCAGCGCCCCGAGGAAGACGTCGGTCAGGTAGTGGTTGGCGGTCGCCACAACCACGAACGTGACCAGCAGCGGATAGAGGTACCAGAGGACCTTGGCCCACCGGCGCCTCAGCAGCTGCGTCATCGAGACGCCGATGATGAGCGCGAAGCAGACGTGCATCGAGGGGACGGCGGCGTAGCCGTTGACGAAGGCGCCGGCGGCCGTGTTGTCGGTCCCGAGGGCGCCAGTGTTTCCGGTCACGAACTGCGAGATCGAGTCGGTGAAGCCCCACTCGGGCATCAGCCGTGGCGGCGCGGTGGGATAGACGGCGTACCCGATCAGCGCCAGCGCCATCGACACCATCAGAACGTTGCGGACAAAGTAGAACGAGTCGTTGCGCCGCAGGTAGATCCAGGTCAACGCGATGAGGGTTACCAGGAAGTGGCCGTTGAGGTAGATCCAGTCGGCGGCATCCATCAGCCAGTGGACGTTCTGCGTCCAGGCCTGGACGCTCGGCTCGATGAAGATGTGCACGGCGCGCTCGAAGTCGATGATCCGCATCGCGTCGCCGAACGGCTTGTAGTAACCGCCGTGACCAAACAGCCCGCGCACCAAGTCGTAGAGCAAGAAGGCGCCTATGAACAACGCGATCTGGCGCAGCAGGTCGCTCCAGCCCTGAGGTAGCACGCGCAGGCCGATTCCTCGCAGTCCTCGCCGCATCAGCGGAAGATCGTATCGTCAGGTGCACCGCGGGCTGTCGGCGCGCATGCGCCCGAGCGAGAAGCGGATCGCCAGGCGCACGGACCCTGAACGCTTCAGCTCGAGCCGCGTGAAGGGCCCGTCAGGCTCAACGCACCCAGAGCCACGTGTGATCTCCCAATAGGGCGTGAAGTGGACTCGGACGAGCACCAATCCGGGCCGTGTCGCGTTGAGCGAGAGCCAGTTGGGGCCCATCGCGCTGGCTGCCGCCGCGCCTTGGGCGATGGGTAGCGTGCCGTCCACCCGGTAGATCCGCCAGTGGCGGGTACGGTCGACCAGCCGTAGGTACCGAAGGCCGCCGCTGACCAGCGCCGCCTCCTTGGCTGCCGAGTAGTCGAGCTTCGCGTCGGGTACCGCCACGAACCGGACGGCGAGCGCATCGAGCCAGGCGCGATAGCTCGCGGGAGTGAGGCGCCCGCCGTAGAACAAGTGATCACGCGCGATGTCGAGTTGGCGCTCCCAGCCACGCGCCAGCGGGAAACCTCGGGGCGATCGCATAGGCCTCCCAGTGAAAGCGAGTGAACGGGATCTCGACCCGGAACGGCGCGCCCCTCTGTCGCTCGAGAAAGCGCAAGAGCGGGCGTGTAGTAGCCACTGGTCGTGCTCGGATCGCCTACGGCGGTGGCGAGGTCGCGGACTGGCGCCTGCCATTGCACGTACAGAAGCGGGACGGCGAAGGCGGCCAACAGCCAGCGGCGAGTGGGCCAGAGGAGCAGGGCGGCCAGCGGGCCCGCCACGAGCTCCCCGAGGCGCACCGAGTTGCCGCCGATCGCGCTGGGGATCGCGAAGGAGAGGATCACACCAGCTCCATAGAGGACGGCTCCGATCACGAGCACCCTGTCCTTGCCCCGGGCGGCCAGCGCAATGCCGGCTGCGATCAGCGGGAGCGGCCACATCGCTGAAAAGGCAAATGGCTCGCTCCCGCCTTCCGGGAACGCGATGGACAGAAGGGCCAGGGGTAGAAGCGCCGCGGCCACGACGCCGATGCCCGCCCACCGCCGGCCCCCGATTGCGTGGGCCGCTCCGGCCAGCGCGGCGAACAGCGCCGCCACGGGGCTGCACACCGCGGTCAGGACGGAGAGCGCCCCGGCGAGCAGCCGGGCGACGTCGCTGGAGCGCCAGCGCCGTCCCCATCGCGGGTGCCAGCCCGAAGGCGAAGGCCAGCCGGCCCGTGTAGAGGCTGGTGGCCGTGGCGGCGCCGAACCAGAGCGATCCGAGCCAGGACGACGGGCCCCAGCGTCTGTAGGCCAGAGCCTCGAACAGCGCTGCCGCGGCGCTCGAGGCGAGCGCCGCAGCGAGCTGCGCTCCGAGGGCCGCATGCAACGGCCGGGAACAGCAGGCTGTAGAGGAGGACGTGGTGACCCCCGTACCACCAGTCGTCCCAGATCCCGAACCCCTCGGCCCAGAACAGCTTGGCGCGGAGAAGATGGACGGGCGAGATCTCCGCTCGGTGGCGAGGTGATGCACGTAGACGGCCGCCAGCCCCGCCGCGAGCAGGGTCGGAGCGGCCCGCCGCGAGGCTCACGAGGTAGCCATAAGTCGGCGATCCGCTCGGCGGCCTCGCGGCTGGTCGAGCCACGGCCAGTGGCCTGCGTCCTGCACCAGCTCGAGGGTCTGGAGGCCGGTCCAGCTGCGCTCGGGGGGGAACCACGGATCGGCGACACCCCACATGGCGAGCGTCGGGATTCAGCGGGCGCGTGCCGCGACCGAGCTCCTCGGTCCGCGCCGGGTGTGGCCCACCGGTGCAGGCGAAGCGTGGCGCGCTGGGTGCCCTGGTCGAACTGCTCCCACACGGCGCGCACTCGGTCGTCCGGCCAGGCCTCGGCGGACTTGCGCTGGCGCCACGCAGGATCCGCGCCAGCAGGAAACGGTTGATCGAGCCCATCACGAGCTCGCCGATCAGCGGCCTGCGCCACAGCCGCGCGAGGCGATGCCACTGCGCCGCCGGCGCCGGATCGATCAGGGCCAGACGGGTCGACCTCGTAGGAGCTGGCTGCGCGGCTCAGCGCGACGGCGACCGCCGCGCCCCAGCCGTGTCCGGCGAGCGCGATCTCGTTCGACTCCCAGCTCGTCGAGCAGCGAGCCGACGAAGCTTCGCCATCCCCGTCGGGCGTGTAATCGAGGTGGCCCGCCCTTGCCCGAGCGGCCGAACCCGATCAGGTCCGGGGCGATCCCGCCCGTGCGTTCGAGCAACGCGGTCCAATCCTCCGAGCTGGTCGGGACGGTGTGGAGATAGACAGGCGTGAACGGGCGGCGCCGGCGCTCCTCGATAGAAGACGGGGGAGCCGTCCAGCGTGAGCGTGTGCTCCTCGACCGGCACGCCGGCGGCGAGGATAACGTCGCGCGATGCATGGGCCCACCCGTCGCACGCCGGTCCGCGCCATCCGCGAACCGCCTGCGCCGCGTCTACGGAGTTCCGCTGGCCAAGCCCCACGGCCACCCGATCGCCGAGCTGATCCTGACCGTCCTCTCGCAGTCGACCAACGACCGCAACCGTGATGTGGCCTATCTGGCGCTGCGCGAACGCTTTCCAACCTGGGAGGAGGTCCGCGACGCGCCGGGTCGACGAGATCGAGGAGGCGATCCGGCCAGGAGGGATCTCGCGGATCAAGTCGGCCCGGATCAAGGCGATCCTGCAGCGCGATCGCGCCGAAGCGGCGAGCTGTCGCTCGACTGGCTGGCCGACGTCGCCGTGCCCGAGGCCCAGGCCTACCTGGTCGGTCTGCCGGGCGTAGGCCGCAAGACCGCGGCTTGCGTGCTGCTGTTCGCGCTTGGGATGCGCGACGTGCCCGGTCGACACGCACGTCTCCCGGGTGGGCACCCGCCTGGGCATGTTCCGGCCCAAGGCGCCGCCTTCGAGGAGCTCCACGACGAGATGCTCGGGCTCACCCCACCGGGCGAGGAGCTCGAGCTGCACCTCAACCTCCTCCGCCACGGCCGGCGCACCTGCTACGCCCGGCACCCAGCCTGCTGCGAGTGCGTGCTGGAGGCGCTCTGCCCCAAGGTGGGGCTGCGGTAGCCGTTTCCGGACGCTCGCCCCGCGCAGCGGGAAAACCCGAGCAGTGGCAGCGGGCAAATCTGCTATATCACACTCAGATTTTTACCAACGTATAGGAGCAAACAGAAGATGGGAAAGACAATCGGTATCGACCTGGGCACGACCAACTCGTGTATGGCCGTGCTCGAAGGTGGTGAGCCGACGGTGATCGAGAACGCCGAGGGCGGCCGGACAACCCCCTCGGTCGTCGCCTTCACCCAGGGCGGTGAGCGGCTCGTCGGCACCGTGGCCAAGCGCCAGGCGGTGACCAATCCGCAGAACACGGTCTTCTCGATCAAGCGCTTCATGGGCCGCAAGGAGGCCGAGGTGCGCGAGGAGGAGTCGATCGTCCCCTACAAGGTCGTCGCGGGCCCCAACGGCGACGCGCGCGTCGAGGCGGGCGGCAAGCAGTACTCGCCGCCGGAGATCAGCGCGATGATCCTCGGGCAAGCTCAAGACGGACGCCGAGGCATATCTCGGGGAGACGGTCGACAGCGCGGTGATCACCGTCCCGGCCTACTTCAACGACGACCAGCGTCAGGCGACCAAGGACGCCGGCAAGATCGCCGGCCTCGACGTCAAGCGGATCATCAACGAGCCGACCGCGGCTTCGCTGGCCTACGGCCTGGACAAGGAGTCCGACCAGACGATCCTCGTCTTCGACCTCGGCGGCGGCACGTTCGACGTGTCGGTGCTCGAGATCGGCGACGGCGTGTTCGAGGTCAAGTCGACCGCCGGCGACAACCACCTCGGCGGCGACAACTTCGACAAGGCGGTCGTCGACTGGCTGGTGGCGGAGTTCAAGAAGAGCCAGGGCATCGACCTCTCGCAGGACCCGATGGCGCTCCAGCGGCTCTATGAGGCGGCCGAGAAGGCCAAGATCGAGCTCTCCACGACGCAGGAGACGCAGATCAACCTGCCGTTCATCACCGCCGACGCCAGCGGTCCCAAGCACCTCGACATGCGCCTCACCCGGGCCAAGCTGAACGAGCTGACGAGCGTCGCTGCTCGACCGCACGGTGGCGCCGGTCCGCCAGGCGCTGGACGACGCCAAGGACAAGGGCGTCGAGAAGATCGACCACGTCGTCCTGGTCGGCGGCATGACCCGCATGCCCGCGGTGCAGGAGAAGGTCAAGGAGCTGACGGGCAAGGATCCGCATCGTGGCGTCAACCCGGACGAGGTCGTGGCGGTCGGTGCCGCGATTCAGGCCGGCGTGCTGGCCGGCGACGTCAAGGACGTCCTGCTGCTCGACGTCACCCCGCTCACGCTGGGGATCGAGACCAAGGGCGGCGTGATGACCAAGCTGATCGAGCGCAACACCACGATCCCGACCCGCAAGGGCGAGGTCTTCTCGACGGCCGAGGACAACCAGCCCTCGGTGGAGATCCACGTCCTTCAGGGCGAGCGCGAGATGGCGGCCTACAACAAGTCGCTGGGCAAGTTCCAGCTCACCGGCATCCCGCCGGCGCCGCGTGGAATCCCGCAGATCGAGGTGACGTTCGACATCGACGCCAACGGCATCCTCAACGTGTCGGCCAAGGACCTCGGGACGGGCAAGGAGCAGAAGATCGAGATCAAGTCCGGCTCCGGCCTCTCTGAGGACGAGATCAAGCGGATGGTCACCGACGCCGAGGCGCACGCCGAGGACGATCGCCGCCAGCGCGAGCTCGCCGAGGCGCGCAACAACGCCGAGAACGCCGCCTACCAGGCCGAGAAGCAGCTGGCCGATCTCGGCGAAGCCGGTCGACGCCTCCTCCAAGGAGGAGATCGAGGCGGCGATCAAGGAGGTGCGCGACGTGCTCACCTCGAGCGACGCCGAGCGAGATCAACGCCAAGACCGAGGCGCTCCAGGCGTCCTTCCACAAGGTCTCCGAGGCGATGTACCAGAGGGCCCAGGAGCAGGCAGCGGCCAGCGGCAACGGCGCCTCCGCGGACGGCGCCTCAGCTGAGGCCGAGTCCGAGGAGGACGTCGTGGATGCCGAGGTCGTTGACGAGGGCAAGTGATGGGTCGTCCTCGACGGCAATCGCGACTCGGGCGGCGCATCCGACCTCTTCGGCACCTTCGCTTCGCGCGAGTGCCTCAGAGCCGGGTGCGCCTGCCGAGGAGACGGTTCCAGCGGGCGAGCCCGAGGCTCCCGTCGGTCCCGCGGCCGAGCCTGAGAAGAGCACGGCCCGGGGGACGGTGACGAGGATCACGAGGCGCGCGTCGCGCAGGACCTCGAGGAGCTGACGGCCAAGGCGCAGAAGGCCGACGAGTACCTCGAGCTGGCGCAGCGGACGAAGGCCGACTTCGAGAACTACCGCAAGCGGGCGGCGCGTGAGGCGGCGTCGGCGCAGGAGCGGGGCGTGGTCAAGCTGGCCCGGGAGCTGCTGCCCGGCGGTCGACAACCTCGACCGGGCGCTCGGGTCGGCCGATCGCCTCAGGCAACGGCGACGACCTGCGTCACGGGATCAAGCTCGTGCACGCCGATCTCATCGCCGCGCTGGCGCGGTTCGGGATCGAGCCGTTCTCTCCTGAAGGCGAGCGGTTCGACCCGACCTGCCACGAGGCAGTTGCCCAGCAACCCGCAGAGGGCGCCGAACCGGGCACCGTGGTGGAGGTCTACCAGCGCGGATACCGGCAGGGCGACAGCGTGCTGCGGCCCGCCCGGGTCGTCGTGGCAGGGGTGAGCGATGGCAGCGAGGCCTGACTACTACAAGGTCCTGGGAGTCGGCAAGAACGCCTCCGACGAGGAGATCAAGAAGGCGTACCGCAGGCTGGCGCGCAAGTACCACCCGGACCGCAACCCCGGGGACAAGCGCGGCCGAGGAGCGCTTCAAGGAGATCTCGCAGGCGCACGACGTGCTGTCGGATGCCGAGAAGCGCAAGGCCTACGACCGCGGGACCGGGCCGTTCGGCGGCTTCGCCGGCGGCGACGGGCGGATTTGACCCGGGCGCCTTCGCCGGGGGGTTCGGTGACATCCTCTCGAACCTGTTCGGCGGGGCGGGCGGGCCGGACCCGGCCCGGTGGGACCGCCGGGACTCGCGCGCCCCAGCGAGGTCGCGACCTCGAGACCGAGGTCACGCTGAGCTTCGACCAGGCGGTCAACGGCGCGCAGATTCCGCTCGCGGTGCCGACGTCGAAGCCCTGCCCCACTTGTCACGGCACCGGCGCCAAGCCCGGGACGACGCCGAAGGTCTGCCCGGTCTGCCACGGACGCGGCGTCGAGACGCAGAGCCAGGGGATCTTCTCGATCTCGCAGCCGTGCTCGAACTGTGGTGGCACGGGAACGGTGATTGAGGATCCCTGCCCCACCTGCCATGGCACCGGCGCACAGCGGGGGACGCCGGCGTATGCGCGTCAACATCCCGCCGGCGTGAGGGACGGGCAGCCGGATCAGGCTGGCGGGCAAGGGCGAGGCCGGACCGCGGGGCACTCCGCCAGGCGACCTCTACGTGATCACGCGCGTCGAGGAGTCCCCGGTTTTCAAGCGAGTCGGAGACAGCCTCGAGGTCGAGGTGCCGCTGACGATCCCCGAGGCGGTTCGCGGTGCAGTGGTCGAGGTGCCCACGCTCCAGGGATCGAAGCGGCTGCGGGTTGCGCCCGGGACCAAGCACGGCACCGTGCAGCGCTTGCGCGGGGAGGGCCCGCCCAAGGCGGGTGGCAAGTCGCGCGGCGACATCCGCTACAGGTTCATGATCGACGTCCCGTCCTCGCTCTCGCCCGAGCAGGAGGAAGCGGTCGAGCGGCTCTCGCAGGTGATGAACGGCGATCCGCGGGCGCGACTGTTCGCGCAGCCGCGCGATGGCGCGTGGCAAAGCCGGCGGCGGCGCGGGAGCGTGAGCCATGGCGACGCGGCGAACGAGGCGCACCGAGACCAGCATCGAGGTTTCATCCGACCGCGGCGTGTTCATGATCTCGGTGGCGGCCGAGCTCGCCGAGATGCATCCGCAGACGCTGCGGATGTACGAGTCGCGGGGCCTGATCGAGCCCAAGCGCTCGCCCAAGGGGACCCGCCTGTACTCGCACAAGGACGTCGAGCGTCTGCGCCGCATCCAGGAGATGACCGCCGAGCTGGGGATGAACCTTGCCGGGCGTGGAGCGGGTGTTCGAGCTCGAGGAGCAGCTCGAGGCGATGGCGCGCAAGGTTGGCCGCGCTCGACAGGCGCGCCAACCGAGCTGAAGGCCGAGGTCGAGCGCCTCGAGGCGCTCCGGCGCGAGCTGCGCGCCGAGCTCGTGCCCTACGAGCGGGGCGGCCAGCTGATTCGCCATGCGGACTTTCAGGCGTTTGCCCTTCGGATGCAGCCGCGGCATCCTGGGAGCCGTCCTTCGACGAGGCAGGACGACGCCAAAAGCCAGCAGCGACGTGGTAAAATCTAAGTCGACTAGACTAAGATTTGTCCTGCTACGAACAACTGAACCATGCAACCTGACCGTTTCACGATCAAGTCCCAAGAGGCGCTTCAGGCCGCCCAGCGGCTGGCCGACGAGCGCCGCAATCCGCAGACGACGCCGGAGCACCTGCTCGCCGTGCTGCTCGAGCAGCGCGACGGCATCGTCGTTCCCGTCCTGCGCAAGCTGGGCGTCGAGCCGGCCGCCGTGCGCCAGGAGCTGGGCCAGGCGCTCGACGGCGCTGCCGACGCTGAGCGGCGCAGCCGGGGCCGAACCGGCGGGGGGATCCAGCGAGCTCGTCCAGGTCCTGCGCGGCGCCGAGAACGAGATGCGCGAACTCGGCGATGAGTACGTCTCGACCGAGCACCTGCTGCTGGCGATCGCCGCTCATCCGGGCAAGGCGGGGGATGCGCTGCGCCACCACGGCGCCGGGCGGGACGCAGCTGCTCGAGGCGCTCGGCCAGGTGCGCGGCTCTCACCGCGTGACCGACCAGAACCCGGAGGACAAGTTCCAGGCGCTCGAGCGCTTCGGCCGTGATCTGACCGAAGCGGCTCGCGAGGGCAAGCTCGATCCCGTGATCGGGCGCGACGACGAGATTCGCCGCGTGATCCAAGTCCTCAGCCGTCGCACCAAGAACAACCCGGTGCTGATCGGCGAGCCGGGTGTGGGCAAGACTGCGATCGTCGAGGGACTCGCACAGCGGATCGTCGCGGGCGACGTACCTGAGGGCCTACGCGACCGCAGGCTGGTGGCCCTCGACTTGGGCGCAATGGTCGCGGGGTCCAAGTACCGGGGCGAGTTTGAGGATCGGCTCAAGGCTGTGCTCAAGGAGATCGCCGACGGGAGGGGATCCTTTGTGCCGTTCATCGACGAGCTCCACACGATCGTCGGCGCCGGGGCGGCTGAGGGTGCGATGGACGCCGGAAACATGCTCAAACCGATGCTGGCGCGCGGTGAGCTGCGGGCGGTCGGCGCCACCACGCTCGACGAGTACCGCAAGCACATCGAGAAGGATCCGGCGCTCGAGCGCCGCTTCCAGCCGGTGTACGTCGACGAGCCGACGGTGCAGGACACGATCGCGATCCTGCGCGGGCTGAAGGAGCGCTATCAGGTCCACCACAAGGTCCGCATCCAGGACTCGGCGCTCGTCGCCGCCGCGACGCTCAGCCACCGCTACATAGCCGACCGCTTCCTGCCCGACAAGGCGATCGACCTGGTCGACGAGGCGGCCTCGCGGATCCGGATGGAGATCGACTCGAAGCCGACCGAGATCGACGAGGTCGACCGTCACATCATGCAGCTCGAGATCGAGCTCGAGTCGCTGAAGGAGGACGACGATCCGGGCACCGTCGCGCGGCGCGAACAGCTCGAGCGCTTGCTGGCCGACGAGAAGGAGCGTTCGGCGGCCATGCACGCCGAATGGCAGCGCGAAAAGGAGACGATCGGTGCCGTGGCCGAGGTCCAGGAGCAGCTCGAGCAGGCGCGGGTCGAGCTCGAGCGCGCGCAGCGCGAGGCCGACCTGGGGCGCGCCGCCGAGCTGCAGTACGGGACGATCCCCGAGCTTCAGAAGCGGCTCTCCGAAGCCGAGGAGCAGCAGGACAATCAGGAGACCGGCCTCAAGTTCCTCAAGGAGGAGGTCGACGCCGAGGACGTCGCCGAGGTCGTGGCCAAGTGGACGGGCATCCCTGTCAGCCGCCTGATGGAGACGGAGATCGTCAAGTTGGTTCACCTGGAACAAGGTCTTCACAAGCGTGTCGTCGGCCAGGACGAGGCCGTGTCAGCTGTGGCCAACGCCCTGCGGCGCTCGCGTGCCGGATTGAGCGACCCGGACCGCCCGATTGGCACGTTCCTGTTCCTCGGTCCTACCGGCGTCGGCAAGACCGAGCTGGCCCGTGCCCTGGCCGAGTTCATGTTCGACTCTCAGGACGCGATGGTCAGAATCGACATGTCGGAATACATGGAGAAGCACTCCGTGTCACGGCTGGTCGGTGCCCCGCCGGGCTACGTGGGCTACCACGAGGGGGGCCAGCTGACCGAGGCCGTCCGCCGCCGCCCCTACTCGGTCGTGCTCCTCGATGAGATCGAGAAGGCCCACCCAGATGTGTTCAACGTGCTGCTCCAGGTGATGGACGACGGGCGCCTGACAGACGGTCAGGGGCGAACGGTGTCGTTCAAGAACGTTGTGCTGATCATGACCTCGAACATCCCGGGCGGCCGTGCCGGCGTCGAGGCCCAGTTCAAGCCTGAGTTCATCAACCGGCTGGATGACATCGTCGAGTTCCACAGCCTGAGTCGCGAGCAGCTGGGCCAGATCGTCGAGCTTCAGCTCGTCCGGGTCACCGAGCGGCTCCACGAGCGCGACATCGAGCTCGAGCTGACCGACGGCGCCAAGACGCTGCTGGGCAACCTCGGGTACGACGCGACCTACGGCGCACGGCCGCTCAAGCGAGTGATCCAGAAGCGCCTCGTCGATCCGCTGGCCCTGGCCATCCTCGAGGGCCGGTTCGTGCCGGGTGACACGGTCCGGGTGGACGCCGCTGACGGGGAGCTCGTGATGGAGCGCCTCGAGGTGGCGGCGGGCAGGGCGCCAGCGGGCGCAGTCGCTTAGCCGGCCGCGACACGCGACCGCGGCGGCTGCCTAACCGCGGGCGATCTGCACGCCGCGGGCGATCTGCACGCCGGGGGTGATCTGCTGCCGCGGGCGATCTGCCTAACCGCGCGCAATCTGCACGGAGATCCGCGCCACCGGGCCACTTGGATGGGTGGAGTAGCGCGCCACCGTGTCGACCTGGAGCGTCCAGCGACCCGTCGAGGGGGAGAACGGGAAGAAGCGCATCCGCGGCGTGAGCAGATAGCCGCACTGACCTCCGGTTCGCCCCAGTCGCACGGTGTCACTCGGCTGCCCGGAGGGCGAGACGTAGTGGACGTAGGTGTCATGGCGTGAGCCGTTGGTGGCAAAGCCCCAGACCTGGAACGAGGCACGCAGTCTGCGAGGGTCCCCCCGCGAGGCGAGGAATCGCGCGCCCGCGGAGCGCGTGACCGTGAAGCTGGTTGCGGCGTCGCTCGACCCGTCCGTCACCTCGAGCCGGTCAACGCTCTGGGGTGAGCCGGCGGGCAGGCCTCCTGGGAGCAAGTGGCCGTGGAATGCCCCCGAGGCGTCGGTCTCTGACTGCCCGAAGTCGACGCCGTCGACCGCAACCTCGTAGGCCCGGCTCGCGGCCAGCCCGCCGCCGCTGAAGTGGACGGTTTGGCCGACCAGGTAGCACCCATGCTCGGTCTGCACCACGGGCGCCGTGACTGCTGCGGCCTCGACTGCGCTCAGCAGCACAACTCCCAGGACGATCGCGACGCTTCGCACGGCGCGGCATGTTAGAAGTCTCAGGCACCGGCCCAGGACCGCAAAGGAGGAGTCAGTGCCGACCTACATCATGCTTTCCACGCTCACACCCGATGGCGTGCAGACGATCAAGAACAACCCCTCGCGGATCAAGGAGGTCAACCGCGAGGTCGAGCAGCTGGGCGCTACGGTCAAGGCGCAGTGGGCGACCCTCGGTCACTTCGACTTCGTCAACGTGATCGAGGCACCTGACGAGAAGACGATCGCGCGCGTCTCGCTCGAGCTCGGATCGCGGGGGACGGCCAAGTACGAGACGCTGAGCGCAATCCCGGTCGACGATTTCATTGGCTCGATCTGACTCAGCCCGGGTCCTGCGCACGAGCGCGACGCGACGCGCATCCTCGTGAACGGGCGCGACGCGGCGCGCATCCTCGTCCTCGGCGCCGGCGCGCGCGAGCACGCGATCATCCATGCCCTGCTGCGCTCCGCGCGTCAGCCCGAGTTGATCTGCGCCCCAGGTAACGCGGGCATCGTCGAGCAGGCGCAGATCATCAACCTGGACATCGAGCAGCCGCAGACAGTGGTCGCCGCGGCGCGTGAGCTCGACGTCTCGCTCGTCGTGGTCGGCCCCGAGGCTCCGCTCGTGGCCGGAGTGGCCGACGACCTCGCGGAGGCGGGGATCAGCTGCTTCGGCCCGCGCGCGGCGGCCGCCGCGATCGAAGGTTCGAAGGCGTTCTGCAAGGAGATCATGGCGGCGGCCGGGGTGCCCACCGCCGCCTATCGGCTGGTCGATGACCCGCGGGCAGGGATGGAGGCGATCGAGCGCTACCCGGTCGTGATCAAGGCCGACGGGCTGGCCGCCGGCAAGGGCGTCCTGATCGCCGCCGACGAGGAGGAGGCGCGCCGAGCGCTCGAGGCGCTGCTCGTCGAGCACCGTTTCGGCACCGACAGGGTGGTGATCGAGGAGCATCTCGAAGGCGAGGAGCTCTCGCTGCTGGCGATCTGCGACGGGCGGCGGGCCGTTCCGCTCGCCTCGGCGCGTGACTACAAGCGGATCTTCGACGGCGACCGGGGCCCCAACACCGGCGGGATGGGCTCGTACTCGCCGGTTCCCGCGATCGACGACGAGCGCGCGGAGGCGATCTGCGCCCAGGTCCACCAGCCGGTCCTCGACGAGCTGGCCATCCGGGGCACGCCGTTCCATGGAGTCCTGTACGCGGGACTGATGATGACGGCCGACGGGCCCATGGTGCTCGAGTTCAACGCTCGCTTTGGTGACCCGGAGACGCAGGCGATCCTGCCCCGTCTGCGCTCAGACCTGTTCGAGCTGATCGAGCGGGCGGTAGAGCCCGGCGGCCTCGATGGTGCTTCGCTCGACTGGTCCGATGAGACGGCCGTGACCGTAGTGCTGGCCAGCCGCGGTTATCCGGAGGCCTCGTCGAGTGGTGACGTGATTCGTGGGCTGGAAAGGATTCCGCCCGACATCTATGTCACCCACGCGGGCACGGTTCGGCGGGACGACGGCGCGATCGTCACGGCTGGCGGACGCGTCCTCGGCGTCACGGCACTTGGCCCCGACGCTGACAGCGCCCGCACCGCCGCCTATGCTGCCGCCGACATGATCGAGTTCGACGGCAAACAGCTCCGCCGTGATATCGCGCACCAGGCGCCGGCCAGCGTCACGTGAGCCAGCAATCGGAGAGCGTCCAAGCGGTGGCCGAGCCCGAGCTCCAGCGCGAGCTCGTGGAGATCGACGTCGACGCGCCGCAGGTGGGGATCGTCATGGGGTCAAAGAGCGACTTGCCCGCGATGGAGGCGGCCGAAAAGGAGCTCACCGAACGTGGGATCCGCAGCGAGGTGCGCGTAATGTCGGCCCACCGCGAGCCGGACAAGGTGGCGGACTATGCGCGGAACGCCAAGCTCCGCGGGCTGCGCGTGATCATCGCCGGCGCTGGGCTCTCCGCGGCACTCCCGGGCGTGGTGGCGGCTCACTCCGAGCTTCCGGTGATCGGCGTCCCGCTCACAAGTCGCACCTCGGTGGCCGGCGGGCTCGACGCGCTGCTCTCGATTGCGCAGATGCCGCCGGGAGTGCCAGTGGCCTGCGTGGGAGTTGACAACGCCCGCAACGCCGCCGTGCTCGCCGCACGCATCCTGGATGCCTGAGGGCCAGGGCGACTCAGGACGCTAGAGCGACTCGACTTAGGACTGGAGCGACTCGACTCAGGACTAGAGCGACTCGCGAGGCCGCTCAACGACCTCGATCACGTGCACCACTCGCTCCGTGGAGAGCTCCTGTGCGACCAGACCGGCGCACCCCAGCAATGCGATCACCAAGCCGTTGGCGAGCGTCAGCCAGCGGCTTACGTTGGGCGCGAAGACGGCCGCGCCCACGATCTCCCAGATGGCCACCGATGCAGTCACGCCGGCCAGCGCCGACCACAGACTGACGCCATAGCCGAACATCCGCAGCTCCGGGTGGCCGAGACGGCGGCGGTGATGGACGAGCAGCGCGGCAAAGAGCAGCGACAGCGCGGCGCCGCCACTACCGATTCCGAGGCCCACGCCACGCACGGCGACCGGCCCAAAGGCCACCGCCGCGACGATCAACAGCACCGCGGCGATCATTGCACCAAGACTGAAGATGAACCGCTGACGTGGCATTGGAGGTGGCCTGGCAGGCTCTTACCCCACGCGGAGCTTAGCCGCGGCGGTACGGCCGCGCAAGAACGACCGGGTCACCGCGATCGCCTGCTCGATCGTCTGCCAGTGGAGTGCCTCGGGCCGGTCGGTGGGCCAGTGGTAGTTGAGGGGCAGCTTGGTGTCTGCCACTGACGCCAGGGTGACCGTCGGGTAGCCCGCTCGTAGCGCGATCAAGCCGTCTGTGGCCGCGACGGTGCGCAGGCCGCGCCCGATCTCCGCGCCCACGTCGGCGGCCGCACGCGCGAGTGCCTCGCGCATCTCGACGGGGTAGTGACGCATTCGCAACATCCCCTCGCCCTCGAGGACGATCAGGTTCGGCCCGGCCAGGCATTCCAGGCAGAGGAACTCGGTGCTGCTCGGATCGAGCTCCCGGAAGTGGCGGCGCGCAAAGCCCTGCATTCCCTCCATGAACGACTCCTCGGAGCCCGTCGAGACGAGCAGCACGCGCAGGCCGGGGATTGGCTCGTCGCGCAGCTGCTCGGCCACCGCGAGCAGCACGGCTACCGCGCTCAGGTTGTCGTTGGCGCCGGGAACGACGCCGCGCAACCCGATGTCGGCCATCGCCGCGACGGTCCCGGCGGCCAGTCCCAACCCCACGCCGGTCAGGCGGCGAAGGCCGTGCATCGCTCCGGCCAGGACCAGCACAGGCCCTCCCCACACCAGGTACATGATCGATGGCGCCTTGGTCGAGCGCTCGTGCGCGCGGGGTGCGATGCGCGGTCCGAGCCTCCCGAGCGCCGGATGGAAGATCAGCCCGGAGTGGGCGGCGTCGTGGTGCGCGACGAGCACCACGGTCCCCGCGGCCTCCAGGTCGCCCGTCTCTGCCACTACGTTCCACGTCGTGCGCTGGGGCAGCAGGGCGCGGCGGAACCACAGCCGGCCGCCGCCCACGTCATCCCAGATCGCCGCCGCCGCGATCCCGCCGCTCAGGACGGCCGCGAGCCGGGCGAGGCGACTACGTAGTCCGAGGGCTGCGGTAGCGCCGGCCGCGGCCAGCGCGTTGGCCAGCCCGAGCGGCCACCAGTAGCCGCCGTGGGCACGTTCCTCCTCGATCGAGACGCGACAGCCGAGGTCCGCCAGCCGCCCGCCGATCAACTCGGCCGCGCGGCGCTCCCCCTCCGAGGCGGACGGGCGCTCGAAGGAAGCGAGCTCCTCGATCGCTTCGCGCCAGTGGACTGGCTCGGCTTCCGACGGGGCTTCCGGCGGGGCTTCCGGCGGGGTTTCCGGCGGGGCGACGGTCCTTTCCAGTTTCATGCGAGTAGCTTTGTAGTTGCAGAGGCTTCGTTGCAGGATCGGCGCGTACAACAACCAGGTGGCGGGCGTCAGGAGGCGCAGCTCGCGGCTCCTGCGGGCGCCGTCCACGTCCGGCCAGTCACCCGACGCCGGGAGTTGCGCGCCTTCATCAGGCTGCCCTGGCGGTTGTATCAGGGCACTGACAACTGGGTGCCGCCGCTCCTCTCCGAACGCAAGCGACACCTCGACAAGCGCCGCAACCCCTTCTTCGAACACGCCGAGGCCGAGTACTTCCTGGCCTGGCGGGGCGAGCCGGGGCGCGGCGAGCCGATTGGCCGGATCACAGCCCACATCGATCATCGGCTGAACGAATTTCAGGACAACCGATGGGGACTGTTCGGGTTCTTCGAATGCGAACGGGATCCGGAAGCCGCGCGCGCGCTGCTCGACACGGCCGAGCAGTGGCTGCGAGAGCGGGCTGCCGACCGGATGCTCGGACCGCTCGATTTCTCCACCAACCACGAGTGTGGCCTCCTGGTCGAGGGCTACGAGCTGCGACCGCAGATCCTCGAGAACTGGCATCACCCCTACTACCGCGAGCTACTCGAAGCTGCCGGCCTGACCAAGGCAATGGACCTCTACAAGTGGGAGATCATGGAGGCCGACCGAGGGCAGATGCTGCCGGTGATCGACGAGCTCGCCGACCGGCTCGAGCCCGAGCACGGAATCCGTCTGCGGCGTATGCGCCGGCGTGACTTCGAGGCGGAGATACGTCGCTTCATGGATGTCTACAACCAGGCGTGGTCATCCAATTGGGGGTTCGTGCCGCTCACCGACGCCGAGCTGAGCCACCTGGCCAAGGAGCTCAAGCCCGTGCTCGACGAGGACTTCGCATGCGTCGCCGAGACGGCGGATGGCGAGGTGGCGGGCGTCTCGCTCTCCCTGCCCGACTACAACCAGGTGTTGGCCCAGCTCAACGGCCGGCTGCTGCCGCTCGGGTGGCTTAAGGCGCTGGCCGCCCGCCGGAAGATCGACGAGATCCGGGTGTTCGCATTGGGGGTCAAGCCAGAGTTCCAGCACACCGGCGTCGCAGCCGCGCTGTACCGAGACGTCTGGGACGCGTGCGGGCGCCGGAACATCTTCCGCGCCGAGACGGGCTGGATCCTCGAAGTCAACGACGCGATGAACCGGGCAATGGAGGCGCTGACCGGCCGGATCGTCAAGCGCTACCGGATCTACGAGCGCTCGCTTACGGACTGAGGCCGGCGTTCTTAGGCGGGTCGCGCAGTACTCTCTTCCCGGGTGCGACGGTGGTTGGCGATCGGCCTGGCTGTGGGAGCGGGGGTGCTGGCCTGGCCGCTTGCGCCTGCCGCTCTGGCCGGCAGCTACACATGGCAGCTTCCGACGAGCTCGGCGCCAGGACCCTCCAATCCCGACCTCGACACTTACGGAGCGACGCCGTGGACATACCTCGACGCGGCCAGCCCGAGCATGGCCGGGCCACCGCCGCTCACCCCGGGATCCTTCCGAGCCCTCGACGCGTACTCGCGCTCGATCGACGGCGGCTTGACCGGCTGGCAGGACGCGACCGACGGCGATCTTCCGTTCGTCGCGGTCAATCGCTCGTCAGGAGTGCTGAGCGGTAGCTCGGGGCTGCAGATCCCCTCCGGCCAGCTGGCGCTCCAGCCTGCCCGTGACCGCGTCGTCGCGATTGGCTGGACCTCCCCGCTCAGCTCCTCGCAGACAGTGACCGTCAGCGGCACCTTCCAGCCCGACGCGCAGAGTTCGAGCTGCCCCAGCAGCCAGCCGACCTGGGTGATCGAACAAGATGGGCTGGTTCTCGCCAGCGAGTCCTCGCCGAGCCCGGGCGCCCAGACCGGGCCGCAAGCATTCTCGGTCGCGTCGAACGTCGCGCCCGGCGACACCGTCTACGTCGTGGTCGGCTGGTACGGCGTGCCGGCGGGATTCAATGCCGCGTGCACGACCGCCGGCTTGTCGCTCAGCATCCAAGCCCCATCGACGCCACCCGCTGTGGCGCTCACGAGCCCGTCGCAGGGTCAGGCGATCACCGATGCGCAGCCGAAGTTCTCGGGCAGCTCGGCGCGCGGCTTTGGTGACTCGCACACCGTGACGGTTCGGGTGTGGCGCGGCGCGGGGAGCCAGGGCACGCCGCTCGAGATCCTCTCCCCCGACGGCTCGACCGGCACTTTCACCACCATCCCTCAGCCTCCGCTGCCGAACGGCACGTACACAGTCCAGGCCGAGCAGGATGACCTCGCCGGGGATGCCAGCCTGTCCCAAGCGGTCACGTTCACCGTCCACAACGTCGCCCCGCGCGTCACGCTGAGTTCCGTCTCGACGCGAACGCTCCTGAGCGCGATGCCTGTGCTCAGAGGAACCGCGGGCAGCGCGAGCGGTGACTCGTCGTCGGTAGTGGTCAGGATCTGGAGCGGGGCTAGCGCCAAGGGCAACCCGGTACGCACCCTGACGCCGACCCGGGGCCGCGACGGACGCTGGTCGATCAAGGTCTCCCCGGCGCTTGACGATGGCCGCTACACGGCGATCGCGGTCCAAGAGGGACCCGGAGGCGTCTATGGAGTCAGTGGCCCGCAGACGTTTCGCGTCAAGATTCGTCCTCCTGCCCTCGAGCTGCTCCAGCCCGCCGCCGGGGCGATCGTCAAGTTCGGGGCCGTGACGTTCTCCGGAAAGGCGGGAGACGCGCTGGGCGACCTTTCGCTCGTCACGCTCGAGCTCTTCCGGGGCCGAACCGGCCACGGTAGGCCCGTCGCGAGCTTCCGTGTGCGCGCGGCTGGCGGCAGCTGGACGCGCCGTGTCGACCGGCTCGCGCCCGGGACCTACACGGCGCTCGCCAGGCAGCGCGACGACGCGGGACACGTGGCCTCGAGTAGCCACACGTTCACGCTGCTGAGGCCGCCGCGGGTCATCGCAGGGGCCGTGTCGCTCGATCGCGCGGACTACGCTCAGATCCCCGTCATGTGCACCGCCACATCCGGCGCGTGCACCGGGGACGTGCTCATGGTGACCCAGCGAGCAATGCGGCCATTGCGGGCTGGGCCGACCGGGCACGTCCGGGTTCTTTACGGCTACGTGAGCGCCGACGCCGGCCAGACCGTGCTCGTCCGGCGCTCGGTGCCTGCCTACGTGGCCGACGAGCTGCGCCGCGCGGCGCCGGTCAAGCTCGTGGTGAGCGTCAAGCTCAAGGCCTCGACCGGTCAGACGATCACGGCCTCGGCCGTGACTGTCCTGCGCCTTATCCGATAATCGGCCCAGTGCACCACCCGCGTAGGCGTCCAGCGAGCCTCTCTTGATCGCTCGCTACACCCGGCCCGAGATGGCCGAGATCTGGTCCGACCACGCCCATTTCGAGGCGATGCGAGTCGTCGAGGTGGCGGCCTGTGAGGAGATGGAGGGCCTGACCGCGGAGGAGCTCGAAGCGATCCGGAACGCCACGTTCACGGTAGAGGCGATCGCCGAGCGCGAGAAGGTCACCGACCACGACACGGCGGCGTTCGTCGATGTGCTCGCGGCCTCGGCGGGGCCCGCGGGCAGATGGATCCACTATGGGCTCACCTCGAGCGATGTGCTCGACACGGGCCTCGCGCTCCAGCTGCGGCGGGTCGCCGAGCTCGTGCTGCCCGACGCGGCGGCGCTCGTCCGCGCGCTCGCGGCCAAGGCTCGTGAGCACGTAAGCACGCTCTGCGCGGGGCGCACCCATGGGATCCATGCCGAGCCGACGACGTTCGGGATCAAGCTGGCTGGCCTCGCCTTCGAGGCCCACCGTAATGTCCAGCGTCTGGAGCGCGGCTTCGCGCAGGCATCGATCGGCGCGCTCTCGGGTGCCGTTGGTACCTACAGCGCCACCTCGCCCCAGTTCGAGGAGCGAGTGCTGGCGCGGTCTGGGCCTCGACCGCGAGCCTGTCTCGACCCAGGTCGTCGCTCGCGATCGCCACGCGGAGCTCCTCGGCGCGATCGCAGTGGCCGGAGCCGGACTGGAGCGGCTGGGGACTGAGGTCCGCCACCTGGCTCGGACCGAGGTGGCAGAGGTGGCAGAGCCCTTCGGCGCCGGGCAAAAGGGCTCGAGCGCGATGCCCCACAAGCGAAACCCGATCAAGTCGGAGCAGATAGTCGGACTGGCGCGCGTACTGAGGGCGAACGCCCATGCGGCACTCGAGGACGTGGCGCTGTGGCATGAGCGCGACATCTCGCACTCGTCTGTCGAGCGGATCATCCTGCCCGATTCGACCATCCTGCTCGACCACATGCAGCGGCGGGCGATCGGACTGATCGAGGGCCTCGAGGTGGACGCGGAGCGGATGCGCGAGAACCTCGAGCTCACCTATGGCGCGCTTTTCTCCCAGCGCGTTCTGCTCGCGCTCGTGGAAACCGGGATGTCCCGCGATGACGCGTATCGCGTCGTCCAGCGCTTGGCCCAGCAGGCGATCGCCGAGCGCACGCCGTTGCGCGAGCTGCTGAGCGGCGAGCCCGCCGCCGGCCGGGTCGATCTGGATGGGATCTTCGATTACGGGCCGTTCGTCCGCTACGCCGAGGAGATCGTCGGGAGGCTCGAAGCGATCGCCTAGACCGTCTAGCTGGTGACCGTCTGCTGGCGACCGTCTAGCTGGCGACCGTCAACTGGCGACCGGCGAGCTCGCGACGCAAGGGGGCGGCGTCAGCCCCCGGGTCAGCCGCCTGACCCGTTGCTAGGATCGGCCCAGTGAGCGCCCTCGCCGACCTTCCCAAGGTTGCCTCGGGAAAGGTCCGCGAGATCTACGCAGGGCCTGACCGGACGCTCCTGCTGGTCGCCTCGGACCGGATCTCGACCTACGACGTCGTCCACCCGACCGGGATTCCCGACAAGGGACGTGTCCTGACCGGCCTCTCGGCGTTCTGGTTCGAGCAGACGAGCTCGATCGTCCCCAACCATGTGGTATCGGTGACAGACCGGGTGCCCGACGAGGTCAGAGGCCGGGCGATGCTCGTCCGCCGGCTCGAGATGCTGCCCGTCGAATGCGTCGTGCGCGGGTACATCACTGGATCGGGCTGGAAGGACTATCAGTCGACGGGTGCCGTCTCCGGCATCGAGCTGCCGCCCGGGCTGCGCGAATCAGACAAGCTGCCCCAGCCGCTCTTCACGCCCAGCACCAAGGCCGAGGTAGGTCACGACGAGGCAATCGACTTCGAAGGCGCGGCGAGTCTGATCGGTGATCGCGCGCTCGCCGAACGGGTCCGCGACGTGTCGATCGCGCTCTACGAACATGCGGCGGCCCACGCGCTCGAGCGCGGGATCATCCTGGCCGACACGAAGTTCGAGCTCGGGTTGGACGAGAACGGCGAGCTCGTGATCGGCGACGAGCTCTGCACGCCCGACTCCTCGCGCTTCTGGCCCGCCGACGAGTACGAGCCGGGGCGCGGACAGTCGAGCTTCGACAAGCAGTTCGTCAGAGACTGGGCGTCCTCGACGGGATGGGATCGCAGCCCCCAGCGCCCGCGATCCCCGACGACGTGGTGGCTCGCACGCGCGAGAAGTACATCGAGGCCTACGAGCGCATCACAGGCGAGCCTTTTGCGCAGTGGCTCTCGCGCACGGGGGCCTCCGCGTGGACCTGATGCGGGCGCGCGTCCTGGTCAGGCCCAAGCAGGGCATCCTCGATCCCCAGGGCCAGGCAGTGGAGCGGGCCCTCCCGGCACTCGGCTTTGCCGGCGTTCGCAACGTCCACATCGGGCGGCTGATCGAGCTCGACGTCGAGGATCTCGGCCGGCTGCCGGCGATTTGCGAGCAGCTACTGGCCAATCCGCTGGTCGAGGACTACGAGATCGTGGAGGACGGCGCCTTGGCCCGAATGGGGCCGGCTCGTGAAGTTCGGGATCGTCCGCTTTCCCGGTTCCTGCGACGACATCGATGCCCTGCAGGCGGCAGAGAGGGTGGGCGAGGCCGTACTGCTCTGGCACGCCGATCGCGATCTTCAGGGCGTCGATGCGGTGGTCATACCGGGCGGCTTCTCCTACGGCGATTACCTGCGGGCCGGCGCGATCGCGCGCTTTGCCCCGATCATGGAGGAGGTAGTCGGAATTTGCCCGCGCAGGTGGTCTCGTGCTCGGCATCTGCAATGGGTTTCAGGTGCTGTGCGAGGCGCGGCTGCTCCCCGGGGCGCTTCTTCCGAACACCTCGCTGCGCTTCGTCTTCCGCCAGGTGGTACTGGAAGTCGTCGACCCCGAGAGCCCCTTCACCCGCGGTTGTCAGGCCGGCCAGCGCCTGTCGATTCCGGTCAAGCACACGACCGGCCGCTACTACACGCCCCAGCCTGTGCGTGTGCTCCTCCGTTATGCCTCCGGCGAGAACCCCAATGGCTCTCAGGACGACATCGCGGGGGTGTGCAACGAGGCGGGGAACGTGTTCGGGCTGATGCCCCATCCCGAGCACGCGGTCGACGTTCTCACCGGCTCGACCGATGGGCTGAAGATCTTCGAGTCGATGCGAGCGGAGATTGACGACCGCGTCCCCGTCTAGCCGCCACCGCCAGCTCGGGTTGACCGACTCCGAGTATGAGTTGATCGTCGAGCGACTGGGGCGCGGCCCGGGGGACGTCGAGCTGGCGATGCTCTCGCTGATGTGGTCTGAGCACTGTGCCTACAAGCACTCGCGAAAGCTGCTGCGCCGGCTTCCCACGGACGGCCCCAATGTCGTGCTCGGTCCGGGCGAGAACGCCGGCGCGGTCGACGTCGGCGACGGCCTGGCTGTCGCCTTCAAGGTCGAGTCCCACAACCATCCAAGCGCGGTCGAGCCGTTCCAGGGGGCGGCCACTGGTGTGGGCGGGATCCTCCGCGACGTGTTTGCCGTGGGGGCGAGGCCAATCGCGGTGCTCGACTCACTGCGCTTCGGCGATCCCCAGCGCTCGGAGCGCTCCCGCTATCTGCTCGAGCGCGCCGTGGCTGGGATCGGTCACTACGGCAACTCGGTGGGGGTGCCGACTGTCGGAGGCGAGATCTACTTCGAGCCGAGCTATGAGCAGAACTGCCTCGTCAACGCGATGTGCCTGGGGCTGGCGCCGGTCCGGCGCCTGATTCGCTCGGCCGCCGCCGGGCCGGGCAACGTGCTCGTCTTGCTGGGCGCGCTCACCGGCCGCGACGGGATCGGCGGTGCCTCCGTGCTGGCCAGTGCCGAGCTGGGGGAGGGCGACGAGGCCAAGCGGCCGTCAGTCCAGATCGGTGACCCGTTCACCGAGAAGAAGCTGCTGGAATGTTGTCTCGAGCTGCTCGACGAGGGGCTGCTCGTCTCGCTCCAGGATCTGGGCGCCGCCGGTCTCACATCATCCGCCGCCGAGATGGCGAGCAAGGGGCGCGTGGGCGTCGACATCGACGTCGCCCAGGTGCCGCTTCGCGAGGCCGGGATGGAGCCATTCGAGATCATGATCTCCGAGTCCCAGGAGCGGATGCTGTGCGTCGTCGAGCCTGGGCGGGTCGGCGGCGTGATGGAGGTGTGCGAACGCTGGGAGGTCCTGGCTACGCCGATCGGCTCGGTGACCGAGTCCGGGCGGCTGCGTGTCCTCAACTACGGCTCCGTCGTAGGCGATCTGCCGATCGAGGTGCTCGTCGACGACTGCCCGCTCTACGACCTGCGTCCGATCCAGCCGGCGGTCGAGGTGTATCCCGCGCCCGAGGGTGTGCTGAACGGGAGGGAATCGCCTCGGGAGACCTTGCTGGCACTCCTGGCGTCGCCCAACATCGCCTCGCGCCGCGCTGTCTTCGAGCAGTACGACCTGGTGGTCGGGTCACGCACGGTGCGGCGTCCCGAGGAGGCGGATGCGGCCGTGCTCGCGCTCCCCGACGGGTCGGCCATCGCGGTCTCGATCGACGGCAACGGGCGCCGCGTGGGGTGCGATCCCCGCCGCGGTGCCGCCGAGGCGGTCTACGAATGCGCGGCCAACCTCGCCTGCGTGGGAGCCGAGCCGCTCGGGCTGACCAACTGCCTGAACTTCGGCAATCCAGAGAAGCCGCACGTCGCCTGGCAGCTTGCCGAGGCGGTGGATGGCCTGGTCGACGCCTGCCATGCGCTCGACGTCCCGGTCGTCGGGGGGAATGTCTCGCTGTACAACGAAGCGCCCGGCGGCCCGATCCTTCCGACGCCGGTCGTCGGCATCGTCGGCAAGTTGCCGGATGCCTCGCGCTCGGGACGCTTGGGCTTCGCCCGGCCCGGAGACGCAATCGCGCTGGTGGGGCAGTTCGCGCCCTCGCATGCCGCCTCCGAGCTGGCAAAGCTGCAGGGTCGGCCGCTGCGCGGCGAGCTCCCCGCGCCCGACGAGGTGGCCCTGCGAGCCACCCACGCCGAGGTCCGCGAGGCGGTGCGGGCCGGTCGCCTCTCGAGCGCCCACGACATCGCGGAGGGGGGGCTGGCAGTGGCGCTCGCCGAGTGCTGCACCGCGGGCGGGATCGGCGCCCGGGTTCAGCTTGCCGACGGACCTGATCCATTCGCCGAGGCTCCCGGGACCGCGTTCGTCGTCTCGGGACCGGAGGAGACACTCGAGACCTGGTCGGCCGGCTCGTCCGCACGCGTCCAGCTGATCGGATACGTCGGCGGCGAGCGGCTCGAGCTCGCCGGGGTGCTAGAGGTCGCTGTTTCCGAGCTCACCGAGGTACGCGAGCGGGGACTGGCCGAATTGGTCTAGGGCCGCTGCTAGCCTTGACCCGCAAGGCTCCCGCGAGCGCGTACTGCTGAGCAGCCTTGGGCCGCGCTATGCCTCCTTTCAATGATCATCGGGACGGACCGCGCGATGAGTGCGGCGTCTTTGGCATCTATGGGCCGGGACACGACGTGGCTCGCCTGGCCTACTTTGCGTTGTTCGCACTCCAGCACCGCGGCCAGGAGTCGGCTGGCATCGCCACCGCGCCCCAGGGTGGGAGCATCATGGCGATCCGCGACCAGGGGCTGGTCGCGCAGGTGTTCAACGAGCACATGCTCCGGTCGCTGGTCGGCGACATGGCGGTTGGCCACGTCCGCTACTCAACGACCGGCTCCTCGGAGTGGGAGAACGCTCAGCCGATCGTCCGGGATGATCGCCGCACGCTGGCGCTCGCCCACAACGGCAATCTGATCAACGCCGTCGAACTCCATTCCGAACTGCGCGGCCGGGGACGTGCCATTTAGCTCGACCTCCGATTCGGAGATCATGGCGGCGCTGCTCGCCACCCATCCCGCGGATCGGATCGAGGATGCGGTAGCCGATGTCCTGCCTCGCCTGCAGGGGGCCTTCTCGACTGTGGTGATGACCGAGGACGCGGTGATCGCCTTCCGCGACCCGCACGGGCTGCGGCCACTCGCGCTGGGAGAGATTTGCGACGAGGACGGCACTCCCTCCTACTGCGTGGCTCGGAGTCGTGCGCGTTTGACCTGATCGGCGCGCGATACCTGCGCGAGGTCGAGCCCGGCGAGATGGTGACGCTGACCGACGGCGGCTTTCGCTCACGGTTGGTCGCGCAGGGACAGCGCCACGCGTTCTGCGTCTTCGAGTACATCTACTTCGCCCGCCCGGACTCGAAGCTAGCCGGCACCGTGCTCCAAGTTGCGCGGGCCCGGATGGGGGAGATCCTGTGGCGCGAGGCTCCCGTGGAGGCCGATGTCGTGATTCCCGTGCCTGACTCGGGCAACGCCGCGGCACGCGGGGTGGCCCGCGCCGCCGGGCTTCCCCAGGACGACGGCTTCATCAAGAACCGTTACGTGGCCCGGACCTTTATCCAGCCTGGCCAGGAGCTCCGCCGTCACGGCCTGCGGCTGAAGTTCAACCCGCTGCCCGAGGTGGTCGCAGGCAAGCGGCTGATCGTCGTCGATGACTCGATCGTCCGCGGGAACACGACTCGTCAGATCGTGCAGATGCTCCGCGACGCAGGAGCAGCCGAGGTTCACCTGCGGATCTCCGCTCCGCCGATCCAGCATCCCTGCCACTACGGGATCGACATGTCGACCCGAGAGGAACTGATTGCCCATGGCCGGAGCACTGCGCAGATCTGCCAGGAGCTCGGCGCCGACTCGCTGCACTACCTCTCGATGGAAGGGGTGTACGAGGCGGTGGGTGCAACCCGGGCAAACCACTGTGATGCCTGCTTCACCGGTGACTACCCTTTGGCCGGTAGCGAGTACGCGGCCGGGAAGCACGCGCTCGAGTCCGAGCTGCCGCTGGTCAAGGCTTGAACGTCGCCGTTCTGGCGTCAGGCGCCGGCTCGAACCTGCAGGCGCTGCTCGAGCGGGTGCACGGCCGGGAGGGGATCGAGATCGTCGCCGTCGCCTCGGACAAGAACGACGCGCCCGCGCTCGAGCGGGCGCGCCAGGCGGGCGTGGCGGCAGCCTCCTTTCCCGCCGGTGAGTACGAGAGCCGCGCGGAGCGGGACGAGGCGATTGCCGACTGGCTGCTCGAGCGCTCGGCGGAGCTCGTGGTCCTGGCGGGCTACATGCAGCTGCTCTCGCCGGGGTTCCTGCGGCGCTTCCCGGGTCGAGTCATCAATGTCCATCCCGCGCTCCTGCCTGCCTTCCCGGGCCTAGGCGCCGTCGAGCAGGCGCTCGCCTACGGGGTGAAGGTCTTTGGGGTGACGGTGCACTTTGTCGACGACGGGGTCGACACGGGCCCCGTGATCCTCCAGCGCGCGATCGAGATCCCGGATCCGGCGTCGGCCGAGGAGGTCATGGGTCGACTGCATCCGATCGAGCACGAGCTCCTCCCGGAAGCGGTACGCCTGATCGCCGCCGGGGCGGTACGGGTCGACCCGGGCAATCCGCGGCGGGTGGGGATCGAGCGGTAGAGTCCGGGCGCTGATGGAGCCGGGCACCAAGTCCGCGAACGCTTCCACTCCTGCGAGCGCGCCGAGCGCTGTCGCCGCCGGCGAGGTCAAGGTCGTCCGGGCCCTCCTCTCCGTGTCCGACAAGACCGGAATCGTCGAGTTTGCGCAGGGCCTGCTGGAGCTGGGCATCGAGATCGTCTCGACAGGCGGCACGGCACGGGAGCTGTCCGAGGCCGGCGTGGCCGTGCGCGAGGTGTCCGACCTGACCGGCTTCCCCGAGATCATGGATGGCCGCGTCAAGACGCTTCATCCCAAGCTTCACGCTGGCCTGCTCGCCGTGCGCGACTCGCCTGAGCACCTGCAAGCCGCCGAGCAGCACGACGTCGAGCTGATCGATCTCGTATGCGTCAACCTGTATCCGTTCGAGCGCACCGTGGGTCGAGGGCGGGTCGAGGATGCCGAAGTGATCGAGAACATCGACGTCGGTGGCCCGACGATGATCCGCGCGGCGGCCAAGAACTACGCCTTCGTGGCGCCGGTCGTGAGTCCCGAGGCCTACGACGCGGTGCTGGCCGAGCTACGGGAGTCCGAGGGTCGCCTGTCAATGCCCACGCGCGAGAGCCTGGCGGCCGAAGCGTTCGCCTACACGGCGCGCTACGACACGGCCATAGCCCGCTGGTTCCAGGAGAAGCGCGAGGACTGGCCGGCGCTGATGGTCCGGGCCTACGAGCGGGTGACGGAGCTCGCCTACGGCGAGAATCCGCACCAGCGAGCCGCCTACTACTCGCAGATCGGCACCCGGACCCACGTGCTCTCGATGGTCTCGCAGCTGGGCGGCAAGGAGCTCTCCTACAACAACCTGCTCGATCTAGACGCCGCCCGCTTCCTGATCGAGGAGTTCCAAGTCCCCGCCTGCGTGATCGTCAAGCACAACAATCCGTGTGGCGTCGCGCTGGCCACGACGCTCGTCGAGGCCTACCGCCGGGCCTTCGCCTGCGACCCCGTATCGGCCTACGGCGGGGTGATCTGCTTCAACCGGCGGATGGACAAGGAGACGGCGGGCGCGGTGGCCGAGCAGTTCGTCGAAGTCCTGTTCGCGCCCGGCTACGACGAGGACGCACTCGAGATCCTGTCCGACAAGCGCAACACGCGCATCCTGGACGACCGGGAGCGTCGGGGCCCCACCCACCTCGAGCCTCACCTTCGACAGGTCCAGGGTGGGGTGCTCGTCCAGGATCGCGATTACGGCTTGCAGGAGCGCGACGAGATGCAGGTCGTCTCGAGCCGCCATCCCAGCGAGACCGAGTGGGGCGAGTTGCTGTTCGCCTGGAAGGTCTGCAAGCACGTACGCTCCAACGCGATCGTCCTGTCCCGTGAGCTGGCCACGGTCGGCGTCGGTGCCGGCCAGATGAGCCGGGTCGACTCGGTCCGGCTGGCTATCGAGAAGACCCAATCTCCGCTGGAGGGAGCGGTGATGGCCTCCGACGCCTTCTTCCCCTTCGCCGACGGCCCGAAGTTGGCGATCGACGCCGGCATCACCGCGATCATCCAGCCCGGTGGATCGATCCGCGATCCCGAGGTTGTGGACGCCATCGACAACGCCGGGGCGGCGATGGTGTTCACGGGGCGCCGGCACTTCCGCCACTGACCGGCAGCGGGCTGAGGGACGAGCCGTCTTGACGCGCGACCGCCTCCGTGGCGATCCGCCCTCGCCGTGGGAGGACCAATACGGCTTCAGCCGCGTGGTCCGCATCGGCCCCCTGGTCGTCCTCGGCGGGACGACGTCGGCCGACGCAACCGGAGAGGTCGTCGGCGAGACCGCCTACGACCAGGCGCACGAGATCCTCCGCAAGATCGCGGCCGAGCTGGGCCGGGCCGGCGCTGAAGTCGCCGACGTAGTCCAAACACGCGCCTACGTCACTGATATCTCACAGGCCAACGAGGTCGGCCGCGCCCACGCCGAGGTGTTCACCGACGCCCGTCCAGCCATGACCATGGTCGAGGTCAGCGCCTTAATCGATCCACGGATGCTGGTGGAGATCGAGGCTCTGGCGGTAGTGGGGTAGGGGGCGCCGCGGCCTCGGGCAAGTCACTTCGTTGGAGCCCGATGCGTCTGGGGTCAGTGCGAACATGTGTTTGCCGTGGCCCGTCCAGCACCAGAAACTCGTGAACTTGCAATGCAGCTTCGTTCGCAGGGCTGGCCACTCAGGCGAATCGCCAGCGAAGTCGGCGTAGCACTCTCAACCGTGAGCTTGTGGGTGCGGGGGATCGCCCCTTCCTCACCTCATGTGGCCGCTGCTCTGGCAGCGGTCGCCGGAGCCACGGAAGCGGACGCGATGGACCTACGTCGCTGTGGCTGCTGCAAGCGTGAGCTTCCGGTCTCGAGCTTCAATCGGCACGAGTCGGGCCGTCAGTGGCGGTGCCGCGATTGCTATCGCGCTTATTTTCAGGCTCGCGGCGACCTACATCGCGCACAAACTCGAGCGGCGCGTGCACGGCGTCGCCGTGAGGCGCGCACATTCATCGATGAGTATCTGCGACTGCACAACTGCGCGGACTGCGGTGAGGAGGATTCTCTAGTTCTCGAATTCGACCACGTGGGGGAGAAGCGCGCGCACGTCTCGGTCCTGATGCACGAAGGCGCGTCCGAGCGCCGATTGATGCGTGAGCTCACGAACTGCGACGTGGTGTGCGTGAACTGCCATCGCGTCAGAACTGCGGAACGCAGAGGGTCATGGCGTTTGGATCCAGGTCGACTGGATGACGATCAGCGCTTAGGCCCGGGCACGCGACGCAACATGGCCTACGTGCACGGGGCGCTGAGCCGATCCGCCTGCATCGACTGTGGTGATGGGCGCCTGACAGTCCTCGAGTTTGACCATGTGGGGACGAAGTCGGGAAACGTGATTGAGATGGCACGGCGCGGATCTAGCCTGCTCCGGCTTCAGGAAGAAATTACAGAGTGTGAGATCCGCTGCGCCAACTGTCACCGGCGCCGAACTCGCATTTGTCTCCAGCCCGCGAGCAAGCACGACTACGAGTAGTAATCGTCTTCGCCACGATGCCGCCGGTGGGGATCGAACCCACGACCTTCGGATTAAAAGTCCGCTGCTCTGCCAGCTGAGCTACGGCGGCCGCAAACCATGATCGCGTACTGAGTCGCTGCTGGTGCACCGGGGCGCGCCAAGGCTCCTCATAGAATGGCCTCTCCGCCCCCATGGTCTAGTGGTCTAGGACGCCTGCCTTTCACGCAGGAGATCGCCGGTTCGAATCCGGCTGGGGGTACTCGTGCGGTCCTGTCGCCGACGAGTTCGGCGGCCTGGGGTTCGGGCCGCGTGCGCTTGGGCGACAAGTGCCGTAACCGGATAAGGCTCGGGCCCCTGGAGCCAAGTCAGCGCTGACGTGACCGCGACGTGCGCGCCACCCGGACATGTACCGGGCGGCGCGCGTGGGGACAGGATTTGAACTACATGCCGGGACAGTGGTGAGTGGTTCCACTCCTTGGTGGACCCTGTACGGGGGCATGCTGTGAGCTGCTAGTCGTCCCGGTCGTCGACGTCGTAGTCGACGACGTCGAGGACGCGGCGTTGGCGATCGCCGCCCCGCCGCCGGCGAGCGCGCCGGTCATGACTAAGGTGACGATCAGGGGCTTGATCCTTCGCATCGCTCACCTCCTTTCTTTCGATCGCCGCCCACGATCGCCGCGCTTCGTGACAGCGCCGTAGGAACGCCCTAAGGGTTGATGAAGGCCGAGGCGTACGGGGATACCATCGGCCCAGCGGGCGGTTAGCTCAGCTGGTAGAGCGCCTGCCTTACAAGCAGGAGGTCGCCTGTTCGAGCCAGGCACCGCCCACTGCCCAAGCTGGGCTACCCGTCAGTCTCACCCGACACGGGCGAGCTCACCGAGTCGCTGACCGTGTATCAGAGCGGCCGGGGGAGCTTGCCGCTCCCGGGCGAGCGCAGTCCGTCGAGGATGATCTCGACGAGTCGTGGCCAGCGGCCGATGGCCGGGCCGGCGGTCGCCTGCGTGATCCTGCCAAGGCCACACGCGATCATCGGGATGTCCTCCCAGGTGAGGTCGCGGCGGAGCTGGCCTGAGCGCTGAGCGCGCTTCACGAGCCGTTCGCAGAGCTCGGGGAGGCCGGCTGCTCGCGCGGCAGTGTCCATCAGGTCGGGCCGGTACCCCATCACATCGCAGAGTGCACGGTCGTCGGCCTGAATCTGGGCCGAGAAACGGATGAAGTCGCAGATCGCGTCCCATGCGTCTGGCGCCTCGAGCACGTCCCGAGCCTTCTCGGCCAAGCGCTCGAACCGCTCCGCGACGAGCGCGGCGACGAGGTCCTCCTTGGTGGGGAAGTGCCGGTAGACAGTCCCCACCCCCACCTGAGCAGCGTGCGCCACGTCGGGCATCTGGGCCTCGAGCCCTTGATCCGCGAAAAGCCTCTTTGCGGCGGCGATCACAGCTTCCCGGTTGCGCCGCGCATCGGCCCGAAGCCCTTTTTCTCTGGCGACTGTTTGCACGGTTGAGCTCATGGTCGATCTCGGCCCGGTCGCGTCCATTCTCGGTCAACTAGCCGACGGAGCCTGTGGCAAACGGAATTGCAATTCCGTATAGTTATCCGAAACCGGAATTCACATTCCATCTAACACAGCATACAGGCCGCGGCGGTGCGGTCGATGTCCCTTCGGAGCACTCCCGTTCGTCTTAGGAATGAACGCCAATTCCAGACAGGCCCCGAGTCCGGGCAGGAAAGGAGTAGGACATGACAACCAGAGAGCAATACCTAGACCGACGGTGGACCGCGCTGATCTTGCTCTGCGTTGCGCAGTTCGTCGTCGTGCTCGACGCTTCGATCGTCAACGTCGCTCTCCCGAGCATCGGGCGCGGGCTCCGCTTCTCCGAACAGAACCTTCCTTGGGTCGTCAACGCCTACGTGATCGCCTTCGGCGGCTTCCTGCTGTTGGGCGGCCGAGCTGCCGACCTACTCGGTCGCCGTCGTGTGTTCATGTTCGGGCTGCTGGTGGTCGCGGTGGCATCGCTCACCGCCGGATTCGCGGCCAATCAGGGCCAGCTGATCGCTGCACGCGCGGCCCAGGGTCTGGGTGCCGCCATCATCTCTCCGGCCGCGCTCTCGATTGTGACCACGCTCTTCAGCGATGGAGCAGAGCGCAACAAGGCGCTAGGTGCCTGGGGCGCCGTCGCCGGCTCAGCCGGTGCGGTCGGCGTCCTGCTGGGTGGAGTTCTCACCGATGGTCTGGGATGGGAGTGGGTCCTGTGGGTGAACGTGCCAGTTTCGCTGATCGCGCTTGGGCTAACGCCGGGCCTGATCCCGGAGAGCCGCTCGGAGTCGGCGACGCGCCATTTCGACGCCCTCGGCGCGCTCAGCATCACGGTGGGTCTCTCGGTTCTCGCCTATGCCCTGCTGGACGCCAGCAGCTCGGGATGGGGCTCGACCAAGATCGTCGGCCTCCTCGCGTTGTCGGTGGTCCTGATTGTGGCTTTCGTCGCCATCGAGTTGAGGTCGCGAGCACCGCTCGTGCCCTTCCGGATCTTCCGGCTGAGAACGCTGACTGGCGCCAACGTCGTCGGGATCCTGCTCGGCGCCTCGCTCTTCTCGATGTTCTTCTTCATATCGCTCTACATGCAGCAGGTGCTCGGCTATAGCCCGATCCACGCCGGCCTCTCCTATCTACCGCTGGCCGTAACGATCATCATCGCGGCCGGGTTCGGCGGACAACTAGTCACTCGGTTTGGGTTCAAGCCGATCCTCGCGGCAGGAATGTTGTTCGTAGCCCTGGGCCTTGGGTGGTTCAGCCAGGTTTCGGTCGGTGGCGGGTTCCTCACCGACATCCTTGGCCCGTCGCTGCTCGCGGCAATCGGGCTCGGATTCGGGTTCGTCACCTCGACGATCGCCGCTGTGTCTGGAATCGCGGAGCGCGAGCAGGGGTTGGCCAGCGGGCTGATCAACACCTCCCAGCAGATCGGGGGCGCGATTGGCCTCGCTGTGCTGTCCACGATCGCGACCACGCGGACGCACGACGTGATGGCCAGCGGAGGGTCAAGCCTGAGGCGAGCGCTCGCGGATGGGTTCCAGAGCGCGTTTCTCGGCGGTGCGCTGATCGCTGCGCTAGGGGTCGCGGCCACGCTGATCCTGATCCGCACGCGCGACAGCCGGGCACATGTCGAGTTGGCCAACCCCGAAGCGGCTACGGCCTAGCTCCAGCCGGCATTGGGCTAACGGGATGCTCCGGGCGGCCTAGCTCCAGCCGACATTGGGCAAAGGGACGCCCCGGCCGGCCATTGGTACAACTACGGGCCGACCAGGAGCGCCCCGGCTGCCGCCAGCGGCGGCGGATCGCGCCGCGCGAATGCTCCGAAGAGCTGCGGCGCGGTTTCCGTCCCGCTGTCCTGGGCGTCCCTGGCCATGCCCGAGACCTCTTTTCTTCTGCTTCCCGGCTTCCCGGAGACCCATGGCCGGTAAACGCAGCGTCGTAGAGAATTGACGATCGACGAGCGCGATCCTCGGTCCGGGCTGAAGTCCCCCTGCCGAACTACTAGGCCCGCTGCGATGCCGCCCGCCGCACGAGCGCACGCCAGGTCAGTTCGACGCGTTCGGCCATCCGCTCGGCCGAGAACCGCGCGGCAACCGCACGTCCTTGTACCCGGGGGTCGGGTTGGGCGATGAGCGGTTCCAGGAAAGCGCGCCACCGATCGCGCTCGAATGGCCCGCAGTAGGCGCCTGCGACCCCGCGCGTAACCTCCGGTGCCACGCCGACCGGCGTCGATAACACCGGCACATCGCACGCCAATGCCTCGAGTACGGCTAGGCCGAAGCTCTCGCGCTCGGAGGTCACGAGCACCGCGTTGGCCGCATTGACCCACAACGGCACGTCTGTGGGGGCGACGTGACTCAGAGCTAGCAGCGGCACATCTCCCGCCACCTCAAGCGCCCGGTCGTGTCGCTTCTCCGGCCGCGCCGGATCGGCGGCGAAGAGAAGATAGGGACCGGCCGGATCCAGGCCCAGCCTGCGGCGGGCCACCGCGCGGTCAATGCGCCGGAACCGTTCCAGGCTGACCCCAGTCGGAAGGACGACGAGCTCGCCTCGCACGAGCCGTTGCGGGATCAGGCCCGTCAGTTGGTCGGATACGGGCGCGACGAGATCCATCATGGGTAGGCCGGCCAGGGTGATCGCGCGCGAGCGGGGGTGCACGAGATCCGTCCCGTGGAGCGTGGCCCCGTGCAGCGCGCCGCGCACAGCCAGCGAGGGCCAGATGGTCAGCCCGAAGTGGGCGTGCACGACGTCGAAGCGACTGGCCTCGATAGCGGTCGCGAAGCTCACGGCTTGCACGGAGATAGGACCTGGTTCCGCGCGAGCGAAAGGCAAACAATTCCACCTCGAGGTCGGGCAGCTGGCGCAGGGCTGCGACCTGATCGCGGACAAAGCTGCCGCGTGCGGGATCCTCAGCGCTGGGATACATGTTGGTGATGACCAGCGCGCGCATGCGGTGCCCGAGGCCGCCAGCTTAGACGCTAGTGTGGCTGCCGCCCCGGATGAGGATTTGGTTCGACATGACGGCGTCCGCGCATCCGGTGGTCTTTCGGCCGATCATCTCGCGTCTGCGTGAGCGCGGGCACGAGGTTGAGATGACCGCCCGCGATTACGCCCAGACGCTCGGCATCCTCGAGCGCTACGGGATGCAGTACACGGCGGTGGGTCGCCATGCGGGCGCCTCGAGAGTGCGCAAGGTCATGGCGCTCGGGGACCGGACTAACAGGCTTCACCGTTGGGCCCGCCACCAGGGATTTCGATCTCGCGGTGGCCCACGGCTCAAACGACCTCGCGCTGGCCGCAGCGTGGGCAGGGATCCCAGCCGTCAACATGTTCGACTACGAGTTCGCGATCCAACAGCACCACATCGGCTGCCGGCTGGCTCGCCGTGTGATCACGCCCGACGCGATCCCGCCCTCACGCTTGACCAGGTTCGGCGCCCGTGGCGACAAGCTCCTCCAGTACCCCGGGTTGAAGGAGGAGTACTACCTCGCCGACTTCCAACCCGATACGGCGATCCTCGACAGGCTGGGAGTGGACGCCGGCCGGGTAGTGGTCGTCGTCCGCCCGCCCCCCGACGTATCGCTCTACCACCGAAAGTCCAACCCGCTTTTTCCGCGGGTTCTCGACTACCTTGGCGATCGCCCCGACGTCCACGCTGTCGTTATTCCTCGGACCGATGCCCAGCGCCAGAACGTGCGGGCCCTGGGGTTACCGTCGGTGCTGGTGCTTGAGGGCGCAGTCGATGCGCAGAGCCTGATCGCCGCTTCCGACCTGGTTGTGTCGGCTGGCGGGAGCATGAACCGGGAGGCTGTCGCGCTGGGCGTCCCTGTCTACACGACCTACGGTGGCCGCTTGGGTGGCGTCGACGAGTCGCTGATCCGGGAGGGCCGCCTGCGACCATTGACCGACGTGCGCGCGCTCGAGCTCGAGAAGCGAGCCAATACAGTTGATTGGCCCCGCCGCGACCCTGGCCTGCTTGTCGACATGATCCTTTCCGCGGTCGACTGATGGCCACCAACGTGAACCCGGATACCCCGCCCCGCCCCGCTTCGCCTCCCTCGGCGGTACCGGTCCCGAGCCCGCTCGAACATCACGCCTCGCTGGTCGAGCGCTATGCCGCGATGTCGCACGTCTTCGAGCCTCAGCCCGTGGACCACTTCCTGAGGCTGCTCGACCTCGTTATCGCCGGCACCGCGGCGCTCATTACGGCGCCGTTCTGCGGGGTGATTGCGGCTCGTCCTCAAGCTGAGCTCCCCCCGCAGCCCCGTTCTCTACCGCGGCTGGCGCGTGGGCCGCGGGGGCCACCTGTTCCAGATGCTGAAGTTCCGCACCCTGGCCCCCGACGCCGAGCAGCGCCTCGGGCCTTATCTCGGCCCCGAGCTGACCCAGCTGACCCAGCACGAGGTCAGTCGCGTGGGCCGCCCGCTGCGCGCCTCGCGACTCGACGAGCTGCCGCAGCTCTTCAACGTGCTGCGGGGCGACATGAGCCTGGTCGGGCCGCGCCCAATTCGGCCGGCGTTCTTCGAGGAGCTCTGCATCAGCATTCCCGAGTACTGGCAGCGACTCGTCGTCCGTCCAGGCGTCACAGGTCTGGCTCAGCTGCGTCTGACCCGGGAGATGACGTGGGCCGAGAAGCTCGCCCACGACCTGGAGTACATCGCCGACCGCTCGGTCAGGCTCTACCTCTCGGTGATCGCGACCACCATCTGGCTGCTGGCTGTGCGCCCGGCCAACCGCCGCGCGACGCTGCATCGCCTGCCCTAGCCCGCGCCTCGATGTGCGGGATCTGCGGTAGATACGACTTCTCACGCGGGCGTCCTGCTGACCGGGGTCTGCTCGAGGCGATGAACGCGACACTCGTCCACCGTGGCCCGGATGGCGGCGGCGTTTATCTGGACGGTCCTGCCGGGCTGGCGGCCCGGCGGCTGGCCATCATCGACCTCGAGCACGGCGACCAGCCGATGACGACTGACGACGGCGCGGTTGCCGTCGTCCAGAACGGCGAGATCCTCAACCATCTCGAGCTCCGCGCCGAGCTGGAACGGGAGGCCACGCGGTTCAGAACCAGATGCGACACAGAGGTTCTTCTGCACCTCTACCGTCGCCACGGCCCCCGTTTCGCTGAGCGGCTGCGCGGCATGTTCGCCATCGCACTGTGGGACCGCGAGCACCGGCGGATGGTCCTGACGCGCGACCGGTTCGGGATCAAACCGCTCTATTACCAGCTGGACGACGGCTGCCTGTCGTTCGCCTCCGAGCTCGGCGCGCTCCTTCGCCAGCCGTCGTTCTCCCGTGACGTCGATCCTGAGGCGGTTCACGCCTACCTCGCGTTCAACTCGATCCCCGCACCGCTCACGATCTTCCGGGCCGCTCGCAAGCTCCCCCCGGGCCATACGCTCGTCTGCACCGAGCAAGGGATCGAGCTTGAGCGCTACGCCAGGCCGACGCCCGCTGCTACCGGTGAGCTGCGCACTGAGCCCGCCGAGGAACTTGCCGGCGAGCTGCGCGAACGATTGCGGGAATCGGTCAGGGCGCATCTCCTCGCCGATGTCCCCGTCGGCGTATTGCTGTCTGGCGGAGTCGATTCCTCGACCTTGGCCGCGCTGGCCGCCGAGGTATCGACCGAGCGGGTATCGACGTTCTCGATCGGGTTCCGCGAGCGCTCGTTCAACGAGCTCGCCCTGGCGCGCGAGGTGGCCCAGCGCTATGGCACGGATCACCAGGAGCTCGTGGTGACCCCCAGCATCGCGGAGCTCCTGCCCAAGCTCGTGAGCGCATTTGACGAGCCGTTTGCCGACTCTTCGGCAGTTCCCACGTTCCTCGTCTCGCAGCTCGCGGCGAGTCACGTCAAGGTCGTTCTCTCCGGAGAGGGAGGCGATGAGCTATTCGGTGGATACGAGACCTACGCCGCCGACCAGCTGGCCCTCCGGATCGGGCCGCTGGCGGCGCGCCTGGCGCCGCTGGTCGACCGGCTGCCTAGCTCGAGCCGCCGCGTCAGTCTCGACTACCGCGCCAAGCGCTTCGCCCGTGCCGCGGCGCTGCCGCCGCTTGAGCGCCATCACGGCTTCAAGGAGATCTTCTCGGCGGAGCAGCGGGCCCGCCTGCTGACTCCCCGCTGGCAGGACGCTGAGGTCGACCCGCTCCGCCCCTGGCGAGAGCGGTTTGACGAGACGGAGGACGCGCCACTCTTGGCCAGCCTCCAGGACATCGACCTGGGGATCTACCTGGCCGATGATCTACTGGTCAAGACCGACCGAATGAGCATGGCCCACAGCCTCGAGGCGCGAGTGCCGTATCTCGATCCGGTCGTGTCCGAGCTCGCGCTCGCGTTACCGACCAAGCTCAAGGTCCGTGGGATGGCCAAGAAGCGATTGTTGCGCCAGGCCGCCAGGCCGCTGATCCCGCCGAGCATCACACGCGCGCGCAAGCGCGGATTCTCGATCCCCGCTGCCGCCTGGCTGCGCGGCGAGCTCGAGCCGCTGGCGCGTGAGCTCCTGGCTCCCGAGCGCACGCGCGCCCAGGCCTACTTCGAGCCGGCGGTCGTGACACAGCTGCTGGACGACCACGTCGCCCGCCGTCAGGACTACAGCCGTCAGCTCTGGGGACTGATGTGCTTCTCGCTATGGGTCGACCACGTGGGAGGGCTCAGCGCTGGCTAAGCGCCTCGCGCTTGACTGCGAACATCGACTGGTCGGCCAGCCGTAGAAGCGCATCCGCGCTCTCGGCATCGAGCGGGAAGGTCGAGCGGCCGACGCTCGCGGTCAGCCACAGCTCGTGGCCGTCGATCTTGAACGGCTCGGAGAACACATTTTTCAGGCGGTCCGCGATCGGCTCGATGTCGCACAGGCTTGGCGCATCGGAGATCAGCACCGCGAACTCGTCGCCTCCAAGGCGGGCTGCCGTATCGCTTGCGCGCGTGCATTGCTTGAGCCGCGTCGCCACCGCGGTCAGCAGCTTGTCGCCGGTGTCGTGGCCGAACTCGTCATTGACCGGCTTGAAGCCATCGAGGTCGATGTAAAAGACGCCCACGAGTCCGTCGACGGGGCGCGCTCGGCTGATCGCTTGGCGCAACTCGTCGGTGAAGCGCAATCGATTGGGCAGTCCGGTCAGCTGGTCATGCATCGCCTGGTGAGTGATCTGGTCAACGAGGCGGCCGTTCTGGAGCGCCGTCGTGGCCTGGGCCGCGACACCTGATAAACGGTTGAGAAGATCAGGATTGGGCCGCAGGCGCCCCGGCGCGTCGGTGACAGAGACTCCGAGCAAGCCAAGAAACATGTCCTGGGTAGCGATTGGAACGAGGATCGCTGCCGCACCGCCCATCCGATCGAGCTCTCCGCGCAGTAGGGGATCGCCATGCTCTGCATCCACGAACACCGGCTCTTGGGGCGGGCTGCTGAGGAACCGCTCGAGCGGCCCACCGCGGCTCGGCGCACGTTTCCAATCCTCGGTCAGGAGCGGATCGTTCGGATCCCGTGTTGCTAGGGCTCGCCGCACGAGCTCTTCGTTCGCCGGATCCCATAGGTAGACACCAACTCGGTCGCACTCAACGACGAGCGGTACGGCGTCGGCCAAGCGCTGCGCGACCTCATCGCTTGTACCCGCGGTGGCCAGGGCACGCGCCAGCTTGAGGAGCGCGCTCGATTCATCGAAGCGCCGCTTGGCTTCGATCAACGCGGCAGCGCCGTCCAGGGCGCTCGCGGCGTAGCGCGCGTAGACCTCGAAGAGCTCGCGCTCCTGCGGGAAGAAGCTCGATCCAGACTCGAAGGCAGCCATCAGCCGTCCGTACTCGCGCCGCTTTGACGCCACCGGTACGACCAGCCACTCATCCGGGAATTCGGTCACATGGCGGCTCAACAGGAGCTCGGCATGGGAGGAGGCCTCGTCCTCATCGAAGCCACGGTGATGGCAATGCAGCTCGCCCTCCTGCTCGAGCGCTACGACCAGCAGGTAACGGGGGGCTCGGACCTCGAGCGCGGCACGGTCGGTGATCCGGGCCAGGACGTCTTCGATCTCATCGGCCGCAATCAGGTCAGACGCCGTGGCGAACATGCTCCGCAGTCGCTCGTTCATTGCCGAGAGCTGTTGACTCAGCGCCTCGACTTGTTCGGGACGCTCGTTACTCTCCTCCTCCTCGGCGCTCCACGTCACTCTGTAGCGGCATTTCGGAGCGCCTAGTGCCTGGCATTCATCGTGCTCGACCTCAGCGGGTGCCATGCCGAACAGGAGCGGCGTGGTGGATAGCAGGCCGGTCGTCCACTCGCAGTGATGCTTGCTGCGGGGAAAGCCGTCAACTGCCTCGGCCGTGATGTCGGCAAAGCCTGGGCCGCTGTCGATGGCTTCGAGCTTGGAGACGGTCGAGAACTTTGTCGCGGTCACGGACATCTGCCGGTAGACCGCCTCCGGCGAGCCGAGCGAGCGAAGCAGCGAGGCAACCGGCGAGCCCCCCAAGCGCCGCGCGGCGGCGGCACCAACGACCCTCGAGAAATGCGGGTGATGGGTGACACGCGTGGCGGCTTCCCACAGCGCATCGGCCTCCTGGTAGGACACCCAGTTGGTGATGTCGGTCAGGTACTCGACGCTCCGCGTGCTGCCGGCCACCGAAAGAAGCTCGGGTACAGCTTGGGCGCCCGCATGGTCGCGGACTTCGCTCAAGAGCACGGCGGTCATCGAGCAGGAGAAGTGGTTCTCCCTCGACCGAGATGAAGCCTCGCTGCCGCGCACCCTGGTCATGGTCTAGTTATCGGTCGGCCCGGCTCGTGTCTGTAACAGTCGTAGGCTGATGCGCCATGCCGCGCATTCCAACTCTTCCGCGGATCCCCGGCCTCCCTGATCCGCTGCGCCGGATACCGGCTACCCGAGCGACCTCGACGCGGTGACCACCGTAGGCGAGGAGGACCCAGCGGCGGGCGGCATGACCGCCGAGGCCGTCGAGTCGATCTGGGACGCCGCGGTTGCGCTCTATCGGAGCGGTGTCCATCCTGCCGTTCAGGTCTGCCTGCGGCGGAACGGGGCCGTCGTGCTCGACCGGGCGATCGGTCATGCGCGGGGGAACGGGCCGGCTGACGGAGCCGAGGTCGAGAAGGTGACCGCGACGCCGGAGACGCCGTTTCCTGATCTATTCGGGTTCCAAGGCGATCACGGCCTTCGCTCGTTCACCTGCTCCACGAGCGCGGTGCGCTCGATATCGAGGATCCGGTGGCTCGGTACATCCCGGGCTATGACAGCCACGGCAAGGGCGAGATCACGATCGCCCACGTGCTGGCCCACCGGGCGGGGGTACCCAACCTGCCCAAGGAGGCGTTTGACCTGGACCGGGCCGAGCGACCGCGAGTTCCTGGTCGCAAACTCTGTGCGCGGCCAAGCCGTTCGCCAAGCCGGGACGCTACCTCGCCTACCACGCCGTCTCCGGCGGGTTCATCCTCGGCGAGGTCGTGTTCAGCGGCGACCGGGAAGGACATCCGTACCGTGCTGGCCGAGGAGATCCTCCAGCCCCTGGGGTTCCGCTGGAACAACTACGGCGTGGCGGCCGAGGACGTCGACCAGGTGGCCGATCAACTACCTGACCGGCCCGCCTACCGCTCCGCCTCTCTCCCAGCTGCTGACGCGCGCCCTCGGGCTCGGCCTCGACGAGCTTGTGCGAGTCGAGCAACGACCCTCGCTTCCTAACTGCGATCGTGCCTTCGGCGAATGTCGTGACGACGGCCAATGAGCTCTCGCGCTTCTACGAGATCTTCCGCCGCGGGCGGCGAGCTTGACGGGGTGATCGGGTGATGAGGCCGAAGACCGTCCGTCACGCCCTCACCGAGCAGTCTCGGCTGGAGGTCGATCTCTCGCTCGGGTTCCCGACCCGATTCGGCTACGGGCTGATGCTGGGTGCCCAGCTGCTCAGCCTCTACGGACGCGACACCCAGCACGCCTTCGGCCATCTCGGCTTCACCAACATGCTCGGCTGGGCCGATCCGGAGCGCGGGTTCGCCGCCGCGATCATGACCAACGGCAAGCCGATCCTCTATCCCGAGATCGCCCGCTTCTACCTGCTGGCTCAGCGGATCACCAGCGAGGCGCCCAAGGTGCCCGGACGGCAGATGAAGGTGTGGGATCCGCTGGCCGGGCGTCCCGAGGCTGACCGTCTAATAAGCGGCTCCGCTGCCCTAGCGAGCAGCGGAGCCGTCATTGGCGAACTGCTTAGAGTCCGCAGCTGGCGCGACGTAGCGGCTGCCCGCTGCCGCGCGACGGCGCGTCGTCCCGCCGCTGCTGCGCGTGCGGTGCTCCGCCGTGAGCTGCCGGAGTTCCTGCGTGAGGTGCTGCGCTGCGCCGGTGAGCTTGCTCGCGATGAGTGCGAGGGCCGTCGATGCGCGAACTCGTGCTCGTGCTGCGCGAGGAGGCGCTTCTGCGACCGCTCGTACTGCGCCGCTCGTCCTGCGTCCCGAGGAGCTGCGTGCGGCGCGCGGCCGTCGTGGACGCCGCCGCGTCGAGCTGCGCGGCTACTGCGCCGGCGGGTCGCGTCGTGCCGGCACGCTGGTCGCGGGGAATCTCGGCGCGGACCACCTCCTTGACCAGCCGCTCGAGCTCGGCGTCGAGGAACTTGGCCATGCGCTCTTCGTCGCGGCGGATCGCCTTGGCCAGCTGCGCCGTCTCGCGATCGCCAACCTCCTCGGCGAACTTGGCGATCCGGGAGTAGATCGCGATCTCGACGTGCTCCTCGCGCAGCTCCTCCTGTGCGTTGCGCAGGTGAGTCTCGGCCTGCTGGGTGACCACTGCGCGGGCCGTCCCGACCTGGCCCTTGACCGCGGCCACCGCCTTGCCGGCGACCTCGCCGACGGCGGTCGGAACCCCGGGTAGCTGCGGGCCGCTCGTCGCCTGTCCGCCCAGCTTCTTGATCCGCGCCGCCACCTGTCGCTTGTGGCTGCGCGTCTCGGTGAGGTGACTGCTGCAGGCGCTTCTTGTAGGACTGCTTCTGGGTCAGCGCGATGTGCGCTGTGAGGTCGGCCTCCAGTTCGGCCTCCTTGGCATGGGCCTCATTCAGCCACTGGATCAGCTTTGCGTCTCGTTCGTTGGAGCTTCAGGCATTTATCGGTTCCTCTCTTGATTCGGGGAGCCGCTGCCGTTTGCTCTCGCAATTCGCGTTCGACTGCGGCAAGGATGGTCTACGGGCTTGATGGCCGCTCTCGTATAGCTGCACGGCGGCCAACTCGGCCGGCGTCGCCGTCGCCAGCCTCGCGATCACTTCCTCTGCGCTCGACTGCTCGTACCCCTCCCATGGCTCTTGGACGTTCACTTCCGCTCCAGCGCCGTCCTCGGCAGCCGGCTTCGGCGAGCTCCTGAACAACCTCAGGTTCCTCCGAGACGTGCGCCGGCTCAGCGTCCGGCCGAGGAGCTGTTGCGCCCTCCGGCTGGGCGGCTGTTGCGTCCTCCGGCTGGGAAGCCGTTTCGGCCTCCGGCTGGGAAGCTGTTTCGTCGTCGCGCGGCGGGGCGTGATCGTCCTCGTCTGCCACGACGCTCACGGCCGCTCGCGATCGCACGCTCTCCCCACTCGGCGGGGCCACCGGCTCCGCCACATGTCGGCCGCTGGACTGGTCATACAGCCGCGTTACGACGTCGAATGCCACATCGGCAATCCCGACGGCTACGCGCAGCCACAGCTGCGTGACGCGGACGCCGACGCGCAGCGGCAAGGTGATCAGCTCGCCGACCATGCGGTTCGTATTACCCGCATGGGTAGAAACAAAGCGCGTGGTGCGAACAAAGCGCGTGGTGCGAATCGAATAATGTCTGCGGAGAGGAGCTCGAGTGGTCTGACCTGGATCCGAAGACACTGCTGGCTGGCGGGCTGAAGCTCGCTGAGCGGGTGGGCGACGAGGCGTACTTCGCTGCGCTCTGTGTGCGCAGCGGGATCGTCGGCCTCGAGCCGCCTCATCGGATCGCTCAAATGCTGCTGGCCTTCGAGCGGTACGGGATGCTCGGTGGCGCCATCGCAGTGGGAGCGCTCCGCCACGGCGACCGACCGGCAGTGATCGACGAGCGCGGCGAGCTCTCCTATCGCGACTTGGACCGCCACGCCAACGCGATCGCCAACGCGTGGCGCCGGGATGGACTCGAGCCAGGCGAGGGCGTCGCGATCCTGGTACGCAACCATCGCGGTTTTCTCGAGTCGGTGTTCGCCGCCGCCAAATGTGGGGCCCGGATCGTGCTGCTCAACACATCGTTCGCCGGCCCGCAGATCCGCGAGGTCGCAACCCGCGAAGGGCACAGACCTACTCGTCTACGACGACGAGTACAGCGAGGTGCTCGAGGGGATCAGCCCGTCCCGCGGACGCTGGCGGGCATGGGCCGATGCACCTGGCAGACGACACGCTCGACGCGTTGATCGAGCAGGGCGAAGAGAGCCGGCCGCCCAAGCCGGGCGAGGCAGCCCGAATCACGATCCTGACCAGCGGGACAACCGGGACGCCGAAGGGAGCGCCGCGCAGCGAGCCCAAGTCGCTGGGGCTGATCGGCGGCCTGCTTGTCTAAGGTGCCATTCCGGGCCGGCGAGGTCACCGAGCTGTGCGCGCCGATGTTCCACGCCCTGGGGTTCGCCCAGGCGATGGTCGGCATCGGGCTCGGCTCGACGCCTTGTCGTCCGCCGCCGTTTCGATCCCGAGCGAGACGCTCGACAGCCTGGAGCACCATCGCGCCAGCGCGATGGTGGTGGTGCCGGTGATGCTTTCGCGCATCCTGGAGCTCGGGATCGAAACGATCAAGCAGCGCTCGCTCGAGGACCTACGGATCATCTTCGTCTCAGGCTCGCAGCTAGGCACCGACGTCTCGCGCAAGGCGCTCGAGGCGTTCGGTCCCGTCGTCTACAACCTGTACGGCTCGACCGAGGTCTCCTACGCGACGATCGCCACGCCCGAGGACCTTCAGGTCGCTCCGGCCTCGGTCGGCAAGGTCGTTCGCGGCTCGGTCGTCAAGATCTTCGACGAACAGGGCAACGACGTTGCCAGGGGCGAGACCGGGCGGATCTTCGTCGGCAACCTGTCCCAGTTCGAGGGCTACACCGGCGGTGGCAGCAAGGAGCAGATCCAGGGGCTGATGTCCTCGGGAGACGTCGGCCACTTCGACGAGGAGGGCCGCCTGTTCATCGACGGCCGCGATGACGAGATGATCGTCTCCGGCGGGGAGAACGTGTTCCCCGCCGAGGTCGAGGAGCTGTTGACGGGCCACGACGGCGATCGCCGAGGCGGCGGTGATCGGCGTAGACGATGAGAAGTTCGGCCAGCGCCTCAAGGCGTTCGTCGTCCTCGCCGAGGGCCAGAGCCTGACCGAGGACGAGGTCAAGGCCTACGTGAAGGACAACCTGGCGCGCTACAAGGTGCCGCGTGAGGTCGTGTTCCTGGACGAGCTGCCCGCGTAACGCGACGGGCAAGGTGCTAAAGCGAGAGCTGGCTGAACAGGACTCGGATGGCGCGGAGGACGGCGGCGGAACGGTAAGAAGAGCTCTACCGAACCGGACCGCGAGCCGGAGCAGACGCGCGACCTCGTCGCCTCAGGCCCGCGTGTCGCTCGAGGAAGGCGAGCGTCCGGCGCCAGGCGTCCTGGCTCTCCTCGGCGTGCTCCTCGTACCGGCGGTCAAAGAACGAGTGTGGAGCGCCGGGGTAGACGTGGATCTCGTGCTCGACGCCGGCCGCCTCCAGCCGCGTGGTCGAACTCCTCGACCTGTTCCACCGGGATTGCCTGATCCTCGCCGCCGAAAAGTCCTAGCACCGGGCAGCGGACATCGGCCGCACGCTCGAGCGGTCCGGGGACGCCGAAGCGCGAGCCGGAGAGGATCCCGTAGAAACCGATCGCGGCGGCGAGGCCGGGCATGTCGGCAGCCGCGAGAAACGACTGAAAGCCGCCGAGGCAGAACCCGACCGTCGCCAGCTGAGGTCGTCCGGTGCGCTCACGCAGCGCCTCAGCCGCCGTGCCGGCGTCCGCCTGGACCTGGTCGACCTTGAGCTGCTGCACGTGGGGCATGTAGTCGAAGTCCTCGTCACGGGGCCCCAGCCCGGCAGTCCGTCCGAAGTAGTCGATCACCATCGCGTGGTAGCCCGCCTGAGCGAAGCGCTCGGCCAGCTCGGAGTAGAACGGGTAGAGGCCGCGGACGTCCGGCAGGATCACGACCGCGCCACGACCGTCGGCCGACTTCGGCCAGGCCGCTGAGAAACGGGTCCCGTCGGCCGAGGTCAGCTCGAGCGATCTCGGCGCCGGCGGCTCCCGCGATCGGGTGCGCAAGAGCTCGGCGGGTGGTGCAGGGGGGCGCGCGTCGAAGTCAAAGCACACGCCCCACACGATAGAAAGCGATCGACAATGATGTCGCCGTCCGACACAGCCGCCTTCCGCGCCGAGTTCCCGGTGCTCGAGCGCCTGGCCTACCTGAACGCAGGCACCGAGGGACCCGTGCCGAGTCGTGCCGTCGAAGCCGTGCACCGGCGGATCGACGAAGGAGGCTCAGCGCGGCCGCTCCGGGTCCGACTACATCGAGTCGGTCATCGCGCTGGCTCATCCACGCGCGAGGGCTATGCCCGAGTGCTCGGATGCTCAGCTTCCGAGGTGGCCCTCACGGGGTCGACCACGGACGGTGTCAACACGGTGATCTCGGGGCTCGATCTCCGCCCCGGCGACGAGATCCTGACCAGCGACGAGGAGCACCCGGGATTGCTGGCTCCGCTCGGTCGGGCGCGGCGGCGCCTTGGAATCAAGATCCGCGTCGTGCCTTTCGAGGAGCTCGCCGGCGAGGTCTCGGCGCGGACGCGCCTGATCGCGTGCTCGCACGTCTCCTATGTGAACGGCCGCATGGCCGACGTCGCCGCGCTGGTGGCTACCGGCGTTCCTGTGCTGCTCGACGCCGCGCAGGCGCTCGGCGCGATCCCGGTGAACATGGAGGCACTCGGGCTGCGACTTCTACGCGTGCTCGGGTCAGAAGTGGCTGTGCGGGCCGGAGGGCAGCGGCTGCCTGTTCGTGCGCCACGACCGGCTCGCAGGAGCTTTTGGCCCCGTGGCCAGGCTATGGCTCGGTGTCCGAGCCTGAGCGCGCGCTCGAGTTCGAGCCCCGCTCGGACGCAGCGTGCCTCGACCATGGCTTCCCGGTGCCGCTGCGAAACGTGTGGGCGCTGGCCTCGCTCGAGGTGTTGACCACGGCCGGGTGGGATTGGATCAACGAGCGGGCCGCGTCGCTGGCCGAGCGGCTCGCCGAGCGGCTCGTGCGAACGGGGAGTCGAGGTCGCTCCGCGTGGGCGTCGACGCTCGTCTCGTGGCGCGACCGCCACGGCGACGCAGCGTCCGCGGTCGCGCGGCTGGCCGCGAAGGGATCATCGTCCGCAGCATCCCGGGACGGGGGCTCGTCCGAGCCTCGATAGGCGCCTGGTCAAGCGAGGAGGAGATCGAGCGGCTCGCGGAGTTCGCGACGAGCTAGCCCGCTGCCGTCGCGGACCTCGTAGCTGCTGGCGTCGCCGACTTCCTAGCGACTGCCGTCTCGACGAGCTAGCCATGCCGTCGCGTACCCGCGCGGGGTGCGTATAGACGTTCACGCGCCCACGCCGGGCAAACCCGCACAGCGTCATCCCTCGGTCATCGGCCAGCGAGATGGCCAGCGAGCTCGGTGCGCCCACGCCGACCAGGATCGGCGCCCCCGCCACGGCCGCTTTTTGCACCAGCTCAAAGGACAGCCGGCCGCTGACGCACAGGATCCGCCCGCTCAGCGGGACAAGCCCATCCATCAGCGGCACGTCCGATCACCTTGTCCATCGCGTTGTGGCGCCCGACGTCCTCGCGCACGATCAGCAGCTTGTCCGTTCGGTTCGAACAGGCCGGTTGCGTGGAGCCCGCCGGTGTGCTCGAAGGTCGGCTGCTCGAGCAGATCGGGCAGCCGTGCCAGCAGCTGCCGGTGGCACTCGCGGCCCGTCGGTCAGCCGTTCGCAGTGGACGGCCACCTCCTCGAGCGCTCCCTTGCCGCACACCCCGCACGAGGAGGTGGTGTAGAAGCGGCGCTCACTGGGCTGCCGCGCGAGCGGTCCCACCACCTCGACGATATTCGCCGCGAGGTCCCGTGTCGGGCCGGCATCGCGGGGACCGTCGATCAGGCCCTCGCCGTACAGGAATCCGACCGCCAGCTCCTCGTCGTGGCCGGGGGTTCGCATGGTCACGGCCAGCGCGTGACCGTCGACCCGGATCTCGAGGGGCTCCTCCACCGCGACGTCGTCCTCGCCGCGGTCGTGCTCAATCGTTGTGTAGCTCGCGGGCACCTGCATGAAACGTTACGCCGCGGGTAGCCGTCGACTATGGCCACTCAGAAGCAGCGCGCCGCCGCGCGCAAGAACGTCAAACGCGCCCAGGCCGGGGCCCGTCAGAAGCGGACGATCTCAAACCTATCGAGCAAGACGAGATCTGCCCTGGGCCGGGAGGGCGCCAAAGCAGCCGCCCGCAAGCGCGGCGCCTCGACCGGCACCGGCACCGGAGCCGGCGCGATGACCGTGACCGAGCTACGCCGGGAAGCCGCCCGCCTGGGAGTCGAGGGTCGCTCGAAGATGGGCAAGGCGCAACTCATCCGCGCTGTCGGCCAGAAGCGCCGATCGCGCTGAGGGTTTCTGCGGGCCGACCGCGGGCCCGCAGCGGTTGCGCGCTTCCGGCGACAATCGAGTGTTTGCGTCAAGCGGGTCGCCTGTAAGATTCGACGCGATGGGCTTAGGGATGCGTGCGGCCAGGCGGCTGGTGCTCGGCCTTCTCGTCGTCGCGGCGGCGGTTGTGCTCGCGGCGCCTGTCGGAGCGCAGTCCCGGCACAGCTCGGCCGCCCCTGCCTTCAACGCAAACAGCCAGGTCACGAGCACACAGCCCGGAGGCTGGAACGAGCCCTCGGGGATCGAAGGCTCGGACGGAGAGCTCTACATCGCCTCGCAGAACCCCAACGCCACCCCGGACACGATTGTCTCCCAGTCCTCAGACGGCGTCCACTGGCACGACAACGCCACCTATTACAAGTATCTCGCGAACCGCAATGAGGGCCAGACGGGCGACGTGACGATGGCGGCGGACCGCGACAAGACGGTCTTTCTCGGCCACCTCACGGCAGCGCTTCAGGCGGACATCGACTACACGCGCGATGACGGCAAGACCTGGCAGACCGCGAACGACGTGACGCCAGGTCTTCCCTCTCCGGGGGCTGCCTCAACCAGTCCATTTCTCGTCGACCGGCCGTGGATCGCTTCCTACAGCCCCACGACCAACTACAAGGACGACCTCGTCTATCTCGAGTACCACGACTTCGCCACGTCGGACGTCTACATCGTTACGTGCAACATGGCAAGCGGGTCGCTCTCGTGCGGCGCCCCGGTTCCCGTCTCCAACCCACAGACCGCCTGCAACTCGATCCCCGGCGGCGTCGCGGTGTCACCGCCAGGATCCGCCCATCCTGGCCGCGTGTACGCCGTCTGGTCAACAGCCGATCCCGTCACCAACGCGAGCAGCGGTTGTAACTACACCCAGCTCGCTCCCTTCTACCAGGTCTACGTCGCGTGGTCGGATACGCCGACCGACTCGAGCAGCTGGCACGCCGTGCCGGTCTTCGTGGGACCCAATGGAAGCAAGGAGAACTGCCCGGGCACCTCACCGGTACAAGGGGTCAGCACAAACACATGCGCCGATGTGTCGGAGCTGTTCACGCCGATCGCAGTCGACGCCGCGGGCAACGTGTACGTCTCGTTCATCGACTACATCGACACGGTGAGCAAGCACTACAACGTCTGGCTCGAGCACTCGACCGACGGCGGAAATACGTGGAACGGCAAGACGGACGGCTCCGGACAGCCGATCCTCGTCAGCAACGACGGCGGCACGCACTACATCCCAAACCTGGTGGCGGGTACGGCGGGCCGGGTGGCAGTCGTGTACTACGCGACGGATTACTCGACGACGCCGTATGAGAGTGGCGCCTCATGCCCGGTAGGGGCGCCGCCCGAGACATCGTGCCAGGGCAAGAACCAACCCGAGCCGCCATCGACAAAGTGGGTACTGGACATCGCCGAGAGCACTGATGCCAACGCGGCCCAGCCCCACTTCAGCCAGGTGCAGGCGTCTGATGGTGGTGTCGTCGTCCACTACGGAGACATTTGCAACCTCGGCATCTACTGCGACGGCTCGAGTACCGGCAACCGCAGCCTGTTCGAGAACAACACCGTGTTCACGAACAGTCAAGGGCAGCTCGTCGTCGCATGGGGAGACCAGCGCCTTGACCCCCACGGCGAGCAGGACGCGGCAAGTTCGAACGCGCAGAGTCTGCAGGTCGGCTACGACGAGATCTTCGCCACCGCTGAGCGTGCTGGCCCGTCGCTGGTCGCGACCTCGCCTGGGCCTCCGCCCACGCACCGGGCACGCTGTGCTCAGCCCACCGGGCGGCTGTCCGGAATCAGCCTCGGGCCGATCCGGCTGGGCATGACGCGCAGCCACGTCCGGCGTTTGCTCGGCAAGTACTCAACGCGTCACCGCAAGTTCATGGACTTCTATTGCCTGTATCCGACCGGGATCCGAGCCGGGTATCCCTCGCCATACCTGCTTCGGTCGCTGTCTCGACGCGCGCGCCGGCGGATTCAGGGCCGGGTGATCCTGGTGCTCACCTCGGCGTCGTACTACTCGCTGCGCGGGATCAGGCCCGGAGCTCGGCTGTCCGACGCGGCTCGCGTCCTGAAGATCGGCAAGCCATACCACATCGGACTCAACTACTGGTACCTCGCCGCGAATGGAGCGACCCGGGCAGTCCTCAAGGTGCGGCACGGCGTCGTCGAGGAGATCGGGATCGCCAACGCCAAGCTCACGGCGAGCCGACGAGCTGCGTTCAGGTTCATGAAGAGCTTCTTCTGAGCTCGCCCAGGGCCGCGCCGCTCATCACTCCGACCGCGCTCGCGACGCTCCAGAGCTCGCCGGGCGCCCCGACGGTGCTCGATGTCCGCTGGGAGCTCGCGACGGGCGCCGATCATCGCGCCTACCTTCAAGCCCACATTCCGGGCGCGGTGTTCGCAGACCTCGATCTCCAGTTCGCCGATCCACCTGGCGAGCGCGGTCGCCATCCACTCCCCCGCGCCGAACGCTTCGCTGCAGAGATGCGGTCGCTCGGGGTATCTGCCGGGCGGGATGTCGTCGTGTACGACGCTGCCACGTCGATGGCGGCAGCCCGGGCGTGGTGGGTGCTGTGCTACTTCGGCCATCCGGATGTAAAAGTGCTCGACGGAGGCCTGGCCGCATGGCTTGCCGACGGTCGTCCCGTGACGGCAGACGTGCCAACCGTAGCCCCCGGGGACTTCGTCTCTCGTCCCGGTGGAATGCCCCGGCTTGACGCCGATCAACTCGCGCGTGTCGTCGCCGACGGAGTGCTGATCGACGCTCGAGCCCCCGAGCGCTTCCGAGGCGACAGCGAGCCGCTCGATCCGGTAGCTGGCCACATCCCGGGCGCGGTGAACCGTCCTGCTTCCCACTCCATGGGTCCCGAGGGACGCTTTCTGAAGAGCGGCAAATTGCGCGCCGCGTTTGAGCTCCTCGGGGTCGATCAGGCTGTGCCGGTTGGCGTGTACTGCGGATCAGGCGTGACGGCGGCGCATGAGGTACTGGCGCTCGAGCTCGCCGGCTTCCGCGCCTCGCTCTACCCCGGGTCGTGGAGCGAATGGATTACCGATCCGGCGCGGGCTGTCGCGCGCGGTGTGGAGTAGGGCCCGGATGAGGAGGCGCGCTAGCGCCGCGCGCTCCGGCTAGCCGGTGCCGAAGCTCGTGAAGAATCGCATCGCCCCACCGCGCCCGTGGATTACGCGCTTGTCGGCGATTCCGATCTCCTGGATCACGCCGTAGCGGACCTTGAGCACCCCGTAAGCGTGGCGACCCGGCACGAGGTACCAGTCGTTGAGCCCCACGGCGTAGTACCTGTGGCCTCGGATGTGCAGCCTACGAGCTACCCGAGCGACATGCGCGCCGGGTCGAACACCGTCGAGCGCGTAGAAGCGGCTTGCCGTGAGGATGAGAACGGTCCTCCCTCTGACTGCTCGAGCCACCTTTCGCGGCAGCGAGCGCGCAAGCTTGGCTGAGGCATAACCGACGCGGATCCCCCAACCCGCGCGCAGGCAGAAATCATCGAAGCCATAACGCTGGATTCTGAATCGGCGCAGCGTGTGGCGCGCCCGGCCACGCGTCATACCAAGCGAGAACGGACCAAGGCGCCGTCCGTGCAGCCGCCCGCTCGGCACAGGACAGCGCAAGCCGCCGTGGCGGAAGGTCCCGCCGCCTTTTCCGAAATGCTTGCCGCCGCCTGTGTTGACGCCGACGTCGCGGGCCTCGAAGTTGAAGCAGCACGTCCCATCGACCTCGAGCGGAACGTTGTCAGCCTGAGCCTGGGCGTTGGTTGTCGAGCCCTGTGGGTGCGACGCTGCGAACGCGTACGTGCCGACCTCCTCGAGCAGGCTCGACGCGGTTGGCTTGCCGACGTCGCCTACCGCGACGTTGATCGTGATCGTGCAGGGATGGGCGGCCGAGGGTTTGCTCGGGCACATCACCTTGCCGGTTTCGCTGTGCCCGCCTGAGGAGTCCTCCGGATAGGTCAGGACGTGCGGGAAGCAGGCGCTCACCGAGCACAGGTCGACACTCTGCGTTTGGCCCGCGTAGAAGCTCGGCTGCCCCGAGCCGGGCTGTTGCATCCCGGCGTAATAGAGCGTGTTCCCCATCTGCCAGCGCGTCACGTATTCGAGCATCTGCGTCCCCGAGATCGCGCCAGCCGTTGACGATGGGTGGCTCAGATCGGTGACCTTGTCGGTCACCGTAAGGGTCTTCTGGTCGGCCGAGAGTGACAGGGACGTCCGGCGGAGGTCCATGCCTGGCAAGTTGGTCCCCCCGATCACCGGGTAGCGCGCATCGCCCGATGCATCATTCATTCCGCCTGACGGGGCGGGCGCATTGGAGGGTCCCGTGACCGGATGGCCGTAGAGCCCCATTCCAGAGGCTTGGCGGGCGACCGTAACGACGGGTGCGCCGGCATGGTCCAAAGACTGGTTGCCGCCGGGCGCCAGGCCGGTTTGGACGAGGCCGTTCGAGGTGTCGTCGTAGATGATCTCGGCCGCCCCGGTTCGGTCGATCGTCATTGAGAAGAAGTCGGCGAGGTTCCGGTTGCCTTGCTGGGTGATGCAGTCGGTACCCAGCAGGCAGACGTCGTTGTACTTCATCGGATGGGGGGAGACCTTGACGAGCGTCGTCGAAGGAGGCGCGCCTGTGATCGCGCCAGTGGAGTCGACCGGGAACACGAGCTGGTTCATGAACACGTTCCATGCCTGCCCGCTTTGGCTGCTCGGGTCGACCGATTTGTTGGCGCCGTACCAGACCGCGTCAGCCCGCCCCGGCCCTCCTGCCTTGATCCAGGGGAATATGTTGATCGCATCCCCTGTCGCGGTCGAGCCGTCGGAGACCTGGACCGGCTTTGTCCACGTCCGCCAACCGGAGGCGGCAGAAGAACCGGTGACGTACACCTGGTCTTGACTGGGCGCCGAGGTGTCGAGGACGTCGTAGACCGCGAACAGGTTGCGGGCGCTGTCCATCGAGAGAACCGAGAACAGCGTGTCCGGCGAGCCCGGCAGGTTGTTGGCGATGTGGATCAGTCCCGCGTCATTGGGTCCGCCGCCGCTCGAGGTGGGCGCATCCAGGAACGTCAGGTTGCCCTGTGCATCAGGGGTCCCGATGTTCAGGTCGAAGTCGTAGGTCTTGCCCCCGGAGTTGGGGAAGCCGGCTGCTTGGAAGACCTTTCCCGTCTGCTGGTCGATCGCCGGATAGCCGTCTGGACCGAACGGGCTGTAGGTGCTCTCGCTGGCCGTGGTAACGCCTGAGGTGGCGTTCGTGAAGTTGAGTCCATCAGTGCTCTCGTTCCACTGCGCGCCGGAGTTCGGACCCGGGCCAGTGAGGTTGTTGTACTCCTCGTAGATGAGCGGAGTGGGGCCGGTATAGGGGGAGTCGTGGGGGGTTCCCGTTGGCGGGTCATAGACCGCCAGCCATGGCCGGTCGGACCCGACCTGGCCGCCGCAACCGTTGAAGCTCTGCGCGACGCTCGCGCCCCCGTCTGTCGTCGTCGCGGCCCGGTCGCAGACGAGGGCGTAGAGGTCAATGAAGTACTCCTTGCCCGTGTGATCGAAGTTCAGGTCCGTATCACCCCCGCCGGGGGGATCCTCTTCGCTCTGCACCGCGCTGGGTGGAGGTCCGGGCGTGATCACCCGGAACGTCTTACCGCCGTCAACCGAGCCCTCCCACATGCTGCGCTGGGTCCCGGTTCCCGTCGGACCGCTGGCAAACACCTCGCCGGTCGGGTTGTCGTAGCTGATCGTCGGCTCGCCGAAGGTGTGGATTGGGTCCACCGGCGTAGGTACCGAGAATGTGATCGGTTGGCTCGCGGCAGCCGGTCGCCGTGAGACCGATCCGCTCGCGCTGCCGAGCAAGGTGCCGGCCAGTACCGCGCCCGCGACCAAAACGGCGACGAGCCCGTAGCGAACCAAGGAGCCAACCCTCTCCGGCATGCTGAACGCCGCAGGTTACTCCGCTTCTGGCGTCGCGCTGTCGAGAGGCTGGAAGCGGTGTCCGGGATCAGACCTTGCCAGTGGCAATGTAGGCGAGCACGTAGTAGCCGAAGGCGGCGAGCCCGAGCCCTACCGGGATCGAGGCGACGAGGATCCACCTCGCCCACCGGTCGCGCTCGGCGGCCGAGCGAGCGGCATCGTCGAGCGAGGTGATGCCGTTGTAGCGTGCCTCGAACGTAGGTACGAGCTTGTGGTAGGCGGCCAGCGACTTGCCCAGAGCACGCCGCCGCTCGGCGAAGAACAGCTGCACGTCGTCGTAGACGCCGCGTCCCACTCGCCGCGCGAACACGAATGAGGCGAATACGCCGACGACCTTCTGCGACACTTTGCTCGTCCACAGGCTCTTGACGACCGCGTCAGAGGAGACCTGGTGGATGTGGACGTGCCCAATCCCGTTCTGAATCAGGTGTGCGACAACAGCGCCGATGACAAAGCCGGGAATTGCGTAGATGAGCACGAGCGCTGGTAGCGCCAGCAGCTGCCACCCCGATGTCTTGCGCCCGTCTTTGAGGTTCGGGATGTGAAGCGCGATCTCGATGTCGTCAAGCCGAGTCCTCGGCTTCGGCTTCACCTTGAAGTGGTTCCAGATGATCGCCTGACCCAGGACGCCGCCCAGGAGACCTTCGCCCACGTTACGGACCAAGTGGCGCCACTGAGCCCAGTGGGCTTTTGAGAGGAGATTGAGATGGAGGTGCCATCCCCAGAAGTGCAGGCCGCCGGTGAAGGCGTGGTCCCAGTCGTACTTGACGCCCGGGATCATCTGGAACACCAGGTAGTAGAGGGCCGCCACAATCAACGTCCCTACGTGCGCCAGGACGAGCCAGTCGATTGCCAGCAGCGACTTGTTCTTGAGCCAGCGCAGCGGGTGGCGGATCAGCGTCGCATCGAGCGGCGGTGGTGGCTTCTCCCGCGGGGCGCGTCGCCAGAAGCGGCGCTCCGGCTCGGTGGCGGTGGCGGTCATAGCGAGCTGGAGGCGCAGGCTACGAGATCGCGCTGACGCCGCGGGGGCCTCGAGGCAGATCTCTACAGCGGGAGCGACGGGACTCGAACCCGCGACCTCCGGCGTGACAGGCCGGCGCTCTAACCAGCTGAGCTACGCCCCCCGGCGAGGGGCTATTCAGTATGGCAGGCGGGTCGTGCGCCCGTCCTCGGCGCGCCTGGGAGCGCTTTTGCCCTAGTGCGCAACTTTTTGCGCCTTTTCCGGTTCAACCATGCGAAGCAGTTTCCCGATGACTCGTCCAACCCGGCCGTGGGCGACGTTGAGGGACGGCGGCGGGAACTTGGAAGCGGGTTCCCGTCGCCACTTTAACCGTTGTTGGTTGTGCCGGCCTTCTGCGGTGTCTCGCGCCCGAGTCCTAGGGCGCTATCCGCGTGGCTTTGGGCCGGCGATGGCCTCCGTGGCTGTCCTTACGAAGCGCTCGAAGCGGTCCGGCGTGAACTGTTTCGGATCGGTCAGCACCATCCGGCCGGCCTCCTCCCCGAGATCCCGTATCGCGCGCGCGGCCAACTCGACGTCGAGGTCCTTGGGCAACTCGCCGCGGTCCTGGGAGGCGCGGACGAGGTGCTCGATCCGCCCCAGGATGCTGGCGCGCCCGCGCTCTACGTGGTCGCGCACGATCGGGGGTGTGCCCTCGAGTGGCAGCAGGATCAGGCGCCATGTGGCGGGCCTGTCAATGACTATTTCGAGGAACCGTCGTACGCTCGCCGCGAGAAGGTCGAGCGGGTCGCCGTCCTGAGGCCCGTCCGGGACGACTTCCTCAACGAGCTGACCCAGCGAGTGCCTCTCTTCACGCTCGACGAGCGCGTGGAGCAGGCGGGACAAGTTGGGGAAGTGGTCATAAACGACCGGGCGCGTTACGCCTGCCTGGCGGGCGACCGCCTCTATCGATACGCCTCCATAGCCCTGTTCGAGGATCACCACCAGGGCGGCGTCGATGAGCTGCTCGCGCCGCTGCTCGGGAGGCATGCGCGGGGCGTAGCGGCGCCTTCCCTTCGCCGCGCCCTCGGGGGCGGCAGCTTGGGCCGAAGCGGGGCGAACAGACATACATCGCAGGCTAGCGAAGCTAACTACGGTCGCGTAGCTTTGCCGTAGGATTGCAGCGTGGCAGTCACACGCGACGTCGTGCCCCGGGTCCACCGCCTCGGCAGCTCGACGGTCAACTGGTACCTGGTCGAGGAAAATGGACGCTACACGGCGGTCGACGCTGGCATGCCCGGCTTCAGACGAAGCCTCGAGGCGGATCTTGCCTCTCTAGGCGCCGGGGTAGGCGATATCGAGGCGCTGATCCTTACCCACTCGGACGCCGATCACATCGGCCTGGCCAATGATCTGCGCGACGGCGGTGCGCGCGTCCTGATCCATTCCGCCGACGACTCGTCGCTTCGCAAGCCGGGTCCGAAAGGCGGAGACGCCACCGCCATCAACGCGCTGCGCGAGCTCTGGCGTCCGACCTTCTGGTGGTTCATCGTCAGATTCATGGGCAGCGCGGGAAGGATCCGTGGGCTCAACGGCGCCGAGACGTTCGAGAATGAAGCCACCCTCGACGTCCCTGGACGACCGCGTGTGATCGCCACGCACGGACATACGCCTGGCCACTGCGCGTTTCACTTCGAGGGACATGGAGCGCTGTTCTTGGGTGACGCAATGTGCTCGTTGAACCCGGTGGCCGGCACGCGCGGACCACAATTGATGCCCAAGGCGATGAACGTCTCCACTGCCGATGCGCGACGCGCGCTCGACGCGCTCGAGCCGATCCAGGCCGAAGTGATGCTGTTCGGGCACGGTGAGCCGTGGCGCGGTGGCGTGGCAGAAGCGGTAGCGCAGGCGCGAGCGTCTTCGCCCGTCTAGCCCGTCGCCTCAGATGCCACTCGCGTCGGGGTGCGGTGTGCTCCGGCGCACGCCCCACACCGCGTCCAGTCAAACGGCTGCCCGAGCGCCTTCAGGTGCCTGTCGTTCTCATGCCAGTTGCGGTTCACGTGGCGACCGATCACGACAGCGGCCACCGGGCCGGCTCCGGCCGACCGCAGCGCGGCCGCCGCGCTCTGCGCGTTGGCACCCGTAGTCCACGTGTCGTCGATCAGAAGCACCGGCTCTCCATCCAGATGTCTGTGTGAACGCGAACTTGTCCGGATTGAACTCACGGGGTGCGAGCTCGCTATCTGAGCGTGCCAGGAGCTCCTGGTAACGCTGTCGCGTTGGTGCGACCAGATGACCGACGATCTCGCCCATCGGATGGACGAGCCTGCGAGCTTCCGAGGAGGGGACAGTCGTTACGACGGGAAACGACGGCACGCCGGCGGCGCGGGCGATGCAGCGCTCGTGGAGAACCAGATACCGCCACAGGACTGCTGCGATGCTCGCGGTGAGGCGGCGCGCCACATCTCCCCTGAGGCGCTTGTAACTGGCGAGCGCGTGGTGGAGTTGCTCGCCGCCGACGCTGTAGGAGATTGGCGCGACCACGGCCAACACCGCTGGCCGGCGCGAGCACGCGTAGCAGAGGCCGTAGCCCTCGGTGAAGTTGAAACACCTGACGCAAACGCCAGGACCCTGCCGCGGGCTGAGCATGAAGTTCTCGTAGGGTGCCGCCAGCTCGTTGACGGTCGGCACCGGTTCCCTCAGACAGGGAGGATGTCAGGCGAGGCGAGATGCTCGACGGCCTTGATGGCGTCTTCTGGCGATTCCACCACGTGTACGCCGGGCTGGCCGGCCAACTGGCGCGCCCAATCCTCGCCGAGCAGGTCCTTCATGAGCAGCACCGGCCGTCCATGTCCAAGTGCGAACCGCGCCTGAGTGCGCGCACCGCTCGTGCGCCCTGCCTCGACGATCACTGTGCCGAGGGTCATTCCAGACATGACCGCATTGCGCAGGGGGAAGTGCCGAGAAGTTGGCCGGGCTTCCGGCCAGAAGCGGGAAACCGCCGCCGCCCTCTCGCAGATCTCCTCCTGAAGTTCGATGTTCTCCGGCGGATAGCACCGCTCAAGTCCGTTGCCGACGACGGCGACTGTACGCCCGCCACATTTCAGCGCTGCCCCGTGAGCCGCGGTATCGATCCCGCGGGCAAGCCCCGAGACCACCGTGTAACCCACCTGGGCGAATCTGCCGGCAATCGCGCGCGCCATCGCGATGCCGTTTGGCGTCGCGTTCCGTGCGCCGATCACCGCGACGCTACGTGCATCCCTCGGCACGAGCTCTCCCCTGACGAAGATCAGCGGGGGACGGTCGTGCACACCGAGTAGGTTGGCCGGATAACCGCGGTCGAACAGGGTGACGGCATGAATCCCGAGCGCCGCCAGCGCGCGAGGGCCGCGGTCGCCGACTCGATCAGCTCATCGGCTAGGAGACCTTGCTCCTCCTCCAGTACGGGCCGCGCCGAGCGCGCTTCCTCGATCAGCGCCGCGTACTCCGTCCAGCCCCGCCGGCCGGTCCGCAGCAAGGCTACGACCGACGCTGTCTCGACGCTAGAGGCGGGGTCAATTGCCATCGCGTGCGCGTGGCACCGCCAACGCTGGTCAGGCCACGTTCTGCTTGGCCGGCTCAGGCTCCTCCGCCGCCGATGGGCTTGATGGTTCGTTTGACGCGGGGTGCGCGGGTTCGGGGCTCGCCGCCGGTCCTGCGTCGGCCGCTTGTCCCCCGGGCGGACTGATGATCGTGGTCGTAGCCGGCTGCTCGGGTGGCGGATGCGGGCCCTCCTCTGGCGGAGGGCTGAGTGCGTCCCTGATCTCATCTCCGCTCACCGCCTGCCTGAAGTCGCGTAGTCCACGCCCCAGGGCCTTCCCCACCTCGGGCAGACGCTTCGGCCCCAGAACAAGCAACGCGATCACCAGAATGAAGAGCAGGTGGCTCGGCTGGAGAATGTCTCCGATCACGCACCGAAGCTTAGCCCCTTATCCGCGGGCTCCAACCGATTGCCGCAGTTGCCTCGAAGACGCCTTGTTCACGGGCTTACCGTGACCCTCACGCCGCGCGAGTGGCCTGGCGCAAACGGATAATCACTCTCCCGCGCGGATTCCGCCCACAGCCGATAGGTCTCGGTGCCATTGCCACGCAGGAACGTGTACGACGTGGCAAATGATCCGTCCGCCCGCGTATAGACGTGGCCGATCTCGGTCGCGCCGCCGTGCCACCCAACCCAAAGGACGACGAGCTCGCCGCCTGACGGGATGTGCCCTCCCTTGAGCCTTCCGGAGATCACGATGCGGCCGCCCCAATGCGCGGACCTCGGGCTGACATGGAGCACTATCGACGCGGGCACCACCACGCGAGCCGGGGCCGAAACCGATGGCTCGGCAGTGTCGTCTCCGCGATAGGCAGCCATCACGATTCGGGACGGGCCGGGCCCAAGCTTTGCGTGCCAGGTGCCATCCGGTCCCGTGCGAACGGATGCGATCCGGGCATAACGGTTCCTTCCGTCCGCAGGGGCGGCCAACACGGTCACGGGCTGGCCGGCGAGCGCCTTGCCGGAAGCCGTTCCCAGCCATCCTCCGACACGCGCACTGTGCCCCGGCCGGAGCCGTCGGGTGGTAATGAAGGCAGCATGCGGAAGCTTCACAATCGGCTCGGTGACCCACCGACCGCGGACGAGTACGCGCCGCTTGACGAGATGGGGATGACAGCGAACCAGTCTGACGGTCCTCATCTGCGCCGGCAGCCTGATTCGCACGGCGCGATGGTGGTGGTAGCCCTTCACCCAGCGGGCCGGGATTCGGACCCGCTCGCGGGTATGGCGACACTTCAGCCGGGCAGCAAGCCGCGCGAAGGCGACGGTGCTGACCGAGGGCTCGCGGATGTTCAGCGTCCAGCTCGCCGGACTCGAGAAGCCCGGATGGCCCGCTCCATCGTGGGCGTTGTTGGCGCTTGCGCAGACGATGTGGTGGACGCCGAGACCCTGCACAGCGACCTGGGCGCTCGCGCCCGTATGCCACTGGCCCGGAGCGTTATCGATCGAGCAGAGAATTCCCGCCACACCGCTTGGCCCGGCGGCTGCCGTCGCCGTCAGATATTGGGTCCCAGCCGTCGTGGGTGCGTCAGTAGGCCCGGCCACTGAGATCGTCGGCGTCTGGTTGTCGATTTCAATTGTCTTGGTCGCACCGGACTTGTTTCCAGCCGCGTCGGTCGCACCCAGTGCGAGCGTCGCCGCACCCTGCCCGTAGCTCGCGGTGTCGACGGGCGCGTCGACGGCGGGCGCCGAGCACTGATGCCAGAGGGATGGGTCACGTTTGGAGCTCGAGCTCGGAAGCGTGGTTCCGTCGAGGGCGGCCAGCAGGGCGCACACCCCCGAGGGCGAATCGCCGCTGTAGTGGAGCGGCCACGTCCCGCGGACCCAGCCCGAGGCCGTCCAGAGGCCGTCGGGGGCCGACAGCGTTGGCTGCACCGTCTCCTTGATGCCGAGCTCGAGCAATTCGACGCTCAGCCACTCGGTCCCGTTGTTGGTGCACGGGCTGTGGGTGCAGAAGACTCGCCAACCGAAGTAGGGCGTCCCGCCGCTCGGCCACGAGAACTTCGGGGTGCCTGTGTACGCCGAGCTCCATCCGCTCTCGCCATCGGTCGTCGAGACTCCGCCACTGCCGCCCTGCCAGAAGAAGCCGCCACCCCACCCCGCCCCATCGTTGAGCCCACTCGAATACATGTGCGGGATGTAGACGGAAGAAATCGTCATGCCCGCCGGAGGCTTGACAGTCCAGCGCACGGACGTTCCGTGGGCGATCCGATGGTTGGATCTCGTCCAGATCGCGAGTCCGCCCGGAGGGTTACGCGCCGTGTAGTAACCGGGGTCGTAGTTACCGGGGCAGTGCGTGGTGGCGGCTATCCCAACCACCTCGGCCGGCGGCGGCGCAACCGAATCGCCGTAAACATCGCAAACGAAGACCGTTTCGTTGGCGCGAGCAGGCGAAACGGCGGCCGCGCTAATCGAGAGCGCCAGTGTCATGGCAGCGACCACCTTCGCGCTCATGCCGTACCCACCGCTACGCCTGCGGACATAACACCGCCACGAAGATGATCGCTGCAGTCGAGTCAAAGTGGCCAGCGTTGTCGAATACCTGAAAGTGCACGTCAACCTGTTTCCGCGCTCCCGGCAGCACGGCGGCTTGGATGAAGTCCCGACCTCCCCCGGCGAGTGGGAAGCATCGCCTGGAGATGGCAGAACCCCAACTGATGATCCCGCCAGCACTATTCGGATCCCAACTCACCACCTTTGCCCTTGGCCGGGACGCGACCACGCGGCTGCCGTTCTTGATCACCGCCCACGCCCGCACGTATGCGCCGATTGATCGTCGGTCGAACTTGATTGGCGTTATCGAGTGGTTCTTCAGCTCGCGCGCCCCGACGCTGCCTGCTGGCAACGAGGACACGGCGTAAGACGTTCCTCCCAGCGCCACGAACAGCGCGAGGTAGGCGATGGCGTTGCCGCGAAGGTGGCGAAGGATGGGCTTCATTCAGTGCTCATTTCGGGGCTCGTTGGTAGTAAGAGCAGCTCGAAGGAGAAATCCACCCCCCATGGGTCAACTTGTTGCAGTCTGGATGCAGGCCGACTGTCATCCCATCTGTCCCGGAGCAAAAGGCGCTCCGGGGCCGACGGGCCCTGCCGGCGGCGAATAAGTCGCGCTGGACGACGGCGACGAGGTCGAGCTGCCCCCCTCGCTTTCACCGGCCGACCGCGAGATCGAGGCACTCGAAGAGGTGATGTGTGTCGCCTCCGCGGCACTCACAGGTCGCGTGCGCTTCGCCTCCACTCGGGGATGGCGGCGCGACGCCGAGCGGTTCCTCGGACTCCTTATCGCCATGTGGCGTGACGCCAGCTGGTTGTGGCTGACCGGCTCCGAAGCGGCCGCAGACAACCGCGCGGCCTTGGATGCCTCGTGGGCTGGACCTAAAGCGCTCCCCAGCACGGCCAATACGACCACAGCGGATGCAGCGAGCGTCGCGACCGCCATCCATCCCATCCGCGGAAGGACCACCCATGGTCTCCGCCAGCGGCCGAATCGATCAATGGCCACAGGAACGTGCCCGGGCGGGGCTTGGACGAACTGTTCGATCGCTGCGGCTCCCTCGCCCCAGAAGTCGTCTGCGGTCGCCGGGCTCGTTGCTCCGCCCTCCTCGACCGCGGCCGTTGTCGCTCGCGACCCGATCGGCGCGAGCTCCTCGATCGGCCCAAACCAATCGCGTGGGAAGCGGATGACGTTGTCGTCGCCGTCGTCCTCGCGGGGGCCCAGATTGCTGTCATGGTCGTCAATTGCGGGCATTTGCAGACCCTTTTGCTCCCGCCTCGGCGGATGCGTCGTCGCGGGGGAGTATTCTAACACTTGATTTGTTCCAATTTGCCTCAATTAGATAAAGAATGGCGCTTGAACCGGGCACGATCGACGACTCGTTCCTGACCGTGGCCGAGGTCGCGACGATGCTGAAGCTCAACCAGCAGACGGTCCGCAACTGGATCGACCAGGGATCGCTACCTGCTCTGCGGGTTGGCCGTCGAGTGCGGATCAGACGCTCCGACCTCGAGCAGGTCCTGGCCGCCCGCTACACCGGCTCCGCCAACAGCGCGGGCTCCGCCAACAGCGTGAGCTCCGCCACCAGCGCGGACTCCGCCACCAGCGCGGGCTCCGCCACCAGCGCGCCCGGCGCGGCCAGCCCGGGCGACACCACCAACCCGCCTGGCGGCGTCCCCGCAAGCGACGCCAGCGCCACCCCCATGGCTGACGGCGCGCAGGTACACGCACGAGCGACGCCGAGCGCCGACGCGTTCTGGAGTGGTGAGACGGTTGGCCTGGCGGCTGAGCCGCCGGAGCGCCGCGCCGAGGAGTGAGGCCGGACCGTGGTCGACTTCGCCGAAGATCTCGACAATCATCGTGCAGAGGCGATGCGCGGCGTACGCCAGGCCGGCACGCAGTGGGCCGAAGCGATGCGGGCCCACAAGCTCGCGCCGCCTGACGCTGGATTCGCGGGGCGGCTGGGGATGCTCGCCGATGCGGCCGCACGCGAGCAGGTCGCCTGGCAGCGTGCGCACGCCGCGGGGCTCATGTGGAGGCCCGTCCCTGGCGCCGAGAACGCCGAACCGCCATACGAGCTGCGCCCCGGGACGGGGCGGCGTGGGCCGCCCGAGCTGTGGGCATCGTTCGACGGTGCTGTGGCGGGATTGAATGCAGCCATCGCCGGCTCGGACGCCGCGGCTGTAGCCGAGGCGTTCGGCGAAATGTCGCAGACCGCCCGGGCCTGGCTGACGCGGTCGCGCAGGAAGACATGCTGCAGGAACCCTCGCGCGGCGCAGCCTGAAGTGGAGCCTGACCCGACGCCTGCCTTCCGGCGCGGCGGTCTCGTGGGCTTCATCTCCCGGCACCAACTGCCCGCCGCGCGGCGGTGAATCGGCGCGGGCTCGTTCGGAACTGCTACCGCGGTGCTCCTTGCTCGCGGCGGGCTCCGAACCACGCTCCTGACCAGAACCGAGCAGCAGGCGAGCGACTGCGGGAGCACCGTGAAAACCGCGTGTACTTGAGCGGCGTCGAGCTTCCCGCGTGAACTGCGGATAGACCACATGGACTCGGACCTCGGGCGGGCCGATTACGTGTTCCTGAGCGTGCCATCTCCCAGCTTCCGTCAGGCCGTCGACGGACTCGAGCTCCATGGCCTGGCGCCGAGGGCCGCGATCATCTCGCTCGCCAAAGGGCTCGTGCCACCTGACGGCTCGCCGCCGTCCGCCCTCTTACGCACTCGATTCGGGGCGTCGCGGACCGCCTGCATCGGTGGTCCGGCCCACGCGCGCGAGATGGTCAGCGCCGGGGCTGGTCTGGTAGCGGCATCGGACAATGACGCGCTTGCCAACCAGCTCGCACAGTGTGTTCCTCGACGCGGGCGTCGTATGCGAGCAGTCGGCCGACCCCGTCGGGGTGGAGCTGGCGGGGGTGGCCAAGAACGCCGCGGCGCTCGCGTCCGGTGCGACCGTCGATCAGGGACTCAACGCAGCGGGAGCCGCCGCTGGCCACATCTTCGCCGAGGTCTGGCGGTGGGCCAGCCAGAGCGGCGCCCAGCCCGAGTCGATCATCGGCTTGGCAGGAACGGGCGACCTCGTCGCCACTGCGCTCGCGCCCGCCAGCCGCAACCGCAGAGCAGGCGAGCTTCTCGCCGGCGGCGTCCGCGCGGATGACATCCCAACGCGTGTCGGCCAGGCGGTGGAGGCACTGGAGACCGTGCCCCTCCTAGCCGGCGCACTGGCGCGGGCGGGGGTTGAGGCGCCAGTCACTACGGCCCTTGCGCGGCTGATCCAGGGCGAGCTGCCACTCGAGGCGTGGATTTCGGTGGTCCGCACGACGATCCCGCCCAAGGGCCGGCGACCGCGCGTCCGTGGCGGTCGATGGAGTCGGTTGATCGCATGGCTCGCGCGCCTTTTTGGCAGCCGCGGATGAAAAAGATCTAACCGCTACCGAATCTTTACTGGGGATGAAGCCTGCCCTGCGAGACTGCCCGCTGGGCAATAGGGCAATAGGGCAAGGGCAATTTAAGGAGAGAGAGATGCCGCAGATCATTGTGACGGCAGATGACACGCATGTGCTGGAGCACACCGCTGTGACGCTGCGGGAGCGGATCAACGTTGAGGACTTCGACAGCGACCGTTTCGCGGCCAACCTGGTCGAGCGTCTCGGTTGGGCGGTCCTCGACGCCGTCGAAGCCGAGCGCTCCGAGCCTCGTCAGCCTCGCTCGGCGAGGCTGGTGACGACCGCCTCGTAGACGCCGGCCCCGTAGGCCGCGGAGGCGACCCTTACACGGGCAGCACCGCGGCCGGCCGAAGTCAAGATCCGGACATCGTCGCCTAGCGATGGGTCGCGCTCGAGCGCGTTGGCCACGAGCCAAAACGTGTGGACGGCGCCGGCGACACCAAGGTCCTCGCGCGAGTCGCCTACGGCGATGCAGTCGGCGGGCACGTAACCCCGCGCCTGCATGTGGCGAGCGACCGCGCGGGCCTTGGAGGCCGCAGAGGGGATCAGGTGGTAGGCGTGGAGCACCTCGGCCTGTAGCGATGAGGAGCTTGCCGCGCCTACGACGCCGTTGTCTACGAAGCGCAGCCACTCGAGACCCGCGGAGTCGAGCTCTCGCTGGGCCTCGTCTACCTCGACCGCCCCACGGAAGAGGTGAGAGACCTCGCGGCCGACCGACCACGGAGTGTGGTATTCGAGGCGCCCGGCGAATCGTTTAAGCAGCACGGCCGGAGCCCCTGAAGCGTCGATCTGCTCGTAGATGGATCCAGCTTCCTCGGATGGCTCGATGCCGTCCGTGAGCCACTCGAGCTCCCCGTCCACAACGAGGCCGCAGCCCAGCTCAAAGATGAATGAGGTCGAGCCGATCAGGCGGGCGCATTCGAACACGCTGCGCTGGCGGCGGCCCGAGTAGAGCACGACCTCGGCCCCGGCGCGATCACATGCCTGGAGCGCCCGAACGCCCTCCAGGGCGAACCCGTCGCCCTCGCCGCGCAGGAGCGAAGCGCGTGGTCCGAGCAGCGTGCCGTCCAGATCGAGGTATACGCATCTCACCGCGGCGCGCGACCATACTGGGCGGGTGGCGGTAATCAGGGAGAGTGAGCCTTGGGCCGCGCTGCTCGAGCTGGGCCGAGCCGACGAGCGTCTCGTGCACGACGGCTTCTACGACCCGCGGCGCGCCCGGCTGGCCGGCTTGCCAGAGGAGCTCAACCCAGGCGTCCGACACGCTCTCGAGCAAGCGGGGATCAGCACGCTCTACGCGCATCAGGTCGACGCGCTGTACGCCGCCTTCGAAGGGCCCACGATCATCACCACCGGTACTGCGTCAGGCAAGTCCCTGTGCTTTCAGTTGCCGACGCTCGAGGTCCTCAGCCAGGACCGGGCCGCGCGGGCGCTCTACCTGTATCCAACGAAGGCGCTCGCCCAAGACCAGGCCCGAGCCCTCCACGCTTTCGGCTTGCACAAGCAGCTCCGTCCCGCGATCTATGACGGCGACACGCCCCGCGGCGAGCGAACCGCGATCCGTCGCCGCAGCAACCTGATCCTCACCAACCCCGACATGCTCCACGTGGGCATCGTGCCCCACCACGCCGCCTGGGATGAGCTGCTGGCCAATCTCGCCTTCGTGGTTGTGGATGAGGCCCACGTCTACCGGGGGGTCTTCGGCTCGCACGTCGGCAACGTTCTACGGCGGCTGCGACGCGTCGCGGCGATCCACGGCTCGGTCCCGCGCTTTCTGCTCGCCAGCGCGACGATCGCGAACCCCGTCGAGCTGGCCGAGGGCCTCACCGGCATCGATGGCTTTCAGCTGGTCGACCGGGACGCCGCGCCGCGCGCCGCGCGCCGTGTCGCGATCTGGAACCCGCCACTGATCGACGAGGAGCTCGGGGTCCGTGGCTCGGCGCTCTACGAGGCAGCCGAGTTGTTCTCAGAGCTGATCGGGGCTGGGGCCCGGACGATCTGCTTTATGAAGTCACGCAAGGGAGTCGAGCTCATCTTGCGTCACGCGATCGACCGCCTTGACCCGGAGTTGGCCGACCGGATCGCGCCCTACCGCGGTGGCTATACCCCCGCGCAGCGTCAGGAGATTCAGCGCCGTCTGAGCCAGGGCGAGCTCTTAGGCGTGATTGCCACCGACGCGCTCGAGCTGGGGATCGACATCGGCGAGCTCGACGCCGCCATCTGCGTGACTTTCCCGGGCACCGTGGCGAGCCTCAGGCAGATGTGGGGCAGGGCGGGGCGGAGGGGGCGCGGGCTCGCGGTCTACGTCGCCGGCGAGGACGCGCTCGACCAGTTCTTCTGCCGCCACCCCGACGAGTTCCTGACCCGTTCCGTGGAGTCGGCGATCATCGACCCGGCCAGCCCGCAGATCTACGCCGAGCACCTGCTTTGCGCAGCACACGAAGCTCCCCTCTCAGACCCCGACGCGCCATTCCTGGGCCAGCAGTGGCGCGAGCATGCCGAGACGCTGGCCCGAGCCGGCTATCTACGGGAGCGGGCCTCGGGGTTCGTGCCGCAGCGTGCCGATGACTACCCGGCGGCCCGCGTCGCGCTCCGATCCGCGTCCGCTGACAGCTTCATTCTGATCGACTCCACCTCCGGAGAGGTGATCGGAACCGTGGAGGCGGCCCGCGCGTACTCCACAGTGCACGAAGGCGCCGTGTATCTCCACATGGGCCGCTCGTATCACGTGCTTGACCTCGACCTAGCTGCCCGCCGAGCGTTGCTCGAGCCGTTTGGCGGCGACTACTTCACGCAGACCAAGCGCGAGAGCATGACCTACGTGCAGCGGCTGCTCGAACAGCGCACGACACTCGGGATCACCCTCTCCTTCGGCGAAGTCAGCTACTCGGAGACAGTCCTCGGCTACCAGCGGAAGGGCCTCCAGGATCACCGGGTGATCGACTTCCAGGCACTCGACCTGCCCACGGTGGAGTTCGACACCCGGGCACTGTGGTACGAGCTGGACGACCTGATCGAAGGACCCAATGCTCGCGCGGGCGCGACCAGGGCAGAGCCGTTCCCACCCGAGCTCCTGCTCGGCGCGCTGCACGCGGTCGAGCATGGTCAGATCGCCGTGCTCCCGCTGATCGCGATGTGCGATCGGTGGGACATCGGCGGGCTATCGACGAATGCCCATCCGCAGACGGGTGGTCCCTCGATCTTCATCTACGACGGTCACCCCGGAGGGGTCGGCATCACCCGGCGCGGCTACGACCAGTTTGAGCGGCTGGTCGGCGACGCTCGGCGGCTGGTAGGCGAATGCCCGTGCAAGGCCGGCTGCCCATCCTGCATCCAGTCACCCAAATGCGGGAACCTGAACGAGCCGCTCTCCAAGCGCGGTGCGCTCGAGCTCCTGGGCCGGCTGACATGAGCTGCCGGAAGGGGGTGAGCAAGGCAACCGATTCGACCACGACACGGCGCTTGGCCTCGCTAGCATCGCGCCCGCACGGCGAGATAGCTCAGTTGGTAGAGCACACGACTGAAAATCGTGGTGTCCTCGGTTCGATTCCGAGTCTCGCCATCCGCTCCTGGGAACCCGTGAGCGACGGCGCCGATTCCGAGTCTCGCCATCCGCTCCCGGGAACCCGTGAGCGACGGCGCCGATTCCGAGTCTCGCCATCCGCTCCCGGGAGGCGGTGAGCGACGCCGCCTGCGACTAGCCGAGCGTCTAGTCCCCTCCGCCGCCATCTCCGTGGCCGTGGTCCTTGGCGTGACCCGGTGGGCCGGCGCCGTCCGGACCCCTCCCGGGGCTCGGGGTAGCCCCGCCCGGTGATGCGGCGCCTGCCGGAGCGCCGCCCGAAGAACCCGCCGAGTGCTCGAGAGCTGCCTGAAGCTGACCGATCGCCGCGTCGAGTGGGGCGACTGCAGCCGGCTGAACGCCCCCCTGGTTCTGGAGCTCAGCGACCTGAGCGGGCAGTACCCCGATGCTGTTCAGCGCAGCTCGTTGATCGCCGGCGCTGAGGGCGCTCAACGCGTCACGCAACGTTCCGGCGATCCGCCCCGCAGCCTTGGGGTCGACCAGGCCCGAGCTGACGTCACGCGCCAGCAGAGACGCCAGGCCTCCACTCGCTCCGTCGACGGTCACCGGCCCGGCCGCCGTCGGGGGAGATGTCTGGGTGCTGGTCGCGGCCGTACGGGAAGTCGAGACTCGAGGGCTCGAGGAGCGAGTGACGGTCCGGTGCGTAGCCGCATGCGTCCCGGCATTCGCGAGCGCGCGCTTGTGCGAATGCGACGCCGAGCCGCCGAGCGCCAGCGCAACGATCGCCGCCAGGCCTGCGAAGGCGAGCGCAGTGAGGAGCGGAACGGCGCGCCGACGAGCACGTCCGGGAGTAATCGGCTTCAGCACCGCGGTTGGCGCAGTCGCCGGCTGCTCGAATCTCGCCAATGGCGCGGTATCGATCAGCGGGCCCTCGAGCGAGGCACCCAGTGCAGCTACCAGTTGCGATGCCTGCTGCGGGCGAGCAGCCGGATCCTTGGCCAGCATCTTCAGCACCAGGGCTTCGAGACCGGACGGGATCGCCGGGCTGAGCTCGCGCGGCGCCCTCGGCGGTGTGGTTACGTGCTGGTGCATCATCGCCGCCGGCAGATCGGCGGTGAAAGGAGGGTCGCCGGTCAGCATCGCGTAGAGGACGCAGCCCAGTGCGTAAATGTCGGACCTCGCGTCGGCCGGAAGCCCGTTGGAGATCTCGGGTGCCAGATAGGGCGCCGAGCCGAGGATCACGTCGGGCTGCGTGAGCGTGGTGTGCGTGGCGGCGCGGGCGATCCCGAAATCGAGCACCTTCACGTTGCCGTCCTCGCCGACCATGACGTTCGCGGGCTTGATATCGCGATGGATCACACCCGCCCGGTGGGCGGCGGCAAGCGCGGCGGCGATCTGGGCCCCGATCTGAACCGCCTCCCGCGGTTCGAGGCAACCCTCGTCAGCCAGCAGCCTGGCCAGACTCTGTCCCGGCACGCACTCCATCACGATGAAGCGGGTGTTCTCGTCGCGCCCGCTGTCATAGATCGCGACGATGTTGGAGTGGTTGAGCGCCGCGGCGGCTAGCGCCTCACGCTCGAACCGCGCCACGAACGTCGGATCGTCTGCGAGATCGACCGGGAGTACCTTGATCGCCACCGAGCGGTTGAGCACCCGGTCGGTGGCGCGATAGACGACGCCCATCCCGCCGCGACCGAGGATCTCGACCAAGTCGTAGCGGCCGGCGAGCGTCTCCCGCACTTGCGTCATGCGTCAATTGTTCCCCACGAGTGGTCATTGGCACCCACGGCGGCAGTGACCGTGTGCCGCGGGCCCACTCCGGAGTGTGCGCCCTCCCGGCACGGAGGCGGATCCTCCGCCCCCGCCACCGTCCCGCGAACGCCGCACCTGCTGCCTGCGGGAACGTGCGCCCGCCAACCCCGGCGGCGAACGCGCGCCGCGAACGCCTTGCCCTACGTACGCGCGCGGACGACCACGCGGCCTCCGCGGGCCGGAATCATCGTCACGTTACGGTTACGCGGTCGTTCGGGAGCCGAGTTGGTCGCCGCGACGTCAAGCTGGCGCGCCATCTGCTCGAGCACCACCCGCTGCTCAGCCATAGCCAGGGCAGCCCCGAGGCACCGGCGTGTCCCTCCACCAAAGGGCAGCCACTCGTAGGTTCCCGGTTTCTGGCCAAGCCACCGCTCAGGCTTGAAGGCAAACGGATCGGGATATAGGTCCTCCCGGTGGTGGACGAGCAGCATGCTGATCCCTACGGCGGTATCCGCCGGGATGCCGTACTCGCCGAGCCGCCACGGGACCGTGACCCGGCGCCCGGTCATCGGAATGACTGGTCGCACGCGCATCGACTCGGTGATCGTGGCCTCGATCACATCGGCGGCATCCGGCGCGTCTCGAGCGAACCGAATCCCGCAGGCGCTCGTGGGCCTCAGGCGTGCGCACGAGTCGCTCCCAGGTCCAGGCCAGCTGATTGGCCGTCGTCTCGTGTCCGGCCAGAACGAGCGTCATGAGCTCGTCGCGCAGCTCGCGGTCGGAGAGGGTCTCGCCTTCCTCGGTGCGAGCCCGCATGATCAGCGACAGGATGTCGCGGCGCTCCTCTAGGTCTTCGGCCTGCCGGCGCTTGGCGATGATCGCGTAGAGGTGGCGGTCGGGCACGATCAGCGCGAGCTTGGTCAGGCCCACCGGGTCGGTATGGCCGATGTTCGTCAGCTCTGCGATCTTCGAGCCGGGCAGGGTGGAGGAGCGCAACAGATTCCGGATCGCCGAACGCAGGCGGTACTCCAGCGTTCCGCGTCGCGGCACGCCCTCGATGCCGAAGATCCCGCCCATGATCACGTCGAGGGTGATGGCTTGCATACGCGGAGCAAGCGCGAAGGGTCTACCGACTGGCCAGGTCCGAATCTCGCGCTCCGACGCCTCGGCGATCATCTGCTGGTAGCGCGCGATCGCTTCACCGTGGAACGGCGGCAGGAGCAGCTTGCGCTGGCGAAGGTGGCGCGGCCCGTTCGCGGTCAGGACGGAGTTGGGTCCGAGCACAGGCCGCAGCGGTGACTCGGCGGCCAGCGTGGGGACGAGCTCAGGTGGTGCGGTGAACAGCGAGCGGACGTGATCGGGATGCGAAATGATCGTCGCGCCGCCGCGGACATAGCCTTTGGCGTGCCACACATCGCCGAACTTCTGCCGGTGGTGGAAGACGAACCGCCACTGGTGCTGGCCGAACCAGAGGATCTGGACGAAACGTGGCCAGCCGATCGCGGGCGGCCGTGGAAGTGCGTCGAGCTCGGTGGGCTCGATGGGTCCCGCCTCGGACGCGGGCGCCCTTCCGACGAGCGCGTCCTGGGACGTGGGCTCGGTCGCGGTTGGAGTTTCGAGCACGGCGCTCAACGGGCACCTCCGGCATTCGGCGGAACAAACCTACAGGTGTGTAGCTTTACAGATCCGTCTGGCCTTGTCGAGGTTTGGTACTCGATCCGTGACGTGTCTCACACCTACACTGTTCGACATGAATTCTCGCGTGGGCCACCGGAAGCCGCCCGGCGCCGCCCCGGACACAGGGCGGCGGCAGTGCGAGCCGCCTCAGTGCCCGCGCTGATCCTCATCACCCTCGTATGTCTATTCACGTCAGCCCCCGCGGCGGCGGACTCGAGCCCCTATGCCCCGCTCGATCGCCCGGGGCCGGCGCTCTCGGTACCGCTGGACAAGCTGAAAGCGGCGCTCAATTGCACCGCCGGCATAGCGCTCACCACCCGCAACCCGATCCTGCTCGTGCCAGGGACCAACCTCGATCCCAGCTCCAACTACTCGTGGAACTACGAGCGGGCGTTCAGCGCGCTGAAGTGGCCGTACTGCACGATCACGCTCCCGTACCACACGATGGGCGACATCCAGGTGGCCGGCGAGTACGTCGTCTACGCGCTGCGCACGATCGCGGGGACGTCCGGCCGCAAGGTCGACATCCTCGGCTACAGCCAGGGAGGGATGCTTCCGCGCTGGGCGTTTCGCTTCTGGCCCGATACGCGCCGGCTCGTCCACACCTACGTCGCGCTCGATCCCTCGAATCACGGCACCCTCGACGCCAACGCCACATGCCAGCGGAGCTGCGCTCCGGCCGACTGGCAGCAGGCAGCGGGAGCCCACTTCATCACCGCGCTCAACAGCCGCACCGAGACTTTCGCCGGCATCTACTACACGGTGATCTACAGCCGGACCGACGAGATCGTCGTCCCCAACCTCAATGCCTCGGGCAGCTCCTCGCTCCATACCGGGGCGGGCCGAATCGCCAACATCGCTGTCCAGCAGATCTGTCCAAACGATACGTCCGATCACCTCGCGATGGGCAGCTACGACGCGGTCGCCTACGCGCTGGCGGTGGACGCGTTCAGCCACGAGGGCCTGGCTGACCCGGCGCGGATCCCGACCACCGTGTGCGCCGAGCCCTTCCAGCCCGGGCGTTGATCCGACGACCTTCACGAGCGACTACGCGGGCTACCTGACGGCGATCGGCCAGGCCGAGCAGGAGGCTCCGCAGGTCAACTGCCGAGCCGCCGCTGCAGTGCTACGTGTTCGCCTCCTGCCGGTCGGTGCCGTCCCTCGCCGCTCGCCGCCGTGCTCACAAGCGCAAGCACCACCGCAAGCCACACGCGCACAGACACCGCAAGCACATGCGCAAGCACCACCACAGGCACAAGCACCGGCACCGCGATCCCGACGGGGACCACGACCACGACGCCCGACCGGCCTACGCAGTGAGCGCCTCGGCCAGCGGACCGAGCTTTTCGAAGAACCCCGTCTCCCGGGCCCGCTGGGCGAGCGCTGCGCGGCGCTCACGGCTCAGGTGGCTGACGAGGTCGACGATCTCATTCCAGAGCTCCTCGGCACGGGCCGCCTCGACGAGCCGTTCGAGCCGGTCCTCGCCGATCAACTCGACGAGTTCGTCCAGCCGCTGCTTCTCCTCCATGACAAACGCGGTGCGCAGGAGATCGCCATCGCTGAGGACGCCAATCGCCGCCTCTAAAGCCTCTGGCCGTAGTTGGCCGACGAACCGGCCCATCGTCACGTACTCGTGGCGGCGGGCCAGCTCGCGCGTGATCTCCTCGCCGCGCCGGGCGGGTATTCCCGCGATCACAGCCCGGGCCCGACGCGGATCGAGCTCGGCGGCCACGTCGGCCAGGAACGACGTCGGCATCGTCTCGGCCATCTCCACCGCCCGGGGTGGATCGAGCAGTCCGGTGATTCGCGCCGCCAGCACCGGGCCGAACGCCTGGCGCCCGATCATCGCGACCAGGCTCACCGGGAGCAGGCGGCTGGCGGCGGCCAGGCGCTTGAACGTCGGCTCGTTCGCGGTGAACAGCAGGTCGGTCACGCGTTCGCGCAGCACCCGGATGTCATCCGGGGGCACGGGCTCGAGATAGGCCAGCCGCTCCGGTTTGACGTCGAGGAGGCGGGCTAGCTTGAGGACCTCGGCGCGGCCATGGATCTCAGCGCGGCCCTGAATCTCAGCCCGGGCATCGTGTTGCTCGGTCACACGCCCATGATCTTGCGGATCGGCCCACGCAGCAGCCAAGGCACGTGACCAAGCGCCTGATCGCCGGCCTCCTGGAGTGCCGCCGCCTGCCGGTGACGGGCGTCGTCAATCGCGCTCAGGAGGTCGCGTAGATGTTGCTCCTCCAGCCCCGCGACGCCAGCCGGTAGTTTCGCCCCCAGACGGGCTTCAAGCTGGCTCAACGTAACCTCCTCCTCCATGAGCGAAGCCTACGTGCTCGATGCGGTGAGGACCCCGTTCGGCCGCTACGGGGGCGGGCTGGCGTCGGTCAGGCCCGACGATCTTGCCGCCCACGTGGTCGCCGCCCTGCTCGCGCGCACGCCGGACCTCGACCCGTCAAGTGTCAACGACGTCCTGTTCGGAGATGCCAACCAAGCCGGGGAGGACAACCGAAACGTGGCCCGGATGGCATGGCTCCTCAACGGTCTGCCGACGAGCGTGCCGGGGACGACCATCAATCGGTTGTGCGGCTCGAGCCTCGACGCCGCCATGCAGGCCAGCCGCATGATCGAGACCGGTGACGCCACGCTCGTCCTGGTGGGAGGCGTCGAGTCGATGAGCCGCGCACCGTGGGTGATGCTGAAGACCGAGCGCCCTTACCCGCGTGAGCACCAGCAGCTTCACTCGAGCACGCTGGGCTGGCGGATGGTCAACCCGCGGATGCCCGAGCAGTGGACGATCTCGCTCGGTGCGAGCGCCGAGAAACTGGCCGGGATCTATTCCGTTTCCCGTGAGCGCGCAGGACGAGTTCGCCCTGCGCAGCCACCAGCGCGCGGTCGCGGCCTGGGAGGACGGGTTCTACGAGCGCTGGGTGGTGCCCGTTCCCGGCACCGAGCTCGCGCGCGACGAGAACATGCGCCCGGACACGACGCTCGAGAAGCTCGCAAAGCTCAAGCCGGCGTTCGTCGAGGGAGGAACGGTGACGGCAGGCAACTCGTCGCCTCTCAACGACGGCGCCGGGGCGATGTTGATCGGGGACCTCAACGCCGCGCAAGCACTCGGACGGGAGCCGCTCGCGAGGATCGTCTCCCGGGGTGCGGCCGCCGTCGATCCGGACGTGTTCGGGATCGCCCCGGTGCAGGCGGCCAACCGCGCGCTGGAGCGGGCGCGGATCGGTTGGGAGCGATGTGGCAGTCGTCGAGCTTAACGAGGCGTTCGCCTCTCAGTGCCTGGCCGACATCGGTCAATGGGAGGGACTCGACCCCGACTGCGTCAACCCCAACGGCGGCGCGATAGCGCTCGGCCATCCCCTGGGTGCCTCAGGCGTGCGAATCCTCGGTGGCCTCGCACACGAGCTGGCCCGGCGTGGCGGTGGCTATGGGGTAGCGGCGCTGTGCATCGGGGTCGGACAAGGCCTGGCCGTGGTGTTGCGGGTTGATTAGGAAGCGCTTCCAGCCCTCCCATCCGCACCACAATTTTGCTTAGAGTGCGGTCAGTGCTCCAACCTCGGAGGAGGAGGATTTCTTTTATGAGGCAGTTCAGATCGGCCGTCATGGCCGTGATCGTGCTCGGCTGCGTGCTTGCGCTCGCGGCATGCGGCTCGAGCAAGAAGACCAACACCAGCACGAGCGGCGCCGCCACCGGCGCGGTCAAGCAGGGCGGAACGATCAAGATCGGGACGGTCGGTCCCGACTCGTACGACCCGCAGGAGTACCAGACGGTCCAGGCCGACTCGGCGCTCCATCTCGTCTACAGCGGCCTCTTGGCGTTCAAGGACGCCACGGGGACGGCCAGCACTCAGCTCGTACCGGCGCTAGCCGACAGCATCCCGGCGCCGACCAACGGAGGGAAGACCTACGTCTTCCACATCCGCCCTGGGCTGCACTACTCAGACGGCGAGCCGGTCGTTGCCAGCGACGTCGTCAACATGGTCAAGCGCAACCTGTTCCTGGGCGGCCCGTTCTCGTCGTTCTTCGACGACATCGTCGGATCGACGGCGTACACGGCGGCCAAGAAGCCGACCGCCCCGCTGACCGGCATGATCGCCAACGACAAGACCGGGTCGCTGACCGTCAACCTGATCAAGCCCGACACGCGAGTTCTCTACGCGTTCGCGATCGGGGAGTCCGGCGTTGGGCCGAAGAGCAAGGCGGTCTTCAAGAACATGACCGGCAACCCGTTCCCCGGGGACGGGCCCTACACGCTCTAGGTCGTCAACCGGTCGCCGACCAACGGTGAGTTCATCCTCAAGAAGAACCCGAAGTTCGACATCCCGACGATCGCCAAGGGCAACCTCGACGAGATCGACGGCATGGTCTCGACCAACGTCAACCAGATGACGGAGAACGTGATCAACGGGACCTTCGACTACATGACGGAGGACCCGGTGGGTGACCTGCTGCCGCAGGTGGAGGCGAAGTACAAGGATCGGTTCCTGATCGGACCCGGCTATCCGAACACGTACTACTTCTTCATGAACTCAACGATCCCGCCGTTCAACAACCTCGCCGCGCGGCAGGCTGTGAACTACGCGATCGACAGCCGCTGCGCTCCAGCGCATCTTCGGCGGCCGGCTGCACCCGACGTGCAACCTGCTGCCGCCGGGGATGGTCGGCTACCAGCCGATCACGCCTTGCCCGTGGCGGCCCAACGGCACACCGGAACATCGCCAAGGCAAAGTCGCTCGTGCAATCGGCCGACCTGGCGGGAACCCCGGTGACGGTGTGGACGAACAGCAAGGATCCAAGGCCGGCGATCGCCGACTACCTGCGTTCGACACTCGACCTGATCGGGTTCAAGGCGTCGACTAAGACGCTCAACCAGACGGTGTACTTCGCGACGATCGGGAATCCAAAGACCAAGGCCCAGATCGGGTTCGACCGACTGGTTCCAGGACTTCCCGCACCCCGGTGACTTCATCGGCAACCTGCTGACCACCGCGGCCGCAAAGTCCGTGCCATCGTTCAACAACGGCTTCGTCAGCGATCCGCACATCGACAGTCAGGTCGACGCCCTCGATGCCCAGCCGGCGCAGAGCGTCGCCTCTGGATGGGCGGCGCTCGACAAGTACATCAACGATCCGCAGCACGCCTACGTCGCCCCCTACGGCAACGAGGAGGACACGGCGTTCTACTCGACGCGGATGAACGTCGCACAGTGCTCGGGCTATCCCGACCTGGCGCATCGCGTCGACTGGCTGTTGCTCTGCCTGAAGTAGTTCTCGATGGCTCGGCGGGAGGGTGCAACCGCACCCTCCCGCCGACCATATAATCGGCCCGCTGTGGCCACCGAGCCCGCCACCATCGCTGCCGCCGAGGGGACGGGGTTTGAGGCGGTCGCCGAGCGCGAGCATGCAGTCGGGGTCGGCCCCTGGAAGCTTGCGGGCCGTCGCCTGCGCCGCAACAAGGTCGCGCTCGCCTTCGGCGCACTGTTCTTACTGTTCGTCGCGGTTGCGATCGCCGCACCCCTCTGGGCAAACGATGTAGCCCACACCGACGCGGCTACCAACCATCTCACCGAGACCCTCAAGGAGGGCAATCGGTCGGTGGACGTCGTCGCGCTTCAGGGCATCCCGATCGGGCCCGCAGTGGTTCGCCGCCGGCGGCAAGTTCTTCCTCGGGCGCCGACGGCGAACGGGCGCGACATCATGGTCAGGCTCCTCTACGGCGCGCGCACCTCGCTCGAGATCGGCGTCATCGCCGCGCTCATCACGACGATCCTGGCGGTCATCAACAGCGCTCCTGGCCGGCTATCTGCGCGGGATCGTCGACACGATCATCGCCCGGGCGATGGACATCGTCTGGGCGTTCCCGGTCGTGATCCTCGGCGTGGCCCTCGGCACCGCGCTCTCGATCGGCGGGCTGAAGGTCGGGCCGATCAACATCCAAAGCGGCTCGCTCGCTCATCCCAATCCTGATCATCGGCTTCGTCTACGTGCCGTACATGGCGCGCCCGCTTCGCGGCCAGGTGTTCTCGCTCCGCGAGAAGGAGTTCATCGAGGCGGCGCGCGCCCAGGGCATGGGATCGCTCCGGATCATGTTCTCGGAGATTCTGCCCAACCTCGCCTCGACGATCATCGTGTTCGTGCCGCTGGCGATCGCCAACGCGATCCTGCTCGAGGCGTACTTATCGTTCCTGGGCGCCGGCGTGCAGCCTCCGACTCCCTCGTGGGGCGAGATGATCGCGGAGGGCATCAACCTGATCACAAGCGCGCCCCACCTGACGATCGTCCCCGGGGTGATGCTGGTCCTGACCGTGCTCTCGCTGAACATCTTCGGCGACGGCGTGCGTGACGCGCTCGACCCCCGCGCCAAGGTGCGGATGGAGCTCTAGATGGCCGGCTTCATCATCAGGCGCGTGATCGGGATGGTCGCGGTGCTGTTCGCGATCTCGCTGATCACGTTTGCGATCTTCAACGTGATCCCCAACGGCGACCCGGCGTACCGGCTGGCCGGCCACGGCGCGTCGAACCCCGAGACGATCGCCGCCATCCGCCGCGAGTGGGGATTCGACAAGCCCGTGTATGTCCAGTACGTCAAGACGATGCAGAAGATCTTCGACGGAACGCTCATCTCCTACTCCACGCAGACGAACGTCGACGACGAGATCAGGCATGACATCGGGCCGACGATCTCACTCGCTGTCGGAGCCGCGCTGATGTGGATGGTGTTCGCGCTGTGTGTCGGGCTCTACACGGCGCTCAAGGCGGGCAAGTTCGCCGACCGCTTCCTGACCGTTCTCGCGCTGATCGGGATCTCGATGCCGGTCTTCTGGGTCGGGTGCGTTGCTCAGCTTCTACCTGGGGTTCAAGGCCGGGATCTTTCCCAACGGCGGCTATGTGAAGCTCACGAGCAACCCGATCCAGTGGGTCTACCACCTGATCCTGCCGTGGACTGCGCTGTCGATCCTGTTCGTCGGCGTGTACTCGCGCGTGGTGCGCTCGAGCACGCTCGACACGATCAACGAGGACTTCGTGCGCACCGCGCGGGCCAAGGGGCTCTCGCAGCGCCGGGTGCTGGTCAAGCACGTGCTGCGCAATTCGCTGATCCCGGTGATCTCGCTGTGGGGGCTCGACTTCGGAGCGCTCATCGGCGGCGGCGCGATCGTCACCGAGTATGTGTTCAACCTCGGCGGGGTCGGCCAGTACGCGGCCAGACTCGATCAGCTCGCTCGACGTCCCGCCGGTGATGGCGCTGACGCTGTTCATCGCCTTCTTCGTCGTGCTCTTCAACACGATCGTGGACATCCTGTACGCCTATCTCGACCCGAGGATCCGGCTCGCGTGAGCGGCGTCGATAGCCGGGCAAGCCCGGTGCTCGAGGTCACCGACCTCGGGGTCTCTTTCGCCACGGAGGACGGGATCGTCCGGGCGGTCGATGGCGTCTCGTTCTCGCTTCGCGCCCGGCGAGGTCCTGGCGATCGTCGGCGAGTCTGGCTCGGGCAAGTCGGTGACCGTGATGACGCTGATGGGTCTCACTCGCGGGGTGAACGCGCGCTTCGAAGGAACTCGCCACGTTCGGCGGCAAGGACCTGATCGTCGCCAGCGAGGAGGAGATGGAGCTGGTCCGCGGCGCCGGGATCGCGATGATCTTCCAGGACCCGATGACCTCGCTCGATCCGGTCTACCGGATAGGCGACCAGATCATCGAGCAGATCCGCGCCCACGAGGAGGTCTCTAAAGCGCAGGCTCGCGACAAAGCGATCTCGCTGCTGGACGAGGTCGGAATCCCCCGCGCGCGCGAGCGCGTGGACGCCTACCCGCACGAGCTCTCAGGCGGGATGCGCCAGCGCGTGATGATCGCGATGGCGCTCTCCTGCGACCCAAGCATCCTGATCGCCGACGAGCCGACCACAGCACTCGACGTGACGATCCAAGCGCAGATCATCGAGCGCATCAAGGAGCTGCGCGACCGCACGGAGACCGCGGTCATCATCGTGACCCACGACCTCGGAGTCGTGGCCGATATCGCCGACCGGATCGCCGTGATGTACGCCGGACGCATCGTCGAGCAGGGAACCCTCGATGAGATCTTCTACGACCCGCAGCACCCCTACACCTGGGGCCTGCTCGGCTCGATCCCGCGCCTGGACCGCGAGCGCACGCACCGCCTGCCTTCGATCGCCGGCTCGCCGCCCTCGCTGATCGACCCGCCGCGGGGCTGCCACTTCAGGCCCCGCTGCCCGCACGAATTCGAGCGCTGCCAGGAGGTGCCGGAGCTCGAGGCGCGCCTCGCCGAGGCACCCCGCCACCTCGATCGCTGCTGGCTGCCGGTCGAGAGCAAGCGCACCCGGCGCGAGGTGGAGCCCGGCCAGGTTGGCCTCACGCGGCCTGAGGAGGCCCCGGCGTGAGCGCGACTGCCCAGAGCGACGGAACGCTCATCTCGATCGACCACCTCAAGCTCTACTTCCCGGTTCGCGCCGGCATCATCTTCCGCCACGAGGTGGCGCGGGTGCATGCCGTCGACGACGTCACGCTTCGGCTTCGCTCGGGCCAGACGCTGGGTCTCGTAGGCGAGTCGGGCTGCGGCAAGACGACGCTCGCCCGCTGCGTGGTCAGGTTGCTCGATCCGACCGAAGGCTCGATCGAGTTCGAGGGTCACGACATCACCCACGCGAGCGTTCGCGAGCTGCGTCCGCTGCGAAAGGACATGCAGATCGTCTTCCAGGACCCGTACGCGTCGTTGAACCCACGCAAGCGGGTGGGTCAGATCATCGGCACCCCGCTCGCCCTGCACGGCGCGCCGAAGCCCGAGATCGCGCAGCGGGTGCGCGATCTCCTGGCGCGGGTCGGGCTCTCGCCCGAGCACGTCAACCGCTTTCCCCACGAGTTCTCAGGCGGCCAGCGCCAGCGGGTCGGAATCGCGCGGGCCCTGGCGCTCGAGCCGCGGCTGATCGTCCTCGACGAGCCCGTCTCGGCGCTCGACGTCTCGATCCAGGCGCAGATCGTCAACCTGCTCGACGACCTCCAGGACGACTTCGGCCTCACCTATTTATTCGTTGCTCACGATCTCTCCGTGGTGCGCCACATCTCCGACACGATCGCCGTGATGTACCTCGGCAAGGTGATGGAGGTCGCGGCCGCCGACGAGCTCTACGTAAAGCCGATCCATCCCTACACGATCGCCCTGCTGGGCGCGATCCCGATCCCAGACCCCGAGCAGAACCGCGCGAGCGAGCGCGTCACCCTCGAGGGCGAGCCACCGAGCCCGATCGACCCGCCCTCAGGCTGCCGCTTCCATCCCCGTTGCCCGCGCGCGACCGAGATCTGCCGCAGGGTCGAGCCGCCACTCGCCGAGTATCCCGGGGGCCACCTGGCCGCCTGCCACCACCCGGTCAACGTCACTCCTGAGGAGATCGCGGCCGCGACCAGGTCGGATACCAGCCCGCTGAGCGCTGGGTCGGAAATGCCCGAGCCGGAGCCCGTCGGGGCCGCCTGACCCGCCGCACCGCCCCAGCGGTGGACGAGCCGCTCGCGATCCTGCTGCTGCCATGCCGGCTCGAGGAGTTCGAGCTGGCCGCACACGCCAGCGATCTTCTCGCCATCCCCCGCGTGGTCGCAGTCGAGCCCAGACGCAAGGGCAAGGACCGACCTGTCGGCGATGCTGCCGCCGTGCGACAGGCCCGGCGCCTGCGATTCCCCGGGCAGCCGCAGGTCTTCGTCCTCTTCCACCCGTTCCAATACCCGCTCGCCCGCGCGCTGTGCGCTCGCTACAGGGACGCCGAGCTGTGGTACCTGCGGCCGGTGGGCGAGAGACTCCAGGCTGTGGCGGAAAGCGAGGAGCTCGAGACGCTGGACGCACTGGCGGGCCAGCGCGCAACACATGTGCTCGCCCCGCAGCCCGGTGAGGATGCTCGGACCGACAACCAACCGCTTCGCCGTCGACTGGTCGAGCTCGAGATCATCAGCACCCGGCCGTTCGTGCCGGGTGCGCGGATCGGACGGTAGGTCGCCTGCGTGCAAGCCATCTTCGACGGCCACAACGATGCGATCACCCGCGCCGACCACGGCCTGATCGTCGAAGGCCGGCCGCAAGGCCATCTCGACCTTCCTCGTATGCGCCAGGCCGGGATGCGGGCCGGGATCTTCTCGATCTTCACCGCCTCGGAAGGTGAGGATCACATCCCGGTACCCCGCGACGACGGCGTGCTCGAGTTCGAGTACGCGCCGCCCGTGGGCCACGAGCGCGCCGCGGCGGACGCGGCATCGAGCGCCGGCCGGCTTCACGCCCTCGAGCGTGACGGCCACATTCGCATCGCCAGAGCGGCATGCGATCTCGATGCCGCCCACGACGACGATGGCCTCCCGGTCGCCGTCCTCCACCTCGAGGGCGCCGAAGCGATCGACCCCGGGCTCGAGTCGCTGGCGTTCTGGTACGGCGCCGGGCTACGCTCGCTGGGTCCGGTGTGGAGCCGGGCCAACGCATTTGGCCACGGCGTGCCGTTCGTCTTCCCCTCCTCGCCCGACATCGGACCCGGGCTGACCGACGCCGGCAAGTCGCTGGCCCGCGCGTGCGCGGAGCTGGGGATCCTCGTCGACGCAAGCCATCTCAACCAAGCCGGCTTCTGGGATCTCGCGCGGCTCGAGCTCGGCCCGCTGGTTGCCTCTCACTCCGCCGCACACGCTCTGTCCGCCGCCTCTCGCAACCTGACAGACCGTCAGCTCGACGCGATCGGGGAGTCGGGAGGCCTCGTCGGGATCGTGTTCGCGGTCGAGTTTCTCCGTCCGGACCTGGCCGAGGACCCCGACACGCCACTCGAGGTGATCGTCCGGCACGCCCAGTACGTCGCCGAGCGCATCGGGGTCGAGCACCTGGGCCTCGGATCGGATTTCGATGGCGCGACGATTCCCTCGGCGGTAGGCGACGTGGCTGGGCTGCCCGGGGTGCTGGACGCGCTCGCGTCGGGTGGTTTCAGCCCGGATGAGGTTGCGGCGATAGCGTGGTCCAACTGGCGGCGGGTGCTAGGCGCCTGGTGGAGAGACTGACAGCCCGCTGGCCACGGGAAGGGCGTAGAACGCGGCGACCGCCGCGGCGATCGCCAGCGTGATGTAGGGCGATACAGGAGCCAGGGCGGTTGCGGCTACGTAAGGGATCGATCCCGTCGCGCCGCGGATCAGGATCTGCCGGCGCACGCGCGCATCGAGCCGCTCGGCCAGCAGGTGCGGCCTGCGAAACAGGATCGTCCAGTTCAGCGCGACAAAGAAGATCGCCATGGCGAGAAGGACTGCGCCATAGATCGCGGCCGCCAGGTGCTGGCCGCGGCCCTGCTTGAGATACGTGGCCAACAGCGCGGTCGCGAACGGGATCACCCCGACGCTCATCAGCAGCAGGATGTTGAGAATCATGACCGCGTGATCCGCTCTTTTCAGGCGGCTGATCATCGCGTGGTGATTGATCCAGATGATCCCGATCGTGATGAACGAGGTGACGTAGGCGGCGTATCTTGGCCACTCGACGGCCAGCTCATGCCCCAGGGAACGGTGCCCGCTCGGCGGGGGCACGATGATGCCGAGCACGAGCAGCGTGATAGCGACGGCGAGTACCCCGTCCGAAAACCCCTCGAGGCGGTTGATGCTCACGGGCCGGTGTTCGCTGCCTGTGCCTGGGATCCTGGCCGTGCGCGCCGCCGGCGATATCTTCTCGCCGGATGCACCTGGCCGAGCTGACCGCGCCCGAGCAGCGTGTGCTCGGTTGCCTCATCGAGAAGCGCTGGACGACGCCCGACCAGTACCCGCTGTCGCTGAACGCCCTGCGGCTGGCGTGCAACCAGCTCACCAATCGGGATCCGGTCACCGACTACGACGAGCCCACGGTGCGCGAGGCCGCCCAGCGACTCTCGCGCTACGGCTTGGCCCGGCTGGCCAGCGGCCACGGAAGCCGCGCGACCAAGTACCGCCACCTCGCCGAGGAGGCGCTCGGTCTTGGCCGCGAGGAGCTCGCGGTGCTGGCCGTGCTGCTCCTGCGCGGGGCGCAGACTCCCGGGGAGCTCAAGGCGCGCACCGAGCGGATGGCCTCGCTGCATTCACTCCCCGACGCCGAGCGTGCGCTGGCAGGCCTTTGCCAGCGCGGCTACGCGCGGCGGATAGACCGGAGGCCGGGTCAGAAGGAGGACCGATACGAGCACCTACTGGGTGGCGAGGAGCAGCGGGCCGCGCTGTCAGCTCGGTAGCGCCAGCCCGATCAGGTACGTCGCGCCGCCCACGATCACGCCGGCCATCGTCATCTCCAGGCCCGCTGCCCACCAGGTTCGGAGGGTGACCAGCGACTTGGCCGCACCGACCAGGAAGTGGGCCACCAGCGAGACGATCGCCGCGCCGACGATCGCCGCCGTGCCTGTCCCGATCATGAACGGGATCACGGGGACGATGGCTCCGACCCCGGTGGAGACTCCGGCCGCCAGCGCGGCTTGCGTCGGATCGCCGCCCGCCCCCGACATTCCTCCGAACTCTTCGGCCGCGAGCGCCTGGAGCATCGCGTCAGGGTGCTCGGCCATCCGCGCTGCCAGCTGATTGGCCGTCTGCTCGTCGATCCCCTTCAGCTGGTAGGAGAGCGATAGCTCCTCCTTCTCCTCCTCGGGGTGCTCGGCGATCTCCTGGCGCTCGCGCTCGACGTTGGTTGCGGCGACTTCCTGCTCTGAGCGCTCGGCGAGGAACGCACCGGTAGCCATCGACAGGGCGGAGGCGATGGCGCCCGCCAGACCGGCGGTGAGCACCGAGCTCGAGCCCCCGGTCGCCCCCGAGACGCCCGCGACGATCCCGAACACGGCCGCCAGGCCGTCGTTGGCGCCGTAGATGGCGCCCGAGATCCAGCCTCCGCCCATCCGGTGCCATCGCTCGCGCCCCAGGATCCGATCGAGCCTCGCTCTGGCGCCGGGGACCGCCAGCGGGGCGTTGGCCATCGGTGCCCCTCCGGTGTCCGTTCCGGCAAGGGCAGGGCCGGCACGCATCTCCTGCACCGCCAGCGAGTGCGAGCGCTCCTCGCGCCGGATCGCGCGGAGCAGCTCGTCGGTTTCGGGATCTCCGGTCGAGCGTTTGTAGAGGTCGTCGACCTCCTCGTCCTCGGCCGCCTCGCGCGCAGCCAGCAGCCGGTCGACGGGCGCGATGCGTGCCTGCATCCGCAACAGCCAGGGCACGCGGACCCCGTCGGGATCGGGCACGGGCACCGAGAGCTCGCGCATCCGCTGCTCGAGCCGCCGCCGGTGCCCGCCCTCGGCCTCGGCCATGCGCCGCAGGATCGAGGCTTCCCGCTCGGGAAGCCGCTTGGCGATCAGCTCGTAGACCGCCCCGGCGAGGATCTCGCCGCGCCAAGCCTGAAGCAGCCGGGCCCGGGCGTCGTCGTCCTCGCTGCCCATCTGTGGCTCGGCTAGAGGATCGCGACTTCTGAGTTGTCGCCCACCAGGAAGCGATAGGCGCGCGGCTGGCGCTGGTCGCGGGCGATCGTCACGTTGCGGCCGAGCAGTGAGGACTCCATCCGCCCCGCGAGGTCTCTGACCGCCGACCCGCTCAACAGGATCGAGTGCTCCACCTCGGCGTTCTCGATCACGCAGTCCTCGCCCACCGCGGTGTAGGGCCCGACGTACGCGTCGGTCAGGCGCGCTCCGCGTCCGATGATCGCGGGTCCTCGCACCGTCGAGCGAAGTAGGCGCGCTTCAGGCTGGACGACGACCCTCCCGTCCGCCTGCGAGTCGACGAGCTCTCCCTCGAGCTTGCCGTCGATCGTGTCGAGGATCAGGCGATTGGCGGCCAGCATGTCCTCGAGCCGCCCGGTGTCCTTCCACCAGCCGCGGACGATGTGCGCTTCGACCCGCCGTCCCTGGTCGACCAGGTGCTGGATCGCGTCGGTGATCTCGAGCTCGCCCCGCCCGGAGGGCTTGATCGACCTGGCGGCCTCGTGGACGCACGGCGTGAACATGTACACCCCGACCAGAGCGAGGTCGGTCTTCGGCTCGGCCGGTTTTTCCACCAGCTTGACCACCGTGCCGTCGCTCAGCTCGGCCACGCCGTACTGCTCGGGATCTGGAACCGGTGTGAGCAGGATCAGCGCGTCGGGCTGGTTGGACCGGAATGCGCTGACCAGCTCGTCGATTCCTCCCTGCAGCAGGTTGTCCCCCAGGTACATGACGAACGGCGAGTCGGACAGGAAGCGCTCGGCGGTCAGCACGGCGTGCGCCAGCCCCAGCGGCTCGTCCTGGACGATGTAGTGCAACTTGACTCCGAAGCGCGACCCGTCACCCGCTGCCGCCTTGATCTCCCCGCCGGTCTCCGGCGCGATGATGATCCCCACCTCTTCGATCCCCGCCTTGGCCATGGCCTCGATCCCGTAGAACAGCACCGGCTTGTTGGCCACGGGAATCAGCTGCTTGGCGCTCGTGTGCGTGATCGGCCGAAGCCGCGTCCCCTTGCCCCCGGAGAGGATCAGGCCTTTCAACTCCTGCATCGGCTGGGAGCGTAGAGGGAACCGGGCGCCGCATGCGGCGCCCGGCCGGGCGGTGCATGCACCGCCCGGGGGGTCGGCGCATGCGCCGACCCCTTCAGTACACGCCCTGCAACTTCCGGTGATCCCAGCTCGCGACCCGCTGGGGGACGAACTGGAGCGCCACGCGCTTGAGCGCCTGGGCGCGCACCATGTCGATGAACCCCTCGCCCAGCGCATCGCTGCCGTAGCGGCGGAAGATCTCGGCTCCCACGTCGGCGACGAGCTCCACGTCGCGGTGGACCACGGCTCGTGCCTTGAGCATCACGCCGCGCAGCTCCTCGTACTGCTCACCGTCCTCGATCGCCAGTGTGACGCGGTCGTCGCGCTCGAGGTTGCGCACCTTCTGCGACTTGGCGTACGTCCACGCCCAGATCTCCCCGCTCCGGGGCACGTACCACAGTGGCATCAGGTGCGGCCATCCATCCCTGCCGTTGGTGGCCACGACGACTACGCGATGCTCGTCGAGGAAGTCGGCGACCTCCCGGTCGCTCATCTTGATCTGCTCGCGCTTGCTCAACTCGCGACGGCCGCGCCGCGAATCGCCAGCGCCGACTCCCGCACCCCGACCCGAGCATCCTCGGGCTCGAGCACAACCGCGTCACCCGCCTCCTTGAGCACCTCGCGCACCAGCCAGTCGATGCCCTTGAAGCCACGCTCGACGATCACCGAGCCATCCGCGAGCTCCCCGAGGACCTTGCGCTCCTCCCGCTGCCAGCGCGCGCGCTCGGCCGAGATCCAGATGCGGGCTCGCCGCGAGGCTGGGACCTCTCCCGTGCGCGGCCAGCCTTCGACATCGGCCTGCGGATCGACTTCGGGACGGGGCTCGAAGCGCTCGTCGGTGACCGTGGCCGACTTGAACCGGTCGAGCCGGAAGTGCCTGACATCGCCGCGGGAGGGATCGAAGCTGGTTACGTACCACCCCTCGCGCCCGTTGATCAGCGCGTAGGGCTCGACCACGCGGCTGGAGAACTCATCCTCGTTCTCCTTGTAGTACTCGAACGCGAGCATCCGGTGCTCGGCGATCGCCCGCGATACGACGGTCGCCGTCTCGGCGTCGTCACCCGCGGCCGAGGCGACCTGGAGCCCCTCGTCGGCGGGATCCTCGCCAAGCGCGGCGACCACCTTCGCGCGGACCGAGCCGAGCGAGCCGCGCGGGATGTGCTCTCCGAGCAGATCGATCGCGGCAACCAGCGCCTTGGCCTCGACCGGGAGAAGGCGGGCGGGTCGCGCAAAAGAGTCGCCGTAAGGCTCGGGATCCACTTCGATCATCCCGTCGGCGCCGATCTCGGCGTAGAGGACGTACGTGCCGGCGCCGAAGTTGACTACGTTCAGCACCGAGATGTCCTCGCGGAGCTCGGACTCTGAGACGTTGAGCGACGCGCACACCTCGGCGGTGTCCAGGCGGCGCCCGGCGCGGCCTGCGTCGATCAGGATGCTGGCAAGCGTCACGAGACGGGCAAAGCGCTCCGGTCGGATCGCCGAATCGGGCTGATGGCCGTTCTCGCTTTCGACCTCGACGTCACCTACATCTTCCACTGCCGCCTCCTGCGCCGGGCTTTCGCCGGTCACGGGAGCGGCGAGGTCCGGCTCCCCGCTGTGGCGCGCGATCAGCAGCTCGAGGCGATCACGCAGCTCACCGGCAAGACCGTCCGGGCCGAGGATGCGGGCGTGCTCCCCGAGCCCGAGCACCCACGCGATCAGCTGCCGGCCGTTGGCGTACCAGGTGGTGAAGATGAGGTCGGGGCTGTCCTCGGCGCCCTCGCCATCGGAACGCAGTTCGCCGTAGTGCCCGAAATGGCGCTCGATCCACCACGCGATTCGGCGGCTTATCCAGATCTCTGCCGTACCGACCGGCTCGCCGAACTGCCAGTGGATCCGGTTGGCATAGGACCGCGGGTCGAAGTCGGCCGGCCGCTGGAAGTCGTGCTCGGCCTTCGTGGCGTAGCCGACCTTGCCGCGGATTCGCGAGAGGCGAAAGACGCGGATCGCATCGCGCTCGTGTGATCGACCGACCAGATAGAACTGCCCGCCCTGGAACAGCAGCTGGTAGGGATCGATGCGCCGCTGTCCCACCTCGTCGCGCTCCATCGTGTAGTAGTCGAACACGATCGTCTTGCGCCGGAAGATCGCCGTCTCGATCTTGGCCAGTCGCTGCGAGACCTCGTGGCCGCCCGCCGAGCCGGTGATCCCCAGGGCGACCGTGCTCTGCTCGGGCGAGCGCAACGGGCTCGGGCGCCCCCAGGAGATCTGTTGCAACGCGAGCCTCAGCGGCTCGGCATAGGCGAATTCACCGTCGAGCAGATGGAGCGCCGTGTGGAGTGCCGCGAGCTCCTCGTCGGAGAACTCGATCGGCGGCAGGTGGAAGTTCTCCGGAGGCAGCGAGTAGGTCTCCTGCTCGACCTGGCCGTCGACAGGTTTCTCGACGGCCAGCGAGATCCCCAGCGCCTCGAGCTCCGAGCGGTCGGCGTAGAAGCGGCGCGCAAAAGCGTCCTCGTTCATCACGCTGTACCCCTCAACGTCGCTTCTGATCTCGTTGGCCGTGACCGGACGCCGCTCGGCCATCAGGTAGGAGATCAGCGAGAGCTGGCGGATCAGCTTCTCGGTGTCCTTCGCCATCCGAGCTCCTACTCTAATCACGCCGTCTGGGCGTCCCGGGCCGTTGGACGGAATTTGCGGCAATTTGGAGCAGCCGCGCAGCCCTTTCCGGGCAAGGCGTTGCAGCGCGGCGCAGGAGCCCCGTCACCCATGGCGAAAGTGTCGATGAGCCCTATGCCCATGGATCAAGCGGCTGCCACCTCCTGGCTCTGTCCGAGCGACGGCGACCGCGAGCGTTCGGTCGACATGGAAGCTCGCCTGAGACCGTGGCGCGCCAGCGCACTGGCCACGTTCGCCGCGGCGCTCGTCGTCAGCGGCCCATGGGTTGGCTGGTGGACGCTGATTCCGCTCGCGGTCACGGTCGCCTTCTTCGCCCTTGCGCCGCGGGACCTGGACAAGGCGGCTCGGCCCGAGTACCGGATGTTCACGGCCTGGCTCGTCGCCGAGGTGGCGATCGCCGTCGGCATCGCGTTGAGCGGCGGGCCGAAGAGCCCCGCCGTGGCATGGCTGGCGCTTCCCGTGGTCACGCTCGGCGCGCGGTTCAGCCGGCGGGGTGTGGTGGCCGGCACCGCGACGGCCGTGGCCCTGTTGCTGCTCGCCACCGTGCCTGTCAATCCGCAGTATGTCGTTGACCATCCGCCCGCCCTTGTCTTCCCGGTCGCCCTCGTGTTCGGAATCGCGCTGCTCTCGCTCGCGCTGATGGAATCCGACCGGCAATTCCGCAGCGCTGCCGTGATCGATCCGCTGACCAGCATGCTCAATCGCAACGCAATGCGCGCCCGCGTAGCCGAGCTCGGGCACCAGGCAGCGGTCATCCATCAGCCGATCGCCGTCATGGTGTGCGACGTAGATGGCTTCAAGCAGATCAACGACAACTACGGGCACGCGGTGGGTGACGCGGTGCTCCGGGACCTCGCCTACCGGTTGCGCAAACGCCTGCGCGCCTTCGATCTCGCTTACCGGCTGGGGGGCGAGGAGTTCGTGATCCTGTTGCCAGGCGCCGACGCCCAGCAGGCTGGCCTGGTGGCCGAAGGCCTGCGGGAGTCAGTTGCCGAGGAGCCGCTGGGCGGCCTCGAGGTGACGATGTCGTTCGGCGTCAGTGCCAGCCGCCCGGGCTCGTTCGACTACGACCGCACGTTCCACGAGGCCGACCGAGCGCTTTACGAGGCCAAGCGCCTAGGCCGCAATCAGGTGGCGATTGCCGGAACGCCCGTACCGGCTCCAGGTTCGCCGGTGCTGGTCCCCGCCTAGCGGCCGGCCGAACCGGTCGCTCCTAGGCCGCCTCCGCCTCCTCCGCGCGCGGGGCGAAATACGCACCGCCGCCGAGCGCCTTGTCGAAGCCCGACCACTGCTCCCCGGCGGGAAGCTCCTTCTCGATCCGATCGAAGCTGCCCAAGCGGCCGCCCAGGTTGTCGATCATGTGAACGAGGGTCGCCTCGCGTGTGCAGGGAACCACCGGGCTCCCGTGCTCGAGCGAGCCGTGATGGCTGAGGATGATGTGAAGGACCGCCTGGGCCAGCTCGGCCGGGAAGCCCTCGATCCGCTCGATTGCTTGCCGCACGAGGTAGTAGCCGAGCGGGATCTCGCCGTACAGCCGGCCGTGATCCGACATCGAGATCGCCCCATCACCCAGCTCGTAGGCCTCGAGCTTGCCGATGTCGTGCAGCAACGCGCCGGTTACCGCGACGTCGCGATCGATCCCCGGGAAGGTCGCCGAGATCGCGCTGACGGCCTGGGCGACCGTGAGGCAGTGCTCGAGTAGGCCGTGGCGGTAGGCCTGGTGATAGCGCTTGGCAGCCGGCGCGTCGCGATAGCCGCGCCACGTCGACGTTCCTTCGCCGAGAATCGCCCCGAGCAGCCGTCTCAGGTGGGGGCTCTGGATGGTTCCGATCAGCTCGCGGAGATCCTGCTCCATCTGGTCTGCCGTGCGTGCCGGACCGTCGACGAGCTCGTCGCGGACGTACTCGCCGTCCCGCGCGGCGCGGATCGACAGGATCGTCAGCTGGGGGCCATAGCGTGTATGGACGCCGTAGCGACCCTTGACGACAACGACCGCGCCCGCGGCGCAGATCTCTCGCGCCTCGTCGACGTCGTCCCAGATCATCGCCGGGACCGACCCCGTGCGATCCCCGATCAGGACGCGGAGGTATTCGCCGCCGCCGCGGCGCGCGCGGACGTCGACCTCGCGGACGAGCAGGGGCTGGACCACCTCGCATCCGTCGACAAACTGGCGAACCTCCATCGGGGTGGCGAAGATAGAGTGGCGAGCGGACGGCTTCCCCATGGAATGCAGCGCAATCGTCACCGGAGGCACGGGAGGTCTGGGCACAGGCGTCACCAAGCGGCTGCTCGACGACGGCTGGCGGGTGATCGTGCCGTGGGTGGCGGAGGCGGAGCTCGAGCGGGTGCAGGAGAGAGACGGTCTCGAGCTGGTCCAAGCCGACCTGTTCGATGAGAAAGCTGTCGCGCACGTCGCAGCGGTGGGCGGCGCCGAGGGAAGCCCGCCCCTGCGCGGACTGGTCAACCTCGTGGGCGGGTTCGCCGCGCCGGGTCGGGTCCACGAAACCGGCGTCGAGGAGTTCCTGGCGCAATTCCGGCTCAACCTCCGCCCCACCTACCTGATGACGCGCGCCGCGCTCGCGCGGATGCTGGAAAGCTCATCGGGCTCGAACGGCCCCGCCGGCGGCTCGATCGTCTGCGTTGGGACCCGCGCCGCGGTCCAGCCGTTTCCGGGCGCGGCCGGCTACATCTCGTCCAAGGCCGCAGTCATCGCCTTCGCGCAGGCAGTCGCCGCGGAGTACAAGGACGACGCGATCCGCTGCAATGCGATCCTGCCCAGTGTCATAGACACGCCCGGTAACCGAGCGGCGATGCCGAATGCCGACCACGAGCGGTGGGTCAGTCCGGAGCAGATCGCGGGAGTGATCGCACATCTCCTCTCGCGCGATTCCGAGCCGATCAGCGGCGCCGCGATCCCGGTCTACGGACGGGCGTGATGCACGCGGTCGTGTTCGAACGTAACGGGGGCCCCGAGGTGCTCGAGTACAAGGAGGTGTCCGACCCCCAGCCAGGCGAGGGCCAGGTCCTCGTCGATGTCGAGGCGGTCGGTGTCAACTACCGGGACGTATACGAGCGGGTCGGCGGCGGCTACGGCTCGCCTCCTCCTGCCGTGATCGGCGTCGAGGGGGCAGGGAAGCTCGCGGCCACCGGCGAGCGCGTGGCCTGGGTGGGGGTTCCGGGCAGCTACGCCGAGCGTGTGCTCGCGGCACGCCAGCAACTCGTAGGGGTGCCGGACGGCGTGTCGTCTGACGTGGCAGCCGCCGGGCTCCTGCAAGGGATGACCGCCCACTTCCTGGCCTTCGACGCCTACCCCGTCCAGGAGGGCGACTGGGTCCTCGTGCACGCCGCGGCGGGCGGGGTCGGGCTGCTCTTGACGCAGATCGTCAAGCTGCGCGGTGGGCGAGTGATCGCGACGACGTCGAGCGACGATAAGGCGCAGCTGGCGCACGAGGCGGGCGCCGACGAGGTGATCGGCTACGAAGGCTTTACCGAGCGCAGCCGCGAGATCACCGGTGGCGAGGGCGTCGCCGCGGTCTACGACGGAGTCGGTAAGGCCACCTTCCTGGATGGGCTCGATGCGCTCCGGCCGACCGGACGGATGATCAACTACGGCTCGGCCAGCGGACGGCCCGAGCCGTTCGACGTGGCGCTGCTGGCGCCCAAGGGATCGCTCTACGTCCAGCGTCCCACGCTGGCCACCTACGTCCGTACGCCCGAGCTTCTGCACGAGCGCGCGGCCCAGGTGTTCGAGCTGATCGCCGGCGGCCAGCTCGAGGTCCGTATCGGCGCGCGCTATCCGCTGGCGCAAGCCCGACAGGCCCACGAGGATCTCGAGGCGCGCATGACGACTGGCAAGGTGCTGCTCTTGCCCTAGGGGTTGGCGAGGCGGGCGCGCCTGCGCTCGCCGCTTGACAAGCATCAGCGTAAGTGTATGCTTACCGTAAGCAATGGCTTACCTAAGCCCATTCGACGCCCTCGGTGACGCCACGCGCCGTCAGATCTTCGAGCGCGTGGCCGAGCGGCCGCGCTCCGTTGGCGAGCTGGCCGATGGCCTTCCGGTCAGCCGGCCCGCCGTCTCGCAGCACCTCAAGGTGCTCAAGCAAGCGGGGCTCGTCGTCGACTGGCCCGAGGCCAACCGCAGGATCTATCAACTCGATCCAGATGGGGTGGGCGCCCTGCGCGCCTACCTCGATGGGTTCTGGAAGCGATCGCTCGCCGGCTTCAAGCAGGCCGTCGAGCAGGAAAGGAGGTCACATGACCACTGAGCAGGCAACCGACGCCGCCGTGCGTGAGTCGATCGTCGTGGAGGCGCCGATCGAGAAGGCATTCGAAACCTTCACCGCAGACATCGGAAGCTGGTGGCCACCCGAGCACCACATCCTCGGTGCGCCTTTGGCCGAGATGGTGTTCGAGCCCCGCGCCGGAGGTCGCATCTATGACCGAGGTACCGACGGTAGCGAGTGTGCGTGGGCCCGTGTGCTCGCCTACGAGCCGCCCGATCGGGTCGTGTTCAGCTGGGACATCGCCCTCACGTGGCAGATCGAAACCGACCCCGAGAGGGCGAGCGAGGTCGAGGTCCGTTTCACACCCGAGGGCACTGAGCGGACCCGCGTCGAGCTCGAGCACCGCCACATCGACCGTCACGGCGAGGGCTGGGAGCGCATGCGCGACGCCGTCGGGTCGCCCCAGGGCTGGCGCATCGGATTGGAGCGCTTCGCAGAACGGGTAAAGAGCTAGCCGGACGGGGGCCGCCGCGCGGCGGCCCCCTCACCCTTCTCTAGGATGAGCAGCTAATGCAACGTAAGTGGTGGACGCTGACCGTCGTCTGCGTGGGGACGTTCATGCTGTTACTCGACATCACGATCGTGAACGTCGCCCTGCCGAGCATCGCCAAGCAGCTCAAGGCGAGCTTCTCGGACATTCAGTGGGTGATCGACGCATACGCGCTCACGCTGGCATCGGTGCTGCTGACCGCCGGGGCCTTGGCCGACATGCTCGGGCGGCGGCTGGTCTACTCGATCGGGCTCGGCCTGTTCGCGTTCACCTCGCTGCTGTGTGCCTTGTCGCCGAGCGCCCTTTTCTTGATCATCGCGCGCGGGGGACAGGGGATCGGCGGGGCGATCATGTTCGCCACCGCGCTGGCGCTGCTGGCCCAGGAGTTCCACGGGCGCGAGCGAGGGACCGCTTTCGGGATCTGGGGGGCCTCGATCTCGGCCTCGGCGGCGGTCGGGCCGCTGCTCGGCGGCGCGCTCACCGAGGGCCTCGGCTGGTCCTCGATCTTCTACATCAACGTCCCGATAGGAATCGCGGCGGCGGCGCTGACGATGACCAAGGTGGCAGAGTCGCGCAACCCCGAGGGCCGGCGGATCGACTGGATCGGCACTGTCACTTTCACCGCCGCCCTGTTCTTGCTCGTGCTCGCGATCATCCGCGGTAACGACAACGGCTGGGGAAGCGCCCTGATCGTCTCGCTGTTCGCGGCCTCGGCCGCGCTGCTGATCCTGTTCCTGATCGCTCAGTTCGTCCAGCGCAATGCGATGTTCGACGTGTCGCTGTTCCGCAAACCCACGTTCAGCGGCGCTGCGATTGTCGCGCTGACGCTGTCGTCCGCCTTGTTCGCAATGTTTCTCTACCTCGTGCTGTACCTCCAGACGCTGCTCGGTCTCTCGCCCTTGCAGACCGGGCTGCGTTTCCTGCCCTTCACGATGATCTCCTTCTTCGCGGCGGCCCTGTCGGGCAACCTCACGGCGCGGATCCCGGTGCGGCTGCTCCTGGGCGGCGGCCTCGGGCTGGTCGGCGCGGGGCTGCTCCTGATGCGCGGGCTCAGCCCGAGCTCGCACTGGACATCGCTGCTCGCCGGGTTCTTGGTCGCCGGGGTCGGGATCGGGCTGGTCAACCCGGCTCTGGCGTCGGCGGCGATCGGGGTAGTCTCGCCCGCCCGCAGCGGCATGGCGAGCGGGATCAACAACACCTTCCGACAGGTCGGGACCGCCACCGGGATCGCCGCGCTCGGAGCGCTGTTCGAGAGCTCGATCCGCACCAAGCTCGCGCCTCTCCTCAGCGGTTCACCGGCCGCCGGCAAGGCCGCCCAGATCGCCCACGCCGTCGCCGGGGGCGGGACGCAGCGCGTCCTACACGCCGTGCCGGCCTCCGAGCGGGCCCGGGCCAGCGCAGCCATCCACCTCGCATTCACCGCCGCGATGAACGAGATCCTGCTCGTGGGCGGGGTGATCGCGCTGGTGGGGGCCGGGCTGGCGCTGGTGCTCGTCCGTGGCAGGGACTTCGCCACCTACGCCGCAGCGCAAACTGCGCCGGCTGCCGCATGATCGAGCCCCTGTTTGAACACCAGCTCGAGTTCGCCGGCTACCGCACCCGGGCGCTCGAACTGGAGGGCCAGGGCGTCCCGGTGTTGCTGTTCCATGGCTACGCCGACAGCGCGGACACGTGGCGCCTGACGCTCGATCAGCTGGCTCGCCGAGGCCACCGCGCGCTGGCCGTCGACCTCCCGGGATTCGGCAAGGCCGATCGGCTCAAGGGAGAGGAAATCCTGCCCCAGCTCGACGAGTTCGCCGTCGAGGTCGCCGCCTATCTGGCCGGCCGGCCGAGGCGCCCGATCGTCGCGGTGGGCAACTCGCTCGGCGGCTGCGTGTCACTCCGCCTCGCCGAGCGCCAGCCCCAGAGGGTGGAGGGGGTGGTCGCGGTGGCGCCCGCCGGGCTCCAGATGAGCCGGCTTCTCTATCTCGTCCAGCGCGATCCGATCCTGCGCTCGCTGCTCACGCTTCCGACCCCGGTCTCGTCGGTGGTGATCCAGGCGGCGGTGGCGCGCCTCTACCGGCGCCTTGCCTTTGCCGTCCCGACGAGGGTCGACCGGGCCGTGGTGAGCGCCTTCACCTCCCATCACTCGGACCGCACAACCGTGGCCCGCTACCTGGAGACGGCGCATCGCCTGATCCCGGAGCTGCGCGAGCCCTACGAGCTCGAGCGGATCAAGGCGCGCGTGCTCCTGATCTGGGGCGACCGCGACAGGCTGGTCTTCCACCGCGGCGCGCAGCGGATCCTCGACACCGTCCCGGGAGCGCGCCTGGAGCTTCTACGTGGGGTCGGGCACTGCCCGCAAGTCGAAGTGCCCGAGCGCTTCGTGCGCCTCCTGCTCGAGTTCGTCGGCGATCCTGCGGCGGCTGCCGCCTAGAAGCGACCTAGAAGTCGGGCCCGGCGCCTGCCCCCAGGCTGTTGAGCCACGCGCGCATGTAGCGTCCGGCGGGAGTGATCTGGCCCTCTTCGTAGCCCGTCGTAGCCACCGCGAGCGTGATGCCGTTCGGCGTCGACCAGCCGTACTCGATCCCCGTCCCCGTCTTGGCATAGCGGGCGATCACCTGGCCCTGGGAGAGGACCGTGCCGGGGTAGGCGATGCTGGTGATCTCCTCGGCCACGTACTGCACCTGGCCGGCCTGTGGTCCGTTGAGCAGCTCGAAGTAGACGAGCGGCTGCCCCGCATACCAGTTGGGTTCCACGTCCAGGATCTTGACCTCGCCGGGCGCAACGATCGGAGACCCCACCGGCATATTCGCGTCGACGCCCTGATCCGTCCGCTCCCAGTGGTTGACGTACGGCAGCGGGTCGATGTATCCGGCGCTCGTTCGCCTCACGGCGACGAGCTCGAGCTTGATCTCGCGCCTGACCTCGGACAGGGGCGGGGCGTGGGCATTCGGATCGCCCACGGGGTCGATCGTGGCTACCTGCGCCTGCGCGCCCGCCGCCGGCTCGATCGCCTGCGGGTGAGCACCCGGGAACGCGGTCCCGGCGCTCGGCGTGGTCCTCGTCGCACCGCAGCCGGCCAGCAGGAGGACGCCGATGGCCAGGAGGTACACGCGGAGTCTCACCACCACGTCAGTATGTCGGCATTAGATTGCAGCTCATGAGCGACTACACGATCAAGAACCTGATGGACATCGAGGACCAGGCCGCCGGGCGCGAGGGTTTCGACCTCGAGGCGCGCTTCGCCCGCAGCGAGATCGGCTCCCAGCATCTCGGCGTCAGCCATTTCAAGTACTCACCAGGCTTCCGGGTCCCGTTCGGCCACCGCCATCGCGAGCAGGAGGAGGCCTACATCGTGCTGGGCGGCGCCGGCCGCGTGCGGCTCGAGGACGAGGTCGCCGACATCAAGCAATGGGACGTGATCCGCGTCGCGCCCCAGGTCGCGCGCGCGTTCGAGGCAGGCCCGGACGGGCTCGAGCTGCTGGCCATCGGCAACGACCGTCCCGAGGGTGGCGACGGCGAGATGATCCAGGACTTCTGGAAGGATTGAAGTGGCCGGCGGCGTGGTGATCACCGGCGCGGGCGGCATGCTGGGACAAGATGTCGCGGCCGCCGCACGTGATGCCGGCTTCGAGGCGCTCGCGATGGGCAGGGGCGAGCTTGACATCACCGACCGGGGCGCCGTGGCCAAGGCGCTTGCGAGCTGTCGGCCACGTGTCGTGATCAACTGCGCGGCGTGGACCGACGTCGACGGGGCCGAAGGCGATCCTCCAGGTGCCCTGGCCGTGAACGCAGCGGGAGCTGGGAACGTAGCCGCCGCCGCCGATGAGGTGGGCGCCTGGACGATCCACGTCTCGAGCGATTACGTGTTCGACGGTGCCAAGCGCGAGCCCTACCTCGAATCAGATCCCGCCGGCCCGCTGTCCGCCTATGGGCGCTCGAAGCTGGCCGGGGAGGAGGCCGTCGTCGCGTGCGGCTCCCGACTCGCACACGATCGTCCGCTCGTCGTGGCTGTTCGGCATCGGCGGAGCCTGCTTTCCGGCGACGATCCTGCGGCTGGCATCCGAGCGCGATGAGCTCGCGGTTGTCGATGACCAGGTCGGTTGCCCGACGTTCACGGTCCACCTAGCGAATGCGCTCGTCGAGCTGGCCACGGCACCGGCGGTGGGTTTGCTCCACGTCGCGGCCGCCGGGCAGTGCTCGTGGTTTGAGTTTGCGACCGAGATCGTCCACTCGACCGGTTCCTCTTGCGAGGTCAGGCCAGTCCCGACAACGGAGATGCCGCGACCCGCGACGCGCCCGGCCTACAGCGTCCTGCGCTCCGAGCGAGGGGCGCCGACGCTGCCGGAGTGGCGGGATGGACTCGACCAGTACCTGACAGCCAGGGTGGGAGCGCTGTGAGGCTGCTCGTGTGCGGAGGGGCCGGCTTCATCGGATCGACGTTCGTCCGCGTTCGGCTTCGCGACCACGGAGACGAGGTCACCGTGCTCGACAAGCTGACCTACGCCGGACGGCGCGAGAACCTGCAAGACGTGCTCGACGAGATCCGCTTTGTCCAGGGCGCGATCGAGGATCCCTCGGCCGTCGCCGACGCCGTCGAGGGATGCGCCGCGATCGTCAATTTCGCCGCCGAGACCCACGTCGACAGGTCGATCGCGGGGCCCGAGGAGTTCATCGTCACGAACATGCAGGGGACCCATGTGCTGCTCGAGGCGGCTCGCGAGCGCGGCCTTCGCTATCTCCAGGTCTCGACCGACGAGGTGTACGGATCGATCGAGGACGGCTCCTTCACGGAGGACTCGCCGCTTTGCCCCTCGAGCCCCTACAGCGCGACCAAGACTGGGGCCGACCTGCTCGTCGCCAGCTACTCCCACACCTACCGCCTTCACGCGGTCATCTGCCGAGGCTCCAACAATTACGGACCCCGCCAGCACCCGGAGAAGCTGATTCCGCTGATGATCCTCAACGCGCTGGCGGGCGATCCGCTGCCCGTCTACGGCGACGGACGCAACGTGCGCAACTGGCTCTACGTCGAGGACTTCGCCCATGGAATCGGGCACGCGCTGGCCCATGGTGAGCCGGGCCAGGTCTACAACTGCGGCGGCCCCGACGAATGCGAGAACCTCGAGGTCGTACGCCGGATCCTCGACCTGTGCGGCGCCGACGCGTCGCTGCTCGAGTTCGTCCCCGACCGCCCGGGCCACGATCGCCGCTACTCGCTCTCCTCAGAGAAGCTGAAGGCGCTCGGCTGGAGCGCCCAGACGCGGTTCGCAGACGGCCTCGCAGCCACCGTCGACTGGTACCGGGAGAACCGGTGGTGGTGGGAGCCGATCCGCTCGGGCGGCTACCGCGAGTACTACGAGCGCCAGTACGGGCGCTCCCTGAAGGCCTAGCTGGGTTTGATGGCCGACTCGCTCGCGGAGCTCTCCCGCGAGGTGACAGCGTGCCGGCGCTGTCCTCGCCTCGTCGCCTGGCGCGAGGAGGTGGCGCGGGTCAAGCGGGCGGCCTACATCGAGGAGGACTACTGGGCGCGGCCGCTTCCCGGCTTCGGCGATCCTCGCGCGCGCGTACTGATCGTCGGACTGGCGCCTGCCGCGCACGGTGGGAACCGCACGGGCCGCATCTTCACCGGCGACCGGTCGGGTGACTGGCTGTTCGCGGCGCTTCACCGGGCCGGTTACGCCAACCAGCCCCAATCGGTGTCCCGAGATGACGGCCTGCGTCTGCGCGACTGCTATATCGCCGCCGCCGTGCGCTGCGCCCCGCCCGCCAACCGGCCGCTTCCCTCCGAACGCGACAACTGTCTTCCTTATCTGGTGAGCGAGCTCGCCCTGCTCGGCCGCGTGCGGGTGATCGTCTGCCTCGGTAGCTTCGCCTGGGACGCCGCGCTGCGCGCGATCGCCGCCGCGGGCGCGACGCTACCCCGCCCGCGTCCACGTTTCGGTCACCTGGCCGAAGCGCGACGTCGACCGCCGTCGGCTCTTGGGCTGTTACCACCCGAGCCAGCAGAACACGTTCACCGGCAAGCTCACCGAGCGGATGCTCGACGACGTCTTCCAACGGGCCGAGCAACCTGGCCGCGACCGCTAACCTGTCTCGATGACTGGGGCCGGACTTCCGGGAGCGGGAGGGGAGTGAGCAGCACAGAGCAAGCATGGACCGCCGTTGCAGGGGTGACCGAGATTCTCGACGCCCTAGCCGAGGCGGTCACGATCCGGGATCCCGAGCACCGCATCGTCTACGCCAACCAAGCGGCGCGTCGAGCACATGGGCTTCGGGTCGCTGGAGGAGCTCCAGGCCCAGCCCCCCGGACTCGATCATGGCCGACTACATCGTCGAGGACGAGTACGGCCGGCCGGCTGTCGATGCAAGCGATCCCCTCGGTCAGGGTGCTGGCCGGCGAGGCTGCCGAGCCGCTGCTGATCCGCACGATCCACCGGCCACCGGCCAGGTGTCGTGGCTCGTGTTGAAGGCATCTCCGCTCAGGTCGTCCGAGGGCGAGGTCGTAGCGAGCGTGATGATCATCGAGGACGTCACGCGCGAGAAGCTGGCCGAGCTGCGCGAGCGATTCCTGGCCGAGGCCACCGACACGCTGATGTCCTCGCATCGACTACGAGGAGACGCTTCGCAACGTCGCCTGGCTGGCCGTCCCGGAGATCGCCGACTGGTGCGCGGTCGACCTGCTCGACGAGCAAGGGTCGCGTCAGCAGGGTGGTGGTCGCCCACACCGATGAGGCGAAGCTCGCGCTGGCCGAACGGCTGCGGCGGCTACGAGCCCGCGTAACCAGGAGGAGACGGGTACCGAGCGTGTCGCCCGCACCGGCACCGCCGAGGTCTACAACGACATCACCGACGAGATGCTGGTCCAAGCTGCCGTCGACGACGAGCACCTGGCGCTACTGCGGGCGGTCGGGTTCCGCTCGGCGCTCGTCGTCCCGATGAAAGCTCGCGGACGGACTCTCGGTGTGATGACGCTGGTCAACTCGGAGTCACTGCGACGCTTCGAGGAGGGCGACCAGGAGTTCGCCGAGCAGCTCGCCGGGCGGGCGGCGATCGCCGTCGACAACGCGCGACTGGCTACCTCGCGCCGAGAGATCGCGGTCACGCTTCAGCGCAGCCTGCTTCCCGATGCCGACCCGCTCATCGAGGGCTGGGACGTGGCCACGATGTACCGGCCCGCCAGCGCGTCGGGAGAGGTCGAGGTGGGCGGTGACTTCTACGACTTCGTGGAGACCGAGCGCGGCTGGACCGTGCTGCTGGGGGACGTGACAGGACGCGGTGTCGAGGCGGCCGCGCTCACCTCGCTTGGTCAGACACGGCGCTCGCTTCCTGGCCAGGGAAGGGCTGGGGCCGAGTGCGATCCTGAGCCGGATCGACCGGGACCTCCGCGAGCGGCCGGGACTCTCGCTGTGCACCGCGCTGTGCCTGCGGCTCGAGGGCAGTCGTGTCGTGATGAGCTCGGCGGGACATCCCTCCCCGCTGGTCGTGCGGGGCGATGGAGTCGTGCGCGAGCTGGCCGGCACGGGGCCGCTGCTGGGCGGCTGGGCCGAGAGCAGCTGGGAGGAGCAGACCGTCGAGTTGGGGCCAGACGACGTGCTCGTGCTCTACACCGACGGCGTGACCGATGCCCGCGGGGAGAGCGAGCGCTTCGGCCTCCAGCGCTTGCGCGAGCTTCTGGCCCGCGGCGCGGCGGAGCACGGCAGCAGAGCTCCTCGCCGCGCTCGAGCGAGCGCTCGACGCCTTCCAAGTGGCGGGAGGCTCCGACGACACGGGAGCCGTCGCCTTGCGCCCGGCGGCCGTGCGTGAGCCCGCCAGCTCCGCGACCTGAGCTGTTCGCCCTCTCCCTGGGCGACCCGCCCAGCGCGTGGCGTTCGCTCGGTTTCAGCGCAGACGATGACGGTTTGGCGCTCGGGCCGGTGTGGGTGAACCTCGGTGCGCCGGGGCGCGGGATCGTCGGGTGGAATGTGCGCGGGATCGTCGATGAGATCGACGGGCTCCCCGTAGGCCTCCCGCCGAGTGAGGCATCCGGCCGGCCCCATCCCAACGGAGCCCTGGGCGTCGACCACGTCGTCGTGCTGACCCCTGACTTCGACCGGACGGCGGCTGCCCTCCAGCACGCCGGTCTAGCGCTGCGGAGGATCAGGCAGGCGCGGGAAGGGGTCAGGCAGGGATTCAGGCGGCTGGGTCCGGCGATCCTCGAGATCGTCGAGGCGCCGCAAATCGGGCCCGGACCGGCGCGCTTCTGGGGGCTCGTCGTGATCGTCCCGGACCTCGACGCGCTGGCGGCGCGGCTCGGGCAGCACCTGGACGGGATCAAGATGGCGGTCCAGCCGGGCCGGCGGATCGCGACCCTGCGTGAGGCGGCCGGCCTCGGCGAGGCGATCGCGTTCATGGATCCCGAGCCTGCGTCAGGTGAGCGCTAGGCCCGCGTTCGTGGATCCCGAGCCTGCGTCAGGTGAGCGCTAGGCTCGGTCGAGGATTGGCGCTCGAGCACTTCAATCCCCGCACCCGCGAGTGGTTCGCCGCCGCCTTCAAAGCGCCCACGGCGGCGCAGGTCCAGGCGTGGCCGGCGATCGCCTCGGGCGATCACGTCCTGATCTCGGCCCCCACCGGCTCGGGCAAGACTCTCGCCGCCTTTCTCTACGCGATCGACCAGCTGGCCAACGAGGAGCGCGGCGAGGACGGCGGCATCGGGCTCGTCTACGTCTCGCCGCTCAAGGCACTCTCCTACGACATCGACCGCAACCTGCGTGTGCCGCTGCGCGGGATCGGCGCCGAGCTGAATGTTGCGGTGCGCACGGGCGACACGCCGCAGCGCGAGCGCCAAGCGATGCTCCGCCATCCGCCCGACATCCTGATCACCACCCCGGAGTCGCTCTACCTGATGCTGACGTCCCGCGCACAGGAGCTGTTCCAGGGAGCGCGCTGGTGCATCGTCGACGAGATCCATGCCGTCGCCGGGACCAAGCGAGGGGCACACCTGGCGCTCACGCTTGAGCGGCTGACGGCCGCCGCCGGGTCTGAGGTCCAGCGGATCGGCCTGTCCGCGACCCAGCGCCCGCTCGAGGAGATCGGTCGGTTCCTCGTCGGGCCCGCGCGCGAGTGCCGGGTGCTCGACACGGGGATCCGCAAGCAGCTCGACCTCCAGATTCACGTCCCGGTCGACTCGATGGTCGAGCCGGATGCGACCGCCGCGCCCGACCTCGACCCTCTGGCGGGTGGCAGCGAAGCCACCCGCCGCTCGATCTGGCCGGCCATGTACCCGGAACTGCTCGAGCTCGTCCGGGCCCACAACTCGACGATCATCTTCGTCAACAACCGAAGGGCGGCCGAACGGCTCGCCCTGCGGCTGAACGAGCTCGCCACAGGAGGCTCCGAGGAGGCAGGCACTAGCCGTGAGATCGCGCGAGCTCATCACGGTTCGCTCGCCCGGGAGGAGCGACTCGTAGTCGAGGAGATGCTCAAGGCCGGCGAGCTGCCCTGCCTCGTCGCCACGTCCTCGCTCGAGCTCGGGATCGACATGGGCGCGGTCGATCTCGTGATCCAGGTCGAGTCGCCCAAGTCGGTGGCCCGCGGGCTCCAGCGGATCGGACGAGCCGGGCACTCGGTCGACGCGGTGAGCCGGGGCCGGATCTTCCCCAAGTTCCGCGCCGACCTGCTCGAGTGCGCGGTGGTGGCCAAGCAGATGCGCGCTAACCAGATAGAGGCCACGGTCGTGCCGCGGAACGCACTCGACGTCCTCGCTCAGCAGATCGTGGCGATCGCCGCCGCGGCGGAGGGCAGCGCCGGGACCGGAGGAAGCGGTGGTCAAGAGCCGGTGTCCGTCGCGGAGCTGTACGAGCTAGTCACCCGGACCCACTCCTACGCCGAGCTTTCCCGAGGTGTGTTCGAAAGCGTGCTCGACATGCTCGACGGCCGCTATCCCTCGAGCGAGTTCTCCGAGCTGCGGCCGCGGATCGTCTGGGATCGGACGGCGGGCACGCTTCGCGCACGGGCCGGCGCCCGCCAGCTGGCGGTGACCAACGCTGGAACCATCCCGGACCGCGGGCTCTATGCCGTGACCCTCCCGGACGGTCGCCGGGTGGGAGAGCTCGACGAGGAGATGGTCTATGAGGCGCGTCCCGGTCAGACCTTCCTGCTCGGCGCGTCGACGTGGCGGATCGAGGAGATCACCCGCGACACGGTGGTCGTCACCCCGGCTCCGGGCCTCCCCGGCGCTGTGCCGTTCTGGAAAGGCGACGCGGTCGGCCGCCCCAAGGAGCTTGGCGAGGCGATCGGCGCCTTCGCGCGGTGGGCGGTGGAGCAATCGCCGGAGGTGCTCGAGCGCGATTACGACCTCGACCCCCGTGCCGCGGTCAACCTGGTTGACTTTCTCCGCGAGCAGCAGGCCGCCACACGCGTCGTGCCGTCGGACGTGGCGGTTGTCGTCGAGCGCTTCCGGGACGAGATCGGAGACTGGAGGCTGTGCGTCCTCTCGCCGTTCGGCGCGCGCGTGCACGCCGCCTGGGGGCTTGCGCTGAGTGCGCGGCTCCGCGACGAGCTCGAGCTCGAGGCCGACGCAATCTGGTCAGACGACGGGATCATCGTCCACCTCCCGGATGCCGACCAGGCGCCCGGGGCCGAGCTAGCGCTGATCGATCCCGACGAGCTCGAGGACCGGGTCGTGGGAGAGCTGTCCGGGACGGCCATGTTCGGTGCGCGGTTCCGCGAGAACGCCGCGCGGGCGTTACTCATCCCGCGCGCGCGGCCCGGGAGACGCACACCACTCTGGCAGCAGCGTCTCAAGGCCCAGTCGCTCCTCGAGGTGGCCAAGCGCTACGACGATTTCCCGATCGTGCTCGAGACCTACCGCGAGTGCCTGCGCGATGTGCTCGATCTACCCGGGCTGCGTGACCTCCTGGCGCGTCTTCACCGCCGTGAGATCTCGCTCGTCGAGGTCGAAACGCAGACGGCGTCACCGCTGGCCTCCTCGCTCCTCTTCGACTACGTCGCCACGTACATGTACGAGGGCGACACGCCCAACGCCGAGCGTCGCGCTGCAGCGCTCTCGCTGGACCGCGATCTCCTGCGTGAGCTCCTTGGCCAGGAGGAGCTCCGGGAGCTGATCGATGCCGGAGCGCTGGCCTCCGTAGAGGAGGAGCTCCAGTGCGTTTCGGAGATCCGGCGGGCCACCGGCCGGGACTCGCTGCACGACATCCTGCGCACCGTCGGCGACCTCACGACCGTCGAGGCCGAAGCCCGGGTCGTAGAAGGGCTCGACGCCACCTCCATGCTGGGTGAACTCGAGCGCGAGCGACGCGCCACGCGGGTCCGGATCGCAGGTGAGGAGCGCTGGATCGACGCCGCCGACGCGGGCCTCTACCGCGATGCGCTCGGGGTGGCGATTCCCGGCGGATTGCCAAGTGCTTTCACCGACGACGTGCCCGACGCCGCCGCGCGCCTGGCCCGCCGTTATGCCGCCACGCACGGCCCGTTCACGACCGCAGAGGTCGCCGCGCGCTACCGCGCGGACTTTGGCCAGGTGCTAGGCGAGCTGGAGCGTGAAGAGATGCTGGTCCGGGGCGAGCTGCGTCCCGGCGGCAGCGAGCGCGAGTGGTGCGACCCTGAGGTGCTTCGTCGGCTCAGGCGCGCGTCGCTGGCCGTGCTGCGCAAGGAAGTCGAGCCCGTCGACCGCCGCGCGTTGGCACGGTTCGCGCTCTCGTGGCAGAACGTCGACCGCCACCCGCCGAGCGGCGCCGGCATCGACCGGCTACGCGAGGCGCTCGTTCCGCTCCAGGCGCTGGCGCTGCCTGCCGAGGTGTGGGAGCGCGACGTGCTCCCGCGGCGCGTCGGCGCCTATTCGCCCACCTGGATGGATCAGCTGTGCGCTTCCGGGGAGGTCGTGTGGATCGGCGCCGGGTCGCTCGGACGCAACTCGGGCCGCGTCGCGCTCTACTTCCGCGAGGACCTACCCGTGCTCGGGCCGCCGCCGTCGCGCGGCGAGCCACCGGACGCCGAGCGCCATGCGGCGGTCCGGGCGCGGCTCGCAGCCGGGGCGTGCTTCTTCACCGACCTGCTCGTCGATGTCGACCTGGCGCCCGACGAGCTCCAAGAGGCGCTGTGGGACCTCGTCTGGGCGGGAGAGGTGACCAACGACGCCTTCGCCCCGCTGCGCGCCCCGCGGCTGACTCTGGCCCGCGCCCAGCGCGACCTAGTTCGCCGCGCTCGCCGTGGGCGCTTCTCGGTGGCCCGACGGCCGGGAGCCGCCGCGCAGGTGCAGGGGCGCTGGTCGCTGACGGCCGCCCTGCTGCGCTCGGAGGCCGACCCCGGCACACGCCGCAGGGCGCTCGCCGAGCTGATGCTCGAGCGGCATGGGATCCTCACCCGCGAGCACGTACTCGCCGAGGGGATGCCGGGGGGCTTTGCGGCGGTCTATCCCGAACTCGCCCAGCTCGAGACGTTGGGCGTGGCCCGGAGAGGGTATTTCGTCGAGGGGCTGGGCGGGGCTCAGTTTGCGCTGGCCGGCGCGGTCGAGCGGCTGCGCGCCCAGCGCAGCGAAGAGGAGGCACCCGTGGTACTCGCCGCGGTTGATCCGGCGCAGCCCTACGGCGCCGCCCTGCCGTGGCCCGAGCGTGGCTCATCTGCCAGGCCGGTGGCCGAGCGTGGCTCATCTGGCAGGCCGGCGCGAGTCGCCGGCGCCCACGTCGTCCTCGCCGGTGGCGATCCGATCCTCTACCTCGAGCGCTCAGGTCGGTCGCTTCAGACCCTGTCGACGCCAGAGGATCCGCGGGTGGGGCCGGCATTGGAGGCTCTGATCGAACACGTGCGGGCCGGACACATCAAGCGTCTGGCGCTCGAGCGAGTCGATGGCACAGAGGCGATCGCCTCACCATTGGCGCCGGCGCTGATCGCGCTTGGCTTCCAGGAGGGACCTCGGCGGATGACGCTCAGTGCCTGAGGGCGACACGATCGCGTGGGCGGCCAACCGGCTCCGTCCGCTTCTCGAAGGGCGAGTCCCTGACGAGATCCTGACGCCGCATCCACGCCATGCCGTTGACCGGTGGCCACAGCGACTGGCGGGATGCAGGGTCACGAGCGTCGAGAGCTATGGCAAGCACCTGTTCATCCACTTCGAGGGCGGGCTTGTACTCCACTCGCACCTGCGGATGACCGGGTCGTGGCGACTGTCGCATGAGCGGCGCCGCTGGCCTCGCGCTTGGCTGATCCTCCGTGTCGGCGGCTCCTGGATCGCGCAACTGGGCGGGCCTGTGCTCGAGCTGATGACCGAGGGACGCAGGAGATTCGACCAGCGCTTGGCGGGGCTCGGTCCCGATGTGCTGAGCCCGTCGTTCGACGGCTCGAAGTTCTTGCGTCGACTCCGGGAGGATGACCCCTGCCGTGCGATCTGCGATGCGCTGCTCGACCAGCGCAACGTCGCAGGGATCGGCAACATCTGGAAGTCGGAGGGCTGCTGGGAGACCGGGATCGACCCGTGGCGAGAGCTGCGAGAGATATCCGATGCTGAAGCGCTCGCGATCATCGAGGCGATCAGGCCGCGCATGCGCCGCTCGGCCCTGGACGGCCCGCGGGCAATCATGCCGCGGGTCTACGGGCGAGCGGGGCGCCCCTGCCCCCGCTGCGGCTCGCCGGTTGCCGCGCGGGGGCAGGCTTCTGGCTCAGCCCGCTCGCCATCCGGGCTCGCCACACCCGGGCCGGCCCTCAATCATCCAGCTGACAACCGAGTCACCTACTGGTGCCCGGTCTGTCAGTGGAGGAGATCTAGTGAGTTGGCGGCCGGCCCTGAGCCGATGTCGTTGACGAAATAGACGCCTCGATTGCGGGGCGCGACCGCGATCCCGAAAAGATCTCCCGCCCCATCGGCAACCAGTCCCTTGGTGGCGACCTGATCGCCTCGAGGCGAGGTCTCGACGATGTTCCCGTCGTTCCCGTTGACCGTGAGGATGTCGCCGCCCGGCGCGATCGCCAGCCCGAGCGGGTCGCTCAGCGCGGATCCCGACGAGATGGTGATGCCCCCGCCGCCTAGGACGGTCGTCCTGTCCAGCGCATCGGGGATCGCCGCGATCCGGCTTGCGACCGAATCGGCGACGTACAGCGTGCCATTGTCGCCGAGACCCAGGCCGGTCGGACCGACAACCAACGCGTTGGGGTCCGTGCGCTCGTTGAACCCGGTCGCGATGATGCGATTCGAGATGACCTGTGGGACGCCGGAGCTGGAAATCCGCAGGACGATCCGCACGACCGTCCCGTCCGGCACGTTGGTGCCGTTCCCGCCCACGGTCCCGTTGAGCACGTTGGTGACGAACAGGGTGACGTTCGAGCCGTCGTCATCGGCTGTCATGTCCCACGGCCCGTTGATGTTCTTCTCGACCTTGCCCACCACGCGGCCTTCGGCGTCAAGGATTGAGAGTGCTCCCCCCGTTGCGGCGCTCGACTGACCGCCGGGAGCGGGCAGGCTGCCGACGATCACGAAGCCGCTGCGCAACGCGACGAGCGCGGTCGTCAACCCGACAGCCGGCGTCGACGTCGGCGGCGGCACTACGGCGAAAACCGACGCGTGGCCGCCGGGGCTGATCTCCACGATGCTCGAGCCAGTCCCCTGAGCGTTGCCGGCATCGTTGAAGTTGCTGACGAGGACGTCTCCCTTGACGAGGTCGCCGGACGAGCGTGGAACCACCGCCACGCCGTACGGGTTCTGATCTCCGGCCGCCGGGCCGCTGATCGGTACGGCTGAAGCGATCGCGTCTGTCGTGCCGAAGCGATCGATGAATGGCTTGGCACTTGCGGTGGCTGGAAGGAGCGCGAACGCGACCACCACGGCGACGAGTCTCGGCAGCATGGAATCCCTTTCTGTTGGCTCTGGCTTCTGACGCGCGTGGTGCGAATTCCTTCCCCGGTCATCGTTCCCGGCCGTCGCTACCAGCCGTCGTTCCCGGCCGTCGCTAGCCTCACGGAGGTGAACGCGCCAGCGTTCCGCCGTGTCGGGCACAAGGGGGCGGACTTGATCGCGCCCGGCAATACACCTGCATCGTTTGACGCTGCGCTCGCCGCGGGGGTGGACATGATCGAGTTCGACGTGCTGCCTTCCAGGCAAGACGGACAGCTGCTTCTCGCCCACGACTACCGCGATGTCGCCGAACGGACGCCCCCCACTCTCGAAGAGGGCCTTGCCCACCTGGCGAGCGCAGCGTTCGACGCGGTGGAGCTCGACGTCGACCTCAAGCTGCCCGGCTACGAGCTGCGGGTCGTCGAGGCCCTCCGCGGGGCGGGGCTGATCGACCGCGCGTTGATCTCGACGCAATATCTCGAGAGTCTCGAGGTGATCCGGGCAGCCGAGCCGCGGCTCAGGCTCGGCTGGACGGTGCCCAAGCTCCGCCGCGACCCGTTTCGCTCCTGGCGCACGAGGCTGCCCGCACTGGCTGGGCTGGTTGCGATGCGGGCGCTTCTCCCGTGGCTCGCCGCGCGCGCCATCCGGCGGGGGCGCTGCGACGCGGTCATGGCGCACTGGCGCCTGGTCACGCCGAGGTTGGTGAGCCAGGTCGAACGCGTCGGTGGTGAGCTCTACGTGTGGACTGTCGATGAGCTGCCCAGACTTCGCTGGCTGCGGTCGCTCGGAGTGACCGGCGTGATCACCAATGACCCGAGGTTGTTCTCGGCCCCCGCGTGATGGAGCCGGGCCTCGGTCGTAGTGATGGTGTGATCGGGACACTGACGCCGCCGCCCGTCGACGAGACGACCAGTGCCTGGCAGCGGTTCGAAGAGCTCTACCGCTCGAGCCGCGACGATGTCTTCGCCTACGTGACCACGATGTTGCGTGATCGCGCCGCGGCCGAGGATGTTACGGCGCTGGCCTTCGAGCGGGCATATCGGCGTCGGCGCACATTCGATCGCCGGCGCGGTGAGGAACGCGCTTGGCTGTTCGGGATCGCCCGGAATGCAGCGCTCGACGAGCTCAGAAGGCGCGCGCGCGTCGCCCGGTTGACAGGCGAGCCCGCGGATCAGCGTGCCCAGTCGGCCGCAGATGCCGATGACGTCGCGCTGCGCCGCACAGCGGTCCGCGAGGCGCTGGCCCAGCTTCCCGCGCGCGAGCGTGAGATCGTCGCGCTCAAGTTCCACGCAGGGATGTCAAACGCTGAGCTGGCTCGCGTCCTCGGGGTCACCGAGTCAAACGCGGGAACGCTCTTGTACCGGACGATGGAGAAGCTGAGGAGGGCTTGCGATGCAGCCTGAGGTCATCGAGGCGCTCGAGGCGATCGACGCCACCCTGGCGGGTGAGGCGGTCGACCCGTGCCATGCCGAGCTCGCCGAGCTCGCCCTGCTGCTTCGAGCCGAGCGGCCCGATGTCCCACTGGCCTTCAGCGCGGAGATGGACCAGCGGGTCAGGGAGCGGTTCGCGCGGCGGGCCGCCGCGAAGCCCGCGCCTCGGCCGCGTCGGCCATGGCTGCTGGCTCCGGCCGCGGGGCTGGCTGCATCGATCGTGGTGGCGGTCGTGATCGTGGTATCTGAGGGCGGCTCCTCGCCAGTGCGTCAGAACGCCGCGATCGCAGCGTCCGGCACCGCTCGGACGCCCGCGCCTGCCGTTAGCACGCCCAACCTGCCGGCTCCCGCTCACCAGGCCGCGCCTCGTCAGTCGGCCGCCGCACTCAGCGTCAATGCTGCCTCCAGCACCGCCGCCCGGATTCCTGCTCCGAGCGCCGCCACCTCCTTGCGAGGCGCGATCATCGAACCGCTGCCCAACGGGCGGAGGGTCATCCATGGCGGCCAACTCGCCCTGAGCACCGCGCCATCGCGTATCGAGACGGTCGCACAGGAGGTGTTCCAGGTAGCCGGGCAGGCGGGCGCGATCGTCCAGAACTCGACCGTGACCGCCAGCCAGGGCCCCGGCGCATACGCACAATTCCAGCTGAGCATCCCGAGCGGCTCGCTACCCCAGGCGATGGCCTCGCTCTCGACCCTGCCCTATGCCCATGTCGCCTCTCGGACCGACACGACCCAGGATGTCAACAACCAGTACCTGGGTGACGTGCGGGCGCTGGCCGACGCGCGATCGCTGCGCGCCGCTCTGCTCAGGCAACTGTCCAACGCCACGACCCAGGCGCAGATCGACAGCCTCACGGCGAGGATTCACGACGCCGATGCGTCGATTTCAAGCGACGAGGCGGCCCTCAGGAGCCTCAACCACCAGATCGGCTTCAGCCAGGTCACGGTTACGATCAACGCTGCGGCCGCACCGGTGCCCGTGCATCACGGTGGCGGCTTCACCCTCTCGAAGGCCGCCCACGACGCAGGCCGCGTCCTCACGGTGGCGGCGGGCGTCGCGCTGATCGGCGCCGCTGCGCTTGTCCCGTTCGGGCTCCTGGCGGCACTCGGGTGGTGGGTCCGCACGCTCGTGCTCCGCCGCCGCCGCGAACACGCACTAGACCTCGTCTGACGCGCTCTGTGCTATCCCCTCCCTGGTGCAGACAGCGCCCCAGGACACGACCGCGCTGCTAGCGCGGATTCCGCTTTTCGCCGAGCTCGCCGAGGACGAACTCGCCAGGGTCGCCGAGGTGGCCGTCCAGCGCCATTTCGAGGGCGACGAGGTGGTGTTCCGCGAGGGCGATTCGAGCAACACCTGCTACGTGATTCGCTCAGGCCATGCCCGTGCCGTGCGAGAGAACTCGGATGGGCGCTCGATCACGCTCGCCCGCTTCGGTCCGGGAGACATGTTCGGAGAGCTGGCGATGCTCGATGACGAGTGCCGCTCGGCCACGATCGAGACGCTCGAGGACACCGAGGCGATAGCGATCCTCGGCCCGGACATGCGGCGCCTGTTGCGCGAGCATCCTGAGCTGGCCGTAAAGCTCGTCGTAAGCCTGGGGCGTCGTCTGCGCGAGACCAACGAGCGCTTGGCGCGGCAATCGTTTCAGACGGTGCAGAGCCGCGTGGCATCGGTGCTCGCCCAACTCGTACAGGCTGAGCGGGACGAGGGAGCCCCAGACGGCGATGTGCTGATCACCTCGACGCAGGCCCAGCTGGCTCAGCTGGCCGGATCCTCGCGAGAGTCGGCGAGTCGCTTCCTCGCGGTGCTCGAGCGAGCGGGAATCATCACCCAGGGACGGGGCAAGCTGATGGTTCACGACCCCCAAGCCCTGGAGCGCTACGTCTATTAGAGCAGCGGCGCTCGGACTTCTCGGCGGGCGGTGTCGTCGTGCGCGGGGACGAGGTGATCGTCATCGTCCCTCGCCGGCGGGGAGGGCAGGGAGAGCAGGTCCTGGGGCTACCCAAGGGACACCTCGATGGGGAGGAGACCCCCCTTCAGGCCGCCCTGCGCGAGGTCCGCGAAGAGACGGGTGCGCAGACCGAGCCGATCGGAGAGCTCGGCGAGATCCGCTACCGGTACGAGCGCCGTAGGGTAATCGTCGACAAACGGGTTCTCTTTTACCTCCTGAGATACCGCTCGGGCGAGCTCAAGCCCGACCACGAGATCGACGAGGTCCGCTGGATGCCGCTCGCCGAGGCGACCCATGCCCTCAGTTACAAAGGCGAGCGAGAGATGGTCGCGCGCGCCATGTCGCGCTTGCAGTCGGATCGATAGGCTGGCACCGCGTGCGGGTGCTCAACTTCTACTCGTCGGTGTTCGCCGACCAGCTTCGTCGCGGTCGCAAGACGGCGACGATCCGGCTCGGCGACAAGTCGCACAAGTACCGCAAGAACGAGTGCGTGATGGTGACGATCGGCTACCAGCACTCCCCCCGCGAGCGGATCTTCAACGCGGTAATCGACCAGGTCGAGGTCAAACGGGTCAAGGACCTCTCACCGCGCGACATCGAGCACGACAATCCTGAGTTCCGCCGGATCGACGAGATGGTGCACTTCCTGGAGCAGATCTACGGGCGCACGGTGGAGCTCGATGACACGGTCACCGTCGTGCGTTTCTCCCAGATCATCGAGAACCCGCCGGAGCTCCGTGACCGGCTCCACGGCCTGGGCGGTGCACAGAACTGATTAGGCGGCGGCCGGTGTGCGCCGCAGCGGCCATATGCCTCGTCGCAGGCAGCTCAGCGGCGGCCAATTGGTCCCCCAGTGCAGGCACGGCAGCGGTGGCAGGGCCAGCGCGCGCGGCCTGCTTGGTCCCGGGCGTCGGGAAGCCACTTGACCAGGCGTGGCACCCGGGCATGCTTGCGGCGATCGGCTACAACGACCACCGCACAGGCGACATCGCGTTCGCGGTCCGTACCGATCACCGGTTCTACGGGTATCGCCCCAACCACGTCGAGTGGTCGGCCAGCGTCGTCAAGGCGATGCTGATGGTCGTCTACCTCGACCGGCCGTCGGTGGCCCGGCGCGACCTGAGCAGCTATGACCGCTCGCTGCTGGGCCCGATGATCACCGAGTCGGACAACGAGGCCGCCCAGCAGGTGTTCGACACGGTCGGCCAGGGGGGCCTCTGCATGGCTTGCCCACCGCGTCGGGATGAGGCACTTCGGAACCTCGCCGATCTGGGGCGAGACCCAGATCACGGCGGCCGACCAGACCAAGTTCTTCCTGCACTTCGAGCGCTATGTCGTCACGCGCCATCGCGCCTACGCGATGCGACTGCTCGCCAGCATCGTGCCCTCCGAGCGCTGGGGGATCGGCCAGGTCGCTGCCCAAGGGCTGGAGGCTCTACTTCAAGGGCGGCTGGGGCTACGGCACGGGCCTGCTCGACCACCAGGTCGCGCTTCTCGTCCGCGGCTGCGCCCGAGTCGCCATCGCCGTCCTCACCATGCACGATGGCTCCCATGCCTACGGCGAGGCGACGCTCAAAGGCATCTTCTGGCGCCTGCTGCGCCATCTGCCGACCGGTCGGCATCGCCTGCGGCGCCACCACCCGGGTGCCGGAGGCGAGGCGTTTAGCCGAGAGTCCGTCGGCTGGCCGCGCCGGCTGGGCTGGTCTCTGGCACTCACGGGCCTCGAGTGCCGAGGCTTGAAACCCCCAAAAGCACGCTATATTTCCTGCTGTTGGCACTCTCAGGCGGAGAGTGCCAATGAGGTCACCGGGCCCACCAGGCAACTGCCGAGTCGACCAAGGGCCGGCCGGTCTGTCCCAGCTTTTCATTTGGAGGTTGTACGATGAAGCTCAAGCCCCTCGGCGATCGACTGATCGTGCGGGCGATCGAGGAGGAGGAGACCACTGCGAGTGGCATCGTCCTCCCCGACACGGCCAAGGAGAAGCCCCAGAAGGGCAAGGTGCTTGCCGTCGGCGAAGGCAAGCTCAACGAGGACACCGGCAAGCGCGTTCCGCTCGACGTAGCGGAAGGCGACGAGGTCCTCTACAGCAAGTACGGAGGCACGGAGATCAAGGTGGACGGCGAGGATCTCCTCGTCCTCCGCGAGTCAGACGTGCTGGCCAAGATCCAGTAACGCGTAGGAGAACTAACGACATATGGCACACAAGGAACTCAAGTACGACGCGGAGGCACGCAAGGCGCTCGAGCAGGGCGTTGATGCGGTGGCCAACGCGGTCAAGGTCACACTCGGCCCCAAGGGCCGCTACGTCGTCCTCGACAAGAAGTTCGGCGCGCCGACGATCACCAATGACGGCGTGACGATCGCTCGCGAGATCGAGGTCGAGGACGTCTTCCAGAATCAGGGCGCACAGCTCGTGCGCGAGGTGGCCACCGCCACCAATGACGTCGCCGGCGACGGCACGACGACGGCGACCGTTCTCGCCCAGTCGATCGTCCGTGAGGGCCTCAAGAACGTCGCGGCCGGGCGCCAATCCGCATGGCGCTCAAGCGCGGCATCGAGAAGGCCGTCGAGGACGTCGTCAGCAACATCGAGTCGCAGTCGACCGAGATCTCCGGCAAGGATCAGATCGCCCGCGTGGCGACGATCTCAGCCGGTGACGATGAGATCGGCGACGTGATCGCCGATGCGATCGAGAAGGTCGGCAAGGACGGCGTGGTCAACGTCGAGGAGGGCCAGACGTTCGGCATGGACCTCGAGTTCACCGAGGGCATGCAGTTCGACAAGGGCTACATCTCGCCCTACATGGTCACCGACCAGGACCGGATGGAGGCGACCCTCGAGGACCCCTACATCCTGATCGCCAACCAGAAGATCGGCTCAGTCCGTGACCTCCTGCCCGTTCTCGAGCAGGTGATCCAGTCCGGCAAGCCGCTGCTCGTGATCGCCGAGGACGTCGAGGGCGAGTCGCTCGCGACGCTCGTCGTCAACAAGCTCCGCGGCACGTTCACCGGCGTCGCGGTGAAGGCGCCCGGCTTCGGCGATCGCCGCAAGCGAATGCTCGAGGACATCGCGATCCTCACCGGTGGCGAGGTCATCACCGAGGAGATGGGCCTCAAGCTCGAGAACACCCAGCTGTCGCAGCTCGGACGAGCCCGCCGCGTGGTCGTCGCCAAGGACACGACCACGATCGTGGACGGCGCCGGCGAGAGCGATGCGATCAAGGGCCGGATCAACCAGATCAAGACCGAGATCGAGAACACCGACTCCGACTTCGACCGCGAGAAGCTCCAGGAGCGGCTCGCCAAGCTGTCGGGTGGTGTGGCCGTGGTCAAGGTAGGCGCTGCCACTGAGACCGAGATGAAGGAGAAGAAGCATCGCGTCGAGGACGCACTCCAGGCCACCCGGGCGGCACTCGAGGAGGGGATCGTTCCGGGCGGCGGCGTGGCGCTGCTGGCCGCGCAGGACGCGCTCAATCTCGACGGCTTCGCCGATCCGGACGAGCGCACGGGCGGAAAGATCGTCCATCGCGCGCTCGAGGAGCCGCTGCGTCAGATCGCGTTCAACGCCGGGCTTGAGGGTTCGGTCATCGTCAACGATGTCCGCAAGGCCTCGAAGGGCCAGGGCCTGAACGCGGCCACCGGCGAGATCGTCGATCTGGTCAAGGACGGGATCATCGATCCCGCGATGGTTACCCGGTCGGCGCTGCAGAACGCCGCCTCGATCGCCAAGAACATCCTGACGACGGAGGCGATCGTTGCCGAGATGCCCGAGAAGGATGGCGGGGGCGGCGGGGGCATGCCCGACATGAGCGGGATGATGTAGCCAGCGACGCGGCCAGCTGGGGCGACCGACGGTCGCCCCAGGGATTCCAACCGCGAGACCGGATGCCCCGCGGGAGGTACCCTCGCCGCAACAGGCGAGTGTCGTATACGAGGGCCGCGCCCCGACAAGGGCGCGGCCCTCGTCGTGTCCGGCCGCGTTCCGGAGCGCCGCGTTCCGGAACGGTGCGCTCGCTGCCGCCGACACGCATGCGAACATATGTTCGTGACTAGCGAGGGCAACCCGTACGCTCGCTTCAAGCGGGCGCTCGAGACGGGAAACGAGCGGCTCGTCACGGCCGCGGCACTCGAGCTACCCCGGGTGGCGCTTGACGACGCGCTTCAGATCTGTCTCGTCCTCCGGGGCAGCGACCCGCAGCGCTACGAGCGAGCTGCTGTCAGGTGGCTTGGTCGCTTCGCCCTCGAAGCCAGGGGCGTGACGATCGCCGACCTGCGGTCGGCCGCGGCCGCGCTCGCCGTCCTGCCCCAGCAACCACCGGAGGCGATGGAGCGGCTCCAGGCACTTTGCCTGGCCCACGGGGTGGGGTGACCGGCGGGCGCATGACGCCTCGAGCCATCACATCACCGGGCGAGCACGGCCAATCTAGGCGGTCCGTCACACCACGGGACGGGGGCGGCCAAAGCGCCCAAACCGGCGGCCATAGCCACCGCCCATGCCAGCCGCGCTACGCGCGGCCAGGCGGGCCAGAAATCCGCCGACGATCAGGTAGACCACCGCCGCGAGGCCCCAGTTGACAGCCAAGTGCAGCTTGGCTCCCTTGATTCCGAATATGTTCACGAACGGGCTGGCCAGCCACTTGCCGGCATCGTGGATGTCGCTCACCACCACTTTGTGGGGGTTCGCCGAGAGCACCCAGAGGGCGATCGCGACAACGATGATGGCCACGGCAACGAGCGTGACCGTGCGTATCAGGCGCGCTATGGCAAGCATTTGTGAAGCCTCCTCCTTGATGGCGGATCTCGCCCGTAGTGCTACCCACGCCCGCCGGGCGGCCACGCCCGGGTCAACGGGGAGTGACGGGTCTCGCGGGGCGCGGGGCGCGCGTGGCAGGACGACCGGTCGCGGGACCCGTCCCGGGGCCTTTCGCAGGACGAGTCGCGGGGCCCATCGCAGGGCGCATCGCAGGACCTCTCGCGGAGCCGGTTGGACGGCGCACCGGCCGGCCCACCGCCCGCTCGTAGAGCTCGCATGTGCGGCGGGCCACCTCGGCCCAATCGAACCGGAGCACGTGCTCGCGTGCCTCGGCGACGACGGCAGCGCGGGCTGCCTCGTTACTCAGCGCCTGTTCGAGCACCTCCTCCAGCGCGCCTGAGTCGCTCGAGGCAAAGCGCAGGCCGACGCTGCCGTCGTCGGGCACGACCTCGCGCAGGCCACCCGTGTCGGCGACCACGCACAGGCACCCCGATGCCATCGCCTCGAGCGCCACGAGACCAAACGGCTCATAGATCGAGGGCACGATCACGATCTCGGCGACGCGGTAGAGCGAATGGAGCATGTCGTCGCCGACCCAGCCAAGGAACGAGCCGTACCGCGAAAGGCCGAGCCGCCGTGCCTGGTCTTGCAGTTCTGCTTCCGCCGTGCCGGTTCCCGCCACCACGAAGCGCACGTCCCCCAACCGCTTGACCACGGGAGCGAGCGCATCCAGCGCCAGGTGAAAGCCCTTCTCGTAAACGAGTCTTCCGACGAGCAGGACGAGTCGCTCATCGGGCCGGGCGAAGCGAGCCCGTAACCCATCGAGGTCGTCCGCCACTGGCTCGAGATCACGTGGGTCGATCCCGTTCGGGATCACAGTGACGCGCCGCTGAGCGACGCCGAACACCTGGGCGACGTGCGTCTTCATGAACCGCGAGCAGGTGATCACGCGGTCGGCCTGACGCACCATCGCCCGCTCCTTGGCATGGATGTGCGACTGCGGCGGCTTGTGGACCCAGCCCTGGTGGCGTCCGAACTCGGTGGCGTGGACCGTCGTCAGCCAGGGCAGGCCGAATTCGCGGGCCAGACCCCGCGCGGCATCGGCTACCAACCAGTCGTGTGAGTGGATCACGTCGGGCCACGTTCGCTCGCACAGCTCGCGGCCTGCCACCAGCATGTCCTGATTCATCTCGCCCACCCAACGGACGAAGGCGGTCACGTCCTTGGGGAACTGAGGCTCGGGAACGCGGTAGACGAGCACCCCGTGGCGCTCTTCGCATGCGCGCAGGCGCGTCGCGTCCCCGCCCCGCGCGGTCCTCCCGCCCCCGCGAGTCAGGACATGCACCTCGATCCCCTGGGCCACCAGTTCTTCGGAGAGTTTTCGCACGTGGCGTCCCAACCCACCCTCGATCACGGGCGGGTACTCCCATGACAGCAGTAGAACGCGCACGCTCGCGATCCGCTAGGCGACGGTCTGCCTGTCGACGTGGGCGGCCGAGAGCGGTGCGAACTGTGGCTCGCGCTTCTCGACGAAGCTGCGGACGCCCTCGCCGAAGTCGGGGCCGGAGAATGACTCGGCCATCAGGCGGTTGGCCTCCTCTAGGCTTTCCCCGAGTGTCTGCTCGAATGCGGCGTACACCTGGAGCTTCATCTTCGCCATGCTCGCCGGCGATGACTCGCTCGCGAGCGTGCGGGCGTAGGCAAGCGCCTCCGGCAGCGCCTTGCCATCCTCGACGGCGCGGTTGACGAGCCCTAGCTCGGCCGCCTCATCTCCCAACAACACTCGCCCGGAGAGCAGCAGGTCGAGCGCGCGGGCCGGCCCGACGAGCCGCGGCAGGATCCACGAGATGCCGTGCTCGGCCACCAGCCCTCGCCGGGCGAACGCGGTCGTGAACTTCGCTCCCGCGGCCGCGATCCGCAGGTCGCACATCAGCGCGTGGACGAGGCCCAGTCCCGCGCACGGGCCGTTGATGGCCGCGATCACCGGCTTCGGAATCCCCAGGGCGTAGGTGACCGGGCGGGGGTCGTGACCCGTGCTCGACGCCGAGGCCTCGCCACCTGCCAATGCCTCGAGGTTTCCCATGTCCGCGCCCGCACAGAAGCCGCGGCCGGCACCGGTGAGCACGATGGCCCGAACATCCTCGCGCTCGGCGCATTCATCGAGCAGGTCGAAATAGCGCGTCTGCATCTCTGACGTCCAGGCGTTCAACCGGTCGGGCCGGTTGAAGGTGAGCACGGCGACACCCTCGTCTGCTTCGAACAGCACCACGTCGGTCATTCCTCGTCCTCCTCCTCAGCTTCCTCGAACACGAAGTACACACCCCCTATCACGACAGGTTCCTCCCTGGGCGCTCCTCTGATCACCACCTCCGTGAGCCCCCGTTCCAGCTCGTCCGCGCTGACGCGAATCCCCAGGGGCTCGAGCTCGACGTCCAGGATCGCCTGCCACCGGGCTACCAGACCCACCGGCTCAGACACCGAAAGCGTGGCTCCGGCGAGCGACACCGGCGCGCTCCGACGCCGCCAATCGGGGCCTCCCCATCGCCAGCTTTCCGGCGGGACGGGCTGGCTGAGCGAGACGATCGCCCCGCGCATGTCGGCGGGATGAAGGTGCACCTCGCTCATCTCTTCGACCGCGACCTCGAACACCTCGCGGACTCCCTGCTCGCGCACGCGGGCCCGGGCGGGCTCGAGCTCGCCGACCTGGAACATCAACATGTAGCCGCAGTCGCCGCCCCTGCGCTCGATCAGCCTGCCGGCCGCGGTCCCCGGCCGCATCGGGCTGACTACTTCCAGGAACGTGTCGCCGAGGGCGAACACGGCGTTGCGAAGGCCGAAGTGCTCGACGCCAGGATCGGCGAATGGCTCGCCCAGCCCAAGCGTCTGCCGCAGCTCCCCCGCGACAGAGTCGAGATCGCGAGCGGCGAGGACTGCCTGGCGGAGCCGCGGGGTGGATGGAGCCTCCGGCACGGAAGCGGCGATTATCGCTGACGCAGCTGGGCGTCAGGCCGCCGCCTGAGCCGGAATCAGCCGATCCGGCCCCGCAGCGGCCGCCGCGGGATGGGTGCGTCGACCTTGTCCTCGGAGGGGCGATCGGAGATCGCCGCGTCGGCGATGTGGTCGAACCACAGGGTGCCCACGCGCCCAAGCTGGGTAAGCGGGCCACCACCGCGCAGGTAGTCGACCAGACCAACGAGGGATGTCCCGACCACGACGAGGATCGTGACTGTCTCGTATGCGTTCATGACTGGAACGTAGTCGCGGGACGCGGCGCGCTCCGTGAGATTTGCCACAGTCGATCGCCGCGGGAAGCGAGGCGGATCAATCGTGGATCCGCTCGAACACCCCGATCCCGTGCCGATCGACGATGCTCGAGAGCGGCTCGCGGGCCCGGAAGGTTCGCTCCTCGCCTGCCAGGACGTCGCGCCACAAGCCTCCTGGACCGTCGAGCCGAGCCTCTGCCTCGGCCCCGGCGCGCGGAAGCGCGACGACCACGAGTACGGTGCTGCCGCGCAGGAAAGCACACGCACCTGGGCCCGCATCGAGCGGCTCGTATGCCCCCGCCCCAAGCTCCACCGGCTGGCGGGCGCGGAGGCCGAGGAGTCGCAGCGTGACTTGCAGCTTGTGAATCTGGGGAGCGGGTGGTGAGCCCCCCATCGCCCGCTTGAGCATTGCTTGGTGAAAGCCCCAGTCGACCGGACGGCGATTGTCCGGATCGACCAGCGCCCGATACGCCAGCTCATCGCCTTGATAGATGTCGGGGACCCCGGGGGCCGTGAGCTTGAGTACGAGCTGGCGCAAGACAAGCGGGTCACCCGCGCGCGCCAGTCGCTCGACAAACGGCTCGAAGCTCGCGCGGAACGCCCGGCATGCGTACAGCGAGTGGCAGAAGGCGATCACCGCCTGCTCGTAATCGAGATTCTCCGCCACCCAACTCGTGTGGACTTTGGCCTCGCGGAGAGCTTTCTCCATGTAGCTCGCAATCCGCTCGGCTTCTATTGGCCATGCTCCGGCCAGCGTCTGGAAGATGAAGTAGCGCTCGGGGTCGTCGGGAGCTCCATCGGAGCGCAGCCCGTCAGTGAGCTCGAGCCAACGCTCGACGTTGGTGGTCCACTCCTGGGCCATCGTCGACAGCGCGGCGATGCGCAGGCGAATGTCCCCCGAGCGCTTGGCGTCGTGGGTCATCGTTGTCAGCAGTCCCTCGGGGAAGCGCTCTGCCCGCTCACGGCACCCGGCATGGAACCGCTCGACGCCGAGGCCAAACCGGGACGGATCGCCCCCCACCTCGTTGAGGGCCAGGAGCCGGCCGTATCGGTAGAAGGCGGTGTCCTCGACGCCTTTGGCCATCACGGCCGGTGTCGTTTGCTGAAACCGGGTGACGAACCCGGGCGGGCAATCGCGCTCGAGCAACAGACGCGCCCGGATTTCAGCCTCGAGGCTGGTCAATGCCTCGCGATCTGCGTCCTCCACCCGCCGGGCCTCCGGGTCGACATACGTGCGATAGACCGGAAGCGAGGCAAGCGCGGCGGGCAGCGCCTCGGCCGAAACAGTGGGGTCCTCCCGGGCCAACCGCTCGACTTCAGGCTTGAACGTGGTCTGCGCCTGCTCGAGCTTGGCTTCGTAGGCGACCTCGCCAAACGGTCGCCGGTCACCCGAGATGGCCGCCCACAACCTGGTCAGCGGCCCCTCGCCGGCCGGGTCGATGAGCAGCGCGCACACGTCGTTGAGGAACTCGTAGCCGACGGTGCCCGTGACCGGCCAGTCGCGCAGCCGCTCGTCGGGATCGAGAATCTTCTCCACCCACACGCGCTCCACGCCCTCCGAGCGCAGTTCGTCGAGATAGCCCTTCGGATCGGCCAGGCCGTCGGGATGATCGACGCGCAGGCCGTCGACCAGCCCGCGCCGCACCAGGCCGAGCACGAGCTCGTGCGTACGCTCGAATACCTCGGGATCCTCCTGTCGGACGCCAGCCAGGTCGTCGATGTCGAAGAACCGACGATGCCGCCCCGTCAGGGGATCGAGGTCGAAGAACCGCCGCCGCAGCTTGGGGTCGGCCCAGAAGCGGTTTGCCTCGTCGGTTGCCATGTGGTTGGGAACCACGTCGAGCACGACCCCCATACCCGCCGCGTGCGCGTCCCCCGCCAGCCGTTCGAACTCCTCGGGGCCGCCCAGCTCCTCGGATAGGCGCGCTGGATCGATCACGTCATAGCCGTGGCCTGAGCCGGGCCGCGCTTGGAATGAGGGGGACAGGTACAGGTGCGAGATCCCCAGATCGCGCAGGTAGGGGATCAGCCTCCGCCCCTGGCTGAATCCGAAGCCTCCGGTCAGCTGGAGGCGATAGGTGGCCCGCAGGTAGTCCTTCACCTGACGCGCTTGAGGATCACGAGCGACCGGGCGACCACCTCCACCTCGGTTCGTGCCCCATAGCTCGAGCTCCCGGCGGGTGCGCCTGGGTCGGCGGTCGACAGCTCGACCGCCCACTGGGCGCCAAAGCGACGGCGTGGGAGCATGAACGTCCGGTCCTCGTGATGGGCGTTGAACAGGACGAGGAACGAGTCATCGTCGATCTCCTCACCCCGGGGGCCTGCGGTGTCAAGCTCAAGTCCGTTGAGGAACATCCCGAGCACCCGCTCACCCTGTTGCCAGTCCCGGCGGGTCATCTTCAGCCCGTCCTGCCTGAACCACCAAACGTCGGGCAGACCCGAGCCGTTGCGCTCCTGACCGCGGAGGAAGCTCTGGCGCCGGAACACCGGATGGTCACGCCGGAGCGCGATCAGACGGCGGGTGAAGTCGCGCAGCTCCTCGCACCCATCGCGCTCGCTCCAGTCATACCAGGAGATTTCGTTGTCCTGGCACCAGGCGTTGTTGTTGCCGCCCTGGCCCCGGCCCATCTCATCGCCCCCGAGAAGCATCGGCGTGCCCTGGGAGATGAACAAAGTAGTGAGGAAGTTGCGTTGCTGGCGAGCACGGAGCGCCAGAACCTCGGAGTCGTCGGTGTCTCCCTCCACACCGCAGTTCCACGAGCGGTTGTCGTCGCTTCCGTCCTGGTTGCCCTCGCCGTTTGCCTCGTTGTGCTTCTCGTTGTAGGAGACGAGGTTTCTCAGCGTGAACCCGTCGTGCGCCGTGATGAAGTTGATCGACGCGAACGGATCGCGCCCGTCGGCCTCGTATAGGTCGGCCGAGCCTGAGAGGCGCTCGACGAAAGCGCCGTTGTCCGTCTCTCCGCGCCAGTAATCGCGCACGGTGTCGCGGTAGACGCCGTTCCACTCCGACCAGAGCACCGGGAAGTTGCCCACCTGGTAGCCCCCGGGCCCAACGTCCCACGGCTCTGCGATCAGCTTGACCTGTGAGAGCACCGGGTCCTGGTGGATCACGTCGAAGAACGCCGACAGGCGGTCTACGTCGAAGAACTCGCGGGCCAGCGCCGCGGCCAGATCGAAGCGAAATCCGTCAACGTGGCACTCGGTCACCCAGTATCGGAGCGAGTCCATGATCAGCCGCAGCACGCTGGGGTGGACAGGGTTGAGCGAGTTGCCCGTCCCGGTGAAGTCCATGTAGAGGCGCGGGTTCTCAGGCTCGAGCCGGTAGTAGGAGGCGTTGTCGACACCCTTGAAGGCGAGCATCGGGCCGAGGTGGTTTCCCTCCGCCGTGTGGTTGTAGACGACATCGAGGATCACCTCGATCCCCGCCCGGTGTAGCGCCTTGACCATGCCCTTGAACTCGCGCACCTGCTCGCCGCAGCGTCCGGTCGCCGCGTACTCGGAGTGGGGCGCGAAGTACCCAATAGTGCTGTAGCCCCAGTAGTTGCGAAGCCCACGCTCGAACAGGAACGATTCATCGGAGATGTGATGGATCGGGAGGAGCTCAACGGCGGTGATGCCGAGATCGACCAGATGAGCAATCGCCTCGTCCGCGGCCAGCCCCGCGTAGGTCCCCCTCAGATCATCGCGGACTCCCGGATGACGCATCGTGAATCCCTTGACGTGGGTCTCGTAGATGACGGTGTCGGCGAACGGGATGTTCGGGAGCCGGTCTCCCTCCCAGTCGAACCGGTCGTCGATCACAACCGATTTGGGCATGGCGAGCGAGTCGTCCTCGTCGTCCAATTCGAGATCCGCGTCGTCGCTGCCCGTCGGCACGTACGGCAGGACGTTGGCGTCGTGCACCCAGTCGACCACGCCTTCGATCGCCTTGGCGTAGGGGTCGATCAGGAGCTTCGCCGGGTTGAAGCGCATCCCCTCAAGTGGGGCGTAGCGGCCGTAGATGCGGTAGCCATAGCGCTGGCCTGGGCCTATCTGGGGCAGGTAGCAGAACCAGTTGAGCGCCCTCCGCTGGTTCATCTCGATCCGGGTCTCGTTCCCGTCGGCGTCGAACAGGCACAGGTCGACTCCCTCCGCGTGCTCCGAGAACAGCGAGAAGTTCGTGCCATACCCGTCCCACGAGGCGCCCAGGGGGAAGGGGTGGCCCGGCCAGACGTCGATCACGACCTGCGTTGCCGTGGTCACGGCAGCACTTCCTTGTGGCATTGCTCTCGGCCTCGGCGTCCGCCTCGGCCTCGGCGTCGGCCTTGGCCCTGGCCCCAGCCTTCGCCCCTGCCCCAGCCTTGGCTCCGGCCTTCGCCTCGGCCTCGCGCCTGCTGCGTCCGCGCGCCCGCGCTGCAAACGTGACCCAATCGCCGGCGCCCGGCAAAGGCGTCACGTTTATCCCTTGTGGGGTGGCAAACGTGACACGTAAGCCGCGGCCACGCGAGATATGCACGTTTGCAGCAACGGCCTGGGCTGCTGGGTGCGCTCATCTCGGCGCCGCCTTCTCCATCTCCAATAACACACCTGAAAGAGGTGCAACCCTAACGGCCGAACCCCCACCAACGCCCGAACCACCCCCAACACCCGAACCACCCCCAACACCCGACCAGCCCCCAACACCCGACCAGCCCCGAACACCCGCACGCTCACCAGCATCCGAACGCACGCCCGTCCCCGCGACGAGCTCCGACCTCACCCCGGTCGCAAGCCGCACCCCGCAGCCCTCGGCCGGCAGCTCCACCGCCTCCGACCCGAAGTTGCACACCAGCTCGTATCGCCCCCTCTTCACGCGCAGCCACCGCGCGCCCTCGTCGAACGAAGCGCCATCGATATCGCCGGCTGGGAGCTCGCGCCGGGCCACGAGCAGCTCCCGGTACAGAGCCGCCATCGCCGGATCCTCCCGCCGCCTCAGCTTCGAGCGCTCGAACGTCGCCCGGTCCTGGGGGTCCGGAACCTCCTCCTCCGCGAACGAGGCGAACGAGGCGAACTCCTCGCGCCGCCCCTCGCGCGTCGCGTCAGCGATCTCTGGATCGATGTGATCCGAGAAGAACTGAAACGGCGCTTCCTCTCCATATTCCTCGCCCATGAACAGCAGCACGATGAAAGGCGATAGCAACGTACAGAACGCGGCCAGCGGGAGGAGCTCGGGGGATAGGCGGTCGCCGAACGCGCGGTTGCCCACCTGATCGTGGTTCTGGGCGTAGGCCACGTAGCGGCGCCCGGGGCGCCGCGCGAAGGCGTCCGCCAGCTGCTCCACCCGTCCGAACGACTCGTAGTAGCCGTCCCGCTCGCCCGTCAGGAGCACATGCAGGGCGTGGTGAAAATGGTCGTCCCACACCGCGTCGCACGCCGCGCCCCCGTGACCCGAGGGATCGCTCAGCCCCACCTCGCCGATCACAAAAGCGCCCGGGCGCACCGCTCGAACTCGCCGAGCAACCTCGGCGACGATGTGCTCCTGGCTCGGGTCCTCGATGGCATGGATCGCGTCCAGGCGCAGGCCGTCGATCCCGTAGTCGCGCACCCACCCCTCGGCGCTCTGGCACACCCACTCGCGCACCGCCCGGCAGCGGTAGTTGACCGCGCGGCCCCACGGTGTCTCGTACTCATCGGTGAAGTACGGGCCGAACGCCTCGAGCGCCTCGACTCCCGACGCGCCGACGTGGTTGTAGACGACATCGAGGATCACCGCGAGCCCCACCTCGTGGGCTCCGTCCACGAGCGACAGCAATCCTTCGGGTCCGCCGTAGGACGACTGCGCAGCCGACAGGTAGATGCCGTCGTAGCCCCAACCGTGGTCACCGGGGAACTCGGCGACCGGCATGATCTCGATCGCCCGCACTCCAAGGTCGGCCAGCCGACCCAGATCGGGGATCACCCCGGCGAACGTCCCCTCGGCGCTGAGCGTCCCGACGTGGATCTCGTAGACCACGAGCTCCCCGAGCGAGGGCACAGACGGCAGGGGTGGCGGCGCGACAGGCGCCGCCACCCGGGAAGGCCCTCGGATCCCGTCGGGTTGCCAGCGCGAGCAGGGGTCCGGCAGCCGCTGTCCATCCAGCACAAACAGGTAGTCGTCCCCGGCGCGAGCCGGGGCGACTACCTCATAAACATCCCCACCCGCATGCGCTCAGCAGATGCTCCTGGTTGCCGACGGCCACGGCGACCCGCTCGGCGGCCGGCGCCCATACGCGGAAGCGCACTTCGTCGCCGCCGATCGGCCAAGCGCCGAGCGGCCGCTCCCAGGGGTGTTCGTCGCCCACTACTCGGTCTCGGGCACGAGCCAGACGGCGGCCAGCGGCGGAAGTGTCACCTCGGCGGACACGGGCTGTCCGTTCCATGGGATCGGCTCGGGCTCGACGCCACCCAGGTTGCCCATGTCGCTGCCGCCGTAGAAAGTCGAATCGGTGTTGAGCGCCTCACGCCAGCGGCACGCCCTCGGCAGCCCGATGCGATAGCGCTCGCGCGGCATCGGAGACAGGTTGGCCACGAACACGAGCACCCGCTCGGCGTCCTTGGACGCCCGGGCGAATGCGATCACGTTCGAATCGGCGTCGTTGGGCTCGAGCCACCAGAAGCCCACGGGATCGGAGTCGACCTCCCACAGCGCCGGCTCATCGCGGTACAGGCGGTTCAGGTCGCGCACCAGTGCCTGCACGCCGGCATGCTCGGGCCGTTCGAGCAGGTGCCAGTCGAGAGAGCGCTCGTGGCTCCACTCCGCCTCTTGGGCGAGCTCGGATCCCATGAACAGGAGCTTCTTGCCCGGGTGCGCCCACATGTAGGCGTAGAGCGCTCGCAGGTTGGCGAGCTTCTGCCACTTGTCGACCCCCGCCATCTTCGAGTACAGCGACCCCTTGCCGTGGACGACCTCGTCGTGGGACAGCGGCAGGATGAAGTTCTCCGAGAACGCGTACATCAGCGAGAAGGTCAGCTCGTGGTGGTGGTAGCGGCGGTAGATCGGGTCCTGCTGGAAGTAGCCGAGCGTGTCGTGCATCCACCCCATGTTCCACTTGAAGCCGAAGCCGAGCCCGCCGAGATAGGTGGGCCGGGACACCCCCGGCCAGGCGGTCGACTCCTCGGCCGCGGTGACTACGCCCGGCTCGCGCCCGTATACCACCTCGTTGAGCTGCTTGAGGAACGCGACCGCGTCGAGGTCCTCGCGGCCGCCGAACTGGTTGGGAACCCACTCGCCCTCGCGGCGGGAGTAATCGAGGTAGAGCATCGAGGCCACGGCGTCGACCCGGATCCCATCGACGTGGTAGTCCCGCAGCCAGAACAGGGCGTTCGAGATCAGGAAGTTTCGGACCTCGTGGCGGCCGAAGTTGAAGACAAGGGTCCCCCAATCGGGATGGGCGCCCCGACGTGGATCGGCGTGCTCATAGAGAGCCGTCCCGTCGAAGCGGGCGAGCGCGAACTCATCGCGCGGGAAGTGGGCCGGAACCCAATCGAGGATCACGCCGACGCCCGCTCCGTGCATCCGCTGGATGAACTCGCGCAGCTCATCGGGGGACCCGTAGCGCGGCGTAGGCGCGAAGTACCCGGTCACCTGATAGCCCCATGAGCCGCTGAACGGGTGGGCCATAACCGGGAGCAGCTCGACGTGCGTGAAGCCCATGTCCTTGACGTAGGCGCACAGCTCCTCGCTCAGCTCGCTGTAGGTCAGCGAGCGGTTGCCCTCGAGCGTGTTGAGCCGCCACGAGCCGACGTGAACCTCGTAGATCGACATCGGGCGCTCGATCGGCCGGGCCTCGGCCCGGTCTGCCAGCCACTCGGCGTCAGCCCGGTCCCACCGGTGCTTCGAGCGGAAAACGACCGACGCGGTCTTGGGCGGCAGCTCGGTCTCGAACGCGTAGGGGTCGGCCTTCAGGAGCAGCTGCCGGTCGGCCCCCAGGATCTCGTACTTGTAACAGGCACCCGGTTCGAGTCCGGGGAGGAACAGCTCCCACACGCCGCTCGAGCCGAGCGTACGCATCGCGTGCAGGCGGCCATCCCACGAGTTGAAGTCGCCGACCACGCTGACCGCGTGCGCCGCCGGCGCCCAGACGGCGAACGCCGTACCCGACACGCCCTGGTGCTCGCGGACGTGGGCGCCGAGCTTCTCGTAGACCTGCTCGTGCCGACCCTCGCCGATCAGGTAGGTGTCGAGCTCTCCCAGCGTCGGGGTGAAGCGGTACGGATCTTCGATCGTGAACGTGCCTGCCGGGCCATAGTCGACCTCGAGCGTGTAGGGAAGCGGCGGCTCGGCGCCATCCACGACACCCTCGAACACGCCGCCGGCGTGGATCTGCTCGAGCTCGACGCTCTCGTCGCCTTCCAGGTGTGCGGTGATGCCACACGCCGCCGGCCGGTAGGCGCGGATCACCACGCCGCCGCTGGCCGGGTGGGCGCCCAGCACCCCGTGGGGGTTCGAATGCTCGCGGCGCACGAGGGCATCGAGCTCGGACGTGGCGATCGCGCTCAAACGGCTTCCTCCAACAACCTCCTGATACCCGCAACCGGAATCGGCACCCAATCCGGCCGGTTGTCGAGCTCGTACTGGAGCTCGTAGATCGCCTTCTCGAGCTCGAAGATCGACAGCAAGCTCGCCACCTGGGCATCCCCGGCCGGCAGCAGCGTGGGATCTACGTGCTCGAAGTACTGCGAGAGGAACTGCTGGCGGGCACGCAGCTCGAAGTCCTCCGGCGCCCGTCGTCCCAGCTGTAGCTCCACGGCCGAGCTGACATAGGCAAACGAGCGCAGCATGCTCGCGACATCGCGCAGCGGCGAGCGCTTCTGACGCCGCTCGGGAAGCGGGCGCGCTGGCTCGCCCTCGAAGTCGATGATCACCCAACCGTGCGGGGTGGCCAGCGTCTGCCCCAGGTGGTAGTCGCCATGGGTCCTGGTGACCCGCCCGCCGACGCCGATCTGGGCCCGGGACGCCAGGCGCTCGCGGACGTCCTGGCCGCGGCCGGCGATCGGCGCAAGGGCAGGCGCGTCGGGCAGACGGACGAACATCCGCTCGATGTCCTCGTCCACGGTGGCGGTGAGGAGCGACAGGGCCTCGTTGCTCGGCTCCTCCGGCGAGAACGCGGGATCGCCCGCGTCTGAGGCGAGCACGGTGTGCATGGCGGCGGTCACCCGGCCCAGACTGGCCAGCCGGTCTAGGAACCGTTCGGGATCGCCGGCGATCTCCGATAACGCGAGCTCCCAACCACCAACCGCATCGGGGATGAATTCCTGCGCGACCCCGAGCGTCGCAGCAAGCGCCTGCCCGTCGTAGGCATACCAGCCGAGCAGCGGTGCGATGTGCTCGAAACCGTGAGCGGTGAGGAAGCGCAGCATCTCCAGCTCGGGGTTGATTCCAGGCTCGAGCTTGCGGAACACCTTGAGCACGACTCGGTCGTCGAACACGATCGAGGAGTTGGACTGCTCGACGCCGACCGAGCGAGCTGGGCGAACCCTCCGCCACGCCCGCCACGCCGTCGACGGCGTGGAAGCTGAAATGGCCATCGTCGGTATCGATCTCCTCGCCGGCCTCGATCCGCCGCAGCAGCTCGAGTGCCTGCCCCGGGTCGCTCAGCGCGTCGCGGTCGATTTCGGTGGCGAGCAGCTGGTAGAGCTCGTGCGTGCCGGTTGCAAAACGGGTCTGCACGAGCGCGAGCACCAGCAGCGGATCGTCTCGCAGCACGATCTGCTCGACGACGTGTGCGCTCGAGATGGATCTGGACTTCGACGCGTACCAGCGCTGCCCGAGATCCAGTCGCAGAGGCTCTCGTCCTCGAGGAGTGCGGGGACCTCCATCGCCCTGCACCCTGGCAAATTCAGGCATCGCTTGGCGGCCTCCTCCTCTTCGACGAGCTGGAACCAGTAGAAGCCACGGGAGCCGAGCGTGAGCAGGTAGGGCAACTCGCCGATACGGGGGAAACGCGAGCGGCCGAACAGCTCGACCGGGTAGCGGCCCTCGTAGGCGCGCAGATCGAGCTCGACCGCCTGGGCGGAGCGGGCCAGGTTGTGCACGCACATCACGAGGTCGTCCTCGAAGCGCCGCAGGTGGGAGAAGATCCGCGGGTTGGAGGGCTCGATCGGCTCGTAGGTGCCAAAGCCGAACACCGGGTGCTCCTTGCGCAGCGCGATGAACCGGTGGATCCAGCGCAACAGCGAGGTCGGCGTGCGCAGCTGGGCCTCTACATTGACCGCCTGGAAGCCGTAGACCGGATCCATCAGCGGTGGCGCGTAGAGCTGGGCGAAGTCGGCCCGAGAGAACCCGCCGTTGCGGTCCCCGGTCCACTGCATCGGCGTGCGCACCCCGTCGCGGTCGCCCAGGAACACGTTGTCGCCCATCGCGATCTCATCCCCGTAGTAGAGGACCGGCGAGCCCAGGGAGCGAGAACAGGATCGCGTGCATCAGCTCGATCTCGTCGCGTCCGTTGTCGAGCAGCGGCGCCAGCCGGCGGCGGATCCCCAGGTTGAGCTTCATCCGCGGGATCCTTGGCGTACTCGGTGTACATGTAGTCGCGCTCGTCGTCGGTCACCATCTCGAGCGTCAGCTCATCGTGGTTGCGCAGGAACAGACCCCACTGGCAGTTCTCCGGGATGCGGCGGGGTGCGCTCCAGGATCTCGTAGATCGGGCACCGCCTCCTCGCGGCGCATGGCCATGAACATGCGCGGCATGACGGGGAAGTGGAAGGCCATGTGGCACTCATCGCCCTTACCGAAGTACTGCACGACGTCCTCCGGCCACTGGTTGGCCTCGGCCAGCAGCACCCGATCGGGGTAGTGCTCGTCGACCTCCTTGCGGATCCGCTTGAGGTAGTCGTGGGTCTCGGGCAGGTTCTCGCAGTTGGTGCCCTCGCGCTCGAACAGGTAGGGGACGGCGTCGAGGCGGAAGCCATCGAGCCCAAGATCGAGCCAGAAGCGCAGCACGTCGATCATCGCGTCCCGGACCTCGGGATTGTCAGTAGTTGAGGTCGGGCTGGTGGGAGAAGAAGCGATGCCAGTAGTAGGCACCGGCTTCGTCGTCCCAGCTCCAGTTGGACGACTCGGTATCGATGAAGATGATCCGAGCGTCTTCGTAGCGGTGCGACGGTGTCCGACCACACGTACCAATCGCGCTTCGGCGAGCCCGCGGCGCGTGCCGCGACGCCTGGAACCACGGGTGATCGGTCGAGGTGTGGTTCATCACGAGGTCGGCGATGACCCGGATGCGGCGAGCGTGTGCGGCGTCGATCAGCTCTTGGACGTCGTCCACGTTGCCGTAGTCGGAGTGGATGTTGGTGAAGTCGGCGATGTCATAGCCGCCGTCGCGCAGCGGCGACTTGTAGAAGGGGAGCAGCCAGATGCAGTCGATCCCCAGCCATTGGAGGTAGTCGAGCTTCTCGGTCAGCCCGCGGAAATCCCCGATCCCGTCGCCGTTGGCGTCGTAGAAGCCGCGGACGTGGATCTCGTAGAAGATCGACGCTTGAACCAGAGCGGCTCGGCTTCGAACCACTGGCGCGTCTGGGCTTGGGCTGGCGTCTCGGGCTCGCGCTCGGCGAGCTGCTGCCGGGGGCTTAGATACTCGGCGGCGAGCAGATGGGTGAGGGTGGGCGGGCCGACCGACACGGTCGACCATCAGGTCTCGACCCGCAGCACGTGGGCCTGGCGCACGCCGGGCTTCGAGCCGCACGTAGTTGGGGCCGATCCGCCACTGGAAGCGCTCATCGGTGAGCAGGTCGTGGGCGGCGAAGCTGGGCGGGAGTCCGAGGCTCGCCGGCACGATCGCCAGCCCCTCCTGCGCCTGATGCGGGTCGAGGTTGACCGCGACCAGCACGGTGTTTCCGGCTGACTGCTTGGCGTAGGCGATCAGCGCGTCGTTGGCCGTGTCCAGGAACGTCACGTTGGAGAAGTCCTGGAGCGCCGGGTTCTCCCGGCGGATGAAAGTTGATCCTGGAGATCAGCGGCAACAACTCGCCGCTCAGCTTGCGCGTCTTGATCTCGTACTTCTCGGAGTTCAGGTACTCCTCGGATCCCTCGCGCACGGCGACGTTCTCGAGGTTCTCGAATCCCGAGTAGATCCCGTAGCTCGGACTCAGGGTCGCCGCCAGGACCAGGCGAGCCTCGAACGCCGGGTCGCCCGCCGTGCTGGAGGTAGGCGTGCAGGATGTCCGGGGTGTTGGCGAAGAAGTTGGGCCGGAAGTACTCCTGCTCGCCCTGAGTAGGCCAGCTCCGATACGTACTCGGTCAACTCGTGGCGCGAGTTCTTCCACGTGAAGTACGTGTAGGACTGCGTGAACCCGATCTTGGCCAGATGGCGCATGACCGCGCGGCGCGTGAAGGCCTCGGCCAGGAATACGACGTCGCGGTCACGCCGCGTGGACCTCCTCGATCAGCCAGCGCCAGAACTCAAATGGCTTGGTGTGTGGGTTGTCGACCCGGAAGATCTTGATCCCGCAGTCGACCCAGTGGAGGACCACGTCCCGGAGCGCCTCCCACAGTCCCCGCCAATCCTCGGACTCCCAGTTGAAGTTGTAGATGTCCTGGTAGCGTTTGGGCGGATTCTCGGCGTACTTGAGGGTGCCGTCCGGGCGGCGATGAAACCACTCGGGGTGCTCGGTCAGCCACGGGTGGTCGGCCGAGGCCTGGATCGCGAAGTCGAGCGCAATCTCGATCCCCAGCTCGCTGGCTCGCGCGGTCAGGCCGCGGAGATCCGCAGCCGTTCCTAGCTCGGGGTGCACGGCGTCGTGGCCCCCCGTCTCATCTCCGATCGCCCACGGAGAGCCCGGATCACCCGCCTGGGCCACCAGCGCGTTGTTGCGGCCCTTGCGATTCGTCTGCCCGATGGGGTGGATCGGGGGCAGGTAGACGACATCGAAGCCGAGCTCAGCCAGCTCCGGCAGCCGTTTCTCGATGCCCTTCAGGCCACCCCACGAGCGGGGAAACAGCTCATACCAGGCACCAAAGCGGGCGCGGAGCCGGTCGACCTCGATCGACCAGCGGCGGCTCGAGCACCACGCTCCCCCGGCGCTCCTGGCATCGGTGGACGGCCTCGAACAGCTCGGGACCGAGCGCGACGTCGTGCTTGGCCGGCTCGAGCATCTCCGGATCCTCGAGGGCGTCGAGCGCGTGCTGGATCAGCCTTCGGTCGGTCGCGCGGGCGTGCTCGAGCGCCGAACGCAGGAGCAACGTCCCTTCGGACAGCTCGCCGGCCAGGTCGCGCTGCCCGGCGGCAAGCTTGCGCTCGAGCTCGTCACGCCAGGTACCGAAGGCGTCCGTCCAGGCCTCGACGGCGTACTCGAAGCGCCCCGTCCGCTCGACGCTGAAGCCGCCCTCCCATCGCACCCCGTCCAGATGGGCATCGATCCGGTGCATCTCGGCTTCGCTCCAGCGCCGCTCGCCGGGGCCCCGGTGGCGGACCACGGCTCGCAGGATCTCGTGGCCGTCGCGGAAGACGTCGGCCTGCACCCTGACCAGATCGCCGACGCAGCGCTTGGCCGGGAACGCTCCTCCATCGACCGCGGGCGAGGGGTACTGGATCACGATCCGCGGCTGCGCCGCCCGCCGTCCGCTCGATCGCGGCTTAGTGTCTCGGACCGGCTGGACCCCGGTCACCGACGATGCCATGACTTGAACATATCCAGGTCCCGCCAGGGGGTAAACCACGCCAATGCTCACGCGCTCGAGCGGTGTCCAGCTCCACATCACATCGCTGCCCGGCGGCCGCCTCGGCCCCGAGGCGTTCAAATTCGTGGACTGGCTTGCCTCAGCCGGTCAGTCGTGGTGGCAGGTGCTGCCGCTCGGGCCTCCCGATCGCCACGGCTCGCCCTACAAGTCCCGCTCGGCTTTTGCGGCCTGGCCGGGCCTGCTGGCCGACCGCCGGGCCCCCGTGAGCCGCACCGAGCGGATCGACTTCTGCGAGCGGCACCGTGACTGGATCGCCGGCTGGGAACGCTTCGCGGGCCGGGCGGCTGTCGCCGACCAGGTGCGCTTCGAGCGGGAATGGGAAGCCCTTCGCACCTACGCGGCGGACCGCGGCGTGCGCCTGATCGGCGACGTCGCGATCTATGTGGCGCCGGCCAGCGCCGACCACCGTGGCCACCCGGAGCTCTTTCAGGAGGGTGCCGTGGCGGGAGCACCTCCCGACGCCTACTCCGCGAGCGGGCAGCTGTGGGGAAATCCTCTGTACGACTGGCCGGCGCTGCGCCGCCGCCGCTACGCGTGGTGGTCGGCCCGCCTGCGGCGCACGCTTCGAGCTGTTCGAGCTCGCGCGGATCGATCACTTCCGGGGGTTCGTTGCCTACTGGGCGGTGCCGGCAGGCGCGCGCACGGCGCGCGCGGGTCGGTGGAAGCGTGGACCGGGGCGTGCCGTGTTCGACGCGATGGCGCGCGAGCTCGGACTGAGCAACCCGCTACCCCTGATCGCCGAGGACCTTGGGGTGATCACTCCCGCCGTGCGCCGGCTGCGCGACGAGCTCAGGCTGCCCGGCATGGTCGTGCTCCAGTTCGCCTTCGATCCCCAGGAGGCCGAGAGTCCCCACCGGCTCGAGCACCATCCCGAGAATGCGGTCGTCTACACCGGCACCCACGATCACGACACCCTCCGTGGCTGGTACGAGTCCCTCGACGCCGAACGCCGCCGGTCGGTCGACCACGCTCTCGCCGCCCGCCACTTGAGCGACCGCGAGCCGTGGTGGCGTCTCATCCGGCTCACGCTCAGCTCGCCCGCGCGGCTCGCCATCATGCAGGCCCAGGACATCCTCGGCCTGGGTAGCGAGGCGCGGATGAACGCTCCCGGCCGCGCCAGCGGCAATTGGCGGTGGCAGCTTCGGGCCGGGGCTTTGACCAATCGGCTGGCCGCCAGGCTGCGTGAGGCGACCGAGGAGGCCCGGCGGGCGTGACGGCACGGCTCGGCGGATGGCCGCCCGCACACCCGCCCGCACCGCCGCCCGCACCTGCCCGCACCGCAACCCGCACCGCAACCCGCACCAACCGCTTCCAACGCCCGAAAAACACTGAAATTTCCGCTGAAAGACCCGGTGCCTTCGTAAAGGAGGAGGCCCGGGACACCGAGAACTGGATCATGCCGACCGCAATGGTCATTGACAGCACCGCGCAGGAGGCGCACGACCTTATGCTCGCGTTCCTGCGCGAGCATCAGCCCGCGCTGCACCAGCATCTTCGTCAGGTCGGGCGGCTCGCTGCCCTGATCGGTCGGCGCTTGAATTTGACCCACGACCAGCTACACGAGGTTCGCTTCGCCGGCGAGCTGCACGACATCGGCAAGGCGGCGATCCCCGGGACGATCCTCAACAAGCCGGGGCCCCTCAACGACGACGAGTGGAAGCTGATCCTCCGTCACACGATTGCCGGCGAGCGGATCCTCTCCGCGTCGCCGGCCATGCTGTCCGTCGCGAGGCTCGTCCGCTCCTGCCAGGAGCGCTGGGACGGGACCGGATATCCGGACGGGCTGTGCGGAGAGGAGATCCCCTTCGGAGCGCGCATCGTGTTTGTCTGCGACGCCTTCGACGCGATGACCAGCGATCGCCCGTACTACCGCGCCCGCGGAGCCCAGGACGCGCTGTCCGAGCTCGAGCGCGCCGCCGGGACCCAGTTCGATCCTCGGGTCGTCGACACCTTCGTAAGCGCCTGGCGCGAGGTCGTGGTGGCCGAACCCGACGAGCGCGACGCCGAGGCTCTCGTCGGCGGCGGGTTCTAGGCCTGTCCAAGACGCTCGCCGTCGCATAGACGGTTCGAACCACAGGCCCTAGCGGTAGCTGATCAGCGCGCGGTCTGCCTCCTCGAGGTGGGCGTGCTCGTTGGAGGAGACCAGCGTCACGCCCCCTCGCCCAACCGTCAACTTCGTGATCCCGGTGTTGATGCTGACGTGGTTGAAGGCGATCAGCGCCTCCGCGGGTAGGCCGAGCAGGCTCGCGGTTAGCGCGGCGATCACGCCGCCCGAGCTGACCACGAGCGCCGTCTCGCCCCGGCCCAGATCCGCCGCCAGCTCCCCCAGGGCAGCAGTCACCCGCGCCTGAAAGCGGGGCCAGGGCTCGGCGGCCGGGCTGTCTGTGCCGGCCCCGATCCATGCCCTCAGCCCGCCGTTGAGGATCTCCTGGAACTGGCGCGAGTCGAGCGGCTCATCGCCTGGCCTGCGCTCGAGCCCGGCTGGCACATCGGCGTGGTGCTCGAGGATGTCGCGATCCACGTACTCGTCCCACCGCTCATCGATCTCGAGCTCGACGCCCCATGCCGACGCGCAGGGCGAGGCCGTATCGCGCTGACGGCGCAAGGCGCCTGAGATCGCCCGCTGGCCGTGGATACTCCGCCGCGCCAAGCCGCTCACAAGCGCCGCGGTCTGCGCATGACCGCGCTCGGACAGGACGTCGTAGTCGGCTGTCCCGAACGACCCCTGCGCGTGCCTGATCAAGACGATGCTGGGGATGGCCGCGACCTCAGGATTCCCTCGCCGAGACAAGGGCTCCCGCCCCGCCGCCCAGCACACCCGCCCGTGCCCCCAGCGCTCCCGCCCCTAGCCCACCCGCCCGCGCCCCTAGCACGCGCGCCCCGGCGCCCACCACACCCGCCCGCACGCTGACCTTGGCGTGGCGGTAGAGGTAGGTGAGATCACCGCGCAGCCGCTTCCAGTGCGTCGTCTCGAACTCGATCAGGCTGGAGGGCCATACCCTGACGCCCACCCCGTCGCGCTCGAGCGCAGCCAGCGCGCGCTCGGCGATCGCGATCTGGCCGAAGGCGGTGGGGTGAACGTGGTCGGTCATCACCTGGTTTCGGGCGCCGAAGTCGCTCAGGTCGACCACGATCGTCCCGCGCTCTGCTGCGACTCGTTTGATCGACTCGTTGAGCTCGCGCACCTTCTCTCCGGCACGGGGGCGGCCCAGATCGAGCGGAGCCGTCAGCGCGAGCGTGCGCTCCGAGCGCGCCGCGAGGAACCCGAGCGCGCTGGCAAAGTCAGCCTCGTAGCCGGGCCGGTCCCAGTCGACCGAGCGCACGTCGTTGACCCCGATGTAGAGACACCCGATGTCGTAGCTCGCCTTGCCAGAACGGTTGATGCGTTCGAAGGCTGGGATCTGCTTGGCCACGACGTCCCCCACCCGGGCGCCGTCCGCGGCATGGCTCGTGAACGGCAGCCCCAGGCCGCGGGCCAGCCAGAGCGCCCATGACTGGAGGGCGACTCCCCACTGAAGCTCGCCACCACCATGGGTGATTGAGTCACCGAAGGCCAGAACTCCGAGCAGGCACCTGGTTTGGGCATGTGGAGCTCCGGGCAACGAGACGAGCGTACCGGCCGTCCGAGGCTTTCCACCTCCTGCCAAGAGTCGGGTGATAATCCATCGGGGTGACCGATCCAGGGACCATCGTCTGCAACGGGCGCGCGGACACGATCCGCGCCGCTGAGGAGCTGGCCGAGCGCCTTCCTGAGGCGCTGGCGCCCGTAGCCCGGCTGGCCTACAACTACCGCTGGTCCTGGCTCCCGGGCGGCCCTGAGCTGTTCGCCGAGATAGACCGCGAGCGCTTCGAGCTTTGCCTCCAGAACCCGGTGCGCCTCCTCCAGGAGGCCTCCCACCGGGCGCTCCGTCGCGCCGCGGCCAACGAGGACCTCGTCGAGCGCGCGCGGCGTCTCGAGGAGGCGGTAACGGCGGACCTGGAGCGCCCGCCGTCGGGCGCCGTCGATCCCGAGCGACCGGTCGCCTTCCTGTGTGCGGAGTACGGCATCCACGTCTCGCTGCCTGTCTACTCGGGTGGGCTTGGCGCCCTGGCCGGCGATCTGCTCAAGGAGGCATCCGACCGCGCACTGCCCTTGGCCGCGGTGGGGCTCATGTACCGCAAGGGCTACTTCCGCCAACGCATAGACGCCGCAGGCTGGCAGCACGAGTACTGGGTGGACACGGATCCCCAGCGGCTTCCCGCGGCGCGCGTGACTGGCCCCGACGGCTCGCCGGTGACGGTTGAGGTTCCGATCTACGACACCGAGGTCTCGGCCCACATCTGGCGCGTTGACGTCGGTCGAGTGCCGCTGTTCCTGCTCGACACCGACATTTCGCGCAACGGGGCAATCGAGCGCTGGATCACGGCGAGGCTCTACGAGGCCGACGCGAGCACTCGCCTCGCCCAGTACGTGCTGCTCGGGGTGGGGGGGATCCGCGCGCTGCGCGCGCTCGGCTATGAGCCCGGTGTGATCCACCTCAACGAGGGCCACGCGGCGCTCGCGCCGCTTTCGCTGGCTGCCAGCTATTCGGTCAACGGACATCATGACGGCGCCCGCGCACTCGCCGCGGCCCGAGAGCGCACTGTCTTCACCACTCACACACCGGTGCCGGCGGGTAACGACTGCTACTCGTCGGATCAGATCAAGCAGGCGATCGCTCGCCTGGCCGATGAGCTTGCGGTCCCCGAGGCGGAGATGCTGGCGCTGGGTCGCACCCATCCCGAGGCCGCCGATGAGATGTTCGGCGTCACGCAGGCGGCACTCCGCCTGAGTCGCGCCGCCAACGGGGTGAGCCGCCGCCACGGCGAGGTGGCACGCGCGATGTGGCACCAGCTGTGGCCCGAGCGGGCAGTCGAGGAGGTGCCGATCTCCTACGTAACGAACGGAGTCCACGTTCCGACCTGGCTCGGTGCGCCGATGCGCGAGCTGCTCGACACCCACCTCGGCCCCGACTGGGCCGACCACGCCGACGAGACCGGCCTATGGGAGCGGGTGGACGACATCCCCGATGACGCCCTGTGGTCGGCGCGCCAGAGCCAGCGCGCCGAGCTGGTCGAGTTCGTCCGGCGGCGCAGTACCCAGGACAGGCTGCTGCGTGGCGACGTCCGCGACTATGTCGAGGCCGCCGCGCGCGTCTTCGAGCCCGGTACGTTGACGATCGGCTTTGCCCGGCGCGTGGCGACCTACAAGCGGCTCGACCTCCTCACCCGCGACCCGGAATGGACGCTGTCGCTGCTCGGCGGCGAGCAACCGGTTCAGGTGGTGCTGGCCGGCAAGGCGCACCCTCGCGACGAGGAGGCCAAGCGCTCGCTTCAGCGGCTGTTCGGCTTGAAGTCCGCCCAAATCGTCGGCGAGCGCGTCGTCTACCTGGACGACTACGACCTGGCCACCGCGGCGATGATGGTGCGCGGCTGCGATGTGTGGCTGAACGTCCCGCGCCCTCCGCTCGAAGCGAGCGGGACAAGCGGGATGAAGTCCGTCTTCAACGGCGGACTTCAGCTGAGCGTGCTCGACGGCTGGTGGGCTGAGGCATTCGACGGCTTCAACGGCTGGGGGCTCGACGGCCACGTGCTGGACGACCACTCACTCCAGGACGAGCAGGCCGCGGAGTCGCTTCACCGCGCGCTCGATGACGAGGTCGTGCCCGAGTTCTACGGCCGCGACGCCGCCGGCCTGCCGCGCGACTGGATCGGCCGCATCAAGGCCTCGCTCCGCACCCTCGGCCCGCGCTTCTGCGCAACCCGCATGCTGCGCGAGTACGTCGAGGGGCCGTACGCCGGGCGCTAGGAAGCCTGGCCGGGCACGCCCGCTACGCCCGCCTGTCGCTCCGCCTCCTTGACCTCAGACAATGGCCGCGGCGGTGGACCCACGTACTTGGCCGTCGGCCGGATCAGCCGCCCCTCCCGCTTCTGCTCCATGATGTGGGCCGACCATCCCGCGGTGCGGGCGCACACGAACATCGGCGTGAACAGCTCGGGCGGGACGTCGGCGAAGTCGAGCACGACGGCCGACCAGAACTCGACGTTCGTTGCCAGCACCCGGTCGGGCTTGCGCGCCTGAAGCTCGGCCAGCGCCGCCTGCTCGAGCGCCTCCGCCACCTCGACGCGGTTTGACCCGAGTCGCCGCGAGGTCTCCCGCAGCACGTGCGCCCGCGGATCCTCCGCCCGATAGATCCGGTGGCCGAACCCCATCAGCCTCTCGCCTCGGTCGAGCAGGTCGCGAACGTAGCGCTCGGCGTCACCTGCCGCCTCGACGTCGTCGAGCATCTTCAGGACCCGCGACGGCGCGCCACCGTGAAGCGGTCCGCTCAGGGCGCCCACCGCCGCACTCAGTGCGGCCGCGACGTCCGCTCCCGTCGAGGCAACCACGCGCGCGGTGAACGTCGACGCGTTCATCCCGTGTTCGGCGGCCGAGATCCAGTAGGCGTCGATCGCCTCCACGTGCCTGGGGTCGGCCTCGCCGCGCCAGCGGATCAGGAACCGCTCGGGGATCGAGCGCGCCTTGTCGACCTCCAGCTGGGACACAGGAGGTCTGCCGATCCCTCTTGCCGACTGGGCCACGAACGACAGGGCCATCACCGACGCGCGCGCCAGGCTGTCGCGCGCCTCCTCGTCTGAGATGTCGATCAGCTCGCGGAAGCCCCACTGTGGGCCAAGCATCGCGAGCGCCGACTGGACGTCGACCCGCGGATCGCCCGAGTGAACGGTCAGCGCGTACGGCTCGGCCGGCGGCATGCCCGGGAGCAGCTTGCCGTCCACCAACAGCCCCCACACCTGCTCGAACGGCACCGCACCCACGAGTTCCTCGATGTTGACGCCCCGATAGCGGAGCGCGCCACCCGCCCGATCCGGTTCGGCGATCTCGGTGGCAAACGCGACTACGCCCTCAAGGCCTGATTGAACTTCGGCCGTTGCAGTCATCGCGCTCAGCGTATCGGGATAGGCTTCGCGGCCAGTGACTGATCTGCTGGTTCGCCCTGCCACCGAGCTCGCCGCGCTGATCCGCTCAGGTGAGGTCACGGCGACAGAGCTGACCGAGGCAGCCCTACGCCGGATCGACGAGCTAGAGCCGCAGATCAACGCCTTCACCTACGTCGCGCACGAGCAGGCCCTGGCCGCCGCCGAAGCGATCGCGCCAAAGGACGATCGCCCCTTCGCCGGCGTCCCGATCGCGATCAAGGACAACCGCCCCGTGCAGGGCATGCCGCTGACGATGTGCAGCGACCTGTTCGGCGACTTCGTCCCCCACGAGGACGCTTACCTGGTCAGACGGATCAAGCGAGCCGGCTTCGTGATCGTCGGCAAGACCGCACTGCCTGAGATGGGGATCCTGCCGACGACCGAGTCCCGGCGAAACGGCCCGACCCGCAACCCGTGGGATCTCGACCGCACGCCGGGCGGCTCGAGCGGCGGATCGGCGGCCGCCGTGGCGGCAGGAATGGTTCCCGTCGCGCACGGCAACGACGGCGGCGGCTCGACCCGTATCCCCGCCTCCTGCTGCGGGCTGGTCGGTCTCAAGGGGTCCCGGGGCCGCGTCTCGGTCGGCCCCCACGTCGGTGACAGCCTGCTCGTCTCAGATGGCGTCCTCACTCGCACCGTCGCCGAGACGGCACAGATCCTGGACGTCTTGGCCGGCTACGAGCCCGGCGACACTACCTGGGCGCCCGGCCCCGACGAGCCGTTTGCAACAGCCGCGACGCGCGACCCAGGCCGGCTCCGGGTGGGCCTCGCGCTGGAGCCGCCGCTCGCCGGCGCGCCGGTCGATCCGGTCTGCCTCCAGGCCGCCCGCGACGCGGCAGAGCTCCTCAGCCGGCTCGGCCATGAAGTCAAAGAGATCTCACCACCCTGGTCAAGTGAGGACGTCCTTCCCGAATTCACCCGCGCCTTCGGTCCGATGGTCTCGATGACGACGCGCGTCGGAGGCCAGCTGCGCGGCCGCGAAGCGACCGAGGAGGACGTCGAGCCCCTCACCTGGAAGATGTACGAGCACGCCCGCGGGCAGAGCACGCTCGACTTCCTCGACGCCGAGGGGCGGATCAAGGGCCTTGCACGGAAGCTGGTCGCCTATCTGAGCGACTACGACCTCGTCCTCACCCCGGCGCTGGCCAGGCCCCCGATCCCGATCGGCGAGGTCCACGGCCGCGGCCCCGACCCGTGGGACCACTACCGCCGCTCGGGCCACTTCACGCCCTACACGGCGATCTTCAACGTCACCGGCCTGCCCGCGATCTCGCTCCCGCTGTTCCAGACCGACGACGGCCTCCCGCTCGCCGTTCAGCTCGCAGCCGGCCCCCTGCGCGAGGACCTGCTCCTCAGCGTGGCAGCCCAGCTCGAGCAGGCTCACTCGTGGGCCGAGCGCACCCCCGGCCTGGCCGTGGCCTAGGACGCCAGCTCCTCGGCCAGCAGCCCGAACAGGACCCCGTCGAGCCACTGCTCGCGCCGCCAGTACGCCCGGCGCCGCACCCCCTCGCGCGTGAAGCCGGCCCGCTCGAATAGCCGCTGGCCCGCCACGTTGTCGCCGTAGACCTCGGCCTGAACGCGATGCAATCCGTGCTCCTGGAACGCCATCCGGCAGATCGCCCGCACGGAAGCCACCGCCACGCCGTGCCGGCGGCTCGCCGGCGCCACCATGACCCGGCTCAGCGAGGCGAGGCGGCTGCGCAGGCTGACGATCGAAAGCTCGAGTGCACCCAGCCGTGCGCCGTCGGTGTACACGATCAGCCACAGCCCCTCCGGCTCATTCGCCGCAGCGATCCGCTCCTCGAGTGCGTCTCGCTCCCCGGCGCCCGGATACAAGTAGGCGGCGACGCTCTCATCGGCCGCCAGGTCTACGAGGAATTCCAGATCGTCCGCCGTAGCCCGCCGCAGCGGCATTACCCCACCCCGAGCACGGCCCGCATCGGCTTCGGCACCACCCCGAGCCGCTCGGCGTCGGCCGTCCCACGCGGAGTGGTCAGCGACACCTCGAGCAGCTCGGCCTCGTCCCAGGTGGCGAACGCGGCTGGCCCCATCAGCAGCTCGACCGCCGTCAGGCACCGCCTGACGATCCGCTCCGGCACCGGCAGGAGAGGCCGCCGCCGGCGCAGCGACCGCAGCACGCACCCGACGAACTCGCGATAGCTAAGCGTTTCGGGCCCCGCGAGCTCGTAGCGCACGCCCGCCGACTCCGAGGCCGCGGCTCCCCCCGGGAGGACCGCGATCACGCAATCAGCCACGTCCTCGGCCCACATCGGCTGGAACAGCGCGCGTCCCGAGCCCGAGATCGGCATCACCGGCAAGAGCGACATCCGCTCGAGCAGCGTGATGAAGGGATCGCTCGGCGAGTAGACGAGCGAGGGGGCGAACACTGTGTGCGACAACGAGGACTCGCTCAGCGCCCGCTCGGCGATCGCCTTGGCCCGCAGCAGGCGCGCCCGGCTCCAGGTCGACGCGCCGAGCGCCGAGAAGAACACGAACCGCTCCACCCCCGCGGCTTCCGCGGCGCGGACCAACCGCCAGGCCGCGACGCCGGCCAGCTCCTCGATAGAGCCCCCTGGCTGGTCCCGGATCGGCGCGGCCAGGTGGACTACCGTGTCCACCCCTCGGAGCGCATTGCGAAACGAGAACGGGTCGGCCAGATCGCCCAGCACGATCTGCACCCTCACCCGCTCGGCGCCCAGGCGCCGGGGATCGCGCACCAGGCAGCGGACGGGCGTTCCCTCCGAGGTCAGGCGCCTGACAAGGGGTAACCCGATGGTTCCCGTCGCGCCGGTCAGCAGCAACACGGGCCGGGAGGCTATCGGGCGCCAGTCCCTAGAATGCGGCGCTCCTCCACGAGAACCCTAGGACTGAAAGACAGATATGGCCTACGTGATCGCCGAGCCGTGCATCGGCACGAAGGACAACTCATGCGTCGAGGTGTGCCCGGTCGACTGCATCCATCCGACGCCTGACGAGCCCGACTACGACAGCGTCGAGATGCTCTACATCGACCCCGAGGAATGCATCGACTGCGACGCGTGCGTCGAGGCCTGCCCGGTGGATGCCTGCTTCGCCGAGGACCAGCTGCCGGACGAATGGCAGCAGTACTCGAAGATCAACTCGGACTACTACGCCAATCGCTAGGGGTTTGCCCGCTGCGGCGGCTGCCGCGCCGCCGCTCGACGGTGCGAGCGCCGGAGGGCGGCCTCGAGCACGAAGCGGTGGTCGTTCAAGCCATCGGCAGCGACATACCGACCGGCTTGGGCTCGGCGGCCGGCGCGGGCGCCTGCATCACCGGTAGCTCGATCGGTGCCAGCGCGATCAGCCCGCGCGCGGCGTGATGAAGCGCCTGGGCGGCCGGGTCGTCCGGGTCGGCGAACACGAGCGGCAGCCCTTCGTCGGACTGCTCGCGCAGCGCCATCGTCAGCGGGACCTTGGCCAGCAGCGGCACCGCGAGCTCGTCGGCCAGGAGCTCGCCGCCACCCTCGCCGAACAGCGGGTAGCGCTCACCCGTGGGCGTGACGAAACCCGACATGTTCTCGATCACGCCCGCGATCTCGAGCTTCAGCTTGGTGGCCATCTTGGCCGAGCGACGGGCCACCTTCTGGGCCACCGGCTGCGGCGTTGTGACGATCACGAACTTCGCCTGGGGCAGGAGCTGGGCGAGCGTCATCGAGACATCGCCGGTCCCTGGCGGAAGGTCGATCAGGAGGTAGTCGAGCTCGCCCCAGTCGACGTCCTCGAGGAACTGCTGGAGTGCCTTGTGGAGCATCGGGCCGCGCCACACCACAGCGGCGTCCTGCTCGATGAAGAACCCGATTGACATCACCGCGATCCCGTCGCCCGTGCGCAGCGGCACGATCTTGCGCTCGCCGTTGACCTTCGGTCGCTCCGCCCCCAGCCCGAGCATGCGCGGCTGCGAGTAGCCCCACACGTCGGCATCCAGGACGCCGACGCGCTTTCCCTCGCCCGCCAGCGCGGCGGCCAGGTTCGCGGTCACGCTCGACTTCCCGACTCCACCCTTGCCCGAGCCGACGCAGACCACGTTGGCAACCTGGGCCAGCGCTCCCTCGGGCAGCGAACCGCGCCCGAGCCGCTGGCCCAGCGCCGTCCTCTCCGAGTCCGACAGGACGTCGAAGCTCACGTTGACTCCGGTCACCCCCTCGAGCTCACGCACCGCGGCCGCGACACCGTTCTGGAAGTGCGAGCGGATCGGGCACCCGGGCGTGGTCAGCGAGACCATCACGTCGACGACGCCGTTGTCATGCACCTCGACCGAGCGCACCATCTCGAGCTCGACGATGTCCCGCCGCAGCTCCGGGTCGATCACCGCCCGCAGCGCGTCCAAGACCTGTTCGCGAGTGGGCATGTCTAAGTCATTGTAGGTGGCGCGTCCCGGCCTCCCGCCCGTTAACAAACCGACGGGGCGCCACATGCGTGGCGTCCCAACGGTTGAGGGAGGAGAGGGTGCTGCATTCGCCGGCGAGGTTATGAGGCCGGCGAACCTTGCCGCGACGCGCTCCCATCGCGCCGCGGGGAAACTTGCAGCCGCGCTGGGTGAGCAGGCCCTGGGCGTCGGAGACGAGCTTCTCGAAGCGCGTGCCGACGGCACCTGACTGCTTGCCGAGGTCGCGGCGGACCGAGCGCACCTCGCGCTCGAGCCGGCGGCGATTCTGCTTGACCGTCCGTTCGACCAGGCTCCGGCGCTGGCGCAGTTGGCGCTCGAAGCGCGTCCGCGTCCGGCTCACCTGGCGCTCGAACCGGTTGCGCGCGGTCACGCCGCGGCGCTCGAAGCGCTTGATCTCACGCTCGAACCCGTCCGGGTGCGATAGCGCGTGGTGAACGTCTTGACCGTCGAGACGAGGTTGTCCCGCGCCAGAAGGCTCGCGCCCACCGGGACCAGAACGGCCCGCTCGGCGATCTGCTGGACCTGCGTGACCGGCGTCTTCGGAGCCGTCGTGGTCGACGGTGCTCCGGCGCGACGCGGTTGTGCGCCTTCTCGCCGTCTTGCGACGGGTGGTGCTGGTTCGCGAGGCCTGCGCCCCGCTCTGACTGGTGGTGGTCGCCATATGGATTTCTCCCGCTTTGGTCGTTTCTCAGGCTGAACGATACCCGAACATGTGTTTGTAACCCCGCCGACCGGGATCGTTACAGCCCAGAGAGCCGAGCTCACTGAGTGATGACTAGCTCGGCGCCGTGCGCTTTAGCCATTCGGCCGGGTATTCGAGCTCCCGCAGCGTGGGGAGGGCTTCCGGACCTGAGAAGACGACCGCCAGCGCCTCGGTTCCAGCCGGGCTTCACGATCGCATCGCAGAAGCGCTTGCCTTGCTCGTACTGGCGGAGCTTGAGATCGAGCCCGAGCAGCCTGGCGACGAGCCGCGAGAGCCCCGATTGCGAGCGCCGCCGGCGGTCAAGCGAGGTGCGCAGCCGTCCGAGCGAGGGGAGGAGGTCCGGCGCGACGGCGTCCATCACGTGCTCGGCGTGCCCCTCGATCACGGCCATCACGGCTTGGACGCGGTCGAGCGTGTCCGCTCGGCCTTCGTCGTGACGATCGAGATCAGGTCGCCGCGGCGCAGAGGCCGAGAGCAGCCTCCCGATCTCCTCACGGGTCGGGATCCGGAGCTTGCGTGGGGCGTCGAGCCGGAGCTCGGCCGATCGCCAGCAGCTCGCGAACCAGCCCCGCTAGATAGCCGTGGAGCCAGTCGACCCCGGCGAACTGGACGGCGTGGGTGACCTCGTGCAGCGCCACCCAGGTCATGAACTCCTTCTCGTCGGCATCGAAGGACCGCATCACCTGGCCGAGGTTGGGCAGCACGAAGAGAAGCCGCGGCGGGTGCTCCTCAACGCTCTCATCGAGCAGTACCAGCTCGTACTGGCCGAGCACCCGCTGGGCCAGGTAGCCGACCACGACGCCCACCTCGGCCGAGAGCACGAACCCGGCCCCGATCTCCATCGCCGGGCCCAACGGCCCGAGCCGCTGCCCGCGCTGGCCAGCACCGGATCGAGCAGGGCGCGCATGGAGGCGATGTTGCTGGCCACCCATTCGCGCCGGCCGACCCCCTCGGGCGGAGGCAGCGGGCGGGAGGGCTGCAGCCCGGTGTACGCCGTCACGCGTGCCTCGGCCTGCGGCGGCCAGGTCGGCCAGGTCGACGTCGGGTGGATCGCGCGTCGCCGGCTTCCGGCGACGAACGCCGCGATCCGCTCGGCCACGATCCAGTCGATCATCGCGGCACCCGCTCCAGCAGGGCGAGCGTCTCAGCGCTGCGTGCCGCGACCACCGGGGAGCGAGGCTCGGCATCGAGCGGCGCCGCCAGCGGATCCGGCACATGCCGGGAAGCTGACCACGCCGCCAGCCTCGCGGACGATCAACTGGCCGGCAGCGGCATCCACCGCGCGTGAGCGCCGCAGCGACACCATCCCGTCGAATCGCGCGGCCGCCACCTGGCACAGCGAGGCAGCGATCGTCCCCAGCGCGCGCAGGCGGTGGGCGCTCTCCAGCAGGGAGTCGATCGACCGCGCGATCCAGCGGGGATCGGCTGACTCGATCCCCAGCACCTCAAGCCGGCCCTCCTCGTCGCGGCGCTCGCGCAGCTCAGGGTCTAGCCGCTCGCCGTTCAGCCACGCTCCCTCGCCGCTGCCGGGCCCACCACTCCTCGCCCGGCCCGAAGTCGTAGACGAACGCGAACTGGACATCGGCCATCGTCGATCCCGTCGGCCACTGCGATCGACAGGGCATGGTGGGGGATCCCGCGTTTGGCGTTCAGCGACCCGTCGATCGGGTCGATCACCACGCGGACGCTCGGGGTCTCCGTAATCGATCTCGCCCCGCTCCTCGGAGATCGCCGTGAAGCGCAAGCCCTGCTCGTGAAGCGCATCCAGCTCGGCCGTCACCACGCTCTCGGCGCTCCGATCGATCACCAGCGTGCGGTCACCGCCCGAGCCGCGCGTGCCGGTCTCGACGGCCCTCTCCGCCGTGCGTTGGCTTGGCCGCCAGCACTCCTCCAGGCCGTGCACGGCGCGCCGGCAGACGCCCAGCCAATCCGCTTCAAGTGCCGATCAGGCGGGGCCATCCTCTCCTTATCCTTACAAACGCACGTGGGCATCCGGCCACACGACCTCCTCTCCTCCCAGGCAGGCGCTGTCCCCGAGCGCCCGGGTCCCGCTGCTCGATCCTCGGCGCCGCCGGGACCGGCAAGACGCAGCTCATCGCCGCAGCGGTTCGCCTGGCTCGGCGAGCGCGGGGTCCGGCCCCTGAGCGGATCGCCGTGCTGGCCCCCTCGCCGGCGCGAGCGGACGCGCTGCGGGCGCTGATCGAGGAGCGCCTGGAACCGTCCCTACGACGAGCTCGTTGTCGTGACGCCGCTCGGGCTGGCGGCGATGCTGGTAGGACGAGGCGGTGCCCGGGCTGGCCCCGCTCGATTCGGTGCTCGACGCCGGCGAGCGCTTCGCGATGCTGCTCGAGCGGATCGACGAGCTCTCGCTCGAACGCCACGATTTCGGCGGCAGCGCCCGGGCGCTGCTGGCGGCTTCGTGCGGCGGATCGACGCGGCTGAAGGCGCACCTGATCGGCTGCCGAGGAGTTCGCGCGCTGGGCCGGCAGCTGCCCGCCCGCGGGGAGGAGCCCGCGGACGCCGCGCTCGAGCGCGAGTTCGCCGAGGTCTACCGGGCGCATGACCGGATGCTGGCCGAAGCGCGGGTTCAGGGACGCCGGAGATCTGATCGCGCGATGCGCTCCAGCTGGTGCCCGACCGGCGTGGCGTCGCGCCGGCTTCGAAGCGCTGCTGATCGACGACGCCCACGAGCTTCATCCGGCCGCCCGGCGGCTCGCGCTGGCGATCGGTGAGTCAAGCTGATCACTGCCGCGGCGGATCCCGCCCGCGGAGGATTCGCGCTTGAAGGCGCCCGGGTCGTCGTCCTGCGAGCACAGCCTGCGCTGTCCCGAGCGCGTCCTGCGCGCGGCTCGCGCGGTCGACCGAGGTCGAGTGCGAGCCGAGCGCTCCGGGGGGCGAGGTCGGCGTTCTGGCGCTGTGCCGGCGACCGCGCCCAGGCCCAGGCGGTGGCGGCCGAGATCGAGCGGCTGATCCACTCAGAGGGCGTCGCGCCCGGAGTCGATCGCGGTGCTGGTCCCGGCGGTCATCCGCGAGGGCCAGGCGGTCGCGGTGGCGCTCGAGGAGCGCGCCGTTCCCCACCGGGTCATCGGCGAGGCAGCGTTCTTCCAGCGGGCGGAGATCCGCGACCTGCTCGCCTGGCTGCGGCTGCTGGCCGACGCCTCGGATGCGCCGGCGGTGGTGCGGGCGCTGGCGCGCCCGCCGATCGACCTGCGGAGCGTCGACATCGCGCGGGTGACCCAGATCACCCGGCGACGGCGCCTCGACATGGTGGCGGGGCTGGCCGCGGCGCTCGAGTCGCCCCAGGTCCCGCCCGAGACCCGCGAGCGGATCGAGCGCTTCCTCAAGCTCTACCGCTCGTGCGTCGCCGCGCTCGACTCGACCCGCCCCGATCTCTACGTCCACCGGCTGATCGACCGCCTGGGGCTGCGCCGCCATCAGCTGTTCGCCGCCCAGGCCGACGTCGTCGAGCGCCTGCGGGCGCTCGGCGCGTTCGCCGAGCTGGCCTCGGCGTAGCCAGGCGATCGCCGCAGGCCACCCCGCGCCAGTTCGCCCGGCAGGTCGCCGCCGTGGCCGAGTCCGGGCCTGCGCGATTTCGACGAGCCCGAGCCCTGCGGTGGGGCGCAGCGTCCAGGTGCTGGCGACTCGAGGCGGCTGGCGCACTGGAGGCTGAGCACGTGTACGTGGTCGGGCTCCACGGGGGCCTGGCGCTGGCCGCTCGGGAGCGGATCCCGCCCGGCGCTCGCGGCGAGCCGGGATCGAACAGGTCGAGCCATCGCGGGACGAGGCCCTGCGACGCGCGCGTCTACGTCGCGATCACCCGGTCGAGGCGCCCGTGTCGTCCTGGCCTATCCGAGCGTCAACGACCGCGGTGCGGTGCTGCCGCCGTACGGACCGGTGGAGGAGGCCAGGCTGGCCCTGGCACAGGAATGGGAGGCCAAGGAGGAGGAGCTGTTCGGTCCGGCCGAGACGCTTCACTCCACCTATCGGTTGTTGCGCGACGAGCTCCTAGAGGGGACGATGCGCGCCGCCGGCCGTCTCGGCGAGCTGCGCTTCGACACCGATCTCGACATCTCCCACGCCGTCGCCCGGTACCTCGAGCTGCTCAAGCTGGCGGCGCTGATCGCGCGGCCCGAGGGCCAGAGCCTCGACGAGGCGCTGCGCGACGTCAACGCCCGAATCCTCCAGGCGGTCACCGCCGAGCAGCGGGAGATCCTCACCTCGTCGGCGCTGGACGACTACCTGCTCGATGCCGAGCGCGGTGCGCGCCGGCGGGCGCAAGCGATCGCCTGCGCGCGACGAGCCCTCGCTCGAGGCGTTTCTTCCCAAGCGCGGCGACGGTGTCATGCTCTCGGCGTCCGACATCGACACCTACCGGACCTGCCCGCTCAAGTACAAGTTCGCGCGGGTCTTCCGGATTCCCCAGGAGCCGAGCATCCACCAGCGCTTCGGGATCGTCGTGCACCAGGTGCTCGAGCGCTTTCACGGGCGTGCCGGGGCGGGCGGGTCGCTGGCCGAGCTGCTCGGGCTGCTCGACGCAAGCTGGCGGCGAGCCGGGTTCGGCGACTCCGAGGAGGAGCGCCAGCTGCGCGGCAAGGCGGCGGCGGCGCTCGAGCGCTACTACGAGCGTTTTCAGACCGAGCCGGCGCAGCCGATGTGGTTCGAGCGGGCTTTTACGTTCAGGCTGGGACCGCATCTATTGCGCGGACGGGTGGATCGCGTCGACCGCCTTCCCGACGGTGAGTACGAGCTGATCGACTACAAGACGGGCCGTCCCAAGAGCCAGGCGCAGCTGGCCGAGGACGTGCAGCTGTCGCTCTACGCGGTGGGAGCCCGCGAGGCCTGGCGCCTCGAGTCCTCCCAGCAGGCCTACTACTACCTACTCGACGACCAGAAGGTCTCGCTGCCCGCCGACGACGGCGACCGGGCGGACTGGGTACGCGAGATCACGCTCGAGGTCGCCGACGGGATCCTCAGCCAGGGGTTTGAGCCAACACCCTCCTACGCCGCCTGCTCGGTGTGCGACTACCGGCTGATGTGCCCGGCGGCCGAGCGCTAGACGCTCGGCGGGTCACCACCGCGCTGGCGCAGGAAGCGCTGCAGGTCTCGCGCGATCGTCTCACCGGACGGCAGCGGCCCGGGATCGACCGCATCGTCTGACTCGGTAGCGAGCTCGAGCCGTTCGACGAACGCCTGGACGTCGGGGTCGCTTTGCACCGCGGTGTTGACCTGGCGCTCGTATTCGGCCGCCGCCGACTCGAGCTCCGAGGCGTCCACCGCCACGCCGACCAGTCCCTCGAGCTTGCGCACCAGCGCCAGCGATGCCTTCGGGTTGGGGGTCGCCGCGATGTAGTGGGGTACCGCCGCCCATAGGCTGGCTGAGGGCAGGCCCCCTTGCTGGCACGCCGCGTGCAGGACGCCGACGATCCCGGTCGGTCCCTCGTAGGAGGTCTTCTGAAGCCCCAGCCGGGCGATCAGGACCGGGTCAGAAGCAAGCCCGGTGACCGATATCGGCCGGGTGTGGGGCACGTCGGCGAGCAGTGCGCCGAGCGTTACTACGAGCTGGGTTCCGAGCGCTTCGGCCAGCTCGACGATCACCTTCGTGAACGTCCGCCAGCGCATCGAGGGCTCCGTGCCGACGAGCAGGATCAGATCGCGCGGCGCGCGCGGCACGCGCGCCTCGTAGAGCTCGACGGCGGGCCAGACGATCTGCCGGGTCTCGCCCTCAACCAGCTTGACCTGCGGCCGCGTGGCCTGGAAGTCGTAGAACTCCTCCGGGTCGATCGTCGCGAAGCGCCTCGCCTCGAGCGTCGATCCGACGAACGTCACAGCTGTCGAGGCGGCGTCGGCGGCATCGTTCCAGCCCCGGAAAGCGCACACGAGAGCGGGGGCCCGGAGACGGTCCGGGCGGTACTCCCACTGGAGCGGATGCATCCGCCTCACCGTACATGATGGGCAGCGTGATCCCAGAGCTTTCGGCGGCCCCCACGATCCCCACGATGCGGCCTGGGATCGACGTCGATGCGGTGTTCGCCTGCGTGCGCAAGGACCGGCTGTTCACGCGCGGGGGCTCGCCTTATCTGGCGCTCGAGCTGCGTGACCCGACAGGCACGGTCAAGGCCCGCGCCTTCCGTGACGCCGATGCGCTGGGCAGCCGCTTCGAGCGCGGAGACCTCGTCCGGGTGTGGGGGCGTCCCGAGCGCTTCCGCGACGAGCTTGTGCTCGAGGTGGTCGGAATCGAGCGCGCCCAGGACGCCGATCCGTCGGACTTCCTGCCCACCGCCTACCGTGACCTCGACGAGCTCGACGGGTTCCTCGAGCACCTGGCCGGGGAGGTCCGCGACGGCCCGTTTCGGCGGCTCCTCGACGAGCTGCTCGGTGACTCCCGCCTGCGGTCGCAGTGGCGGCGCGCACCGTGCACCCGTGCGGGGCACCACGCCTACCTCGGAGGCCTGCTCGAGCACACAGTAGCCGTCGCCACCCTGGCCGCCGAGATGTGTCAGCTTCATCCGCGGCTTGACCGCAACCTGCTGCTGACGGCGGCGATCGTCCACGACCTCGGCCACACGCGCGAGTTCACCTACGGCGCCGAGATCGGGCTCAGCGAGGAGGGGAGGCTGCTTGGGCATCTCGTGATCGGCGAGCGGATGGTTGCCGAGCGCGCCGGCCGGCTCGATGACGAGCGTCGCCTGGCCCTCCTTCACTGCGTGCTCTGCCATCACGGCCCGAGCCAGGCGCCGGGCGGGCGATTCGGATCGCCCGAGGCGCTCGCGCTCTACCGGCTCAACGCACTCGATGCCTCCGTCAAGGGGGCCTTCGAGTGCGGCCTCGGCGGCTGAAGCACGTCCTCGGAGGGGTAGCCTTTTCGATGTGAAGAGGCTCGTGTCCTCCGCGGTCGCGCTCGTCACGGCGGTGGGGCTCCTCGCCGCACCGGCGGCCGCCAAGACGCGCCGGATCACGCGGATCGAGACGCCCGTCCGTTCGGCCTCGCCGGACGCCCGCATCGTCCGCGAGTCCTACGTTCGCCTCTACGCCCCGTTGCCTGCCTCCGACGGGGCGCATCCGGCGGCTTGTGACTGGATCGGGTATCTGCGCTTCCGCAGCGCCAGCGGTCCACGTATCGCATGGAAGGCCGATGCGATCTTCGTCACGATGCCAGGGATTTTCGCCGGCGCCTCGTCGCTCGACCAGTTCGCACGCAACGTCGTCCGAGCCGCGCTGTTGCTCCACCGCCACGTCGAGGTGTGGACGCTCGACAGGCGCTCGAACTGCCTCGAGGACCACTGGGGAATCCAGTATGCGGCGGCCCATCGTGACCCCAAGCTGGCCTTCGACTACTACTTCCACGGGGCGACGCTCGGCGGCAAGCAGTTCGCCGGCTTCGTCACGCCCACGCAGGCCAAGTTCCTCTCCGGGGTCGGGCTGGCCCAGACCGTGCGTGACGAGTACACGGTGATCACCCGCGGGGTGCCCGCCAGGCTGCGGGCCAGGAAGGTTTTCTGCGGCGGCCATTCGCTCGGCGGGCCGCTCACCGCGGCGCTCGCCGACTGGGACTTCAGCGGTTCGGGCAAGCCCTCGGGCGGCGGCTACCAGAAGTGCGCCGCGTTCTTCGCCCTCGACACCCGGCTCGACCTCGGGACGCCTGGCTCCTCGTCGAGCGGAAGCGGAAGCTCGTCCTCGCCGATTGGCGTCGCGGGCGCGTTCGGCGCGGCCAGCAACGGCTCCCCCTACGTGAACGCGCCGCCGTTCACGCCTGAGAACATCGAGGCGGTCCCGCTGGTTTCCCTGGCCGCCTTCCAGTATCCCGGTCAGGAGAGCCAGATCGCGAGCTGGCTGCCCGACGATGCCAACTACGAGGCCTCCTACCGGCTGCTCTTCTCCTCCGATCCACTCGACGCAGTCACCCAGGACCCCAGCTGGCGAGACTTCCGGGTCACCAACGAGGCCGCGCTCGGCGCGATCTTCGGCGCCAACTCCTCGCCGATCGTGATCCTCCGCTCGAGCCTCGGCACGTTCACCGGCGGCCCGGTGGAGGAGAAGAACTGGCCCGCCCCCTATGGACGGACGCTTGTGCCCGGTTTGATCGACGGCATGCACCTGATGACGCCGTCGGCCCCCCACGGCCCGCTCTACCGCTGGCTCAACTACAACCAGGTGGGGCTCCCCGGGATCCCGCTGCAGCGGGACAACAGCGGCCAGCCGTACACCACGCGGGCCGACGAGGTGACCGACATCCACCAATTCGCGCGTGCCGCCTTCGAGGCCCCGGCCGACTTCGTCGAGCAGTACTTCCCGATGCGCCTGCTCTCAGACGAGGAGTCCGCGGGCAATGGCGACCGCAGCGGTGACCTATCCAACCTGCGCTTTGACGGCCTCAGCAAGCGGCCTGCCTTCTACGCCGACGCGGGCGCCGGGATCGAGGTGGGTGCCGCGCCTCCCCCACAGGGCCCGGCGCCCCAGGTGTGGATCAAGCTCCCGGGCTACCACCACCTCGACGTCGGCGCGGCGGCCTGGAAGCAGAACAGCGGCAAGCCCGAGTTTGAGAGCTGGTCGATCGTCCGCTGGATGGTCCGGGTGCTGGCGGCGGAGCGTCCCAAGGCCAAGCACCACCACCGCGGCAAGCACCACCGGCACGGCAAGCGCAACGGGGGCGGCAAACGCCACCAGCGAGGCAAGCGCGACCAGCGAGGCAAGCCCGACCAGCGCTAGTCGCTCAGGTGAACTTCGGGTAGAGCGCCATCCCCCCGTCGACGACGAGCGTGTTGCCCGTCATGTAACTCGCCTCGTCGCTCGCCGCCCAGGCGACCGCGGCGGCGATCTCCTCAGGCCTGCCGAAGCGGCCCATGACCGTCTCGTTCTCGACCTCGTGCACGGCCTCTGGGTCATCGAGGACGTTCTGATTGATGGGCGTGGCGATTGCTCCCGGGGCAATGTTGATGACCCTGATCTTGTATGGGCCCCACTCCCGTGCCACCGTCTCGGTCAGGAGCTTCATGCCGCCCTTGCTCGCGCAGTAGTGGGCGCGCTCGGGCCAGGGGATGAACTGGTGGACGCTCGAGATGTTGATGATCGCGCCGCCGCCGTCGCGCATCAGCCGGCCGCACTCGCGCATGCACAGGAACGCCCCGGTCAGGTTCGTGCGCAGCACGCGCTCCCAGTCCTCGAGCGTCAGCTCCATCGTCGGAAGCTGGTTCTCGATTCCCGCGTTGTTGACCAGGATGTCGAGGCCTCCGAACGCGTCTTTGGCCGCGCCCACCATCCGGCGCACATCGTCCTCGCTGCCGACGTCGCCTTGCGCGGCCACCGCTTGGCGACCCGCGGCCTTCACCTGATCGATGACCGCCTCCGCGTCCGGCGCCTCCTTTTGGGAGAAGTAGTTGACGCAGACGTCAGCGCCCTCTTGTGCCAGCCGGATCGCGCATGCCTTGCCGATCCCGCTCGAGGCTCCGGTGATCAGTGCATGGCGTCCTTCCAGCAGCATGCGTCCCGGTTCCCCGTTGCAGGATCAGACCAAACGTCGGCCGCGCGGACGACCGTCGCCGAGCGAGGCCCGTCGTCGCCCGACACGTACGATCAACCGCGGCGCGGCACGGGCCTGGTGGCCCATCCAGTCTTCAAAACTGGCAGGGCCGGGCAGCCCCCGGCTTGGAAGGTTCGATTCCTTCGCCGCGTCGTTCGCAGCGCTGACGCTGGCGGCTATCGAACCCGTGGGAAGCGCTCCCGTAGTAATCAGCGGATCCGCGTCGGCAACGTCGAGCGCTCTAGCACGCGCCATTGCTCGGGTTCCGCTCGTAGCCAGCAGGGGAAGCCACTGCCAGGGCCAAGGATGGGCGAGGCAGTCCGAACGTGGGGGGTTGAGCGACATCCGCCACTGCCCTCACGTAGGCCACTTGCAGGCCCGTCTACTGGAGGTACGATGCGCTCCTTCGTCCCGAGGCGGTCTCGGGTCGGGGTAGTTGGGCCTTCAAAAGGGGCGCCTGTGATGAAGCATCGCATCGTGCATGCGCTGCAGAAGTACGTATTCAATCCGCCTACACGGCTGCTGCTCGCTCTCCAGCTCGTTCCGCCAGGGTATGCGCTGATCGAAACTGTGGGTCGCGTCAGCGGCAAGCCTCGTCGGACGCCGGTGGGCAACGGCGCGGAGGGAAATACCTTCTGGGTCGTCGCGGAGCATGGCCGTAAGGCGGGCTATGTCCGAAACATTCAGCGCAACCCGCAGGTACGCGTCAAATTCAGGCAAGGGTTATTCCTGAGGTGGCGCACTGGAACGGCGCAGGTAATGACGGAAGATGATCCGCGCGAACGGCAGCGAATGCTTGGCCGACGCCATCCACTACGGGCACTGAATGCTCTCGCGGTGCGGGGCCTGGGGACAGAACTCCTGACGGTGCGCATCGATCTCGATCCGGTAGCAGATGAACTAATCGGCCAAGACTCTTCCGTACCGTCCTCGGTCAAAGGGGAGCAGACGAACACGGGTTCCACGGAAGCGTCCGCAAGAGGTTCGTCACTGCAGGTTTGATCGACCGATGAAAGTCAAGTTGTTTGTGGTCGGTATTTCCGTGGCTGTGTTCTCCTTGGTCTTGCGGGTGGTGTCGGAGCGGCGTAGGTTCTGGGGTGGGCGCGAGCTGATGACGTAGCGAAGAGCAGACGTCAGGAGCTTGTGGTCTGCCGCGCGGCTTGTCCTCTTTTGAGTGACTTATCTATGCGCGCTCCAGTGTCACGCTCGCGCCCGCTTTTCTGGCTGGCGCGCCGGCCCGCTGGTCTTGGACCATCCGTTTGTAGGAGGTCTCGGCCTGCTCGGCGAGCTCGCGTTCGGCTTGGCGCATCAGCAGGTTCGTTGACCAGGTCCCGGCGGCGCGGCGAGTGTTCTTGGCCGCGCCTGCGGTGATCTCCAGGCGCCGGAGCTTCTTGCGCGTCAGCGTGGGCTGTTGGTGGGCGTAGTCCTGTGAGCGGGTGAGCATGCACCAGAACAGCACCGCGAGCTTGCGGGCGGTAGCGACGATCGCTTTGCCGTGCCCGCGGCGCTGCTTGATGCGTTCATAGAACGCGCGCATCGGACCGGGTTGCAGCACGACGCTCCAGCAGGTCTCAACCAGCGCCCACCTGGCAGACGCCGACCCGCGCTTTGAGATCCGCCCGCTGCGCGCCGGCTCCTCACCTGACTGCTTGACCCTGGGATCAAGGCCCAGATATGCGACGAGCTTGCGGCTGGTCAGGAACCGATACGGGTTGCCGACAGCGGCCATGAACGACGCGGCGCAGATCAGGTTCACGCCGGGCACGGTCATCAGCCGCTGGATCTCCGGCCAGGACAGCGCCTGCTGGGCGATCAGCTTCTCGACCGCTGCGAGCTCCTGATCAAGGAACTCGATATGACGCATCGCCGCGTCGACCGACTCGCGCTCCTCGCCCGCCAGCTCCAATCCGGCCAGCCACTGGCGACCCTTGACGCCGAACAGGTCAGAGCACGGCGGCTTAGCCTGAAGTCGGCGCTGCAGTGAGGCATGGATCTCATTCTTAGAGCGAGTCCTGGCGCGCATCAGCTGCTCGCGGCGGGCGAGCCGGCGGCGCAGGATCCGGCAGCGCTCATCAGGCATCCACACCGCCTCAAGCTCCCCTTTCCACAGCAAGCTCGCCAACGCGCGAGCGTCGAGCTTGTCCGTCTTGGCCCGCGCGTTCGCGATCCCCGTGTCATCAGGACTCACCACCACGACACGGTTCACGTGCGGCTCGAGCATCCGGGCGACCTCCCAGCAGCTGCCGGTCACCTCCAACGCCACCCGATCCGAGAGCAACAGGCTCGCCGCCAACGAGCTCAGCCCCTCAGGCGTCGCCGGAACCCGGCCTCCCGAGCGGACGTTGCCGTCCTCACAGATCGCGATCTCGCAAAACATGCGGTGCACATCCACACCGATCGCACGACCCACCCATCTGGCTACTGCCATCCCTCACCTCCACAGCTCGTGTAACTGGCGCGGGAGAAGCAGCGGGACAACGACACAGACCGATACGAGCTCTGTGGCTCAATCCAGGCAAGTCGCAGGGGCGGCCGAACGAAAAGCCCGGGCTCGAAGCCCATCGATCAAAACGGCCTACCCGTCTGCGTTCTCCCAAACAGAAGCCCCTATCCCGGATCAGCCGACCGTAAGGTCAGGACCGGACAGAGCCTCCCAGCCGCAGTTTCATGCCTCGACAGAGAGCAGTCTGGACGCATACGCTTGAGGAGTGCGAGCAGTGCTTGTCATCGCCGGGGTGGTGGCAGTTGCGGGTTGCGGTGGCTCGGCGGCCCCTGGGCACGCCTCTCGCCACGAGGTTCGCGTCGGGATCGAGCGGCTCGACCGTGTGAAAGCTCGCCTGCGACTTGATGTTCTGGAGGCTCGCCTACAAAAGGATGTCGCGAAACGGAACTGCGCAGCCTTCTTCCGCGATCTCCGCTTAGCCTCGCGGTACGCGCGCGCCTTAGATATGACGATGTCTCCACGCGCTGCCCACCTGTTGCCAACCCTGCAACGGGCAATACAAGGGTCGTGCGGTCCTGCGCTGTCCCTAACTACGACGCTATATCGCACTACTCGCTAGCGCTTCCGCGCCCGACTGCCGGTTCGATCGAACTTCAGAAGCGAAGGGCGCGCTAACACAGCAGCCGTACCGCTGGTCTTCTGATCTGGGGGTTTGATGCCGATAGTCGCCATGTGCAGAGCTTGCTCGTCTGGCCCAACCTGCGGCTTGCGGTGTTGCTGGGGCTCCTCGCCGTGGTCGCGGGTCTCGCTCTCTCCCGGATCGGCGACAGCCACGCATCGAGCGATCACATCCTGACGGTGTCCGACCCCAAGGCGGCCGATCGATACCTCCATCGGTTGCCAATCCCCTCCGGGTTTCATCGGGTCATCTGTAGCCCAGCGTCTCCCAAGCCAGCCGTATGTTTCAAGCGTCTCCCGTCGGTTGTCCTCAGCGCTGCGAGCTGGGTGCAGATCATCGATCGGCTCGGCGTGCCCGTCACGAAGACGGGCTGCAACCACCCCGACTACCTGTGGCCTGGGCACACCACCGCCGTGAACTGCCTCGGCTTCGGTCACATCGGCCGCGAGCGGGTATGGCTCAATGCCATAGCCATTGCGCTTGTGACGGGCACTGGGCTGCGGTCAACGTCTCGTAACTTCGGCTCGTTCACCGGAACGTACATCGGGGTCGTGGACGTGGGGAGCTGAGGAGCAGGGCGACCTCGCAGACGTAGGACCGCTTCCGGTCTGATCGACACGGGGCAGCGCCCACTTCTCGGCCTGGGAGTCGACTGGTCCGCGTCAGGAAGGAGAACAATCCCTCGCTCGCCGAAGGGCTCGTCGTATCCAAGACGCCGTAGAGGGGCGAATGCACTCGTGGCCAGGTGCGATCGTGCAGCTCGTCGGGCTGTTGGTGGCGTCACGCGGGGTTGGTCAGGCATCATGGTTCGGTGGCCCGCGTGGGTGGGGTGTTGTCTCGCCGGCTGATTCTGGGTTTCGTGCCGTTGCTGGCGGTTGGGGGAGTTGTCGGCTGCTCTGCGGGATCCCGACGTGGTGCAGGTTCGCTGATCGCTGGTTGCTCCACGCGCGTCTCGGTTGCCAAGAGGTCGAGGGAACCGTCACCGCTGTTCGTCCGGGTCGCTGGGAAACCGACGGCGGCGCTGGCCACAGCCAACGGACGTTGGGTGTTCGTCGCACTCTCGATGCAGTCTGGTGCGGCGCTGGAGATTCTCCGGCTGGTGGCCGGGCGTGCGAGCGTGGTTCGGATGCTCCGGTTGCCTGAGCTCGAGGAGGCTTTTGGGATGGCGATGACCGGTGATGACAGGCTGCTGCTCGTTGCTGGCGGCGACGCCACCGCGGTAGTTAGGGTCTCGGCGCTCGAGCGTGGTGGTAGCGGCCCGGTTCTCGGCACGCTCGATGATGGGGCGTCCGGACAGTTCGAGGTGGCGCTCTCGCCGGATGACCGGTACGCGTTCGTCAGCGATGAGACGACGGGCGGAGTGAGCGTGTTCGATCTCGCCCGCGCGCTGCGCGGCCGGTTTTACGCGCCGGGGGTAGCGGTCGGGATCGTGCGCCTAGCCCTGGGCGCGGTCGGCGTCGCGGTCTCGCCCGATGGACGCGTGCTGTACGTCACCACCTACGGTGGCTACGGACAGCATGGACGGCTGTGGGTAATCGACGCTGCCCGAGCCGAACGGGGCGACAGCACACACGCCGTGCTGGCGAACGCCCAGGCGGGCTGTCAGCCGGTGCGCGTCGCGCTGGCGCCAAACGGAACCGAGGTATGGGTCACCGCGCTGCAATCCAACGCGCTGCTTGCGTTTAACGCCAAATCGCTGCTGGTTCATCCCGCATCCGCGCTCCAGGCTGTGATCCCCGTCGGGTCAGAACCCGTCGGTCTCGCGCTCGTAGACCATGGCAAGGCTGCACTCGTCGCAAACTCAAACCGCGGGCTTGTGCCCGGCAGCACCGGATCCGACCGACCGCAGACCATCACCGTGATCGACACCGGCGCGGCGCTCGCTCATCGACCTCCCCTGATCGGAGAGATCCCCGCAGGCCTATTCCCCCGCGACCTGAACGTCGACCCCAGCACCGACCAAGTCCTAGTCGCCAACTTCAACTCCAACACGGTTGAGGTATTCACGCAACCACCGCCACGATGAAACTCAGTCGCTTGCGCGGGTTGCGGTCATCACCGGTTGGTGAAAGCCGAGGCGTGCGGCATCGTGCCATCTCACCTGCTGCAGCCCGGCTCGTTCGGCGCAGCCCTTGAGGGCCGCCGGAGTGATCGCGCGGTAGCGGGAGGCATGGTGCGCGACCGACCAATCGCCGGCTGTCTTCGGTCATCTGCACACGACCGCAAGCCTCAGTCCCAACGCCTGCTCCGTCGCGAGGCTGTCGCGTAACTCGCCAAAGGAATCGCATGCTCTGAGAGTCGCATCGACCATAGCGCTCGTTCGGATGGCTGTTCGCTGGCTAAGGTGGCGCGGGTTCTGAAATGCAGCCGGGCGCCCGATCCTGTCCGTTCGGGCGGGTTAGCGCTGCGGCGTAGGATCGTTCTCTGAAATGACGGCAGACGATCAAGGCTCCGGCTGGGTCGGCGACTGGGCGCGTAAACACTCCAAACAGATGATCATCGTGCGCACCCTTCTCGCGCCGTGGATCCTCTTCGTGACCGTGTTCCTCTGTGTGAAGGGCTACTGGTGGGCACTCGTGTTCCTCCCGTTCCTAGCCCTCGACCTCTGGCTTCTGCGTAACCTCGTGCGATACGCACGCTCGCAAGGTCGGTGACTTAGCCACGGCACCAGTAGGCAGCGTGGTCATCGGAGATCGTCGCCGACCGACAGCACCGTTCCCCGTTAGCCCACGATCGCCTCCGTGGCGAACCAGTCTTCCGACGCGGCCATACGCGGGCGACCGCCTGGTCGCCGGAGGCGCAAGCTGCGTCGTCGTCGCCGCACGGAAGCGATCGTCAGCTGCGACGATCGCCGATGCCTGAGAGCGGCACCGCCCGGACTGGGCGATTGCGCGGTCCAGGCGTGTGCAACATGGCCTGGCTGGCTAGGCGGGATGCTCAAGGCGAATGCGGGTGCCGGGCGGCTCACACGCGAGCGGCTGGATGGTCTCTTCATCGCCGGCCGCCGGGATCGTGAGGAAGTGCGGTGACAGCAGGGTCGGATGTCTTTAGGATGGTCGACCGTGCGTCCGGTGGTGGTAGTGGTGCTGGTTGCGTTGGCCATCCTGCTGGGGTTGGCTCTCTGGTTGATGTGGCGCAACCGGCGCGTGAATTTCATCGATCACGTTGCCTTCGGGCAGGAGGCGGAGGTGGCTGTCGCTGAGCTGTTCGATCGGGTCGTTCCCGTGCTGGTGAGCGACGGATACCGGATGGTCGCCAGCGCTGGGAACACGAGCGTGTTCGAGCGCCGATCCTCGCTCGTAGGGCCGATCCTAATCTCGATCGTGCTGTTCCCAGTTGGCCTGATCGCGCTGCTGGGGCGAAGCCGAGAGACGGTTACGTTCGTGAGCGCCGGCGCGACGCTTGAGCTATACGGCTACTGCACCAAACCCATCGCCGACTACCTTCTTGCCGTCGCCGACGACGTGGCCGCTCAGCGCCACCACATCCGCTAGATCCCGGCCGTCGAACCTGCGGCAATTCCAGCTCATCGCAGGGCGATCGTGGTGGAGCCGGCGACCTGATGCGTGGCAAACGACTTGCCGGTGTCGGCAAGGTCCGGGCAGTCCTTCGTCGCCGACGGGATCGTACGGTCGGCGACGCTTAGGACGTCTGAGCAGTCGTCGGACTCTTGGCACGGGTCGGGTTAGCCCGGCGCGGGGACGTCACACATGTCATTCGTCTCGGGCTTCGCGTACGCGCATCCCGGCAGCGACGGGCTGTTCGCCGCCGTTTCTCGGCACGAGGGCCGGCGACGCTTCGCTCGGCGCAAGTTTTTCGGCGGCTGGTCGTTATGCCGTTGGTGAACTTCTTGAGAGCTCGCGTTTCGCCGCGTGGTCCGCGGGCCGCTTTGCTCGTCCTCCCCCTGCTCGCCCTCCTCTGGCTCGGGGTTCCCGCCGTCGCAGCGAGCCGCGCGCCAAAGCACGTCTCCCGCCGATGGGTCAACCACGACACCGATCGGTGGGGCGGCTGGTCGGACCCGTCCAACTCCGGCTTCGCGACGAACCCGCAGGGTTGCGATCCCATCGACCCAGCGCAGTGCATGCTCCCCTATCCCAATGACTGGTTCACCCGACCCGACTCGACGAGCGCGACCGGACGCAGACTTGACCTGAACGTCCTCGCCATGCCGCGCAACATCGCGGGTAAGCCGATCGATCCGTCCGCGTGGAACGACAGCGATGGGTTCAGCGCGGGTTCGGAGATCCTCACCGTTGTCCCGGGAATGACCAAGAACTCCGACCTGGGCGCTTCGCGGCTGCCCACCGACCGCAACATCGAGACCAACGGCGCGTCGAACCTCGGGGTGATCCTGCTTGACGCAAACACCGGCAAGGTCTGGCCGAGCTGGACCGAGATCGACCAGTACACCTCCGAGGCGGGCGTGGTCCCGGCGGGCACCACGTCGCCGGTGCAGCAGGACCTCATCATCCACCCGGCGATGAACCTTCTCGACGGCCACCGCTACATCGTGGCTCTGCGTCACCTGGTCACCGACAACGGAACCGACGCACCGCAGCCCGCCGCCTTCGCGACCTACGTTCGGGACTACCTGCAACCCACCACCGGCGGGGACGCGCGGGCCAGCCACATGGATGAACTGTTCGCGGACCTCAAGGAGGCCGGCTGGGCGATCTCAACCAACCCGAAGGACCTGTTCCTCGCTTGGGACTTCACCACTGCGTCAACGCAGAACGTGACCGGCCGTATGCTCGCGATCCGGGACGACGCGTTCGAGCAGCTGGGTGAGACCAAGGCGCAGATCGACGCCGGCCAGGATGCCGGCCAGGCGCCGTCGTTCACCGTCTCGTCGGTGACCAACTACACCGCCGCCCAAAACGCCAACGTGGCTCGACAGATCACGGGCACCTTCACCGTCCCCTGCTACATCGCCCCGACCTGCTCGCCGCCGGAGAAGTGCGACCAGATCAGCAGCGCGAGCCCGGTCGACGACTGCCCGTCGCCCGGTGAGTTCTCTACACCGACCCCACGGAACCCGGACGCCGATCCGTCCCAGGTGCCCGGCCAGACCTACCAGGCCGGCTTCATCTGCAACGTGGGCCGGACTGCATTCGAGAACCAGCAGACGCTTCGCCCGGCGGAATACGGGCACGGCCTGTTCGGCAGCGACTCCGAGGTCAACTCCTCCCCGCAGACGGAGATGGCGAACCGCGACGGGATGATGTACTGCGCGACCAACTGGTTCGGCTTTGCCAACGCTGACGTCCCGAACGCCGTACTCGCGCTGTCTGACCTTTCGCTGTTCCCGATCCTGGTCGACCGAACCGAGCAGGGTGAGCTGAACTTCCTCTACCTGGCACGGCTTGAGATCAGCCCGCGCGGCTTTGCCACCAACCCCGCCTTCCAGTACCCGGACGGCAAGTCGTTCATCAATCTGGGTGACGGCGTCGACTACGACGGCAACAGCCAGGGCGGGATCTACGGCGGGACCGTCTGCGCGATCTCGATCGATGTGCGCCGTTGCGCCCTCGGCGTCCCGGGTATGGACTACCCGATCCTGCTTCCGCGCTCGAGTCGACTACGTCGCCAAGAGCACAGTGCCGCAGGTCCTGGAGGAGGAGCTCCAGCAACTGGCCGCGAACCCGTCGTCCTACGACCCGACGAACGCGTACAACGACATCGGCTACTCCAACCTGCTCGACACCTTCTACTCCGACCAGGGGCAGCGACAGCTGATCATCGACCTGCTCTCGACCCTGTGGGACCGAGCCGACCCGGACGGCTACGCCGGGCACATGACCTCGACCGCGGTTGGCGGACTGCTTCCTGACTGCACGGCAGAGGGAGTGGTGCCGGCGGCCAAGGAGAAGAGCCGATGCCCGGTCGGCACCCCGGATCACCACGTGCTGATGCAGGTCGCGTGGGGTGATCACCAGGTCGCGAACATCACCGCGTTCGACGAGGCACGCACGATCGGGGCCCGGGCGGTCGGCGGCCCGGCGACCTCCAACCAGCTCGGTGGCGGCGAGGCGCTGCTGGCCAGCCGGCTGTGCAGCGACGAGCCCGGAGGCAATGCCAACGACCCGGTGGACGGAAACTACTGCTACACGCGCCGACGCGCCGCTGTGGGACATCGCGCCGATCACCCACTACCCCTTCAACGGCTCGGCGATCACGATCTTCGACTCGGGGCCCGACGGCGCCTCGCCGTACGGCACCGATCCCGCCGCCACCCTCTGATGTGCCCCCACCGGACACCTCGAAGAACCAGGATCCGCACGAAGGGCCGCGACGCTCCTGCGCGGCCCAGGACCAGAAGGGCGCGTTCTTCGACCTGAACGGGCTGCTCACCGGGGTGGACGGCTACGTGACCGATCCGGCCCAGCAGCTTAGCACGGGAGGTCAGCTGGCCGGGCCGCCGTACTTCGCCGGCGGGTGGAACGGCACCTGCGCGCTGCCCTGACGAGCTTGCGGGCAAAGCCTTCCTGCGCCGGGGGTTCATATGCTCGCGCAGCCGGGCTGGTTGAGAGAAGGAGGCGCCGGGGCTATGCGTTAGTAGCCGCACATACCGACCCTTTGCAGTAGAACCCGCCATCGGTGCCCATCGCAGCCCAGCTGGCCCCGAACTCCGCCTTGCCCTGGCCCCGTGTCTCTCCGGTTTCCTGTCCTTGTAGTAGCGGAAGAGCTGGTAGCGGTAGTAGGTGAGCTGGAGCGCGCCGCCGTTGCGCCTGACGGTTCCAAGCCGCTTCTGGTTGATGTGGCACGCTCGGAGGTGACACGACCGATTGGCAACCACGATCCGGCTTCGGACGATCAGGGGGAGCCACGCCGTGGCGCAGTTGCCATAGCAGCTGCTCTTCCCGCGATCCAGGATGGAGATGTAGAGGCTTAGCTGCTGCCTTGTTCCACCACCGGCAGCTACCTCTACAGGTACTTGACCTGCAACCGCCTCCCGAGATACCGTCGCGCGCAGTGGGGCAGGGTTCCTATCGCGACCAGCTTCAGGCCGCGACCGAGGTTGTGGAGTTCTTGCTTGCCGAGGATTGGGAGCAATTGGGTGAGCGCTCGACTCCGAAGCTGCGCGAGCTGCTCGAGCGCGAAGGAACGTCCGTGTGGCACACGGCCCAGCGCGGCAAGGGTTCGTACCAACGGGTCGAAACGAGGCTGTTCACACCGGAGGACGAGTCGCCATTTGAGGCGGACTTCACCCTCCGGTTCGAGCGCGGCTCACTTCGCATTCGAGTCGCGGTTGACGCCGCTGGCCTGATCGCGGGACTTGTCGTTCGTCCAGGCGATTGGGCCTAAGGACGCGCTCGGGCGCGCCACGGGAATGCCGCGTGCCGAGGCCGAGTTGCCGGGCAGCTCCCGGCCTGCAAAGCCCGCTCCAGAGATCCGGCACGGATTACTCCTCGCGCAGGAACTCCAACAGCAGCCATTTGAAGTCGTCAGGAACCTCGAGCGGGGCGAGATGTCCCGCGCCCTCCATGAGCACGCAGCGTCCATGGGCCACTTGGCCTGCGATCTGCTCTGCTCCCAGCTTGAAGTCCGGCAGGTCGGCTTTGCCGGCGACGGCTAGCACGGGCATGGACAGTCGCTCGACTGCCTCAGGGTGGGCGACAAGCGGATCGGGGGCTTCCGGGACGTTAGGCGCTGCCATCTGCAGCTCGATTGCGCGCCGCTGCATCACCGCGACGCGCTCGCGCAACGCGTCGGGCGCGTCCGGTTGAAGCCAGGCATCGAGGACGGCGGCGACTGCGCCGTCGACGTCCCTGCGTTCGAGCGCCGCCTCCTCAGCCTCCCACGCGGCCGCCAAGCCCGGCGAGGGGTCCTCGTTGAGCGGCGGAGGAGAGACGAGCATCAGCTTTGACACCGCAGCCGGCGCGGCAGCGGCGACCCGTAATGCGACCGCGGCGCCAAACGAGTTGCCGACCAGCGCGGCGCCGGTCAGGTCGAGCTCGCTGATCGTCTCGAGCACGTCCTCCCACGGGGCTTGGGGACAATCGCCAACCGCCGCCTCGCCAAAGCCTGGAAGATCTATCGCGATCGCCCGGAAGCCTGCATCGGCCAGCCAGCCCACGCACTCCCGCCACATCGAGCGGTCGCCCACGCCGGCATGGATGAGCAGCACGGGCTCTCCGGAGCCCACGTCGTCACGCGGCAGCACGGCCCAACCGTAACCGGGTCGGGCGGAACTGGCAGGACGTCCTCTTCGCATCTTCTTCGAGCCGTGTTAGCTCGCTCCGACAAGCGCTTGGTCAGATAAACCCATGACGATTCCTGACAGCACCCCACCCAATCGATTCCCCCGACCCCACCGCGCCCCCGGCCCGCTCCATCACCCTGTGTCCGGCCCGGGAGGGCCCGACGACCTGGTGAGCCCGCATCGCGACGAGTGGCCCGACCAGCGGCCAGCCGATGGTTGGATGAGCGTCCGGGTGCGCAAGCGCACCCGCCACTGGCGCCAGCGCTAAACCCCGGGTGAGAGGCCGGCGCGGCGGGGCCAGCAGACCGGCGCGCCGGGGCCGTCCTGTCTCGAGCTCGGAGGCCGGCCGAACTCTGTAAGGTCGCCCCGAGCAGCGAACGTCAAGCCTCATTCCGATAGGGGATGGGGCCTATGTCAAGGACGGTGGGGCGTTTGGGGGTCAACGGCGCGTGGTTTCGACCGGCAAGATCCAGGCTGGCACTCGTTCTGCTGGCGGCAGCGACTGCGCTTATCGCCATGCCGGCACTCGCCAAGCCGGCGCTCGCCAAGCGGGACGCTCGCCCACGCCACACCCACCGGTACAGGCTCGGTCCGCTCGTGAGCGTGACCCTCACGCAGGCGAGCCTCCGCGCGGCGCTCAAGCCGATGCGGCCGGTGCGCTTCTCATCGGCGCCGACTCATGTGAGGACCCTGACCCTCGACCCGGCCACGACCTACCAGCACATGCTGGGCTTCGGCGGTGCGATGACTGACAGCTCCGCCTGGCTGCTCTACGACAAGCTGGCGCCGGAGGCGCGCGACGCCGCGATGCGGGCGCTGTTCTCACCCAGCGCCGACGGCATCCATCTGAACTTCGTCCGGGTCCCGATCGGTGCTTCGGATTTCACCGCCAACGGCGTTCCGTATAGCTACGACGACCTGCCACGGGGCAAAACGGACCCCGCCCTGGCGGGTTTCTCGATCGCCCACGACGAGGCGTACATCATCCCGGCCCTCCAACAGATGCTCGCCATCCACCCCGGGGTCGAGCTTCTGGCGAGCGAGTGGAGTGCCCCTGCGTGGATGAAGACCAACGGAGCGCCCGACAACCTCGGCTACCAGGGAAGGCCGATCCCGGCCTATTTCCGGCCGCTCGCGCTCTACATCACGAAGTTCATCTGGGCCTACCAGCAGGCGGGTATCCCGATCTGGGGCATCACTCCGCAGAACGAGCCCAACGCCCCGGCCCCCTACCCGGGCATGACCTTCACCCCCGCCACCGAGTCGCAGTTCATCAGCGAGAACCTTGTGCCAACGCTGGCTAGCGCCAACCTGCACACGCTGATCTTTGGAGGCGATGACACCAACCTTTCCCTGGCCCACCAGCTCATGCAGGGGCCGGCGGCGGACCGGCTGGCGGGCATGGCGTGGCACTGCTATCAGGGCCAGCAGGTGATCAGCCAGTTCCACCAGCTCTACCCTTCGACCGTCAACCTGCTAAGCGAGTGCTCGCCCGGGATCATCCCCTACGGCGCCGCCGAGGCGGCGATCGACGGCGCCCGCAACTGGGCCGCGGCGATCAACCTGTGGAACCTGGCGCTCGACCCTTCTGGCGGCCCCGTCGAGGCGCCAAACGGCGGGTGCCTGCACTGCACCGGGCTCCTCACGGTCTCAGAGTCTCGCCACAACTTCACTCCCAACCTCACCTTCTACGAACTCGGCCAGCTGTCCAAGTTCGTCGCACCGGGCGCGGTCAGGATCAAAACCCAGCGCTGGGTCGGCGATTATGCCGCCACCCGGTCAGGCGGCAGCGTCAGGTTCGGCGTGACGACCGGGCTCGACAACGTCGCCTTCCGCAATCCGGACGGCACCTACGTCTTGATCTGCCACCAGAACGCAAAAGCTCCGGTGATCTTCGGCGTGCAGGCAAATGGCCTTCGCTTCAAGTACCGCCTCGGCGGGCAGGACACCGCGACCTTCACCTGGCGGGCACCGACCCATCGCCGTGAGGCGCCGCCGCGTTCCCGGACCTCGTAGAGCGCCAGGCGCGCCGGGGGCCCGGGAGCCGGCTACGCGCGCGGGGTCGATTGCTTCCGCCCGGGGCCTGCTCCGAGTACTTGTGCTGCCGGGCGCGAGTGAGGGCATGCCGGCCCGGGTAGCAACAGGCCATGGCCACTGTTCCGCAGCCGGGCGAGCCGGTGACCCCGGCTGTGCCCGAGGCGCCCATTGCGCCCGTCGATCCGGATCCCGGGACGCCGGCCGATCCGGAGGAGCCGGCAACCGTCCCCGCGCCCGAGGAGCCCGCCACGCCAGTCGTCCCCGACCCAGAGCCCGATCACGACAGTCCCGGCGAGGCGGAACCGAGCGAGGCGCCCTCAGAGGGCCGCGCTAGCCCTTGACCACCCCGATCGGCCGCAGCCGCGCGACGCGCGCGGCCAGTCCCGCCCGCTCGACGATCTCGACCACGCGGTCGACGTCCTTGTAGGCCTCGGGCGCCTCCTCGGCCAGACCGCGGGCGGAGGGCGCGCGGACCACGATGCCCTGACCCTCCAGCGCGCGCCGCAGGTCCCCGCCCGTCGACCGACTTGCGCGCCGCGGTGCGCGAGAGCCGGCGGCCCGCCCCGTGGCACACGGTCCCGAACGAGCGCGTCCATCGATCCCTCGCGCCCGGCCAGGACGTACGAGCGCGTTCCCATGCTCCCGGGGATGAACACGGCCTGGCCGACTGCGCGATGCTCCGGCGGGGATCTCGGGATGACCGGGCGGGAACGCGCGGGTGGCGCCCTTGCGGTGGACGCACAGCGCCCGGTCGCCATGGCGCTCGAGCTTGGCGACGTTGTGTGCGACGTCGTAGACCTGGCGGGTCTCGCTGCGCGACCTCGCGGCCCGAGGACCCGCGCCGATCGCCTCTCGCACGCGGTGGGCGATGACCGCCCGGTTGGCCCACGCGAAGTTCGCCGCCGCCGCCATCGCGGCCAGGTAGTCGCGACCCTCGGGGGAGCTCGAGCGGGCGCGCACGAGAGCTGGCGATCCGGCAGCTCGATCCCGTAGCGCGCGAGCGAGGCGTCCATGCGCTTGACGAAGTCGGTGCACACCTGGTGGCCAAGGCCTCGCGACCCGGAATGGATCAGCACCGTCACCTGGTCCTCGCGCAGACCGTAGGCCGCGGCGGCGTCCGGCTCGTGGATCGCCTCGACGCGCTGGAGCTCCAGGAAGTGGTTTCCCGACCCGAGCGTCCCGATCTGCCCGCTCCCGCGCTCGCGCGCCCGGGGCGAGACTCGCGCCGGGTCGGCTCCCTCGAGCCTTCCTCCCGATTCCGTTAGCCGGAGGTCCTCCTCGGTGCCGATTCCGAGATCTTGATACAGCGCCCGGGGCCCATGCGCGAGCACGCGCTCGAGGTTTGCGCCACGCAATCCCTCGCGCGCACCGCGTCCCCCTGTGCCGACCGGAACCCGGCGGGAGATCTCGTGCACGAGCGGCTCGCGTCGCCCTCCGAGCTCATCGGCGCCGAGCGGAAGCGCGAGCAGCCGCACGCCGCAGTTGATGTCATAGCCCACGCCCCCCGGTGAGACGACGCCCGTCCGGCGGTTCGGTGGCCGCCACACCTCCGACCGGAAAGCCGTAGCCCTGATGGATGTCGGGCATCGCCAGCGAGCACTCGACGATTCCGGGGAGCGTTGCCACGTTGGCTAGCTGCTCCAGCGAGTGGTCCCCGCGTGATCGCCTCGAGCAGCTCCTCGTCGGCGAACACTCGGGCCGGCACCCGCATGCCCGGCTACTGCACCGAGCGGGATCTCCCACAGGAGCTCGTCCACCTCGCTCGGGCCAAAGCTCAGACATCGAGCACCACCCTGGCACGGTACCCGCGCGCAGACCGGCTCGAACTCGAGCCGGTGATAGGTGACGGCTTTGACGAGCGGCGGCGGATCGCCACGGCAGCCCTCGACCTCGGCTTCAACCGCTGTACTCGCTCAACTCGAGCTGGCAGGCCCGCAGCGCCACGAACCCATGCTCTCGGCCAGGAACACGAGCTCCTCGAGCCATGCGGCCAAGAGCGCCGGACGGTCGGACCCAATCGCGCTCACCGTCCGCCGCTCGAGGCCCCCGCTGCGGTTGGGTCGGGCCGACAGCGGCCCGTCGCCCTCGCCCGAAAAACCGAGCAGCTCGGCCAGCGCCGCGAAGCGCGTCTTCCAGGACGCGGGCCTCGCTCTCCGCTTCGATCTCGAGCTCGACCTCCGAGGTGTGATCGATCCACCGGTACACGATTCAGCGGCGGGCGGCGGCCAGCACGATCTCGGCGAGCTCGGGGGCGCGATGCTGCGGGAGCAAGTGGTCCGCGTGCTCGAGTGCGACCAGCCGGGCGCCGGGAATCTGCCGTGCCAGCTTGCGCGCCGCCGAGAGCGGCACGATCCGGTCGTGCGGCTCCCGCGACGACGGTCGTCGGAACCGCTATCTCGGCCAGCCGCGGCTCTAGCGCCGGCAGCTCCCGCACCAGTGTCCGCTGCTCGGAGGTGAAAGCCCGCCAGCTCGAGGGCGCCACCAGGGTGCGGCCCGCCGAGCGCAGATAGCCCGAGTCGAGCGAGAGCAACCTGTGCGATACGCCGGCGAAGCGGCGGCGCGGCCAGCGCTAGCGCCGGCTCCGCTCAGCGCTGCTGCTCCGAGTAGGTCGCCGAGCACCGGGGCGGCCATCAGGTGGTCGAGCGGGACGAGCGACGTCGCGGTTGGCCGACGGAGCCGCCAGCACGAGCGCGCGGACCCGCTCTGGCGCGCGTCGCGGCAAGCCAGGCCGCGACGGCCGCGCCGAAGCTGTGGCCGACCACGGTGGCTCGCTCGATCCCGGCGCGATCGAGCGCCATCAGCCGCCGCGGCGGCGTTTCCCTCCAGGCCGGTCGGCCGGCTCGCGCCGTCCCACCCCGGCCGGTCGATCGCGATCGCCGTGCGCGCGCCCATCGAGCGCGGCGATCAGGCGGCGCCAGTCCCGGGCGCTCCCCGGCTGGCCGTGGAGCAGCAGAACCGGCTCGTCGGCGCGGTCAAGCCGCGCGGCGGGGGGCGCCCGGCGGGCCGCCCCGCGGGTCGCCGTCCGCCCCGGGCTGGCCATCCCGCCCGACGTAACCGTCCTTGCCGCCGGCGATCACGATGATCGCGTCGCTCTCGCCGGCGTTGCGCATCCCCCGGTGCGGTGCTCGCGTCCACCCTCACGACGCCGCCCGGTCCCACCACGTGGCGGGAGCCGTCGCCGAAGCGAAACTCGAACTACACCCTGGTGTACGAAGTAGAGCTCCTCCTGCTCGTCGTGGTAGTGGACACCGGTCTCGTAGCCGGGCGGCAGCACGAGCGCGTTGATCCCGAACGCGGTCACCCCGATGGCGCGCCGGATCTTGCGAAACCCATAGCCCTCGCCCATCTCGGTCGAGGCTCGAGATCGCATAGCCGCTTGGCCGGGCGCTGCTCCTCGGGGTCGCTCATCACGGGGCATACTAGAGCCGTGACGTCAGCGCTCCTGAGCGAGGCGCTTGCGCCGCTGCGTCTCGATCCGCCCGCGACCGCCGTCCTCCTGGACATCGACGGCACGCTGGCCCCGATCGTCGAGCAGGCCTCGGAGGCCCACGTCCCGGAGGGAACGCGGCGGCTCCTGGGCGCAGCTGGCCCAGCGCTACGGGCTCGTGGCCTGCGTGAGCGGGCGGCGCGCCTCGGACGCGCGGGCCATGGTCGGGGTCGGTTCGATCTCCTACCTCGGCTCGCACGGCTCCGAGCTACTCAAGGCCGGGTGGACGGAGGCGGTGCTCGATCCGGAGCTCGCGCCTTGGGTACGCCGGATCCACGAATTCGCGCGCGGTCATCGACAGCAGCCGAGCTGCGCCGGCTGCGGGTGCGCCTCGAGGACAAGGAGGTGATCCTCGCGCTGCACTGGCGCGGAGCTCCCGATGAGCGGGCGGCCCGGGCGGCGCTCGACGCGGTGGCCGCCAAGGCCGGCGACGCTGGGCTGTGGACGCATTGGGGGCGCAAGGTTCTCGAGGTCAGGCCGCCGGTGCGCGATCGACAAGGGTGCGGGCGTCCGGCGTCTGCTCGAAGACGCCTCGGTCGAGGCCGCCACCGTACGTCGGCGACGACACCACCGACCTCGACGCTTTCCGCGCGCTGCGCGAGCTGGCTGAGCGCGGGCCGCCTCGCGCACGCCGTCGCAGTCGGAGTGGCCTCCGAGGACGGACCGCCCGAGATCACCGCCGAGGCCGACGTGGTCGTCGAGGGAACCCAGGGGGTGCTCGACCTCCTGACGCCTGCTCGTGGAGCCATAGTGCGTTTCACCGACTTCCTGCGCAGCACGGTCTACATCAGCCTCGCGGCAGCCAGCGCACTGGCCGCCGTGACGATCGCCGGCGCGGGCAGCGTGGGCGATCAGTTGGTCGTTGCTGGTCGCGGTCGGGTGGTGGATCTTGGCGGGCGGGATCGGGATGTGGCTCGGCCGCCGAGCACGATGCCTCGCCGCAGATCGCGACGCTGCTGGCCGGCGCGCGCACGCAGTCGACGCCTGCCCGAGGTCAACCCTGGGCGGACGATCCTCAACCGGCTCTGGCCGCTGCTCGTGTGCACGATCGGGGCGGGAGCGCTCGCCTTCGTCCTGCCGCAGGTTCCCGCGGTGGCGACGGGCTTCGCGATCATCTGGTCGCTGGCCTGGCGACGGCAGGCGTCGGCAGTCGCCGCGATCGAGGAGCGCGACGGCGCCCGCTTCTACGTCGCGCGGACCTCGCCGTGGAGGCCGATCGCGCTCGTCCGCACGCCGGGCTTTCGCTCCAACCTGTTCGAGCTCAATGGCTCATCGCGCGGTGGGCGCCGCGCGCGTCCGCGCGTCTAGGCGGCGCATGGCCGGCGCCGACGTGCTGGTCGTCTCGGCCGCCAACACGACGGGCTGGCGCGTTGTCGGCCGAGGGGCTGGCGGCGCTCGCTGGCGCGCGCCGGCGCGCGTGTCGAGCTGGCCGCAGCGCCTCCCTCGCCGGCGCGTGCGGACGTTCGCGCTCACCGACTTGGTCCAGGCGCGCGCCGCCCGCCGGGCCGCGCTCGAGGGCATCGCGCGCCACGACCCGCGCGCCATCGTCTACTGCTCGATCACGGCCGCCCTGCTGTGGCCGCGGCCGGGCGCGATCTTCCTCGACTCGCTGGCGGCCGAGAACCGCCCGGGTCGCCACGGGATCTGGCAGCGACCCGTCGAGCGCCGGCGGCTCGGCAGGCGCCGCTCGTGCTCGCCTTGAGCCCTCGCTCGCTCGATCCGCTGCGCCGGCACCCGGCCGGAGACGGTGGTCGTCCCGGTGCCGGTGCAGGGCGCGCCCGGCCAGGCGGCGCAGCGCGACCTGCGCCGCGGTCACCTATGCCTCGGATCCGGTCAAGCGCCGGCTGGCGCTTGTGCTCGAGGCGTGGGAGCGGGCCCGGCGAGAAGGCGAGACGCTGGTCGTCGCCGGGACAGAGCTGGCCGATCCGCCGGCAGGGGTCGCAGGTTGCGGCGGATCGCTCTCTGGCGGAGGAGTTTCGCCGACTGCTCGCTCGCACCCGCGTGTTCGTCGCGGCACCGATGCGCGAGGACTACGGGATCGCCGCGCTCGAGGCGCTGGCCTGTGGGTGCCTGCTGGTCACGACTCCCTCGCCGGGGCCCTATCCCGCCCTCGAGCTGGCCCGCGAGCTCGACCCGCGTCTGGTCAGCGACGATCTGGCCAGCGCCATCCGCACCGCGCTCGATGACCCGCAGCCCGGACTACGCCGAACGGGCCGCCCAGCTGCTCGAGCCGTTCACCGCGGATGCGGTGGACCGAACGGTCGCCGCGCGAGGTTCTGCCACGATTGCTCGCCTCCCGGTGATCGCGCCCGCCTACATCCCGAGCCCCTCGTCCAACGGCTTCCACCTCGGGCCGCTCTTCGTCCACGCCTACGGCCTGGCCTACGTGTTCGCGGTGGCGGCGGCGATCCTCGTCACGCGCTGGGGCTGGAGGCGCAGGGGAGGCGACCCCAACCTCCCCCAGGAGACCGCGGTATGGGCCTTCCCGGCGGGTCTGATCGGCGGACGGATCTACTTCCTGATCACGACTCCGAGCCAGATTCCGCCGCATTGGTGGGGGCCGTTCGCGATCTGGAAGGGCGGGCTTGGTATCTGGGGCGGGATCGCCGGCGGCGCCCTCGTCGGGATCTGGTACGTGCGCCGGCGCCTGGGACCCGAGCGGACGTGCGCCAGTTTGCCGACGTGACAGCGCCCGGGCTCCTTGTCGCCCAGGCGATCGGCCGGATCGGCAACTACTTCAACCAGGAGCTGTTCGGCAAGCCGAGCAAGCTGCCCTGGGCGCTCAAGATCGACCCCGCCCACCGACCGCCCGCACTACACCCAGTACGCCACCTTCCAGCCCACCTTCCTCTACGAGATGATCTGGAACCTGTCGCTGGCCGGGTTCCTCGTCTGGCTGGGGCAGAAGCGGAACATCAAGGCCCCCGGGATCTTCGCGCTCTATGTGGCGGGCTACTCGGGCTTTCGCATCTTCGAGGAGACGATGCGGATCGACTACTCCAACTACGTCCTCGGGATGCGCCTGAACTTCTGGATCGCGCTGCTCCTGTGCCTGGGCGGGCTGTTGTGGTTCGTGGCCATCCAGCGCGGCTGGCGGCTGCCGCTGCTCAGCGGCGTGCGTAGGTCCCCGTCAGTGTCCCGGAAGCCAGAGCGACTGGCCGCTCCCGAGCGCGCTGATCGTGATCACGTAGTGATGCGCCGCGCCCCGCGGGGCGGGCACGGGCCGCGGTAGCCGGTGGTCCCGAAGCTGTTGGTGCCCCGCGTTGCCCACGGCGGGCTGCGCGCCGGCGGCCAGGCCGGTCGAGCGGGGGCTGAGGCCCGAGAGCTGCCAATGGATGAAGCTGCCGCCCGGGAGCGTCCCGTGTCGATCATCGCCAGTGACAGCTGCGTGGCGTCGCTGGGCACGCCGGACCAGGTCAGCGGCGGCGAGACGTCGCGGCCGTCGCATGTGTAGCGCGACGGAATCGTGCCGCCGGGCGCGAATGCCGAGCTGCGCACGGTGAGCGTGTGCGGCGCCCCGCTCGAGCCGCAGGCCGCCAGGAGCGAGTGCGAGTCCCGCCAGCCGCCTCATCGGTGGCGCGGCCTGAACGCCGCCAGCTCGGCCCAGGGACGCGTGTTGGCCACCTCTGCCTGTGGTCAGCCAGGCACGGCGAGCCGTGGCGATCCCGTAGCGGGCGACCTCGAAGCCCCCGACGCGGTGCGCGTCGCAGTTGATCACGATCGGCACGCCGACGGCCGCCGCTGCCCGAGCATTCAGCTCGTTGAGATCGCGGCGATCTGGGCTCGAGTTGATCTCGAGCATCGTTCCGGTTCGCGCGGCCGCCTCGATCACCCGCTCGGCGTCGAACTGATATGGCGGCCGGCGCTCGATCTTGCGGCCCGACAGGTGACCGATCGCGTCGACCAGCGGGTGCTCGATCGCCCGGACGATCCGCTGCGGTCATCTCCGCAGCCGGCATCCGGAACGAGGAGTGGACGCTCGCGATCACCCAGTCGAGCTGCGGCGAGCAGCTCGTCGTCGTAGTCGAGCGAGCCGTCGGGGAGGATGTTGACCTCGCTTCCGGCCAGCAGCTCGATGCCACTCACCCGGGCGGCGCGGATCGACGCGATCTGGTCGCGCAGCTGCTCGGGCGAGACCTCGTTGCCGAACCCCATTGTGGCCGAGTGGTCGGTGATCGCCAGGTACTCGTAGCCGGCATCGAGGGCCGCCTGCGCCATCTGCTCGATCGACGCGGTCCCGTCCGAGGCGATCGTGTGGCAGTGCAGATCGCCGCGCAGGTCGCCCAGCTCGATCAGCTCCGGGAGTGACCCGGTGGCCGCCGCCTCGAGCTCGCCGCGGTTCTCCCGCAGCTCGGGCTCGATGTAACCCAGCCCGAGCAGACCGTAGACCTCGTCCTCGCTCTGGCACGCCGTGGTCTCGCCGGTCGAGTCGTCGAGCACGCCGTACTCGGAGACGTGCAGCCCTTTGCGCACCGCCATCTTCGCGCAGCGCCATGTTGTGCTGCTTGGAGCCCGTCAGGTGCTGGAGCAGGTTGCCGAACTGCCGGGAGCCACGATCCGCAGATCGACGCGCATCCCCGTATGGGTGCGCATCCGCACGCCGGATCCTGTGGCGCGGCCGGCGGACTCGACCAGGTCGAAAGCGGCTGCCGCGCTGGCCAGGGCGGCCGGGTCGGTGGCCGTGGCGATGACGTCGAGGTCCTTGACGCTGTCGGTCATCCGCCGCGCCGAGCCGGCCAACTCGACTCGCTCGGCGGCGGGGTGGGCACGCAGCGCGTCGATCAACGCGTCGGCGATGGCCAGCGCCCTGTCGAGCACGAACCGCTGCGCGGCCGGCGCGTCCCGAGCTCAGCCAGGGCGGCGAGGATGCTCTCCTCGGCCTTGACGCCGAAGCCCTTCAGGGCACGGATCCGCTGCTCCTCGGCCGCGCCGCGCAGCGCCTCGAGCGAATCGATCTCGAGCTCTTCGTAGAGGCGCCGGGCCCGCTTGGGCCCCAGCCCGGGCAACCTCGTCATCTCGAGCAGGCCGGCGGGAAACTTGGCCCGCAGCTTGACAGCCGCGGGGATCGGCTCCCTCGTCGGCCAGTGCCAGCACTTTCTCCTGGATCGTCTGTCCGATCCCGGGGAGCTCGGTGGCGCGGCCCTGCCGGGCCAGCATCGTCACCGAGACCGGCGACTCGCGCACCGCCTTGGCCGCGTTACGGTAGGCGACGATGCGATGGATGATCGCGCCGTCGAGCTCGTAGAGGTCCCCCAGCTCATCGAGCGCCGCGGCGATCTCGGCGTTCGTGGGGTCGCGTGCCATCGTCCGTCAATCTAGACCGCCCCCCCGCTCGCTATACTTTCTGAAGCAAGTTCGACCAGACAAGGAGAAGACATGGCAGGCACCGTCGCCGAAGTCACCGACACCAACTTCCAGGCCGAGGTACTCGAGTCCGAGGTCCCCGTCCTGGTCGACTTCTGGGCGCCCTGGTGCGGGCCCTGCCGGATGGTTGCTCCGGTCGTCGAGGAGATCGCCAAAGAGCGCGCGGAGCAGCTCAAGGTAGTCAAGCTGAACATCGACGAGAACCAGAACACGGCGGTTCAGTTCAACGTGATGTCGATCCCCACCCTGATGCTGTTCAAGGGCGGACAGGTAGCCAAGACCGTGATCGGCGCCTACCCCAAGCGCAAGCTCGAGGAGGAGCTCGAGCCTTCCCTCGTTTAGGCCAGCGCTACGGCGATCTGCAGCCTGCGCCCGTCGATCTCGATCGGCGCCACTCCATCCAGGGACTCGTAGCTGACAGGGTGGCCAGGGTCTCGCTGCGCGATGTAGGGCTCGCGTCGGCGCGCGGCGTCTAGCAGCGAGCCGTCGCCGTCCAGCGTCAACGCGATCCGGTCGGTGATCTCCAGACCGGCGTCCTGGCGGGCGAGCTGGACGGCGCGCACGATGTCGCGCACCCATCCCTCCTCGCGCAGGTCGTCGTCGAGCTCGAGCTCGAGCGCCACGGCGTGCGAGCCCTCGCGCTCGACCTGGTAGCCCTCGAGCGGCTTCATCGAGATCACCAGGTCCTCCTCGCGGAGCTCGTGGTCGTGTCCACCGACTGAGATCCCCACCGCTCGGCCCGCCCGCAGCGCATCCATCACAGCGGCTGCATCGAGTCCCGCAATCGCGTCGGCCACGAGCGGCATCTGCTTGCCGAACCGGGGACCGAGCGTGCGGTAATTGGGCTTGATCTCGGCCTCGGCCAGCTCATCGGCCTGGCTGACAAAGCGGAGCTCGCGCACGTTGAGCTCCTCGCGAACGGGATCGGCCACTCGCTCGATCGCCGTCCGCTCGTCGCCCGCGGCCACCACGACCGCGGCGCGGAGGGGCTGGCGCAGCTTGACCTTGGCCTGGGCGCGCGCCGCCAACCCCAAGCTGCACGGTCTCCCGCGCGACGGCCATCGCCGTCTCGAGTTCCACGTCGCGCTCGCCGGGCTCGGGGAAGTCGAGGCAGATGAACGCTCGGCTCGCGACCGTCGAGGTTGTCGTAGATCTCGTCGGCCAGGAAGGGCGTGAACGGGGCGAGCAGCCTGGCCACTGTCACGAGCGCTGTGTGTAGCGTTGCGAACGCGACCCTGTCGCCATCCCAGAAGCGCCGGCGCGAGCGCCGGATGTACCAGTTGGAGAGCTCGTCGACGTACTCGGCGATCGCGCGCCCCGCCGTCGTCGCGTCGAAGTCGTCGAGCCGCTCGCGCACGAGGTCGACGGTCGCGGCGAGCCGGGAGAGCGCCCAGCGGTCGAGATCATCGGTCACCTCGTGGCGCTCTGCCAGCGGCGGCTCGATCCGGTTGGCTATCGCGTACATCACGTAAACGCGATACGTGTTCCACAGCTGGAGCAGGAACAGGCGGACCTGCTCGCCGACCGCCTCGACCGAGAAGTGGTAGCCGTCCCACGGTTGCTTGGAGGTGAAGAGGTACCAGCGAAAGGCGTCGGCGCCGTAGCGGTCGAGCACCGACCACGGCTCCACGATGTTGCCCAGCGACTTGGACATCTTGCGTCCCTCCTCGTCGAGCAGCAGCCCGTGGCAGACCACGTTGCGGTACGACGAGCGGTCGAAGAGGAGCGTCGAGACCGCCAGCAGCGAGTAGAACCAGCCCCGGGTCTGGTCGAGTCCCTCGCAGATGAAGTCGGCCGGGAAGCGCTCCTCGAACTGGCCATCGTTGCTCGTGGGGGGCGTGGTACTGGGCGAACGGCATCGAGCCCGAGTCAAACCAAACGTCGATCACCTCGGGCACACGTGTCATCGACTCGCCGCACACGGAGCACGGGAACGTGACCTCGTCGACGTACGGGCGGTGAGGGTCCTCGAGCTTCTTGGCGCTGAGCTCTTCGAGCTCGGCCAGCGAGCCGATCGCATGCTCGTGCTCCTGGGAGCAGCGCCAAATCGGAAGCGGGGTGCCCCAGTAGCGCTCGCGGGAGAGCGCCCAGTCGACATTGCCTTCCAGCCATTTGCCAAAGCGCCCGTGCTTTATGTGCTCTGGGTACCAGGTAACCGTCTCGTTGGCGGCCAGCAAACGATCCTTGATCTCGCTGGTGGCGATGTACCACGACGGCTTTGCGTAGTAGAGGAGTGGGGTCCCGCAGCGCCAGCAGTGGGGGTAGGAGTGCTCGTAGGTCTCGGCGCGCAGCAGGCGATCGCGGTCGCGCAGATCCTCGATCAGGTCGGGGTCGGCGTCTTTGACCCAGCGCCCCGCGTAGGACCCGATGCGCTCGTCGTAAGTGCCGTCGAGCCTGACCGGATTGACCACGGTCAAACCGTGCTGCTCGCCCAAGCGGAAGTCGTCCTCGCCAAATGCGACCGCCGTGTGGACGAGTCCGGTCCCGTCCTCGGCCCGGACAAAGTCTCCGGCCAGCACCGTGTGCCCCTTCTCGCCATAGGCCGAGGCGGGGATAAAGCTGAACGGCGGCTCGTAGCGCAGCCCCGTCAGGTCGCGTCCCGGAAAGCGGTCGAGTACCTCGGCCTCCTCGCCGAGCACGGGGACGACGAGTGCCTCGGCCAACACGTAGACGTGGCCTTGCTGCCGTGCGCGGACGTAGACGAGCTCGGGATTGATTGCGACCGCCGCATTGGAGACGAGCGTCCACGGCGTGGTCGTCCAGATCAGGAGCTCGTCACCCGGCTCGAGCGGGGGCTTGGCGTCGGGCACGGGGAGGCGGACGTAGATCGAGGGGTCCACGACGTCGCGGTAGGCGCCGGGCTGGCCAAGCTCGTGGCTGGATAGCGTCACCTGGTCGCGCGGGCAGTAGGGGACGACTTTGAGCTTCTCGTACAGCCGTCCCTGCTCGTGGATCGTCTTGAGCGCCCACCACACCGACTCCACGTACTGCGGGTCGAGCGTCCGGTAGGCGTGCTCGAGGTCGATCCAGAACCCGATCCGTTCGGTCAGCCGGTTCCATTCCTCGACGTGGGACAGGACCGATTCCCGGCAGCGGGCGTTGAACTCGGCGATCCCGTAGCGCTCGATGTCTTCCTTGCGGTTGAAGCCGAGCTCGGTCTCGACAGCAAGCTCGACCGGCAGCCCGTGACAATCCCAGCCGCCCTTGCGCTCGACGTAGAACCCACGCATCGTCTTGTAGCGGGGAAAGATGTCCTTGAATACCCGGGCCAGCACGTGGTGCGACCCGGGAGGGCCGTTGGCGGTGGGCGGGCCCTCGTAGAACCCCCAGGCCGGGGCCCCCTGGCGGCGGCGGACCGATTCGGCGAACACGTCGCGCTCGCGCCAGCGTGCGAGCACCCGCTCCTCGAGCTCGACGAAGGAGACGTTGGATCGACGGGACGGTGCGGCGGGCGCGACATGGCGCCCGATTCTAGGCCGCTAAAGCCCCGCCACCGAGGAGGGATCGAGAGGCTGCGAGGTGCGGATTTACCTCGCGAGCGGCGACGCGCCGACAGCAGCTCGAGCAGGGCATCGCGCGCCTGCCGTTGGCTCGTCGCCCAGGCGCGTGACGGTACTGGCGCCGGTGTCCGGAACGGCGCTTCGGAAGTCGAGCATCTCGCAGCCGGGGGCCAGCGAGCGGACCGAGTAGACGAGCTGGCCGAGCGCCTCGAGCGGGACCGAGCGTCCGGTCAGCACGACGGCCCGAGGCGACGAGTGCGCGCAGCGCCCGGCCGAGGCGGAGATGCTCGATCAGGGGGTCAGCGACAGCGTCCGGAGGCCGGCGCGGCGCAGCATCACCTCGAGCGCCTGCGCGTACAGACGCATCGAGGTCGCAGAGCGCCGAGGCATCGAGGATGAGCACACCCTCGGGGCGGGTCGCCGGGGGCGCCAGGCGCTTCATGGCCGACAGCCAGCCGGTGGCGTGGCGCCAGGCGAACTCATATTCGGCGCTCGAGCTGTCCAGGTCGTGATGGGCGGCGACGGCCGGCAGCAGAACCTGCTCGATCGTGCGCTCGACCGAGCGCAGGGTCAGGCTCTCTTCGAGCATTCGGTCGGCAAGGTCCTCGTCGAATGCGGCAAACGCGTCCGCGAGCCGGGAATCCGAGGCCGGGCCGCTCCCGCGCTCCTGGGCGAGCGCAACTGCAGAGGAGACGTTGTGCGTCTCGGCCAGCGCCTGCTTGAGCGCCTCGATCTCGGGAAGCGCGTACGAGCGATGTCCGCCGGTGGAGCGCTGGGGCTTGGGGAAGCCATAGCGCCGCTCCCAGCTACGCAGCGTGTTGGTGCTCACGCCCAACATGCTCGCCGCCGCATTGGTACGGATCATCCCGCCCAGTATCGACCACCAAATCGCTGCAAAGTAGCTACGCAACAAGGCTTGCAGCGGTTTGAGGGTGCGAGGATGCGGCTTAGCGATGCGACTACGCCTGTACCACCACAGCGATGGGGCTTAGCGATGCGACTACGCCTGTACCACCATGGCGATGGGGCGCGGGTGGCCTACCGCGAGATCGGCGCCGGGCCGCCGCTCGCACTGCTGCACTCGCTGTGGCTCTCCCACCGCGAGTGGGAGCCGGTCGTCGAGCCGCTCTCGGCCCGCTTCAGGGTGATCCTTCCTGACCTGCCGCTACACGGCGACTCCGAGGATCGGCCGCGGCATCCCTATACGCCTCCGTTGGCTGGCCGAGGTCCTCGCCGGCTTCTGCCAGGAAGTGCTCGGGCCCCGACCGCTGCTTGCCGCCCACGACCTCGGCGCCGAGCTCGTGCTGCGGGCGATCGCGGCCGGGGAGCTCATCCCGCGCGCCTCGTCCTGATGCCTAACCGCATGCACCGGCGCGAGCCGTTTGCCGGCCGGCGCACCCTGTGGCGCGAGTTGTGCCGAGCGGCGGTCGTCCCGGGAATCGACCGGCTCCTCTCGCACCTTGCCCCATTCGTGTTCTCGCCGTCGATGGGCATGCGGCTCTCCCACCAGCGCAACCCGGCGGCGCGTGACCTCGTTCGCCACGCGTTCGCCGACGTGCCCGGGCAACGGCAACCGCGCTCGGGCGTGGGCCAAGTTCGCGCGCCGCTGGCCGGGCGGTGCCCAGCGCGACCTGCTCGAGGTGTACTCGCGGATTGACTGCCCGGCTCTGCTGCTGTGGGCAGAACACGACGCGGCCCACCCGGTGCAGAGCGCGCAGGAGGCGCTCGACCTCCTGCCGGATGGTCAGCTGCGTTTGGTGCCAGGGACCGGGTTCTTGATGGCCTACGACGACCCCGTCTCGGTGGCCCGAGAGCTGATCGCGTTCTGCGGTTGAGGTCGGGGTCCCGCCGATGCTCGGCGACACCTGCCCCCCAGACCACCCTCGACGACCCTCCCGCCACAGTGCGACGCCTATCTGCTCCGCGCCGGCCCACCCGCCGGGGCGGAGCGAGAGAGCGTCGATCTCCGACGCCTATCCGCTCCGCGCCCGCCGCACCGCTGACGAAGAGCGAGAGAGCGTCGATCCCGCCACAGCGCGCTACGTTTTAGTCCATGAGCGTTGAGCAGACTGAGCAACTGTGGGGGGGTGAGACGACGAAAGCGGTCACCAACTTCCCGATCTCCGGCGAGACGATCCCGGCTTCGGTGATCCATTGGCTGGGCCGGATCAAGGCCGCCTCGGCACGCGTCAACGCCGAGCTGGGGCTGCTCGATCCCGAGCTCGCCGAGCGGATCGCCGGCGCGGGCTGACCGCGTGGCCGAGGGCGAGTACGACGAACAGTTCCCGATCGACGTCTTCCAGACCGGCTCGGGCACCTCGAGCAACATGAACGCCAACGAGGTGATCGCGAACCTGGCGGGCGAAGGGGTCCACGCCAACGACCACGTCAACATGGGCCAGTCCTCCAACGACGTATTCCCCTCGGCCGTCCACCTGGCGGCCCTCGAGGGGGCCACCGTCGAGCTGCTGCCGGCCCTCGAGCGGCTGGAGTCAGCACTCACCTCCAAGGCCGAGGAATTCAAGGACGTCGTCAAGTCAGGCCGCACGCACCTGATGGACGCCGTGCCCGTGACGCTCGGCCAGGAGTTCGCGGGCTACGCGGCACAGGTGCGGCTGGGTGCGCTGCGTGTCCGAAACGCGCTGCCCCAGGTGGCGCAGATCCCGCTCGGGGGCACCGCGACGGGCACCGGGCTCAACACCCACCCGGAGTTCGCGGAACGCGTCCGCGCACGGCTGACAGAGGCGACGGGCCTCGACATCCGGCCGCCCGAGGACCCATTCGAGGCGCAGGGCAACCGCGATGCCCTGGTCGAGCTCTCAGGCGCGCTCAAGGTGGTGGCGGTATCGCTGACCAAGATCGCCAACGACCTCGCGCTGATGGGGTCGGGCCCGCGCGCCGGCATCGGCGAGCTGTTCCTGCCCGAGCTCCAGAAGGGCTCCTCGATCATGCCCGGCAAGGTCAATCCGGTGATGTGCGAGGTCGTCCTCCAGGTCGCCGCTCAGGTGATCGGCAACGACACCGCGATCACGATCGCCGGACTGGAGGGCAACTTCGAGCTCAACGTCCGGGTGCCGCTGATAGCGCGCAACCTGCTCGACTCGATCAAGCTACTCAGCGCGGCCGCGGCGGTGTTCGCCGAGAAATGCGTCGAGGGGATCGAGGCCAACGAGGAGGGCACCCGCCGCTCCGCGGAGATGACGCTCGCCGCCGCCACGGCGCTCAATCCCTACATCGGCTACGACAAGGGCAGCTGAGATCGTGAAGGAGGCCTCGCGCTCCGGACGCCCCCTGCGGGAGGTGGCGCTCGAGATGGGCGTCGACGCTGAGACCTACGACAAGGCGATGGACCTGCGCAAGATGGCGCAGGGAAACCTCTAGGAGATCGCGGACGCAGAGCGCGCGGCGGGCCCGCGCGCGCATGCGCGCCCGAACTACGTCGCGACGGTCTCGGCGCCCAGGCGCTCGGACATCGCGACGTCGACCGAGTAGTCGATCGGAACCACTATCACCGAGGGGACGTCGAGTGCCAGCGCGTCGCGCAGGCGTGGACCGAACTCCTCGGCACTCGTGCACCGCCACGCCGGCATGCCAAATGCTTCGGCCAGCTTGACGAAGTCCGGGTTGCCGAAGTCGACCCCGAAGTGATGCCCGAACTTCTTGTCCTGCTTCCACACGATCGAGCCGAACTGGCCGTTCTCCCAGATCACGTTGACGAGCGGCGTGCGGAGGCGGACCGCCGTCTCGAGCTCCTGGCAGTTCATCAGGAAGCCTCCGTCGCCCGACACGGCAACCACGCTGCGGTCTGGGTAAACCAGCTTGGCGGCGATCGCGGTCGGGAGCGCGAACCCCATCCCGGCCAGGCCATTGGCGATCAGCACCGTTCCCGGCTCGTGGGCGGGGAACATCCGGCCGATCCACAGCTTGTGCAGCCCCACATCGGAGACGAGCATGTCCATGGGCCCGAGGACGCTCGCGGATCTCCCACAGCACGCGCGCCGGGCGCATCGGGAAGTGCTCGTCGCCGCGCGCGTCGAAGAATGCGCCCAGCACCACGTCGTGCAACTCGCAATCCAGCGTCGTGGTCGGCACCTGGCGGTGACAGCTGGCGGCCAGCCTAGCCAGGATGTGGGCGATATCGCCGATTAGCTCGACCTCGAGGCATGAAGAACTCATCGATCTCGGCGGCGACGCTGTCGACCATCACGATCTGCTTGTCGCCGCGCGGGTTCCAGTGCTCGGGCGAGTGCTCGACCAGGTCGTAGCCGATAGCGATCACCAGGTCGGCGTCGTCGAACCCGGCCATCTCGTAGTCGCGTGACTGGAGCCCGACCGTCCCGAGCCAATGGGGATCCTCGTAGTCGATCAGCCCCTTGGCCATGAACGTCTCGGCCACCGGGATGCCGGTCGTGTGCACGAACGCCCGCAGGGCGCGCGCCGCGTGCCCGCGGATCGCGCCGTTGCCGACGAGCGCGATCGGGATTCTCGGCGGCGTCGATCAGCTCTGCGGCGCGCTCGAGCTCCTTGCCGCCGGGCTCGGGCTGGACTGGCTCGCGGCGCGGGAGCGGGGCGGCGTCGAGGGGGAGGGCCATCACGTCTTCGGGCAACTCGAGGTGGGTGGCGCCCGGCTTCTCCGATTCGGCCACCTTGAATGCCTTCCGCACCACCTCGGGCACGATCTCTGGGCTCGAGACCCGGGCGTTCCACTTAACGACCGGCCGGAGAATGCCGATGAGATCGATGTACTGGTGGGACTCTTTGTGCATGCGCTCGAGGTCCGACTGGCCGGTCAGGGCGACCAGTGGGGCACGGTCCAGGAACGCATCCGCCACGGCGGTGAGCAGGTTGGTGGCGCCGGGGCCGATCGTCCCGAGGCACACACCAGCCCGGCCAGTCAGGCGGCCGTAGGCGTCGGCCATGTAGGCCCCGCCCTGCTCATGACGAACCGGTATGAATTGGACAGAAGAAGAAGCAGCCAGGGATTCGTTGAGGTCGAGCGTCTCCTCGCCCGGAATCCCGAACACGTAGCGGACCCCCTCGGCCTCGAGGCACTCGACGAACACATCTGATGCCTTGCGCTCTGCCATCTCGAGGACCTATCTAATCGCAACCTTGCGCACCAAACCGTGTCTAAGAGGATCGATGCGCGGCTGGGCGCTCTCGATCGCCGTTGGTCTCACGCTGGTGGGGGCGAGCCCGGCCGGCGCTGCCAGCTCGTTCTACATCCACGGCGGAGGTGACGGGCACGGCATCGGCATGAGCCAGTACGGCGCCTACGGCTACGCCCTGCACGGCAAGGACTACCGGTTCATCCTCGCCCACTACTACCAAGGCACGACGATCGCGCAGACGGCCTCCGGGCGCATCGTCCGGGTCCTGATCAGGATGGGCTCGGCTTCCTTCAGCGGGGCCAACCGCGCCGGCAAGCAGCGTCTGGATCCGGCCAGCACGTATTCGGTGCGCGTCTTGTCCAGCGGCGCTCTCGGCGTGTTCGACGCCTCCGGGAAGAAGGTGACCTCGGCGCCGGCGCCACTCCAGGTGAGCGGCCCGGGACCGCTTCAGGTCGGGGGCAGCGGGACGTTTCGCGGAGCGCTCGAGTTTCGTGCCGACGGCCGCCGTGTCGTGACGATCAACGCGGTCGATCTCGAGGACTACGTCCGCGGGGTCGTCTCGGCCGAGATGCCGGCGAACTGGGCGCCCCAGGCGCTCGCGGCCCAAGCGGTCGCCGCGCGCACCTACGCGATCACGAGCAACGTCGGTGGCCGTGGCTACCAGCTGTACTCCGACACGCGCTCGCAGGTGTACCGAGGCGTGGCCGCCGAGACTTCGGCGACCGACGCGGCAGTGGCCGCGACCCGCGGACAGATCGTCACCTACGGCGGTCAGCCGGCGGTCACCTACTTCTTTGCCAGCTCCGGCGGCCACACGGAGAACATCGAGAACGTGTGGCTTGGCTCGACACCTGAGCCCTGGTTGAAGGGGGTGGCCGATCCCTACGACGGGACGGCCGGCAATCCCGACCACCGCTGGACGGTGCTCATGAGCGCCGCGCAGGCGGCTCGCAAGCTCGGCCGGCTGGTCAAGGGCACGCTCATCGGGATCAAGGTCACCCAGTGGGGAGTTTCGCCGCGCGTGGTCAGCGCCGAGGTCGTCGGCACGCGCGGCATCAGCGCAGTCACGGGTCCCCAGCTGCAGAAGATCTTTGGGCTGATGTCGACCTATATGGCGTTCGCCAACATCTCGAGCTCCCCCGGGAGCTCGGCGCCCTCCGGAGGCTCCGGTCAGTCCGGCGGTGCAACTCCGGGGGCCAGCCAGCTTCCGGCCCACGGCGCGCTGGCGGTAGCCGCGGCTGCCTTCGAGGGGCTCCCGCCGGGGCCGCCCGCCATCACGGGAACGATCTTCCCGGCACGCCGCGGCGAGCGGGTGGCGGTCCAGGTGCTCTTGCGCGGCCACTGGCGCACGGTGAGCCAGACGCGCCTAAAAGCCGGTGGCGTGTACTCGACGCGGTTGCCCAGGCGCGGCTCCTACCGGATCGTTTGGCACGGGCTTGACGGGCCTGCGATAACCGTGCAGTGACCGCGCCGCTGCTCGCCGTCGACGCGCCCTTTCTCCTCTACCGCTCCTTCTTCGCACTCCCGGACTCGATCCTCGGCGCTGAGGGTAAGCCGGTAGGCGCGCTGCTCGGCGCGGTGAATGTCCTGCTCCGCGTGGCGGCCGATCGACGACCGCGGGCGATCGTGCTCTGCTTCGGCGCCGAGGCAGCGCGCTACCGGGTCGAGCTGTATCCGCCCTACCACGCCCACCGGCCCGAAGTGCCCGAGGCGCTCGACTGGCAGTTCGAGCACGCCCCGAAGCTCTTCGAGGCGTTCGGCTGGGGGGTGCTCGGGTCCGAAGATCTCGAGGCAGACGATCTGCTCGGATCGCTTGCCTCGGTGGAGAGCGAGGCCGGCGGCGAGACGCTGATCCTGACCGGCGACCGGGACATGTACCAGTGCGTCGGCGAGCGCGTGAACGTGCTCTACCTCAAGTCGGGAATCAGCGGCTTCGAGGAGGTCGACCCCGGGGAGGTGCGCAAGCGCTACGGCGTCTCGCCTCAGCAGGTGCCTGACTTCATCGCGCTGCGTGGTGATCCCTCAGACGGGCTGCCGGGAGCGTCCGGCATCGGTCCGAAGACAGCAGCCGAGCTGTTGACGGCCCACGGCTCGCTCGAGGGTGCTCTCGCCGCCGCGGATCAGCAGCGACCGCGGATCGCCCAGTCACTCCGAGACGGAGCGCAGGAGCTGAGGGCATTCAGGGAGATCGCCCAGCTGCGGATCACCGACGTGACTCGCCCGTCCGACCGCGAGACAGACCTCGAGGCGGGGGCGCGAGCCGCTCGGGAGCTTGGCTTGAAGCGGCTCGCCGAGCGGCTCGAGGCCGCAGACGATCTGGGAGGTCTCTAGCGCCTGGTCCCGTGTCGGCGCGTGTGCTTTGAGGTGTGCTTGCGGTGGCGCTTTGGCTTGCGCCTCGTGTGGCGTTTGTGGTGCTTGTGCGACTTGCTGGTCCTGCGTGTCGTGTGCGTCGGGGTGCTTTGAGGCGTGGTTCCGGTATTGCCGCCCGTCGCGGCCGCCTCGCCCGAGCCCGAGCCCGAGCCCGAGCCCGAGCTGGGCGGCGGCGAGCCCGAGCCGCTCCCGCCACCCGATCCGCCACTCTTGCTGCGACCCGTCGTCGTGCTGGTCGAGGAGGACGAGGTCGACGTCGAGGTCGTAGTCGTCGATGAGCTCGTCGTCGTGCTCGACGAGGAGGAGGTAGTCGTGGTCGTCGTCGTGGTCGACGAGCCCGAGCCCGAGTCGATGCACGTGGGCTCGCCTAGGGTGTAGCTGTTGCCCCCAGCGCTACCGGCGGGCGGATCCTGGTCGGTGATGAAGCCCAACCCTGTCACTTGCGCGTTGACGCCGTCCGCCGTGTAGGCGCTCGGGCCCGCGAGGACATCGCCCGCCTTGAGCTTGAGCTCCGACAGCGGCACGTCGACCTCGACCTGCCCGTTCGGGCCTGTCCTGAACGCGCCGGTGGCGTCGCTGGTGGAGCTGGCGTTGAACTGATAGGTCGTCGAGGAGCCGGTGCCAGTGATGCTCATCGTGCCGTCCTGGTAGGTGACGGTGCCTGAGCTGTCAACTTGGGCATCGACTGCGTCGGGACCGCTGTCACCCGACGGATTGGTCCACCAGAACTCGTAGTCGAGATAGTTGGAGCCGGACGGGATCGTCTTTGACAGGTTCTTGATCGTCATGACCACCCGCAGCTTCGTGCCGTCGGGTGTGAGGCCGAGGTCGCCCTCGACCAGGTCGAGCTGGTCGTCCTGCTGCCCGGTGAAGCCGTCGGGGGCGTCCGAGCTCGGGTCATAGAACGCGTACTTGCAAGTCGGCGCGGCGGGCGCCTGCGCCACGATCGGGGTCGGGTCCGTTCCGCCCGTCGGTGTCGTGACCTTGGGAGCTGTATCGCCGGCCGGGCTGCCGCTGGCGTCCGCGATCAGGTTGTCCAGCTTGGGGCTGCCCCAGCCGGTTGGGAAGTCCCAGCCCGGATGCGCCGGCAGCGGATTGGCACCCGTGGTGACGTCGTTGAAGTCATCGGCCGTCGACGTGCCTTGGGCGAGCTTGTAGATCAGCGGCGCGGCGAAGCCGAGCGACTGCTTCGGATCGTTGCCCGCGTCGTGGTGGGCCTGGACGAGCGCCCACATGCCAAGCCACAGCGGCGAGGACAGGCTCGTGCCGCCTTCGGAGAAGTGGTCGGTCATGACGCCCTTCTCCGTCGTGCCGTCGGTCGTGTAGTTCTGGTCGGGGCCGCCGCCGTTGGCGTCGTAGGTGCAGGAGGGAGACGGCCGCGTTCTCGCTCTGGACCTCGCTGTCGGGGCAGAAGTCGACCATGTCGATCCCGTTGGCCTGAACCGGGTTTGAGGTGCGGGGGTCATAGCCGCCGGTTGCGTAGACGTCCCCGACCTTGTGGTCGATCGAGATCGTTATGTCTCCGCTCTCGGCCGCCACGTCGTTGCCCGCGCGGCAGAGATTGCCGTCGCCGCTCGGGAACGGCTGACCGTTCGCGTAGACACCCGGGCAGGCATTGGACGCGAGCTCAGGCGCGAGCTGGGGGTTGACGCTCGCCTGCCAGCGCATCTGCGGCAGCCACTTGCTGGGGGCGCCGCCCGTGTGGTCCCAGGCCCGCTCGAGCAGGTTGTCGCCCGAGGCGTTGGTGTAGAGGATCGTGCCGCCGACCGCGACCGTGTTGGGGTCGATCGACGGGTACTCGGGGCCCGGGATCGGACCGTACTGGATGCCGTTCTCGGAGACCGCGACCGAGCAGCCGGGCGCCCGTGTCGCCGGCCGAGGCGAAGAAGCTCCGGCCCTCCATCGCCGCCTGGGCGAGAAACGCCTGGTCGGCTCGCTGGGCAGCCCCGAACAGCGGGTCGATCGCGGGGTTGTCCTCGCAGGCGCCCAGCGAGGCGCTCGTCTGGAGCGGTCCGTTGGAGTCGTTGACCCAGGTGCCGATCGCGCCCGAAAGCTCGGTGAGGGCAAGGCTCGAGCCGAAGTACATGCGGAGCTGCGAGACCTCGGGCGCCATGCCGGTCGATGCCTGCGTGTCCATCTCCCACTCGATCCGGCCCGAGTCATCGAGCGAGCTCTCGGCGGCCACGGTGCCGACATCGGTGTGGTAGACCTGCACGGGGACCTGGGGGAGGCCGCGGGTCTTCTCGAACTCGCGCAGCGCGGCGATCACGTCGACCGTCTGGCCCTCGCCGATGATCCCGATGCTCTGGCCCTGGCCGAAGTCGTGGCTTGAGTCGGGCGCGCTCATGCCCTTCCCGGGCGCGTCGTAGGCCTCCCAAAAGCGCCTGCGGAGAGAGCAGGCCGGTGCACAGCGTCTCCGAGCCGGTCGGATCCGCCTGGCAGTTACCTTGCTGGGGCTTCGACGCCCGCCTTGCCGGTCGGGCGTCCGCGGATCGGCAATCGTCTGGGAGAGGAGCGACTTGCGCTGAGCGGCCGACAGGTCGATCGTCTTACTCGGCAGGCTGGCGGTCATCTGACGGGCGCCGTGGATGTCGGCCAAGTGGTAGCGGCTGAAGCTCTCGAGGCCGAGCACGGCGTCGACCGGCAGGCGCGCCGGGAACCAGCGGGCGGTTGACGTTGGCGTAGAAGGCGCCAGTGCCCGGCTTTGAGAAGCGGTCGATGCGCACGCCGAAGGTGGCCTCGACCTGCCGCACGCTCCCATACAGCTCGACGTAGTCGTAGAGGACGCTCGGGTTGAACAGCTTCAGTCCCCGTGAGGTCCCGAAGCGGCGGACCGCGGCCACGACGGACGGCCGCGTGCCGTACCAGCGGCGGAACTGGGCCGGGGTGAGGAAGTGGTGGTAGGTCGGGCTGCCAGGCCTGTACATGGCCCATTCGGCGCGATAGAGAGCGTTCAGGTTGTGCTTCACGGTGATCGCCACGGTGATCTGCCTGGAGGGCGAGAGCGGCCCGAGATCACGAGCGCCGCGAAGGTTCAGCGATCTCGCCAGGCAGCGCGCGGAGCCCGGTGGGGCCGGCGCCCGCCCCCGCGGATGAGGCACCTGCGGCGAGCATGAGCCCGACCCCCAGCAAAGCCATCAACGGTGCGATCCACCGCCGAGCAGCCTAATTTCTCACAGCCAACCCTCCGATTCCAAGGACACCTAACGCCCACGAAACGGCCCCCGGTGCCGTTTCTTGTGCCCGGCGCGACGCCCGGGGAAGGTGAAATTCGGCTGATCGCGCGCCTACGGCCGGGGAGGTGCGCGCCTCGACGGCCCGGGCGGCGCGCCTACGGCCGGGGCGGTCCGCGCCTCGACGGCCCGGGCGGCGCCCCTATGGCCGGGCTGAGCGCCGACTCGATCTGCCCTACGGGCTGAAGCGCACCGTGATCACGTCGCCGTCGGCGACCGGGTAGTCGCGCCCCTCGAGTCGCAGCGTTCCTCGTTCGCGGGCCCCGGCGTAACCGCCGGCATCGACGAGCTGATCCCAAGGCGATCACCTCGGCCCGGATGAAGCCGCGTTGGATGTCGGAGTGGATCATCCCTGCCGCCTCCCACGCAGTTCGGCCGCGGCGCAGGTGCCAGGACTGGGCGGGCTTGTCCTCGCCGGCCGTGAAGAACGCGACGAGCTCGAGCAGCCCGAACGCTCCGCGCAGCACGGCATCGAGCCCGGATTCGGTCAGCCCGAGCCCGCCCCGCATCTCGGCCGCCTCGCCCTCCTCCAGCTCGGCCAGCTCGGCCTCGATCCGTGCCGAGACGGCTACGGCGGCCGCCCCGTGCGAGGCAGCGTAGGCAGCGATCTCCTCCGGCACCTCGTCCGCTCCCTCCTCGACATTGGCCACGAACAGGACGGGCTTGGCGGTCAGAGGCGAGAGCAGCGCGAGCGCATCGGGAGCCTCGTCGGGCGGCGGCACGGTGCGGGCCGGACGCCCTGCCCCGAGCGCGGCGATCAGCTGCTCGAGCCAGCCCGCTTCGGCGATCGCGTGCCGCTCGCCGCCCTTGGCCGCCTTGGACACGCGCTCCAGCCGGCGCTCGGCCTGCTCGAGGTCGGCGTAGAGCAGCTCCGCCTCGATCGTCTCGATGTCGTGGAGCGGGTCGACGCGACCCTCCGGATGCACGACGCCAGGGTCGCGATGTACGCGGACCACGTGGGCGATCGCGTCGGTCTCGCGGATATTGGCCAGAAAGCGGTTGCCCAGGCCCTCGCCACGGTGGGCCCCCGCGACCAGGCCGGCGATGTCGTGGAAGGTGATCATGTCGGGAACGACTTTCGAGGCACCGACCGTCTCGGCCACCGCGTCGAGCCGGCGGTCTGGAACCGGCACCACCGCGACGTTGGGCTCGATCGTCGTGAACGGGTAGTTGGCGGCCTCGGCGGCGACGCCGGTCAGCGCCCGGAACAGCGAGGACTTGCCTGCATTGGGCAGCCCGACGATCCCGACCTTCACGGCGGCCACGCCTCGGCGACGGCGCTCCCGAGGGCGGCTCCGACCAGCACATCGCTGGGGTAGTGGACGCCGAGGTAGGGCCGGCTGAGCGCGAACAGCGCCGCCGCGCCGTACAGCGCGCCAGCCGGTGCCAGGCCGCGGTAGGCGCAGTGCGGCGGCGAACGACGTCGTGGCGTGCGCGCTGGGCAGCGACAGCCGCGAGACGGTCGGCGGTGAGCGGTGGTAGGCCGGGCAGCTCGGGGCGCCGCCGGCGCACCGCGAGCTTGACGGCGTAGTTGACCGCGTATGCCCCGGCGACTACGCGCACGCCCCGCAGCCACGACCGTCGGCGGGCGGGCTCATCGGTCAGGCAGAGCGCCCAGCAGGCCGAGCCCCAGCCAACACGCTGCGTGCTCGCCGGTCCGCGAGTAGGCTGGCGACGGCGCGCTCGAGCCATCCGCGTGGCCACGCGTCCGCGCGGCGAGGAGCAGCGCTCGTCCAACCGCAGCGCTCGGTCGAGCTCGCGCAGCCGCAGGGGCCCTAGGCCCCGAACCCGACGCGGTGCTCTTCGTCCTCGACCAGGACGTAGACCACCTTGTCGAGATCGATGGCCGCGGTCCCGTCCTCGAAGCGCACGTCCCGCCAGCCGTCTGATCCGAGCGCGTCCCGGAGCTTGGCCAGCTCGCTGGGTGCGATCCGCGCCGCTCAGCACCTGGCTGCCGATGAACCCGATGCTGACCTTCTGGGGCTTCTCGTCGGCCATCAGTGCGCACCCTCCGCCGGCTGGACGATCTCGGTGAGGACCCCGTCGGTCGAGCCGGGATGGACGAAGGCGACGCGAGAGCCGCGGATGCCCGACCCGCGGGCGCTCGTCGATCAGCCGCATGCCCGCGCCGGCAAGGTACTCGAGCGCCGCCTCGATGTCATCGACCCGGTAGGCGACGTGGTGCAGTCCCGGTCCCCGGCGGTCGAGGAACTTCCCCACCGCCGTGTCGGGAGCGAGCGCGCGCAGCAGCTCCACGTGGCTGTCGCCGACATCGAGCAGCACGGCCTCGACGCCCTGCTCACTGACCGTCTCGCGGTGGACCAGCGTCATCCCCAGGCGGTCGCGATAGAGCGCGATCGCCGCCTCGAGATCATCGACGGCGACGCCGACGTGGTCGATGGCGCCCAACATGGCGCCGGAGGTTAGCGGCGCCGCTGCCTGGGAGGAGTCGGGTTGAGCGCGGTGGCGGCCGCCACTCGCAGCTCGCCGATCCGGCGCCGGTCGCTGCGCGGCGTGTCGCCCATGACGCGATCGATGTCCTCGCGCTCCAGCACCTCCTGGACGAGCAGCGTCCCCGCCAGCTCGTCGAGCTGCGGAGCGGTGGGAGTCGAGCAGCCCGACCGCCGCGCGGAATGCCTCGTCGGCCAGCTCCTGCACCTCGGTGTCGCGCAGACGCCGGGTGGCCTCGGCCAGCCCGTCACTGGTCGAGGGTAGGGCGCTCGAGCCTGTGCCCATCGCGTACTGCTCGACCATCGCGTGCGCGATCTCGCCCACGCGGCGCAGGTCGTCGGCGGCGCCGGTGGTGATCTCGCCGAACACGATCCGCTCGGCGGCGCGGCCGCCCAGCAGCATCGTCATGAAGTCGATCAGCTCCTCACGCGTCTTGAGGTAGCGGTCCTCCTCGGGCAGGTTCAGCGTGTAGCCGAGCGCCTTGCCGCGCGGGACGATCGAGATCCGGTGTACGGGGTCGACCGAAGGCAGCAGCTCGCCGCACAGGGCGTGCCCAGCCTCGTGGTAGGCGACCACGCGCTTCTCGTGGTCGGTCAGCGCCCGGCGGGACTGCATCCCGGCCACGACGCGCTCGACCGCGGCGTCGAAGTGTGAGCGCCCCACCTTGTCGCCGCCCTCCCGAGCCGCGAAGATCGCGGCCTCGTTGCAGATGTTGGCCAGGTCGGCGCCTGTCAACCCCGAGGTCTGGCGGGCCAGGAGCTTGAAGTCGACGTCGGTCGGCCAGCGGCTTGTTGCGAGAGTGGACCCTGAAGATTCGCTCGCGGCCGTTGACGTCGGGCGGTGAGACGAAGATCTGACGGTCGAACCGGCCGGGGCGCAGGAGTGCGGAGTCGAGCTTTTCGAGCAGGTTCGAGGCGGCGATAACGACGACGTCCTTGTGCGAGGAGGTGAAGCCGTCGAGCTCGACGAGCAGCTGGTTGAGCGTCTGGTCGCGCTCGCCGGAGACGTCGAAGCCGCGGTGGCCGCCGACCGCGTCGAGCTCGTCGATGAACACGATCGCCGGTGCGTGCTTGCGCGCCGCCCGGAACAGGCGCCTGATCCGCGCAGCGCCCACGCCGACGAACATCTCGACGAACGAGGCAGCTGACTGCGAGAAGAAGCTGGCGCCGGACTCGTGGGCTACGGCCTTGGCCAGCAGCGTCTTGCCCGTGCCCGGCGGTCCATGCAGGAGGATCCCCTTGGGAACCTTTGCCCCGAGCTCTCGGAAGCGGCCGGGGCTGCGTAGGTAGTCGACGACCTCGCGCAGCTCCTCCTTGGCCTCGTCGGCGCCGGCGATGTCGTTCCAGCCGATCGAGGGAGCCGAATCGGGTCTGATCCGCTGCGGCCGCGTCCGCGGCATGAATCGCATGAGCGCGAATATCCCGACCACCAGCAGCCCCATGAAGATGATCGGAAGCCAGGCCTGCAGCCAGGATTGGACGTCCGGATAGCCCAGGAAAGTGCTCGGAGCGGCGACGTGGAGCACGTGGGGATGAACCACGCGCACGACGTGGTGGGACACGGCGCCAGCGGTGGTCATGTGGCGACGCCGTCCATAGCTCTAGCTCCTCATCGACAATTAGTGCTCATCACTCAACTTGTCCCCGCGGTCACTCAACCGCGAGCCGGACCCCACGCTCCCGGACGGTCAGTCGACCCGCTCGAGGCGCTGGTTAAGCGTAAATCGTCTTCCCGCTTTTGCGCAAGGGCGGCCGTCGAGTTGCACGATGTCCGCGGTGAAGTCGTTCTGGCCGCGGATCAGCGAGGAGCCGACGCCGTAGGCGTCGACCGGGATGCTGCGCCGCCTCGAACTCCTTGATCCGGGCGGCATCGAAGCCCCCGCTGACCACGATCCGCACATCGTCGTAGCCGTGCTTGTCGAGCGCGTCCCTCACCTTCTCGACCAGCCGCCGGTTGACGCCCGTTGGCTTGAAGCCGCCCATCTCTTCCAGAAGGCTTCGGTCGACCATGTCCTCGCTGGTGTCCAACCGCACGCCCCACAGCCGCGGCCCGAGCGCCTCTGCCACCTCTAGCGCGGTGCCGACGGAGTCGTTCTCGAAATCCACAAGCACCGTGACGTTCATCTCCTCGTGGAAGCGGTCGGCAAACGCCTCGGCGGCCGCCACGGTGTCGCCACCCCAGGCCGCGATCAGGCCGTGAGGCACCGTCCCCACCCCACGGCCGCCCCACCACGAGGCCTGGGCGTCGGTTGATACGCCGATCGCCCCGCGACGTGGGCGCTCCAGCCATCTCCGGTCTGCACCAGCCAATGATCGTGGCGCGCGGGGAAGTAGAAGATCGGCTTGCCGCCGGCGGCGGCAACCACTTCGGAGACATTGCGCATGATCAGAGAGCGACGCGCCAGGCACCCCAGGTAGACGGTCTCCAGGTGGGCGAACAGGCTGTAGTCCCCCTCGACCGTCATCACAGGCTCGCGCGGGGCGATCTCGTCGCCTTCGTGAAGCGCGTACACCTCGAGCTCGTCCCACCCCGGGATCCACTCATCCTCGCGCCGGTGCCCGGAGCAGAGCTTGAGGATCGCGATCGCTTCGTCGATCCCGCCGAGCAGCGAGTCCTTCTTCTGGAAGACCTGCATGGTCACCCGTGGGTGCCGGTCGAGCTCCTCGAGCAGCTGCTTGGTATAGGCGAAGTACGCGTCCGAGTAGTAGCCGTCGCGGATCCGCTCGACCGGGAGCCTGAAGACCTCGGGATCGAGGCGTTGGCGGCGCTCGCTCACGCGAGCAGCTCGCGCGTGACGTCCGCGTAGAAGCTGGCCGCGAAGCCCAGGTCCCGGACGTCGATCCGCTCATCGGCACTGTGCACGAGCGGCGCCGCCTCGAGCAGCGACTGGTAGCGCTGGGGGAAGAAACCGTAGGCGACGCAGTCTGGGAAGGCGTCGCGGAACCAGCGCGAGTCAGAGAAGCCCGGCAGGATCACCGGCAGCGTGTCGGCCTCGGGGTCCGCCTGCCCGATCCAGCGCTCGATCGCCTCCATCAGCGGAGTCTCGACCGGCGACTCGTTGCCCACGACCTCCTCGTCCCACGTGATCTCGACCTTGTCCGCCTGCTCGCCCAGCGCCTGCTCGATCCGCCGGAGCGCCGCCTCCCGGCCAAGGCCCGGCGGCACGCGGCAGTCGATCTTGAGCTCGGCGCGCGACGGGATCACGTTGACCTTGTCCGAGGCGTGGGCCATCGTCGGCGCCAGCGTGACGCTCGAGCATCGGCTCGATGATCACGCTGAGCACCGGGTCGACCTCGGCCAGCTGCCCGAGCGCGGCACCGGGGTCACTCGGGTCGCCGCCCAGGCGCGCGAGCATCGCGGCGGGTGCGTCTGTCATCTCGAAGCTGGGCGGCGCCTCGGCGAGGCGCGCGATCACGGCTCCGAGCTTGAGCAGCGCGTTCTCCCCGGTCCTCGGCAGTGAGGCATGGCCTGCCCGGCCGCGGGCGGTCAGCGTGAAGCGGAAGATGCCCTTCTCGCCACAGCACACGCCATAGAGCCGGCGTCCGTCGTGTTGGAAGGATTCACCGCCGCCCTCGTTGAGCAGCATCTCGCACCGGACCCGGTCGGGATGGTGGGCGGTCAGCCATTGCGCGCCGAGCTCGCCGCCCGTCTCCTCGTCGGCCACGAACACGAGCTTGAGGTGGCCGCGGCCGGGGCGCCAGCCGCTTCGCGCAAGGGCCGCCCCCGCGACGGCCTCGGCGGCGACCTGGGACTTCATGTCGAGCGCTCCCCGCCCCCAGAGGAAGCCGTCGGCGACATCGCCTGACCACGGATCGTGGGTCCACTCGGAAGCGTCGGCCAGGACCGTGTCGAGGTGGCCGAGCAGGACGAGCGTCGGCCCATCCTTTTCGCCGTGCAGGTCGGCGATCAGGTTTGGCCGCTCAGGCTCGGCCGCCAGGAGCTCGGTGTCGAAGCCCGCCTCCTCCAGATAGCGCCGCCAGGTACTCGGCGGCGGCCCGCTCGTTGCCCGGGGGATTGACCGTCTTGAAGCGGATCAGCTGCTGGAGGACCTCGGTCGTCTGATCCTGGAGATCGTCTGCGAGCATGGGCTCGTGAGCCTACCCGGCGACTGCCTCGACGATCTCCAGCTCGGCGCTCGAGCTGGCGGACCTCGCCGACGAGCTCGCGATGGGCCGCTATCTGGCGGCCGATCTGCGGGTGGAGTCAAAGCCCGACCGCACGCCGGTGACCGAGACCGACCGTGCGGTTGAACAGGCGCTGCGCGAGCGTCTGGCGGCGGCGCGGCCGGGGGACGAGGTAGTAGGCGAGGAGTTCGGCGCCTCAGATGGCGAGACGCGGAGAAGGTGGATCATCGACCCGATCGACGGTACCGCGAGCTATCTGCGCGGCATGCCGACGTGGTCGACGCTGATCGCGCTCGAGCAGGAGGGCGAGCCGCTCGTCGCCGTCGTCTCGATGCCCGCCATCTCGCGACGCTGGTGGGCCAGCCGCGGTGGCGGCGCGTGGACCGAAGGCCGGCAGCTGACCGTCTCCCGGGTCGCCGAGCTCTCGGAGGCCCAGCTCTGCTGGAGCGGGATCGAGTCGTGGGACCTCGTGGGCCGACCGGAGGCGATCCTCGCGCTCTGCCGGCAGTGCTGGCGGACACGCGGGATCGGCGACGCGTGGCAGTACATGCTGGTCGCCGAGGGAGCGGCCGAGGTGGCGCTCGACCCAGAGGTCTCGGAGTGGGACCTCGCGGCGCCGAGGCTGATCGTCGAGGAGGCCGGCGGCCGCTTCACCGACCTGGGTGGAGTGGCGACGGTGGCCGGTGGCGATGCCCTGGCCACCAACGGACTACTTCACGAGGCGGCGCTGGCAATCGTGGGGCGGTAGCCATGGAGCGTCTGTTCGAGAGCGAGGAGCCGCGCCGCGGTGAGGAGATGGCGGGCGCCCACGCGCCGCTGGCTACGCGGATGCGGCCGCTGACGATCGACGAGTTCGTCGGCCAGGATGAGCTGCTGGCGCCGGGCAGCGCGCTGCGGACCGCGATCGAGGAGGCCAGGCCGCACTCGATGATCCTTCACGGTCCGCCGGGAAGCGGCAAGACCACGCTGGCCCGGCTGCTGGCCGGCTCCTCCGACGCGGCGTTCGAGGAGGAGAGCGCCGTTCAGGCCGGCCGGGCCGAGGTCAGGGCGGTCATCGAGCGTGCCCGCGAGCGGCTCGCGGCCTTGGGGCGCGGGACGGTGCTGTTCCTCGACGAGATCCACCGCTTCAACAAGGCCCAGCAGGATGCGCTCCTGCCCGCTGTCGAACAGGGGCTGGTAACGCTGATCGGGGCCACGACCGAGAACCCGTACTTCGAGGTCAACTCGGCGCTGATCTCGCGCACGCGTGTCTACGAGCTGCGGACGCTTAGGCCGGAGGAGGTGCTCACGCTGCTGGGACGGGCGGTCGAACGCGGCGAGTGCGGCGACGCGCGGCGAGTCGAAGACGCCGCGATCGAGTTCCTGGCCGAGCGCTCGGGCGGCGATGCCCGAATCGCGCTCAATGCGCTCGAGCTCGCCTGCCGGACGGCAGGCTCGGAACCGGTCACGCTCGAGCACGCTCAGGACGCCCTCCAGCAGCGAGCCCTGCTCTACGACCGCGAGGCCGACCGCCACTACGACACGATCTCCGCCTGGATCAAGTCGACGCGCGGCTCCGACCCAGATGCGTCGCTCTACTACCTGGCGGTGATGCTCGAGGGCGGCGAGGACCCGCGCTTCATCGCCCGCCGGATGGTCGTGCTCGCCTCGGAGGACATAGGCAACGCCGACCCGCAGGCGCTCGTGGTCGTGACCGCCGCCGCCGCGGCGGTCGAGCACGTCGGCCTGCCCGAGTGCCAGTTCGCGCTCGCCCAAGCGGCCATCTATCTGTCTCTGGCCCCCAAGTCCGACGCCGCCAAGCGATCGGTCCTCGCGGCGCGCGAGTACATCCGCGAGCGCGGTGCCTCGCCCCCTCCGGCCCACCTTCGCTCCGCCAACCGCAGCGATGGCAACTACGAGAACCCCCACCGGCGGCCCGGGCACATCGGCCCCCAGGAGCTGATGCCGGATCCCGCGATCGGACAGCGGTTCTACGACCCCGACGATGCGGAGGCTCTCTTGCGGGAGAAGCTCGAGGAGGTCCGACGGGCCAGGGGGAGGAGCTGACCGGTCCAGCCTGGCGAAGGCTGACCGGTCCAGCCTGGCGGACGCCGCCCAGCCGATAGCCTGCCCGAGCGTGGAGGCTGCCACAGCCAGCGGCGCGCAGCTCGAGTCGTTCAGCCCGGCTACCGGAGAACGACTCGGCGCGGTTGCAGTCACACCGCCTGGCGAGCTGCAGGCGGTCGTCGACTCGGTGATGTCGGTACAGCCGTTCTGGGCTCAGCTCACGCTGGGAGACCGTGCGCGCTACCTCGAACGAGCCGCCCAGGTGGTGATCGACGAGGGCGACGAGATCCGAGACTTGATCGTCCGCGAGCAGGGCAAGCCTCGCAACGAGGCGTTCACGATGGAGGTCCTGCCGACGATCGACGCCCTGACCTGGATCGCGCGGGCCGGCGTCGAGATTCTCGCCGAGGAGAAAATCCCAATGACGCAGGTCTTCCTCAAGAGCAAGAGCTCGGCCTTCTCGTACGAGCCCCTCGGGGTGATCGGAGTCATCTCGCCCTGGAACTACCCGTGGAGCATTCCGCTGGGGGAGGTCGCCCTGGCCCTGATGGCGGGCAACGGCGTTGTGCTCAAGCCGGCCTCGCTGACGCCGCTGATCGGCGAGCGGATCGCGCGCGTGTTCGAGCGAGCGGGCGTGCCCGAGGGTCTCATCCGGGTCGTCCACGGGCCCGGCACGGGATCCGCCGTGGTGCGGGCGGACGTCGCGAAGGTGTTCTTCACCGGCTCGGTCGAGGCGGGGCGCAGCGTCGGCGAGGAGTGCTCGCGACGGCTCAAGGGTTCGGTGCTCGAGCTCGGCGGCAAGGACGCGATGCTGGTGCTGGCCGACGCCAACCTCGATCACGCGATCGCCGGCGCTCTATGGGGCGGCTTTGCCAACGCGGGCCAGACCTGCTCGGGCATCGAGCGCGTCTACGTGATGCGCGCGGTCGCCGAGCGGTTCGTCGAAGGGTTGGTAGCCAGGGCGCTGGCGCTGAGGCTGGGTGACCCGCTGAGCTGGGGCACGGAGATCGGCCCGATGGTGTCGGCCGAGCAGTTCCAGATCGTCCGTGAGCTGGTCGAGGACGCGGTCACCCACGGCGCGTCGCTCGAATGCGGGGGGCCAGTCGAGCCTCCGCCGGGGCTCGAGTCAGGGTCGTTCTACGCCCCCGCCGTGCTGACCGGCGTCACCCACGAGATGCGGATCATGCGCGAGGAGATCTTCGGCCCGGTGCTCCCGATCGTCGTCGTCGACTCCGAGGACGAGGCGGTGGCGATGGCCAACGACTCGCGGTTCGGGCTCGGGGCGTCGGTCTGGACGTCTGACCGCAGCAAGGGCGAGCGGATCTCGCGCGAGCTCGAGGCCGGCATGGTGTGGATCAACGACCACATGTTCAGCCATGGCGCGTGCCAGTGCTCGTGGGGCGGGGTCAAGGACTCGGGGGTGGGGCGGACGCACTCCAAGTTCGGGCTCTATGAGTGCGTGAACATCAAGCTGCGGGTGTGGGAGCCCTCGGCGCTGCGCGACCCGTGGTGGCATCCCTACGACGAGACGCTCGGCAAGGCGCTCCGCCAGACCGCGACGATCCTCTACGGGCGTCCTTCGACTCGGCTGGGTGCGCTGCGCGCGGGAGCCGGGCCACTCATCAAGCTGGGCGCCAGGCTGGCGCGCGACGCGGTGAAGAGGTAGAGGGCCGCGGCGCATGCGCCGCTCGGCCCAGGCGAGGCGCACGCGCCCCGGCGTGAGGGCGCGCAGCCCGACCGGCTCGGCCCGCTACTTCGGCGCCTCCCCGGGGTTTAGGAAAGCGTCCATCAATCGGAGGTAACTCGATGCGAAAGGTCATGGTGCTGGTCGTCGCCTTAGGAGCAGTGGCCGCAGGTGCAACCGCGGCGGCTGCCGGCGCGGCGGGGAGCTGCTCGAGCGAGAAGGCGACCGTAGTCGCCGACAAGGCGAAAGTGCAGACTGACACCTCGACGGTCCGGGCCGACCGGATGGCGGTCAAGGCGGATCGCACGAAGCTCAAGTCGGATAAGGCGGCCGGCGACAAGGCTGCCGTGGCGGCCGACCGCGCCAAGCTCAGCGCGGACAGGAAGACGCTTCGCCAGGACGAGCGCGCCCGCCGTGACGATCGCCGGTCGCTGCGGCGAGACAGGCGTGCCCTGCGGCGCTGCCGGCGCGCCAGCCGGCACGGCTAGCGGGTCGGATCCGAGGGCCGCGGCGCATGCGCCGCGGCCTCGCCGGGCCGCATGCGGCCCGGCGTGGGGGCGCGCATGCGCGCCCCCAAGGGCCGGTGCATGCACCGGCCCCCCGATACCCTTGATTCATGCCCGCACAGGCCTACGCCGGCAAGGAATGCGTCTGCCAGCTGCGTAAGGGCATCTGCGATCAGTCCTGCGTGCAGGGCATGCTCGAGACGCCGTTCTATATTGCCTGCCTGCGGCTGACCGGCCGCCGCTGCGTGGTGATCGGAGGCGGCGAGGTTGGGCTCGAGAAGGTGGAGGGGCTTCTCGCCTGCGACGGCGACGTGACGCTGATCGCGCCGGAGGCCCATCCCGAGCTCGCCCAGCTCGCGCTCGAGGGCTCGATCCGCTGGGAGCGGCGCGAGTATCAGCCCGGCGATCTCGATGGCGCGCTGATCGCGATCGCCGCCACCGACGACAGCGAGCTCAACATCCGCGTGTTCGAGGACGCCGAGGCGCGCTCGATGCTCGTCAACGTGGTGGACGTACCGCCCCTGTGCAATTTCATCCTTCCGGCGATCGTCCGCAACGGACCGCTGGCGGTGGCGATCTCGACCGCCGGCGCCTCCCCGGCACTGGCCAAGCGGATGAAGAAGGAGATTGGGGAGCTGTTCGGCGAGCCCTACGCGGTGCTCGCGATGCTCCTCAACGACGTGCGTGGCTGGGCCAAGGCCAACCTTCCCACCTACCAGGACCGCAAGGAGTTCTTCGAGTCGATCGTGGGCGGACAGCCTGACCCGATCGAGCTCCTGCGCAATGGCGACGTGCAAGGCGTCCGCGAGCTGATCGAGGACGCGATGCGTGGTCGCGCCGTGGTGGGGTGAGCGATCGCCTCACCCATCTCGACTCATCCGGGCGCGCCCGGATGGTCGACGTGGGCGAGAAGCCCGCCACCGAGCGTCGTGCCGTAGCGTGCGCCGTGGTTCGGGTGACGCCGGCGACCGCTGCTGCGGTCCACGACGGCGACGCCCCCAAGGGCGATGTCCTGGGGACGGCTCGGATCGCCGGAATCCAGGCGGCCAAGCGCACCGCCGAGCTGATTCCTCTCTGCCACCCGCTGGCGCTCAGCTTCGTTGGCGTGGAGGCGTCGGTCGATCCCGCCAGCGGGCGCATCGAGCTGACCGCCGAGGCGCGCACGACTGGGCCCACCGGAGTCGAGATGGAGGCGCTGACCGCGGCCAGCGTGGCGGCGCTGACCGTCTACGACATGGTCAAGGGGCTCGAGCGAGGCGCGGTCATCGAACGGGTCGCGCTCGTCGAGAAGAGCGGGGGCAGGTCCGGGGAGTGGCGGCGGGGGCCTGACGGGGGCCCGCAGCCCTAGCCCCGCACCACGTCGCTCAACGCCGAGATGTTCCCGGCGGCATTGACCGAGCGCAGGGCCAGGAAACGCGTCCCGCGCGGCAGCCGCCGCGGCAGCCGCATCGCCTGCCGCGCCCCGGCTCCTCCAGGCTTCGGCGCCCCCCGCAAGAGGCGGTAGCGCCTGCACCTACGGTCTTGGCAGGCGAGCACCATGTAGCGGGAGGCCCGGCCCAGCTCGTAATCGCCCCCCGGGGCAGTCCATGACAGGAGGCGCGAGTGCCGGCGCAGATCGAGGATCGACTCCGGGCGCGCCGTGTCGTGGCCCCACAGCCCGTCGTTGTAGTCATCGCCTCTGAGATGAGCCCAGTCGCCCGCCGAGGGCCTTCCGCCCACGCGCCAGATGAACAGCCACCCCTCTCGGGTGCCGTCGGCAAATACCTGGTGGCCGTCCATTCCCGGATCGCCGACGACGCCGCTGAAGCTCGGCCACTGGCCGACGTACTTCGGGAACCCGGGCGCCTCGCCGCCGTGGACATCCCAGGCGTGGATCCAGTAGTTGTCGTTGCCCTCGATCACCTGCCGCGTTCCGTCGCCCGCCACGTCAACCGTCAGCGGTGCGTCGAAGAACGGGAACCCGTCCTGACGCACCGGGAACCCCGAGTCGACTGCCCCGGTCGACACGTTCCAGGCCTTCTCGTAGACCTGTGGGACCGCGGCTTGCCCTGAGAACCCGAGCGCGGCAAGGATTGACTCGACCCCGGTCGAGCTCTGGACGAACTGCGGCGTCCCAGTCCGGTAGATGTCACCCAGACCACCCTGCCCCGTCAGCGTGATCGTGCCCGTGTCGCCGGTCGTGCGGTAGGGCGGGTTGGGCTGGCAGGCCGACCCCGAGCAGGAGAGCGACAGCGTGTGATCGATCGTCCCGTTCGGGTTGACCACGTCGACCGCGCCGGTGATCGGGCTCGTAACGATCTGGGGGTGGCCGGCGCCGAAGTTGCCGATCAGCGGCGGGCTGGTCCCCTCGCCGACGAAGTCGATCGACTGGTCGTAGCAGAAGTCTCCGGTGGGCAGGAACACGGGCCAGTGCGGCAGGTACGCGCCGCCCCGATGGCGGTTGCCGTTGTTCCACACGCCGTAGATCCAAACCCCCGCCCCACTTGCGCCGAAGTGCTGGAGTCCCAGCAATCCGAGCGCCAGGTTCTGGGTCGCGGTGCTCTTGCCGTTGCACTCGAAGCTCGACACGAACACCTGCGGGTGGCCCGTGTGAAGGACGTCGCCGACGCCGACCGCATACATCAGCTTTGAGTCGCGGATGTAGGCCGAGGGATCGACACCGTCGCGTCCGAAGTCGGCATGTGGCAGCTTGATCTCGACCGGCCACCCGGGCACCGGCCGGCCGTTCGGCTGCCACGCGTACACGTGCCCGTCGTAGGCGCTCATCAGGATGTCGAGGCGGTGGCCGCCCTGGAGCGAAGCGAGCACCGGCGGGGCCCAGTCGCCCCGCGCCGGCAGGCGGCCGTGCGGCGTGGGCGCGGGCGGGGTGGGAACCGGGAGTCCCCAGTAGCGCCGCGCCGAGGAGACCGGGAAGCCGCGCAGGCGGTGCCCGTGGGCGTCCCACGCATAGACGTCGGCGTTCGAGGTGGTGGCAACGACGTCCAGGTTGCCGTTGTGGAACAGGTCACCCACCGCGATCCCGACCACCGGGTCGCGGACGTTTCGCAGTGCGGGGACCGTGCGGTAGGCGCGGGCACGCAGGTTCTCCGGGCTGGCCGGGTCGATCTGTCGGTCGTGCTTCGTGTAGACCGGGAAGCCCGGGACCTCGTGGCCGTCGGGCCGGAGCGCGTTGACGTAACCGTCGGCGTCGCCGTAGACGAAGTCGAGCTGGTGGCGGCCCTCGAGGTCGGCGTAGGTGGGGGCGGCCGCGATCTCGCCCCCGATCCGCTTGGGGAAGCCGGCAAGCAGGCTCGGGTCGTGGCGGACGCCGATCGAGCGCCGGTCCTCGGCCTTCAGGCCGTTGGCATCGACGACACGCAGGCGCAGCGTGACCGTGTACTGCTCGGGGCCGTCGGGCTGGAGCGTCGTGCCCGGCGCATGCTCGTAGTAGCTGGCCGGGATCTGGCTCAAATCGAACGTCCCCAGGCGGCCGGTGACGCGCTGGGCGGTCACGCCGCTCGAGATCGTGTGGAAGTCGCTGTCGGCCGGATCGGCGCCCAGCGCCCACTCGAGCCACCAGCGCGCCGAGCCTCCCGAGCGCCAGCGGCTCGGTGCCACCTCTCCCCCAATCGCCAACGAGGACTGGCGCGCGGGATCGACGTATTGGAACCAGGGTGGCGAGTCGATCTCGGCGGTGGGTGGGACCTTGCCGGACATCACGAGAGCCGTGGCCGCGCCGAGGTCGGGCCGGCCATACCCGTACTGGGTCGACCAGTTGGAGTGGGTGGCGTCGGTGGCGCTATTGGGGTTGCCGGGCCACTGCCGGGCCACGCTCGGCGCCTGCGTCTGCGGGATCACTGGGCTGGCGGTGTTCATCAGCACCTGCTTGACCTCGTCCGGCGTCAGGCGGTCCGGGATGATCCCCGCCGCCTGCGCATTCAGGCCGGCGGACTCCACCATCGCGAGCATCCCGGCCTGGAACGGCGTCGCGCCCGAGGTCGAGTTCTCGCCTCCCGAGAACAAGTTGTGGGTTCCATAGCTGGTGACGTTCGAGCGGGCGCGGAACCAGCGGTCAGCGGTGGGCTGGATCCCGCCCTGGTCCTCGGTCAGCGAATTGCCAGGCATCGCGTGCGCCAGCAGCATCCCGTCGGTGTGGTCCATCGAGTCGAAGTCGTTGGAGTCCAGCGAGATCGCGACGCCGTGCTGGTAGGCGTAGTCGACCGCCTCCTGCGAGAACGAGCCGTAGCTGTACTCGACCACCACCGAGGAGATCGCGCTGACACCCAGATCGGTCGCGTACAGGATCGCGGCGCCCCACCGATCCGAGCGCCCGAGTGGCTCGGCGTCTGACTTGACCGGGACGACCATGCACAGCCGGCAGACCCCCACCGTCCCGTAGTTGTCGTTGGCCTCGCCGCCGAGCAGGGTGATCAGGCCCGGGGCGTGGTTGTAGGTCATGTCCTCGGTCTGCGGGTCGTTGTTGTTGCGGTCGAAGTTCCAGCCCGAGATGTCGTTTGGGTAGCCGTTGCCGTCGTTGTCGTAGCGGTGGCCCTTGCGGCAGTACCGGATCAAGTGGTTGACGATCCGGCAGTCGCCGAACACTGCGATCAGGTCGTCGGGGGAGAGGTATGGGGTGACGACGCCGCCGACGTGGACGTGGTGGAGGTAGTGGTGGCGGCCGCCGGGGACGCACGACCACGTCACCCCTTCGGAGTGGTGTAGATAGGGGGCTACGCCGGGAGGGCACGGCGGGTTGACCCGCGGGTCCTCGGCGTAGTCGAGGATGTCGAAGCGGCCGTTTCCGAGAAGGTCGTAGGTCCCGTGGGTGTGGCCGCTCGAGTCCTCAGGCCAGGGCAACTCGCCCTGGTTGAGGAAGACAGAGTCGAGGCCCTGTTTGATGTCGTCCGAGTCGTAGTTGACTCCGCCCTCGATGTAGGCGATGACGACGCGGGGGTTGCCGAAGTTGCCGTCGGCCCAGGTTCCCGTCATGTTCACACCTGAGGCGTGCTGGGGATCGGTGGCCGCGGGCGCCCAGCACGGGAGGCCACCGTCGGGGTGGGGCAGCACCGGCGTCTCGGTTCCCGGGGTCGGGCAGTTGTTGCCGGGCAGCGGACCAAACAGGTCCCACTGCTCTGAGTCGGTGCAGCCGGTAACGGGATCCTGGTGCTCGCAGCCGGCAAAGCCGGGGTTGTTGGGATAGACCTGATCGGGCGGGACCGAGGCGTGCGGGCGCGCGCGCCCCGAGCTTGCGCTGGCCGTGACTCCGCCGGGGAGCGCCAACGCCGCAACCAGCACCGCCAGCCAGACGGCTGTCCGTGCTCCTCCCGCCAGGCGTGACGCCATTGCGCGACGGGTTGTACCCGATCGCGGGGGCTCTAACAACTCCGTAACCTCGCCCCGCGTCATGAACGCCGCGATCATCACGATCTCGACCTCGGCCGCGCGCGGCGCGCGCGAGGACGTCTCTGGCCCGGCGCTGGCTCGCGCCGCCGAGGCCGCGGGCGCGCAGGTGGTGACCCGGGAAGTGATTCCTGATGACCGCGGCCAGATCGAGGCCGCGCTTCGCCGGCACTGCGCGCCGGAGGCCGACACGGCGCTCATCTTCACCACCGGCGGCACTGGTCTGACCGAGGACGACGTCACGCCCGAGGCGACAATGGCCGTGATCGAGCGACAGGCCCCGGGCTTCGCCGAGGCGATGCGCGCCGAGAGCCTCAGGCACACGCCGATGGGGATCCTGACCAGGGGAGTGTCGGGGATCGCAGGACGAACGCTGATCGTCAACTTCCCGGGCAACCCGAAGGCGATCGACGAGCTGTTCGGGGTGATCGCGCCCACGCTCGAGCACGTGGTCGCCACGCTTCGCCGCGAGAGCGGCGATGCGCACAGGCCCGAGACCCGCCGCGAGAGTGGATCCCCAAACGGCCATTGAGCTGCGCGGCGTCTGCCGCCATTTCGGCGAGCGGACCGCCCTTCACGACATCAACCTGAGCCTGCCGGCCGGCAGGACGCTGGCCGTGCTTGGACCCAACGGAGCGGGGAAGTCGACTCTGCTGCGGATCCTGGCCACGCTGCTGCGGCCCCACCAGGGCGAGGCCCACATCCTGGGGGAGACGTTGCCGCGCCGCGCATTTGCCGTGCGCGGGCGGATCGGCTACCTGGGCCACGACCCGCTCCTCTATCGCGACCTGTCCGCGCGCGAGAACCTCGAGTACCACGCGCGCCTTCACCGGGCACCCGCCGCGCGAGTCACGCAGCTGCTCGAAGCGGTGCAGATGACACGCCGCGCCGAGGAACCCGTCAGGGCGCTCTCCCGCGGGATGATGCAACGCGTGGCGGTGTGCCGGGCGGTGCTCCACCGCCCCGAGCTGGTGCTGCTCGACGAGCCACGCGCCAACCTCGACCCTGGCGCTGCCGAGCTCGTCGAACCCCTGATCGGCGCCTCGGCTGGCCTGACGCGCGTGGTCACAAGCCACGACCCGCAGGCGGCGCTCGCCGACGCTGACCTCGTGCTGGCGCTCAGCGAGGGCAAGACGGCATTCGCCGGTCCGCCGGCGACGCTCGAGCCGGGCCGCCTCGAGGAGCTCTACGCGTGAGAGCCGCGCGCGCCGTCCTGCGCAAGGACCTCGTGCTCGAGCTGCGCACGCTCGAGACCGTTCCCGCGATGGTGCTGTTCTCGATCACGACGTTCGTCATCTTCCACTTTTCGCTCGATCGGCCGAGGCTGTCCGGACAGCTCGCGGCGGGCGTCTTCACCGCCACGCTCCTGTTCGCATCGATGCTCGCGATCAACCGGCTGTTCGTCGCAGAGCGCGAGCAGGGGGGGTTCGACGCGTTCCTGCTCGCGCCGGTCGACCGCAGCGCGTTGCTCGTGGCCAAGTCAGCCGCCCTGTTCACGTTCCTCGTCGTGCTCGAGCTGTTCGCCGTGCCGGCGTTCGCGCTGCTCCTGCTCGGACCGGCGATCTGGCACGAGCTGGGGGGTTTCGTGATCCTGCTCGCGCTCAGCAACCTGGGGTTCGCCGTGATCGGGACGCTCGTCTCGGCGATCGCCATCCACACTCGCGCGCGGGATCTGATCGGCCCGATCATCGGCCTGCCGTTGATGATCCCGGCATTGATCGCGCTGGCCGACGGCGCGGCTCCGCTGCTGGCCAGGCACGGTCAGGCGCTACCTCAAGGCCGGTGGCTGGCCATCCTGGCTCTCTATGATCTGGTCTTCGCCCTCCTCGCCTACGCGGTTTTCGACTTTCTCCTGGAGGACTGATCCCTGACGCCTTACCTGCGCGGCCCGCGCGCTCTCGCCCTAGCCACCGTCGCCACCATGGCGGCCGCGCTGGCCCTGGTCTTCTTCTATGCCCCGCTCGACGCCGACCAGGGATTCGTGCAGAAGATCTTCTACCTCCACGTGCCGCTGGCGATCGTGTCGCTGTGCGGATTCGTGCTGGGCGGCCTGCTGGGCATCGCGCATCTGCGCACCGGCGAGCGGCGGTGGGACATGCGCTCCTACGTCGCGATCCACATGTCGCTGATCTTCGCCGTCGGCGGGCTCATCACCGGCTCGATCTGGGCGCGCGCGTCCTGGGGCCACTGGTGGGAGTGGAGCGACCCGACGCTCGTCTCCTACCTGATCGTCGTGCTCCTTTACGCCACCTATCAGCCCCTGCGCTTCTCGATCGAGGATCCTGAGCGCCAGGCGCGCTACGCCAGCGTGTTTGCGATCGTCGCCGGGGCGTTCGTGCCGATGAACTTCATCGTCGTCAGACTGGCCCAGGGGTTCGTTCACCCCCGCGTGCTGACGCTGACCGGTGGGCACCTCCCCGGGTCGATGCGGCTCACGTTCACGATCTCGCTGATCGGGATCGCCCTGCTCTACGCGACGCTCTGCCGCCTCGAGCTGGGTGCCAAGCGCTCGCGCATCCAGCTGCGGCGCTTGCGCCGCGAGCGGCTGGGCGATGAGTCCGTCGGCTTGCCGCGCAGGAGTGCGGCACCCTCGTGATCCTCGCCGCCGCACCCGCGCTGCCGCTGCACAAAGCGGGGCCATACGTCGCCGCCGCCTACATTGTGTTCGTGGTCCTTCTGCTCGTCTACCTGGGGATCATCGCGCTGCGCACGGGTCGTACCGAGCGCGAGCTGGCCGCGCTCCGGCGTGAGCTCGAGGCGCGGGAGCATGAACCCGAGCCCCAACGGGAGGAAGCGGAGGTCGCATGAGCGAGCTGCTGGCGATCGGCGTCTCGCACAAGACCGCTCCGGTCGAGGTCAGAGAACGTCTCGCCCTACCCGATGCCCGTGCCGAGCAGTTCGTGCGAGAGCTGCGCGGTTGCGCCGACGTGCGCGAGGCCGTGACGATCTCGACCTGCAACCGCACCGAGCTCTATCTCGTCGTGTCCGACCCGGTCGAGGCCGAGGGCACCGTGCTCTCGATGCTCTCGACCCAGGCCGGCATCCGGGCCACCGAGCTCGCCGCCTCGATCTACTCGCACCGCAACTGCGACGCGGCACGTCACCTGTTCCGCGTGGCGGCCGGACTCGAGTCGATGGTGGTCGGAGAGGCCGAGATCCAGGGACAGGTCAAACGCGCCTACGAGACGGCGCTGGACAACGACACGGTCGGTCCGCTCAACAGTCGCCTGTTCACGGCTGCGCTGAAGACCGGCAAGCGCGTCCGATCCGAGACGGAGATCGGCTCCCGGCACCTGAGCCTGCCCGGGGTGGCGGTGGCGCTGGCGCGAGAGCTGCTCGGTCCGCTGGCCGGACGCACGGTGGTCGTAGTGGGAACCGGCGAGACGAGCGAGCTCGCCGCGCGGGCATTGGCGGAGAGCGGCGTTCAGCCGGTGTTCGTGGCAAGCCGCCGACGCGACCGCGCGATCAGCCTGGCACGGCGCTACCACGGACAGAGCGTGAGCTTCGACGAGCTGCCGGGCGCGCTGGCCGGCGCCGACATCGTGGTGGCGGCGACCGCTTCGCCGCATCTCCTGCTCGAGGCACGGGAGCTGGCCGAGGTGATGGAGGATCGCGGCGGCCGGCCGCTGCTCTTGATCGACCTCGCCGTGCCCCGTGACATCGACTCCGAGTGCGCCGCGCTCACCGGAGTCTCGCTCTACGACATCGACGATCTCGAGGCGGTGGTGGCACGCAACCGGCAGGTTCGCCAAGTCGAAGCCCGCAAGGCGGAAGGGATCATCGAGCAGGAGATCCAGCAGTTCGCGGCCTGGCTCGGCTCGCTCGAGGTGCTGCCCACGGTGGCCGCGCTCCGGGCTTGGGCCGACGAGATCGCCGACCGGGTCGTGCGGGAGAACGCCGGCAAGTGGGAGACCGCGTCGGAGGCCGATCGTGAGCGGATCGCGGCGCTGGCGCGCACGATCGTCAACCGCATTCTGCACGAGCCGACACTGCGGATGAAGGAGCTGCGTGACGACCGAGTCCACGCGCGGATGGCGCTCGTGCGAGAGCTCTTCGGCCTAGCGGGTGGCGATCTGGCCGAGGCCGGCTCGGCGGACGATGCCGCGGCGGAGCGCTCCGAGCACGGCAAGCTGGCCGAGGTTCGCCGGCTGCGGCCTTGATCCGGATCGGCACGCGCGGCAGCGCGCTGGCGCGCGCCCAGGCCCACTGGGTGGCCGAGCGGCTGAGTGAGGAGGCCGAGATCGTCGTGATCACCACCGCGGGCGATCGCGGCGCTGACCAGGACAAGTCTCGCTGGGTGTCGGAGCTCGAGCGCGCGCTGGTCGAGCAACGGATCGACCTTGCCGTGCACTCCGCCAAAGACGTGCCGGCGCAGCTGCCGGATGGCCTCGAGCTGGCTGCGATCCCGGAGCGAGCCGATCCCCGGGATGCCATCTGCGGCGCCTCATCGCTGGACTCGGTGAAGCCCGGGGGCCGCGTCGGCACGAGCAGCCTGCGGCGGGCCGCCCAGATCCGCTCGCTCCGCGACGACCTCGAGGTGGTGCCCATTCGCGGCAATGTCGACACCCGGCTGGGCCAACTGGCCACGGGATCGCTCGACGCCCTCGTGCTCGCGGCGGCGGGTCTGCAGCGGCTGGGGCGTGAGCCGGATGGCCTGCTGGACGAGCTCGTCCCCGCGGCCGGACAGGGAGCGCTCGCGCTCGAGACGCGGGCCGATTCCCGTCTGGAGCTCCAACTCGGCGGGCTGCGCGATCCGGCATCGACTGCCTGCGTGCGCGCCGAGCGCGAGCTGACGCGCCGGCTCGGCGCCTCGTGCGACAGCGCGGTCGGCGCTTGGGCCAGGCCCGCCTCCGGGGAGAACCAGCTCGAGCTCGTCGCGTGGGTCGGGCGCTCCGACGGCTCGGCATGGCTAGCCGACCAGGTGACGGCGGCCGATGATGAGGTGGGTGAGATCTGCGCCGAGCGAATGCTGAGTGCCGGGGCACGTGACCTACTGGACGCGCCGTGACTGTGTACCTGGTCGGTGCCGGCCCAGGCGACCCGGGTCTGCTCACGGTCCGGGCGCTCGAGCTCATCGCACGCGCCGACGCGATTCTCTACGACCGGCTGATTCCGTCCCAGGCTCTCGATCACGCGAGTCCCGAGGCCGAGTTGATCTATGTCGGCAAGCAGGAGGGCAGCGATTCGGCGCCCCAGGAGGAGATCACGCGGCAGCTGATCGAGCACGGGCGCACGCACGAGACGGTGGTCAGGCTGAAGGGCGGTGACCCGTTCGTGTTCGGGCGGGGCGGCGAGGAAGCTCAGGCGCTGCGCGACGCCGGCGTCGAGTTCGAGGTCGTCCCCGGGGTCACGGCCGGCGTCGCCGCGCCGGCCTACGCGGGGATCCCGGTCACCCACCGCGGCGTCTCCAGCGCGGTGGCGTTCCTCACCGGCCACGAGGACCCCTCCAAGCCCGAGTCGAGCCTCGACTGGGAAGCCCTGGCCGCCTTCCCCGGGACGCTCGTCCTCTATATGGGCGTGGGCCGGCTGGGCGCGATCCTCGAGCGCCTGCGCGCGGCCGGACGAGACCCGGACGAGCCGGCCGCCGTGGTGGAGCGCGGGACCACGGCCGGCCAGCGCGTGATCTCCGGGACGGTGAACACGCTCGGCCAGCTCGCCGCCGATGCGGAGATCAAGCCGCCGGCCCTCGCCGTGGTGGGTGACGTGGCCGCGTTGCGCGATCACCTCGCCTGGGCCGAGCGGCGCCCGCTGGCGGGACGCGCGATCGCGGTCACCCGGGCTCGTGCCCAGGCCAGCCGGCTGTCCGAGCGCCTGCGGGGACTCGGCGCGGAGGTGATCGAGGCCCCCACGATCAAGATCGTCCCCCTCGAGGGCCCGGCGCCTGACTTGGAGCGCTACGACCTCGTCTGCCTGACGAGCCCGAATGGCGTCCGCCTGCTGTTCAAGCGGCTGGCGGAGGCGGGGCTAGATGCGCGGGGGCTGGCGGGCACGACGGTGGCGGCGATCGGACCTGGCACCGCGCGGGCCCTCGTCGAACATGGCGTGCGCGCCGACGTGGTGCCCGAGCAGTTCGTCGCCGAAGGGCTGGCCGATGCGCTATCCGGCCTGAAGGCCAGCCGCGCGCTGATCGCCCGCGCGGCGCACGCCCGCGCGGTGCTGGGCGACGCGCTGCGCGGGCGGGGGATCGAAGTCGACGAGCTGGCGCTCTATGAGACGGTGGCCGAGACGCTCTCGCCCGAGCAGCTGAGCGCCGTTGCGGCTGCCGACTACCTCCTGTTCACATCGTCCTCGACCGTCAGGTTCTACGCCCAGGCCGCGGGCGGCTCCGGCACCACGCGCGGCTCGGGCGAGGCGGGCGGCTCGGGCACCACGCGAGGCTCCGGGACCACGCGCGCCAGGATCGTCAGTATCGGCCCCGTGACGAGCCAGACGCTGCGCGAGCACGGCCTGCCGGTCGACGTCGAGGCCGAGCGCCACGACGTCGACGGTCTCGTGCAGGCGCTCCTGGCGGATGCCTCGGGCGGCGTCAGCTGAACGCGACGAGCGCGATCTGCCCGCTCGCCGTTGCGTCACCGGTCGTCACCGATACGCCGGTGCCCAGCTCGTTCCCCGCGGCGTGAGCCAGCAGCGAGCGGCCGGCGGAGTCGAGCGAGAACGCGAGGTAGCCGAGCTGACCGGGGCCGATGAACTCGCGACCGGTGGAGCCGATCGTGGTGTTGCCGGCTTTCAGCTTGCCCGACACGCGACACGCGACGGGCTTGTAGCAGGCGAGCAGGATCCCGCCAATTCCATTGTGGGAGACGAAGTCGGTCGTCCCCACGATCTGGAGCGCCGCCGATTGCGAGACGCTGCGGTGCGGGCCCGGACCCGAGGTGTGAAACGGGACGAGCTGGACCGACGTGCCCGCGCTGAGGCCGGACTTGTCGCGCACCGCGATCGCCACGGCTAGCCGGCCACCGCGGGCGTGGGCAAGCATCGAGCGCCCGGTCCCGCTCAGCGTGAAGAACACGAGTCCGCCGCGGCCTGCGGCGATCGTCTGGCGCCCGGTGCTGGCGATCGTCGTGCGCCCCGCGGTGACGGTCGCCACGACGTTGCAAGCCGCTGCGCTGATGCATCCGACAGGAATCGCGCCCGTGCCCGAGCTCGCGACGAAGGCACTGCGCCCGTACAGCGCCAGGTGCGGGCTCGACTTGACCACAGCGGAGGTGCCCAGGACGCCCCCATTCGAGCTGAGCGCCTGGGCTTCGTAGTAGGGAAGCTGGCTCGGTACGGGGACCGCCGTCTCAAAGCCGCTGGCGCGGGTCTTCGCCGCCGCCGAGAGGGCGGTCGGCGACGGGCCCGTCAAGACACGCCACGAGGCGACCGTGGTGGCGCCGTTCCAGCTCGCATAGACGTTCGTTGTCCCGTAAGGCCCTCCACCCGCCGCGGCGGCGGGGGGCGTCTTCGGCTGCCCGCTCCAAGGGAACCGATAGGCCCGGTAGCTCGAGGACGGCACGACGAAGCGCCCGTCGAAGATCTGGTTGCCGTGGCTGTCGTCCTCCGAGAAGTACGGCTGCTGGCCCCAGCCCATGAACACATCGCCCCCCGACAGCTGCTGCACGTTGCCCTCGAAGTTCGTGGCGAATTTCGGCGAGTGGTCGTACTCGCTGACGAGTCGGGCGGTCATGTGCCTCGTGTCGAGCGCCACCCGTATCCCGCGAGCGTCGTGAACGGTGGGCGGTCCGCCCCCGTCGTCGAAGATCGTGATCGTGCCATCGGGCTGCGCGACGGCGTCGTGCTGGTAGGCGGTGCTGACGCCCTTGCCCAGGCGGAAGCTCGAGTGCTTGCCTCCGAGCTGCCACGCGATCTTCCCGGTGGCCAGGCTCACCTTGTAGACCGCCGATGTGTTGCGCATCGAGATCAGCGCGGCGTCCGAGCCAAGCGGCATGACCGAGTTCATGTGGTAGGGGTCGAACACAAAGCTCGGCGCCTTGGCCGAGACATAGGAGTCGCTGAGCGGTACGTGGTCGAGCGCATGCCACTCGAACAGGACAAGCCCGCTGGCGACGTCGATCTCCTGGACGACGGCGTCGGCCACCATCTTGCTGATCCCCGGCAGCAACACCGGCGACACGGCGATCAGCCATGCCGTGCCCTGCGGCGTGAGGAGGAACTCGTGCAGGTCCATCGACAGGCCGTTGCCGGCACGCACGAGGCCGACCGGCTGATAGCTGCGGTTGAGGATGACCCCGACGCCGCGGCCGCTGCCCCGGTTGGTGTAGCCCTGCCACCAGGTCAGCGCCGGCTGGCCCTTGAACAGCTGCACGCGGAAGTCGGTGGCGAGCATCTCCTTGGATACGGGCAAGGGGTCAAACCAGATCAGCCGTCCGTGAGGGTCGAGGATCATCGGCCCGTTCTGCGCCGGCCCGTACTGCGGGGCGACGAAGATGTCGCCCTGCGAAGCCGGCGCCGAGTCCTTGTCGATCGAGACGGCCGCGGGGAGCAGGTCCGGGCGCGAGTGGAAGTGCATGAGGGCGTTGGCGCCCCCGCGCACGAGCAGCAGCTTGCCGGGGTTGATCGATCCGGTCTCGGCGATCTTGAAGCTGAACCTGCCCTTCGAGGCACCGGCGATGTTGAGCGAGGTGGTGACCGTCACCTTCTCGCCCCGCTTGAACGGCTGATCAAGGATGAAGCTCGCCCCGTCGCCGTCGGAGTCGGGGGCGATGTGGCCCGTATGCGAGCCCGTCGCCGACCCAACAACCTGAATCTGGCCGAGCTTGTCGGGCGCGACGCCTCGGAAAGAGATCTGGGTTGCCGGGAGGTTGTACTGGGTGCCGGGAGACGGATATACCGCCACGCTGGAGGCCCCCTGGGCAGGGCCCGCCGAGGCCAGCAGCACTACGGCCGCCGCCAGCCCGGCTAATAGCCTTGGCACACCGAGTTGCAGTACTGCGGCTTTTTCGGCTTGACGGCAGCGCCACGCGAGCCGAGCAGGTACCAGCGCCCTCCAAAGGCTTTCTGGCCTTCACCTTTGGCTGCGTGGACCTTGTCGTGGGCGAACAGGTAGAGCGGGTGGTGGTTGTAGGTGACCTGGGTCTGACCACCCCCGCGCTGGACCGTGCCGAGCAACTTGGGGTTCAGTCCTGATCCCTTGGCCAGCGAGCCCTTTCCGGTGAGCGGCGGCCATGCGCTCGCGCACGCGCCAGTACAGCTGCTGTGCGAGCCCGAGTCGCGCGAGAACAGGTAGACGGCGTGCCCGGTCGAGGTTGCGATGACCTTGCCCAGCTTGAGGTGCTCGGTTGTCAGCGCCGTGCCCGTCCCGCTCGCCGCCGCGACGGCAGCCACGCCGGCGACGCCGCAGAGGGCGGCGCTGAGGCCGAGTCCACGAAGGATGTTCAGTCCGAGTCTGCCCATTGAGAGTCTTGCCCGTCCCACCAGTGCTCGCAACACGACGATGGCTCGAAGGTTGCGCCGCCGGCGAGGTTAGCCCAAGATGGCCGCCTGATGAGCGGCGGAGCTCCCGTGATCACGTTTCTCTCTGATTACGGCTTGGAAGACGACTTCGTCGGCGTCTGCCACGGGGTTATGGCACGCATCTGCCCGATAGCTCGTGTCATCGATCTGACCCACGGCGTGGCCCGCCACGACATCCGCGGCGGGGCACTCGCGCTCGCCGGGGCGCTCCCCTACCTGCCCGTGGGTGTCCACCTGGCCGTGGTCGATCCCGACGTCGGTGCGTCGCGACGTGCCGTGGCCCTTCGGCTGGCCGACGGACGCCTGCTGGTGGGTCCGGATAACGGGCTCCTGTGGCCGGCGGCGGCCGCCGGAGGCGGGATCGTCGGGGCGGTCGACATCGCCCACTCACCGTTCCGGCTCGAGCCGGTGTCAGCCACCTTTCACGGGCGCGACATCTTCGCCCCCGTCGCGGCTCACCTGGCGGCCGGCGTCGCTCCAGCCCAGGCCGGAGGGCCTCTCGACCCCGACGACCTCGTGCGGCTCGACCTTCCGCGCCCGCGCTTCGAGGACGGCGCGCTGCTGGCGCACGCCGTCTACATCGACAGGTTCGGCAACGTCCAGCTCGACGCTGTCCACGCCGACCTGACGGACACCCGGCTGAAGCTGGGCCGCGGGGTCTCGATCGAGCACGCAGGAGCAGTTCACGAAGGCCACTTCGCCCGTACGTTCGCGGACGTCGCCCCTGGCGAGCTGCTGCTCTACGAGGACGGCGCCCGCCGGCTGGCTCTCGCCGTAAGCCTGGGAGACGCCGCCCGGCGACTAGGCGTCGAGATCGACGACGAGCTCCGGATCCTGCCGCGGTGAAGCTCGGCCGCCCTAGGCTGCATCTGCGGCTCACGGATTCGACAAATGAGCGGGCGCGGGCACTTGCCCTCGCGGGCGCGCCCCACGGCATGCTCGTCACGGCCGAGGCGCAGACGGCCGGACGCGGCCGTCAGGGCAGGACCTGGATCGCGCCGCCGCGGCGCGCGCTGCTCTGCTCGTTGGTGATCCGCCGCCCACCCGACCTGCTGCCGCTGAGGGCCGGTGTGGCCGTTGCGCAGACGTGCGGGGAAGACGCGGCGCTCAAATGGCCCAATGACGTCATGCTCGGTGGGCGCAAGGTGGCGGGCGTCCTCATCGAGGGCCGCGCTCAGGAGAAGTGGGCGGTGGTTGGCATCGGGGTCAACGTGGCGCTGCGGGCCGAGGACTTCCCCCCCGAGCTCCGCGACCGAGCGGGCGGCCTGGGGAAGCCAACTACCGCTGTCGACCCCACTTTGGCGCGAGTCCTCGAGCGGCTCGAGGCGTGGCTGGATGCGACGACGGAGCAGGTCCTCTACGTCTGGCGCGAGCGCGACGCGCTCCGCGGAAGAGATGTTCGCTGGGCCGCCGGGTCGGGACGCGCCGTCGGCATCGACCAGGAAGGGCGCTTGGTCGTAGAGACCGCCCACGGCTCGATTGCGCTCGAGGCGGGGGAGGTTCATCTGACCGGTTAGAACGAACGTCCAGCCCTTTCAGCAGGCGTCTCGTACATGCGGCCAAGCTGTCTCCAGTCCGATCCGTTTTACAGAAAAGTAGACGATCGGTGAAGGCATGGACCACCGTGCTCTCACTCCCTTCGCTGGAGCCGCGGCGCTCGCGGTGGCTGGCATCGCGCTTCCGGCAAGCGTCGCCGCTTCGCCCCGGGCGCATCATCATCGCTCGACCTCGCGGCACAAGGCCCGGACGTGGCTGATCCGACCAACGGCCTCGACATGAGCGGGACCGGGTTCAGCGGTGTCCAGGTCGGCGACCAGGTCGACGTCTCCTATCACGTATCGAACGGCCATTGGGTCGCCGACGATGTCAAGGACAACGGATCCGGCGACTCTTCGGGCGGCGACCCGTCCGGCGGTGACTCGTCGGGCGGTGACTCGTCTGGTGGTGGCTCGTCTGGTGGGAGCGGCGACTAGCAGCGCGGGTCACACGGCGTCCACCCCTGCGCCGAGATCCGCCGGCCGGCCTGGCCCGGCAGGCACGGGCCCCGGCGCGACGCGGTCCAGCTGACTGCGTCGCGCCGGTGAGCCCGCCACCGGCGCTCGCCCGGACCGGAATCACAAGCTCGGAGTCATGTGCGGCGTCGTGGTAGATCGAGAGCGTGGCACCGGCCTCGTTCAGCGCCGTCGGCAGCGGCGCGGTGAGGTGGGGGACGTCGGCTTCCTGGAGGGTGAGCCTCAGCGTGTGACCCGCTAGCAGGTCCCATCCGGTGGGGTAGATCTCGACGTCGACCTCGACCGGCGAGCCGTCGCTCGGCACGGGCAGGATCGAAGCCTGGGTGAAAGGATGGAACGGCTGGGTCATCAGCCCGTCGGCGTACACGGTCTTGCGCGGGTCAAGCGCTCGGAGCGAGATCGTCGCCCAGCCGGCGCTCATCTGCGTCGCGGTGCCGTCCGGGGAGACATCCTCGACGCGGGCCGTTATCAGGCTGTCGCGGCCGCCCAGGCTGCCGACCCAGAGCCGCGCGGTCATCGGTCCAAGCAGGTGCAGGTCTTGATGGATCGGGAGGTCGTAGGAGAGACTCGTGGCGTCGTTGGCCCGGCCGTCGGTCTCGCAGGGGGTACCTGAGCCTGCTCCCGCCGTCCACTGCACTGTGGAGCGGCTGCAGGGCCCGGTGGCCGGGTTCCAAAGCAGCGTGTCAGGCTGGCTGCCCTTGGGGGCGGCGGCGGGACTGAGCGATCCGGGCGACTGCGCGGATGCCGACCCACTCAGATGAAGCGCGCGGAAGTTGACGTCGGAGGCGTACCACCCGCTGGCCGTTCGCCACTTGTCCGAGCCATTCTCGTAGTAGGTGACGGGCGCAATCGTGTCGGTGGCGCCAGGTGCGTTGTCGAGCCCGGGGTCAGGCAATCCCCTGACGTAGTGGTTCATCCAGCGCAGCTCGAGGTCGTCGAGCGTGGGGACGCCCTGAGCGGGCAGACCCTGGCCGGCGGTTATGTGGTACCAGGGCCCCATCAGCAGCCGGGCCGGCACACCATGGCGGCGCAGGGCCTGGTACAGGAGCGGCTCGCCGCGCTGGAAGAGATCGAACCAGCCGCCAACGATGAAGGTCGGGATGTGGTCGGATCCGATCCGGTCGATCGGCGAGCGCACCCGGTAGAACGGCCCGTCGTAGGCGGCGTCGCCACCCGAGGAGGCGTCGAGCACCTGCTGTCCCTGGAAGGAGAGCGCACCACCCGAGTGCTCGACGAGGACCCGGGCCGCCTCGACCGGGTCGTTCGGCGTGTAGGTGGGGGGAAGCATGCCGAGACCGGTCACGAGCCCGAGCCATGACGGGATGAACGAGGTGTCGTCGTCGCCGCCTCCGAACGTCACGTCCCGATAGGCGTCGGACATCGGAACGATGGGAAACGCCGCCTTGACGCACGGCGCTCCCTGCTCGGCGGTCAGGAACTGGTTGATCGCGCCGTATGAGGTGCCGTGCAGACCGATCCGCCCGTCGCTCCACGACTGCTGGCACGCCCACGCGGCGAGCTCCTTGCCATCCTGCTGCTCGCGGGATCCGAAGGAGTCCCAAGCGCCCTCGGAGGAACCGGTGCCGCGCACGTCGGCGATCACCTGCACATAGCCGTGCTCGACCAGGTAGTCGTCCTCGAAGTTCAGACTCGGCGTGTTCTTGTTGTACGGCGTCTGCGTGAGCAACACGGGGAAGCGGCCCGCCAGCGGCTTGCCGCTGGAGCCGGCGGGCTGGACTACGTCGAGATAGAGGACCGTGCCATCGCTCATCTGCACAGGCAGGTTGGCCGTCTTGACCACCGCGCTCGCGATCGGGGGTGGTGGGCTCCAGGCCGAGGCGGCAGGGACCGCGAGGAGCAGAAGCGACGAGGTGAGGGCAGCGATGATCGTCAGGCGCATGCCCACACAACGTGCGAGCGCGCCGATTCCTTGCGTCTAGGCGGCGGCTTCGGCGTCGAGCTCGTCGGAGGCGGGCGGCTCCTCCTCCGCCGGCAGCTCGGTCCCGTTCTCGGAGAAGGCCAGCCCTTCCTCCGCCGCCTCGAGCGCATCGTCGCCCTCTAGCTCGACTTCGGGCGCCGGGCCGGCGATCGGCTCGGGCGACGGCTCCGTCACCCAGCTCGGCGCCCGCGCGGCCCTTGCGCCGGCGGGCCTTGCCCCGTCGGCCGCGGGGGAAGTTGCGCAGCAGCTCGCGGGCGAGCGCGGCCGGTTTGCGCGCCATCCGCGTGCGCGCTCCGCGCAGCGCCTCCTCGGCCTCGGGCGTGTGGGCCAGCGCCGCGGCCAGCAGCGCGGCCGAGAGGCGACGGTCCTCCTTGCGCGCGGCGTGCACGAGACGGCGCGCGTTGCGGGCGTGCGCCTGCCCGCTCGAGTTGACCAGCAGGCCGAGCAGGCGCTTGGTCTCAGGCCAGCGCTGGACGGCGTACTCCTCGTGGACCTCGCGGGTGTACTCGGCCAGGCGCCAGATCCAGGCGTTGGCCTGGTCGCGGCGGCCGATCCGGCGCTCGGCAAGCGCCTGGAGCATGATCTTGGAGCCCTCGCGGCGCTCGTCGCGCGTCCAGCCGGCCATGATGTCGATCGCGGTGTCGAAGGCCTCGGCATCTCGCGCCGAGGCGATCTCCTGGAGCGCCCGCAGGCGCAGCTGCGAGTTGCGGTTGCGCTGGAGCGCGGTCAGCAGGAAGCGGCGCTTGAGCTCGCCCTGGCGGTCGAAGTGGAGCATCGCCTTGGCCCGGCGCCAGCCGTTGGGGGCGACTCGGGCTCCGGCCAGCGCCGCCCACACGTGCTGCTCGCCGTAGTCGAGGTGCTCGACAGCGATCCGCCACAGCTCGCGCTCGAACACCTCGGCGCGCCGCTCGGGATCCGGAGTCACTGGCAGCACGCGGCGCTCGACGCGCACGCGCCGGCCGCGGCCGCGGCGCACGGGCCCGACCACGATCGCGCCTCCGCGGTAAACGTCGCGGTCAAGCAGCGAGTGCAGCGTCACCACCGGGTCATCGTGCTTGGTCGCCGGGTGCACGAAGTCGACCACGATGCCCGCCTCCTTGCCCGGCATGCCGCCGCGTCACCCGGCCCACCCGCTGCTGGTAGATGCGCTTGGATGCGGTCGGAGCCAGATGCATGCAGATCGTCGCGCGGGGGCTGTTCCAGCCCTCGGCCAGGAGCATCGCGTTGACGAGCACGTCGATCTTTCCGGACTCGTAGTCGGCCAGGATCTTGGCCAGCTGGCGCTTGGGCGTCTCGCCGGACACCGCCTGCGCGTTGATGCCTCACCTCACGAAATGCCTGGGCGACGTTGTAGGCGTGGCGCACGCCGGCGGCGTAAACGATCCCCGGAGATCCCGTTGAAGCGGGTCTTGTAGAGGTCGGCGATCGCCAGGTTGAACGGCGTCTGGTCGAGTAGCTCGGCCAGCATCTCCTGGTCGAACTCGGTGTCCACCTCGCCGCGGCGCAGCGGCACCTTGGCGATCGTGCGCACGCCGGGGCCGGGCGGGATGCGGACGCAGCGCAGCGGAGCGATCACGCCGCGGCGCGCCGCCTGCGCGAGGTCGAAGCGCGAGGTCTGGGTCGGGAACAGGTCGGTGACGTGGCGCGCGATCAGCGCGCCGGTGGCTGTCATGCCGATGAAGATCGGGCCAGACCAGCTGCGGATCGCGGCCGAGGTCTTCTCGCCCAGCGCGGTGTGCGCCTCGTCGCAGATCACGATCGTGTAGGCGTCGGAGATCCGTCCCGCGTTGCGCACGAACCACTGGTAGGTCTCGACCGTCACCGGGCCGTTGGCGGCGTCCTGGTCGGCGAGCAGCGGCGCATGGATCCTGTCGCGGTAGCCGCGGTCGCGCAGCTCGCCGTTGAACTGATCGACCAGGTTGCGGCGGTGGGTCAGGATCAGGATCCCGCCGGTCCGCGATGCCTCGACGAAGCCCAGTGCGGCCACCGTCTTGCCGGCGCCCGTCGCGTGCTCGAACCAGAATCGGCGGGCGGCGTTCGGATCCTCGAGCTGCTCGTCGAGCTGAACGTCCTCGTCGAGCTCGGCGACTGCGTCCTGCCAGTCTTGAGGCTCTTCGTCCTCATCCGGCTCCTCGTCCTCATCCGGCTCCTCGTCCTCATCCGGCTCCTCGTCCTCATCGCCGTTCTCGGCTTCGGCGAGCTCGTACTCCTCATCGGGTGAGACGTCGACCGCAAGCGGCGCGTTGGACGCCGAGCCATTGCCGGCAGCGGTGGGCGCGCTCCCGTTGCCGTTGCGTTGCGCTTCGGCGAGCAGCGCGGTCAGCGTCCCGGACAGGGCATCGACCTGGTGCGCCGAGAGCACGGCGCCGTCGGCCAGGTGGGGCTCCTCCTCGGAGAGCAGACGCTCGAGCCCCAGGAGCAGCGAGAACTGGCGGCGCCACTCGATCGAGGGCGTCTTGTTGCCGGCGGCGATCTCCTCCAGCGCGCCATCGAGCGCTCTCCGGCGCGCCGACCCGGGGGCGAGTGCGTCCGCGCGGGTCTCGCCCTCGTGGACGAACTTCTCGCGCGTGAAGACCTCGGCGCGCGCGATCGCGGCAGGATTTGGAAGCGGGGTGGGATCACCCATGGGGTAAGCGACTAACTCGTCTCGATCTGCGAACCGCAGCGTGCGTCGTAGCGGTTCAGGACCCCAGCGAGGAACGGTTACGACGGCGGGTTCATCGGCAGCCCACTCTCCCACGCCGACCGGTCCCGCTGAGTAAAGACAAGTTTAGCGCGTTGCATGGCAAGCTGTGCTCCGTCTTGACGGCGACCGTGGACTATGAGGTACGGCTCGCGCGAGATCAGCACGAGCTCGGGGAGGCGCTGGCCCTGCGTCATGAGGTGTTTTGCGTCGAGCAGGGAGTTCCCGAGCACGAGGAGCTCGACGGCCGCGACCCCGAGGGCATTCATCTGATCGCGGTCAGGGGGCAGGAGCTGCTCGCCACTTGTCGCCTTGTGCTGATTGGCTCAACCGCCCAGTTCAGCCGTCTCGCTGTGCGCCCGGACGTCCGCCGCCAGGGCATCGCGACAGCACTGCTCGATGAGGCCGAATCGCTGGCGCGCACCTCTGGCGCCCGCCGGATCGTGCTCCACGCCCAGACCTACGCGCGGCCGCTCTACGAAGTCGCCGGCTACCGCACGCGTGGAGGCGTCTTCACGGAAGCTGGGATCGAGCACGTCGCGATGGAGAAGGAGCTGTAGGCCCGCGTGCCTGAGGTCCGCGTCGACCCGCTGAGCGGACAGCGGGCGATCATCGCGGGTGAGCGAGCCGGGCGGCCGGGCGGCGAGCTGTCGGCGCCCGACGCGCCGCCGATCGATCCCGCAAACGATCCGTTCGCCGAGGGACATGAGGACAGCACCCCTCCCGAGCTCTACGCCCTCCGACCGGGCGGCGGGGATCCCGACACGCCGGGGTGGAAAGTGCGCGTTGTGCCGAACCTCTATCCGGCGCTCAGCGAGGATTCCGAGGCCCCCCCGCCCGACGCCAACCCTGACCTCTTCTGGGCCGGCCCAGCGGAGGGGGCCCACGAGGTGATCATCAACTCTCCCAAGTCCGTGAGCTCGCTGTCGGATCTCGACCGGGGCCAGGTCGAGGACGCGATGCAGGTCTGGCGAGAGCGCATGCGGGCGCATCCTCAGGCGGCCTACGTGCACCTGATCGTCAACGAGCGGCGTGAAGCGGGGGCGTCATTGCCCCACACCCACGCCCAGCTCTACGCGCTCGACTTCGTTCCCGCGGCGATCGCCCGCGAGCGCGAGCGCTTCGGGGCCTATGCCATGCGCACGATGGGCTCGAACCTGCTCGGCGATCTCGTCCAGGAGGAAGTCCGCCGCCGCGAGCGCGTGGTGGCGATTGATGCAGACGCCGTCCTGCTCGCCGCCTATGCCGGGCGCGTCCCGTTTCAGCTGATGATCGCGCCGCGCACGCCGCGCCCTCGGTTCGAGGACGAGGGCGCGTCTCGCCTCGGGTCTGCTCCACGACGCGCTCCGCCGATTGGCCAAGCGCCTAGGCTCGAGCTCCGCCGCTGAACCTATGGGTACGCACAGCTCCGCGATGGTGCCGAGAGCTTCTGCTGGCGGATCGACATCCTGCCGCGGCTCACGCATTTGGCCGGCCTCGAGCTCGGGAGCCGGCGTGCACCTGAACATCGTCGCGCCGGAGCGAGCAGCCGCCGAGCTGCGAGACCTGTAGGAGCGTCTGCGCGGATGCGAGCCGTTGTTCAGCGGGTGTCGCCGAGCCTCGGTCACGGTGGAGGACGAGCTCGGTACGTGCGATCGGCGCGGGGCTGCTCGTCCTCGCTCGGCGTGGCCCGCCGACGACGGGCCGGGCGACGCCGATTGGCTGGCCGACAAGATTCGGTCGCTGCGGATCTTCGCCGATGCCGAGGGCCGGATGAACGAGCCGCTGGGCGAGCGCGAGGTCCTGTGCGTCAGTCAGTTCACCCTCTATGGCGACGCGCGCCGGGGCAACCGCCCGAGCTGGGCGCGTGCGGCTGCGCCCGGAGGTGGCCGAGCCGCTGTACGAGCGCTTCTGCGAGCGGCTCGACGCCAGGCGCGGGCGCTTCGGCGCGCTGATGGAGGTCGAGCTCGTCAACGACGGCCCTGTCACGCTCGTGATCGAGAGCCCGTGATGCGGGCTCTCCCGGCAGTACGTGAAGCTGTGCGACGTCCTCGACTTCGAGGATCCTGAGCTGCTGCGTGCGATCAGCACGCTGCTCCCGGAGCGAGACCCGCCGGCCCACATCGAGCGCAAGGTGTGGGAGTTCGGTCAGCTGTTGCTGTTCCTCGAGGAGGCGCGGTTACCTCAACGACCGCTCCGAAGTGCTCTCGGTGGGAGCCGGAGATGAGCGGATCGTTTTCTGGCTGAGCAACCACGTGGGGCGGATCGTGGCCACCGACATCTACGGAGAGGGAACGTTCGCCGAGCGCGAGGCGCAGATCTCGATGCTCGAGAACCCGGCGGCGCACGCCCCCAAGCAGTTCGGTTGGAGGCCCGATCGGCTCGAGGTCCTCAAGATGGACGGCCGCGAGCTGGCCTTCCCCGACGGCACGTTCGACGTCGTGTTCACGCTCTCCTCGATCGAGCACTTTGGGACGCATGCCGACATCGCCCGGGCCGCGGCGGAGATCGGACGGGTCCTGAAGCCCGGCGGTCACGCGGTGGTCATCACCGAGTACATGGTTCACCTCCACCCGCTGGATACCGCTCCGGTCGAGTTCGCGATACGCCTGGCCACCCACCGGCGACGGTTCGGCAAGTCCACGCCGTGGCAGCGCGTCAGCCTCGGCGAGGTGCTGACCCGCCGCGAGTTGTGGCGCCACGTGATCAGGCCGTCGGGACTCGAGCTGGTGCAGCCCCTCGACACGACGCTCTCTCCCGAATCATGGGCGAACCTGGTCACGCAGCTGCCGGACGGCGGCCTATCCTTTGCTACGGGGAAGCCGTACCCGATGATCCTTGTGCGGATCAAGCGCTCGGTGTTCACATCCGTCTGCCTGGTGCTCGCCAAGCCCGCCCGATAATCCGACTCCCCATGCTCCGCTACCGCTATCTGTTCTCACAGCTCGTGCGCCGAGAGCTGCGCCAGAAGTACAAGGGGTCGGTCCTGGGGGTGCTTTGGTACCTGGTCAACCCGCTCGTGATCATGGCGCTCTACGGGGTGATGCTCGGGCCGCTGCTGAAGGCGGTCCACTACCCCGACTATCCGATCTTCATCTTGGCCGGGCTGCTCGTTTGGCTGTTGTTCTCACAGTCGGTGGTGGCCGCCGCCGGGTCGCTGGTGGAGCAGTCGTCACTCGTCTCGAAGGTGCGGTTTCCACGGGAGACGGTTCCCGCATCCGTCGTCGTGGTCCAGCTCGTGCCGTTCTTCGTGATGCTGGCGGTACTCGTTCCGGTGGCTGGGATCGTGCGGGGGAACGCCAGCTTCGTGTTGCTCGAACTGGCGCCGGTGGTGGTCTGCCTGCTTGCTTTCACCCTAGGGCTCGCGCTGCTGGTGTCTGTGCTCCACGCCTACTACCGCGACGTGCAGCCGGTGCTCAACGCCGCGCTGCTACCGCTGTTCTTCGTCTCAGGCGTCCTGTTTCGCCTTCAGACACTGCCCGGCCTGCACTCGCACCGCTGGCTCGAGCCCCTGCTGCGCTGGGTCAATCCGATTGCCCCGTTCATCGATGCCGCACAGCACGTCGTCTACTTCGAGCGGACGCCGGCACTGGCGACGTTCGCCTACATCTTCGGAGTGGCGGCCCTGTCGCTGGGGGTCGGTGTGCTCACGTTTCGACGCATGCAGGGCGAGCTGGCGGTGGTGCTGTGAGCCGGCTGCTCTCCCCAGGCGAGGTCGTGCTCCAAGACGCCTGGCGCTCGTTCCCCGCGCGGGGCGACCGGGCCAGCACGCTCAAAGAGCTGGTGACCGCCTTCGGCCGCAGCCGACCTCCCGAGCTTCCCCCGACCCAGGCGCTGGCGGGCGTGACGCTGCATGTCGCCGCTGGCGAGACGGTGGGAATCGTCGGTCGCAACGGCGCCGGAAAGACCTCGACCCTGCGTGTGCTGGCCGGGATCATCCCGCTCCACCGCGGCTTTGCCGGCTGCGGAGGACGCGTCGCGACCTTGATCGAGCTCGGCGCCGGGTTTGGCCGCGAGTTCACGGGCCGGGAGAACATCCGACTCAACGCCGCGCTGCACGGGATGGAGCGCGAGCAGATCGACGCGCGGATCGACGAGATGATCGCCTTCTCAGAGCTGGGGCATTTCATCGATGCCCCGATCAAGACGTACTCCTCGGGAATGTTGGTACGACTCGGGTTCTCGGTGGCGGCGCATCTGGAGGCCGACGTGCTTCTGATCGACGAGGTGCTCGCCGTGGGCGACGAGGCATTCCAGGGAAAGTGCCTGCGTCGCATCGCCACCCGCATCGAGGAGGGGGCGACGGTGGTGCTCGTCTCACACGCACCTCCGATCATCGAGCAGGCGTGCCGCCGCGTGGTGGTGCTGGACGGCGGGCACGTCGTGTTCGACGGTCCCACCGACGAGGGGCTTCACTTCTATCACCACCTGCTGGGTCTGGAGGACGCCGTGGAGGTCGGACGGTGAGGACGCCCGAGGAAGCGCTGGCCGAGGCGCGGCGTATCGCGGCCTCGAGCCCTGTCAACGACCTGGGCGACGAGACGCTCGCCGAGGACGCCCGGCGCAGCTCGGTCAAGCGGCTGGCGGTGTGGGCGATCATCCAGCCCGACGAGGCCGAGGTCTACTCGACGCGCAAGCTGGGCTGGCCGATCACGCTGATCAAGCGAGCACTGATTCGTCTCCTGCGCCAGTACCTGCTGCAGATCAGCGCGCAGCAGAGCCGCTTCAACGCACACGTGGCTTCTTACGTGATCGCTCTCGACGAACGGGTACGCGAGCTCGAGCGCCGAGCTGAGCAGCTACCGAAGTGAGGGTCGATCAGGTTCTGAGCGCGGCGGGTCTGGTCGACGCCGTCACCAATCAGGCGCTTGCTTGGCACTCGCTGTTTCGGCAGTGGGGGTGGGAGGGGGAGGTCTTCAGCGCCACCCGCGAGCCAGACGTACGTCGCCAGCTCCGGCCGCTGGCCGAGCTCGATCCCTCCCGCGCCGACGTCGTCGTGATCCACTACTCAGGCTACGCCGATGGCCTCGACTCGATCGCCGATCCTCGCTCGCGGATCCTCTTGATCTCGCACAACGTCACGCCGGCCGAGTGGTTCTGGGCCCATGAGCCGGTGGAGGGTGTCCGCTGCCAGCTCGCGCGCGAGCAGCTGATCGAGCTCGCCCCCCACGCCCATGTCCTCGCGGGGGTGTCCGAGTTCAACGCCCAGGAGCTCCGCGAGGCGACCGGCCGCCAGGTCGAGGTGATCCCGGTCCTGTTTGACCGCCGGGAGCTGGGGCCGGCGGGTCATGACGGCAACGGGCGCACGGCAGCCTCCGCGCCGGAGATCCTGTTCGTGGGCCGGCTGGCCCCCCACAAGCGCCAAGACCTCGTGATCAGGGCGTTCGCCGCCTACCGGCGAAGGCGTCCCGACGCTCGTTTGACGCTCGTTGGCACGCCGCTGTCTCCCGGCTACTGCGAGCAATTGACCCGGCTGGCCGATGCTCTCGCCCCGGGGGCCGTCACCTTCCACCACGGGCTCTCGCAGACCGAGCTCGTCAAGCGCTACCGCCAGGCGGACTTGTTTCTGTGTCTCTCCGAGCACGAGGGCTTCTGCATCCCGCTACTCGAGTCCTTCCACTTCGGGCTGCCCGTGGTCGCCCGCGACGCCGGTGCGGTGGGCGAGGTGCTCGACGGTGCGGGCGTGCTGCTCGATTCCGAGGACGACCTGGCGACGATCGCCGCGGCGGTAGAGGTCGTGATCGGCGATCCCGAGCTTCAGGCCGAGCTGCGAGCGAGGGGCGAGCGCCGGCTCGGGCAGTACGACGTGAAGCTGACCGCCGGGCGCATGCAAGCCCTGCTCCAAGCGATCGCCGACGGGGTGCTAGGCGACGAAGTGCCAGGTGGCGAACTGGCCCGTCCAGAGGATCAGCAGCAGACCGCACACGGGGAGTAGCACCGGCAGCCAGCGGCGCCGGCTCGCCACCAGCCCGAGCCACACCCAGAGCGGGAACAGCACCAGGATGTAGCGAGGAAAGCTCGTCAACGGCTCGCCCTGGAGCGCGGGTAGGCACAACAAGACGATCAGCGCGACGATCACGTAGGCGGCGTACGCCCGCTGTAGGTGGCGGGCGACGCCGAGTGCAGCCAGGGAGGCTAGGGCGAGGAAGCCAAGTTCGGGCAGGCCGGTGTAGAGCAAGCCGAAGCCGTAATGCCCTGTCCGGATCAAGGCCTCGAGCCGGTGGGCCGTCCAGGTGATCTGGTTGACGACGGTGACCGGGGCCAAGACGAAGCCACGGTTGGCAGGCCCGCCTCTCAGCATCGCAAAGGGCGTCCCGCGGTCGATGCCCAGTCCAATCATGTACGCGATGAGCCCAAGGGGGACCAGAGCAATCCAAGCTGCCCGTCTGCGGTCTTCGGATCGGAGCCCTGTTCCCACAAGGCGGCGTTGATCGAGATACAGCACCGCCAAGGGCACGACGAGCAGTACGCCGACATTGCGCGTCGCGGAGGTCAAGGCGCCCAGCGCGCCGGCCCAAGCCCAACGGTCGCGTCTGGCGAAGTAGATCGAACCGCTTGACAGCGCCAGGAACAAAGACTCCGAGTAGGTCGCCGAGAGGAAGAACGACATCGGAAACAGGGCTAGGACCCAGGCTGCGATCGAGGCGACGCGGGGGCCGAAGTCGAGCTCGGTCAGCCGATAGACGAAGTAGAGCGCGGCTAGGCAAGTGATCAGCGAGACGAGGATTCCGGCCGCGATAGTTGATTGCGTGAGGAGGCTGACGCCACGGACGACGAGCGGATAGAGAGGAAAGAAATGTGGGTCGACCGTCGCATATCCATGGCGGGCAATCGTCAGGTACCACACGGCGTCGAACCTGAGCGCGGGCGCCAGCAGCACGTTCGCGGTGCGGCCGAGGTGCGTCGTGACGCCGGGCGGGTCGAACACGCGGGCCTCGTGGCCCACCAGCATGGCAATGACCCCAGCCGCCCAGACAACCACCCGCGAGCACGCAAAAGGAATGAGGACGGTGCGCGCCGCACCTGGCCGAACGTCTGTATCCACTTCTCCTCTAGCGCAGCCTGTGGCCGGCCCCCGAGTAGATGCGGTCGAGGCGGCGCCGGCTGCAATGGCTCGGACCGGGCACGCTGGGGCTTTCCCGATAGAGCCGGTACCCGACGTTTTCCCGGAGGATCGGGCCGGTGGCGTCCCTCGGCCGTCCATAGCTGCGCGCGGCGACGATGTACTCGGCCTTGCGTGAAATCGGGACGTGCGGGTAGTCGGTCGCGAGCAGCGGCACCTGCGAGCACAGCGGGTGGGACACGAGGAAGTACGCCGCCCAGATCTGCTGCGGCGGGAACATGTCGAGCCGGATCGAGGCGTCGTGGGGTAGCGAACGCGCCCAAGCCGACAGCTCGATCGTCGCCTGGTCGAGCTGGTAGCCGGTCTCCTTGATGGCGCGTACGGTCCCGGCGGCCACGAAGGCACAGAGCACGGCGAGCGGCGCCACCCCCACCCAGTGCCGAATCCGGCCCGCCCCGACCGCGGCGATCAGCAAGGTCAGGGGCCCGAGGAAGGCGAGCAGCTTGAACTCGAAGTAGTAGCCGCCCTGGCGGTGACGCAGGTAGGTCGCGACGAGCAGGCCGATCACCAGCAGCCCACCCAGCCCCCAGGCCAGCGAGCGCGGCTGGCGAGCCAGACCCCGGGCGGCGAGCAGCAGCACGCCCGCGAATACCGCCCAGCCGACCAACGAGGCCGGGAGCGAGAAGAAGTAGTTCCACGGGATGAACGTGAGCATGTCCCCGCCCCAGTCGCGCAACGAGTGGCCCGGCAGCAGAACGGTCGCGGCGGCCACCGCCTTGTCGATCGCCCCGGCCACCGGGATCGCCAGCAGCACGGACACGGGGACGATCCACAGCAGGCTGCGACGCCCTCGGTAGAGGTCGCGGAGCCGGAACAGGTGCTCTCCTGCCGCCAGCCGACGGCGGCGGTTGCCCCATACGAACACGATCAGCGGTACCGCGGGGATCGGCGCCGCCAGCGGATAGGCGAGGACCAGCACGAACGCGAACAGCACAAGCAGCCCGACCACCGCTCTCCGGGGTCGGCGGGCCAGTCCGGGCTGGACCGCCCACCAGCCCAGCACGAGCGTGAACGGCAGCGTGAAGAATCCCCAGGTCTGGTTGAAGTACGGATGGAGCACCGTGTAGAGCGCCATCCGGTCGAGCATCGCGAAGGCCATCGCCGATACGGCGATCGCAGCAGGGGCGCGGAACACCTCACGCGCGACGAGGAACAGTCCGACCCCCGCCATGGCCAGAAGCATCGCGGCAAGCGTCGCCATCGACTGCCAGGTGGGAACGCCTCCCACGCTCGAGACCGCGGCGAACGCGTAGTAGATCGGGTACTTGGAGTACCACGTGGGCTGCATCTGGTTGATGGGCTGAGACAGGTTGACGCTCAGGGGATAGGAGTGCTGGAGGAACTGGGCGACCCCGGTGGCGACGTGCGCGTCCGAGCCGAAGCCGACCGGCGCCGCGAACTGGCGGACGAAGACCATCGGGGTCAGCGCCACAACGATCGCGACGAAGCTGAGAAGCAGAGGCCAGGTCAGCCGGCCCGGCTCCAGCACCGGCCAGCCGCGGCGCCGGACGGCCAGCGCCCCGAGGCCAGCTCCTGCCACGAGCACGACTGACAGCGACGCCGGGTAGGGGACCGCCGCGAAGCCGAGCAGCGTCATCGCCACGCCGACCGCACAGGCACCCGTCGGGAGCACCCAGAGCAGCTCGTAGCGTCGCAGGCCGTCAGGCAGGAGCAGGCGCACGAGCCCAAAGCCGCCGATGCCGAACACGACGATCGTGGCGCCAACCGTTCGCAGGACGGCCGGAGCCGCGTCGAGCGCCTCGTGGCGGGGCCTGACCGCGAAGTGCAGCACGAACGCCCCAAGCCCGGCGAGCACGCCAAGCGCAAGCAGGCCCGAGGTGAGACGCGGCCAGCGCGCCAGGACGTTCAGTCGTGCTGCCGCTTGGCCTCGGTCAGTACCCGGCGCAGGAACACCGGGTTCCCCAGCAGGTACCGCCGCCACATCCTTTGAGGCTCGATCGCGAGTCTGAAGATCCATTCCAGGCCATTGTCAGCCAGCCACCTCGGAGCGCGCGGGGTGTGACCGGAGACGATGTCGAACAGGGCACCCACCGTCCACACGACCGCGCCGTCGAGCCGCTCAGCGTAGCGGTCGACCCAGAGCTCCTGCTTGGGCGTTCCCATGCCCACCAGCACGATCCGGGGCCGGTGAGCGTTGATGTGCTCGATCACCCGCTCGTTATGCGGCGACTCGAGGTCGAAGAACCCGTGATGCGCGCCGGCGACGTCGAGCTTGGGATATAGCTGTCGGAGTCTGCCCGCCGCCTCGTGCGCCAGCGGCGGCTCGGATCCGAGCAGGTAGAGGGGATGCCGGGCCAGCTCGCACAGGCGCGCCAGGTCCCAGATCCAGTCGGCCCCCGTCATCCGATGCGGCACCGGGCGGTTGAGGACACGCGCCGCCAGCCGGACTCCATAGCCATCGCAGTAGACGAGGTCGGCGCGCCGCAGGGCGTCTGCCAGTGGAGCGTTGGTCCGCGACTGGTTGACGACGTGCGCGTTGACGTACATCACCCGCCGGGCCTGCCGGTCGGCCGCCCAGGTTCCGATCGTGCCCAGCAGGTCAGCCGGATGGCCGAGGTCGATTGGGATGTCGAACAGCACCGACGCGGGCCGCCCGTTGGATCCTGGCCCGAGACGGTTTCGGTGGCCGGGCAGGGGCGCGGCGTGCGAGCTCACTTGAGCCAGAATGGTACGCGGTGAGCTCCGGATCAATTAGTTGGATCGTCCGTGCTCGGGACGAGGCGGCGAGTATCGGGCGCTGCCTGGAGCTCGTGGCCGAGCAGCGATTCGACGGCCCGCCGCCCGAGCTGATCGTGGTCGACAGCGGCTCGCGGGACCACACGGCTGAGATCGCGCGGGGCTGCGGCGCACGGGTGATCGAGATGGAGCTGGACGCCTTCACGTTCGGCGGCGCGCTCAACCTCGGCGTCGCCGAGGCCACAGGGGAGATTCTCGTCGCCCTCTCGGCCCATGCCTTCCTTCCCGACGAGGGATGGTTGGAGCGGCTGCAAGCAGCGTTCGACGATCCGCTGGTCGCCTGCGCCGTGGGCGACCGCTGGCGGCCAGACGGTCAGCCTTTGACACAGGCCGTGCTCCAGGACGCCGCGCTGGCCAGGAAGCATCCGGAGTGGGGCTACTCGAACGCCGCCGGTGGCTTTCGCGCGGCGCTGTGGCGCGAGCGCCCGTTCCGCACCGACCTGCCCGGGTGCGAGGACAAGGAGTGGTCGGCCTACTGGCTGGAGCACGGCCACCTGTGTTGGATCGATCCCCGGCTGGCGGTCGACCACGACCACACTCACGATCCGCTGCGCAGCATCTACATCCGCGCCCGGCGCGAGGGCGAAGGGCTGGGGACGGGATTGTCCCTGCCCGCCTATGGGCCCCGCGAGCTCGCCCGCCAGTGGTGGGGTGATCTGCGCTTCTACGGCTCCGCCACGCGGGCCAGGCTGAGCCATCGGCGGGCGGCCCGCCTGCTCGGCTCGTACGTCGGGCGCCGCCGCGCGCTACGCCGGGGGCTCTAAGCCGAACGGGATCCGGCGCTCGCGCCGGAGCGCCTGAATCGTTCGGCGCCAGCCAAGCGCGTGGGGAAGCCGGGCGATCGCGTCGGGGTACCCGCGCAGCAGAGCGGGTTCACGCAGCAGCGCATAACCGAAGGCGAGCAGCTCGTAGAGGAGCAGCGGTCCCGCGTCCCGGATCAGATCGAGGAGCGAGTCGTTCTTGGCGATCATCAGGTAGCGGTTGCGAAACTGGGTCCGCCGATCGGCCCCGCTCATGTGGGGGCGGGTGGTTGGGCTGTAGGTCCGGATGTGGCGAACGAGCGCATTGGGCTGATAGCGGCTTCGCCACCCGAGGAGCCGAGCGCGCCACGCGAGATCGGCGTCACAGCCCCACCCCGGCATCTGTTCGTCAAAGACCTGGTTCTCGATCGTGCAGTCCTCGAGCGTCTCGAGGCGATACATCGCGGCGGCGCCGTCGGCGCCGAAGCTCTCCCCGGGGCGCGTGTAGGCAGTGTCCGGCCGGCCATGGCCGACCAGGTGGTTCTTGCGTCGCCGGTCGAAGGTCATGCCGGCGGCGTCGATCACTGGCAGGCGCTGGTCGGGGTCGGGACCGGTCGCCCGCACGAGCTTCGGCGCGACCGAGCCGACCTCCGGGTCCTCCAGAGCGCGCAGGCATGCTTCGCGGTAGCCGCGCTCGATGAACGTGTCGGGTTGGAGGAAAGCGACCGCGTCGGTCCTCAGCTGGCGCAGTCCCGCGTTCATCGCCGCCGTGTAGTTCAGCCGCCGCTCGAGCGAGATGACCGGGACCTCGTGACGGCGCGCCACCTCGGTGGTGTCGTCCGCCGAGCCGTTGTCTACCACCAAGGCATCGTCGAATCCGTCGGACAGCGCCGCCGTCAGCGCGACTTCGAGCAGCGGAGCTTCGTTGCTCGAGACGATCAGAAAGCCGGCCCTCATCCGAGCAGCTCCTCGTAGACGGCGAATGTCGCGGCAGCCGTCCGCTCCCAGCTGAAGCTCGCGACATGGGCCCGCCCCGCTTGGCTCAGGCGCTCGCGCTCTGCGCCGTCTTCGAGGATCGGGCGGACGACTGCGGCTAGCTCAGCCGGATCGTCGGGGTCGAAGTAGGCGGCGGCGTCCCCGCCCGTTTCCGGGAGCGCTCCGGCCCGGGCCAGGACGGCCGGGCACCCGCGTGCCATCGCGTCGAGCACGGCCAGGCCGAATCCTTCATAGCGGCTGGCCAGGACGAGCGCATCGGCCCCGCGGAGCAATGCATCTAGGCGAGCATCGGGGATGTATCCCGTCAGTTCGACCGGCTCTGGCGCGGCCTGTCGGCGCAGCTCGGGTGCCATCCCATCCGCATCCGTGCCCGCCACGATGAGGCGATGGGCAAGGCCGGCGCCACGCAGGATCCGGTAGCCCTGGATCAGGCAGGCGAGGTTCTTCTTAGGACGAAGGTCGCCGACCGTGAGCAGGTAGGGGCCGGGCGGCGGCGTCTCGGAGCCCTGCGGCAGGGCCGGCGCCTCGGGAATCACGCGAATGCGCTCCTCGGCAATACCGAACCTCTCGGTGATGTCCTCGGCGGTGAAACGGGAGGGACAGATGACCCGCTCGGCCGACCGCGCGCAGCGTGGGACCATCGTTCGGTACTTCCAGCCTGTCAGTCCGCGCATGTCGGCGGGCAGGGCGGCGAACGCCAGGTCGTGCACAGTGACTACGCCCGGACAGCCGCGGCGAAGCGGCAGGAAGGAATCGGGGCCGTGGACGAGCGCCGCCTGGCGGGAGCGAAGCAGCCGAGGAAGCGTGATCTGCTCCCACATCAGCTCGGGTCCCGGGCCCCCACCGTCGATCGGCCAGAGCGCGTGGCTTGAAGGCGTCACGCGCTCGAGCGCGGCGAGCAGGTGCCGGACGTAGATGCCAGAGCCATGCGGCATCGCGACGCCCGTCTTGCGGGCGTCGAATGCGATCAGCGCCACTTCAGGCCGCTCAGCTGGGCAGCCTTGCTGTTCGCCGCTTCGGCGTACACCTCCCAGGTGGCCCTGGCCGCGTCGGCCCAGGTCCATGCCGGCGGCGCCGGGGCCGGACGGCGCGCCGACTCAGCGGCGGCCACCAGCCCCTCGAGATCCTCGATGTCGACCCAGGCGGCCCGCTCCTCGAGGCTCTCGCGCAAGGCCGGCACGTCGCACGCCGCCACCGGCGTTCCGCAGGCGAGCGCCTCGACCGGCGGCAGGCCGAACCCCTCCTCGTCGCTTGGCACGACGAGCGCGTGGGCGCCGGTGTAGATCGCCGCCAGCTCGTTGTCGCTCACCTCGCCGGTCAGGGTCACGTCGGGCAGCTCCCGTGCCCACCGTCCGGCCGGACCCACCAGCACGAGCGGCAGGTTGCGCTTTACCTTGGCCAGCTCGGCCACCCGCTTGCGGGGGTCCGGTGAACGCAGGCCGCCCACCCAGAGCAGGTAGCGCTCGGGGAGCCCGAACTGACTCCGTACCGCGTCGACCTCGGCATGGCCGCGGGGCCGGAACGGATCGGCGGCCGCCTCGCGGATCACCGCGACCCGTTCTGCCTGGAGCCCGAGTGTGTCGACGGCGTCCTCGGCCACCGCGTTGCTGGGGACGATCACGCGCGTGGCCCGCTGAACGGCCAGGTAGCGCAGCTTGAAGCGGATCCCGGTCCGCAGGTACTCGCCACGGCGCTTTAGCGGGATCAGGTCATGCAGGGTGACGACCATCGGGACGGGCGGTCTGAGCATCGCGCCATCGATCCACGGAGCATGGAAGAGATCGCAGCGGCGCGGATCACGCGTCTCGATCGACCTCTCCGAAACCGAGCTGGCGGAGTGCATCGAGCAGACTGCGGGCGTACCGGCCGATCCCTCGCACGTCCTTGGCCGGGCGGCTGTCGAACGCGACCTTCACCCCGCGATCAGCCCTTCGATCTCCTCGACGTAGCGATCGGTGGCAAAGCGCCGCGCGTGCTCGCGTGCCGCGGCCCCCATCTCGACTCGGCGGCCGAGGACCTCGAGGACGGCCAGGGCGAGAGCGTCGGGATCGCCCGGCGCCACCAGCCGCCCGGTGACGCCGTCGGCTACGACCTCGGGAAGGCCATCGACGCGGGTGGCGACGACCGGCGTGCCGACCGCCATCGCTTCGGCCAACACGGTGCCAAAAGGCTCCTCGTGGGAGGGCAGTACGAGCACGTCGAGGTGACGCATGAGTCCCGGGGCGTTCTCGACCCACGGGTAGTGCTCTACCTCGGGTGAGGCAAGGACAGCGTCGGTGTACGCCGCGTCGGAGCGGTAGGGGTCATCGCCTATCACCACGACGCGCGCGCCGCGTGCGCCGCGCTTGATCGCGGGAGCCGCCCTGACCAGATCAAGCGCGCCCTTGCGCGGCTCGAGCCTGCCCACGAAGCCGACGACAGGTCCATCGCCGGCGGTCCAAGGCGGATCGGTGGCCGGCGGGTCGAGATCCACCGGGGGGTAGACGACGCGAGGCTCGAGTCCGGTCAGGCGACCCGCCACCGCCTCGGAGGCCGCAAGCACCACATCGGCTCGGCGCCAAAACCGCGGGACGCGGCCCACTATGTCGTGGATGTGGAGGACGACGCGGTACGGTCGCCCCGGACCACGGCGGCCAAGCGCGGGGAGGACCCGCCCGGGCACGCCGCCGTTCAGGTAGACGACATCGGCGCTGCGCGCGAGCCGGCGTGCTCGCGGCCAGGACAGAAGCGCGCGAGCGCCTCGCCCGCGGGCCAGCCCTCCGAGAGGCAGCAGCTCGAACCCGAACCCGCTCTGGCGCGCGGTCACGGCGAGCGGGCCCCTACCCGGAGCCGCCAGCGTGACCGTCCAGCCCCGCTCCGACAGCCGGCTCAGAAGTCGCAGCAATGTCGTTTCGGCCCCTCCCGGATGGCTCACGGCCGCGACCGCAAATAGTCTCCGTCTTGTCGTGTCCACCGCAGCACCCGCCGGGCCACTCTAGTCCTCCGTCGGGGCTGATGTCGGACGATATGCCCCGTGCGCGAGTACTACGAAGAGCTGTGGCGCGGCCTGCCCGAAGGCCTCGAGCATCCCGACTTCGAGCTCCGCCGTGCATTCCTGCTCGGTCACGCGGAGCCCGCGGTTCGAGCGCTCGATCTGGGGTGCGGCGACGGCACCTTCACCGCGCTCCTAGCCGGCGCCGGGGCCGAGGTCGTCGGCGTTGACGTCGCCGCGGCGGCGCTCGAGCGCGCCCGCACAGGCCATCGCGGGCTCGACTTCCGCCAGGTTCCGCTCGACGGGCTGCTGCCGTTCGATGACTCACGCTTCGACCTCGTCTGGGCGAGCGAGGTGATCGAACACGTCGCCGACACCGCCCGCTGGCTCTCCGAGGTCCGGCGCGTGCTGGCGCCAGGCGGGCGGCTTCTCTTGACCACTCCATCCCACGGGCGGCTCCGGCTCCTCATAGGCGGTATCGAGCACTTCTCGGAGCCGCTCGGCGACCACCTCCACCTTTACACGCGGCGTTCGCTGACCCAGTTGCTCCACGAGTTTGGCTTCGAGGCAGTGTCGGTGCGGACGGCGGGCGGGCCCCCGCACGTGCGGCGGCTCCTGCTGGCCGTGGCCGGGCGGTGAGGCGATCGCGATCCGGGGCGCGGGCGCGACGCGCACTGGGAGTGACACGGCTGGGCGCGGCGCGCGGCGGGAGCGACGCGCGGCGCGCGGGCGCGGCGGGCGCAGGGGCGCGGCGGGCGCACGGCGGGACGCGACGCGCCCACTAGCGCGAACTTTGTTACCGGCGTCCCGCATAGGTCGACTTCAGTCACAAAGCTCGCGCGGGCTACGCTCCGCCGCCCGTAGACAAATGTCCTATAGACGGGCGATCCGGGTCCTGATAATGGCCGGGTGCCCCGGTCGGCCCGGTTTGTCGTTGGCGTAGCCCTGTGTGCATCGGCGCTCCTGATCGGTGTGCCGACCGCAGCTGCCCTTCCGCCGCCTCCGGTCAACCTGCCCCCTGTGAACCTGACGCTTCCCCAGATTTCGGGGACACCCCAGGTGGGCCAGCCCCTGTCGTGTGTTCCGGGCACCTGGACGGGCGCGGTCACCAGCTACGTCTACTCGTGGCAGGTCAATGGGGTCCCGACGGGTCTTCCTTCGCCCAACCCGACGACGTTCGCTCCGACGAGCTCCGACATCGGCACGGTCGTCACCTGCGTCGAGGTGGCCGTGAATCAGACCGTCTCTACCCTGCTTGCGGCGCCGAGTCCGCCCGCCGTGAGCCTTCCGGTCACCGTGCCGACGCCGCCAGGCCTTCCGGGCTCTGGTGGCGGCTCGGGCGGCAGCGGCGGATCTGGCTCGGGCGGCAGCGGCGGTTCCGGCGGCGGTGGGGCTTCCGGCGGCAGCGGCGGCACCGGGCAGCAGACACCGTCGGGTCCGCGGCCGAATCTGCTCGGTCTGTCGTTCGCGCCGGCGAGGGTGCTGATCGGCTCGAAGACCAACAAGCACCTCCAGCTCCAGCTGCGCTACAAGCTCGACCGGACCGCAGGCGTCCTGATCGCGATCCAGCGCCTTGTGGGCAACAAGGTGGTCACGCTGGGCATGGTGGGAGTCCCGCGGGCCGGCGCGGGCATGCACTTGGTGCGCGTCTCCGCGCAGCTCGCCCGCAAGCTCCTCGCCGTCGGCCACTACCGGGCGCTCGGCGCGGCGGCCAACGCCGGCGGGTGGTCGGCGCCGCGCTCGGCGTCGCTTTCGGTCGTCCGGCGCGTCCGCAAGCGTCACCACTCACGCCACGCCCACTGAGCCACGCCGCCGTTAGGCTGGGCTCAGCCTGCGGGTCCTGATCGACACCACCTACGCCGAACGGGCGCCGCGCTCCGGAACCGCTGTCTATATCCGGATGCTGTGCGAGCAGCTCCGTCGGATCGACCGGATCGAGGTGCACGAGGTGGCCAATGCACGCCGCCGCCATCGCTCGGGCGGCGGTCTCGGCAGCGTACGCAACATGCTGCTCGACGAGTGGTGGCTGTCCGCCGAGCTCCCTCGTCTCGCGGCCCGCGCCGGCGCCGACGTCATCCACCACCCGCTTCCGGCCCGGGCCAGGAGAACCCGGCTCCCACAGGTCGTGACCGTCCACGATCTCGCCTTCGAGCGTTTGCCGGAATGCTTCGACGCGCGTTTTCGCCTCTACGCCCACCTGTCTCATCGCGCCGCGGTACGCGCAGCAGCGGCCTCGATTTGCGTCAGCGAGACGACTGCCGCCGACGTGCGCGAGTTGTGGAGAGTGCCGACCGAGCGAATCGTCGTAGCTCGCCACGGCCCCGGGCAGCCCCTTCCGCGCACGCCGGCGTCGAGCCCCGATGAGCCCCAGCACTTCCTGTATGTCGGCGACGACGAGCCACGCAAGGATCTCGGCACGCTGCGGGAGGCCTACCGCCGCTACCGCGAGCGGGCCGGGCAGCCGCTGCCGCTGATTCTCGCCGGCGGGGCCGCCGCGAGCGGTAAAGGTGTGCTTGTCGAGCCGGGCCCCAGCGCCGAGCGTCTCGCCTCGCTCTACGGCCGGGCCGCGGCGCTCATCCAGTCGAGCCTCTACGAGGGGTTCGGCCTGACCGCACTCGAGGCGATGGCCGCGGGAACAGCAGTGATCGCCGCCCGCTCACCCGGCCTGGTCGAGGTCTGCGGCGAGGCCGCTTACTGGGTCGATCCGCGTGACCCCGACGGCCTGGCAGACGCCTTGTCCGCGGTGGCAGAGCAGCCGTCCCTTCGGCGCGAGCTCGTCGAGCGGGGGTGCGGCCGGGCGGCTGGCTTCTCGTGGGCTGAGTCAGCCCGCTCCCACCTGACCGCCTACTCTCTGGCGCTGAGGCGAGGATGAAGATCGCGATTCTCGGCACGCGAGGCATTCCTGCCTCCTACAGCGGTTTCGAGACCGCGGTCGAGCAGCTGGCCGCCCGGCTGACGGCGCGCGGTCACGAGGTCGTCGTCTACTGCCGGCCTCACGTCGTCGATCCCCAGCTGGGCAGCTATCGCGGCGCCCAGCTGGTGCACCTGCGCACGATCCAGAACAAATATCTGGACACGTTCGTGCACACCTTCCGCTCGGCGATCCACGCCTCGCGGGTCACCAGACCCGACGTGGCGCTGTTCTTCATCGCGGGCAATTCCCCGCTCTGCCTGATCACCAGGCGCCACGAGATCCCGGCGGTGATCAACATCGACGGGCTCGACTCGGACCGGCGTAAATGGCCTGCTCTGGCCAAGGCGTACCTGCGCTTCGCCGAGTCGCGGGCACCGCGCTGGTCAGACCGGGCAATCACCGACAGCCATGCCGTCGCCGACATCTACCAGCGGCGCTACGGCAACCGGATCGCGGTCGTCCCCTACGGCGTCGAGGATCCTGGACACGACGGCACCGAGACGCTCGAGCGGCTGGGGCTCGAGCCGCGCAAGTATGTGTTGTTCGTGGGGCGCCTGGAGCCTGAGAACAATCCCCACCTCCTGGTCGAGGCGTTTGCCCGGATCCCCACCGAGCGCGCGCGGGACATGAAGCTCGTGGTGGTGGGAGGCGCCCCGTACGCGAGCGACTACATCCGACAGGTGTGGCGCTCAGCCGACCCCAGGGTGCTGTTCCCGGGCTACATCTTTGGACGCGGCTACTGGGAGCTCCAGCATCACGCCTACCTGTTCTGCGCCCCGACCGAGGTGGGCGGGACCCACCCGGTGATCCTCGAGGCGATGGCGGCCGGCAACTGCGTGCTGCTCAACGATCATCCGCCCAATGCCGAGACGGCGGGCGATGCCGGTGTCTACTTCTCCCGGCAGCTCGGTGTCGACGATCTCACGCATCAGCTCCAGTGGCTGCTCGACTCGCCCGGTCTCGTCGAGGAGTACCGCGAGCGCGCCCGCGAGCGCGCCGGGGGCTATTCGTGGGAAGCGGTCACCGACGAGTACGAGGCGATGCTCGAGGCGGTGCTCGACGCCCGGCGGCATGGGCCGCTGCCCCCGTCGCTGCTGGACCGCGAGCCGAGTGACGCCAACGCCGCCGACTCGGCTGCCGCGTAGCGGCGCTCAGGCGGCGCGCGCCGCGGCCAGCAGCGCCTGTACCTCCCTCGAGCGGGGATCGAGTGCCAACGCCCGCTCGATCTCGGGCAAGGCACGTCCGGGGTCGTGGCGGTCGAGATCGAAGCCCCCGAGCACCTGCCAGGGAGAAGGGTTCTCAGGCTGGAGGGCAACCGCATCGAGCAGCTCCTCCCTCGCCGCTCGAAGGTCGTCACGCGCCGTGTAGATGGCCGAGAGGTCATAGAGGGGCTCGAGTGCCAATGGATCGGCGGTGGCCGCCTGGCGCGCGTCGACCAGCGCGGCGGCCGCGTCACCTCGCGCCAGGGCGCCGATCGCCGCGGAGTCGGCATCGGCCGAGCGGAGGGGCTGAACGATCCCCCATGCCGCGACCACCGTCAAAGTGGCGACCGCGAGGCTTGCCATGGCGCCGACCGGTGATCGCGTCAGCGGCTGGCGCCAACCGATCCGGCCCACCGGGCCGAGCAACGGGCCACGCCCGGCGAGCCAGCCGGCACACGCCAGCGCGAGCACGGCGTCGCCGGGGATGAACCAAGTCCAGTCGACCAGCGAGTGCAAGCCGAAGACGAGGACGACCGTCGCCAGCGTGAACAGCCCGGTGCGCTCATCGCTCCATGGCGCTCCCGCGGCCCGCCAGGCCAGCGCCCGCCCGGCGGCCGCCGCCCATGCCAGGAAGAGGCCGAGGCTGATTGCCAAACCGACCAGCCCAAAGTCGGCGAACGTCTCGATCCAGTAGTCGTGGGCGTGAGAGATCGGGAAGGACACGGTCGAGTAGCGCCGGTGGGCGATGGCGAAGCCGAGTGCCCCGGTGCCGGCCAGAAGGTGGTGCTCGCCCACTGTCAGTCCCTCACTCCAGTAGCGCGTTCGGCTGTTGGAGAGCGTCAGCAGGCGGGTGGGCGCATTCCCCGCCCCGCCACCCGGATTGGTCAGCGTGTGCCAGATGTGTGAGACCTCGCCGGGCAAGCCTCTCGACGAGATGGCCAGCGCGATTACGCCACCGAGCGGCACCAGCGCCACCAGAACGACGAGCGCCGTCCCGACTCGCTGACGGGTCTGGGACGTCAACCGGTAATGGTCCATCGCCACGACCAGCGCGGAGGAGGCGGCCAGCACGATTGCCACGACCACGAGCAGGACGACCCCGAACTCGTGGCCTGCCACCACGCGCAAGTGCTCGGTCACCTGGTCGTCGCTCAGCCCGTGGTTGGGCAACGCCCAGCCACTGATCGCCGCGGCACCCGCCCCCCCGAGCGCCAGCACAGCCACTGCACGCAGACGCAGCGGAACCAGCGCGAACCACACGGCAAGCCCGATCAGCGCGGCGATCAGCGCGCCTCGCGAGACCGACATCAACACCCCCGCGATCAGCAGCGACAGCGCCGGAGGGACGAGAACGCGTAGCAAACGGGGCGAGCCCGGGCTCGCCCCGATCCAGAGTGCGGCCGGGATCCCTATCGCCGCCATGTCGCCCACCGCGTTCCAATAGCCGAGCGGGGCGTTCAGCCGCCCCAACGGATCCCCCGCGTCGAGCGCGTCGGGGAACACCTTGACCACCAGCGCGTAGCCGATCACCGCCGTTGCGCTGACGGCGACTGCCGCGACTACAGCCCGCCATCCTCCCGGTGCGAGCCGCGCGCAAGCCATCATCGCGCCGAATGCCGCCAGGTAGGAGAGCGTGCGATTGGCTTCGAGCCATGAGGTGTCTGGGCTGAACCGACCACGCGATCGATAGGTAGGTCAGTGCGGCGAGCGCCGTAAAGAAGGCGAGCGCCGGCAGCCCCCACCGTCGTCCCGGCGAGCTGCGCGGTCATGACCCAGATCAGGGCCGCGGCGCCGAGCGCGATCAGCCCGACCTGCGAGCCACGTGTTGGCGGCCAGATCACTCGAGCCGTCGCCGGCCACGAAGGCGACGGACGTGAGGGCCGCGCTCAGCGCGAAGCCGCTGAGCAGGTCGGGATGGCGGCCCATCGGCTGCGAAACGGTACATATGGCGTATGAGCGCTGGCCGTCTCACAGCGGGTGGGCCCCTCTACTACGCGCTCGCGCCCGATTCGAACGTCGGCGGCGAGGTGTACGAGCGGATGCTGCTCGAGCGACTGCCTGCCCACGGGATCGACCTCGTGCTTGGCCTCCCCCGGACCGCTGCGCTGCTCGAGCCGCGAACCGGCTGGCAACTCGACGTCCTGCGGCACGGACGCGGACTGCACTGGACTGCGGCGCCGATCGCCTTCACTCCCCACGCCATGCGCCTTGTGCGCGGCGGCCGGGTCGACCTGCTGCGCGGTCATTCGGTGCGCTACGCCGGACCGTCGCTGCTACTGGCGCGGGCGCTGGCGCGCAGCCGGGTGCCGGTCGTGCTCCACCAGCACCACCTCACCCTCCGTTGGCGCTGGCTCGAGGCCGCGATCGCCTCGCGCGCGGACGCTGTGATCACGGTTTCGGAGCACTCGCGCTTGCAGCTGATCGAAGCGGGCGTGCCGGCCGAGCGGGTGCACGTGGTCGCGCCGGGGGTCGCCGGTCCACCTCCGGCCGGGGGCTGGCGAGAGGCCTGGCCGCAGGGCGAGCCTCGGCTCCTGTGCCTGGGCCGGCTCGAGCCACGCAAGCGTCCGTGGGTGGCGGTCGATGCGCTCGCCGCCCTGCGTCGCGCCGGGATCGCGGCCTCGCTGGTGATCGCCGGCGAAGGCCCGCTCGGCCCCGAGCTGGCTCAGCGAGCCGCGGCTCTCGGCGTCGCCAACGCGACCCGCTTCGTCGGCCGGGTCTCCGAGGAGGGCAAATGGCGGCTCTACGACAGCGCCGAGCTGCTGCTGTTCCCTCGACGCTCGAGGGGTTCGGGCTCGTCGTCGCCGAGGCCCAGTCGCGGGGCGTCCCCGTCGATGGCGGCGGCGGGCACTGCGACGGTCGAGGCATTCGAACCGGGGGTCCAGCGGACTGCTCGCCGAGCCCGACGGCGAGGCGTTCGCCGTCCGCGGTGCGAGATGCTCGCCGACGCCGGCGCGGCGTCGTGCGATGTCGTCGCGCGGGCGCGGAGCTCGCTCGGCGCTTTGACTGGGACGCTGTGCCGCCGAGTGGCCGACGATCTACCGTGCGGTGAGGCGTCACCAGGAGCGGATGGATGGCTAGCGTCCGCTGCGCCTCGTCGGCGTTGACGTAGGACCGGCTCGGCCAGGAATTCGTCCGCCTCGGCCATCGCCGGCGGACTTGTCGTAGGCGATGGCGATTCGCCGCAGCCCGTGGCGGACGGCGACCGCGTCGAGGATGCCGATCGGCCAGCCGCGCTCGTGTGCCAGCGCCGACCAGCGCGCGTCCAGTCCCCAGCCGGTGCGCATCGGCGGGAACGGGAGCAGCGGCTTCGAAAGTGCTCGAGTGAAAGCCGACCACGGGGCCGCTCTCCACGAACGCGGTCTCGCGGGCGACGCTACCCCGCCTGCGGCGCGTCACCTGCCAGGCGGCGTGCGAGCGAGCGCGATGCGCTGGCTGGGCGATCCGCAGCTCGAAGCGCTCGGCCAGGAACACGAACGCATCGAGGAAACCGCGGGGCAGCGACACGTCGTCGTCGACCACGAGCAGCCAGTCGTGGCCGCCGGCGGGATGCTCGCGCCAGCAGGGCGCCGATGTTCTCCCACTTGCCGCTGCCCGCCAGCGACCGTACGCGCGAGCGTCGACGCTCGTGGCGCGTTCGCCGGAGCTCGGCGAATGCCTGGTCCAGTACGTTCGGCTGGCCTTCACGCTCGATGCCGAGTGCCAGCACGCGCCGCCGCGGCGAGGCGGCTGCCGCGCGTCGCAGGCGCCAGGTGCGGCCGGCGAGCGGCGCTGCGCGCGTCATCGCATGCGTCGCGCGCGAAGGCGCGGAGATTGGGCCGGATGCCCGAGACCTCGCCGCTGGCCCCGGAGAGGTAGTTCAGCGTGCGGGCGCGCTGGCGCTGGCTTGTCAGCTGACGGGCGAACGCGGTCACGAACAGCGGGTTGTAGCGCAGGTAGCGCCGCCACAGCCGGCGCGGCTCGTGGGCCAGGCGGTACGCCCACTCGAGCCCCGCCTCCTGAGCCCAGTTGGGCGCCTGGGGGACGAGGCCGGCGTGGAAATCGAACGCGGCACCGACCCCGATCAGGACGGGAGCATCGAGGTCGGCGCGGTTCTCGGCCATCCACTTCTCCTGTTTGGGGACGCCGATCCCCACCCACACGATGTCGGCCTTCGAGCGGTTGATCTCCTTGACGATCGCCTCGCGCTCCTCCTCGGTGAGCGACACGGTGCGGCGGCGAGTAGCCGCCGACGATCTTGACTCCCGGGATAGTGCCGGCGGAGGTTGAGCGCCAGCTGTACGAGTGCGCCCTGGTTCCGTCCGCCGTAGAGGTAGAAGCGATAGCCGCGCTCGGCCGCGCGCTCGCAGCAGCGGGACATCAGCTCGGGGCCGTAGACACGGCCGGGGAGCCCGTGCCCGAGCAGGTTGATCGCCCAGACCAGCGGCTGGCCGTCGGGAACGTTGATCGAGGAGGAGCGCAGCGCCTCCCGGAGCTCGGGATCCTCGCGAGAGGCCATCACGGCGTGGACGTTGCAGGCGCATAGGTAGCCCTGCTGCTGCGAGCCGATCATCGCGTCGATCCACCCGAGCATCTTCGTCATAGTCGGTCAGCGCCAGCGGCACGCCGAGCGACGTCCACCGTCCGCGGGGACGGGACAGGCGTGATGACAGGATGAAGTGAGCTCTCAGGGCGCATGCAGACTTGCTTTCCGGTCCACGCTGCGGCAAGCGCGAAACCTAGAAACAGAAACGCTAAAGAGCGGCCCGGGTTTCGCGCTTGGGCTTGAAATTAAGCGTGCACGTCCGCAGCCGTCCGGTCGCCGCGTAGCCGCTCGCTCGCAGCCCGCGCAGCGTACCCGCGGCCCGGGCTCCCATCACGATTCCGTACGGGCAGCGGCGCCGTACCGTGTGCCAGGCGCATCCGGCGAGCATGCGCACTGCGTCCGAGCGCTTTGTGGCTGTCCCGTCCGGACGTCGTCGTGGCGAGCCTCGCGGCCCTGGTCGTAGGCGGCTGCGGGCAAGCACCCGCAGGCGCGAATCCTCGCGCGCTGCGCCGATGGTCGAGTCCGGCGTCTGCCAGGTAGCGGATCCGTCCCCCCGCCGCCTTGTAGCGCAGCTCCCATTCGTTCTCGTTGCCTCGGCCGTGCAGACCCTCATCGAAGCGCCCGAGACGTGCTCAACGCGCTGCGCCGGATGCCATGTTGGCGCCCCAGACGAGGCCAGATCGCGATCCTCAGGGCCCGGCGTCGAGCGTCGTGATCGGCGGTGGCTCCCGTCCGCATCCCCGCAGCCCGCTTTCCAGGCGTCCCCTGATGGGGCCGCCGAATACCTCGTAGTCCGGGATAGCGCCGCGCGCCGTCGAGGATCGCCTGAAGCCAGCCGTCTGGCGCCTCGATGTCCTGGTCGATGAACACCAGCAGATCGCTCTCGCCGCCTCGATTCCTGCGTTGCGTGCGCGGTTGAGGCCGCCGGCGCTCGGGCAGCGTGACGAGCTCGAGCGCCGTGGCTCGGCCACCGTCGACTCGGTCGGGGGATCCGGCCCGTCGCTGATCACGATCACCTCGGCGCCCAGAGCCCGCGGCCTGCGGGCATCACCGAGGCGAGCGTGACGTCGAGGTACCCAGGCGCCTGCGAGGGTGGGGATGATCACTGACGCTACGGGTGTTGCGGGCATGGTAGAGCGCTATTCTGAAGGGGTGACATGGAAGTCACACGGACCCGCGAGCATCGCCCCCTTCTCGCGGGTCTCGGACGGCCCCCAGCCCTACCAGGGTCGTCCTAGCTCGGGCCCGCGCCACTTTTAGTGGCGCGGGCCCGGCATTTGCCGGGCGAAGGGCGTAGTCTCAAAGTTCCTCGGCGATCCGCGGCGCCTCGCGAGCGAACACCCACAGCCCAACCGCGAACAGCACCGGGATGGCCGCCACCGCGAGGACGACTGGCCATATGCCGCCCGCCCGGGTCGAAGCCGAGGCGTAGGCGCCCGAGCCGATGAAGTCATGGCTCAACTGGGTAAGCATGGTCGCCACCGGGTTGACCATGGCGATCTGTCTGAACGTATGCCCGAAGTGCGCATAGGCGCTCGCCAGGTACATGATCGGTGAGCCGTAGAACCACACCTGCAACGTGACCTCCCATATCGGCGCTACGTCCCGGAAGCGCACGTACAACACCGAGAGCAGCATCGCGATCCCGCTAGCCAGAACGATGAAGCCGAGGGCAGTTGGAACGAGCTCGAGCCAACCGATGCGCGGATCGATTCCGCTCGCCACCGTCCAGGCGAACACAGCGATCAGGTTCATCGTCAGATTGAACGTCGCGGTGAGCGACACCGAAAGCGGCACGACCATCCTTGGGAAGCGCACCTTTCGCAGCAGCCCTTCGCGGGTCACCATGCAGTTGACGGCAGTGCCGGTCGCCTCGGCGAGGAAGTTCCAGAACACCACGCCGGTCAACAGGTAGACGCCATAGTGCGGCGCTTTGGTGATCCGCACGGCCTTGGTGAAGAACAGGTACAGCACACCAAAGAACAACAGCGGGCGCATGAGCGACCAGGCGTAGCCCAGGGCCGAGCCGAAATAGCGGAGCTTGAATTCACTGCGCGCCAGCGTGAGCGTCAGCTCGATGAACCGCCGCACGTCGCCGCCAAACGCCGACGGCCCGTAGGGACGCACCTGTTGCGTGGTCACGGGGCGATTATGCCCGCGGGGATAATCGCCCCGTGCGACAGAGCGCGATTTCCGTCACGGTCGACGCGCGCGTGCTCGGCGGCCCGATGGATGGGACCAAGCGCCACGTGCTGGAGCTCACCGGGGCGCTCGCGGGGAGCGAGAGCCTCGAGGTTCGGGCGCTCGTCAGCCCCTGGCTCGACCCCACGGTGCGCGAGCGTCTGTCGGCCGCCGGCGCCGAGGTCCTCACGGGAAACCACGTCTCAGATCTCGTCCACCGCCCGCACCAGCTGAACAGCCCGGCGGATCTAGCGGTGCTGGCCGAGCTCGGCCCACGGCTCGTCATCACCCATCAGGACATGATCGCTTGGGGCAGCGGCTCTCACTTCGCCGCCTCAGCGGCGTGGGACGGCTACCGGAGCCTCACTCGCCTGGCACTCGCCAGCGCGGACCGGGTCGTATTCCCGTCGGCCCACGCTCGCGATCAGGCGCTCTCAGAGCACCTCGTCGAGGCCCACCGCGCGAGCGTGGTCGCGCTCGGCGTGGATCATCCGGTCTCGGACTCGCTGGAGGGCGCACCGGCACCGCCAGCCGCAGCCAGGGGCATCCCCGCCGACGCCGAGCTGCTGCTCTATCTCGGCTCCGACTTCGAGCACAAGAACCGTCCCTTTGCCCTTGAGGTTGCGGCGGAGCTCCAGCGCCGCCAAGGGTGGACAGGATGGTTCGTGCTCGCCGGCGAGCACGTTGCACACGGCTCGACACGTCGCGAGGAGGGAGAGCTGTTGCAGTCAAACCCTGTGCTGCGCGAGGCGTGTCTCGACCTCGGACCGGTCAGCGAGTCCGAGCGGGCGTGGCTGCTCGGACGAGCCGCGCTCGTCATCCATCCAAGCTCGCACGAGGGCTTTGGCCTCGTCCCCTTCGAGGCTGCGGCCCGCGGCGTGCCCTGCCTGTGGGCAGCGGGCACCTCCCTCAGCGAGCTGCTGCCCGATGACGAAGCCGCCATCGTGCAGTGGGATGCAGCGGCAACGGCAGATCGGGCGGTGGCGCTGATGCGCGATGACGCCGTGCGGGCGCGCAATCTTGATGCAATTCATCGGGCGGCCGAGCGCTTGCGCTGGCGGGCGAGCGCAGACAAGCTCGCCGAGATCTACCTCCAGACTCTCGAACATGCGCCGTCTCCGGCGGGGGTCATGCTGCGCGAGCACGGTCTCATGCGGACCGGGTTCAGCGAGGACGCGGTACGGCTGGTGGGGCCAGGCGGATTGCTGCCCGCCGACGTCGAGCGTCCGCTTCTGGCCGTCGCCACCCGGCCGGCCTTACGGCGTCCGCTCTTCGCCGCGCTGCGACTGGTTTACCGCCTGGCGCGACGGCGGAGGCCGGACAGAGCCGCCTAGTCGCGCTCCAGCTCGAGTGTGTTCGGGAAATCGGCCAGGCCGCCACCTGGCCGCTCGGCCACCACGATCAGCGAGGCGCTCGTGTGCATGTCGAACGCGTCGGCTCCCAGCCCGGCGCGAGCCACCGTTCCGATCAAGCGGTAGCGACCGGGGGCGAGCCAGTTGTCGAATCCGATCCGCAGCGACGCATGCGCACCTGCGTCAAAGTGGCCCGTCGCAGTCTCGTGGACGTTCGTGCTCGTCGCGAATGCGACGTTTCCACTCTCGTCCTCGAGCGTCACAGCGAACACCGGCTCGTCAGCGTCAGCCAGGAACCGGACGTCCATCCGGACAAAGCAGCGCTCGCCCTGGCCTCCGGTGACAATGATCTCGCCGTCGGGCGACTCGAACCACGCGTTGAGCACCTCGGCCACCCGCTCATCGGCGCCCGCCACCTGCGGCAGGTGACTGCCCGCCTCGCCTGCGACCCGCTCGAAGTTGAGTTGGTTGTACTGCCGGGCGATCGAGCCAGGTTCGCCGATGTCGACGACGCGGCCTCGCTCGAGCAGCATGGCCCGGTCGCAGAACCGCTGGACCGCCCCCATGTCATGGGTCACGAACAGCATCGTGCGGCCCTCCCGGCGAAGCCGCCCGAACTCGTCGAAGCATTTCTGTTGGAACGCGGCGTCCCCAACTGCGAGCACTTCATCGATCAGCAGGATGTCGGCATCGACCTGGATCGCGGTGGCGAAGGCGAGGCGCACAAGCATGCCGGAGGAGTAGTTCTTGAGCTTGAGCTCGGTGAATTCCTCGAGCTCGGCGAATGCGACGACGTCGTCGAAGCGCTCCTTGGCCTGGCGGCGGGAAAGTCCCAGCATGATTGCGTTGATCATCACGTTGTCGCGCGCCTTGAGGTCCGGGTTGAAGCCGACGCCAAGCTCGATGAAGGGCGACAGGCGCCCGTTGATCGCGATCGAGCCGTCGTCGATGCCGTAGATCCCGGCCAAGCACTTGAGCAGCGTGCTCTTGCCGCTGCCGTTGCGCCCGACGATCCCGAAGAACTCGCCTGGGGCGATGTCCACGGTGACTCCCTGGACCGCACGCAAGATGTCGACCTGGCGCGAGCGGAGCGGGTGCAGCGCGCGCTCCTTGAGCGTGTGGTAGCGCTCACGTGGCAGCCGGAACGACTTGTTGAGCTGGGCTATCGACACGGCGGGCGCCACTGCCGGCGCGGGCGCGGATGGATCGGCTCGCCGTTCGCCCGCGACCGCGCTCACGTCTCAGGACGGTAGCAACGGCCGGGGTACCCTCACGCTCGTGGAGATCTGCACGGTCATCGCCAAGAACTACGTGGCCTTTGCCCGTGTACTGGCGAGGTCGCTGGCAGGTCACAACCCCGGCAGCCGGCTGTGGACCCTGATCATCGATGACTTCGAGCGCTACATCGATCCCGCTGCGGAGCCATTCGAAGTTCTGACCCCGGCGGACATCGGCTGTGAGCCCTTCCAGTTCATGGCGTTGCGCTACTCGGTGCTCGAGCTCGCGACGGCTGTGAAGCCCTGGCTTCTTCGTCACCTCATGGCGCAGACGGGGGCCCCGGTCACCTACCTGGATCCGGACATCAGGGTTTACGGCTCGCTTGGGGAGCTCGACGAGCTGGCCGCCGCGCACGGCATCGTCGTGACCCCACACACCATCGAGCCGGTTCCGCCCGACGGGCGCAACCCGAGCCAGGTCGACATCATGATCGCGGGCGTCTACAACCTCGGCTACCTATCTGTGGGCCCAGGGCCCGAGGTTGATCGCCTACTCGACTGGTGGTCCGAGCGCCTGCGGCGTGACTGCCGGGTCGATCCGGTATGGGGCTATTTCGTCGACCAGCGCTGGTTCGATCTGGTTCCGGGCTTTCTGCCCGATTTGGCGATCGTTCGTGACCCGCAGTACAACGTCGCCTACTGGAACCTGCACGGCCGGAGGCTCGAGCACAACGGAGACCGCTATGTCCTCGACGGCCATCCTCTCGCCTTCTTTCACTTCAGTGGCTTTGATCCGCGGCGACCGCTCTCGCTCAGCCGCCACCAGAACCGGATCGATGTGACCGCCGAACCGGTGCTCGAGCGCCTGCTCGCCGAGTACGCGCACGAGGTCATCGGGGAGGGGTTCTTGACTAGCGTGGAGTGGCCCTACACGTACACGGCGCTAGGCGACGGCACCGAGATCGATGATCTCGTTCGCTCGTTGTTCGCCGAGTTCGATGATGAGCTGGAGCAGCGCGGGGAGGACCCGCTTTCCCCGTTCACCCCGGCCGGGGCGAAGACCTTCCTTAGCTGGATGAGCGAGGACGCTCCAGGTGCTCCTGCCGGGATCAATCGCGGGCTGGCACGTGTGTACGCGGACCGGCGGGACCTGCAAGCCGCATTCGGTGACCTCAGCGGCTCTGGCCGTGACGGTCTGCTGAGGTGGGCCGAGGAGTTCGGACGCTACGAGTTCCCCTTGCTCGAGAAGATCGACGGGCTGCGCCCCCGCGGCAGGAAATCCGCCTCGAAGGCTCGCACCGGTCCGCTGACCGATTTCCCGTGGGGAGTCAACGTCGTCGCCTGTTTCGGGTCTTCCGGGGAGCGGGACACGATCGCCCGCCGGCTGGTGACGGCGTTCGACGCGGCGGGGCTTCCGTGCGCCCCGATACAGCATCGGTCAGCTCCGACCGCCGAGGCATCAGAGACCTTCCCGGCCATGGCCGCGGTCGAAGCGCCCTACCAGATCAATCTGATCTGCTCGGTTCCCGACGGCCTAGGTGAGTTTGCGGTCGAGGCGGGTGATGCCTTCTTCGCGGGGCGCTACTCAATCGCCCTGTGGTTAACCGCGGATGTGTCGGCCGCGGTCGATGTGGCGCCGCTGCTCCAGGAGATCTGGGCTCCCAGCGCCTATGTCGCATCGCTCCTACGACCACGGGTAACGGTTCCCGTCCACGTGATACCGCCCCCGGTCGAGCCTGGGCCATTTGGCGCTCTCGACCGCTCGAATCTCGGAGTTTCTGAGCACGCGTTCCTGTTTGCCCACACCTTCGAGGACCTCGAGCGACAGAACCCAATTGCCGTGATCGACGCCTTCGGGCATGCGTTCGAAGGTGGAGGGACCGCGCGTCTGGTGGTCGCGCAGTTGGGTTCTCGCAACGGGCAGAAGCTCGGAGCCCTCCACGCAGCGGCGTTCCAGCACGAGGGCGTGATAGTGCTCGACGGGCCGCTCACACGGTCGGAGCTGCTCGGCTTGATCTCGGCGTGTGATTGCTACGTATCACTGCATCGGACCGAAGCATTCGGGCTTTCGATTGCCGAGGCGATGTGGCTGGCCAAGCCGGTGATCGCGACCGCTGCATCAGCCAACTTGGAATTCATGGCCCCCGAGAACAGCTGGTTGGTCGAGCCTCACGTCGAGGCCGGGGCGGAGGCGATGCGCAAGGTATTCGACGACCCGTCCTGCGCCCGCGTCCGGGGGGCCCGCGCGGCCGCCGACCTGAGGCGCGGCCACTCGTCGATGACCTCCGCGCAAGCCGTCATTCGCCGGCTCGAATCGATCCGCGTAACGGGAGAAGTGCCCTTGCCGCTGGGTCACGGCCGGCGCGCGCCGACCGGATTGGCGGCGGTCCTGGAGATGCCCGTCGGCCCACGCAAGGGCAGCGCCTACCGCCTTCGCCGGCTGATGCGCTCGGCAATCCTCAGGGCGCTTAGGCCCTACACCGACTACCAGCGCAAAGTAAATCTGGCCCTGGCCGAGCTGGTGGGGGGACCGCCGCACGGCAGATCGCTCGAGCGGGCGCAAATGTTGGCGGAGATCCGTGGCGCCCGTCAGCTGCGGAAGGCTGTCGAGGTCCAGGCTCGCGCGCTGGACGAGATTCGCAAACACGCGCGTCTGGAGAGCGACCGCGCTCTCTACCTGGCGTTGGCCGAGCTGGCGCGGCGCCATCGAGTTGTCGGCTCAGATCCGGCGGTGGAGGCGGCGCCGTCCGCGCTCACCGGCCTCGAGCTTCGCGGCTACTCGCAGAACGGGGAGGACGGTGTGCTGGCCGAGATCCTCCGCCGGATCGGCGCGCCCAGTCGCTTCTTTGTCGAGTTCGGTGTCGAGTCAGGCGCGGAGGGCAACTGCGTGTACCTGGCAGACGTCGCAGGTTGGGACGGTCTGTTCATGGAAGCCGATGATCGGATGTTCAGCGCGCTGGCGCGCAAGTATCAGGCTCGTCCTGGAATCCGCACGATCCAAGCGCTAGTCACGGCGGAGAACATCGAGACGCTGCTCACTGAGGCTGAGGTGCCCGAAGAGCCTGACGTCATGTCGATCGACGTGGATGGCCAGGACTACTGGATATTCGAAGCATTGGAGCAGTACCGGCCTCGCGTGGTGGTCATCGAGTACAACAGCGCGCTCGATCCCCACCGGCGTCTCGTTCAGCCACGCGACCTAACCGCCTGGGACGGTACGGCTTACTTCGGCGCTTCGCTCGGAGCGATCCGGCAGCTTGCCGAGGGAAAGGGATACAGGCTCGTCCACGCCGAGCTGGCCGGCGTCAACGCATTCCTCGTGCGCGAGGAACTGGCAGCGGGCAGGTTCCCTGCGCCCGACGCCGTGATCCTCCGGGGCGCGCCCAACTACTACCAGACGGGCTATCACCACCCCGCCGACGCGCAGAACCGCCGCTACCTGGACCTGGACAGCGGCGAGATGGTTCCGGCCAGCCGCTGAATCACCCCGCGCGCTCCGCGGTCACGTGACGCGGCCAAGAGCTCGAGGCGCTCGCGCATCGCGGCTCCCGCGGCTTCAAGCCCATGAGTGGCCCTGATGTCCGCCGCGGCGCGCTCGCCGTTGATCCGCGCTTCATCGGGTTTCTCGAACACGCGGCGCATGAGGCTCACGGCCTCCTCGATGTCCGGCTCCGCCCATTCGCCGCCAGCTGGGTATGGATCGTTTCCGGGGCCGATAGGAACAAGGCGGTAGCCCACCGGGTAGCTGTTCTCCGCCGTCGTGAAGTCGACATTGCCCGAATAGCCGGTGGCAATGACTGGCTTACCGAGCCACATCGCCTCAGCCAGCGTGTAGCCGAACCCTTCGGCCCGGTGAAGCGAGACATAGCAGTCCGCCGCACGCATCAGGCCGTCGCGCTCTGAGCGCGAGAGCCGGCGCTCGATCAGCCGGACGTCGGGGTGGGAGGCGATGGCCCGCTTAAGCCTCTCATGGGCGGCTGGATCGTGGTCGGGATTGAGAGCCTTAATGATCAGCGCCGCGCCTGATCGTGGGGCGAACGCACGCGAGAACGCCTCGACCACCGCGAGCGGATTCTTGCGCTCGAACACGCTCAGGTAATCGAATGCGAACAGGAACCGGAAGCCGGCGGGCAGGCCTGGAGGCGGGACGGCGTGCTCGGCGTCTGCTTCGAGCGATACCGGCTGGGGGATCACGATGATCGGCTTTGGCGCGCCTCGTCCGACGGCGGCACAGACGTGTCGACTCCCCACCCATACCTCGTCAACGTAATCGAAGGCCTGAGCGAACTGCGGCGGAAAGTCGCTCACCTCCCAGGCCCAGAAGCCGATCACATAGCGACCTCGGAAAAAGCGGCGGCCCAGCTCCGACGCCACCTCAGGAACCATGTCTGCGTTCGCGCAGAGCAGCGCGAAGCGATCAAACCGTTCCCGCGGCGAGACACCCGCAAGCGGCTCGGCCAGGTCCTCGTCCTCTGGCGAGCCATCCGGATGTAGCGTCCTGAGGGCGATGTCGATCCCTTGCGAGCGCAGCGCCGCCACGAGCTGACGGCCGTGCTCTCCGGTACCCATAACCCCCTTGAAGTAGCCCGCGACGTGCATTGCCTAGCGGACGATCTCCAGCCAGTCGAGCGACTGGCCACACAGCGAATGAGCCTGACTCGGTGCGATCTCGGAGACCGGAGGCGGGTCGGGACCGCGGACGAGCATCAGCGGACCGAGGTACATGCCGGTCGAATCCTGGCCGGGGAAGCCGTTGACCGGCGGGCGGACAATCTCGATGCGGTGCTCACCCGCCGTCACGCTTACCCGCCCTAGCTCGACGAACTGGCCCTGAGGACCCAGCTCGTAGGCAACGCTCGCCGCTTGGCGGCCGTCGATGAGGATCCTGAAACGCTGGCTCAGGGAGCTCTCGAGCCATAGCTCGTAGCTCCCGCTGGTGGCGACTCTGATCGTCCCATTCACGGTGCCTGGCTGAGCCCGCGGGATCAGCTCGTAGGGATCGCCCTCGACCAGGCCCCAGTTCGGGGGGTATGACGCCTTGGTGGGCACGAGCGCTGGGACCTGGTCACGCACGACATAGGCAAGCCGAGCATGCCGGCGGGCGGCCTGCGCCGCGGTGTGCTGGACGAGCTTGCAGCTGGGCGCGGCATCGGGATAGAGCCCGCCGCCGAGAGGGACGTGCAAAAGCACGTCAGGCGTCGCAGTCCGCCGCCAAACCTCGTAGTAGCGCCCACGGTAGGCCAGCGTGTAGTCGGCGGGTGGCCGCGAGATCCGCGGCGAGCGTCCAAGTACAAGCAACTGGAAGCTCTGCAGGTAGCTCTGGGAGAGGTCGTCGGGGTCCCAAGGGAGGCGCGCCTGGTTCGGAGTGCGCGGAGCAAGCCCGGCGCGCGGAGCTGCCGGACCGGTCGCGGGGTCGTCGGGCGCCTCACTGCGCAAGAAGTGGATCGCATACTCGTCGGCCTGGTTGTAGAAGGCCCTGCCTTGACCGTGGAACCGGGCTCCTATCTGCGCTAGCTCGGCTAGGCGTCCACGCGGCGCGATGCTCGCGTTGCTGTAAGCGAGGGCGTTTGTCCACAGGACGCCGCCGGCGACGACCGCGGTCAACAGCCATCCCTCAACCGGTCGTCGCTCCTCGATAAGCGATGCCCCACCCAGCATCGCCGCCATTACCACGGTGAGCGAGAAGATCATCATCACCTTCGACGCGGCATACGGCGAGGACCGGGTCAGCAAGTAGACCGTGGCGAGCACAGCCGAGATCACCTGAAGCAGCGGCGGTAGCTTTCGCCGGCGGACCATCCAGGCGGTCCCGAGCACCGCACCAGCGGCCGCTACCCCAATCACGGCGTAGGCGAGATGCAAATGGGAAGCGATTCCCTGCCGGAAGTCGCCGGCCGGCCAGATACCGAAGATCTCCCAGTGCGACAGCGGGCTCGGGAGGTTGCCGAGCTGGGCCGCGGCGTTTGAAGTGCCCTTGCTGAGCACACCGGTTGCCACGCTGAAGAATGTCGAGGCCTTCGCGATGATCGGGCCCGCGAGCACCGCGGCCAAAGCAACGCTCGCCGCCGCGGTAACCGCGATGCGCGGCGCGCTCATCTGGTGCACGACGAGCCGGGCCTGCCACAGCGCCAGGACCACGAACACGGCCAGCGGGATCCCGATCCACGGCACCACGGCGACGTTGAGCAAGTCCAAGCCGGCGACCCCGACGACAACCAGCGGCACCACGCGCCGCAACCCCTTCTCTCGCAGCGTGATCGCGACCAGCGCCACGGTGCTTGTGACCTCCCACGTGGTCGCTACTTCCTTGATGCTGCCTTCGAGATAAAACGCGTATACGAGTCCTGACTGGGCGGCGATGAACGCGCACAGGGCGCGGATCCGGGACGAGCGAACGGAGGTGCGCAGGAGCTCGTAGATCGACGTGGCACCCAGTGCGAGGATCAGCGCAAGGTAGGGCTGGAAGATCCAAGCGATGTCCTGACCAACCAGTGGCCGGAGCGCTCCCACGGCGACATCGGCTCCGGTTGGGTAGGAGGTGCCGAGGTACTCGTGGAGGATCGCAAGGTAGGCCGAATAGGGATGGACCGCGTCCAGGTTCGGGCCATGCGCGACCAGTTGGTCGATCAGCGCGAAATGAAAGGCGCTGTCGTTGTCAACGAAGTAACCGAGGAACGTGCTGTTCCCCGAGAGGACGACTGGGGCAGCCGCCACGGCGAACACAGCTGCTCCCAGCGCCAGCACGACCGGATCGGGCCGGAGCGCCGCGAGCCGCCGCCAGCAGGTTGCGTAGCCGGCGAGTGCCAATGCCACGATGAGCCAGGTGGTGGCTGGGGCCGTGCCCCCGTGTGAGGTGGTGAGCGAGCTCGCGACGATGACGAGTGCCAGCCCCACCGACACAACCAGCGCACCGGGGAGCCTCCGCCCGCCCGCCCGCTCGATCGCCAATCCGCAGCCCAGGCAGACGGCGAGCAGCACCAAGGGAAACAGCACCCAGGCGACGACCATGCGGGCAGTGTGCCGACTGGTCGGCTAGCGACGCCTGCGCAGCCCCAGGATCGAGAGCAGGAAGGAGGAGAAGAAGACTTGAATCCCGACGATGATCAGGGTCGCGGCCAGTACTGCGAGTCGCTCTTCTGAGAGCCGCCCAAAGCCGCGGTCGATCCAGTCGATCAGGATCACGATCCCGATCACGAGCCCGGCGACAGTCACTCCCCCGCCGATGAGCAGTCCATGCTCGAGCTTGAAGCGCGCGCGCATGCGATCGAACCACTTATCGGTCTCACCCATGAAGTAGGTGCCATACGCGTGGGCGCAGATTCCGAGCGCGACTACCTGGGTGCCGACGATCGCCAGCAAGGCCCCGCCAATCAGTGCGTGGATGTCCCACTCCCGGCCGAACACTGCCAGCCGAGTGATGACGATCAGTTCCACGACTCCGCCCAGTACCGCCATGATCGCTCCTGGCAGGATGAACAGATGATTGGGTGAGTGCACGAGCAGGAAGCGGACGTGCCGCCAGCCGTCGCGGAAGCTCGAGAGCTTCGACTCTCCTCCGCGTGGGTGGTACTCGATGGGGAACTGGCGAACGACGAGCTTCTCCTTGTGGGCCCGGATCACCATCTCCGAGGCGAACTCCATGCCGGTCGTGCGGAGATCAAGACGTGGCAGGACTTCGCGGCGCAGTGCCCGCATGCCGCAGTGCGCGTCGGCCACACCAGTGCCAAACAGGACATTGAGAAAGCCCGAGAGGAGCGGATTGCCGATATACCGGTGGTGCCACGGCATCGCCCCGGGGTGAATGTTCTTCATCCGGTTGCCGATCACCAGATCGGCGCCGTCCTCGAGCGCGGCAACAAACCGCGGGATCTCGGCGAAGTCGTAGGTCAAATCGGCATCCGCCATAACGACGTAGCGACCGCGTACAGCTGCCAGTCCGGCCAGGTAGGCGCTGCCGTATCCGCGCTCCGGCTCGTAGACGACGTGGGCGCCGGCGGCCGCGGCCAGCGTGCCGCTGCCATCGTCGGAATTGTTGTCGGCCACGATGACTTCGCCGTCAAGTTTGTTCTCCTCGAGCGAGGCCCACGCCCTCCGTACGCACTCCTGGATCGTGCCCGCCTCGTTGAGGCATGGGATCACCACCGAGACGCGCGGCGAGCCAGGCTCCTCCGCGCGCGACGCGGTCTGCGGGGTCTCTTGCCCGAGCGTGCTCATCTGCCGCTGGCCGCGATGTTACCCCGGGATCTGGGAGCCTCTGATGGGTGCGGATCTGCCTCGTCTACGACTGCCTTTTCCCGTACACGGTGGGCGGCGCTGAGCGGTGGTATCGCAACCTCGGGAAGGCGCTGGCCGCCGCCGGTCACGAGGTCACCTACTTGACGCTGCGCCAATGGAAGCGGGGTGAGAGGCCCGATCTGCCCGGCGTCCGCGTGCGTGCCGTCGGACCGCGCATGGGCCTTTACGCCGGGCCGGGTCGCCGCCGAATTCTGCCCCCCCTGGTGTTCGGCCCGGGGTGTGGTGGCATCTGCTGTGGCGCGGGCGGCGCTATGACGTCGTTCACACGGCGTCGTTTCCGTATTTTTCTTTGCTGGCCGCGGCGGCCGTACCTGGACGCCGTCGCTTCCGCCTTGTGGTTGATTGGCACGAGGTGTGGAGTCGCGGCTACTGGCAGGAGTATCTCGGGCGCCTCGGCGGAGTTGCGGGCTGGCGGATCCAGCGCAGGTGTGCGCGACTTCCTCAGCGTGCGTTCTGCTTCTCGAGGCTGCACGCGGAGCGGCTGCGGGAGGAGGGCCTGCGTGGTGAGATCACGATTCTGTCCGGCCAGTACGAAGGCCCGCTGGAGCCCGCTCCCGTACGCGATGCCGAGCCGCTCGTAGTGTTCGCGGGCCGGCACATTCCGGAGAAGTGCGTGTCCTCGATCCCGCCTGCGGTGGCTTGCGCTCGCCGCCAGCTGCCGCAACTGACGGCCGTGATCCTCGGCGACGGACCGGATCGGGCCGGTGCCCGGGAGCTCGTGCGCGAACTGGGTCTAGACGGTGTCGTCCAGGTCCCTGGATTCGTGCCCAGCGAGGCGGTCGAGGACGCTCTGTCTCGCGCGATGTGTCATCTGCTGCCCTCCCGGCGCGAGGGCTACGGCCGCGTGGTCCTGGAGGCGGCGGCCAGAGGAACCCCGAGCGTTCTGATAAAGGCGGATGACAACGCTGCCGTCGAGCTCATCAGCGAGGGTGAGAACGGCTTCGTGGCGGCGTCGGCGTCGGCCGATGACCTTGCCGAGGCGATCGTCCGGGTCCACCACGCCGGGACCGAGCTGCGCGAGTCGACCGCGGCCTGGTTCGCCCGCAATGCCCCTCGGCTCGCTCTCCAGCACTCACTCGAGATCGTGCTCGCCGCTTATCGGGCAGCGTAGGTCCCTATGGGTAGCTGAGCGGTGGCCGCCCGGGGCACAGGAACGTATAGCGGCGCGTCGGATCCCGGGGATCACGCAGCGAGGACATGTCGAGACCGGCGCGGGCTCCCGCGCTGCGTAGATACCCCACCCGTCGATCACCTGGCAGGGCGGCGGCTTGCTGATCCCGGCTCGGTCAGGATCAGATACACGGTCTGTGCGGCGGGAATCGTCGTGCCGTCGTAGTTGAGGTGGTGGGCTTCGACCAGAACCGTCATGCCCCATGTGTTGGAGTCGATGGGATCAGGCCCGGGCTCCAAGAGGATGTTGCGGATTCCCAGCGAGCGCAGCCCGTCGAGCAGGGCAGGCATGTTCCCGTCGTGCTGCGGTCCGCTCGCACGTAACCGCTGGGGTCACTCGTGCATCATTGAGGCGAACATCGGGCTTCCCGGCGCCACGATCCCGGCCAGGAGACCGGCTCGCGGGCCGTAGGCGATCCGGCCCACCCCGTAGCACCCAAACGCGAGCAGCGGCACGAACACGAGATTCGAGGACAGGATCATCGCCATCGGGTGCAGCCCGGCAACGAACATGGCGAGGGCCCCGACGAAGTGCACCAGGGGCGGGTAGGTATTGAAGTCGGTGAATGGCCTCGTGAGCTGCCCGTGCGCCAGCTCGCCGTTGATCCAGTAGGCGTAGAACTCGTGTGCGCCGCTGTCCCAGTCGGGGACGCGTGTGTCCTACGAGAGCCACCAGGCAGAGACAGCGATGAACAAGATCACCGCCGCCCACACCCAGGTTGCCTCCGGGCTGGGCCGGCGTCCCAGCCAGACGCGGCGAAGTTCGATCACGTAACCGCGCCGACGCTCGGTGAGTGCTGTCAAGGTCGCGGAGGCTATCTGGCAATCCTCAACGCTCGGCGCGCCCCAGGCAGGCTCGCTCGATCTCTTCCTCGAGCGCAATCGCCGGAGCCGGGTAGACGTAGGGCGCGAGCCGGGCGGGGTCGATTTCGAGCGAAGCGCCGTCCCGGATCAGGGTGCCGAGCCGCTCGGCGATCGCGCGGGGATCATTCGGTGGGACCGTCCACCCGGTCCTAGTCTCCTCGATCACCCGCGATGCCTCGTTGCCCTGCGCCAGCGCCAGGATGGGTCGTCCTGAGCCGAAGTACTCGAAAATCTTCCCCGGCAGCTCCCACACGAGTTTTGATGAGGTGAGCAGCACGAGGGCGTCAGCACGGCGCTGGAGCGCGATGGCCTGCGGGCGGCTGAGCATGCCGACGTGGTACACGATGCCGTCGAGGCCCGCCCGCGAGATCAGATCGCGCTCTGATTCATCAAGCCGCCCCGCCAAGAGCAGCTTGAGCCGCTGGCCGAGCTCCGGATCGTGTTCGCGCAGCCGCTGAAGCGCCTCGAATAGGGCTCCCGGATGACGCCCCCAGCCGCCTGAGAGCTTCCCGGTGTGGACGAGCACGAGGTTCGCGGTTGGAAGCTCGGGGAGCTGGGCGGCGTCGGCGGCTGCAGCCAGCTCGGGGTCCCAGCCATTTGGCACGTAGCCGGCATCCACGCCAAGCCGCTCGGAGAAGTCATCGGCGACGGGCCGCTCGACGACGATCGTGCGGTCGGCGCCCTCGACGACTGCTTTCTCGAGACGGACGTCAAGGCGCCGCTGGAGCGCGGTTGGGAGGGGCGGCCGCCAGGAATGAAACGTCCATCCATCGCGGAAGTCGGCGATCCAGGCCGGCCGCTTACGTCCGAGCCCCAGCCCGACGAGGTGGGTCGATTCGTAGGCCGACGTCGTGATCACGCAGTCGAAGCCCGGCTCGGTGATCAGGCGCCGAGCGGCGTGCGTCGCAAACGGGACCCAGGTGATCACGTTGTGGTCGGGTACCAGCACGGCTGTGATGAATGCCTGAGGGGGCTTGTCGACCGCCGGTGTCTCCCCGGCCTTGGGCAGCGGGGGCCGGCGGGTAATGGCCCTGAGCCAGGGCGCGGCGACCAGGTCACGCGATCGGTGGACCGCTTCCTCGTTGTCGTCCGGCAGCGACCCGAAAGCCCCCGTAGTGAGGATCTCGACGTGGTGGCCACGGCGGCGCAGGTACTTGGCCATGGCGAGCCATCGATTGCCCCCCACCGATGGCATCGGCGGGTACGGGTAGGTGACGACAAGGATGCGTCGCGGCTGCATGGAGTGCGGCGGCTAACGGCGCTTTGTGCCGCGCGCCACCATGAAGAACCCGAGCCAGCGGCCCGTAAGTCGCGCCAGGCCCCCCGCGTACTCCGCATCGTACGGCGTAGCGACCTTGTCGTTCGTCAGGCGCTCGAGCCCGTCGAGCATCCGCCGGAGCTCGCGCTTGGTGTAGCCCTTGGTCCCGAGGCTTTCCATGTGGTGATAGAGGACGTCGGCGATCGAGCGAAACGGGCGCCGACTGAGCGGGCCATGCCGAAGCCACAGCCCGTAGGACACCCATGCGTGACGCGCGTAGACCATCACGCACAATCGCCCACCCGGGCGCAGGACGCGCATTGCCTCCCGCATCGCCTGCCGAGTGTCCGGCGTGTGGTGCAGGACACCCCACGAGTACACGTAGTCAAAGCTCGCGTCGGCAAACGGCAGCTGCTCGGCGTCGGCCACCTGAAGCTGCGAAGACAGTCCCTCCAGCTCGAGCCGCCCGCGCACCAACTCCACCCCGCGCTCGGTTAGGTCGACACCGTGCAGATCGGCTCCGGCGCGCGCGAACTGCACGTGGTCGGTGCCTAGCCCGACGCCGATCTCGAGCACTGCCTGGCCCCTGGTCGAGGCGAAGTCAGCGAGGTCGGGGATGAACGGCTCGAGCTCGTAGCGGCGGGCTTCGATCTGGGCGAAGTACTCCGCGGTTCCCTCGGGAGCTGTCGCGTCCCAGGATCCGCATGGGGTACGGCTCCAGAAGCTTCGGACCTGCTCTTTGGTGTCGGCCGTCACCGGCGGCCAGTTCCCAGCACGTACCAGCCGCCGATGCGCCCGATCCTGTCGATGACCGCAGGACTGTCGAGGAGCTTTGTCCGCCGGGCGAGAACGTCACTGATCGGCGTGTCGACGGTGTTGAACACGCCGACGGCCGTGCTGACCTCAGAAAAGCCTGCCCGCCTGAGCATTGCCCGGACCCGACGCGGTGTGTACACGCGGACGAGCGGACGGGCTCCGACTGAGGAGCGCTCGACGCCCCGCGACAGCACGCGCTCCATCGAACCCTCCTGGAACAGCTGCCTGTTGCGGATCCCCTGATGCCAGACCTGGAACAGCCAGTAATGGAACGAGCGGCGGTTGTAGACGAGGATGCGCGCCTGACCGCCCGGGCGCAGAACGCGGTGGATCTCCGCCAGCGCACGCTCGATGTTCGGAGTGTGGTGAAGCACGCCGTTACTCAACACTCGGTCGAAACTTGCGTCGGCAAACGGCAGGTTCTCGGCGTCGCCTTCGATAATCGACACGTCGAGCCCCAGCGCCGACGAATGAGCACGAGCCAGCTCGACGTGACGCGGGGTGAGATCGACGCCGGTCGCCCTAGCGCCTGCGCGGGCATACTGGACCACGTCGATCCCCTGGCCGCAGCCTACGTCGAGGACGTCGAGCCCCAAAGCCGAGCCATAGTCGAGAGCCTCGGCGAACCATGGAGCATACGCGTGGCGCTGGGAGATCAGCTGCTCGATGTACTCGGCCGTACCCGGTGGGGCTGAGACCTCAGGTCCGCACGGGTCCGCTGTCCACTGACGGATCGCCGCCTCCTTGGCGTCCTCCAGCGCTGTCACGTCCTCAGGCTAACAGTCGTGCGACTGGCTCCGTCCGGCTCAAACCGGAGAGCGCCTCCAGGATCCGCTGGGCATGAGCGCGCCAGCTGTAATGGTCGCGAGCCTGTTCGAACGCGGCCGAGCCAAGCCGCGCGCGCAGCTCAGCGTCCTCCAGCAAGCGGTGAATGCCTGCGGCGGCTGCCTCCACGTCTCCCGGGGCACACAGAAGCCCCGTCCTACCGTTCTCGATGACCTCGCCGACCTGGTCGAGGTCCGACGCCACAATCGCCTTAGCCAAACCCATGTACTCGAAAAGCTTGGTGGGTGAGCCGAAAAACGGTGTCCCGTCCGGATTCGGCACATGAGGAGAGACGCAGACGTCGCAGCAGGCGAGCAGCGCGAGCGCCCGGGAGTGCTCGACCACGCCGGTCAGCTCGACACGTTCGACCAGGCCTCGGGACTCGATCTCCCCACGCACCTCAGGCATCAATCCCCCGTCGCCGACGAGGATCCACCTGGCCTCCGGAACCGCGGCGATCAGGTGTGGTAGGAGCCTTACCCCGTGCCACAAGCCGAAGGTCCCGATGAAGCCAACCGTGGGCTGATCGGGTTGTCCCAGTTGCGCTCTCCATTGCGCAGGCGAGCGCTCGCGGTACGGAGCCAGAGCGTCGATGTCGACACCGTTCGGATTCAGGAGCACCCGCTCGGCATCGACACCCTGATCGATCACGAAGCGCCGAAGGGACTCAGATACGACGACAACCAGCGAGGCGTCGCGCAGGTTCCGTCGCTCGAGTGCTGTCAGCGAGCGCTCGAGTCGGACCTTGCCAGACATCCAGTGGCGCTCCACCCAGATCTCTGAGCCGTTGAATTCGAGCACCAGCGGCACCCTGAGGCGACGGGCAAGCGCTAGACCGGCGTAGGCCCCAAGTTGGTAGCGCTGGTAGACGAAATCGGCATTGCGTCTACCGACCGCTTTCACCAGCTCCCCGCCGTAGGCGGTGTAGGTGAGTCCTCGGACCAAATGCATCACACGTCTGACCGGAACCTCGGTATAGGAGGCGCGCTCGGTCTCCAGTGGTCGCTCCACCGCGAGCACCTCGACAGCCACCCCGTTATCGGTCAGCCCGTTGATCACCCCGCTGGTGTGGGTGGCTGCTCCCCCGACCTGCCTGCCGAGCCACCGCAGGCTCGGATCGACGCGCAAGTAGATGGCCGTGTGTGCCTGTGAGGTTGTGATGGGGAGGCGGAAGCTGCGGGTGGCCGCTCGCCTCACCCGCAGGGCGAGGAGCAGGCTCGCACCGAGCTCACTTGGAACTGCCCAGAGCAGCCGCGCAGCCGCGTGGGCGATGAACCTCGCCCGGCTGAGCGATCGCTCGTCAGCGATGACGCGCGGAGTACGGACGAGCCCGAGCGCTAGCAGGACAGCCGCTTGGACGCTGGAAAGTGGGAGCGCGCCCTGGCGGACGCGCAGCTCGTCGTAGTGGCGACTACGCAGAAGCGCCACCAGCGCTCGTGGCTGGCGCAGCTTGCCAGCCAGCTCGTGCAGATCCAGGGTGTGGGCTTCTCCTGGTGCCAGCTTCCACCCAGGCACGGCGTCGAAGCCGAGGTCTACGTCGAGTCGCATCGACGCGTCAGTAGGCGGCCGGCTGCGGAGCGGCCAGCAGCGTCCGCGCCAGCACATCGACGAGTCGCCCCGCAGCCTCTCCGTCCCAGCCGGCCGGGATCCCGGCGCCACCCGTATCACTGGCTGCCAGCAGCTCTGGGATCTCGACAATCCGCCCCGGATCAAGCCCGAGCAGAGTGTTCGTTCCCACGCTGCACGTGATCGGCCGTTCCGTGTTGGCGCGTAGCGTGAAGCACGGAATGCGCAAGAACGTCGTCTCCTCCTGGATCCCGCCTGAATCTGTGAGCACCCCGGCCGAGCGTTTGACCAGGCTGAGGAACTCGAGATAGCCGATCGGCTCGAGCAACCGGAGACGCTGGGGATCTGCTCTCAGGCCTTGGCGTTCGAGTCCCTGTCGCGTCCTCGGATGGACCGGGAACAAGACCGGGATTTGCGCAGCGACGCTGCTCAAAGCCTCGAATGCCTCCACCAGGAGGGGGCCGTCGACCAGCACAGGGCGGTGAAGGGTCACGACCAGGTAACCACCGTCCACCACCCCGAGCTCTCCCGGCATGTCGAGAGCATCGATCCGCGGTCCCATCTTGACCAAGGTGTCGATCATCGTGTTGCCTACCGGATGGATCCGTTCCGGCGCGACCCCCTCTCGAACCAGGTTGTCGATCGCCTCCGGGGAGTGGACGAAGAGCAGATCCGACACCGCGTCAGTGAGTTGGCGGTTTATCTCCTCGGGCATCGTGCGGTCGAAGCTCCGCAGGCCGGCTTCAACATGTCCAACGCGGAGTCCGAGCTTCGCCGCGGTTAGGCTGGCGGCAAGTGTCGAGTTGACATCCCCGGGGACGAGCACCAGATCAGGCTGGACCTCTTCCAGCACAGGCTCTAGGCGCTGCATGACGCGCGCGGTCTGCTGTGCGTGGGTTCCTGACCCGACCCCGAGCATGTATTCCGGGCGACCCACCCCGAGCTCGTCCAGGAAGATCGCCGACATCGCCTCGTCGTAGTGCTGGCCGGTGTGGACCAGGACCGAGGCGAACTGGTCGCCCCGCCGCTGAAGCTCGGCGATGACCGGAGCCGTCTTCATGAAGTTCGGGCGCGCGCCGACGACCGAGAGGACGGTGCACAGCTCTGGCACTGGACGATCATAGAAGCGGGGCGTCACGTAGCCTCACGCGCGTGAAGCAGGTGGTGATCCGCGGTGGGACACTTCAGGTTGTAGAGGTCCCGGCCCCGCCGCCCGCTCCGGGACGGGTGCTCGTGGCCAATCTGGCGTCGGTGATCTCAGCCGGCACAGAACGCGCTGCTGTGGCGTCGGGCGGTGGCGACGCGCCTCTCCCCGTGCGGGCAATCCGGAATCCGGATCTTGTGCGAAAAGCACTGGAGCACTTGCGCGAGCACGGCGTGCGCGCCACGCTTGACCTGGCTCGCGGAGTGACCGCACCCGATTCTCCGCTCGGCTACTCGAGCGCGGGCGTCGTCCTCGACACCGGCGGTATCGCGAGCTTCCGCGCCGGTCAGTTGGTGGCCTGCGCCGGGGCGGGGAGCGCCAATCACGCCGAAGTCGTTTCAGTTCCTGGCAATCTCGTGGCTGCGGTACCTGAGGGCGTTGGCGCCCGCGCGGCGGCATTCACGACGCTGGGCTCGATCGCGCTGCAGGGCGTTCGCCGGGCCCAGCCGGCGCTGGGCGAACGGATCGTCGTGGTAGGGCTGGGTTTGCTCGGGTTGATCACCGTCCAACTCCTGCGGGTGGCTGGCTGTCAGGTGCTCGGCGTGGAACCGATGGAGAACCGGCGCGCCCGGGGCGTGAGCCTCGGCGCCGAGGAGGTAGTGCCGCCTAGCCGGGCCCGCGAGGTGGCCATGCGCTGGAGCGATGGGACCGGGGCCGACGCCGTGGTGGTTACGGCTGCCGCTGCTTCCAGTGCGGTGGTGAACGACGCAGTCGAGATGCTTCGACCCAAGGGAAGGTTGGTGCCGGTGGGCGACGTCGGGCTCGATATGGACCGCGCATCGCTGTACCGCCGCGAGGCTGACCTCCTGATCTCGACCTCGTACGGGCCCGGGCGCTACGACCCGACGTACGAGGAGGCCGGCGTCGACTATCCGATCGCCTACGTCCGTTGGACCGAGAACCGAAACATGTGCGAGTTTCTCAGGCTGCTCGCTCGCCGGGCAGTGGAGGTCGAATCGCTAGTCGAGCTCGAGCGGCCGGTGGAGCGCGCCGACGAGGCGTATCAAGCGGTGAACGCAGCCGAGCCGCCGTTGGCGGCATTGTTGACCTACGACCGGGACACCGCATCGTCCCGAGCCGCGGCGGGTCCGGAGGTGGTGCGCGTCTCCTCCCGAGCCACTCAGAGGACGGTCAGCAGCACCGGGATCGTGCGGGTGGCGGTCGTGGGCGCCGGCGGGTTTGTATCCGCTGTGCATCTTCCGAATCTGCGAGCCCTCGCCGGCGCCCACGTGTCGGTCATCTGCAACCGGACCGGCACGAGCGCAGGCGATGCGGCTCGTCTGGTCGGGGGTGCCGAGACGACCACCGACTGGCGGACGGCGGTCGAGCGTGATGACGTCGACCTCGTTCTGATCGGCACCCGCCACGACAGCCATGCCGAGATCGCCGCGGCAGCTCTGCGCGCAGGCAAGGCCGTATTCGTCGAGAAGCCGCTCGGCTTGAGCCGAGAAGAAATTGACGAGGTATGGAACGCCGCAGAGCAGAACGACCGGCTGGCCATCGGCTTCAACCGCCCGTTTGCCCCGCTTGCGCAGGCTCTCAAGGACGAGCTCGATCAGCCAATTGGTCCGCTCCAGCTCGTCTACCGGGTCTCCGCTCCGCTTCCAGCGGAGCATTGGCTCAACGACCCCGCCATCGGCGGCGGCCGGATCCAGGGCGAAGCCTGTCACATGTTCGATTTTGCAAACTGGATCTGCGGCACCCCGGAGCGCGTGTGGGCGGCCGCGCTTCCAATGCCAGGCGGGGTGCGAGCGGTCGAGAGTGCGGGCACGACCATCCAGTACCGCAACGGCTCAGTGGCGACCGTCCATTATTCCGGCGTCGGGGCGCGATCAATGCCCAAGGAGCGGATAGAGATTATGACGAGTGGCCGCGGGTGGCTGCTCGACGACTTTGCCTCCCTCACATCGTATGGCTCTGGCGGCACCCGGACGCGGACCGAGCGACGGGTGGACAAGGGACATGGACAACTGCTCGCGCGTGTCTTGGCGGCGTGCCGGGGGGAGCAGTCGTTCGAGCCCGGGCTGGGCGCCGCCTATGCCGCGCAGAGCGTGGCTTTAGCGGCGCTTGAGTCGATCGCCACGGGTGAGCCGATCCCGGTCCATCCCGCCCCTGGCTAGACGCCCACCGGTCGCAGCGACCGCATGACGTCTGAGATGAACCCCCACGCTTCCCTGGGCCGCGGCACCAGCACCCTATAACTGCCCGACTCCGCCGCGTACATCTTCATGTGGAGGATCAGGATGAGCGAGTAGGAGATGCTGGCAGCGAGTGCTGCCACGTTCACGCTGGCGTGAGCGGCCAAGAGTGGGACGACCATTCCGAAGTTCAACAGGAGACCGGGGATCCAGACGAGAAGCGCTCCGAGCGGGAAACCACGCCCGGCGAAGTGATACGACAGCACGCTCACCATTCCGTAGGAGTAGATGCCCGGTAGCAGCCAGTAGTAGATCGCAACCGTGCCCGAGAACGCGTGTCCGACCAGGAGACTGACCGCGGGCGCCACCAGCGGGATCGTGACCAGGCACAGAAGTCCGTAGATCAAAGCAAGCGAGCGAAAGACGGCGGCTGTGCCACCTCTGCTGCTCTCGCCGCGTGCAACCCGCGGGAACAGGTTCAGTGCCACTACGGTAGGCAACAGATGCATGCCCTCAGCTGCCGCCAGCGCGACGGAATAATCACCAGCAGCGACTCCTCCCAAGTACGAGTTGACGAGCAGAAGATTCACCCGCCCGACTAGGTAAGCCAGGAGCGTGGCGAGGTATACGCGGCCCCCGTATCGGAGCATCCTTCCCATCAGTCGGAGGTCAGGCCGACGCGGTGGCTGGTGGCGCACGAGAAGCGCGAGGTAACACACGCTCCCGGCCGTATTGACTGCCACCAGTAAGGCGATGGCTCCGAGCACCCCGAACGAGAACACGACGAGCCCGAGCACGAGCCCGGTGAACACGACCACGGCCATCCCGAGCTCGACTCCGTTGTAAGCGACCATCCGGCCCTCCGCGAGGAGGATGCTCTGGAACAACTGGTTTGCGAGCGCGGCCGGTATCCCGACCAGGACTACGCCCATATCCAGCACATCCAGCCCGCGCAGCAAGGCGGGAAACAGCAGGCGCACGCCGAGACCCGCCAAGGCGAGCGTAAGACCGAGACCGAGCGCAGTCCAGATCGTGTTGCTCACGATGCGCGGAAGGTCTGAGGGGTCGCGGGCGGCGAAATACGGGTTCGCCGAGATCAGGCCGAGATGACCGAACTGGATCAGCAGCAGGGTGAAGCTAAACGCCACCGCCACGGCTCCGCGGCCGGCGGGACCGAGCGCGCGCGCCATCACGATCGTGCCCGCTACGTTCAACACCATGACTCCGGCCTTATTGCCGAACGTCAGGAGAACGTCGCCGGTGAGCGAACGTCGAGGCGGCGCGGACCGCGGACGGCGCCTCTCGGCGGTCGGATCACTCTGCACGCGGCGGATGCTGGCAGACAGGGCGGCCCCCACATGTGGCTGCTGACCGTCTCTAGAATCGCGGCGCGATGCAGGGGCCGCCGCGTCAACTCGACCTCGACCCGAGCCCACCGTCTGCTCGCCCTCGTGACGAGGTGAGCGTCGGCGGACTCGACGCCGTCCCTCAGCTGCCGGAAACCTCCGGCTCAGCGCCTGACCGCCGCCGGGGCGCTTGGTCGGTTCGCAGGCTCCTGCTCTATGGCCTGCTCGCTGCCATCGTCGGCGGGGCAGTCCTGTGGGTGGCGTCGCCGCGTCCGTGGCCGATCGAAGGCTCGCGGGTCATCCACCTAAACGCCGCGCTGGCCGAGCTGAACTCGGGAGGAATCCCACTGTGGGGCAAGTTCACGATGCACGTTGGCGAGTCGAGCCCGGGACCGCATGGCTTCTACTACGGCCCCACCAGCCCAGGGGATGACCAGGGCGCGTTTCTCTATGTGCCGGGTCTGGCGCACATTCTCGGCTTGAGCAACCCGCTCACGGCAATGCGGATCCTGTTTGTCGCTTTGTTCGCGGCCGCGCTGCTCGCCTATCCGCTCATCTTTTCCCGGCTGCTTTCGGCGGCGGCTGCGGTGGTCGCCCCCTGGGCACTGCTGACCTGCCTCCTGGCGCTCGGCTTCAGCGACATTTACTGGATCGCCGAGTGGGCAATCTTCGCCCTTCTTCCGCCCATGTTCCTGCTGGCACGAAGGTGTTCCGCGCGCGGAGCTGTCTGGCTCACTCTGCTCGTCGTTGGGGCGAGCTTTGCCAACTCCGTCCGCTCGCAATCCGGGCTCGGCGTGCTCCTGGCCGCGTTCATCGTCGTCGGATTGGCGCCCTGGCGATGGCGGTGGAAGCTGGCGATCGTGCCGCTTCTCCTGGTGGCCTACCTGTCGATCTCGACCTTCGCCTTCGCCGGGGTGCGGGCCATCCGCCAAGCCGACCTGGGGCATGGTGTGAAGACCGAGCTCGATTCTCACCTCTTTTGGCATCCGCTCTACCTGGGGCTCGGATATCTGCCCAACTCCCAAGGCATCTGGTGGGACGACGCCGTCGCGATGCGGGCGGTCAAGGCCTACAAGCCCCAAGTCCACTACCCGACTCCCGCCTACGACGCGGCGGTCCGTCATCTCTTCTTCAGGGTGCTCAGGAAGGATCCGGAACTGTTCGTGCGTTCTGTCGCGGCCAAGGCGGTGGTGCTGCTCTGGCTGGCCACTCCTGCGCTCATCCTGCTGGGGCTGGCCGGACTGCCGATGGCGGCGGCGGCCAGGCGGCGAAGGCCGCCTGGCCGCTGGGCTGTGCTGCTCGTTCCCTCGGCGATCGTGGGGCTCGCTCCTCCACTCCTCACGATGCCGTACGAGCAGCTGAGCCTGGGGTGGCTCTCGAGCGTCGGCCTGGCATGTGTTCTAGCTGCGGGGTGGCTGGCCGGAGTGCTTTACGTCCCCGGAGAGCTGCGAAGGCGTGGCTGGCTGGTCGCCCGCGAGGCGGCTCGACTTGTGCTTGGCTCACGCGGCCGCATGGCCGGGCTGGTAGCTGTGCTCCTGGCGGTGACCGGCATCGCGATCGGCGCCCATCTGATCCAGCAGAGCGCCGATCGCTGGCTCTCGACCGCTCCCACCCAGGCTTCCGCCCTCGCCGATCTCACCGGCTATCTCTAGGCTGATGCTTGCGCCGCGATGAACCTCAGCGTCGTCCTACCCGCCCACAACGAGGCCGGGGCGATCCCGGAGCTCTATCGGCGACTGCGGCTCGCCCTCGAGGAGCTGCCGGTCGAGTGGGAGATCGTCCTGGTCGACGATGGCTCGCAGGACGGCACGTGGCGAGAGGTGCGAGCGCTTACGGAGGTTGACCAGCGCGTCCGCGGAATCCGGCTCTCGCGCAACTTCGGACATCAGATCGCGCTCACGGCCGGTCTCCGGATGGCGGAGGGCGACGCCGTCATCACGATGGACAGCGACCTTCAGCATCCTCCGGAGATGATTCCCGAGCTGTTGAAGGCTGCTGCCCGCGGCGCTGACGTCGTCTACGCGGTCCGCACCAGCCAGGACGCGGAAGGCTGGTTCAAGGTGCACTCGGCGAAGGTCTTCTACTGGCTGCTCAACAAGCTGACGTCGCTCGATCTACCTCACGGCGGAGCCGATTTTCGTTACATGACGCGCCGGAGCGTTGATGCTCTCCTGTCGATGCCCGAGCACAGTCGCTTCCTGCGCGGGATGACGCGGTGGGTCGGTTTCGAGCAGACCGTGATCGAGTATGACCGCGGGCCCCGAGCCGGTGGACAGTCGAAGTACAAGATGCGCCACATGGTGCGGTTCGCGCTCGATGCGATCATCGGATTCTCAGCGCTTCCGCTGCAGATCGCCACGCTCGCTGGCTTCGCGGTCTCGGTCCTCGGATTCGCCTATCTCATCTACGTGCTCGCGATCGCGATCGCCGGCAACACGGTTCCGGGTTGGACGTCCGTGATCGTCGTCGCACTCCTGCTGGGCGGGGTCCAGCTCATCTGCATCGGCATGATCGGTCAATACATCGGTCGGATGTACGACGAGTCGAAGGCACGCCCCCTGTTCCTCGTCGCCGAGGACACCCGCAAGGAACTCGCCGTGACGACGGAGGCTCGCTCTGGTGGCTTCGTCGGGGCACAGCCCGACGCATCCCCAATTGGCAGCCGCTCCCCAGTTCGTTCCTGACGTTACGCTCGGCCGATGTGCGGGATCTGCGGCATCCTGGCCACCTCGGCGGGATTCGACGCCACTGAGCAGACCGTCGCCGCGATGCGCGACACGATGGTCCACCGGGGCCCCGATGACGCGGGCGCGCACGCCTGGAGCTCGGCCCACGGCACGGTGGCCTTCGGCCATCGTCGACTGTCGATCGTCGACCTTTCGCCAGCCGGTCACAACCCGATGCCCAACGAGGACGGGTCGATCTGGATCACCTTCAACGGTGAGATCTACAACCACCGCGCGTTACGCGAAGAGCTGGAGCGAGCCGGGCATCGCTATCGCTCGCAGACGGATACCGAGACCATCATCCATCTCTACGAGGAGGAAGGGCCGCGCTGCGTGGAGCGCCTCCACGGGATGTTCGCGATCGCGATCTGGGACAGCAGGCGCAATGAGCTGTTCCTGGCGCGCGACCGCCTCGGGATCAAGCCGCTCTATTACGCAGAGCCTCCGGGAGGTTTTCTGTTTGCATCCGAGATCAAGGCGTTGCTGGCCCACCCTGCGGTCACCGCCGAGCTCGACGAGGACGCGTTCTTTCATTACCTGACGTTCGTCTGCACCCCCGCCCCCTCGACCATGTTCGCCGGCGTTCACAAGCTCGCGCCGGCAGAACGGATGACTATCCGCGCCGACGGCGGCCGCAGCAGCGAGATCTTCTGGACGCCCATGTCACCGACTGCCGAGCGCGAAGTTGCCGCGATGACTGAACCCGAGATGGAGGAGCGACTGATCTCGCTGCTGCGCGCTTCTATCCAGAAGCGGATGATGGCCGACGTTCCGTTCGGGGTGTTCCTCTCCGGTGGCGTCGACTCTTCGACCAACGTCGCGCTCATGTCTGAGCTCATGAGCTCGCCCGTGCGAACCTTCTCCGTCGCCTTCAAGGGGCACGAGCGCTACAACGAGCTCCAGTACGCGAGACAGATCGCTGATCGCTTCGGCGCGGATCACCACGAGATCGTGATCGATTGGGGTGACCTCGAGTCATTCCTGCCCGAGATGATCTTCCACCAGGACGAGCCGATTGCCGATTGGGTGTGCGTCCCGCTGCATTACGTCTCGCGGCTGGCCCGCGAAAGCGGCACGATCGTGGTCCAAGTCGGCGAGGGCTCGGACGAGCTCTTCCACGGCTACGACACCTATCTGAATGCCGCACGGTTTCGACGCCGCTTCTGGGAGCCCTTTCAGTACCTCCCCGCTGCGGTGCGTCACGGCACGGGTCGCGCAGTGACGGAACTCGCCCGGAGGACCGGGCGCGGCGAGGTCCATGCGCTTGCGGTAGCCGAGGCGGCAGCTGGACGGCTCCCGTTCTGGGGCGGAGCGATCTGCTACCAGGGCGTGATCAAGGAGCGTGTGCTTGCGTCCAATGGCCGGGCCGTTCCGGATTCCTACGAGATCGTCGAGCGTCTTTGGCGCGCCGCCGAGCGCGATCGCCCGCACGCCGATCTGCTGATGAAGATGACCTACCTGGAGTTGAAGCAGCGTCTCGCCGAGCTGCTTCTGATGCGCGTCGACAAGATGACGATGGCCACCTCGGTCGAGGCGCGGGTTCCCTTTCTCGACCACGAGCTCGTCGAGTTCGCGCTGGCGCTTCCGCCACAGATGAAGGTTCGGCGAGGAGTCGGCAAGTATCTGCTCAAGAAGGCCGTAGCAGGCTCGCTGCTTCCTGAGCACATCGTTTATCGCCCCAAGCAGGGCTTTGGCGCACCCGTGTCGGAATGGTTCCAGGGCGAGCTGGGGCGCCGTGCCGAGGTGGAGATCCGCAACTCCGCTCTGCGCGATCGGGGCCTGCTCGACTACAGGGAGATCGACCGGATGTGGGAGGCGCACCGCCGCGGCCCGGTCAACTGGGCGTTTCACCTGTGGAACATCTACAACGTGAGCGCCTGGTACGACTACTGGATCGCCGGCCGGCGGTGACCGTCGGTCAGAGCTTCGCCGCCTGGCGCCGGCTGGGGCCGCGCCGCGGCACCTATGTGGCACTGACAAAGCTGACGGCTCCCGCGCGGGCGCGCCTGCGGGCAGCTCGGCTTCGGCTGCGCCCGCTGCGGGTGAGTGATGACGAGATCCGAGAGGCACTCGGCGGTGCCGACCCCAGGCGGCAGCTCCGGGAGGTGGTTCTTGAGGCGCTCCCGACCGTGCAGGCCTTCCGTCGGCGGCTGATCCAGGACCAGGAGCTCCGAGCCGCGGTGCTCGAGCTCGCCGGGCGCCTCGCGGCCCACCGGTTCGACCTGCTCGGCTCCGGCCCGGTCGACCTCGGCCCGGAGATCGACTGGCAGCGTGACTTCAAGAGCGGGCGCCGCTGGCCGCTCGAGCACATCTCGCGGCTCATCATCAGCTATCCCGATGACTCCGACATCAAGGTCCCGTGGGAGCTCTCTCGCTTCCAGCACTTGCCGGTTCTGGCCGCGGCCTATCGGATCACGCTCGAGCGGCGCTGGATCGAGGAGATCGGGGCGGAGCTGTGCCACTGGATCGAGGCCAACCCAGTCGAGTTCGGGGCCAACTGGGCGTGCACGATGGATGTCGCGATTAGGGCGGCGAACTGGACCGCGTCCCTCGCGATGATCGATGACGACGCTCCGTGCGAACCCTGGTTCGACACCGTCATAGGCAGCCTGCTGTTGCATGGGCGCTTCATCCGCTCGCACCTGGAATGGGCGGCGGCGCGCGGCAACCACTACCTCTCAGATTTGGTCGGGCTGCTCGCGGTGGCGGCCCTGTTCAGCCAGGGGGTCGAAGGCCGCGAGTGGGCGTCCTTCGCGGTGCGTGAGCTAGGCGCCGAGCTCGGTCACCAGGTCCGCGAGGACGGTTGCGATCATGAGGCCTCGATCCCGTATCACCGACTCGTGACCGAGCTGTTCGTGTGCGGGGCCCAGGCAGCCGGAATCCTGGCGCCGGGCGAACTGACCGCAGGCACGGCGTGGCGGATCGACGCAATGCTTGGCTTCACGCGCGACTACACGCGGCCCGACGGGCTCGCACCGCAGGTCGGAGATGCCGACGACGGGCGGTACCTGCCGCTGTGGGACTACGGCCGCCTCGACCCGCGCTCACATCTGCATCTGTTTGAGCAGGCGGGAGTCGTCTACTCGATCGCCGAGGGGCACGCCGCCTACCCGCACGGTGGCTACTGGATCATGCGTTACGCCGAGCTGTTCGTAATCATCCGCTGCGGCGACGTCGGCGTGTACGGCACGGGTAGTCACGCCCACAACGATGCTCTGTCATTCGAGCTGGCCTGGGGGTCGGAGGCTCTGGTGGTCGATCCCGGCAGCTATCTGTACACGGCCGACCCGGGCGCGCGCAACCTGTTCCGCTCGACTGCGTTCCACAGCACCCTCCAACTCGACGGGGCCGAGCAGAACCCGCTCGACGAGAAGGCTTTGTTCGTGATGGAGGACCAGCGGCAAGCCGAGGCCACCTTGTGGGATGTGAGTGACCCTCTGCGCCCGGTATTCGAGGGCCGTCACAGTGGCTATGGCCGCCTTCCGGAGCCAGCTGTCCACACCCGGCGGATCGAGCTCGACTCCGTGGCCGCGAGGCTTCTGATCACGGACAGCGTCACTTCCGCAGGCGCCCATCATCTCGACTGGACGTTCCCGCTCAACTCGTGCGAGGCGACCGCCGACGGCCCGCGCGCCAGCGCTCGCTTCTCCGGCGGGCTGGCCCTCGAGCTGACGGGTGACGGGCTCGAGTTCCGTGTCGAGGACGGCTGGATCTCGCCCTCCTACGGCCGGCGGATCGAGACCCGGTTCCTGCGCGCCAGCAAGCAGAGCGGGCCGCCGGAGGACGTTTCTCAGATAGTCATGACCATCCGGAGTTGACCCTGCGAGTCAGCGTCCTCATCGGCGCCCACAACAACGCACCGACGCTAGAGCGAGCCGCCAGTTCGATGCTGGAGCAGACAGTCACCGAGCTCGAGCTCCTGATCATCGACGACGGCTCCACTGACGGGACCGGCGAGGTTGCCAACCGCCTGGCAGACGGCGATCACCGCGTTCGGGTTGTGCGGATGGAACAGAACGTCGGCATCGCGCATAGCCTCAACCTCGGCCTCGAGGAGGCGCAGACCCCGTTCGTCGTCATCTTGGACGCCGACGATTGGTCTGAGCCGCAGCGGCTGGAGCGACAGCTAGCGGTCCTCGACAGTGCACCTGACATCGCTGTCGTCGGCTCGCGGATGCGCGAGGTCGACGAGCAGGGCCGAGAACTCAGCCCGCGGACTCGGTTTGCCCCCGGTGAGGTCCGCAGCGTGTTGATGCACTTCAACCCGATTCCCAACACCTCCGCGATGCTCCGCCGCGATCTCGCGCTGGCTGCCGGCGGCTATGACCCCCGCTACCGCTGGGCCGCCGAGTACGACCTGTGGCTGCGGCTCGCAGAGCGCTACCGCGTGATCGCGCTAGACGAGGTGCTCGCGACTCGCGAGATGAGCTCGCGCAACGTCGCCGCAACGCGCGAGCGCGAGCAGCTGGCGGAGACGATCGCCATCCGCTTGCGGGCGATGGCCCGGCGCCGGAGTCTCCGCGGGGCTGGCGGGCTGATCGCGCCGAGCCTCTCCTATCTCACGCCGCTGGGGCTCAAGCGCTGGCGACGCCGGCGCTTGGGGCAGGCTCCTTGAGAGCATCGCGATACGCGTCCGCGGTCGCGGCGAGGAAGCGTTCTGACCCAAACTGCTCAAGCGCGCGCTTCCGGGCCTTTTTCCCAAGCTCGGCTCTCAGGTCAGCGTCATCGGCGAGGGCGATCAGATGGTCGACTAGTGCGTCCTCGTTCCCGGAGCTGAACAGGAGCCCGGCGTCGCCGAGCGCGTCGGGATTGCCGGGTCCGTCGCTGGCCACGATGACCAGTCCGCCGGCCATCGCCTCGAGCAGAGCGAAGGACATGCCCTCACGCTCCGCCGGTGCCACGAAGATGTCTGCCGCCGCGAGCAGCTGCCGCACGTCGTGTCGGTAGCCAAGCGGCTTTACGGCATCGCCCGCAAGCGCACCTAGTTCACGTGCCTGCGGACCGTTGCCCGCGACGATCAGCACGATTCGCATCCCGGCTTCGCGCACTCGAACGACCGCCTGCGCCGCCAACAGCGGTGCCTTGCGTGGCTCGAGCTGACCGACGAACAACGCCAACGCCACGTCGTCGTCCAATCCGAGCTCGGCGCGGATCGCGGCTCGCTCTGACGCTCCGATCGCCGCCGATGGATCAACCCCGTTGTGGATCACGCGGAGCTTGGGAGCGTCGCGGCTACGCACAATCGTGCTGAGCTGCTCGCGCTCATTCTCAGAGGTGCAGATGACGACCCGCGAGGCGGTTGCCGCGGCGCGTAGCCTGCTGGCCATGATCGCGCGCGCTGGTCCCGTGGCGCGCCGCAGCATGTGTAAGCCATGCGTCGTCATCACGGCGGGCAGGCGGCGCGCAAGCGGCACTGTGAGCCCGGAGGCGACATCACCATGCGTGTGGATCAGGTCAGCGGAGCGTGCCTTAAGGGCCAGAGCCGGCCAGCGGAAAGGGACCGAGCCCAGGCCTGCTGCGGGCGACCGTCCGCTGCTGAGCGCAAAGCGCTCGTGCTCGTAGCCAGGCAGCCGTTCGAGCATCTCGACGTACCTCTCTGCGCCGCCACCGCGATGGGGGAGGACATGGAGCACCCGGACACTCATCGCGGGCATGATGAGGCATCCTTAGGCGACCGATGCTGCGCCGCCTCACCATCACCCCCCAGCAGTTCCGCCGCGCTTCCTACGCGGGGCTGATCAGCCTGTCCGTGATCGTGCTGACCGGTGCGGCGGTGCGGCTGACCGACTCTGGCCTTGGTTGTCCCGATTGGCCCCGCTGCTACGGGAAGCCCTACCCGCCCCTGTCGAGCCATGCACTGATCGAGTTCGGCAACCGGGCGCTCTCGGGAATCGTGGGCCTGATCGCTGTGGGGGTATTCGTGCTGTCCTTCCGGCGCCGGCCGTTCCGCCGCGACTTGGCGTGGTTGGCCGCCATCCTTCCACTCGGCGTCCTGTCGCAGGCAGTCCTGGGTGGCTTCACCGTGCGTGAGCACCTAGCCCCCGGATTCGTGATGGCCCACTTCGGCCTCTCGATGCTGATCCTCGTCGGTGCGGTGGCCCTCGCGTGGCGGAGCACCTACGAGCCGGGCAGTCGGCTCGCCAGCCGCGACCGACTCGGGGTGTGGGCCATCCGAGCCCTGCTACCACTCGGCGCGCTGACGATCTTCGCCGGGACGGCGGCCACCGCGGCCGGCCCGCACTCGGGCGGGGCGAGCGGCCAGCACGTTCACCGCCTTCACTTCAAGGGCGCCAACACGCTCACCTGGGTCGTGCACCGCCATGCGACGATCGCGGCGCTCTTCGGGGTGGCAGTGGTTGCCGTCTGGCTGCTCGGTCGGCGCCGCCGATCCGACCTCACGCTTGAGCCGCTCACAGTGCTCGGCGTGCTCGTCGCGGCGCAGGGCCTGGTCGGCAGCGTCCAGTACGAGCTTCACCTACCGGGCGACATGGTTTGGGTCCACGTCGGCCTCGCGACGGCCTCCTGGCTGGCGCTTCTCTGGGCCGTCGCGGTGGCTGGCCGAGTCGCTCCAAGCAATGAGCCGATTGACGTTGCCGCCGATTCGCTCGAGGCGCGGGAATTCGAGGTAGTCGGACCGGCGCGCTAGGGCCCCTCGCTACGATCAGAAGACGAGATGAGCGCCTCGCGAGCGGTACCAGCCGCCCCAAGGATGGATCGGCGCAAAGGTGATCCAGCGCTGAGCATCCTGATCGTCGACGACGAGTCCGACCTGCGCGAGATGCTGATGCGTTCGTTCTCGCGTGAGGGGCACCGTGTCACGGGGGTGGCCGACGGACGGGCGGCGATCGAGCGCTCGAGCCGCGAGCACTTCGACATCGTGCTGCTCGACGTGGCGCTGGGGTCTGGCCCCGACGGATACGACGTCTGCCGTACGTTGCGGAGCCGTCGCAACGTGGTCCCGATCATCATGCTGACCGCGCTCGACTCCGAGGCCGACGCGGTCCAGGGACTCGAGGCCGGCGCCGACGACTACGTGACCAAGCCGTTCGGCCTGGCCGAGTTGCGCAGCCGGATCCGCGCCGTGCTGCGGCGCACCGGTGCCCGCACGATGGGCGAGGAGGTGCTGGAGGTGGGCCCGATCGTGCTCGATCGCGCCCAGCGCGAGGTGACGGTCGAGGGCGAGCCGGTGCGCCTTACCTTCTCCGAGTTCGAGCTGCTCAATGCGCTCATGACCGACCCGGGCCGTCTTCTCGGACGCCAGGAGCTCCTGCGCGCGATCTGGGGTGACAGCGCCTACCGCGACCCGCGCGCGATCGACGTCCACATCCGCCACCTGCGGGAGAAGCTCGAGCCTGAGCCCGACAAGCCGCGCTACATCCTCACGGTGCGCGGCGCCGGCTACCGGCTGAAGGGGCCGTAGTGCGCCGGGCGCTGCCGTGGAGTGGCGCCCTCGGTCTGCGTGGCCGGATCGTCGGTGCGGTGCTCGTAGCCACGGTGATCACGCTCGGTGTCGCCGCGGTGACGCTGCTGGGTCCCCTCGAGCAGTCGCTGAAGAACGCGGCCATGAAGACCCTCAAGGCGGACCTAGGTAAGCATGCCGCCGCGCCGTTCTCGCAGATCGACCTCACCCCCGGGCGGATCGACCGGGACGCGCTGGCAGAGCAGCTCAAGCTGCTCGACGTCCACGCCGGCGCCACCGCCACGGTCTACGGGTTCAGGGGGCCGACCGGGCCCGGTGTCGGGCTCGTCACAGTCCCCGACCAGCCGGCCGGCATTCGCGGCGACCCCCTCGACGACGTCGCAACCGCGTTCGGTGCCCACCGCCCCAGATACACCTTCGGCTCGATCAACGGCACCGACTACGCCCGCGCGGTGTTCCCCTTCAGCCAGAGCGGCCTCAGCTACGTGCTGGCCGTTCGCCGCCCGATCGATGAGATTCCGGGAGCCGTGAACGCGGTCCGCACCGCATTCCTCACTGCCGCTGCGGTCGCGCTCGGCCTAACCCTCCTCCTCGGCATCCCGCTCTCCGCGACGATCGTCCGCCGGCTTCGGCAGCTGCGCCAGGTCGCCATGCAGCTCGCCAGCGAGGGCCCGCCCGTCGAGGTGCCGGCTGATCGCGCGCGCGACGAGGTGGGGGACCTCGCGCGCACCTTTGCCCTGATGCAGGACCAGCTTCGCCAGCAGGAGGAAGCCCGCCGAGCGTTCGTCGCGACGGCATCGCACGAGCTCCGTACGCCCCTCGCCTCGCTCGACGGGATGCTCGAGCTCCTCGAGGAGGATCTCACCGACGCCGAGCCCGACGTCGACGACGCCCAGATGTTGCTGGCACGCGCTCGCGTACAGTCCCGGCGACTTGGACGCCTGGCGGCCGACCTCCTCGATCTAAGTCGGCTCGACGCCCAGCTCGAGCTGCGCTCGGAGCCGATCGAGCTCTCCGAGCTGAGCCGCGCAGTGCTCGCCGAGTTCGAGCTCGGTATCGCCGAGCGCGGGATCGCCACCTCGCTCGACGAGCGGGAGGAGCACGTGTGGGCACTCGGCGACCCGGGCGGCGTAGCCAGGATCCTCCGGATCCTGCTCGATAACGCCGTTCGCCTGAGTCCCGCAGGCGGCCAGGTCAGCGTCGAGATCCACGGTGGGCCGCATGCCCGCGTCAGCGTCTGCGATCAGGGGCCGGGTGTCCCGCCTGAGGAGCGCGAGCTGATCTTCGAGCGCTTCAAACGAGGACGGGATACCGCCGGGATGGCGGGGTTCGGCCTCGGGCTGGCGATCGGCCGCGAGCTCGCCAACCGGATGGGCGGCGAGTTGGCCCTCGAGCCGCGGGACGCCCCCGGCGCCTGCTTCACGCTCGGTCTTCCGATCGCTCACGCCCCCGAAGAGCAGCCGGTAAGCGTTTAGCTCGCCGTTAGCTGCGACCATCCTCGCGCGATGGACCAACGTCTGATGCAAGCCATGCTCGAGGTCGATGAGGAGCACTGGTGGTACCGCGGGCGGCGCTCGATCGTCAATGCCGAGCTCCGGCGGCTGCCGATGCCGGCGAACGCGAGCGTGCTCGACGCCGGATGCGGCTCGGGCCGGATGCTCCAGGAGCTCGTGCCCTACGGCGCTGTGACAGGCGTCGAGCTCGACCCCGACGCGGCCGGTGTCGCGGCGTCCCGGGGCGTGTGCGAGGTCATGGTGGGCCGCCTCGAGGAGCTGCCGTTTCCCGACGCGAACTTCGATCTGATCACTTGTCTCGACGTTCTCGAGCACGTGCCCGATGACCGGGCCGCACTCGCCGAATTGCGACGCATCACCACCCCAGGCGGCTGGCTGCTCATGACGGTCCCTGCCTACGAGGCGTTGTGGTCGTTGCACGATGTCGCCAACCACCATTACCGGCGCTACAGTCGCCGCTCGCTCCGCGTCGCGTCGCTCGAGGCGGGCTGGCAGATACATCGTCTGACCTCGTTCAACAGCATCTTGCTGCCCGCCGCCGCGGTCGTGAGGCTTCTCCAGCGCGGCCGCCAGCCCGACGCCCGCTACACACCCGAGCTCCACCGCGGCCCCGCTTGGCTGAGTGCCGTCCTCGAGTTGCCGCTGCGCGCCGAGGCGAGGTGGCTTGGGGCGGGCAGGAAGCTGCCCGCCGGGCTCTCGGTGCTGGCGGTGCTGCGCAATCCGCGCTCCAGAGAGTGAGCGGCCTACTGGCCGCTACGCCGGGAGGCGGCCTCGCCGCACTTCTGCTGCCCGCCGCGCTGTTCGGAATCTCCTCGGGCCTTGGCTATCTGCTCCCGGCGATCATCGGGCTCGAATCGATGGGGATTCCCTCGCCGGGCGAGACAGCGCTCGTCCTCGCGGCGGTTCTTGCCAGCCAAGGTCAGCTCAAGATCTGGCTGGTGCTCGTAATCGGCGTCTCGTCAGCGATCATGGGCGACAACATTGGCTACGCGCTCGGCCGCCACTTCGGCCGGGAGGTGATCGTGGCGCGCGGGCCCCTCTATCGGCAGCGCCTGCGAGCGGTCCGGACCGGCGACCGGTTCTTCGAGCGCCACGGGCCGAGGGCCGTGTTCCTGGCGCGCTTCATCGCGCTCGTGCGCTTCGCCGCCGCGTGGCTCGCCGGCATCAACCGGATGCCGTGGAGACTGTTCTTTTTCTGGAACGCCTTCGGCGGCATCGCCTGGGGAGTGACCTATGGGCTCATCGGTTACTACGGCGGCAAGGCGGCCGAGCCCGTCCTGGCCAAGGTCGGGGTGGCGGGCGCAATCCTGCTGGCGACTGTCGCCGTAGGCGGGCTCGTGTACCTCAGGCTGCGCGAGCGCCGCCGGGCCGATTAGGCCTTATCGAGCTCGATGGCGCACGAATTGATGCAGTAACGCTCGCCCGTCGGGCGTGGGCCGTCGTCGAACACATGTCCCAGGTGGCCGCCGCAGCGCCGGCACACGACCTCCGTACGCATCATGCCGAGGCTCGCGTCAGGCCGCAATTCGATGTTCTCGGCAACCGCGGGCTCGTAGAAGCTCGGCCAACCGGTACCCGACTCGAACTTCGTCTGGGAGCTGAACAGCTCGGCGCCGCAGCCCGCGCATCGGTAGACGCCGTCGTCCTTGACGTTCCAGTACCTGCCCGTGAACGCAGGCTCGGTTCCGTGCATACGTAGCACGTCATATTGCTGAGGAGTCAACCGCTCACGCCAGTCCTGGTCTGAGAGCTTCACTTCGCGCTGGGTGGTGTCATGGCTAGCCATGGCTTCTACGGTAGCGACCTCGGACGCTCAGCCTCGCCCGCGGTTGCTGCGCAGCAGCGCCGAGACGCGCTGGCGCGTGACCCCGAACAGGGCGGCAATCTGCTCCATCGTCATGCCCTGCTCGTAGAGCGCTCTCGCCTCGGTCCGGCGGACCCGATTGCCGTTGGCCTGGAGCAAGCTGGTGGCGCTGGTGAGGAGCTGCACGAGCAGCGGCGTCCGCTCGTCGGGGACGATGTCGCGCAGCGGAATTCCGCTGGCATGGGCTTGACGTATCGAGGCGGAGCGCTCCTTCATCGACTCGAGCATCGCAGCGGTCTCCTCCAACGCCTGATCCAAGTCGTCTAACGCTCTGAGAAAGGCGGCCATCTCCTTTGAGCCACCCACGCCTTCACACCCCTTCTGCAATGGGTATTGCCGCAACAGCCCTTGCCGGGTATTCTACCTGCAACGGCCGTCCAGGGAAGCGGCGGCGCGTAAGAGCTGAGGGATCTGATTGGCTCGAGAACATCGTCAGGAGGACATGCGGGTACGCCTTTGGCGCAGCCCACAGGCGGCGAGTGAGGCGCGCGCGCTGGTCGAGCGCGAGCTCGCGGCCCACGAGGCGACGGGCCGGGTGGTCGAGAACACCAAGCTCGTGGTCTCGGAGCTCGTCTCGAATGCGTTCCGGCACGGCGAGGGGGAGATCGAGATGAGGCTCTCGTTGACCGATGCCAGGGTCAGGGTCGAGGTGATCGACCAGGGAACCGGGCAAGCTCCCCAGGTGCGCGAACGCGTGGGGGACCAGGTCGGTGGCTGGGGGCTCCAGATCGTCGACCGGATAGCTCGCCAGTGGGGAGTGTTCGAGGGGACAACCCACGTCTGGGCCGACTTCGGGATCGAATCCTGAGCTGACCCGCCCGGGCCCGCGACGCGCAGCGTGCCGAATAGGTCGTCGGGGAGAAGCGCGTCTCCGGGCTCAGTGACGACGTAGGGGCACCGGCACAAGCCCGCGCAGCGCATCGCGCAGGCGGGGCGGCAGGTGCCAGTCGCCGGCGGCCGCGGCACGGAGTGCGTCGTGCAGCCAAGTACCCATCCCCTTGGGCGCCAGCTCGATCTCGTACTCGGCGGCCTGTCCCACCGGCCGAATTCGGTGCACGGGCGCGTTCAGACGGGTGAGCAGCCGGTTCATGCTTCTGTTGTCGGCGGAGACCAGCGCGGTGAAGGTGGTGATCCCCTCCTCTCGCGCTCGGTCGGCGAGCGCCGTCAGGAGGAGTGAGCCGAGCCCCCGGTGCTGCCACTCATCGACGACAGTCACCGCGACCTCGGCTCGGTGAGGGTCGGCTTCGTCCGTCACGAAGCGAGCGATGCCGATGCCGTCGCCTGCGCGCGGGTCGACCGCGCACAGCGCCTCGTGGTGGTGGCCGTCGACTTGGGTCAGGTAGCGCAGCTCAGCTGCGCTGAGGCTGGGTTTGCTGGTCAGGAAGCGCAAGCGGCGCGACTCCTCGCTCAGCCGGGCGAAGCCGGCTTCGAGATCAGGCGCGTCGGCAGCGGTCAGCCGCCGGATGAGCACCTCGCTGCCATCGCGCAGCGTCGCGCGAATAGGCAGCACGGCGGGCTCGTGGGGGCTCGGCTTTCCGTTGCTCGGCTGCCGCATGAGCGCCATCGCCATAGAGTCTGGCGACTCAATCAACGGCGAGTGAGAGAGGAGCCACATTGCGGCTTGCGGACAAGGTGGCCGTCGTAATCGGCGCCGGTCAGACCCCAGGGGACGAGATCGGCAACGGCCGCGCCACCGCGCTGCTGTTCGCTCGCGAGGGCGCGCGGGTGTTGGCCGTCGACCGCAACCTCGAAGCAGCGCGCGAGACCGAGTCGCTGATCCGCGACGAGGGCGGTGAGGCGGGCGCGTTCGAGGCCGACATCGTCGTGGAGGAACAGTGCCGGTCGATCGCCCGGGCGGTCACGGAGCGCTACGGGCGAGTCGATGTCCTGCACAACAACGTCGGCATCGGAGCGGGCGACGCGCCCGTGACCGAGCTCGAGGAGACGGCCTGGCGACAGATCATCGACACGAACCTGACCGGGATGTTCCTCACCTGCAAGCACATCCTGCCGGTGATGCGCGACCAGGGTTCCGGAGTGATCGTCAACGTCTCCTCGATCGCCGCCGTGGCCGCCTTTCCGCTGCTTGCCTACAAGGTCTCAAAGGCAGCCGTCAACGCGCTCACGGGCCAGCTCGCGATCAGCAACGCCGACCGAGGGGTGCGGGTAAACGCGATCATGCCCGGATTGATGAACACCCCGATGGCGATCGAGACGATCGTGCAGGCCACGGGGATCGAAAAGGCGGAGCTGATCCGTCGCCGCGATGCGCGGGTACCTCTCGGGGGCAAGATGGGCACGGCGTGGGACGTCGCCCACGCTGCGCTGTTCCTCGCCTCCGATGAGGCGAGGTTCATTACCGGGGCGATCCTGCCCGTCGACGGTGGGCAGAGCCTGCGGATAGGGTGAGGAGCGTGAATCCCGAGCCCCGCATCCCCCCTCTTCCCGAGAACGAGTGGGACGACGACGTCCGTGAGCTGCTCGATGGTCGCGCAGTCAACATCTTCACGACGCTCGTGCGCCATCCCGGGCTCTACCGTCGCTGGCTGCCCTTCGGGGGCAAGCTACTTCTCGCCGGCCGCCTCAATGCTCGCGAACGCGAGCTGCTGATCCTGCGTACGGCCTGGCGCTGCCAGGCCGAGTACGAGTGGGGGCAGCACGTGGCCCTCGCTCGCCAGGCCGGGCTCGACGACGAGGAGATCAGGCGCGTGCGGGAAGGGCCGGATGCCTCCGGCTGGAGCGAGCACGATGTGACGCTGCTCCAGGCCGTCGATGAGCTGCATGAGCAGTCAGTGCTCAGCGATGAGACATGGAACCGGCTCGCGGCCCGCTACGACGAGAAGCAGCTGATCGAGACGTGCATGCTGGTCGGCCACTACCACATGGTGGCTTACACGCTCAACAGCCTGCGTGTGCAGCGGGAAGAAGGGGTTTCCGGGCTCGACGAGCCCTGATTGCCCGACTCGGCGGCGGCGCCCCGAACGTCAGCCGCCCGACCGCGACTTCAGCGGGCTCCAACCGGCACCGATAAGGGGAGTAATGCGCGCCGGTCACACCCCGCGGCCCCCGGAGGGGGACCGCCCCATCAGTCGTGGCTGCGATGCGAAGGGACCGCGCGTCGACCCCTCGCGGCTATTTGCCATAGAAGTGATCCTCGCCGGGCTTGGCGTGGCAGCGATCATCGCCGTGACCGGAGGCTTCGCGGCCCTGCGCCACCCGTCGCTCGAGCTGGTCCTGTTCGCCGAGCTCGTCGTGGCGGGCGAGCTGTTCGTGCTCCGGGTACCCCGGCGCGATGACGCGATCCTGCTCACCGCCTCCTCGGTCTTTGCCTACGCGACCGCGCTTCGCTACGGGCCAGGCCCAGCGATGGCGGCACTCTCGCTCGGTGCCGTCCTCAAGGGCATCGTCGACAAGCGCTCGCCGCTCGGCCTCCTGTGGCGCGCCGCGCAACGTGGCGTGACGGTCGGCGTGGCCGGGCTCCTCTATCAGCATCTCGGCGGCCACGTCGGCGAGGTGAGCACCGCGCAGCTGCCGGCGGCGCTGCTCGGCGCGGCGACCTATCTGGCTGTCGACTATGCGCTGACCGAGACCGAGGCCGCGCTTGCCGCCGGCGCCGGGGTGACTCGGGGCTTGGTTCGAGGCGTCGGGGTATGGCTCGCGGTCGAAGGCGTAATGCTCGGGCTCGCCCCGGTCGTCCCGCTCGTGGCGGCGCGCTCGCTGTACATGATCCCGCTGCTCCTTCTTCCGTTCCTGGGTGTGTTCTACAACTCGCGGATCGCGCTGGCGGCCGAGCACGCATCGATGCACGACCCGCTGACCGGCCTACCGAACCGCGTCCTGTTCCGGACCCGGGTCGAGGAGGCGCTCGGTCGCGCTCGCCACACCGGCGCTGTCGTGCTTGTCATGGTGCTCGACCTCGATCGCTTCAAGGACGTCAACGACACGCTCGGGCATGGTCGCGGCGACGCCCTGCTGCAGGCGATCGCCGAGCGCCTGCAGACGGCGCTGCGCGGCGCCGACGTGGTCGCCAGGCTGGGTGGAGACGAGTTCGGCGTCGTCGTCACGGCTAGCCCCTCCCAATCCAAGATCACCGAGATCATGGCCGAGCGCATCGCCGATGCGCTCGAGAGCCCTTTCCAGCTTGGAGACCTGTGGATCGACGTGGGCACGAGCATCGGGGTGGCCTGCTCGCCTGAGCACGGCTCCGACGCCGAGAAGCTGATCCAGCGAGCGGATGTCGCGATGTACCAGGCCAAGGTTGGCGGTAGCGGCCACGAGCGCTACGACTTCGACCGCGATCCCAATCGGCCCGACAACCTGCGTCTGCTCCAGGACCTGCGTGCCGGGATCGAGCGAGGGGAGCTCGTCCTGCACTACCAGCCGAAGGCCTCGATCGCCGATCGAACCATCCTGGGCGTAGAGACGCTCGTGCGATGGAACCACCCCACGCGCGGGCTCCTGATGCCCGGAGAGTTCATCGAGCTCGCCGAGCGGACCGAGCTCGTGCGGGCAATGACGCTCGAGGTCATCAGGCAAGCGATCCGGCAGTGCGCGCTCTGGCGCGGGCTCGGGATCCTGCTGCCGGTAGCGGTCAATCTCTCGCCGCGCATCCTGCTCGACGTCGCGCTGCCCGTGGACATTGCGCTCGCCCTCGAGGAGGAGAGGCTCCCACCCCACCTGCTCGAAGTCGAGGTCACCGAAAGCTGCCTGATCGCCGACCCCGATCGCTCGGCCGAGGTGCTCGGCAGGATCAGCGAGACCGGCGTGAGGATCTCGATCGACGACTTCGGCACCGGGTATTCGTCGCTGTCATTGCTCAAGCGCCTGCCTGTCGACTCGATCAAGATCGATCGATCCTTCGTCGACAACCTGGCCAGCGACCCCAACGACATGGTGATCGTCGAATCGACGATCAAGCTGGCCGTCGGCATGGGGCTCGAGGTGATCGCCGAGGGAGTCGAGGATGAGCAGACTTGGGAGCTGCTGGCCCGGTTCGGCTGCGGCCAGGCGCAGGGCTATCACATCTGCCGTCCGCTCCCGGCGCTCGGTCTGATGTCGTGGATCAAGGCCTACTCGTCGCGCTGGCCGCGCGACACCACGGGCTTGGCCCACGCCCAGGCCAGCTGAGCCTTCAAGGCATTGCAGCGCGCCCTCCGCTGAGCGAGCGCGTCAGCCGGCAAGCCCGCCAGCTCGGGGCCCGCGGATGTCTAGCCGCGCGCCGCGCGTGTCCGTCGGCGTTGTGAAGCACCCGTGACGCACGATGTGGCGCCGCGCGTGTCACTTGGGTTGCCGGACCTGGAGGACACGTGAGCTGCCCAGCGTGTGGCCGGCGCGGTCGAGTGCCCGTACGGCGAAATAGCGCGCGCGTGTCCGCGCCGAGAGCGCGGTTTCGAAACCGCCGCTGCGGGCCGTGCGCAAAGGCTTGAGCTGGTCGGGCGCCGATCCACCAACCAGCTGCCAGCTCGCCACGCCGGTCGCGCCATTCCAGCTTGCGTACACGGTGACGGCGTTGCGCGTGCCCGACTTGACTGCTGCCGCCGGGGGGTCGCCCGGAAGCGCGTTCCACGGGAAGCGGAAGGCGCGGTAGGAGTCGGCAGGGAGTGGGAAGCTCGCGCTGAAGATCTGCCTGCCGCCGGGCGAGTATTCGGAGAAGTCAGGCTGCTCGCCCCAGCCCACGAACACGTCGCCGTTGGCCAACATCTGCACGTCGCCCTGGCTGGCCGCGAGCAGCGGCGGCGTGTGGTTAAAGGCCCGGATCAGCCAGGCGTGCATCGTGTGCGTATCGAGTCCGAGCGACATGGCTCGTGACTGGGGCCCCTCGTTGGGAGCGGACTCGTTGTCGAACAGCGTGAGGCGCCCACCGGTCCTGCTTGGTTTGAATTGGGCGTCGTGCTGCCAGGCGAACTTGGCCCGGGGCCCGATCTTGAAGCTCGAGTGCTTGCCGCCCAGCTGCCAGAGGATGCGGCCCGTGGCGCGGCTGATCAGATAGACCGCCCACATGTTGCGCGCCGAGATGAGCAGGTCGCCATCGGGAAGCTGCTGGACCGAGTTGAGGTGGAAGAAGTCGTATGGCTGGCCCTGGACGGGCCGGCCGCCGTACGAATCAGATGGCTTGACGTGGCCAAGCGCGTGCCATTCCCACAGGAGCTTTCCGCTGGCGATGTCTATCTCCTGGACGATGCAATCCATCAGAAGCCCACGACGCGGCCCACGGAGCGCTCGCAGGTCGGCGTGCACGCGCGAGTAGGCGGTGATCAGTGCCGTGTTCTGCGGGGTGATGACGAACTCGTGCAGGTCGGCGAGATATCCCTCGGCGGCCAACACCGTCGCGACTGTCCGGTAGGACCTGTCAAGGATCACATCCCTTCCGCCGCCGTGGGTCCCCGTCTGCTGTCCCTCCCAGTAGGTGAGCACGGGCTTGCTCTGATAGGTCTGGACCCGGACGTCGAACGCTGCGTTCCCGCCGGCCAGAGGCTCGAACCAGACCAGGCCACCCTGGGGGTTGAGGATCATCGGCCCTACCTGGCGGCCGTGCTGCACGTCGAGGAAGATGTCGCCGGAGCCCGGATCACGCTCGGCGGTCGAGACGCTGACGCGCGGCGGATGCAGGTCAGGGCGAGACGCGTAGCTCTGGTTCTCCGATGCGCTTGTCCTAGGCCCGGCTGAGCCGCGCCAGTTGGGCGTCGCTTGGATCAGCCCGATTCCGAATTTGGACGCGACGCTCCCCCCGACGCTCACCGTCACGCTCTCGCCTGGGGTGAACGCGTGATCCGGAATGAACGCGCTACCCCGGTTGGCGGGCAGCGCAACGACCTGGCCGCTGTGCGCGCCGCTCTGCGAGCCGGTCACCGTGAGTCCGAGCAGCTGGCCCGGCTGCTGCGTCGGGAAGATGATCTCAGAGCTGGGGGATGCGTCCGGAGTTCCTGGGAACGGCAGCGCGACGACAGCCGCGGCCTTCGCACTCGCGCTGTATCCGCCCAGGAGGACCGCCGCTGCGGTCAGGCAGCAGGCAATGAGCGCGCTCCTGACTAGCCGCCTGATCGCCCGGCGTCGGCGCCGGGCCGCGCTGCATGACCCTTGCCTCCCCATCTCCAAACGACAGTACACATCATGTCAGGGCGGCCGGTTCAGGCGCTCGGCCGGTCAGTCTGGTGGCGACAAGCCGCGCCCGCCACACCGCGCCCGCCACACCGCGCCCGCCACACCGCGCCCGCCAGCGACTGCCGCGATCAGGGCGGGGGCGGCTGCTGCATTGGCCGGCGCCGGCGCCGGAGCCCGAACAGCCCCTCGACTCGCTGAACCTCGCGCTCGGCCGCGGCGAGCGGCGTCAGTAGCGTCACGAGGTTGGCCATCGTCGCCGTGAGCTGGTTGACCGAGTTGGTCAGGGGTCCCACCGACGTCGCCAGCCCTTCGACCACTGCTACGTGCCGCTCGATCGACTCCGTCGCACGCTGGATCGCGCCCGCCGCCTCGATGATCTCGCGCTCGGCGGTCTCGAGGGGCACCGTCAGGTCGTGCTCGGCGGCGCCCAGAGCCGAGCGCAGGGGCCGGACCAGGAAGTCGAGCGGTCCAGGAGCCATCGTGACTAGTTGTACTCGCTGGGTCGGCGGCTGCTTCGGTCTGGGGGACTGGGGGTCGGAGCTGGTTGCGGCCGGGATGGGCGCTGGTAGCTCAAGCCGGTGCCGGCCAGGATGGGCCCTTGTAGCTCAAGCCGGCGTTGACGTAGCCCGATAGCAATCGAATGGGTTCATCCAAACACCCTCTGCCGTGGTGGGAGCAGCGTGCCAAGTCACCCGGCGAGGCGAGCTTCGAGCCTGAGCGGGAGCGGTTGCGTGAGGAGATGGCTCGTGCCTGGAGAGCGTTCCTCGAGGGCCGCGACCACGATGCCGCGGTGAGCGGGTCGGCACGACAGCTGCGCCGGTCGGTGCTCGGCTTCGGCGGCTGAGCCGTCTCTCGGCTTCAGCGTAAGTGAGCCAGCCGGGCGTATCGTCGCGGCGATGGCCCTTGCGCTGATCACCGGAGGCTCGCGCGGTATCGGCGCTGCGACAGCGGTGCGCCTAGCGCGGGACGGGCACGACATCGCGATCGCGTACCAATCGAACGCCGAAGCGGCCGAACTTGTGCTAGCCGAGGTGCGGACGCTGGGCCGCCGGGCCGGTGCGTTCGCAGGCGACATGGCTGACCCCGACGCACCGGGTGCTCTGGTCGAGGCGGTGGACGCGGAGCTCGGGCCGGTTGAGATCCTGATCGCCAATGCCGGCATCAATGAGCCGCTCGAGCAGGATCCCCGCAAGGTCGACGTGTCGGCGTGGGACCGGGCAATGGCGATCAACCTGCGCGCGCCGTTTCTGATGGCCCGGGCGGTAATAGGCCGGATGCTCGACGGCGGCTTTGGCCGTATCGTGCTCGTGTCTTCGGTTGCCGCCTACACTGGCGGGATCGTTGGACCGCATTACGCGGCGTCGAAGGCCGCATTGCACGGACTGGCCCACTCACTGTCCCAGTTCGCCTCGAGCCGAGGTGTGACCGTCAACGTCGTGGCACCCGCGCTGATCGTGACCGACATGATTCCCGACGACGACCAGGTGAAGCACGAGCTATCCCGCCGGATCCCGGTTGGGCGTCTCGGTCAGCCGAGCGAGGTCGCGGATCTGATCGCGGCCGTCGTCGCGAACCCGTACCTCACCAACCAGTCGATCCTCATCGACGGCGGCATCCGCGCCTCCTAGCCGGTTCGCGGCTCAGTCGGCGAGTTGTCCTCAGTGGGTCGGCGAGAATCTCGCCGACCCGGTCTCGCTACCTCAGCTAGCTACCCGCAACCGGTGTTGAAGCCGCAGCTCGAGCACGTGTAGCAGCTGCCCGTCCGCTGCATCATGCCGCCGCACTGCTGGCACGCCGGCCCGAGGTCAAGACCCGCCCGTACCGCCGGGATCACTGGCGGCTGATCGGTCAGCGCCGCCGTCGGTGCCACGGGCGCACCGGACTTGGGGCCGCCGTTGCCGTTGCCTTCGGTCTTTGGCTCGCCAGCCTCGGAGGGAACCGCGGCTGGCGTCGCGGTGTCGCTCACCCGGGAGCTGGCAGCGTCCTGCGCGGCCTTGCGCGCGCGCACCTCGGGCGTGAGGATCCCCAGCTCCTCCTGCAGGTCGGCATCGAGGAAGCGTGATGCCAGCCAGCGCATGATGTAGTCGGGCATCGACTTGGCGAATGGGATCTCCGGGTTGGAGGTCATCCCCTCGGGCTCAAAGCGCATGTAGCTGAACTTGCGCACCAGCGTCTCGAGCGGCACCCCGTACTGGAGCGAGATCGAGATTGCCGTCGCGAACGAGTTCATCATCCCGCGCAGCGTCGAGCCCTCCTTGCCGATGTCGGTGAGGAAGATCTCGCCCACGCTGCCGTCCTCGTACATGCCGGCGGTGATATAGCCCTCGTGCCCACCGATCGAGAACTTATGCGTGATCGACTGGCGCTCGCGGGGCATCCGCCGGCGCTTGGGCGGAGCCTGCTCGAGCGCTTCCTTGATCATCGCGTCGATGTCCAGCTCGCCGTCCACCGCGGCCGGCCTGCCCGCCGCACCGGTGCCCTTCTCCTGGGCATCGGTGCGAAGCGCCTGGGCGGTCTTCGAGCCGTCGCGATAGATCGCAAGCGCCTTGACGCCGAGCTGCCAGGCCTGGAGGTAGGCATCCGCGATGTCCTCGACCGTGGCCGACTCGGGCAGGTTGACGGTCTTTGAGATCGCCCCCGAGATGAACGGCTGGACGGCTCCCATCATCTTGATGTGGCCCATGTGCGAGATCGCGCGCTCGCCGACAGCGACATCGAATACCGCAAGGTGCGCCTCGTCCAGATCGGGCGCCCCCACGATCGTCCCGTGCTCGTTCACGTAAGCCACGATCTGCTCGATCTGCTCATCCGAGTAGCCGAGCGTCTGGAGCGCGAGCGGCACCGTGCGGTTGACGATCGTCATCTGCCCACCGCCCACCAGCTCCTTGAACTTGACGAGCGAGAAGTCAGGCTCGACCCCGGTCGTGTCGCAATCCATCAGGAAGCTGATCGTTCCCGTCGGCGCGAGCACGGTGGCCTGAGCGTTCCGGTAGCCATGGATCTCGCCCGCCTCGACGGCCTCGTCCCAGGTCGCCCGGGCGGATCCGAGTAGTGCGGTGTCCTGGCACGCCTCGGCGGGAATCGTGTACGCCGCGTCGCGGTGCATCCGCATGACCTCGTTGTGCGGCTTACGGTTCTCGAGGTAGCGGTCGTAGGGTCCGACCGCGCTCGCAACCCGGGCTGACTCTCGATATGCGCGGGCCGTCATCAGTGCGGTGATCGCGGCGGCCGTCGCGCGACCTTCCTCTGAGTCGTAGGGCATCCCGTTGGACATGAGGTAGGCGCCGAGGTTCGCGTAGCCCAGGCCGAGCTGGCGGAATGCCCGCGCGTTTTCGCCGATCTTCTCGGTCGGATAGCTCGACGGCGAGACGATGATCTCCTGAGCCAGGAGCATCGTGTCGACTGCGTGCTCAAACGCGTCGACGTTGAGCGTCCCGTCGGGCTGGCGGAACTTCATCAGGTTCAGCGAGGCGAGATTGCAGGCCGAGTCATCGACGTGCATGTACTCGGAACAATTCGCGACAACGAAGCCGTCGACTATGTAGGAGTGATGGAGCGGCTCGGTCAGGTTGTAGACGTGCTCTTGTCCATCGCTGTCGCGGGAGATCAGATGCGTGCTCGCCTTGGTCCCGTACCGGCTCGTCTGCGACAGGAGCTCGTCGAGGGCCTCGTTCTTACGGGGCGCCGAGAATCCGATCGACGCGGCGAAACGCTCGACGTCGCTACCGGTAATTCGCAAGTCAAAACCTTGCTGTGAGGAATAGACGACTGGTGTCCCGTCGACACGCGTGTACTCGAACTTCTGGTTCGCGCTCCCGCTGACCTCATAGAGCTGTCCCCGGATTCCGAATGTAAACAGCAGCCGCTGGACGTCGCGGAGGAGCGCTTCGCTTCGACTTCCCAACCCGACGTAGCGGCTTGCTTTCCCATTCTCGGTACGCGATACGCAACCGTCGGCTCCGAAGAGGCCGCGGAGGAACGCCGCCTGGACCTCGGTGGGCGCAGCGAAGATGGCACGCGGAACTCGTTTGTCATGGGCGCGAGCGCTGGTTATGCCGAGACCACGAAATAGTTCGCGCAGAGCCTCGCTGCCGGCACGCAGCTGAACGGTCCCATTTGGCATCTCCTGTCGCGACACACCGCCCACCAGCTCGCGTACGAGCCTCTCATGCGCCTCCGCGAGGCCGTCCGCGATGTCGTCGCCGCCATATACCCAGCCGGTTTGGACGTCCGTTAGCCATCCGTCGCCGACGAGATGGCCGGTCAGCTCTGCTAGTCCCTCGCTCCAGCGGTCGGGAAGCTCCCGATAAGTGGCAGTACCTCCGCTTGAGGAGGACTTCGCGAGCGCAGTGACCTTTACGGGAAGCTTCCACGACGCCGCAACTGCCGGAGTTGGGCAGTCGTTGAGCATGACCTGATCGGTCCTCGTCAGGTCCTCAGCTCGGACGTAACCGCGATTGGAGGTCCAGATTCGGTGGTTAGGAGTGCAGCGAAGCTCTGCCCCATTGGCGAAGCGAAGCCTGACGATGGGGCTGACGCCATTGCGCATGAAGGCAGTCGGGTGGGTTGCCGCGACACCTGTCCCTGGTTTCTCGCTGGTGACGCGATGCGTATAGACCGCTATCTCCTCGCCGTTCTCGCCTCGGTCGACGAGCTCTGCGATGGACATCAGACCGTGGGTCGTATGGACGCGAGCGTCGGCTGGGAAGCACGGGTTCGACGCGTTGATCCGACCCGAGCTCGGGCACGTGTGCCAGTGGTTGATCGTCGTGTCGTACTGAACACCGGGGTCGGCGCAGCGCCATGCCGCCTCGGCGATCTCGCGCATGAGCTCGCGGGCCGGGATCGGATCGCCGATCGGCTCACCCGTGGTCCGCGCGATCAGGTGCCAGTCCTCGTCGTTCTCGACCGCGCGCATGAACTCATCGGTCACCCGCACCGAGTTGTTGGCGTTCTGGTACTGGATCGAGTGAAAGCCATCACCGTCGATCGACATGTCGAAGCCGGCGTCGCGGAGCGCGGCGGCCTTGTCCTCCTCCTTGGCCTTGCACCAGATGAACTCGCGGATGTCGGGATGATCGACGTCGAGTACGACCATCTTGGCCGCACGGCGGGTGCCGCCGCCCGACTTGATCGACCCGGCCCACGCGTCGGCGCCGCGCATGAAGGACACCGGGCCCGACGCGGTGCCGCCGCGACTAAGCGGCTCCATCGAGCCTCGAATCTTCGACAGGTTGATGCCCGAGCCCGACCCCCCGCGGAAGATGATCCCCTCCTGGGTGTTCCACTCGAGGATCGACTCCATTTGGTCCTCGACCGAGAGGATGAAGCAGGCCGATGCCTGCATCTTTGGGTCGCCGACGCGATGCCAGCCCACGTTGAACCAGACCGGCGAGTTGAACGCCGCCATCTGGTGAAGCAGGATGTAGGTCAGTTCGGCCTCGAATGCGTCGCCGTCGTCCGAGGTCGCGAAATATCCGCGCTGCCGCCCCCAGTCGGCGATCGTTCCCGCGACGCGGCTGATCATCTGCTTGACCGATCGTTCCCGCTCAGGCGAGCCGAGCTGGCCGCGGAAGTACTTCTGGGCGACGATGTTGGTCGCGTTCTGGGACCACGACTTGGGGAACGTGACGTCGCGCTGCTCGAACGAGACCTTGTCGCCGTGGCCGATGCGGGCGTCGCGGACCTCCCACTCAACGGTGTCGAACGGATGCACGCCAGGCGTCGTGAAGAACCGGCGGATCGTGAGGCCCGTCGCTTGCTTTGCCTGGGGGGTGAGTGGGGTCTGCGTCGTCTGCTCCATGCCGGCCTGCTCCTTTGTCTCTCCGCTTCTTCGACTCCTCAAATCGGTCTGCGGGGCGGCCGATCGGGCAGCAAAGACTTGCGGATGGCCCGGACGGAATCAGTGAAGCTGGGCGGGCTCGAACCAGGCTTCGTGGAAGCTCGGTATTAGCTGCAATTTTACTCCGTGGCCGCCCTCTGCCTGGATCGCAGAATGGCGGCGGACCTTGCGTTGCGCGGGTCCGCAACGGCACTTGCTAGCTTCGCCGCGATGTCGACCGCCGAGCTAACGCGGCCCCGCGAATCGACGCCGTCGATCGTGGAGCACGCAGGCAGTTTCGCGGCGTGGCGAGCGCCTGCCGGCTCCAGCGCGATCTGTTGCGCGCTGCTCGTGATCGTGCTGTATGCCGCCTTTGCCCACGGAGGCGTGGCGCTCGCGACCGGGACGAGAATCGAGCTGGCGGTCGCGGCCGTTGCGGCGGCGGCGGGCGTGGTCTGGCTGTGGAAGGGAGCGCTCCGACCGAGGGTGCCCGGGCTCGCCCTAGCCGGCGCGATCCTGCTTGCGGCATTCGCCTGCTGGGACGGGCTGAGCGTGCTCTGGAGCGTCGCGCCTGACCAGACCTGGGTCGAGCTCAACCGTGTGATCTGTTATGTGACAGTCCTGGCGCTGGCGATCCTTCTGGGCGCATCCGAGTCCCGGACCGTGGACGTGGCCGCCGCCGGCTTCCTCGCTGTCGCGCTGCTCGTCACCGCATATGCCGTCGGCCAGAAGCTGCTGCCCGGTCTCCACCTGGCCGGCCTTTTCGACTTCAACCAGACCGGTCCGCTGCCACGTCTCCAGCTGCCGCTCGATTACTGGAACGCGCTCGCGCTGTTCGTCGTTTTCGGCGTGCCCGTTGCGCTCGCCGTTGCGCTCGACACCCGGCGAATGGCCCTCGTGCGCCTCGCCGTGGCGTGTGCCGCGTCGGTGATGCTCCTCACGATCGCGTTCACGTACTCCCGGGGAGGGCTGATCGCGCTCGCCGTCGCCTTGCTCGTCGGGCTGCTGGCCGGCGGACAGCCGCTGCGCTGGCTCGTCTGGCTCGGCGCGGCGGCCTTGGGAGCGGCTCCCGCCATCGCTGTGGGTCTATCCTCGGGTCCGCTCACGACCGCCGGGGTCTCGCTCTCCAAGCGCGAGTCCGCCGGGGCGATCCTGATCGGCGTGCTCCTCGCGTCGCTCGCTCTGCTGTGGATCGCAGGCCGGCGGCTGATCGCAAACGAGCACCGTATGCGACTCGACCACCGTCGGGTGCCGGGACTCCGGCGACTTGGGCTGGCACTCGCCGCGGTCGTCGTAGTCGGAGTGCTGCTGGCAATGACGTTCTCCTCACGCGGGCTCACGGGGACCGTGTCGCACGCGTGGAGCAGCTTTACGACGACGCACGCTCCTAGCAACTACAACCCGCAACGCCTTCTGTCGGCGGCGTCTCAGAATCGCTGGGTCTGGTGGAAGGAGGCCGCCGGGGCGTTCAGCGACCGGCCACTCGGCGGCTGGGGGGCGGGGTCCTTCGGCGTCGTGCACCTTCTCTACCGGCGCAACACGTTGACGATCCAGGAGCCCCACAGCGTTCCGCTCCAGTTCCTCTCCGACACGGGGATCGTCGGAGCGCTGCTGGCGATCGGCGGTTACGCGCTGCTCCTGGCTGCCGCGGCGCGGGCAGTCCGCCGCGTCCCGCCGGGGCAGCAGCGGCTGGCCGCGGGAGCTCTCCTGGCCGGTGCCGCCACTTATGCCGTCCACTCGCTCTACGACTGGGACTGGAACATCCCCGGTGTCACCCTGCCCGCGCTCCTCTTCCTCGGTCTGGTCGCGGGGACGGGAGGCCGGCTGCCCTCTACCGCTGTTCTACGGAGGCCGGGCCGGTGGCCGGCGGGGTGGCGCGCGCTCACGCTGGCCGCGGTGACGCTCTGGCTGTGCGTCTTCGCCCTGTCCGCTGAGCTCCCGGAGCTCGCGGCCTCGAAGGCGAGCGCGGCCCTCGTCGGAGCGTCGAGCAACTCGAGCGCGGGGCTGGCCTCCGCGCAGTCCTCCGCGGCCCTCGCGGCGCGGCTCGACCCGTTATCCGACGCCGGTCCGTTGGCGCAAGCCACGATCGCGCTCCACCGCGGGCAGGCCGGCCGCGCTCTCAGCTATGTCGCGGAGGCGCTGCGGAGGGACCCGAGCGACGAAGGAGCATGGGCGCAGCTCATCTACATCGACGGGCTGCTGGGAGACAGGCCAGGCATCGTGGTAGGTAGCCAGCGGATCATCCAGCTCGATCCTCGCGGAGCGCTCGCCCACTTCGTGTTGGACGTCCAGCTGCTGGCAGCGCCGCCGAACCGCTCTCCCACCGCGACGCGGACTCCGCTGGCAGCCGCGGCTACGAGCCTCACGCCGCCCAGCTGACAGAGTTGTCCCCGGCATGAAGCTGCTCGTCACCGGGGGCGCCGGCTACATCGGCTCGATCGTCGCTCATCACCTGCTCGGCTCCGGGCACGAGGTCGTCGTGCTCGACAACCTCGAGCGCGGGCACCGTGCAGCCGTGCCGGCAGGCGCCGAGCTCGTGATCGTCGACCTCCTCGACCTCCCGGAGGTCAGCCGTGTGGTCGATCAGGGGTTCGACGCCGTCCTGCATTTCGCGGCGCTCGCCCTGGTGTCCGAATCGGTTGCCCATCCGGAGCGCTATTACCGGGTCAACGTCGGCGGAACCCTCAACCTGCTCGAGGCGATGGTCGACGCTGGCGTGCACCAGTTGGTGTTCTCCTCCACCTGCGCCGTGTACGGCGAGCCTGACGCGGTGCCGATCGCCGAATCCGCCCAGCCACGTCCGATCAACGCCTACGGTGCGTCGAAGCTTGCCGTCGACTTGATGATCGGCGACGTCTGCCAGGCGCACGGCCTCGGCGCGGTCAGCCTCCGCTACTTCAACGTGGCGGGGGCCAGCGGCGGCCTGGGTGAGGACCACGAGCCCGAGACCCACCTGATCCCCAACATCCTCCGAGCGGCGCTGGGCATCAATCCATATGTCGAGATCTTCGGCATCGATTACCCCACCCCGGACGGCACCGCGATCCGCGACTACATACACATCGACGACTTGGCCGACGCTCATCTCCGCGCCCTGGAGGCGACGCGGCCGGGCACGCATCAGATCTTCAACCTGGGCAATGGCAGCGGATTCTCGGTGCGCCAAGTGATCGATGCCGCGCGGTCGGTGACTGGTCGCGAGATTCCCGTGCGCGAGGCAGCCCGTCGCCCCGGGGACCCACCGCGCCTCGTGGCGGCCAGCGAGCGCATCCGCTCAGAGCTCGGGTGGGATCCGCGCAAGCCGGGTCTCGAGGCGATCGTCTCTGACGCCTGGGAGTTCGCCCAGGCGCATCCCGGCGGCTACTCAGAGCAGATCGGCTAGCTCGGCCAGGGCCCGAGCGAGGACCGCCTCCGGCGGGAGCGATCCGTCGAGGACTCGGATCCGTTGCGGTTCACGCTCGGCGAGGTTGCGGTAGGCCCGGGCGATCCGGGCGAAGAACTCCTCATGCTCTGCTTCGAGCCGGTCGACCGGTTCGGCGCGCTCGCTTGCGCGCTCGCGGGCTGATTTCGGGTCGAGCGTCACGAGCAGGGTGCGGTCGGGGATGAGCTCGCCGGTGGCGAACTCGTTGATCGACCTGACGGCCTCGATCCCAAGCTCCCGCCCCGCCCCCTGGTAGGCAAGCGACGAGTCGACGAAGCGGTCGAGCAGGATCCACCGTCCCTCGGCCAGCCCGGGTCGCACGGCCTCCTCGACCAGCTGGGCGCGCGCCGCCGCGTAGAGCAGCGCTTCCGCCGCCGCCCCGATACGTAGAGCCGGATCCTTGACGAGCTCCCGGATCAGCTCCGCTGCGCGCACGCCGCCGGGCTCGCGGAGCAGGGCGACGGCGATCCCGCGGCGCTCGAGCTCGGAGGCCAGCGCGGTCGCCAGCGTCGTCTTTCCCGCGCCGTCGATCCCCTCGATCGTGATCAGCCGGCCGGTGCTCATGGGTTTTGACCCTACAGGCGATTAGCATCGACACGTGCTCGCCGAGCTCGCTCGCCACCCTCATGCCAGCGCTGTCCTCGGCCCGGCGCTCGAGCCGGGCGCCACCGCGTCGCATGCATACTTGTTTTACGGGCCTGACGGCTCGGGCAAGCGAGCGGCGGCGCGAGGTCTCGCCACCGAGCTCCTCTCACGGGGAGCGGGTGATCCTGAGAGCGCTCGCGCGCGCGCCCAGTCCGGTGCGCACCCAGATCTCACCTGGGTGGCTCCAAGTGGAGCGCACGAGATTCTCGTCTCCGACATCGACGGGCCTGTGGTGGCAGCCGCCAGCAAGACTCCGTTCGAGGCGGCGTGCCGGGTGTTTGTGATCGAGCGAGTGGACGAGCTGGGCGACGAGGCGGCCAACCGCATGCTCAAGACGCTCGAGGAGCCGCCGTCGTTCGTGCACCTGATCCTCCTCACCGATCGGCTGTCTGAAGTCCTGCCCACGATCAGCTCGCGCTGCCAGCTGGTCCGCTTCGATGCGCCGTCGTTCGAGGAGGTGGCCGCCGAGCTCGGCGTGTTGGGTCTGTCGGGAGAGCATGCTCAGGCGTGTGCTCGGCTGTCGCTCGGCGACCTCGCGCTGGCCCGCATGTTGGCCGGCGAAGACGGACAGGCGCTGCGGGCGAGCGGGGAGAGATTCGCCGCAGCAGCGCTCTCGGGCGAGATGGCACGCGAGAAGCCGTGGCTGCAGATGCTGGCGGCGGTTCGGACCACGGGCGAGACGGCGCGTGAGGAGCTCGAACAGCAGGCGGTCCAGGAGCTCGAGCTCCATCCCCGCAAGGAGCGCCGGCGCGTCGAGAACGAGTGGTCCGAGCGGATCAAACGCGCCCGTCGCCGGGTCGAGACCCGCTCGCTCGACCTCACCCTGCAGGTCGCTGCGCTGTGGTACGCCGACTTGGCGGCGCTCGCCTGGGAGGCCGAGGATCTGGTGCGCAACCGCGACCGTCTGGACGAGCTACGGGCCGCCCACTCGGGAAACCCGCAGCGGCTGCTCGAGGCGGTCGACATGGTCGAGGAGACACGCCGGCGGTTCGTGCTCAACGTCTCGGAAGAGCTGGCGTGCGAGGCCCTGGCCTACAGGCTCGAACAGCTGCTCGGCCCTGATTCGGGCGGTGGCCCGTGACCGAGTAGGGCTGATGAGTCGCGTCTTCCTGCGTTCGCCGGCGCTCTCCGACCAGCAGGAGTTCATCTCACTGATGCGCGCCAGCCGATCCTTCCACCGGCCGTGGGCAACGGCACCTACCGACGATGAACGCTTCGTCGCCTACCTCGCCGACTCGCGCCGGCCCGACTTCGACGCGATGCTCCTCTGTCGCCGGGAGGACCTGGCGATCATGGGTTTCTTCAACCTCTCCCAGATCGTCCGCAGCTCTTGGCAGAGCGCCTACCTCGGCTACGCGATCGGCAAGCCATACGCCGGCCAGGGATACATGCGTGAGGGTATTGAGCTCGTCCTGCGACGGGCCTTCACCGAGCTGCGCCTCCATCGAATCGAGGCGAACATCCAGCCGGGGAACCATGCATCGATTGCCCTGGCCCGGGGCGCCGGCTTCACGCGCGAAGGATTCTCGCCGCGCTACCTGAAGATCGGAGGCCGCTGGCGCGACCACGAGCGCTGGGCCATCTTGGCCGACGACTGGCGCCACCGACAGGACGGCCGGCGGCCTGCAGGCGCGGGCTAGACTCCCACCCGGCGCCGACGTAGCTCAGCTGGTAGAGCACTTCACTCGTAATGAAGGGGTCCCCGGTTCGAGTCCGGGCGTCGGCTTCTAGAAAGCCCCGGTAATCCTGGGTTTTTATTGGGGCTCTGATGGGCGGTGGAGCGGACGTGTCACCAATATGTCCCGAGCTTGGCGTATCTTTTCCGGGGATGGCGGGGACATTTCGGGAGCCCACGGGACACGTCTTCCGGGTCGAGCGCGCGCGGGGTCCCCAGTGGTATTGCAAGTACCGATTGCCCGATGGCCGCCAGGTGCAGAAGAAGCTCGGGCCGGCATGGACAGAGCGTGGTCGGCCGCCGCCGGGCTACTTCACCAAGCGCACGGCAGAGGCGTGGCTGCGCTCTGTCCTCGATGAGGCTCGGCGGGGGACGCTCCCGGGAATGGTGCGGACGGGCGCGACGTTCGCCGACGCTGCCGCTGAGTGGCTGCGCCACGTCGAACACGATCGTGTTCGCAAGCCATCGACGGTGGCCGGCTACAAGGCGATCGTCCGTTCGCAGCTGCTGCCAGCCTTTGGCGAGATGCAGCTCGAATCGGTGACGACGCCGGTGATCGAGCGCTGGCTGGGGAGCGTCGAACGCTCGGCGTCGACCCGGGTCAAGGCGCTGGTCCTGCTCCACGGGATCTTTCAGCGGGCGAGGAAGGTCTGGGGATTGCCGGTCAACCCGGCCGCCGACGTTGAGAAGCCGCCGCAGCGGCGCAGCGGGGACATCGAGGTGTTCTCGCCTGAAGAGGTGTGGGCACTCGTCCGAGCTGCGGCCAGTGAGCAGGACGCGGCCATCTTTCTCACGGCAGCATTCACCGGGCTGAGGAGGGGGGAGCTGCTGGCTTTGTGCTGGCGAGACGTCGATTTCCCTGGCTCGGTGGTCCGTGTGCGAGCGAGCTATGCCGCCGGCGTTCTAACCACTCCGAAGTCAGGCAAGGTCCGATCGGTGCCGATGGCTCCCGACGTAGCCGAAGCGCTCGCCAAGCTCGGTCGGCGTGAGCGGTCGACTGGCGAGGATGACCTTGTGTTCATTGGCGACTGGGGCGGCTACGTCGACGCCAGGGCGCTTGTCCGGCGCTACGAATCAGCCCTTAGGCGAGCGGGGCTTCGGAAGCTCCGCTTTCACGACCTCCGCCATACGTTCGGAACCCGGATGATCGGCAAGGCCGACATTCGTCGCGTGCAGGAGTGGATGGGCCACGCCGATATCCAGACGACGATGAAGTATCTCCATTACGCGCCGCGCAAGGAGGACGCAAGGCTGGTCGCCGAGGCGTTCAAGCTCGACGGGCCGGCCGCGGTGCCGGCGCCCGAGTCGAGCTGATCGTGGGCCGCAAGCAGCGGGACAGCGCATTCGTCAACCTGACTGATGAGCAGATCCAAGCGCTGGCCCGCGACAAGGCGATCGATAAGGAACTTCGCCGCCGTGCTCAGGCGGAAGAGAAGTTCCGAGGATTGCGGAGCAAAAAAGCGCCTTACACTGAGCGCATGGGATCTGTGCATGGCAAATACCGCATGCGGACCCGTCTCCGCGGCCTGCTTCCGTCGCCTCTCTGGCGCCTCGTGCCTAAGGGCGCGCACGACTGCGGCGATCACGAGTGGTACCGAGCCACGGAGGACGCGGATGCGTGCTACCACTGCCGCGTCGGTGCGCAGCCCCACGTAGCGGAGCTAGATGGGGAGCATCAAGGGACAGAGGAGCTCCTCGAGCGTGAGCGGATTCACGCTGGTCGCGATGCCGCCCGCCCGACCCCTCCGCGCTCCGAGACCGCCGTCTGATCTCCGCTTCAGGATCAGTACGTCTGTAACCCCTGGCCTGCCTGCGTCTGCCGGTGACCCCGGCCGATTTCAGGGACGTTTCTTATGAAGTCACGTTGGGCGGGCGGGGTCACCGGCAGACGCAGGCGATTTGCAGGGAGTTCTTCCGACGCTCCTAAATACGCAAGTCAACGCACCAACTGCGGTTTTGGCGCTATTCGACATTTTCGAATTCGTCCCAAACTCGTCCCAAAGCGTCCGTTGCCACCCGCCTCGTGACGATGTCCGCGCGCGGACTTGTCATCGAACACGGATGTGAGATCCCGGCGTCCGTTTCCGCGCGCGAGTAGCTGCTGTTTCGCCCACCGCATCCGACCGGCTACTCAGCCGCTGCCGCGCGCGCCGTAGCAAGTCCGCGCATGGACGCGCGGCCGGCTCTCCGCGCGCGATCATGAACGCCGCCCGTCCCGGGCCGGTCTCCACCTTCGAGGCCAGTCCTGAGCAGCAGACGGGCGGCCCTCCGCGAGGACGCCACGACTGAGTGCCGGATCTAGTCCCGTTGGGACGGGCTGCAAACGACTGGTCGGGAGTGCGGTCTAGGGAGGAAGCAGCTGCGTGCGCCTTTGGCGATCGTTTAGCGTACGCCGGACGCTCGTCGAGCGACCATTCCTGGGTCGATGGTGCGTTATCTGGGCATACGCACAATCAGATCCGTCTCGATCGCCATTGCGCTTTTGGGGGCTGCGGTTGCGCCTGCGCTGGCGGCCAAGCCGATGGTCCTGCATCTGAAGTGGCAGCGAGTCCTGGCGGAAGGCGGTGTCGTCTCTAACAGCCGCTATGTCCTGCTCTTGCCGCCGGCGGCGCCGTTTACGCTGCTCGATCAGCAGACAAGGCAGCGGCGCGCGATATCGCCTCCGAACTGTCCGAGCTTTCCCGAGCCGATGTTTGGTGGAGGCTGGATTCTGTTCAGATGTTCTGACCGCAGCTTCAATCCTCCCGTCGAGCTCTACAGCTTGAAGACGGAGCGTTGGCGCACGATCACGCTTTCGCCAAAGCCGGGGTGCAAAAAAACGATCACATCAATCGATTGCATCGTCGATGCGGTCGGTGCGCGGTGGCTCAAAATTGATGCCAAGGACTGCCCTGGCAAGGCGTGCGGGGATACGTTCTGGTTACAGAGCATCAAGACCGGCATGGTTCGGCGTGATCGCGTCTACGCAGGGGGGCACCTCCGTGATGATTTGGACGCTCCCTCGGGGGAAGGTCGGTTGTGCAGTCCGCTGCGTTTCCCGACTGTCATCGCGGATTACACCGGTCAACGAGAACCGGGCTCGCTGGTTTTTTTGGGCCGTTTCGCGGTCGTCAACGGCAGTCGTCTGCGGGAATGCGGTTCGCATGTGAATATTCCGGTCGATGGCTCTCCGGTCCTTGGTACCGAGCGGGATCTGATCTGGCCAGGACGAGTTGGTCCGGTCGGCTTACACTTGCCCACTCTGAGGCGATTCATGATCGCGCAACCCCGCAAGGTCAGCGGCACAGTCGCTGCGCTCACGCTACACACGGTTTATGTCAGCGGTCAAAACGGTGTGTGGGCGGCGACGCTACCGACGGCTGGTTGAGCGACCGCGCCGCTCAACGTCGCCTGTTTCTGCCACCTCGGCCACCTAGGCGGACATGAACAGCCGAAGCGCGCGTGGCGCCTTGATCAGCGACCCGTTTCATCCGATGAATCGGGCTCGCGTGTCCCCAGCGTGTCTCCAGTGAGGCAAATATGACCTCCCGGAACCTCACGCAACCTCACCGAACCCCCAATTACCACGCGCTTTCGGCCTCCCAGGGGCACTCTCGTAATGAAGGGGTCCCCGGTTCGAGTCCGGGCGTCGGCTCTGGGGCGCTAGGGTACGGCCGCACTCCGGATGAGAAGGATCCACGCAACGCATCGTCCGCTCCTCGTGATCGGACTGTTCACCCTGGCCGCGCCCTGTGCCGCGGCAGCTTCTGACTCGCACGCCAAGCTCTGGCGCAACGAGAGCGGGAGCGTTGTGTGTGGCATCAAGATCCATCAGAAGGGAAAACGCGCGACAACGGTCTTGTGCAGCGGAAAGGGCATTCCACGGGCCAAGCGCGGCGTGGGTGACCCGTTTGTCCAGCTCTCCGCGCACGGCAAGGCCGAGCTGGTGCTGCTGAGTCAGGACTCTTTCGAGGCCAGTGGCACCCCCGCCACCCTCCGAACCGGCTCTGCCTGGAGCTCAGTTGGGGTTACCTGCACGATCCGGGCGAAGGCGGTGACTTGCACGAACCAGTCCAAGCACGGCTTCACGATCGGCAGCGGCAAGTACAAGTCGTTCTGATCGTCCGCCTGCCGGCGTCGCGCTCGGACCCGCGGCTACCCCACTGCTAGCGCGGAGTGACTACGCCGGATCGCCCGAGTATCCGGCCCGCGCGGCCGAGCGCTTCGACCTCGAGGTAGGCCTGCCGTCTGATCGTGATCTCGGTCTCAAAACCACTGGAGGCGGCTTGACGGGCCGGCTTGAGCGCGGTCGAGCTGCTGCCGGCCAGTACCCGCCAAGCGCTTACGTCGGTGGCTCCGTTCCAGCTCGCGTACACCCTCGTCCGGTGGCCGCTGTCGAACCCCGCCACGGCGGGCGGGTTCGATGGGGTGGCGCTCCACACGAATCGGTAGGCGCGGTAGCTCGAGTTCTGATCGACGAACCTTCCGTCATAGATCTGCTTGCCGCCAGCTGTGAACTGGGTGAAGTAGGGCAGCGCGCCCCAACCCACGAACAGGTCGCCGGTCCGGAGTGTTTGCACGGAGCCCTCAAAAGGAGTGAGGAGCTTGGGTGAGTGGTCGAGTTCGCGCACCAGTGTCACCGTGCGCTTGGCGAGGTTCACACGCTCAACCAGGCCTCGCGATTGCGGATGCACGCGGGGTGCGTCCCCGTCGTCGAAGATCGTGAACAGTCCGTCCGGGCGGATTCGCGCATGGTGCTGATAGGCGGTGCTCGTACCCCGACCCATCTTGAAGCTCGAGTGCTTGCCTCCGATCGTCCAGTTGACACGTCCAGTCTGGTGGTTGATGTCGTAGACCGCCCAGGTGTTGCGGGCCGAGATGATCAGGCTGCCATCGGGCGCTTGTTGCACCGAGTTGATGTGGAAGTAGTCATACGGGTTGTGCGGCTTGGGAGAGCGGCTGTAGGAGTCGCTCACCGGGACGTGGTCGAGGCTGTCCCACTGAAACAGAACCAGTCCGGTGGGGATGTCGATCTCCTGCACGACGCAGTCCTGCACCGCGCTTCGCTTGCTGCCACCCATCGCCGAGGCGTTCCAACGGACTAGGCGGTAGGCGGTTATCAGTGCGGTGCCCTGCGGAGTGAGCGTGAACTCGTGCAGGTCGGCCTTCAAGCCATTGCCGGCCTTCACGGTCTCGACCAGCCGGTAGTGGTCGTCGACGATGATGTCCTCACCCTTGCCCACCCCCGCGTTCTCGTAGCCCTGCCACCAGGTGAGAACCGGCTGGCCGTGGTAGCGCTGTACCCGCAGGTCCGCGGCCTTCTCCTTGCTCCGTAAGGGGTGAAACCACACGAGTCGCCCGGCCGGACCCACGATCAGCGGGCCCCGCTGCACCGGCCCGCGCATCGGTGTGAGGAAGACATCGGGACCCGTCTGGTGGCCCTGGATGCTCTTGACCGCCGCCGGCCGTAGGTCGGGTCGCGATCGGAAGACCGAGACGTCGCCCTTGACCCGCGGTGGCGCGCCCAGCTTCGCCGGTGGCGGAATCCCGCCCACTCGTTGCTCCACCACGAACTTGAAGGTTCCGTTCTTGGCCCCCAGGATGTTCAGCCCGGTCTTCACGGTAACGACCTCCCCCGCCACAAACGAGCTGTCCGGCACGAAGCTGCCGCCCCCGCCATCGGAGTCTGCCTTCATCTGCCCCGAGTGCGCGCCGCTGCGCGAGCCCGTCACCGTGATGGAGCCAAGCTGATCGGCAGGTACGCCGCGGAACGTGATCTGTGTCTGAGCGCTGGCCAGGCGGCTACCCGGGATCGGAAACACCGCCACCTGCGCGGCGCCCGCCCGCGGGCTTGTCGCCCGACCCGAAGCTGTACCCCCCAGACCCGAGGCTGTGCCCGCGACAGCGACGGCAGCGGCGACCGCCGTCGCCCGCGCGAGGCGGCGCCCGCCCGCGGAGCCGAGGCGTGACCGAGCCGGTTCACGCGCGCCGCCCCACGCGCCCGGTTCACGCGCGCCGCCCCCTGCGCCCAGCTCAGCAGATCTCACCCAAGTGCCCCTAACACGCCGCTCTTGAAAATGATGCGATCCGTGCGGCGATGCTCAGCTTCCGAGCGGCGCCCGCTGGTCATCTCGGTCAGACGCCCGAGCACCACCACGACCCGCGGAGTCGCAGCCGCTCCGAGCAACTCTGATGCTGTGTGCTCGATGTCGGTCCGGCGATGACACCACCAGGTCCGCGAGCCCTGCCCCCAACCAGATCGGGAGCACGAACCACTGGAGCGCCTTGCGCGTCGCCTCATCGATGCCTTTACGGCGCCGGCGCCCGAACGGAAGCCAGCCGCGCGGGCCCACGCGCGGCTACCGGCCTCGCTGCGGGAGGACCGCGATCAGCGCGTCGATCGCGCTCTCCTGGCTTCCGACCGTCGCGCCCAGGGTGTTGGGGCTGGGATCGGGCAGCTGGGTCCAGTAGAACCCGAACTGGCAGGCCGCCGGGGTGCTGCATCCGGGGACGCCGGGTCCCTGCGCCTCGAGCGCCTGGCTTACGACGGCCCTGGCCTGCGTGCGGAGGAACCTGGCAAACCTGTGGGTCCTGGTCGCGCCGTCCCAGTCGGACGTGGCCAGCACGAAGATCCCCTTGTAGGCGGGAAGATCCAGGTGGTAGTGCAGGCGCCCGCACCCTCCGGGCCGCGTCTCGCAGCGCTCCCTCAGAACGCCGTCGGTGATCAGCTGCTTGGACGGATCGAGCGCGAAGCGCAGGAAGATCTCGGCCTGGCGGTAGTAGAGCGGCCGGTGGAGGGCGTTTCCCAGCTGCACGAGCGCCTCGGCCACCTCTCCCTGCGTGTACGTCATGGCACCGCCGATCACCTGACAGCTCGAATTGAGGGCATCGAGAACGCTCCCGCTTTGCAGGTTGATGAGCCCTCTGGCCTCGAGCCAATGCATTGCGTTCTGCGCATCGGCGATCCACACCGCCGCACGCCCGGGGTCATAGAAGGCGCCCGGCGTCTCGCGATAGCTCGCGAGGCGGGCGGCCAGCGTGGCGAACTCAGCGCTCGTGACGGCGTCGGCGGGGCGGTTGAGCGCCCACGGGATCCCGCCACATGACCTCGGCATGCTGTAGAGGTAGTCGGCGTCCCATTCGGCGACTCCCAGGAACCGCGACGCGTCGGCCAGGTCGTGGCGTACGAACAGCTCGTAGCGCGACGCCTCGAGCCAGGCTTGGCCCCACCACGCCGTGTCGTCGCCGAACTCGTTGGCGAAGTCGAATTTTGCCGTCGAGTAGGGCTTGTAGACGTTGCGGGCGTAGATGCGATCCAGGACGTGCTGGATCAGCTGGCCGCGGTCAGCCGTGCGCTCGGCATACCTCACGAGCGTCAGGACGGCGAGCGCGGATTGCCACCAGTTCGGCTTGGTGTGGCCTCCCCACAGACCGGTTTGGCTGTTCCACGCGACGGGGCTCGGGCCCCCCCGCCCGAGCAGCTCGGCCAGGCCACTGCGGGCGGCCAGCGAGAAGGACGGGGGTGGTCCAATCGGATGGACCGACGGACTGTCCACGTCCGCGTGGGCTCTCGGGGCCGGGGATCCGTAACCCAAGAGCAGCGCGACGGCGGCGATCGCCGCCCCGACCGCCACCGCGGCAGCCAAGGCTCGCGCCAGCTGCCCGCCCGCGCGACTCTTGTTGTGCCCAAACATGTTCATCCAGCGCTGCGCTCTGCTTCCCTTGCCTTGGGGGTTGCCGCTGACGCGAGGTTGGCGAGAACTCGAGACGACGTGCGCCGGTCCTCGCGCGGAATCTCGATAGCCAGTTTATCGGCGGGCGTTGCTCCGGTTAGGCTATGGCGATCGACGCGACCGAACAGGCAAGGCTGGTCCGGGAAGGCGAAGTCTCTGCGGCCGAGCTCGTGCAGGAAGCGATCGGACGCCTCGAGGCGCTCAACCCGCAGTTGAACGCCGTGATCCACCCGCTGCTTGACGAGGCGCGCGAGACGGCGGACAGAGACTTGCCCGCCGGGCCGTTCCGCGGTGTGCCGTTCCTGGTCAAGGACTTTTCGTGCTACATGGAGGGAGTCCCGGTCCACGAGGGGATGCGCGTGGTCAAAGCGGCCGGCTACAAGGCCAACCACGACATGTGGCTTACCCAGCGCTTCCGCCAGGCCGGCTTCGTGATCCTCGGCCGGACCAACACCCCGGAGCTCGGGATCCTGCCGACTACCGAGCCTGTCGCCTACGGCGCCACGCACAACCCGTGGGATCTAGATCGCTCGCCCGGGGGATCGAGTGGCGGCTCGGCTGCTGCCGTGGCGGCGGGAATCGTCGCGGCGGCGCATGCCAACGACGGCGGCGGCTCGATCCGCATCCCGGCCAGCCACTGCGGGCTCGTCGGGCTGAAGCCCTCACGCGCGCGTGTATCGCTGGCGCCCGATTTCGGCGACGTCCTCGGCGGTCTGGTCGCCGAGCTCGCGGTGACGCGCAGCGTCCGCGATGCCGCGGGGATCCTCGACGCGGTGCACGGACCGGCCCCCGGAGACCCCTACGCCGCCCCGGCACCGTCGCGATCCTACGTCGAGGAGGTGGGCGCCGACCCCGGCCGGCTTCGCATCGGCCTGCACACGGTCCCCACCGGCGGGCAGTTCGAGAGCCACCCCGATTGTGTGGCCGCGGCCGAGAACGCGGCCAAGCTGTTGGAGGAGCTCGGTCACAACGTCGAGCACGCGCACCCGCGCGACCTGGACGATCCGGAGCAGATCGGAAACTTCATCGTCCGCTGGACGGCCGGCGTCGACTGGAACATCAAGTACTGGGCCGCAGCGATCGGGCGCGAGATCGGGCCCGACGACGTCGAGCCCTGCACCTGGGCGCTGGCCGAGCAGGGCCGAACCCATACGGCCGGCGACTACCTGAGCGCGATCGAGGACGCACAGCGCTCGACCCGGCGGATCGCATCCTGGTGGGCCGACGAGGGCTACGACCTGCTGCTCACTCCGACCTGCGCCGAGCCTCCGCCCCGCCTGGGTGAGTTCGAATCACCGCCCGAGAATCCGGCCGCGCCGCTGATTCGCGCCGTCCCCTTCGGAACCTTCACCGCGGGGTTCAATACGACCGGCCAGCCCGCGATCTCGCTGCCCTTGCACTGGACCGAGGACGGCCTTCCCGTCGGCGTCCAGCTGGTGGCCGCCTACGGCCGCGAGGATCTCCTCCTGCAGGTCGCCGGCCAGTTGGAGGAGGCGCGCTCGTGGGCGGAACGCCGGCCGCCAGTCCACGCCGAGAGCGTCTCGCCCACTGCATAGCCCACCGGCGGCCCGCGGATATGCTGACCGCGGTGCGACGAGCCGTCTGCTTGCTGTCAGTGGCGCTGGTCGCGCTGCTGGCGGGCGCCGCATCCGCGCAGGGCGGAGGAGGCTGGGATGGCCAGACTCCGCCCAACGACCCCAACTACGCCCCCGGCGAGAAGAACCCGGCTCAGGCCTGCCTCAACGAGGAGCAGTGGTACCTGTACTCGTTCCTGCCCAAGTGCACCCCGCGGGCCACCGACCCCCAGCACAGCTCGGGGATGTTCGTCGACCAGGCGTGGAAGCTCTTCACCACAGGACTGCCCAGCGTGACCGTGGCCTACATCGAAGGAGGCCCCAACTGGCGGCTGGACCCCTCCGACACGGCTGAGCTCGCGCCGCGCGCCTACCTGAACACCGGCGAGCTGCCCTACCCGGAGCTGGCCGACGGCCGCTCGTGCGGGCACTATGACTGCAACGGCGACGGCCAGGTGAGCATCGAGGACTACGCGCAGGACCCGCGGATCCACAAGCCGTACATCAATGGCGCGCTGACCCCGGAGGACCTGATCGTGGCCTTCGGCGACTGCAAGATCAACCCGCGCACGCACCTGATCGACTTCTGTCGCGCCGGCCACCACTACGACAACGACCACAACGGCTACGCCAACGACATCTCGGGCTGGAACTTCTCGCGCGGGAACAACGACCCCACCACCGAGGACTCGACCTACAACCACTCTGACCAGGAGAGCGAGATCGCGGTAGCCGAGACCAACAACGGCATCCTCGGCGCCGGCATCTGCCCCCACTGCACGCTGATGTTCATCAAGGCGGGCGATGAGGCACTGGACCGCACCGACCGCACGGCCCAGGCGATCTATTTCGCCGTGGACTCCGGCGCGTCGGTGATCGACGCCACTGTCGGAGAACTCGGCTACTCCGGCCTCGAACGGGCGGCGCTCGCCTACGCGTGGCGAAAGGGCGTGGTCGTCGTGATGGCCTCCAACGACTTCGATTCGACCGACCACCAGGCCGGCATGTACTGGCCCCACGTATGGCCGGGAAACGGGATCGTCTCCGATGGCAGCGGCACGGTCTCGGCCGCGAGCGGGAGCGAGCGGCTCGCCACCACCTTCCGCGAGCGCTCCAACCTGACGAGCTTCGGGCCTCACGCGCTGTTCTCGGTTCCCTCGGAGGGCGGCTCGACCTCGGACTCGACCCCGGACACAGCTGGCGTGGCGGCGCTCGTGGCCTCCTACGGGCGCATCGCCGCTCAAAAGGGCTACATCCGCGGCCGGCTGAACGCTGGCGAGATCGAGCAGGTGGTGCGGGCCACGGCGTCGAACATCGACGACCCCAACCTGGGCTGGCCCGGCAAGCCGGGGGCCACGTTCAACATCCAGTACGGCTACGGCCGCCCCAACGTGCTGGCGGCGATGCAGGCGATTCAGCAGGGGCGGGTGCCGCCCGTGCCCGACATCCAGTCCCCCAGCTGGTACGCGCTGTTCGATCCCGTGCGGACCAAGCGGGTGCCGATCGTGGCCAACCTGGAGGCGCGGCGCTCGGGCGCCTTCTCGTACCGCGTCCAGTACGGCCTCGGCCCGGACCCGACCGAGGCCCAGTTTCACACGGTCGCCGCGGGGCGCGTGCGGGGCCATTCCAAGCGGGGCGTGATGGCCCGTCTCGATCTGCGGCTGATCCCCCGCAGCGTGTGGGCGGCAGCGTTCAAGCAGACCGCCGATCTCTCCTCCACCGAGCAGTACACGGTGACGCTCCGCATCCAGATGACCGACGCCCAGGGGAACACGGGCGAGGACCGGCGGGCCATCGAGATCTTCCACGACCCGACGCTGGCCCCCGGCTACCCGATCCGGTTTGAACAGGACAGCGCCGAGAGCCAGCCCGAGCTGGTCGACCTCACGGGCAAGGGCCGCCTGGACCTCGTGTTGGCCGACGAAGACGGGTGGGTCTACGCGGTGGATCCCCGGACCCGGCGAGAGCTTCCCGGCTGGCCGGCCCACACGCGTCGGCTCGCCCTCGGAATGGGCGGCACGCCGGCGGCTCGCCGCCATGCTCTCGTCCCCGCGTACGAGCCTGTGATCGCGCCCGTCGCGATCGGCGATCTGGGCGGTGACGGCCTGCCTGACGTCGTCGTGACCACGCAGACCGGCCGCGTGTACGTGTTCGACTACCGCGGCCGCCTCCTCCACGGCTGGCCGCAGGCGATGGGCGCCGACGTGCGCGGGATGGCGGTACCGCCGCCCTTCAGCCCCCACACCTTCGATCCCTCGATGGGCGCGTTCGCCACCCCGGTCCTGGTCCGTCTGCCCGGCGGCCATGGGCTCGACATCCTCCAGGCGGCCTGGGACGGGAAGCTCTATGCCTGGGATCGCTTCGGCCACACCGTGCCCGGCTGGCCGGTGCGCGTGACGCTCCCGGCGGGCACGCTCCCGGGCGGCTGCATCCCGATCTACGACTACAAGCTGATCGCCACCCCCACCATCGCCTACCTCGACGGCAGCGGGATGCCGGACGTCGTCGAGAAGAGCCAGATCTGGTGCTCGAGCAACGGCGACATCGGACCGGCGGCGCTCAACTACGTGGTCGCGCTCTACGGGGATGGCAACCGCCACCCCGGCGGGCCCGCTGCTGCCGGGCTGGCCCGTCCAGATGGTGAGCGCCCTGGGTTACTACAACTCAGCCCAGGACTGGTTGACCGAAGGAGCCGATCCCGCGCTCGGCCGCCGACATCGACGGGAGCGGGCGCGACGAGATCGTCCAGACTGCCGGCTGGCTCGGCTCGCCGTACGTGATCCAGGGCAACGGTTCGGCTCGCGTCATGGCGCCGCAGGCTGCGCTCTCGCCGTCCACGCTCGGCGCGCTCGCGGCGGCTGGTCAGGCGATCGCCGGCGGGGTGGCGCCGGGGGTCGGATCCTCGCGGCGTTGCCTCGCCCAGCCAGGGGCCCCTGCCGCTGGGGTTCGCCACCGGGGGCGCGTTCGCCCGTATCGGAGGGCGGCTCGACTGGTTCTCCGGCGGCACCGATGCTGACTCGCTGCTGGCTCTCGCCCAGCCGGGACAGGCGGCGCGGATCGTCAACTACATGCGCGGCTATGACCCCTCGACGCTCAGCTCGCTGCCCGGGTTTCCACAGCCGATGATGGGTCTGCCCTTCGAGACGGCGCCGCTCGCTGGCCGACGTCTCAGGCGCAGGCGAGCCCGACGCGATCAACGCCGAGGATTCCTCGAACGTTGTCGCGTTCGCCCCCAACGGATCGCTGGTCCCCGGTTGGCCGAAGTTCACCGGGGGGTGGACGTTCTGGAGCCCGGCGGTCGGCGACGTCTACGGCACTGGCCACAACGATGTCGCCGCGATCACGCGTGAGGGCTATCTATTCCTCTGGCGCACGCCGGGCCGGGCATCCGTGAACGATGCCTGGAGCTATCACCAGAACGATTGGCACAACGGCCTCTATGGCACCGACACGCGAGCCCCCGGGGTGCCGCGGGCCCTGAGCGTCGGTCGCCGGCGCGTGTGCTGGAGCGCTCCTGGAGCCGACGCCTATACGGGCACTGCCGCTCGCTATGTGCTGCGCGGGTTCGCGACGCGCCCCAGTCCAGCGCGCTTTGCCCGCGGTCGCTTGCTCGCCGGCTCGCCCCGCCCCGCCGCTGCCGGAACCCGTCAATGCGCACCGGCCGCCCGCACCGCGCGCTGGATCGGCATCCATGCAGTCAACCCGGCCGGTCTGCGTTCCTTCCCGGTGTTCGCTGAGCTTCGTAGACGGCGCCGCTGAGCTCAGGCCAGAGCCGCCCGCTCGGCCTCGCTCAGCGAGCGCTTGCCTCGCGTCCGGGGGTCCCAGGCTACGAGCACGGTCTTTCCCGAGGCGGCGACCTCGCCATCCGGCAGCCTGACCTCGTGCTCGAGCTCGAGGCTCGAATTGCCCACCTTGGCGAGCCAGACGACGATCTCCACCTGGCCGTGGTCCTTGCGAACCTCGCGGTGGTAATCGAGGTCTACGTGGGCGATCACGAATGCGCCGTGGGTGTGATCGTTGCCCGTGCGGCGGATCAACTCGGTCATGAACGCTCCGCGGCCCTCCTCCAGAAGCTCGTGGTAGACGGACTGGTTGAGGTGGCCGAGCATGTCCATGTCGCGCCAGCGCAGCTGGACGAGGAGGCTCTTCTCGAGTCGCGGCACGGCGACGTTTTTACCGTGCGATCGGCGCGGGCGTGGGGAAGATGTGAAAATGTCCCACCGTGAGGAGAGCTGCCAGCTTCACCTGCGCCCTGCTGGCCACCGCGTCGGCGATGGCCGTGGGGGCTTCGGGGGCGAGCGCGTTCAGCGCGAACGGCAGCTCCGACCAGGTTTACGTGACCGGGCTGGCCGCGAATCAGCGGATGTCGCTGATCACCCCCGGCGGTCGGACGCTCTACACCCAGCGCGCCGACTCCCAGGGTGGACTCCTGTTTCGCAACGTCCCGGCGGGGAGCGGCTACCGGGTGCGGGTGTTTCCGCACGGAGCGCAGTCGGGCCCGATCACGGTCCACCCGAGGCCGCCGCGCCCTGGGATCCCGAGCATCTACAACCAGACGATCAACCAACCGACGGGTACCAGTACCTGACCACCCGGGACGGCACCAAGCTGGCCATCTACGTCCATCCGCCGACCGACGTGTCGACCGCTCTGCCGGGCGGCCTCACAGCTGCCCGGGCGCCAACGACCGGACCCACTCCCACCCTGATCGAGTATGCGGGCTACGGCTACGCCAGCCCGCCTGTCGGAGGGCGGGGCCGAGAGCAGCATCGAGGCGCTGGCCAACATCATGGGGTTCACGGTGGTCGACGTGAACATGCGCGGCACCGGCTGCTCAGGCGGCGCGTTTGACTTCTTCGAGCCCAACCAGAACCTCGACGGCTACGACGTGATCGAGACGATCGCCCACCAGCCGTGGGTGCTGGACCACAAGGTGGGGATGATGGGCATCTCCTACGGTGGGATCAGCCAGCTGTTCACCGCGCAGCTCGAACCCACCCGACCTGGAAGCCATCGCGCCGCTCTCGGTGATCGACGCCACCGCGACCACGCTCTACCCGGGCGGCATCCTCAATACGGGTTTTGCGGTGGCCTGGGCCGACGGCCGGATCCACGACGGCAAGCCGGCCGGTCCCAAAACCGGCCAGCCGTGGGCGTATCAGCAGATCCAGCAGGGCGACGCAGACGTGTAAGCAGAACCAGGTCCTGCATGGACGAGGCGGCCAACCTGACCGCCAAGATCCGCAAGAACAACCACTACATCCCGTCGATCGCCGACGCGCTCGACCCGGTCACGTTCGTCAACAAGATCCACGTGCCCGTGTTCCTGGCCTGCCAGTGGGAGGACGAGCAGACCGGCGGCCACTGCCCGGATCTGGTCCAGCACTTCACGGGCACTAGCCAGAAGTGGTTCAACTTCACCAACGGCGCCCACATCGACTCGCTCGATCCCTACACGTACGACCATTGGTACGACTTCCTTGAGCTGTTCGTGGCCCATCAGGCGCCGGCCATGAACCCATACAACGCGGCCGTCCAGGGCGTCCGCACCCGTGGTCTACCAGGCGGCGATGGGCGTTCCCCAGAACGACAACGTCACTTTCCCGCCAGACCCGATCCAGCAGGACGGCACCTATCAGCAGGCCCTTTCGGACTTCGAGAAGCTGCCCGAGGTCCGGGTGCTGTTCGACTCCGGTGCCGGGGCGTCGCCCACCGGAGACATGACCCCGGGGAACCCGTATCCCGGTTTCACCGCGACCTTCCCCACCCTGCCCGTGCCCGGGACCACGGCACGCACCTGGTACTTCGGCGCCCACGGGTCGCTGAACAGCCACCGGGCGGCCAAGAAGCAGATCAACTGGTACAGGTCCAATCCCAAGGCGCTGCCTCTCAACGATTACGCCGACCCCAGCAGCGAAGGCGGCGGCCTGTGGGGCGATGCGTCGCAGTGGCAGTGGACCTGGAAGCCGAACCCAGCCGGCACAGCGGTGTCATACGTTTCGTCTCCGCTGACCAGCAACACCACGGTGGTCGGGGCCGGCGCGGTGCATGTGTGGGTGCGAGCGTCCCAGCCGATCGTCGACCTTCAGGCCACGATCAGCGAGGTGCGCCCGGACGGCAACGAGACCTTCGTCCAGAACGGGTACCTGCGCTCCAGCTGGCGCAAGCTTTCCACCGGTTCGAACAACTTCCTCAAGGAGCCCAGCACCCTGCTCGACCCCATACCGAGCGCCCGGGCCAAGGACCTGAAGAAGCTGCCCGAAGGGCAAGTACGTCGAAGTGGTCATCCCCCTGTACTACGAGGGGCACGAATATCGAGCCGGATCCCGCATCCGGGTGACCATCGCGGCGCCCAACGGCGCCCAGCCGGTATGGGCATTCAGCCAGACCAAGCCGGCGTTGGGCAAGACGGCCAAGGTATGGGTGGCCTTCTCCAAGCGCATGCCCTCGAGTCTGGTGCTGCCCGTGGTGCCCGGGGTGAGCGTGACCACCGGGCTTCCCCCCTGCCCCAGCCTGCGCAACGAGCCCTGCCGGACCTACGTTCCCTACCGCAACCTTACGGCGCGGCGCTGAGGCTAATAGGGCCCGCGGTAGCGCCCGTAGGCCTGTAGCGAGAGCGCGCCCCAGCCCGCCGCCAGAACCGTCGGATGCCGTGCGAGAGGACGGCGATGGCGAGCGAGTTCGCCCCTCGCGGGTTGAGCATGCCCTCCGGCAGATAGAAGAGATGCTGCGGGTCCTGGCCGTTGGCATAGCGGCCCATCATCCAGCCGTTGAGGAAGATCAGCGCCTCGTAGTCGTTGTCGCGGGTCGTCGGTGATCCGAAGCCCAACCGGGAACGTCGACTGCCGCGCGGGAGGTCGAGCGTGAAGACGGTGCGGTACCAGCCGACGCCCGGGGGGACGCCGTCGGGCGCCCAGCGGTCCGGGAGCGCGACCCGTCGCCAGCCTGCGTCGTTGAAGCTCGGCTCGTACCAGCCGTCGCGCTCGCCGAACAGGCCGCCGTTGTTCATCGGCCCGTGCAGCGTCGATCGGCGGGTGCTCGCCGCCGAGGTCGCCCTGGATCCGCCACGTGACCGTGGCCGTCGAGCCCTGCAGCGCGCGCCGGCCAGCCCCCGCGGGGCCTTCTGCTGCTCGGTCGCTGGTGGCGAAGTCCTCATGGTGCCCGTCGTTCTCGGCCAGCACAGAGATCGACGTTGTCCTGCCGCGCTGCGCAGGTTCCGGCCGGGAACGTGAGACGGTGTGCATCCCCGATGCCGCCGTGGTGCCGAGGAAGCGGCCGTTCAGCCACATCAGGCACTCGGCCGGGGCCCCGCCCGGCTCGCAGTCGAGGCCGACCCCCGTCTCGCGGCCGGTGGCGGTGAAGTGGCCGCGGTACCAGACGTTTCCGTAGTGGAACCCGTAGTCGTCCATGTAGAGCACGGGCAGCGTCGCCGGTGGGTTGGTGACGTTGTTGGTCGTGAGGCTGGTTGGCCAGCGCTCCAGCGGGAGTCATCGAAGCCGGGCTGTGCCTCCGGCGCCTCGGCGGCAAACCGCCAGCCGGTCAGCGCGGGCAGGTGACACAGCGGGCGGCCCGGCGAGGCGCCCGATGAGCTCGCCGCGCACGTGCCGCATCTGGACCGCGACGCCGTTCCATGTCACGCTGCGCAGGCGAGGAGCCGCGATGATCTCAAGCGGCGTCGGGCGGGCCGGTCGGCTGAGCGGCACCGACCAGGCCGAGGTGCCGGTCGCTCCCCCGAGCTCGCCGTCGTGCGGGAAGGAGGCCGAGGTATCGCCGCGCAGTCGGCAGCGTGCGTCGAGCGAAGCGCGCCGAGCGGACGAGGTAGGGGCCGTAGGTGAGGACCGGTCCGGATGCGGTTTGCGATAGCCAGAGGCGGCTTGCGTCCTGGGCGTCGTCGATCACGAGCAGCAGCGGCCGCTTACCGGCGCCGCGTAGCAGCACGCGGGTCAGGCCTGCGGTGGCGGTAGTCCAGGCGCAGGTCGTGGCGCGCCGCGTCCCAGGCTGACCGCCACGCGCTGCCCGCTCAGCCTCCGCACCACGGGCCGGCGCGGGTAGCGGAGCACGGTCTCGCCGGGATCACCCGCGGGTTCCGTAGAGAACCGCGACATCGCGCCCGCCGATGACGGTGTTCGTCTCGAGCTCGGAGGTCGAGTAGACGAGGTGCTGCTGGCCGAAGCCGTAGTCGGCGATCAGCATCTTCATGTCGCGTCCGTGGATCGTTATCGCCGTGCCCGGCTGCTGGGGGACCCGCGGATAGCTTCCGTCCGGCGTGCTCAGCGAGAGCGTTGTTGATGCCACCGCCGTCGAGGTCGGGTCGGCGTGGCGCAGGAAGATGAACTGGGTGTGGGTGTCGGGGTTCTGGCGCGCGGCATAGAGCAGGTCGGAGTTGCTGCCTGAGGGACGCGCTCGCGCTGTCTGTGGTCGGCGAGCGGCGCGATCGCGGCCGACGCGTAGGCCAGCCGCTTGAGGTCGTAGTACTTGGGAGTCAGCTCGCGCGCTTCGTCGATCGGGCGCGCCGTAGTCGTAGGAGGTGTAGTCCTGGGCACTGGCTGCCAGCCCCAGCTCGTCCCTCCGTAGAGCATGTAGAGGTTGCGCATCGTCACGCCCTGCGCGGTCGCCGTCTGGTTGAGCACGTTCTCGAAGGCGCCGTCGGTGAGCTCGTAGCAGTTCGCGTAGCCCGCTCCCGCCCACGGATCGAACGACCCGCCCTGGAACTCCGGCAGGAACTCCGGGTGTTCGGCGCGTCAGGCGCGCGTTGTCCTCCATGTGGTCGATCTGCAGGCGAGAGCTGCTGCTCCACGTCTGCCGGGTGCTTGCAGTTGAAGCCCTGCGGGTAGATGTCGGGGCCGTCGAGGTCTACGATCGGCTGCCAGCTGGGCGCGACGACGAGGTTGGCGGTCGGTCGGCACGTCGATCCCGTCCTTGTGCACCTGGTTGACGATCGCCTCCATGTAGGGCGTCTCGGTGCCGGTATTGACCAGCTCGTTCTCGATCTGGTAGGCGATCACGCTGCCGCCGCGCGTGATCTGGTGTCGCGCGATGATCGGGTCGAGCCGGCGGCAGGTAATCTGTCCACGCCTGCGTGTAGTCAGGCGAGGAGCTGCGGGCGGGGCCGAGCTGCTCGGGTCAGCCAGCCGGGAAAGCCGCCGGCGTCGAGCTCGGCGTTGATGTAGGGACCCGGCCTGACGATCACATACAGCCCAGCCTGCTCGGCCATCGTCAGCAGCGCGGTCTACGTCACGGATGCCGGTGAAGTCGTACACGCCCGGCGCCGGCGACGAGTAGGCCCAGCTGAAGTACAGCGAGACCGTGTTGAACCCTTCGGCGCGAATTTTCTCCAGCACGTCACGCCACAGGGGCGGGCTCGGGAGGCGGAAGATGTGAAACTCCCCCGACCACACGATCAACCGCTGCCCGTCGATCATCGAGCGAGTAGCGATCGTAGGTCACCTTGTGCGGACGACCGAACTGCGGGTTGTTCGCGTCGAAGGCAACGGCCGCCGGGCTCGCAGCCAGGATCACCCCCAGCGCAACCGCCAGCAGGACCCCAGACGATGCGCGGTGACCCACGCGCGACACGATATAACGCCGCCAACCGACTGATCTGATCGAGGAGGCAGCAGTGCGCAGCGACGACGTCAAGGGAATCGGAGATCTGGCTGGCGCGGCGATGGCCGCTGGGGCGGGGCTGATCCGGGGAATGCACGAAGGCATCGCTGAGCGGCCGTTTGGGATCCTGGGCCTGGCGGCCGCGCCGGCTCGGGTGATTCACGATGCGGTCGCCCGCTCGGTCTACGGCGGCGTCAGCCGCGGATTTGAGGCCGCGGGCCGGGGCGCTGTGGGGCTGTTGGCGGCGAGCCGGCGCGCCGAGAGCCGGGAGCTGGGCGACACAGCCGCGGGCTCGCTCGTGCTCGCGCTGCTCAACGGCCTATACGGCAATCACATCGTCAAGCGCCGCAACCCACTGGCCCTCCGCATGGAGGTACGCGAGCGCGGGGCGGCGGTCCCGGTCACCCCAGACCGACTCGCCGCGGAGTTCCCCAACGCCCGGCCGCGTCTGGCCGTGTTCGTCCACGGCCTGTTTGAGACCGACGACTCCTGGCGGCACTTCCCGTTGCGCGGTGAGCGCCGAGCCCGGCGGACCTACGGCGAGCGACTTGGGCAAGATCTGGACTACACGGCCATCTACCTTCGCTACAACACCGGACTGCACGTGTCCGAGAACGGCCGTGAGCTGGCGCACCTGATGGACGATCTCGTCAGCGCCTGGCCGGTCCCGGTCGAGGAGCTCGTGCTCGTGGGCCACTCGATGGGCGGCCTGGTGGCGCGCAGCGCCTGCCACTACGCCGAGCTCGAGGGCCATAGCTGGGCATCCGCAGTTCGGCACGTGTTCTGCCTCGGCACCCCCCACCTGGGGGCGGATCTCGAAAAGGGGCTCAACTTCCTTGGCTGGTCGCTGAGTCGGCTTCCCGAGACGCGGGCTCTGGGGTCGGTCGTCAACGCAAGCAGTGTCGGGATCAAGGACCTGCGGTACGGCTCGTGCGTCGAGGAGGACTGGTGCGACTGCGACCCGGACGAGTTCTTGCGCGACCGCTGCGGCGAGGTCCCGTTCCTGGCCGGCGCCAACTACTACTTCATCGCCGCCAGGCTGACCGACGGGCGGGTGGGCGCGCTCCTGGGAGATCTGCTCGTGCGGGTCCCGAGCGCCTCCGGACGGGGCAGGGGTCACGGGCGGAGAATTCCCTTCGAGATCGACTGCGGCCGCGAGCTGACCCGGCTTACCCATTTCGATCTCCTCAACCACCCCGACGTCTACGAGCAGATCCGGGCATGGGTCGCCGGTGCGCGCGATGTGACAGAGCGCGCGGCCTAGCCGCACACAGACACACACCACGGTGGGGCCGGGTGCATGCACCCGGCCCGGGGCGGGCACATGTGCCCGCCCCCGGCGCGGCGCATGCGCCGCGCCGTTCCTCTTAACTCGACCAAGCACACCGGGTCGACCTGACCCACGACTTCAGGAGTGATCATGACCGGCTCGCCCACTGAGGGAATCAAGACGGTGCTTCATCCCGTGTCTGACCTGGACAGGGCCAAGGCGGTTTACACCGCCCTGCTTGGACTGCCGCCGCAGACCGACTCGGCCCACTACGTCGGTTTCGATACCGCCGGCCAGCACGTCGGGCTGCTTCCGGGCGGCGGACCGCAGGGAATGAGCTCGCCGGTGGCCTACTGGCATGTGGGCGACATCGAGGCGAAGCTGGCCGAGGTGACGGCCGCGGGGGCCACGGTCAAGGACGCCGTGCGCGAGGTCGGGGGAGGCCGCCGGGTGGCCACCTTCACCGACCCCGATGGCAATGTCCTAGGTCTGGTTCAGGACCGGTGAGCTAAGGCTCTCGTCACGGGCCAAGCAGGGCCTGCAAGGGACGAGTGTTGAGGACGTCGGCGGCCGTGGCCCAGCCGCGGCGCGCGGTGGCGACCGAGAGCGCGATGTTGTCGAGGCCCGCCGGGGAGTGAGCGTCGGTGGAGCAGACGATCGCGACGCCGGCGCGCAGCGCGTCGCGCACGTGCTCGCCGCTGAGGTCGAGGCGGGCGGGTAGGCCGTTGACCTCCAGGGCCACCCCCTCCGTGCGCGCGAGCTCGAAGATCCGCTCCAGGTCGAGCGCGTTCTCCGCTCGTCGGTTGATGAGGCGTCCAGTCGGGTGGCTGAGACAGCGGACGGCCGGGTGACGCAGAGCCTCCTCAACCCGTTTGGTCATCTCCGCACGGGACATCCGCTGTCCGCTGTGCACGCTGGCCTGGACCCAGTCGAGCTCAGCGAGGACGTCGTCGGGGAGGTCGAGCCGCCCGTCGGGAAGGATGTCGCACTCGATCCCGCGCAGCACCCGGAAGGGAGCCAGCTCCGCGTTGGCCGCCGCGATCTCTTCGCCCTGCCGGCGGACCTCGTCGGCGGTGAGCCCATCCACCGCGCCCACCGCCGGGGTGTGGTCGCAGATGGCCAGGTACTCATACCCCCGGGCGCGAGCGGCGCGTCCCATTTCCGCCACGCTCGCCCGCCCGTCCGACCACGTCGTGTGGCAGTGCAAGTCGCCACGGATCTGCTCGACCTCGACGAGCGGCGGCGGTGCGTCGCGGAAGGGTGCCTCGCGGAGCTCTGGAGGGCACCACGGCACGCCGAGGGCCGTGTAGACGGCGTCCTCGTCTTCTCCCTCCGGCAGCGGTTCGAGCGCCGCCACGTACTCGGGCGACCCGGTTGCGCGCATCAACTCGGTCCCAAAACGGTGCGGTTCGGGGACCGTGAGCTTCACCGGGACTCCGTCCACCGTGACGCCGACGGCGTGGCGCTCGCCCTGCTCGATCACGACGACGATCTGGGGTAGCTCCGCGAAGCGCGCAAGGACTGCTTCGGCACGCGGCGCGGCACGGACGACCGCGAGCTGGTGGCAGGAGTCACACCACCGCCTCACGTCTCCCGCGGGCTCGCCACCAAGGGCGCGCGCGATGCCCCCGACGAGATCCCGGGCGCGGTTGAGCCACAGGCCGCTGGGCGAGCGCGCCTCGGGCTCCCGGGCCAGCGCCGAAACGATCCGCGCCTCGATCTTGGGGCCAATGCCCGGAACCTCGCGCAGGCGGCCTGCAGCCGCCGCCTCCCGCAGCTCGCCGGCGGTACGGATCTCGAGCGCCCTGGCGATGTCGATGATCCGCTGTGCGCTCAGGCCGAGATACCGGCCGAGGCCAACGAGATCGGGCACGAGGTCGCGCTCAAGCTCGACGAGCTCCGCGATCTGCCCTGTGGTCACGAGCTCGTGCAGGCGGGCGTCGATCCCGCGGCCAATGCCGCGAAGCTCGCGCCCGCGACCGGCGGTAACGAGCTCCGTGACCGGCGCCCCGCTGTGCCGGATGGTCTCGGCGGCCCGCCGGTAGGCGCGGATCGTGTACGGATTTGCGTCGCCGAGCTCCAGAACCGCCGCGAAGGCGTCGAGCCGGTCGGCAATCTCGGCGTTGTCCACTAGCTTGCGCCGCCCGCACTAGCAGGCTTCGTCGATGCAGCTAGCCGGAGTCCAGCCGGCGACCTCCTGGGGTGCCGATCCAGCCACTTGGCTTGACTAATACGAGTACGTATCTGTACAATACTTGCATCGAGTTGCCGCAGTCGGCGCGTGTTGGCACGGCTGTCGCGTATTTCGCGGGAGGAGATCATGGGAAAGGGAGTCTCAGGGCTGGCGCTGTTCGTGGCGCTGGTTGGAACGGCGTCGGCCCAGGCTGACTATTCGACGGCTCCGTTCAAGGAGACGACGAACGCGTACGTGTATGGGCAGGCGCCTGTGTTCATGCCCGACGGCAAGCAGGTCGTGTTTGGCCAGGATTACAAGCAGGGCCAGCGCAACCAGGTCTACATCGCGGACTGGCCTACCGGTCGGCACCTTCGCTGCCTGACCTGCACGGGTCCGGATACGAGCCAGAGCAACGTCAACGGGGTGCCGGCGGTCCGTCCAGAAGGGGACTGGATCTTGTTTCACTCCTGGCGGGGTCATTACTTCACGTTCGGGTCTCCCGGTTATGGGGGATTTGGGACTGCGTTGTGGGTGATGCATCCGGACGGCTCTGATCAGACGCAGATCACAGAGACCCAGCCTCAGTTCGTCACTAACAGCAGCGACCCGCGCACGTTCGGTGCCGATGAGGGCTATGACGACTACCACGCGTACTGGTCACCCGACGGAACCCACCTCGAATGGGCGCATTTCGACGGGAACTTTCCGACCGGAGGAGTGGGTAAGTGGGACGTTCGCGTGGCACGATTCGTCGTAAGGAATGGCAAGCCGGCGCTAACCGACATCCACGTTGTCCGGCCTGCCAACGGACATTGGTATGAGACGCAGTGGTGGGCACCGGACGGCAGCGGTTTCTTGTACACGGAGACCTATGGGTCGATGGACAACCCAGAGCTGTTCTTCTGCAGGTTGATCGATAACGACAGCGCCTGTCAGGTGACGCAGCTCACGCACAATCCCGCGTGGGATGAGCAGGCTCTCTTCACACCGGACATGAAGGACGTGATCTTCATGTCCAGCCGCGACCAGCCCGGCTTGTTCAACACGTGGTCTGAGACAGCCCAGACGCTCGGCCTCCCGACGGACTTCGATTGGCTCGGGATCGCGCCGCTGTTCGAGGCCGGTTTCCTGCAACCGGTCGGCCAGGAGTACACCGACCTGTATGAGCTCGACCTGGCCACCGGGTCGGTCAGGCGCCTGACCGACGACGGCCACGATGGGTGGATCACGCCCGAGTTCGCCTGGGATCCCAAGGGCCAGTTCCTGATGTGGACCGAGAACCGCCTCGCTGACGGTTACCGCTACCCGTTCCCGCCAAATGCCAGCGAATACGCGCAGTCGCTGCAGACCGCGCTGCAGAATCCTTATATCCCCGGGAGTGACATAACGCCCAGCGGTGAGGGTGTGGCGCCGCTTCCGGTCCAGCAGCGTACTCAGATCGGAGTGTTCGAGGGAGCGCCGTCGACGCGCACTAGCGACCGGCTGGCACGTCGGGGCTATCGGCGGCATCGCAGGGAACGCAAGTACCGCGGGCACCGCTCCCGCGGCCGTACGTCGCGGTTATCGCGGCGATGAGCCCCGCGCGGACAGCCCGGCAGGAGGCCGGTCGATCAGGCCGTCCCTACGGCGGAAAGCCGCTTGACGTCCGGCGGGCTGAGCAGCGAGAGCGGATCTTGCTAGCTGCCCGAGACGTGTTCGCCGCCCGCGGATACGCGGGGGCGGGCGTGGACGAGATCGTCGCGCGTGCCCGCGTATCGCGAACCACCTTCTATGTGTTCTTCGACAACAAGGAGGAGTGCCTGCTCGCGGTATTCGAACTCGGCTTCGAGCGGGTCGGCGGAGAGGTGCTGCGGACGGTGGCCGGCACGGCCGGCCCGGAGATGCAGCCCGTTGAGCGTGTGCGGGCCGAGGTCCGGGTGGTTGCGGCAGCCCTGGCTGCCGACCCGGCGATGGCCCGGATCCTGTTGATTGAGATCGTCGGCGCTACCCCCGCGGCAGAACAAGCCCGAGCGCATGCGCGTAACGCGGCAGCACGCGTGATCGAGCAGCAGTTGGAGGGCTACGACTACTGGCGCGAGCGCTCGAGCCACGAGCGGCACATCGCTTCGCTAGCCGCGATGGCGGCGATCAGCGAGGCGATCAGCGACCTGGTTGCCACCGACCGCCTCGATCGCTGGCAGGAACTGGTTGACCCACTCAGCGAGTTCGTGGCACGTGGGCTGGGAGCACACGAGGAAGCGTGATCTTGAGGCGAGCGGCCACGGCGCTGCGGGCCGCCGCTCTGCCAACGCCGGCTTCTGCGGGGGTCCCAGGACTTTCCGACGGTAGGCTGTTCCCGTGCCTGAGCAGCGTCCGGCCGTGCTTGCCTCAGACGCCGAGCGAGAGCGGATAGCGCTGCTGCTGCGCGACGCCGCTGCCGAGGGGCGGCTGACTCTCGAGGAGCTGTCCGACAGAGCCGCCTCGGCGTATTCGGCACGGACCTCCACAGAGCTCGACGGGCTCATCCGCGACCTGCCGAAGCTGGCTGCCGTCACTCCCCTGCCGGAGCCCCAGCGGCGCACGCGCTGGGTCGTTGCGGTGATGTCGGGCGCGAGGCGTAAGGGACGGTGGCGCCCGGGGGACCGCTGCGCTGCCGTTGCCGTGATGGGTGGCTGCAGGCTCGATCTGCGCGAGGCCGAGATTTCCGGCTTGCAGCTGCAAATCACCGCTGTCGCGGTAATGGGTGGTGTGACGATCATTGTGCCGGAGGGAATCGAGGTCGAAGTCTCCGGTCTTTCAGTGATGGGCGGCAAGGACGTCAAAGTCGCGGACGTGCCCTCACTTCCAGGTACGCCCGCGGTCCACGTCCGCGTGCTGTCGGTGATGGGCGGTGTCCAGGTCCGCAGCAAGCCACTGCGCCGTCGCAAGCCCCCTCGGTCGAGCACGATCGCCGAGGTCGAGGTGCGTGCAAGCTCCGAGCGGCCCAGCCTGCTCCCGGCGTCCGCGCCTGACGGCACCGTCACGATCTTGTTCTCTGACATCGAGGCGTCAACCGAGCTCAACGCGCGGCTCGGCGATGTGCGCTGGCTCGAGCTGCTACGAGCCCACCACGCGATCGTGCGACGGAAGCTGCGCGAGCACGGCGCTTTCGAGGTCAAGGTGCAGGGGGATGGCTTCATGATCGCGTTACCAAGTGCGCGCCGCGCGGCACAGTGCGCACTTGCGATCCAGCGGGCGATCGAGGCCGAGCTCGACCATTCCGAAGGTCCCATCCGCATTCGTATCGGCATGCACACCGGCGAGGCGATCCGCGAGGACGATGACCTCTACGGTCGCAACGTATCGCTCGCCGCGCGGATCGCAGAACATGCCCGCGCAGGCGAGGTCCTTGCGTCGGCGGTCGTCAAACAGCTCGCCGAGAGCGGCGGTGACCTCTGGTTCGCGGACGAGCGCGTGCTCGAGCTCAAGGACTTCGGCGACCAGGTGGTCTATACGGTGCTGGCCAGCAGCGGCGAATAACGTCCCCGGAAACCAGCCAGGTCGCGCTGCGGCTCATCGGTCGCTTCTGGGGAGTCAGAGTTGGCCCGCAGTTGCAGGCCTTCACGAAGTGGAGCTAGCCGGACTCGAACCGGCGACCTACTGGGTGCGATCCAGGCAGTTCAACCGACTGAAACCATCGCATTTACAGGCCTTCCGGTGGTCTCCGAGCGGCCGCTATTGCATGGAGTGCGGTGCGTTTGCAGGGAGTTTTCCGGAATCCTGTCAAGAGACGCATTCTCTTGACAGAAATAGGACCGGCCTCGGTGCGATGTCTCGCTGTCGCTTCGTCTTGATCCTGCGACCGCATTCAAACGGCATCAGGACGCACCTCGAGCTGATGGAGGTGTCCCGGGCTGGTCAGCTGGTTGCCACGCGTTTCGGGCGCAGCGATCCTGCCGCGCATACGCGATCTCGGGGGCGCCGCAGCCACGTAAGAAAGCTGCTCTAAGGCGTCGCTATGGAGCGTGCGAATGTTCGACCGAGAGCCGGACGTAGTCACTCCCAATCGCGTCATCGCCTGGCGGATCGAGCGCCTGCGTGACGCCGGCTTTTCCGTCGGCCTTGCCAGCGCGCTCGCTGGCGACGCCAGGTACGACGTGCACGCATTGCTCAATCTCGTCGACCAGGGTTGCTCGACGGAGCTGTCAGCCCGGATCGTGTCCCCGCTCGGAGAAGCGCAGGCCATGCTGGCCGCACCGCAGGGACCGTTTAACGCATCCCACGGCCGCTGCGTGCTCCGCCCGTGTTGGTTGCCCGGCCGGTGGTTCATCCAGAACCTCGGTGACCGCCGGAGGCGCCGACCAGGAGTCCCGGATGTGGATTGAGCGGCTAAAGGTGACCGGTGCCGAGCGCGACGCGGCGCTCGTGGAACTGCACGTGCTGCTGTCGCGAGCGGCGCGCTTTGAGGTGAACCGCCGCCGCACTACATCTCCGCAGCCGCGTTGCGAGGACGATGACGATCTCGCTCACCGGAGTGCGGACGACGCGCGCGTCGCGATCGTGGGAGAGCTGGGCGCCTTCCGCGGCGAGAGCTCGTTCAGGACGTGGGCGTGCAAGTTCGCGCTCTACGCGGCGGCGGCGAACGTTAGAAAGCGAGCCTGGCGGGGGCGCGAGATCCCGCTCAAGGCGGAGAGCTGGCCGCTGACGGTGGAGGATCACGGCGCATAGCCGAGCAGTCCGTAGAGGCCACCGGCATACTCGCCGTGCTGAGTGGGGCGATCGAGGGTGAGCTGAGCCCACACGAGCGCGAGGTGCTGGTGGCGACTGCGATCAACGGCGTGCCGATCGACGTGCTTGCCGAGTGGCTAAACACGACGCGGGGCGCTTTGTACAAGACCGTACAGGTCGGGCGAGGAAAGCTCAGGGCCGCGCTTGGCGCCCGCGGCCTGGGGCATCGACTGACGACCGGAGCAGGAGGCGGCGTGACCGGATCCGCCTGCTCCGATCGAGATCGTCTGATCGCGCGCCTCACCGGTCCTCCGGGCCCGGAGCTGGGCTGCGATGAGTGCTTCGAGCAGCTCGACCGCTACGTCGAGCTCGAGCTCGACGGCTCCGATGCCGACGCCACGATCCCCGGCATGCGCGCCCATCTCGACGGGTGTTCGCCCTGCGCGGAGGATCACCAGAGCCTCCGCGCGCTGCTGGCGAGCCAGACCTAGCCTCAGTTCCTGCTTCCTTCCGCCGTCCGGGCGAGCCCGCGGAGGTTCCAGCTTCCGTAGCTCGTCCGGTGGTGGAGCCGGTCCCGCCGGACGAGCGCTTCGGCCTTCGGGGCGGGACAGGAGGCGACGAGTGGTGCCACACAGCCGCCGAGTGTCATCCCAGAGCCGGCTGTGCTCCACCGACAGGGAATTTAATTCGGGCGGTCTCTGTTGGCGCGCTTCTGCTGGAGTAGACTGGAGGCAGGCGCGGCGCTTGTCCGGTCCGCTGCTGGCCCGCCCGCGCGTCACTCGCAAGTGACCCCGGCTGTTCGGCGGGTCATTTACTCCCCCGGCCGCTTGCCCGACGAAACGAAGGGCAACATGCTAGGTAGATCGACCCCCAGCCCCGGGCGGGCTCCAGATGGACCGCCCAGCCTCAACGGCGGCATCAAGAGTGCGGATCGGTCGCGCAACTCCTCCAGGACCAGACCGCCGAGTCGGCTACTGCGGCCGGCAACGGCGAGGCCCATGCCGACACCCCCACCCCCGGCCCGGATGCGACCCTGACGTCGCCTCCCCGCGCGGACGGAGAGGTCGAACAAGTTGCATCGCGATCGGCCGCCAGCCGCAACGGGACGTCCGAACCGAAGAAGCCCCTGGCCGCAGGAGCTGCGCACGATCCGCTGCCGAGCGGAACGGGGCCCGAGGAATCCGACGAGAAGGGCAAGCCGGGAGCCGGGGTGCGGGCTTCTGTGGCGGCCGGCGTGCGTGCGGTGCTCGAGCTACGTGGGCTGCGCTCCACGGTGTTCGGGGCCGCGCTCGTGATCCTGGCAGCCTCAGTCGGAATCACCTCGGCACCGTCGGTCGCGCTGCTCGTCCTCGGTGTGCTGATGCTCGTCGTCGGGCTCATGGGCCCACGTCTCCAAGGTCGCTTCGCGCTCGAGTTTGGGCCTCACGGCGCGTCGATCGAGATACAGACGCACATGGCGCCACGCGGGCGCACCCGGATAGCCGGGCCCCTTGCCCCGTGGAAGCCTGCCGGCGACTTGACTGCCTGCGGCAGCGAGGGCACCAGTCCGAAACCGGCCCACGACGCCACCACCGCAGTCGCGTCGCTGGACAAAGTCATCGATGCCGGCGACGAGACGATCGAGCAGGACGTCGAGCGCTAAAGACGCTTCTCGCCGGTGCCTCCCACGGCGGCTACCACCGGCGTAATCCGGGTCGCCCGCAGTGCCGCGCCAGCACTCCCGAGCGCTCCACTGCCGTACCGGCACCCCCGAGCGCCCCCTCCGGTGATTCACGCCGCCAGGACGGACACGAACCAGGAGGAGAGACGTCGCCGAGAGCCATCGCGATCCTTGAAGTCGATCCGGACCTAGCGGAGGATCTAGGCGACGAGGATCTGGAGACCGCCCGCCGGCAGCTTGTGGCCGACGTGAAGGGCTACCCACGCGGGACATGGATTGTCGGCCCGGACGATTTCGACCACGTGGCAAACCTGGGGCTTTTGATCGTGAAGGGCCTTCTCGCGCGGCAAGTCACGATCGGCGACCACACGTCCGCCGAGCTCCTCGGCCCCGGCGACGTGCTGCAACCATGGCTGCGAATCGGCCCCGATCACTCGGTTGCGGTGGAGGTCGGTTGGCAAGTGATCCAGGCCGCGCAGGTGGCGGTGCTCGATCGCGCGTTCTGCGCTCGGGCCAGCAGGTGGCCAGAGATTACGGCGGCCATCGCGCGACGCCTCCTTCAGCGCGGCCACTGGCTGGCGTTCCACCTCGCGGTCTGCAACCTGCGCCGCGTCGACGATCGGCTCCTGCTGGTGTTCTGGCACTTCGCCGATCGGTGGGGCACCGTGACCCCGGAGGGGGTCCTGCTTGACATCCCGCTTACGCACAAGCTGCTCGCGGCAGTGGTGAGTGCCCGCCGCTCCTCGGTAAGCGTAGCTGTGGGCCGTCTGACCGACCAAGGACGAGTCCGCCCTCGCCCGCGATCGAGGTGGCTGCTGCTCGGGCGACCGCCCGCCGAGCTGCGAGAACTGCACGAGCGCGCAAGCGGCTCCGGACGGCGGCCCGGGACGGATGCATCTGCTGGAGCTTGAGACGGGCGTGGACGCTTTTAGCGGGCTGGGCGCCGGACTTCGGCAAGCCGCGTGGTAAGACCCCGGCTAATCCGCGCGCTAAGGGGTGAATGAGGATGACGAGGAAAGGCCGCGGGAGACCCCGCGGCAATGGCCGGCGCCTACGCGGAGCTGGTCAGGGCCGGAGCCATTCCGCCTGGCGAGGGCGGGACGATCCGCGCACGCACGGACGGCCTCAGCCTGACAGGAGGAAGGACTCAATGAGCGAGCAGACATTCATCATCGTGGGCGCGAGCCTGGCGGGCGCGAAGGCGGCGGAGGAGCTGCGCACCCAGGGCTTCGACGGGCGAGTGCTGTTGATCGGCTCCGAGCGCGAGCGCCCATACGAGCGCCCGCCGCTGACCAAGGACTACCTGCGCGGCGAGTCCGAGCGCGAGAAGGCCTACGTCCACGAGCTTGGCTTCTACGAGCAGCATCAGATCGAGCTCGAGACCGAGACAACCGTCACCGCGCTCGACCCGGCCCACCCGCGCGTGCGGCTCGCCGATGACCGCGAGCTTGACTATGACCGGTTGCTGCTGACAACCGGAGCGGAGCCGCGGCGGATCTCGATCCCGGGCTCAGATCTCGACGGCGTCCACTATCTGCGCACGATGGCAGATTGCGACGCTCTGCGCGGGCGGCTGGGCGCAGGCGGCCGCGTGGTCGTTGTCGGCGCCGGCTGGATCGGCAGCGAGTTCGCGGCCTCGGCGCGCCAGCGCGGACTCGAGGTCACGATGGTCGACCCGCTCGAGCTGCCCAACGAGCGGATCTTCGGGCGGGAGATCGGCGTCTTCTACCGCGACGTGCACCGTGACCACGGCGTCGAGCTCGTGCTCGGCGAGGGCGTCGAGGCGTTCGAGGGCGACGGCTCGGTGGCGCGCGTACGGACCAACGGCGGCAAGACGATCGACTGCGACTTCGTCGTCGTCGGGATCGGAGTGACACCGCGGGTCAAGCTCGCCCGCAGCGCCGGGATCGATACCGACGACGGGATCGTCGTGGACGAGAAGCTCCAGACCTCGGCGCCTACCGTGTTCGCGGCCGGCGACGTCGCGCACGCGTGGCATCCGTTCTACGGCGAGCGCATCCGCGTGGAGCACTGGTCCAACGCGCTCAACCAGGGCCCGATCGCGGCACGCGCGATGCTCGGCCAGGAGGTCAGCTACGACCGGATCCCGTACTTCTTCTCAGACCAGTACGACGTCGGGATGGAGTACTCGGGCCACGCACCAAAATGGGACGAGGTGGTATTCAGAGGCGACCGTGCCGAGGGCGAGTTCATCGCCTTCTGGCTGCGCGGCGGGCGTGTCATTGCCGGGATGAACGTCAACGTCTGGGATGTCAATGAGCACGTGCAGGAGCTGATCCGCTCCCGTCAGAGGATCGATGTGGGCGCGCTGACCGACCGCGACACGCCACTGGAGTCGCTGGTCACGGCATCTGCGCCAGGCAGCTGAGCGCGACGAGCATGGCTCCCCACACAACCCGATTTCCCCGGAGGCCCGGTTCTCCTCAAGGCTCCCGTCAACGCGTGCTGATCGTCGGCGGCGGCGTCGCTGGCCTGGAGACTCTGCTGGCGCTACATGCGCTGAGCGGAGATCTGCTCGAGATCACGATCCTCGCGCCCGAGCTGAAGTTCATCAACCTGTCGATGAGCGTCGACCAGCCGTTCAAGCCCCAGCGAGTCCGCGGGCTCCGGCTGCAGGAGACCGCGGTCGAGTTCGGCGCTCGCTGGCACCAAGGCACGCTTGACCGCGTCGAGCACGAGCGGCACCTCGCGGTCACTAGGGACGGTGATGAGCTTCCCTACGACCAGCTCGTGCTGGCACTCGGCGCCCACCCCGAGCGTGAATGGCACTCAGACGAAGTCCTGACCTACCACGGCGGCCGCGACGGCCCGAACTACCGATTGCTCCTGCATCAGCTACTCGAAGGGCGGGTCAAGAAGCTCGCGTTCGTCAAGCCGGGCGGGACGAGCTGGCCGCTGCCGCTGTATGACCTGGCGTTGATGACCGCCGCCGAATGCGCCGCGCACGATCGCTCCGAGGTGGAGCTGAGCCTGATCACTCCCGAGGAGAAGCCGCTCGGGATCTTCGGCAAGACCGCCAGCGACGCCATTCGCGGGCTGTTCGAAGAATCAGGGGTGAGCTTGCATACGAGCAGCTATGGCGTGCCGGGGCGCCGCCGGCTGGCTCGACATCACGCCCGGCGGCCAGCGACTGCGCGTCGACCGGATCGTCACCGAGCCGCGCCTCGTCGGCCCGCGCCTGCGCGGCATAGCCTGCGAGCACGACGGGTTTATCCAGACCGACGCCCATGGCCGGGTCGCCGGGCTCGACGACGTGTTCGCCGCGGGCGACGCGACCGCCTTCCCGATCAAGCAGGGCGGCCTCGCCGCCCAACAGGCCGATGCCGTCGCCGAGGCGATCGCCGCCTCGGCCGGCGCCGACGTCGAGCCGCAGCCGTTTCGTCCGATCCTCCGCGGGCTCCTGCTGACCGGGGAACTGGCGCGGTATCTGCGCTCGGACATCAGCGGCCGCGCGGGCGACGACTCCGTCATCTCGGAGGAGGCGCTGTGGTGGCCGCCAGACAAGATCGCCGGGCGCTACCTCGCGCCGTACCTCTCAAGCCAGGTCGGCGACGCCCTGGACGTCGTACCCCAGGGCGAGCACGCGATCCCCGTCGAGGCGCCGCTCGACCACGTCGGGCCGAGCACGCAGCGCAGCTTTGGCGAGCTGTCTGACGTGTCGCCCAGCTGAGCGCTCGACGCTAGGCGCTTGTCGATGGCTGATGGACTACGACGACCGGACAGGAGGCGTGCATCGCGCACTGATGGCTGACTGAGCCGAGCAGGAGGCCGGCGAAGCCACCGTGTCCGCGCGAGCCGACGACCAGCAGGTCGGCGCCGCGAGCTTCCTCGACGAGCACCTGTGCGGGCTGCCCCATGCGCACCACCCGTTCGATCTCGACGCCGTCAGCCTGGTCATCGAGCGCGTCGAGCGCCGAATCTAATACCGCGCTCGCGCTCTCCTCGAACACAGTGGGATCGATGCCAGACGCGAGTCCAGCCCCCATCGTCGACATGTGCCAGGCCGTGACCGCCCGCAGCCTGGCGCCTCTCAGCCTCGCCTCCCCAAGCGCATGGAGCAGCGCCTCTCGTGCGCCGTCCGACCCATCAACTCCGACCACTATCGTCGCCATCGGCGGCTCCGTCGCTCCGCGTTAGACAACTGGTTCCGGTGGGCCGACCGCCGCGGTTTCAACAGCCGGCTTGCGGAGCTGCGAGGGCTTGGGAAGCTCGGGGACCAGTAGCCGATGGCTCTCGATGATCGCTGCGGCGACGTCGGCGACCTTGTGCCCGTTGTGCTGCGAGTGCTCGCGGAGCATTTCGAAGGCTCTGTCGCTGTCGATCGCGTGACGAGCCATCAGGATGCCCTTTGCCTGCTCGATCGTGGCGCGGCGGCCGAAGGCTCCCTGCAGGCTGTGGTATTCGGTGAAGCGCTGCAGCGTGATCTCGATCGCGCTCTGCAGCTCCTCTGGAGTAGTGTCCACGATGTACGCGAAGACGCCGCGCTTGGCCGCCTCGCGGACGTAGGCTGGATCCCGCGCCGCGAGCAGCGCGATCACCGGGCAGGAGGCTTCGCGGACGATTTCGCCAATCAGCTCGAGTGCATGCGCGGAGGAGAGGCCGAGCCCGACGAGCGCCACGTCGGGATGCTCCCTTGCCGTTACCGCGCCGACCTCCTTGACGTCCACCTCTCGCGCGATCACGTCATGACCGAGCCCGGAGACGACCTGGGCCAAGAGTTCGAGTCGGTCGCGTCGCTCGTTGGCTATCAGGACGCGGAGGTGCTCAATTCCGGTCTCAGCCATCGCCCGGTCGGCACGGCGCGGGACCACGTTCATGCGCCGATTTTAACGGGCCCGCGACCCAATGGCTGTGCCGCTCCGGCGGGCCGGAATGCCGGTCCGTGGCGCTCTTGCGACGATTTGTTTCTGGCCAAACAATCCGGCTTTGCCGCGGCACGCGGGGCCAATCAGGGTAGACTGAATCAAGGCGGCGCCCCAACTCCAGGCGCCTGACCGTGACGGAGTCCGAAGAATGATCGGCCTCCGACGATCCGTCCTCAGCAGCGTGGGTGGACCAAGGTCGACCTCGATATCAGGTCGGCGATTAAAGCCCACTCGACGCTGAGGAGATCACGATGGAGATATGTGCAAAGCCGGTGCGGCAGGGGCCGGCGAGGGTGGGAGCGGGGTCTCTTTCGTCAAGCCGGCGATTGCGCGAAGCGCCGCCCAGGTCGGCGACAGCGCCCGCACCGGCGCAAGCGATCGAGCGAGCAGTGCGGGAGCGTCCCTTGGATGCGGACTCGCGCCGCTGGTGGATCCGCCTGCATGGCACGCAGCCCGTACGTGACCGCGCAATTGTCGAGCTCCACGAGCGCCTGCGGCGTGAGGCGTGGTTCCACATCCGGCTGCGCGCGAGAGGCATGTCAGGATTTCCCTCAAGCGATGTGGACGACCTGGCTGTGCAGGCGGCCAGCGACGCCCTGCTGGCGGTCTTGCGCAAGCTCGAGGACTACCGGGGCGAGAGTCAGTTCTTGACTTGGGCGCGACGATTCGCCCAGCTCGAAGCGCCGGTGAGCATCCGCCGACGCCTGGGACACGATCACCTTGCAAACGACCCCGAGCAAGCGTTCGCAGTTCCCGACCCGGGAGGCTCACCCCAGGACCGCGTCGAGATCCAGGAGCAGCTGCGGAAGGTCAGCAAGCTGATCGTCGGTCGGCTAACAGACCGCCAGCGAACCGTTCTGGTCGCGATCGCGATCGACGGCGTTTCGACAGCGACGCTCGCTACCGAGCTCGATACCACCCGCGGGGCGATCTACAAGACGCTGCACGACGCTCGCAAGAAGCTGACCGCGCAACTCGCGCTCTGCTGAGCGTTCGCGCGGCTGCCGAACGTGCGCCACGCCGTCCCCGTTCTCCTCGAACGCCGCGGTAAGAACCGAGGCTGCGAAGCACGCCCCGCCCTCCCTCCGTCCGACCGCTCGGAACCAGGGACGACTTTCAACGGCTCGCCTCAGGCGCCGCCAGCGCCGAAGCGTCTATTGAGATGCGGGGCGCGCAGGATGAGGCGCCGGTCAGCGGACAGGGCACGAGTGCTCGGGAGCCGATAAGAGGTTGGCTCGGAACGACGATACATCCACGTGGCCGCGGCGAGTCTCGCCGGAGCGGGCCAGGCTGACGCTCGTCTACTGCGCACGACAACGGCGCCTTCTCGCGGAGGTCCTGCGGCGAGGGCTGCCGGGAACCCGCAAGCAGCGATGACGCACGAGTAAGAACCGCGGGCCGCTCGACGCTGGAGACGCATGCCAAGCCGTCAGCTATGCGGCCTCGCCCGGGAGACGCAGCGGTGACGAGCCGCGGGGATTTAGAGCCAGTGACCGCTTCCACGAGCAGCGCCAACGCTCCGACCCACGCCGATCGTGAGCGGATTCCCCACGTGGTCGTCGTCGGTGCCGGTTTCGCCGGCCTGACCGCGGCCAAGGCCCTCGCCGATCGCCCCCACCGCCCCGCGGGGGTCCGGGTGACACTGGTGGATCGCCGCGACTACCACACTTTCACCCCGTTCCTCTACCAGGTGGCGACCGCCCTGCTCGAGCCATCCGGGGCTGCCCACCCGGTCCGAGCCCTGATCCGCGGGTTGTCCAACGTCGAGTTCCGCCTGGCCGAGGTGAGCGGCGTCGACTTCGCCCTGCGCCGGGTGGAGAGCGACCGGGGACCAATTGGCTACGACTACCTGATCGTGGCCGCCGGGGCGGTCAACGACTACTTCCACAACGCCGACATTGCGACCCACAGCTTCAAGTTGAACGACCTGGACGCGGCGCAAGCGTTGCGGAACCAGATCCTGTCCTGCTTCGAGGCGGCCATCTGGGCCGCCGATCCGACCGAGCGCTCTCGCCAGCTCACCTTCGCCGTGGTCGGCGGGGGCCCGACCGGCGTGGAGTTCTCAGCCGCCCTGTCGATCCTGGTCTCAGAGATGGTGGGCCGGGACTTTCCGACGATCTCGGCCGGCGAGCCGAGCATCGTGCTGATCGAAGGCTCGAAGGCCCCGTTGTCCTCCTTCGCCCCCGACCTGCAGGACAAGGCCGGCGTGGCTCTTGCCGCCAGGGGGGTGCGGGTGGAGTCCTCCGCTCTGGTCGTCGACGCCGACGACGAAGGTGTGACCTTGAAAGACGGTCGACGCATCGAGGCGGCCACCGTGGTGTGGGCAGCTGGGGTACGGGCCAGCTCCCTGGCCGGGTGCTTTCCGGCGACGGGGTCCCACGGGCGGGTCATCGTCGGGCACAGCTTGCAGGTCGAACGCCACCCGGAGGTCTTCGTGGTCGGTGATGCCGCCGAGATCCCAGGGCGCCGGGGATCCCTGCCCATGCTGGTCCAGGTGGCCATCCAGTCGGGGCGCCGCGCGGCGGCATCGGTGTTGGCGCTGTCGGAGGGCAGCCCGACTACGACCTTCGCTTACCGCGATCTCGGCACGATGGCTGTCCTCGGGCGGGGCGATGCCGTCGCCCAGATCGGCCGGCTGCACCTGAGCGGTGTGCCGGGCTGGCTGGCCTGGTTGGGTCTGCACATCGCCCGGACCAACGGCCTGCAAACCAAGGCCACCGTCTTGCTCAACTGGGTCTCGGGCTTCGTGTTCGCCGACCGACCGGTCCGCCTCATCACCGGGCCCGCCCCGCCGGCCCTCAAGTCCGAGACCGAGACCGATCAGCCGATGGTTGAGCGGACTGGCGATCAGATGCCGGCAGCCGAAGCGCCGGCCAGGACGGATCGGTGAACGTGGCCGACAGGAGGACGCTTCGACCATCGGAATAAATCGAGAGGAGACATGCCATGTTGCTGCAGGGACGTAAGGCCATCGTCACCGGGGCCTCGAGCGGTATCGGCCGAGCCACCGCCCTGCGCCTGGGGCGCGAGGGGGCCGACGTGTGCATCAACTACTACTCGGACAAGGAGTCCGGCGATGCCGAGGCGGTGGTCAAGGCGGTGGCCGAGGTCGGCGGCAAGGCGATTGCCGTGCGCGCCGATGTGGGCGACGAGGGCGCGGTCAGCGCCATGGTGGCCGGGGCGGTGGAGGCCTTCGGCGGCCTGGATCTGTTGGTCAACAACGCCGGCATCGAGAAGCAAGCGCCACTGCTCGAGATGTCGCTGGAGCTGTGGAGCTCGGTCCTCGCCACCAACCTGACCGGTGCGTTCCTCTGTATGCGAGAGGCGGGCAAGGTCATGGTGAGGGGCGGGGGCGGGGTGATCGTCAACATGTCGAGCGTGCACGAGTTCATCCCCTGGCCCGGCTTCGCCCACTACTGTGCCAGCAAGGGCGGGCTGAAGTTGCTGGCCCAGACCGCCGCCCGGGAGCTGGCCGGCGATGGGGTCCGCGTGGTGAACATCGCCCCAGGCGCCATCGCCACCCCCATCAACGACTTCGTCCTGGATGACCCCGAGGCCAAACACGCCGTGGAGTCCGAGATCCCGCTCGGCCACATGGGCCAGCCCGAGCAGATCGCCGCCGCCGTCGCCTGGGCGGCCAGCGCCGAGGCCGACTATGTCACCGGCACCACGATCGTGGTCGACGGCGGCATGTCGCTCTACCCCAAGTTCGTGTGACGGGTCCTAGGCCAGTTGACGGGTGCAGATCGGGCGGTTCGCCGCCGGCAAGCTCATCGAGCGCTGGGGCAGCAGCGAGCAGCTGGGCATGTTCACTCAGCTCGGGCTCGCATGAGCTCAGGGCGCGGTCAGCCCGCCGCGAGCTGTCGCGGTGGCGGTTCCCGGACCGAGGAGATCCGAAATCGACGTCCGCATAAAGCGGGCCTACGAGCCCGCCACATCCTCGGACGGCCGTCGCGTGCTGGTCGACAGGCTGTGGCCGCGCGGGGTCTCCCGCGAGCGGGCGAAGCTCGATGGCTGGGAGAAAGAGCTGGCGCCGAGCACCGAGCTGAGGCAATGGTTCGGGCACGAGCCGAGCCGATTTGAGGAGTTTTACCGCCGGTACATCGAGGAGCTTCGCGGCGAGCGCTCGCGGTTGACGGCGCTCCGGCGCCAGGCACGGGCCGGCACGCTGACGCTTGTCTACGGCGCCCGCGACCGCGAGCACAACGAAGCTGTCGTGCTAGCACAAGTCTTGCGGCGCGGACTGCCGAAGCCTCAGAGCGACCGGAGAAACCGACCGTAAGAACCGGTCCCCCACGCGACGCTAGGGAAGCGTGCCGAGGAGTCCGGTGACGACCGAGAGCTCGAGTCGTGTGCTGACCGTCGCGATTGCCACGCCGATCGAGCGCGAGCTCGTGAAGCCGATCCGCGCGATCTCAGATCGGATCGAGGTGCTCTACGAGCCGGATCTGCTGCCTGTCGTCCGCTACCCCGGCGATCATCATGGCGCCGAGGGGTTCAGTCGCGACGCCGAGGCCGAGCGCCGCTGGCAAGAGCTGCTTGGGAGGGCCGAGGTGCTGTTCGGGCTGCCTGACGACTCGCCGGCGGCTCTGGCTGCGGTGGTGCAGAGCAACCCGCGGCTGCGCTGGGTTCAGGGGACCGCCGCCGGCACCGGCGAGCAGCTCAAGGCGGCCGGACTGAGCCCGGAGGAGCTCGAGCGCGTGGCGGTGACGAGCGCGAGCGGCGTGCACGTCGGTCCGCTGGCAGAGTTCTGCCTGCTGGGGCTGCTGGCGTTTACCAAGGACC
>CAWDNF010000006.1:0-200692 GCA_963803595.1 uncultured Solirubrobacterales bacterium
TGGCGGCGTGATGAGCAGCCGGCCCGACGAGATGCCCACGGCGAGCGTGGCCGCGGCCGCACTCGCGCGCTGGGAAGGCGAGGGTGGGGCCTGGGAGGGCGAGGGGGACCAGGAGCAGCTGCGAGTCGGCGGACGCCGACCGACGCCGGGGCGTCCCTCGGTGAAGTCGTCGTACACGCGGTGGGCCCCTCGCGAGTCGCGCATGGCGCTGCTGATCCGGCCGGCGGGCCGTGGCATCAACTGCTCAGCTGATCGGTGCCGATGAGCGAGGACTGGCGTCTGCGGGGTCGATCTCCACGAGGATGGAGCCGCGCATGCGCTGACCGAGCACCGGGGGGCATCCGCGCTTCTTGAACGCGATCGTCGAACCATTACCTCCTTTCACGACCTCGTCGTCGTTTCGCGCGAGGGTGCGGGAGTATTCTGCTACGCGGGCACGCAACAGCAAGCGCAGAAGGCGGAGGCCTTGGTTCATTCGCTGGCGGCCAATCTCGGCTGGCACGTCGATACAGAGTTGAACCGCTGGGACCCGACTGCGGAGGACTGGGCGGATCCGGACAAGCCGCTGTCGCAAAGCGATCGGGAGCACGCGGCGGATGGCTCCGGAGTCACCGCAGGCGAACGCGACGCGGTCGAGAGACATGGCCGTCGAGGGTTCGAGGTGGGGGTGCGGTGTCCCTCGCATCACGAGGCCTCGCAGTGATCGAAAGCTCCGCCAGGCAGGGCTGCCTTGCATTCGGCGATGTCAGTACCTCTTGGTGGAAGCACTTGACGAGCCCAGCGCCCATGCCTTGGCCCAGCGGCTGCGCCAGGAGTTCCCTCGCGTCGTCGTCACCGAAAGCGCCTCGCGCGCCTCGGCACTGCGCCCTGGTAACCCGTTTTCAGTTCTGGCCGGCCCGCCGGCCTCCGTCGATGAGTCCGACGCCGTCCCCGGAGCGATCGATGAGCTCGTAGCGCCTCACCACTGGCACCTGCCCTACCCCGTCCAGCGGTAGCGATGACCGACCGCGCCGCCCCGCGCGAGGACGGGCGCTCCTCCGCCGGCGAGGCCGAGCTGCAGGACGAGTTCCTCCAGGAGAAGCTGCTCAGCGAGCAGGGTGTGTGCCATTTCCGGATGAGCCTCACCCGGGTGCACATCCGTCTGGGCCGCAGGTTTCTTCTCGGTGTGGTGGCTCCTGGCGATCCCGCTCATCCTGGCGATCGTCCTGGTGGTTGCCGCCAAGCTCTACGGCGCAAGCAGCGCTGGTGCGGGTTTCCTGGCCCGGCACGCCTGCATCGCGCACTCCCCGGCCGTGCCGGCGGGGATGCCCGCCTTCGTGCGCTGGACGCACCTGCTGAACTTCTTCTTCCTGATCATCATCGTGCGCTCGGGCCTGCAGGTCCTCGCCGATCATCCGCGCCTGTACACCAAGGTGCACTGCACGCCGGGGAGGGAGTGGTTGCGCTTCCGCGGGCCGGTGCCCACCGACCGCGTGTGGACGGCCAAGGAGGACACGATCACGCTGAGCCCACTGGTAGGGCTGCCCGGCGGCCGGCACACGATCGGGGTCGCGCCACTGGCACTTCAGCTCCGACGCCTGTTCGTGCTCACCGGCATCGTCTACGCAGTGTTCTTCTTCTCGACGCCGTGGCTGTACCGGCTCGTGCCGACCCAGGCGTCGATCGTCCCCGCCGCGGCCTCCTGTGCGGTGGCCTATCTGAGCCTGCATTTTCCCAAGGGGGCGAGCGGCTTCTTTCGCTACGACGCGCTGCAACAGCTCAGCTACTTCGCGGTCATCTTCATCCTGGCCCCGCTGGCGATCCTCACCGGCCTGGCCATGTCTCCCGCCCTGGATAACCGCTACCGCTGGTATGCGCGCCTGTTCGGCAACCGCCAGATCGCCCGCTCGATCCACTTCCTCGTGATGGTCGCCTTCGTTCTTCTTCGTCGGCCACATGACGCTGGTCGCCTTGACCGGCTTTGCGGCCAACCTCAACGACATCACCCTCGGCAACAACCACCACAACCTCGACGGCTTCGCGATCTGGCTACTGGTGATCGCGCTCGTGATCGCCTTCAACGTCTGGGCGGTCCGCTTCTCCTGGACGCACACCCGCGTCCTGCAACGGATCACGAACCTCACCGTGGGCCGGGTGATGGACCTGCTCTTCGACCACACAGCACCCAAGGTGGAGTACCGCCGGGAGGACATCAGCCCCTACTTCTGGCCCAACCACGCCCGCCTGCCCGACGCCAACCCGGAGTGGTGCGCATTACGCGACGAGGACTTCCGCGGCTACCGCCTCAAGGTCCACGGCCTCGTCGAGAACCCAGTCGAGCTGTCAATGGAGCAGATCGAGGCGATGCGAAAGCACTCGCAGATCACGTTGCACCACTGCATCCAGGGCTGGTCGGGTATCGCCGAATGGGGCGGGCTCCCGTTCGCCGAGCTGATCGAGCTGGTGCGTCCAGAACCCGAGGCCGAGTGGGTGATGTTCTACTCCTTCGCCCCGGGTGGCGAGGACGGCGACCCGTTCTATGACTCGCACTCCATCCACGACCTGCGCCACCCTCAAAGCCTGCTCGCCTACGAGATGAACGGTCAGCGCCTGCCCATCCTGCACGGCCGCCCGCTACGACTGCGGGTCGAGAACCAGCTCGGGTTCAAGCACGTCAAGTGGATCAGCGAGATCGAGTTCGTCCGCCACTTCTCAGAGCGCTACGCCGGACAGGGCGGCTACAACGAAGACCACGAGTTCTTCGGCTACCGCGACGAGATCTGATCCGACCATGCCCGACGCCGTGATCTGCGTGCCCTCCGGGGCCGATCGTGAAGTTCATGGGCGTCAGGTCAATCCTTCTGCGCGGTACTCGCGCAGGTAGCCCTCGAACAGGCGACGATGTCGCTCCTCGTCGCGAAGGATCGTGATCACCATGTCCTGAGTCACCCAGTCGACGCCGTCGGTTGCCTCGATGATGGCGTTGTAGTGGTCGATCGCGCCGGTCTCCGCCTCGATCACGCCCTTGATCACATGGACGATGTCGGTCTGGTGTTGGGGCGGTTGGAGGTAGGTCTGCTCGGCGGTGAACTCGAGCGAGCCCGGTACGACTCCGTAGAGCTCCTTGATCCGGTTGGCGAATTGCTTGGCGTGGCCGAGCTCCTCGCCGATGTCCTGCTCGAGCGACTCGATGATCTCTTGCGCGCGCACCCCATCTGGGTTGACGGAGTTGGCCAGGTAGCTCATGACCGTCTCGACCTCCATCCAGTAGGCCTTGGCGAGCATCTCGAGGATCTCCTCGCGCTTGGCGCGATTGTCCTCAGCGAGGATGCCGGTGGTTGCCGTATCGGTGCTCATCAATTGCCTCCTGGCGGGATTGGCAGCTCCTGCGTCGTTGTGACCCGGACAAGCGGACCGGCCGCTCGCCGCGGCGCGAACCAGCCCGGCTCGTGCGGGCACCGATCGCTGTTCCTCTAGCGTCCGCCCGGGCGCAGGTCTTACCTCCGAGCGCCACCCAGTCCAGCCCGCCGGCCATGCCGAGGCGCTACGCCTCGGCCACGAGGCCGGTGTCTGACAGCGATTCGAGCAACAGGTGGAAGTAGACGATTCCCGCGTACGGGTGCCAGCGCGATACGAGCTGCTTCACGCTCTCGTAGTCGAGCGGCGTGACGATGTCGAAGAAATGCCTGAGCTTGTTGTGCGCGCCGACGTCGTCTCCGGGAAAGATGTTCAGCCTGCCGAGGCCACGCAGGAGAACGTACTCGGCGGTCCAGCGACCGATGCCGCGCAGGCGCGTCAGGCGCTCGATCGCCGCTGCGTCATCAAGCTGCTCCAGGGACTCAAGCTCGAGCTCGCCCGCGACGATCGCCCGGGCAGTCGCGACGATCGTACGAGCCTTGGTCGCGCTGAAGCCGTGGCGCTTCAGCTCGTCTGGCTGAACCCTGGCGAGCTGATCGGGGTCTGGGAATGTGCGAGGGCCCGCGGGGTCCTGGATCGCCGGGCGACCGTGTGCCGCGGTCAGGCGGTTCAGCAGGTGGATCCCAACCGCGAGCGACAGCTGCTGGCAGGCGATGCCGTTGACGAGCGCCTCGAACACGCTCGGGAACCGCGGTGGCTTCAGCCCACGCATCCGCCGGGCGAGCGGGCCGAGCAACGGATCTTGCTCGGCGATCGCCGCGAACGCCGACAGATCGACGCTCAGCCCAAGGAGCCTTTCCAGCTTGGCGCGCGCGAGTACATCGGCACGCTGATCGATCGGCCTGCCGGTGAGCAGGAAGAGAGGGAGGGGGATAGGTGAAGGGAGGTGAGGGGGGGGCGACGCAGCGCCCAGGCGGTGAGGTCGAGCCGAGAGGGCGCACCCGCCTCGATCAGGAGCTCGCGACTCTCGCAAAGCTTGGGCACCGGCCGGCAAGCGGGGCTAGGACCGGCGGATGTTGATCAGCACGGGCCCCTGGATGATCGCCAGGACGGAGCATCCAGCGCGTCCCACGGCCCCGTCGAAGCGATCGCGGTGCAGGTAGAAGCCGACATCCTCGATGTGGTCGGCATCGCGTTGGAAGTGAATGTCAGCGTCCGGTGCAGCGGCGCGGCCCAGGCTGACGGGCCAGAAGAGCGCGGGAGCCTTGGCCTCGCTCAGCGCTCCGAGCGTGCCGATGAAGGCGCTCAGGAGCATCTCGGGATCGCCGCGTTCGACGACGCGCACGGCCACGCGCGATCCCTCGAGTGCTCCGAGCGCCTGGTGGACCTGCTCCCAGGTGAGATCTATGTCGTCCGGGTGCCGGGCCGTATGGACGGTGTGCATGGCGCTGTCCCGACTCGCTTACGCCTTGGCCTCGGGCGGGCCACCGGCAGGTGGTGCCGTCCGGCCTGCGGTCAGCCCTCGCAGGCGCCGTTTCGCTGCGGTCGCGGCGGCGATCATGCGGGCACGCCGGCCTTGCGCGGCCTGATAGCGCGGGCGGTCTGGGACCGCCATCTGATCTTGAGCGGTCTCGTCGATGTGACGGACGCCGCGCGGGTTGGCCTCGGGGTCGCGTAGCGGCGGAGGCCTGAGAGGATCAAACGACCCACGCTCGGGATCGAAGCTGCGAGACCGGTCGACATCTGCGGCGTCGTCAGGGTTTTGGTTCTCGGACATCTATGACCTCCGGATGGATAGAAGGTGGGTGCTCCTTGGTCAGACCGACGTCAGCCGCTGAGAGACGAGGGCTCGTACGGCCTCGACGATACGGGCGCGATCGATGCCGGCTTGGGCGAGCAGCTCGACCGGTGTCCCCGAGGTCGGCATCCCCCGCACGGCGAGCACGACGATCCGCGGCCGCGCGCTGCTGTCGGCGAATACCTCGAGCACGGCGTCCCCGATGCCGCCTTCGGGGTGGTGATCCTCGACGGTGACGATCGCGCCGGTCGCCTCGGCGGCTTCGATCAAGGTCTGGGCGTCGATCGGCTTGACCGAGTACAGGTCGATGACGCGCGCCGCCACGCCATCGCGCGCGAGCTCGTCAGCGGCGGCGAGCGCCTCGTGCAGCGTGATTCCCGCCGCGACGATCGTTACCTCGTCGTCGTCGGAGGAGCGCAGCACCCGCGAGCCGCCGACCTCGAACTCCTCCTCCGCCGCGTAGAGCACCGGGGTCGCCGCCCGCGAAGTTCTCAGGTAGACGATTCCCGGCTGCGCGACCATCGCCTGAACGAGCTTCGCCGTCTGGTTGGCGCACGACGGGTACAGCACCGTGCTGCCCTGCACCGAGCGCAGCGCGGCGATGTCCTCGAGCGCCATCTGTGACGGTCCGTCCTCGCCGATCGACACGCCGCAGTGCGAGCCGACGAGGCGGATGTCCGCGCGGCTGACCGCCGCCATCCGGACGAAGTCATACGCGCGGGAGAAGAACGCCGCGAACGTGGCGGCGAATGGGATCCAGCCGCGGACGTGAAAGCCCACCGCGGTGGCGACCAGCTGCTGCTCGGCGATGTACATCTCGAAGTAGCGCTCGGGATGCGCGTCGCCGAACAGACCGGCGTAGGTCGAGTTGCCGACCTCGCCGTCGAGCGCGACGATGCGACCGTTGCCGGCGGCGAGCGCGGCCAGCGCATCACCGAAGGCCCTCCGCGTCGCGACCTTCTCTCCCAGATCCCAGCTCGCCGGCGCCGCGTCCTCGGTCGCGAACCGGTGCGCCTCGCCGTTGTTCGCGGGCGCCACCGGATGCACGATCAGGTTGCGCAGCCCGCCCAGCTCCTCGACCGCCGCCTCGGGATCCTCGAGCGGCTTGCCGTGAAACCCGTTGCGGTTCTCCACCGCCTGCACGCCCTTGCCCTTGATCGTGCGCGCGATGATCGCCACCGGCTGGCCGTCGCCGGCCAGCGCCTCCTCGTATGCGCGATCGATCTGCGCGACGTCGTGCCCATCGATCTCGAGCGCGCGCCAGCCGAACGCCTCCGCCCGCCGCACGTACGCGGCGGTGTTCCAGCCGAGCATCGTCTCGCCGCGCTGGCCGAGGCGGTTGACGTCGATGATCGCGATTAGGTTGTCAAGCGCCTCGTGGCTGGCGTGGTCGAACGCCTCCCAGATCGAGCCCTCCGCCATCTCGCTGTCGCCACAGAGCACCCACACCCGGTAGGGCAGCTGGTCAAGGCGCTTGCCCGCCAGCGCGACCCCGACAGCACAGGGCAAGCCCTGCCCCAGCGACCCGGTGGCGACATCGACCCACGGGATCCCCGGCGTCGGATGACCCTCCAGCCGGCTTCCGAGCTTTCTGAAGGTGAGCAGTTCGCCATCGGATATGGCGCCAGCCGCCTTGTAGAGCGAGTAGAGCAGCGGCGACGCGTGACCCTTGGAGAAGATCAGATGGTCGTTCAGCGGGTTCGTGGGCCGGTCGAAGTCGTAGCGCAGGTACTTGGTCAGCAGCACCGCCATCAGGTCCGCTGCGGACATCGACGACGTGGGATGACCGGACCCCGCTGCGGCGGCCGCACGAACGGAATCGACGCGCAACTGCTGACCCAGCTCTGACCATTGCTGATTCTCATTCATCAGACGACTCTCCTTCGTGATTGGGGTACAGCTCGGCGGATGCTCCGCATCTGCCGGAGGACTGCCTCGATCGCCCGGCGCCGCGGGTGGTCGAGTGGTCGCTTCGCTCTCCTCGGCTCCCCGCGTTGTAGGTGTCGGCGTCGTGGAAGGAGGGCTGTTGGGCGTGCCCTCATGCCGTTCTCGGCGGAGATGCAGGCTCGGCCGCCTCGTAGAGGTCATCGCCGAGGCGTTTGACCCTTCCAACGGAAACGGCTCTGTCGAGCGCTCGCCTGAACCCGTGATCGGACCAGTGAGCGGCCCCGCAGACCTCGACCAGTCGTTCGTGAGTCAGCACCCCGTATCCGCGCAGCGCGCTCACGACATCCTCGACCTCCGCCTCGCCCCGGCTGTGGGGCCACCGCGTGGGTGAAGCGGCAAGCTGCTCGCCGACTTGACCTGCATCGGCCTTGGCCTCTACCTCCGCGGCACCAGCGGGGATCTGGGGCTCGCGCGGTTGGAGGTCGGGGGCCAGCTCGGTGAGCGGTGTGTCGGTGTCGGCGAGGCGGTCGCGGTCGACCCGCAGCCGCGAGCGGATCAGCGCCTGGATCTGGTCGGTGACATCCCACACGTTGACGTTCATGCCGGCGAGGATGCGCTGCTCCTTCAGCCAGAAGGCGATGAACTTGCGCCCCTTGACGTCGCCGCGGAACACCACCTCGTCCCAGTCGGTGGCGTAGCCGCTGTACTCCATGCCGACGTCGTACTGGTCGGAGTAGAAGTACGGGACGCGGTCGTATGCGACCGGGTGATCGAGCACGCGGTCGCCGGCATCGGCGCCGCCGAGCATGTTGCGCGCGGCGGTCGGGCCCTGGTTAAGCGCATTGGCCCAGTGCTCGACGCGGAGCTGCCCGTAGAGCGGGTGGCGGGCGTTGGCGACGTCGCCGGCGGCGAACACGCCCTCGACAGCGGTCTGCAGGAACTCGTCGCAGACGATGCCGTTCTCGACCGCGATGCCGGTGCCGGCAGCCAGCTCGGTGCTGGGCGTGGCGCCGACGCCCACGACCACGAGGTCGCAGTCAATCGTGCGCCCGTCCACGGTACGAACCCGCTGCACCTCGCCCGCACCCTCGAAACTCTCCACGCGGGTGTCGGGCAGAAGCTTGACGTCGTGGTCTGTGTGGATGTCCCGGTAGATCGCGCCGGCCCCGACACCGAGGGAATGCTCGAGCGGCACCGACGCCGGGTCGATCACCGTCACCTCGAGGCCCATCTGCCGGGCCGACGCGGCAACCTCGCAGCCGATCCAGCCTGCCCCGACCACCACCAGCCTCCCGCCACGGCGCAGTCGCTCGCGCAGGCGCTCAGAATCGTCGAGGCTTCGCAGGTAGTAGATCTGCTCGAGCTGCGCCCCCGGAATCGACAGGCGACGCGGCTGAGCGCCGGTGCTCAACAACAACCGGTCGTAGCGCAACCGCTCACCGCCGCCTAGCACGACCTCGGAGGCCCCCGGTTCGATGCCTTCGACAGTCGTGGAGGCGCGCAGCTCGATCGCCTGATCCTCGTAGAAGGACTCGTCGTGGACGTAGACCTTCTCGAGCCCCACGTCACCGCGCAGATACCCCTTGGAGAGCGGCGGGCGCAGGTAAGGGCGTTGGGGCTCTGAGCCGATCAGCACGACGCGGCCCTCGAAGCCGTTCTCGCGGAGCGCCTCGGCCGCCTTCGCGCCCGCCAAGCTCGCGCCAACGATGACAAAGGCTCGCTCGCTCATAGGGTTCTCCCTCTCGTTAGAAAGACTCCGCCCAGCCGCCGGAGCTCCATCAGGTTCAAGTCCATACACACCTAGCGTCGCCTCGGCCGAAGGTCTTACACGCGGCGAGCAAAGCCGCTGCGGTCAGCACGTGAGCTCGGCACGTGCGCGCAGCCGCGGGCACGTGCCGACAGGGCGCTTCTCGAACGTAAGATCAGCTTGAAGTGCGACGCTAGAGCGTGGAGCTGCGGTCTGCAGCTCACTCGTCCCCGGAGACATGCGAGAGGAGACCCCGATCATGCTTTGTTACTCCTGCGCTGAGCAGGGGGTCCATCAAACTGCGATCGCGCTGTGCCGCAGCTGCTACGCCGGATTATGCATGGACCATCTGCGCGAAACAGCGGCACACTTCGCGTCGGACCAGATGCTCGCCCACTGTCATCACGACACGTGGAACGTCACCGAGCATCCGTCGAGTGCTTCGGCGCATCCGCAAGCAACGAGCCAACCGTGAGCAGCCCAGACGTCGAAGCCTGCGACTCGCAGCCGAACGAGAGCAGACAGGCGATCCAGCGGCTGCTCGTGGTGGCCGATGCCGCCGTCGCCGAGGTGAGCGAGCTGCCGGCCCGGGTCCGCGGTGTGATCGACGCAGCGGTTGAGGTTTACGTCCTCACGCCCAGTCTTCCTGGCAGGCTTGCGTGGCTGGCCGATGATGTCGATCGGTTTCGACATGCCGCCGACGAGCGTCTCGACGCCGTGCTCAACCACATGCGCTCGATCCGCGCCCACGCGAGCGGAGACGCCCTTCGTGGCAGCGTCCTGACCGTCTTCGCCGACGCCGTTAGCGAGTTCCAGCCCGATCACATTCTGATCGCGCTGCGCAGCTCAGAGCACGCCAATTGGCAGGAGCGAGGGCTGATCGAGCACGTCAGGGAGCGCTTTGGCCTGCCGCTGACGGCCTTCGCGATCGACCCCGAAGGTCACGTATCAGCCGCTTCGGATCCGGGAATCACGTCCTCGGGGTGAACAGCATCCTGCTCGCGCGCGGTGCTCGTGTCCGGCTCGCGCGGGCCGGCCAACACACATGACGGACACGCCCCTCGAGTTGTTTCTGCAGGCGTTTGACCGCCTCGACGCGGACGCGTGCGCCGCGCTGTTCGCTGATGACGGCCGGCTTCGTTACGTCGACGGCCAGATCGATGAAGGGGCCGAAGCGGTGCACGACTGCCTGCGCGAATACTTCGCCGATCTCAGCTCGACCACGCATGCCGTCCGCGAGAGCTGGCACGAGACCGTGTCTGGGTCGGCGAGGTCGAGGCCAGCTACGTGCTGGCCGATCACTCAATCCTGGGACCCGTGTCAAAGGTGTTCATCGTCCGCATGGCGTCCGACGGCATCGAGGAGCTCCGGGTCTACGCCGCTGTCGAGCCTTCGTTTCACGAGGCCAGGATCCGCCACGAACGCGAGCGGAACAGCGGGATGATGGTGGGCGGACGGTGGGTGCCACCCCTGTGACGAGGATCGGCGGCGGGACCACTCCTCAGGAGTGCTGCGGTCAGTGGACGTCAGCGTCGTCGCGGGGGCGATGGATGACCAGCGTGGGCCGGTCGGCGTTATGCACAACGGCGCTGGAGACGCTTCCCAGCAGCATCGAGCGCACTCCGGTCAGTCCCCGGGAGCCCATGACGATTGTCGCTGCGTCGTGTTGAGCGGCGATCTCGACGATCGTCCTCCACACCGGTCGGGTGGCCTCGACGGTGACCGGCTCGGCCTTCAGCCCCACGTCTCGCGCGATACGTACCCCGTCCTGGGCGATATTTCCGGCGTCCTCAGCGGCGGCGCGGTCGAGCTTGAAGAAGTCGACCATGCTTGCTGTCGCGCCCGCCCACGCAAAGCTGCCCAGGCCGTGGGTCGGCTGCCACACGGTCAGCACCAGCGCCTGCCTTCCGCCGAGCAGGGCACCCGCGCGCTCGATCGCGTGCTTGGCATCCTCAGATCCGTCGTAGCAGAGGAGCAGCGGCCCGTCAGCGCCTGTGGTCATGAGACGTCCTCGCGAGTGAGTGGTCGTGAGCAGCGGACGGGGCAGCCTTCAATCCGGCGCCTGAGGCCGTGCTTATCCGGTGATCCGTCATGGTTCTGTAGCGTCGTCTCGGTTGGTCCTCTTACGTGCCGTGAAGATGGGTTCTCGCCGGCAAACCGTCGCCGGTGGATGAGGTCCGGGCATGCTCGGGTTACCTGACCAGGTGAGGGCGTGCCTGTTCGATCTCGACGGCGTGCTGACGCAGACCGCCAAGGTCCACGCTGCCGCTTGGAAGGAGATGTTCGACGACTATCTGCGAGAGCGGGCGGCGCGGACCGGCGAGAGGTTCGTCGCATTCGACGCCGTCGCCGAGTACGACGAGTACGTCGACGGCAAGCCTCGCTACGAGGGCGTGCGCTCATTCTTGGGTTCGCGTGGCATCGACCTGCCGCAGGGTGATCCCGGCGACGCGCCGGGCGCCGAGACGATCGACGGGCTGGGTAACCGCAAGAATGAGATTGTGCTGCGGATGATCCGAGATCAGGGCGTCCAGGCGTACGAGGGCTCGGTGCGGTACGTCCGCGCGGCCAGGGACGCCGGATTGCACCGGGCGGTGGTGTCCTCGAGTACGAATTGCCGCGACGTGCTCATCGCCGCGGGCATCGAGGATCTGTTCGAGCGGCGGATCGACGGCGTGGTTGCGGAGCGTGAGCATCTGCAGGGAAAGCCGGCGCCGGACACGTTCCTGGCCGGCGCGCGGGCGCTGGGCGTCACGCCCGGGCAGGCGGCCGTGTTCGAGGATGCGCTGGCCGGGGTGGCGGCGGGACGAGCGGGCGGCTTTGCCTGCGTGGTGGGGGTCGATCGCGCCGGCCAGGCGGATGCGCTGCGGGAGCACGGCGCCGACGTTGTCGTATCGGATCTCGCCGAGCTGCTGGCAGCGACGTGATCGGGCACCCTGCATTTTCGATCGAGCCGTGGGCGCTCTCTGAGACCGAGCTTGACCTGGACGTGCTCGATCAGGCGGGGTCCGTGTTCGCGCTCGGCAACGGTCACATCGGTCTGCGGGGAAACCTCGACGAGGGTGAGCCACCCGGCCTGCCGGGCACTTATCTCAATGGCTTCTACGAGCAGCGCACGCTGCCGTACGCCGAGGCCGGCTACGGCTACCCAGAGGCCGGGCAGACGGTCGTCAACGTCACCAACGGCAAGATCATCCGCCTGCTGGTCGACGACGAGCCGTTTGACCTGCGCTTCGGTGAGCTCCGCCGCCACGAGCGAACGCTTGACTTCAGGGCCGGAGTCCTGCGGCGCCAAGCGGAGTGGCGCTCGCCGGCCGGCAAACGGATGCACGTCTCATCGGTGCGGCTGGTCTCGTTCGTCCAGCGCGCCGTGGCCGCCGTGCTGTATGAGGTCGAGCCGCTCGATGCGCCGGCGCGGTTGGTGGTGCAGTCAGAGCTGGTGGCCAACGAGCCGATGCCGCCGGGCGCGCTAGATCCCCGTGCGGCGGCGGAGCTGGGCGCGGCGTTGCGCTCGGAGTTGTTCTACAACCACGACGCCCGCGCCGTGCTCGTGCACATCACCAAGCGGAGCGAGCTGCGGATGGCCGCCGCGATGGATCACATCATCGATGGGCCGCCAGGAACCGAGACCGCGACCGAGAGCTATACCGACCTCGGGCGCGTGACGATCGCCGCCGACGTCGAGCCCGGTCAGCGGTTGCGCGTCGTCAAGCTGCTGGCCTACGGATGGTCCAGTCAGCGCTCGACGGCCGCGCTGCGCGATCAGGTCGGGGCCGCGCTCGCCGAGGCCCGCCACACCGGCTGGGAGGGGCTGCTCGCCGGCCAGCGCCGGTATCTCGATGACTTCTGGGATCGCGGCGACGTCGAGATGGAGGGTGACGACGAGCTCCAGCAGGCGGTCCGCTTCGCGCTGTTTCACACGCTGCAGGCGGGCGCCCGGGGTGAGCGGCGTGCGATCGCCGCCAAGGGCCTGACCGGCCCGGGCTATGACGGCCACAGCTTCTGGGATACCGAGACCTTTGTGCTGCCCGTGCTCACGTACACCGCTCCCGATGCTGCCCGCGACGCGCTGCGCTGGCGCCACGCGACACTCGACTTGGCCCGCGACCGGGCCAAGCTCCTGGGGTTAAAGGGCGCGGCGTTTCCCTGGCGGACGATCGACGGGCAGGAATGCTCGGGGTACTGGCCGGCGGGCACCGCCGCCTTTCACATCAACGCGGACATCGCCGACGCTGTCGGGCGCTACCAGGCCGCGACCGACGATCAGGCGTTCGAGCGCGAGGCCGGGCTCGAGCTGCTGGTCGAGACGGCGCGGCTGTGGCGCTCGCTCGGGCACCACGACGCCGCCCACGGACACTTCTACATCGACGGCGTGACCGGCCCCGACGAGTACAGCGCCGTAGCCGACAACAACGTCTACACCAACCTGATGGCGCAGCGAAACCTGCGCCTGGCCGCCGACTCCGTCGAACGGCACCCCGACCGGGCTGCCGAGCTCGGCGTCGAGCCAGAAGAGGCGGCCGCGTGGCGTGAGGTCGCAGACGCCATGCTGATCCCGTTCGACGAGCGGCTCGGTGTCCACCCGCAGGCCGAGGCCTTCACCAAGCACCAGCGCTGGGACTTCGAGCACACCAAGCCCGACCAGTACCCGCTGCTCTTGCACTTCCCCTACGTCGACCTGTACCGCAAGCAGGTCGTCAAGCAGGCCGACCTCGTGCTCGCCCTGCACCTGCGCGGCGACGCGTTCACGCCCGAGGAGAAAGCTCGCGACTTCGCCTACTACGAGGCGCTGACCGTGCGCGACTCGTCGCTGTCGGCCTGCACGCAGGCGGTGATCGCAGCCGAGGTCGGTCACCTCGAGCTCGCCTACGACTACTTCGCCGAGGCGGCTCTGATGGACCTCGACGACCTCGAGCACAACACCCGCGACGGGCTGCACATCGCCTCGCTGGCGGGCGCGTGGATCGTCGCCGTCGCCGGATTCGGCGGCATGCGCGACCACGACGGCAAGCTGAGCTTCGCCCCCCGCCTGCCAAAGCAGCTGACCCGCCTGGCCTTCGGCATCTGCTTTCGCGACCAGCGCCTGCGGGTCGCAGTCACCCAAGAAGAGGCCCGCTACTCGCTGCTGGAGGGACCCCCGCTCCAGATCGCCCATCACGGTAAGACGGTCACCGCCGCCAACCCTGAATCGGTGAGCTGCCCGATCCCGGAGATCACCGAGAGCGAGACCGCAACCCAACCGGCAGGACGCAGCCCGACACCGCGGGGAAAGCCACGGTGAGATAACACGTAGGGCCGTGTGGAGGTCAGCTCCCGCGACGGGCCGCCATACCTGGCCTGGCGGCGCTAGGCCTGGTGTTCCCAAGCGTCGGAATCAACGCCTACACACGCGTCGGGGGCAGCCAGATGCGCACAACACCCTGGTGCTCGACGCGTTGCGGTCTGGCAGGCCGGGGAGCGGGAAGCCGATGCCGAGCTCTCCGAAGGATCCGGCGTCGTTTACCGCAGCACCGAGGAATTCATCTCGCATCTCGAGAGCGTTCCCCCGGCCGAGTCGGACTGAGGGTGCCAACCCACGAGGAGCTGCCGCATTTCCTCCGAGACTGGCGGCGACTCGGAACCGAGCAACGAAAAGCCTTTCTACGAGCTTTGGACCTGTTCGGGCTTGTCCAGTCCGGCCTTTGCGCCGCAGCTGCGGATCAAGCGCGTACAGGGAGAGCCCGACGTCTGGGACATGACTTGGGCTCCCGATGGCCGTGCGACATTCGCCTATGGGCCCGAGAAGGTCCCCGGACATCCCCCACGTGATCTGGCGGCGGATTGGGACCCACGACATCTTCCGCCGCCCATGACGAGAGCGCTCCTCCGAAACCTGCTGTACCCGTTTGGTGCCCGCGCAAGGACGGCCGACCCCTCACTCATCCGATGCCTTTGTCCGAATCCCCCGTGGGCAAAGGAGCTTCTGCGAGTGGAGCTAGCCGGACTCGAACCGGCGACCTCCTGGGTGCGATCCAGGCGCTCTCCCAACTGAGCTATAGCCCCGGGCGGCGGCACGAGCCGCGCGAGTGGCTGGAGTTTAGCCGTGGCGCCGAGGCGCCCCGGCGGAGCGCGCAAAGGATTCAGTCAGGCGCAGCGCGAAGGGTTCGCCGCTGCGCCACGCAACGATTCCTGGCGCCCTTGGGTTCGCGCCGGAGTTGGTCGATACGCTGAGAAACGGCTGGGGTACGCCAATGAGCTTTCGCACGCGCCTTACAAGCTTTTTTGTGCTGATCGTGGTGATCCCCATGGTCGCGGTGGGTTTCCTGGTCTTTCGCCTGATCAGCGATAGTCAGAACGGCAAGGCCGACGCGCGGATCAGCGGCGTCGCCAGCGTTGCCCGGAGCGTCTATGCCAATGAGAGCGCGGCGGCCAGCAAAGACGCCCAGACGATCGCGCGCTTGATCGCGCTCCAAGGCTCCGGCTCCCTTCAGTCTCGGGTTGCCAGTCTCGCGGGTCAGCTCGGGCTTGCGCGGGTTGCAGTTGCAATGGGCCCTCGCACGCTCGCCGACTTCGGGGACCGCACCGCGCTTGCACCCGGGATCGCCACCGTCAGCCGGACCGGTGCCGCTCTGCTGACCGTGACGGTTTCCGAGATCAGCACCGACGAATACATCCGCGATCTGTCTGCGCCCGGGGTGCTCGTCGCAGTGCGTCAAGGCTCGGTCATGCTCGGCTCCACCTACGCTGGAAGTACGGCTCGCCTCCCGTCCTCGCGCGTGGGCGAGACGACCATCGACGGGACAAGGTACCGCGCGCTCACTCAGAGGTTCCCGGGTTTCCGTCGTCCTATCGAGGTCACGATCCTCTCCTCGACCGCCGCGACGGCGGGGTCACTAACCGGCAGCCGGATTCTCGCCGCCGCGTTCATCGTGGCCGTTCTCTTGCTCGCGTTCTCTTTCTCGGTTCTCGCCTCGAAGGGGCTGCAGGGCCAGGTCAGCCGGTTCCTTTCCGCGGCGCGGCGCCTTGCCGCCGGCGATTTCTCCTCGACGATCCAAACCGAGGGCAATGACGAGTTTGCAGCGCTGGGTCAGGAGTTCAACAACATGTCGACCGAACTCGAGCGCCGGCTGCATGAGCTCTCGCTCGAGCGCGCCAGGCTTCGGGACGCGATCACCCGGATCGGGCAGACGTTCGCCTCGAATCTCGACCGACCCGCCCTCCTCGAGCTGGCGCTGAAGACCGCCGTCGACGCCGTCCAGGCAGACGCAGGAAGGCTGAGCGCGCGCGAGTCCGACGGCGAGCCGCTCACCGAGGTGGTACGTGAAGGCTCGCTGGCCGGCGCGGAGGAGGATGTGCTGGCCGCCGAGCGGGCCGCGCTGCGTCCAGACGGGATAGGCGAGAGCGCAGGCGAGAACGATCACGTCATTTCGGTCGCCCTGGTTCCGGTCGAACCTGGTGGTCGCACCCATGGCCTGATCACGGTGGTCAGCCGCGACCGCCCGCTGACCGCCGATGACCGCGAGGTGCTGAGATCATTGGCAGCACAGGCCGGGCTGGCGCTCGAGAACGTGGGGCTCCACCTCCAAGTGAGCCGCCAGGCCGTAACTGACGAGCTCACCGGACTGGCCAACCATGGCCGCTTCCAGGAGCTGCTCAACCTCGAGATGGAGCAGGTCCGCCGCTATCACCACCCTGTCGGGTTGATCATGCTGGACGTAGACAACTTCAAGTCGATCAACGACACCTACGGCCACCCGCAGGGAGACCTCGTGCTCATGCGGGTCGCCAAGGTGCTCGCCGACACCTCGCGCGAGGCGGACTTCCCAGCCCGCTATGGCGGCGAGGAACTGGCGTTGATCCTGCCGCACACCGACCTCGAAGGCGCGTACGCGATCGCCGAACGTATCCGGATCGGGATCGAGGCGGCGCGCATCCCGCGCAACGACGGTGATGGTGCGCTTCGTGTCACGGCCAGCCTCGGCGTTGCCTCCTCCACTGACGGATCAAAGGACGAGCTGATCGCAGATGCCGACGCCGCGCTTTACGAGGCCAAGCGGACAGGGAAGAACCGGACTGTGGTGGGCCCGGTGGAGGCTGCCAACCTGTCCCGTGCCGAGTAGCCTTTGCGGCATGGGCTTACTCGACGACGCGATTCGTGAGCACCTGGACCTCAAGCGGCGCCGCGGCGCCGATCCGGCCGAGATAGAGCGCCTCGAGCGCGAGGCGCTGGGACCGGTGCGTCGCATTCAGGAGAACGGCGAGCCGTTGCTCGACGGGACGCCAAATGCGTTTAACGAGGAGCTGTATCCCGGGGCCACGCTGGAACCCGGTGCCACGCTGGAACCCGGTGCCCCGGTTGCCGAGGAGTGGGAGCTCGAGCAAGAGGAGGCGCTCCTGCCCGGTGAGTCCTGGGCGGCCGAGTCCACGCTGCCTGATTTCGAGCCGCCACCCGCCCCTCCCTCATCGGCGCCCGTCCGCCCGGCGCCTGAGCCAGGGCCGATCGGCGAGACGGTCGAGTACGACGTCGAGGCCGAGCACGAGCGGGAGGCGTTTCGATCGCCCGAGCCCGACGAGGCGATCAGGGGCGAGCTGCTGGAGGAGGAGCCTGAGTCGGCGGCCGACGACCTCCCACCGGACGGGGCCTCAGCCAACCAGGGGGACGACGTCCTCGAAGAGACGCCCGAGTTCCTCCAGGACGCCCCGGACCACGATCGGCTCTGGTTTGAGCAGAGGCCGCCACGCGACTTCGACTTCGACGGCTGAGGCCGGCGTCGCGGGTCCGTTCACGCGCTAGCTCGCGGCTAGACTCGCCACGAACGGGGCCATAGCTCAGTTGGGAGAGCGCCTGCTTTGCACGCAGGAGGTCGCCGGTTCGATTCCGGCTGGCTCCACTCAAGAACTCGCTGCTAAACGGCGATTCCCAGGGCTGAGGCCGGCTCGACTCCCAGTTGGGCGGGAGGATTTCGCTCGTCCGGGCAGAAGTCCCGCCCACGATGGCCAGCGTAGATGGCGGAGGGCGGACGACCACCCGGGGCGTTGCGACCGGGATTGTGGCTGGGTTGGCCGCAGTCATCGCCGCGGTAGCCCTGCTGTGGATCGCGGACGAGTTGCACTACCGCAGCTGTCTCGAGCACGCGGTCTCGGAGTTTCCCACCGTTCCCGTGTCCGCCTACGTGCAGCGGAGTCGCAGCAACGTGGGGCCCCTGAAGGTCTCGTTCTCAGCGCAGCGCACAGCGGCCGTAAACGCCTGTCACCATTTCTGACGGGGTGCTCGACGCTGTTCGCTGCGCCGGCAGTCCGATTACTCGGCGCCGCGGATGGTCGGGATGAAGACGGGCAGCCCGTTCTTGTCTTTCGGCTGCTGACGGCCCGATGCCCAGCCGAGAGCGAACTAGGTCCTTGGATGTATCGGCGCTGACACGCTCGAACTTGAGCCGCAGGGGCCATCTGCCAACGGCAGCTGAATCGCGTCAAGGGAGGAGAAAAGCAGTCCGATAAACCCACGTGGAGAGATGGGCCCGCTCACCCTGGCTGCGGGGCACCGCAGCGTTCGCTTCCTCGCTGGCGGTGGGACTGATTCTGGTCACCTCGCTTCTGGCCGAGGGCAGCGCACTCAAGCGGGGAAGCAGCCCTGTTGCTCTCCTTCGCTGTCAGGGTGGGAAGCCACCAGAGTGGATCGGACGACAGCGGGTGTGCCCAAACGGGCGCCCCCCGCGGGAGGTGCCGCATCTGCCGACGCTGGCGGGCACGAGTGCTGCGGCTACCCGAACGTACATGGCGAGCCTCACCCGACGACTCTATGCGTACCTGCGAACGGTCCCAACCCGTGGCCCCACCGGACCCCGTGGGCCGGCGGGGCTCCTCGGGCCCCGTGGTCCGGCGGGGCTCCTCGGGCCTCGCGGCCCGGCAGGCCCAACGGGACGTCCGGGCGCCGTCGGCAGGACCGGTGCGCGAGGAACAGCCGGTCGCAACGGCGCTCAGGGCAAGACCGGTCCCGCCGGCTCGCAAGGTGCGGTCGGGCCTCGGGGTCCCACCGGCTCAGCCGGCTCAAGCGGTCCTGAGGGCAAGACTGGCCGCGCAGGACCAGCCGGCCCTCAGGGACAGACAGGCCCCGCCGGACCAGCCGGACCACAAGGCGACACGGGACCAGCGGGCGCCGCGGGACCTCAGGGTCCAACCGGCGCCGCCGGACCAGCCGGCCCCCAAGGACAGACCGGCCCCCAAGGACCGACCGGCCTGGCCGGACCAGCCGGCCCGGCCGGACCAGCCGGCCCGGTCGGACCAGCCGGCCCGGCCGGCCCCCAAGGACAGACGGGACCCGCCGGACCGACCGGCCCCGCCGGACCACAAGGCGACACGGGACCAGCGGGCGCGGCGGGACCTCAGGGTCCCACGGGCGCCGCTGGGCCAGCCGGCCCCGCCGGAACGACCGGCGACACGGGACCAGCCGGGGCCGCGGGACCTCAGGGTCCAACAGGAGCCGCTGGGCCAGCCGGCCCCGCCGGACCGACCGGCCCCGCCGGACCGACCGGCCCCGCCGGACCGACCGGCCCCGCTGGACCGACCGGCCCACAGGGCCCAGCGGGGCCGCAGGGACCGGCAGGTCCTGCCGGCAGCTCGCTGTGGGCTGTTGTCGGCAGCAGTGGCACGCTTGTCCGCGGGAAGGGTGTCGTTTCCGCGAGCAGTACCGGCAACGGCTCTTACCAGGTCGTGTTCAACCAGGACGTCTCCGCCTGCGCCTACTTCGCTCAAGTCGGCAGCGCTGATACAAACCCACCTCCCCTTGGGGTGGCCTCGACGGGGCAGGTGAGCGGCAACCCCGACGCGGTGGCTGTGACGACCTTCACCTCCCAGAACCAGGGGACGAGCTTCTCCTTTGATCTCGGAGTGTTCTGCTGATGAGACTCCTAAAGCGGCGCGGGGAGATCAGCACCTTCGCGGGCGGCGGCGACAGCCAGGCGGCAGCGCCGACGGGTACTGCGGTGAGGCTGGCCTGGCCGCGGGACGTCGGTCGCGGCCGCACTGGCTTCTCGCTGCGACGGGGTGCGAGCTGCAACCGCCCGACTGCCAGGATCCTGCTCGTGCTGCTGCAGGCGAGCCTGGTCACAGGTCTGGCTGCCTACCTCCTGGTCCTCGGGCTGGAAGCCTTTCATGCGGGTCCCGGCGCGAAGGCGCCCCACGAGCTCCTGGGCGCCGTCCTGGTGCTTGCTGCGGTTCGCTGTCTGCTTCGAGCCGCATTCGTAGCCGAGCAGCGCCTGGCCTGGCTGGCCATCGGGGCCGGGTTGCTGAGCTGGGGTGGCGGCGAGGCTCTGCTGTCGGTGACACCTAGCCTGCTCGCCAGCCCCGGGAGCCTGTCGCTCGCGGACATGGCGACACTGGTCTTCTACCCGATGGCCGGAATCGGGCTCGTCCTGCTACTGCGCGCGGCGGTTCCCCGCTTCTCAGCCTTGCTTTGGCTCGACGGGCTGGCCGGAGCTCTGGCGGTTTCGGCCGTGGTGGCAACGTTCGCCTTCGCTCCGGTGCTAGCCGGCGCCGGCAACAGTCTGGGGAGCGTCTCCGCGGCCATGAGTTATCCGTTCGCGGACCTCATGCTGATCGCGGTGGTCGTCTTTGCGCTGGCCATGACCGGCTGGCGACCAGGTCTAAGCCTGGGCCTCGTGACTGCCGCCTTGGTGCTGATCTTCATCGTCGATGGCTTCTCCATGTGGTGGACCTCCACAGGTCACACGGGCGCAATCACCCCGTTTAACGCGCTCTGGCCGCTGGCGGCCGTCCTCGTGGCCACCGCTGCAGGCCGCGAACCCATCACCGCGACCGTCGGGACCCTCCAGTCGGGGATCAGGTCCCTGCTGTTCCCGGTGGGGTTCTCGCTCATCGCGCTGGGGCTGCTGCTCTTCGGCCTGGCCCATTCTCTGGATGCAGCCGGCTATGAGTTGTCAACCGCGGCCCTCGCATTCCTGGTGATCCGTATGGCGCTTACCGCCATCGACAATCTCGCCATGGCGCGCGCCAGCCGGCGAGAGGCGCTGACCGATGCTCTCACGGACCTGGGCAACCGACGTAAGCTGATGATCGATCTGGAGCATGCGACAGCGACGGCAAGACCAGAATCACCCGCGCTGCTACTGCTCTTCGACCTCGACGGGTTCAAGCTCTACAACGACACCTTTGGTCATCCCGCGGGCGATGCGCTGCTGGCGCGCCTCGGGGGTGCTTTGCGGGAGGCGGTCACTCCCACGGGACAGGTTTATCGCCTTGGCGGCGATGAGTTCTGCGCGCTGTTCGTCAACGCCGCGCGGAATGCGACGACGCAGATCCCCGCCATCCTCCGGGCGCTGTCGGAACACGGGGAGGGCTTCACAGTCACCGCATCGCTCGGATCGGTCCTGATCCCGACGGACGCACCTGATCCAACTCTGGCGTTGCAGCTGGCCGATCAGCGGCTGTACCTGCGCAAGGGCGAACGCCACCGAGAAATGGACTCCGAGCAGGCCAGCGAGGTCCTCAAGCAGGCGCTGCGCGAGCGCGGGACCGGCCTGCCCGAGCACCTCAGCCAGGTGGCGACGCTGGCGCGCGCACTCGCCCGCCAGTACGACATCTCCTCGGAGGAGATCGAACAGATCACCCGCGCCGCCGAGCTGCACGACATCGGCAAGATGGCGGTGCCGGAGACGGTTCTGGAGAAGCCGGGACCGCTTGACAGCAACGAGACCGAGCTGATGCACCAGCACACGGTGATCGGCGAACGGATCCTCGCCGCCGCGCCGGCCCTGCGGCCAGTCGGGGCGCTCGTCCGCTCCTCGCATGAGCATTACGACGGAACCGGTTATCCCGATGGCCTCGCCGGCCAAGAGATCCCGCTGGCCTCCAGGATCATCGCGGTATGCGACGCCTACGAAGCGATGATCGGCGGTCGCCCTTATCGGGCCGCGATCTCCCATGACGAGACGATCGCGGAATTGCGACGTTGCGCGGGTACCCAGTTCGACCCTGAAGTCGTGGAGCGGTTCTGCAAAATCGTCCTCGCCACTTCTTCGGAGGCTCCAGCAGCGGCGCGCGCAGACACTTAGCCGAGACCGGCGGTCAGCGACCCATGTCAGTAGGGAAGCCGAGGATCAGCCTCGTCACCGCGCGGCGCACGTAGGGATGAGAGCCCGGGATAACCGCAGAAACCTAAATCCGATCCGCATCGGACCTATCGGTAGTGCTGAGGTCATCGCTCCGTCCGGCAGTTAGGCGCGACCATTGGGAGATGGGGCGTCCGTTCGTGCGGTAAGGGTTCGGTTCCGCGGTGTCGCCGCCCCATCGCTGCGGCCAGCCGGAGGGCGAGTCCTCCCAGATTTCCTGTCGTCCATAGACGGTCAGGTCCAGCAATCCCGCGTAACCGGGAGCCATCGGCTCGACGCCCCGTCCGGTCGTCCAGTAGGTCTCGAACACCCGGGCTTCCTGGCGGAGATAGCAAACCAGCATGAACCGGTTGAATGGGCGTCCGGCGAGCAGCTGCTCGGCCGAACCCCGCACGGAATACCAGGGCATCTCCCAGCCCATGAAGTCGCGGTAGCGCAGACTCTCCTCATACGGGCCGTAGCAGAACGTCGCGTATGTGACGTCCCGCGAGTGGAGGTAGGACAGCTCGCGGACCTGCCCGTTGTAGAGCGTGCAGCCCTCGCACTGCTCGGCCGCCGTCTTGCCCGGGTACCACATGAAGTAGTAGGCGATCAGCTGCCGGCGGCCCTCGAATGCATCGGCGAGCGTGACCGTACCGTGCGCTCCGATCAGACTGATTGCGGGGTCGACCTCAACCATCGGTAACCGTCGCCGAGCGGCGGCGAGCACATCTCCTTGGCGGGTGTGCGTCTTTTCTCGCATGCGCAGCAAATCCAGCTCGGCCTGGTACGCCGTCCGGTCGACAACCTCCGGCACCGCTGGGTCGGCTGGCATTGCATATGTGCTCACGGAGCCTCCTTCCTTTGGGTTCTGCGTGTGCGCCGGTAGGCGCCCACCGTCAGCTGCTGGCCGTTGGCCCAGGCAGGGAGCAGGCGGCAAAACGTAGCGCCATCTGCTGGCTGCGCTCGGGCAGCCGAAACAGTGCCGGTCACGCTCGGCGCAGAAAGTGTGAGGGCGGGGAAGCATCCCCGCCCTCACGGTTCCAGCACGACCTCGACCTTCCCCTCAGCTGAGGATGAGTCCGCCGCCCGTGGACGACACGCCCGAAGACGCTCCCCCAGGCTGGGGGCAGACATAGCCGAGGTGCTTGCCGGAGTTGTCGTTCTTGCAGTCGCCGAAACCGGCAGTGACCGGCCTCTGAGCGCCGCTGGAGGCTGAGCTGACGGCGACCAGCGGAGATGCTCCGTAGAGGAGAGCGCTCGCCGCCAGGGCGAGTGCAATCGGCCGTCGCGGCAGGATGACTGGAAACGAACGATGAGACATGTCAGGGGCTCCTTGTCTGAGCCGAGGCCAATGGTCTCGACCCGGTTTGGGAGAGCCGGCAGCCGAGCTGTCTCTTCGCTCGCGAGGAGACCTCTAGCTTTGCGTCCCCGCCTCGCGGCGGGTTTGCCCTGAACGATCAGCTCATGCGACCCATCGAGACAGCACGTTTCGATCATTAGCCGGCGGGTGTGAACCGGACGAACGTATGAGTCAGGACCAGCGCCGCGGCGCTGGTCCTGACGCCTCAGGCTTGCCTTCTCGCGCGCGCCGCGCGCCGCCTCCAGAGTCGTCGCGCGAGGTAGCCCAGTACCAGCACACCCACGGCGATCGCGAGGTAGGTGCTGTAACGGGTCGCCTCGTGGTAGATCGCGTTGATGTGGCTGCCTGAGAAGTAGCCGACGCTCGCCCACACGGCGACCCACAGCGCCGCCCCGATCGCGTTGAAGGCCAGGAAGCGAGCCCAGTGCAGGCCGCTGATCCCGGCGATGATCCCGTTCGCCTGCCGCAGGCCTTCGATGAATCTGGCGATCGTGATGATCTTGCCGCCGTGGCGTTCGAAGAACGCGGTCGCCTTGTCGAGCCGGTCCGGCGTGAGAAGAACGTACCGGCCGTAGCTCTCGACGAGGGGGCGTCCTCCAAAGTGACCGATCGCAAAGCCGATGTTGTCGCCGACCACGGCACCGGCGAATCCCAGCAACCCGACCAGAACGATGTTGAGGCGACCGGTACCGGCATAGACCGCGCCCAGGATCAGGATCGTCTCGCCCGGGACGGGTACTCCGAAGTCTTCGAGCAGGACGAGCCCTGCGACCGCCAGATAGCCGTAATGGTTGAGCGTTGGCTCCAGGGTGTGCAGCACCCCGGGCAGATGCTGCGCCGCCGCCGCGACGATCACCGCGCGCGCCCAGCCGACGGCACGTAAACCATCCAGGTCCCGAACGCCAGCCCGGCAGCCACAGCGAGTGGCACGAAGAGGCTCGGCTTAACGAGCAGAGCGCCGACCAAGGCTCCGATCAGCATGGCCACAACGGCCGCCAGGCGACGAGCCCCGCTACGCGTCGCGCTCCCGGTTTGGGCTATGTCGCCAACCAGACCGGCGAGCGTCATCGTGAGAACCGTGGTAGGCATGTTGGCGACGCCAATCCGCCGCACGACCGAGCTGCGTGCACCCATCGCAAAGGCCATCAACGCGATCAGCACGTCTCCCGAAGCGTGGCCCGCGCGCACGGTCAACACAGCGGCGAGAACCGCCGCGACGGCCAGGAGGCTCACTTCGAGCGCGAGCCCGCCCGCAACCAACGCCGGATGGCGGCGACCGAGCCGCCTGACGATCAGGCCACCGCCGCCGGCTCCCAGCACAAAAGCCGCGAGGGAGATCAACGGCGCCACCACTGGCAGGCCGCTGCTGCCCGCGATGCCGAATCCGAGCAGGACGACGTTGCCGGTCATGTTGGCGGTGAACACCCGACCGAGCGCTAGATAGCTGGCGGCGTCGACTACGCCCGTCGTGAATGTGAGCACCAGCAGCGCCCGGACGAGCGGGTGTCTCAGGCTGTCGACCCCTCGCTTGAAGGCTTGCTCGTCGAAATCGGGACCGCCTGGGAGGCCGGTGAGGGTTTGGATCGCTTGTCGCATCGATGGCACGCCGGGAGCGCCCCATGATGTCCAAGCTCGGCGAGGGATGGCTTGTGCGTCAGGAAAGCCATGCGCCGCCGGCCCGGCGAATCGGGCCGACGGCGCGTGGAGCTGGTCAGTTCTGGCCCACGACCATCAAAGAGTTGCCCTCTGGGTCACGCACCCAGAACAGCGGCGGGACGGGATCGCCCATCCGGCTCACCTCGGGATCGACGTCGGCGCCGGCCTCCTTCAGACTGGCGTGGTAGCCGGCAATGTCCTCGGTGAAGAGGCCGATGCCGGTCTCCTTGTTGCCGCTGGGCTTGCCCTCCGGCGGCGGAGCAAGTGCGATCGTCGTCTCCGCGCCCCGCGGGCCGACCTCGACCCACCGGTAGCCGTTGCCAAACGGGATATCGGTGCGCTTCTCGAGCCCGAGCGTCTCAACGTAGAACTCGATCGTCCGATCTTGGTCGGAGACCGGAATCACAACGGTGTTGACCTTGCTCACGGTGGCGGTGCTGGTAGTACTCACGACATCCTCCTGGGGTTGGTTTCAAGCACTCAGACTCCGGCGGTGGCCAAAAATCATCGCGCGGCTTCCATCCCCACGGATGATTTTTGTGAGAACTAGCCGTCTAACTCTCGATGGCCCCTTTGCGGCCCGCGTTCCAGATCCGAGGCCCGCTCGCACGAGCCGATCTCCCAGGCCTCTACAGCCGCGCCTGCAGGGCGCTTCGCTGTAGCAGCGGCCAGGCGCTCGTGGTCGAAGTCTCAGCAATCGAGCCCGATGCCGTTGCGCTCGACGCAGTGGCTCGCCTCGCTCTCGCCGCGCGTCGGCAGGGCTCCAACATCACATTGCTTGGCGCCGATGAAGCGCTACGCCAGCTGATCGAGCTGAGCGGGCTGGCGGTTGAGCTCGGGACTCAGTCCAACCGGGCTGGTAGCCCGAACAGCGGGAACAGCCGGTCGGTATCGAGGAAGAACGTGAGCTCGGCGATCGAGTCGCCTGAGAGCTCGAGTACCTGAACCGCCCATGGCTCGTAGCCGCCGGCCGGGCTCGGTTTGTACTGGCCAAACGCGACCGTGCCGTTGGCGGACGGGGCCGGAATGACAGCCGTGAGCCCTTGCAGCCGATCCCCGGGCCGAGCCACCAGGCGAAGATGTCCTTCCGTCCGGAGAGCCAGAGTTCGTAGGGCGGCATCGATTGGATCGCGTCCTCGTGGACCAACGAGGTGAGGGCGTCCATGTCGTAGGCCTCGAAGGCGGCCACGTATCGCTCCAGAAGCTCGTGCTGAGCGGCATCGAGCGCCGGCGCCGGTCGGCGGCGTCGGCCCGGCGGCTCGTCTGCTCGAGCGTCGCTCGTGCACGCTGGAGCGCGCTATTGATCGAGGCCACGCTCGTGTCGAGCAGCTCGGCCGCCTCGCTGGCTTTCCAGCGCAGCACCTCGCAAAGGATCAGGGCAGCGCGCTGGCGGGCGGGAGGCGCTGAAGAGCAGCTATGAACGCCAGGCGTAGGGTCTCCCGCGCCACCGCGCGCTCGGCCGGATCGTCCTCGGCCATAGTCGAGTCCGGGGATCGGCTCGATCCACGTTGCCTCGCCCCGCTCGCTCAGGTTCTCGGCCACCGGCTCGCGAGCTGGGCCGAGATCCATCGGCCGGGCGCGACGCTCGCGGGCTGACGCGGCGTCCAGGCACACGTTCGTAGCGATCCGGTAGAGCCAAGAGCGCAGCGCAGCGCGTCCCTCGAAGCGATCGATCCCTCGCCAGGCACGGATCATCGTCTCCTGAACGGCGTCCTCGGCGTCGAAGGGTGACCCGAGCATGCGGTAGCAGTAGCCAAGGAGCTCGCGCCGGTGTTGCTCGAAGCCCCGCTCCAGCTGGTCGCCCGTAACCGCCGTTGCCACGACACTCATCGTAGTGAAGACCGGCGCCCGACCCAAAACTCATCGGCTGCTCGGCGACCAGTCTGCATGCGGTCGCCGCTAGTACTCGGAATAGAAGACCAGGGCCCTGCCTCGCCGGGCGCGGCGGCCTGATAGGGCAGGAAGTAGCTGACGGCCGAGCGCTGGCTTCCCGGCAGGATCGGTCAAGTTCGTGACAGCGGGGTTGGCAAACGCGCGGCTCCCGCCTTTGGTCGCGACGTTGAGCGGGGTAAGCGTGCCCGCGGTCTCGTCATAGAGGAACACCCGCCAGGTCGTCCAGTCTCCGGCTATGAGCTGGGCCTCGAGCACGGTGAACGGATAGCCCTCGAACTCGATGAAGTCGCGATCCCCGATGTTGGCCGGCACCGGGCTAAAGGCGTTGTTGAGCGCCTGGTTTTCGCGGCTCGTCCACTGGTGAAGTTGGTCAGGGTCCCCAGCGCCTCGCGGTCGCCCCCGATCGCGTGTGTCGTGGTAGTGGAAGCCGATGTTGGATCTGCGAGTTGGCGAGACTGCCGGTCAGGCTCACCGAGCGGATGTCGGGCGTACCCTCATTGCTATTCGAGAGCGTCAGAGGCGCGTCGTAGGTCGCCGCCGGGGTGGCGGCGTCGAGCTGCTGAGATCGGCGTAGTCGGCGAAGCGCAGGTGCGAGGTCCCATCGGTCGCGTCCTTCTCCTCGACCACGAGGAAGCTTCCGTCGGACAGCTGGGCGATCGTCGGCTGGCTCGCGCTCTGTCGAGCGTCGCCTTGTAGGTCCACTGACCAGGTCGGACGAGGTAGCCAGCCGGACCTGGAAGGTGCCGTTGATCAAGGAGTGGTAGATGCCCAGATAGCCGCCGGCCGGGCGAGGGAATGATCTTGATCGTGTCCACCGTGTGGCCGGTCCCGTCGGAGGCTTCATAGGCGGAGCCGGTGGCCTGGGTGGCGTTCTGAGCAGCGAGATCAGCTGCTGGCGAGCCGCGGCGCTGGGGTCGCAGGGCGCGGAGTTGGCAGCGAACATCGCCGTGACCGTTTGATCCGGAGCTGAGCGTCATCGTGCACGGCCGCTGTCCCCGAGCAGCCGCCGCCCGACCAGCCCTGGAAGCTCGAGCCGGCGCCGCGGCGCGCCGTTAGCCGTGACCTGCGTGCCGGCGTCGAGCTTGACCGAGCACTCGGTACCTGCAGCCGATGCCACCCGGATCTGCTGGTCACCGAACCCGATCCGTTACCGCTGCTCGTGATCGTCAGCGTGCGCTGCGCGCAACTTGCGCCGCGCAGCTTGTAGCCCCGTGTGACGCTGAGGCGACGCGAGTGGGAGTCAAGCCCTCCGGTGATCGCAACCTGATCGCCGTAGCGGCAGGGACCTGCCTTAGCGTAAGCGGTAGGAGATACCTGGACGGTAAGCGAGTGTGGCCTGCGGGAGACCGAGTCCCCAGCGGGCCACGAACGCCGCTGGTTGCCGTGACATCGCCGTTGTGCCCGAGCGAGCCGCTGAGCTCGCGAGCGTCCGGAGACGACAGGGCTGACGCGCCCCCGCTCGAACCGTAGACCGGCGCTGATCGAGAGCGGGCCGCTCGCCTGGAACCTGAACTGACCTGATGCCGTCCAGTCGACGATGAATGAGGGCGCGAGGTAGTAGGGGATCGGGACCGAGCCACCGACGCCGATATAGCCACGCCACGGACCACTGGCTGGCCGAGCCGCCCGGCAAGTCGAGGACCGTCGACGGGCAGGTCGATGCTGGCCGATCCGCGTCAGGCCGGAGAGCAAGGTGCCGCTCGCCGCTCCCTCTGTGCAGGTAGAACTGGCGCGCCCGGAAGGAGGGGTGGAGCGACACGGTGGTCGAGTACGCCGCCGACCGTGCTGGCGCACGGGGTATGCCCAGTTGCTCAGAGACCACTGGAACCGCTTGCCATTGCTCGGCGCGGCGTCGCCGGCTGTCGAGCCGAGAGGCAGCGGGCCGTTGAGGAAGAGTGACGGATACACCTCGGAGATGGTCGCCGGGCGCAGGCGCTCTGAGTCGTGGCCAAGCCGGTGGGCTTCACGGCGACGACGCGGTGAAAGAGGCCGCCGGGCAATGTCTGGCTCGGCCACGCCACGAGGACAGCGCCGACCCGCGTCGATGCCGATCGGGGAAGCGTGATCGAGGTCGGATTGGTGGGATCCCCGGTGACCATGAGCGGCTGCGCCTTGAGGAGGTGTGCGGCGGCGCTCTGGATCGTCCCGTAGAGGACCGTGGCACGTGCCGTATCGCCTGGCCGTACGCGCAAGGAGATCGAGGGCCGCACGGGATAAGCCGTCCCTCCCGCCGGCAGCCACGGCCGGACTGGGCGGATGTGAACCGAGAAAGCCGCAATCGTGTAATGGCCGGGCCTGAGACCCCGGAGGACGATCGTTCGCGGCTCCCATGTCTCATGACCGCTCCGAGTGCGCACAGCTACGGCTGCCTTCGCACCTGCCGGGAGACCGGTGATCCGGAGGCGCAGGGCCCCCGCACGCCCGCGGGCTGCGTGCGCGCCGCCTCCCGGCGCGGCGACAAGGCAGGCGAGCAGCGTCCCCGCCAGCGCAAAGGCTGCTCGAGCCGGCTGGCGCTTGATCCCGGCAAGCCGGCGCATCAGAAACCCCCCTCGTCGGATAGTCCTGACGACGGCGAGACCGATTATCGCAGCCGCTGGCGCAGTGAACCGGAAACTAAGTCTCGCGTGTAGCGACCAAAGAGTGGATCCCGAGGGCGACCGCGAACCCAGCCAGCCCGATCCCGACCGGCACGAGGGCGCCCAAACCGGGGCGCTGTGCGGCACCGCGGCGCCAGCGGACGGGTCGAGGAGCGGGGGGCGCCGCGATCGCCGGAGCGGCTGGCGCGAGTTCGAGCACCGGCTCGCCGACCGCCAGTGCGCCAGCCGCTTCGGGGTCTGCCTGGGCCGGGGCCCGGCATATGCGATGCAGCAGCACGAACATGCCCGCATAGAGCAGGCAAGTCGCCGACGCTCAGGACGTTGTGCAGCGGCGCGGGACCGGGCAACGGGATGATGTCGCCGAGCCAGCTCAGGTGAGCGTGGGCCACCTGAGCCGAGTTGTTGAAGCCCTTCCCAAGCTTCAAGCCGGAGATCCGCTCGGCGGTCGCCGAAGCCGGCATCACGCCCTTGTTCACGAAGATTGTCAGGGCGTTGAGGCCCGCGCCCAGCACCGATCAGTGGCGCTCCAGGAAGGCGTCGGTTCGACCCACAGGAAGCCGCCCGCGAAGAGGTAGCTCACGATGTGGGCGTCCGCGTGAAGCGCGTGGCTTCCGCCCGTCGCGACGGTGGTGATCACGATCTGGATCCCGATCGCCGCCCCGGCCAGCCACAGGCCACGCAACTTGACATTGGCAATCCGCCCCAGGCGACCACCGGTCAGTGGCACGCTCAGCAGGCACAGGGCAGCCAAGACGATGAGGATCACGCGACGCTCCGCAGACGGCGGTCAAGGCGCAGTTCGTTGGCCGATGTCAGCAACCAGCGCGCCGCGTTCTCGCTGCTCAGCGGGCGGCTGATGGCATATCCCTGAGCCGCGTCGCAGCCCAGCGCCTGAAGCTCGGGGAGCATCCGAAGATCCTCGACACCTTCTGCCGTTGTGCGCAGCCCAAGGTTGTGGGCCAGGTCAATCGTCGACTGGACGATGATCGCCTCCTCGGAGCGTGCCGGCCATCCGGCTCACGAACGAGCGGTCGATCTTGACCTCGGCGACGGGGAGGTCGGCCAGATAGGCCAGCGACGAGTAACCGGTCCCGAAGTCATCGATCGAGATGTCGACGCCATGGCTGTCGAGCTCCTGGAGGACGGCACGTGCGGTCATCGGGTCGGCCATCAGGGTGCTCTCGGTGACCTCGAGCTTGAGCTTGGTAGGGGAGACACTGGGCTGTTTCGAGCGCTTCCATCACCTGCGTGGTGAAGTCGCGGTCGACGAGCACGCGGGCGGAGACGTTCACCGCAACCGAGACCTCGATGCCCGAGCGCCCGCCACTGATCGAGCTGGCTCAGCGAGACGGCGAGGACGCGATGCGTCAGCGGCTTGATCAGGTTCGTGTGCTCGGCCATGTCGATGAACGAACCCGGCAGCAGCAGGCCCAAATCGGGGTGCTGCCAGCGCACCAGCGCTTCGACGGCGCGGACCTCGCAGCTCTCCAGATCGAGGATCGGCTGGTACCACACGATGATCTCGTCCTTGTCGATGGCGGCGCGCAAATCGGCTGTGAGAGCGAGCTTGGCCGGGCTGTGGTGGTCGTGGCGCTCCTCGTAGAGCGCCATGTCGGCGTGCGTCTCCTTGGCGCGGTACATCGCGACGTCGGCCTTCTGCAGGAGAGTCTCGATGTCGCCTCCGTCGTCTGGGAATGCCGCGATCCCGACGCTGCCTTGCGTGTCGACGACGATCTGGTCGAGCTCGAATGGAGTGCGGAGAGTGTCGGCTACCAGCTGGCGCCAGCTCGACGTGCGTCCTCATTGCTCGGGCAGCGGCTGAACACGGCAAACTCGTCGCCGCCCAGCCGGGCGATGCGGCCCTCATCGCCGATCTTCTCCTTAAGCCGCTGGGCGACCTGCTGAAGGAGCAGATCGCCGTAGCGGTGACCGAGCGTGTCGTTTACGTCTTTGAACCGGTCAAGGTCCATCAGCAGCACGCACCATCGCGCAGTCGTCCTCGTCCTCGATGGCGGATGTCACCGACTCGTGGAAAGCCATCCGGTTAGGCAGCCCGGTGAGCGAGTCGTGGTGGGCCGCGTGCTCGCTCTTCACCGCCTGGCGCCCGGCGCTGTAGATCGCCAGGATGGGAGGGGCAAACAGCGGAAGCAGCACCGGCGAGTAAGCGGTCGCGGCGACCACGATCGGGGCCAGGAAGAGCAGCACGCTCAGCGTGACGAACACGAAGAAGGCGTCGTTGCGGAAGTAGCGCGCGATCGGAACGCGCTGGTGGAGAGCTATCGCGGTTCCAACGATGCCGGTGTTGATGACGAAGAACGTCGCGGCGCCGAGCATGATCGCGGGAAGGTCCTGGCTCCTGAACGGGTGGGACGTGCCGACGCCCGAGATATTGGCCAGCAGCCGGATCACGACCAGCGCTCCGGCCATCGAGAGCGTGTACTGCGCGACATTGAACAGCGCTGCGCCACCAGGGCTTTCGTGGCGGCGATGTCCTGGATGACCGACGCGACGTTCTGGGCGATGAAGGCCGGACCGAGGCCACCAGAGAGGAGCAGCAGCGCGAACGTGAACGAGGTCGATAGCGTGATCTCCTCGTCGGTGCCGCGGCGCGGGATCTTCACGGGCAGCATCTCGCCCAGCGCCAGCGCCCCGAACAGCAGCCCGAACGTGAGCGGGCTGCGAGGAGATGAAGTCGAGTCTTGCGGTGGGCGCGAGGGCGGCCGCCGCCGCGCACGCGGCCAGGATGACCGCGGCGCAGTACCGATTGACGGTCAGATGCCTACGCATAGGCCAGAACGGCGCGAAGACGCGCGCCGAGCGAACCCGACGCGCGCCCAGACGGGCCTTAGCCCCACTTATCCCCGGCGCCCGAGGCGATCGACGACGGCAGCGATGGCGGCGAGCGCGGCGCAGACACGGTAGGCGTAGAACTTCTTCATGGTGTACCTCCAGGTACGGATTACGCACCTCTTATTGGGTGCCCCCAGACTCATCGGCACCACGGAAGTCCAGATTTAGGGCAATTGGACGACTGAACGAACGCCGCCGGGGTCCGGGTGGACGGACGTTCGACGCCGCGACGAGCGGCCCCTGCGCCAAGGCGGTTTGATCACGCCGAACCGCAAGCGCTCTCGTCGCAACCCCGCGCCGGCCCTGGGGCGTGGCGCGACTCCGCTGCGGGTAGCTCTCGTCCAGGACATTGCGAACAGGAGAGAGCATGGGCAAGCGGGAGGTGGTGGTGATCACGGGCGCCTCGGGTGGGGTCGGCCGAGCGTCGGCACGTAGGTTCGGTGCCGAAGGTGCCAAGGTTGCGCTACTGGCCCGCGGCCAGGCGGGGCTCGAGGCGGCGGCTCGTGAGGTCGAGGAGGCCGGCGGCGAGGCCCTCGTGCTGCCGCTGGACGTGGCGAACCACGACGAGGTCGAGGAGGCCGCCTCAGCGGTCGAGGAAGCGCTAGGGCCGATCGATGTCTGGGTCAACAATGCAATGGTCACGGTCTACGCCGAGTTCCTCGACATCAAGCCCAAGGAGTACACCCGCGCGACGGACGTCACATATCACGGGATGGTGTGGGGTACGCGGGCGGCGCTGAAGCGGATGGTCCCGCGAGACCACGGCTCGATCGTGCAGGTCTGCTCAGCGATGTCCTATCGAGGGATCCCGCTGCAGGCTCCCTACTGCGGCGCCAAGCACGCTTGCAAGGGATTCACCGAGAGCGTGATCACGGAGCTCCGCCACCACAAGTCGAAGGTCCGTGTCTCGATGATCCAGCTCCCCGGACTAAACACCACCCAGTTCACCTGGGGCCGGACGAAGCTTCCCAAGCAGACGATGCCCGTGCCCCCGATCTACCAACCCGAGATCGCTGCAGACGCGATCCACTACGCCGCCCATCACAAGCGACGTCAGATCTACGTCGGGATTCCCGACTGTGCTTAACATCGTGGGCGAGCGCGTTGCGCCCTGGTTGCTGGATCGCTACCTGGCGAGAACTGGGTTTGACTCTCAGATGACTGACCACGATCTGGACCCCGAGGGCCACGACAACTTGTTCAAGCCGGTCGACGAGGATCGGGGCGCGCACGGGCCGTTCGACGATCAGGCTCACAGCGTCAGCCCCCAATACGAGCTGGCCAAGCACCGACGGATCGTGGCGGCGGGCGTCGGGGCGGCAGCCGTCGCCGGTGCCGGCGCGGCGATCGCGCGAGCCGCGAGGTGACGACATGAGAAACGTGATCGCGCTGCTCGAGCACGATCCAGACCTGGCGGAAGATCTGGACCGCCAACAGGCGGAGATCGCACGCCGCGAGCTCGTTGTCGACGCCCTCAGCTATCCCACCGGTCCGTGGGAGGTGGGGCCAGATCACTTCAACCGGGCGGGGACTTTGGGATTGCTCGTACTGGACGGGCTGCTGGCCCGCCAGGTGACGGTCGGCACCTACACCTGCGCCGAGCTCCTCGGGCCATCCGACATCCTGCAGCCCTGGCTGCGGATTGGCCCGGACGAGTCGGTGGCCATCGAAGTGGACTGGGAGGTGGCCGAGCCGTTGAGCGTTGCAGTGCTTGGCCGCGAGTTCTGTATCCGCACCGCACGCTGGCCGGAGATCCTCGCGGCAATCGCGCGCCGGGTGATGCAGCGAGCCCACTGGCTGGCCTTCCATCTCGCGGTTTGCGGTTTGCGCCGCGTCGATGACCGGCTGCTGCTCACTCTGTGGCACTTCGCCGACCGCTGGGGGACTGTGACTCCTCATGGCGTGCGGATCGACGTCCGCCTGACCCACGATGTCCTGGCCGCTGTCGTGGGCGCACGTCGGCCCTCCGTCACTACTGCTCTCAGGAGGCTGGCCGACGAAGGGCTCGTGGCTCCGCAGGCCAAGTCCCGCTGGCTGCTGTTGGGAGCTCCGCCGGCAGAGTTCCAGCAGGTGCACGAGAAGACACGACCCACAGCTTCGCTGGGATCCACTGTGTCAGCCGGTGAACAACTCGCTGAGCGCCTGTAAGTAGGCGAACCAGCGCCCCGCTTTCCCGAGCGCACCCTGGGTACGCCAGGGGTGATGACTACTGACACGTCACGCACAGTGGCTCGTAGAGGTGGAGGTATCTGATGAGTACTGCAACGCAACCCCTGGCTCATGGGGCAACGAACGGCGCGGCAGCTGAGTTGAACGAATGGCGCGAACACGCACGCGTTTTTCTCCAGCCAATCGCCGCCCCCTCGATCCTGGGGCTCTTCGGTTTTGCGGCAGCCACGTTCATGGTCACCGCGTATCTGGTCGGCTGGTACGGGAAGGCAACATCCCCACTGCTGATCTTCCCGTTCGCGACGGCGGCCGGAGGCATTGCCCAAGGCGTCGCGGCCGTTTGGGCGTTCAAGGCTCGTGACGGGCTGGCGACCGCGGTTCATGGGATCTGGGCCGCCTTCTGGCTCGCCTACGGGTTCCTGAACTTCATGATCGCCTTGAAGCTGATTCCGGCTCCCGCGCCTCACGCCGCGGTGCCTGAGCTCGGCTACTGGTTCTTCGCCCTGTCGGCGATCACGCTGGTTGGTGCGATCGCTTCACTCGGCGAGAGCCTGGCGATTACGTCGGTTCTGGTTCCGCTCTCCGTCGGTGTGGCGCTACTTGGCGTCTTCTACACAGTCGGCGGGGCCGGGTGGGAGAAAGCCGGTGGATACGTGACGATGGCTTCGTCTTTCACGGCGTTCTACGCGGCTAGCGCAATGATGCTGGCGAGCACGTTCGGGCGGGTGATCTTCCCGCTTGGCAAGTACCGCCAGGAGGCGAACCTGCCGGGCCACCGGCACGCATTCCCGATCCAGTTCGAGCTCGGTGAGCCGGGCGTCAAGCAGGGACAGTAGCCAAGGCCAAATCGCCGACGGCGAGGACCGAGCCTCGCCGTCGGCGTAATTCTTTAGAAGACGACCGTTGTTGCACCGTGTAGCAGGACACGGTCCTCGCAGTGCGACTCGACCGCCCGCGCGAGCGTGATCCGCTCGATGTCGGCTCCGAGGCGCCTCAGTCGCTCGACGTCGTCGCGGTGTGAGACACGCATCACGCCTTGTTCGATGATCGGTCCGGCGTCCAGCTCCTCGGTCACGTAGTGGGCGGTCGCTCCGACCAGCTTGACCCCTCGCGCTCTGGCCTGCTCATAGGGTTCCGCACCGGCGAACGCCGGCAGGAACGAGTGATGGATGTTGATCAGCGGGGCCCCGACGCGCTCGAGGAAATCGCCTGAGAGGATCTGCATGTATCTCGCGAGCACGATGAGATCGGCTTGGCCTTCCAGCAGGCTGAGCATTGTGGCCTCAGCCGGCGCCTTGTTCTCGCGGTCCATTGGGAGATGGTGGTAGGGGATGCCGAACGACTCGACCGCAGGGAGTAAGTCGGGGTGATTGGAGATCACGGTCACGATCTCCGCCTCGAGCTCGCCACGTCGCCAGCGCCAAAGCAGGTCGAGCAAGCAGTGGTCCTCGCGGGAGACGAGGATCGCGACCCGCTTGCGGACTGCCGTATCCCACATCCGCCATGACATGGCGAAGCGATCCGCGACGGTCTGGCTGAACTGGTGCTCGAGCCTGTCGTTTGCTCCGGGCGGCAGCGTGAACTCCATGCGCAGGAAGAAAGTGCCGCCCTGCGGATCGCTCGAGTACTGGTCGGAGCGCACGATGTTGGCGCCGCATCGAACAGGAACGTCGAGACCGCGCTGATGATTCCCGGCCGATCGGGACACGAGACCAGCAGCCGCAGCACCTGGAGGCCCTCCGGCGCCTAGCAGGCTGGATGGCCCGGATGCGCCCGAGCCGTTCCGGCACTGGCCACGCCGCCGTCCGCGTCGCTCACCGTAACGCTCAAGCGCGCCAGCCGTGGCGCCCTCACGGTCCGGGTGAACCCGCTTCGGCCGCCGGGAAGGCTCCAGCGGTAAGCCAGGATCACGCCGTCGCCGCCGTGCGCCTGGGCGGTGGCCCGCCAGTCGTGGCGGACGATCGTCACCCGTAGCGGCGGATAGACATGGACCGGCAGCGTCATCGTGTCGGTCTGGCCATGCTGGTCGGAGGTCATAACGCTCAGCTGATAGGTGCCGGCACGGCAGTAGCGATGAACGATGAAGGGCGAGAACCAGGCGCGCGCGAACACCTGCGGCGCGGTTAGCGTCGTCGTGGCGTCGCCAAAGCTCCAGCGGAAGCCGCCGACGGGAGCGGGCGGGACCGGGCATGGCCCCGCCGGATCGGCCACGCAAGTGCCGGTCGATGAAACGCGCGCCGCCTGGGCCACCCCTTCGATCGTCGGTGCAAAGCCGCGCGCCATCTGTGCCCAGATCGCCCGAGGCGGGGAACGGAAACTCCTGGACGCCCGGCTTGAACGCGCGCAGGTAGTCGTTGGTGAGCGCGCTCACCTCGGCGTTCGAGGTGAGGTCGGAACGGAACCCGAGTTCCTGGGCATCCTGCTCTCCCGCCAAAACCACCTGGTCGCCCAGCGTGACGCTCGGGATTGAAGATGTGCTCGTCGGACCCCTCGAGCGTGAACGGGAACGCGTATGCGGGGTACTCGTAGCCGAGGAAGTCCTGCGCTGCTCCGATCACAAAGTCGCCCGCGGCGCCGTGGATGCCCTGGTCCCACGCGGCATGGATCTCGGGGAAGAACTCTCCGGGCATGCTCAGGAACAGCAGGTCGCCGATCCGGACACCGGTGACCCACGTGTCGAGCACCGCGCCGGCGCCGTACGGTGGGCTGAACGACCGGTCAGCCGGATAGATGCTGCCGCCCGTGATCGTCGAGAACAAGAACTCGCCGTCGACCTGTTCGCCCTCGTCGAGCGCTATCAGCGCCGCGTTGTCGACCGGTGTCTGCACGTACTGCTCGGCGGCTGCCACGGTGGGCGTTGTGATCTGATGGGCGTGCGCCAGCGAGCCGATCACGAGGTTGCCGATCAGCTCGCCCATGTGGAGGACGTCGTCGAACGCTCGCGTCTGCTGCAGGCCGTGCTGGGGCGGGAGGTCGGGGCTCGCGACATCGTCGGTCTGAAGCGGGCTCGTCTGGTTACCTAGGGTGCCCGGCGTGACGATCGCGATCCCGCCCAGCCGCTGCTCGATGTACGCGTCCGCGTAGTTCGGAAAGTCACTCGAGAGCACCGACTCGAGCTTGCCGCCCGGCGCCGATCATGTCGCCCGGTCCGTAAACAATGTTCGGGTAGCCGGGCTCGGTAGAGTACACAGCGATCGTCTCGCCGCTGCGCGCGTCGCGTGCCCACAGCGTCCCGATCGAGCCGTCGCGCGGCCAACCCTCGAACGCGTTGCCTTCCGGTATCACCCGGTCGGCCACCCACGGGGCGTCGCCCTGACCCCACGCGATGGTGGCGGGGCGGGCCACGTCGTATGCCCGCTCGAGCGTGCTCGTCAGCTCAGTGGCCACCTGCTTGAGATACGCCAGCTGGTGAGACGGAGGACCCCAGATCCCGATCACGGTCGGGGCGGCGTGCTCGTGCTCTGAGGAGACGATCACATCGGCCGAAGTGGCGCCGGGGACTCCGTGGGCGCGGAGATAGCGCGCGACCGCTGCGCGCACATCGGAGATCCCATAGGGGCCCTCCTGATAGCCGGCGAAGTAGCCCTGGGTGTCGACGGTCGCAAGCTCGACCACGCGCGACCCGCTGGCGATCGAAATCGCCCGGACCGTGAAGTCTTCCGGCTTGCCGGTGAGTGGATTGATGTGGCGGGCAATCGTCCCGCCCGCCGGCCCGCCGCCGTAGCCGCCCATGTACACGGGATAGGAAGGATTGATCGTGGCCACCGCGGCGCCCACCTTGAATTTCGCCGTGGCGGCGCTGGCTGTGCCTGGTAGGACGGCAACGGCCAAACCGACAGCCAGTCCTGCGACTGTCCTCTGAGCCAGGACTCTCAGGCGCCTGCGCTCCATCCCACTTCAGAACGGTAGCCGACTACGCGAGGTACGAAGCGCCGGCAGCCGGATCTGGCTCTGCGAGCTCCGCGACGAGCCCGGACCAGGCGAAGCCCGTGGCGCCCATGCCCCGCCCGGTGATCGGGTGGTAGTACTCACGTAACCCTTCACGGGCCACGGTGTTCATGATCCGGTTCGCGAGCTCCGCGGCCTCGCTCTCGTAGCCCAGCCGCAGCAACCCAAGCCATACGAGCCAGGCTGAGTTGACCCACGTCGGCCCTCGCCAGTAGCGCCGCAGACCAAAGAAGCGGTCGCGGACAGAGAAGCTCGGCTCGCTGGCTGCCACCGACGGCGGCGGCACGGGGAGCCAGAAGCGCGTCGGGTCGAGCAGGTGCTCCTCCACCAGCCGGCGCCCGATGTCCTCGGGAAGGTCGGGCAGCGCGAGTGGCGATAGCGCAGCCCACGTCTCGACGATCGGACGGTGTCCCTGGGGCCACACCTCGTGCACGAACAGCCCGGAGTCCGCGTGGTAGAGGCGCTCGACCAGGGCGGGTGTGATGGATGGTTCGCCCAGGGCCAGGCGCGAAAGCCCGTGGAGCACGTTGACCAGAGTGCTGCAGACGAGCGGTCCGCCCGCCTGCCGGATCCTGCGTGCGTCGAAGTCGAGCCGCCGGTTGCGCCTGACGAGAAGCGGAAAGCCAGGAAGCCCGTCGGCTCGCCAGCCCCACACCGCGTCGAAGTTGGGCGCGGCGTCGAGTCCCGACTCATCGGGCTGGATGATCCAGATCAGGCCGTCGCCGTCTAAGTCGCGTCGCGCGAGGACTGCTTCCTGGTGAGCGCGGATGCGTGGCTCGAGCCGTGGATCGCCCACCGCGATTCGCCACGTCCAGGCCAGCAGGGGCGGCTGAATCGTCGCGGTCATGAAATCGCGACGCGAACGCACGTTGTAGAACAAGCTCCGCATCCCGGTCAGCGGCCGTCCCCAGAACACGGTGTGGCCGATGAACCCGTCGGGCTCGGCGGCGGCGAGCAGCGTCTCGAGCTCGGCACGGGCACGCGCGCGATCGAAGTGACGCCATGCCACTGCGATCAGGCAAGAGTCCCAGTACCACTGCCACGGGTAGCGCCCAGGGCTCGGCGCGGTGTAGATGAACGGCTGGTCGTCGTGGAGGCCGGTCCGCGTGTTCTCTTGCAGCACGCGTGCTGACTCCGCGAGCACTGCGGCGCGGACGTCGTCGGCCGAGGAGATCTCGACTGGTTGGGCGCTCTCAGGCGTTGGCACGGTGCGCCTGGGCTCGCAGTCGGCGGCGGTCGGTCTCGCTGGACTGCATCCAGCGCAGGAAAGGGATGCTGAGCAATATCGATACGCCGCACACTCCCCACATCGCGGCGTAGCCGTGCGTCGAGGAAAGGGGCGAGCGCAGCAGCTCGATCGCCCCTCCCGCGCACAGCGGCCCCAGCATCGTCCCGATCCCTCGGCTCAACGAGTAGAAGCCGGTCAGCGCGCCGTGCGAGCGTGCCGGCATCAGTGGCATGAGCAGCGCATAGGGGAGGGTCATGATCACCGCCCCGCCGAATGCAAGCACTGGGAGGAGCGGAACGAGGATCGCCGGGCTCTGGGTGACGGCGGGCACGAGGAGTCCGAGCCCATAGAGCCAGAGGGTCACCGCGAGCACGGGAAACCGTCCGAACCGGTCAGCCAGGTTGCCGCTTACCGGCGCCGCGAGCAGGATGAAGATCGCTGCGCCGCCGATGATCAGCGAAGAGGTGTCGAGGCTCTTTCCAAGCCCGCGGGTGAGAAACAGTACGACGAATGTCTTGAGCGCTCCGAGCGAGAGCTCCCACAACGCGTTCGCCGCCATGTACGCGCGCAGTGCCGGATGCTCTGAGACGAGCTTTCGAAGCTCTCCGAGCGCGCTGCGCAGTCCGGAAGCCCCGCGTCGGTCCTGGTCGGGAACGCGTCCGTGCCGGAGCATCGCCCAGACGAACAGGCCAATGGCGACCGCGTAGACAGCGGCGGATGCGACGAACGGAACCCACTGGGCGATCGCGAATAGGAAACCGCCCGCCACGAGGGCGAGCCCGGTGCCTGCGCCGCGCCACAGAGCCTGGCCTGCCTGCGATCGACCGGCTGCCTTGGTAGGGACGAGATCCGGATAGAGCGCGCGGTATGGCTCGTAGGCGATGAAGTAGCCGACAAAGAAGACGACGACGAGAGCGACCAGCGGAGCTAGCGAGCCAACGAACCCGAGCAGGCCAAGCGCCACGACTAGCGGGATGCTGCCGGCGAGCACAAAGGGGAGGCGCCCGCCGAGGCGGGTCGAGAGCTCATCCGACCAGGTCCCCGCCACCAGCGGCAGCCACAGAGCCATCACGCCCTCACTCCCGATCACGAGCCCGACGACGGTCGTAGATCCCGTGAACCGCTTTGCGATCAGCGGAAGGTATGTGGTCACCACCGTCGTGGTCAGCGCCAGCCCGAAGGTCGGCACCCCGAGCAGCGCGATCACTCGCAGCTGCCGCCGGCTCAAGTGACTGTTCCTGTCTTGCTGCTTGGTGGCCATACGTAGCGGCGCCCGACCCTTGTCCGAGCCGGGCGCGATCTCAGTGCTGCTGAGAGAAATGCTCGGGTTGCGCCGGCTCGAAACGTGGCCACGTTCGCTCGCTCACGAGCGGTTGTCGCCGTCGGGCGACGGGTAAGTCCAAGGGATGAGGTTTCTCCGTGCCTACGCGCCGGGACAGGAGCGTCTGCTCGGCGGGCACGCGCTGCTCACCGGAGTGTTCACCGGTGGAGTCGCCACGTTCGCCATCACATACCGCCGATCCGGCCGCGGCCTGCCCGAGCAGGTCCCGCCAGGTGATCTGGCGTTGATGGCGATTGGGACATACAAGCTCTCCAGACTGATCGCGAAGGACCGCATCACAGGTTTCTTCCGGGCACCGTTCACGCGGTACAAGGGGGACTCCGAGCGCCCATCCGAGGTGGTCGAGGAGCCGCGCGGCACTGGACTGCGCCGTTCCGTAGGCGAGCTGCTCGTGTGCCCGTACTGCCTGGGGCAGTGGGTGGGCACGGCGTACCTGATGACATACCTGCGCGAGCCGCGGCTGGCCCGGTCCGTGGCTTCGCTGTTCACGATCGTCTCCGGCGCCGACCTCCTCCAGCAGGCATGGGTGGCGGTCGACAAGCGGGCCTGATCGAGGCTTCCGGCTACCCAACCAGGCGCGCTGGGTGCGCGAGGCGAGCAAAGCCCGCGTTCAGCAGCCGCTCCGCCTGGTCGACCTCGTCGCCTGAGTGCAGCAGCACGACCCCGAGCCATGTGTGTCCGCGCCGCGCTGCGGCCACCAGGCACTGGCCCGCGGCATACGTGTAGCCGGTCTTGACCCCGTCCGTGCCCGGGTATCGGAGGACCAGCAGCGGGTTGTTGTTGTAGAGGTAGAGCTTGCCGCCCTTGATCGGGAAGGGCACGATCGCGCTGCGGGAAGCGACGATCGATGACAGCAGTCGCTGGGTTAGCACCGCATGGGCCAGGACGGCCAGGTCATTGGCGCACGAGTGATTGCCCTGGTCGAGCAGGCCGGAGTCTGTCGTGAAGTGAGTGCAGCGGAGACCCATCTGCCGGGCTTGGGCGTTCATCATCGCCATGAAGCGTCGCTCGGTGCCCGCCACGTGCTGCGCGAGTGCGGTTGCCGCGTCGTTGCCGGAAGGCAGGAGCAGCCCATAGAGCAACGCGAGCTCTGAGACGCGTTTGCCGAGCGGCAGCAGGCCGACACCCGATCCCGAGAAGTGCGTCGCCTGCCAGGTGATCAGGACGCGGTCTGTTGGCCGCGAGTGGGCCGCCACGAGCAGCGCAGTCATCATCTTCGTCAGGCTCGCGATCGGCACGATGCGAGCGGGATGCAGCTGCCAGAGGACAGCTCCCGTGGGCACCTCGAAGAGCAACCCGCTGCGGAGCTGCTTGGAGAAGCGGATCGACACGCGCTCGGCGGGAGGGGCAGGGTGGGTTACGTAGGAGGGGCGGGTTGCGGTGGCCGCCCCGGCGGCAGCGCCCGCAGGGGTGGCGCCATGGCCGCTCACGACAATCACCGGACTGTTTGCCTTGGGCGCGAGCACGAGCGCGAGCGCGACCACCACGATCGCGGCCAGCGCCACGCCGGCCATCGCGCGTCGGCGGCGGATCCTGCGCCCGCGGGCCAGACGGTCGGGAGTCCGCCGACTGCTGAGCGGAACGTGTCTGCTGGGCGCCCGGTTCATTGACGTGGCGGGTGAAGCAGCGCCCCGACGATGCCTATCCCGAACACGAGGAGGACGGCCACGGCGACCACTCCCAGCCCGGTGACGCCGTTGCTGACGAAATCGGAGACGGTCAGGGCGGTCATCGTGCCGAGGAACACGAGCGCAACCGTGAACACGATCGACCGGCGCATCGTCACCACCGCGTGTAGATCGGAATCTGCTTGCGCCGCGTGGCGAGCAGCCGGACCGTCAGCAGGCCGAAGACGAACCCGCCCACGTGCGCGAAGTAGGCCACGCCACCACCGCCCCCGGTCGGATTGGTCAGGTTTGCCGCGCCGAACACGGCCTGCTCGGCGAACCAGATGCCGAGCATTACGAGGGCGGGAAGCTCGATTACGGTGAAAAACAGGATGATCACCACCAGCGTAAGCACGCGCGCGCGTGGATAGAGCACGATGTAGCCGCCGAGCACCGCCGCAATTGCTCCTGAGGCGCCCAGCGTGGGCACCGCCGAATTCGGTCCGACGCCAATCTGGAGCGCGAACGCGGCCAGGCCGCCGACGATGTAGAAGGTCAGGTACTTGACTGGCCCCATCGCATCTTCGACGTTGTTGCCGAAGATCCACAGGAACAGCATGTTGCCCCCGATGTGGAGGATGGAGGCATGCATGAACATCGCCGTGAACAGCGTCTCCCAGGGGGCAAGCGTGTTGGGGAGCGGGCCATGGATGCACCGGATCGCCTGCCCGCCGAGTACGAGCCCGCAATGGGTACCGCTGTGGGAGATCGTGTAGGGGATCGCCCCGTACTTGACGACCTCCGGAACGCTCGGCCCGCTGATGAACGACCCGCCGTGCCTGACCGCCAGGATGTAGACGATGAAGTTCGCCAGGATCAGCCCGATCGTGACGAACGGCACGCGGTCCGTCGGGACGTTGTCCTTGATCGGGATCACGCGCCGGGGAGCTTAGGCGCCGGGGCGGCGCGCGTCCGCAGCCCGGCCGTCAGGCCGCCGAGGCTGCGGCGGCCAGCGGGCCCACGCCCGGGGCCGCCTGGGCGACGTGCTGATCTGCGTGGTAGCTCGAGCGCACGAGTGGCCCCGCCGCGACGTGCTCGAAACCCATCGCGTAGGCCTCGCGCTCCAGCGCCTTGAACTCATCCGGATGCCAGTAGCGGACGATCGGAAGATGGTTCTCGGTCGGGCGTAGGTACTGCCCCACAGTCAGGACCTGGACGTGGTGGTCACGCAGCGCGCCAAGCGCGTCCACCATCTCCTGGAAGGACTCGCCGAGCCCCACCATCAGGCCTGACTTGGTCACCACATCGTCGCCCGCCATCTCCTTGGCGTTCCGGAGGACTCGGCACGAGCGCTCGAACCTCGACCCGCGCCGAGCGACCGGGTAGAGCCGCGGCACGACCTCGACGTTGTGATTGAAGACGTCAGGCCGCTGGGCGAGAACCCGCGCCAGCGGCATCTCCTCGCCGCGGAAGTCGGGCGTCAGCACCTCGACCTTGCAGGACGGCGCGTGGCGGCGGATCTGCCGGATAACGCCGACGAAAGCTGCTGCACCATAGTCTGGTAGGTCGTCTCTGTCGACGCTCGTGATGACCGCGTGCCGGAGGCCCATCCGCGCCACCGACCACGCGACGCGAGCCGGCTCGAGCGGATCACTCCACGTCGGCTTTCCGGTCTTGACGTTGCAGAAGCCGCAGCGCCGGGTGCAGACATCGCCCAGGATCATGAAAGTCGCGGTCCCCCGCTGCCAGCACTCGCCGATGTTCGGGCAGGCGGCCTCCTGGCAGACCGTGTGCAGCCGTTCTGATTCGATCAGCTTCTGCAGCTCGCGATAGCGGGCGCCGCCCGGAGCGGGCACCTTGAACCAGGGCGGCTTGCGCCCGCGGTGCGGCTGCACTTCCGGCCCGAGGATCTCGAGCACGTCGGCGATCCCACCCGGGTTGGCGCGCGATCGCGTCGAGTGCTGCCGCGAGCTCACAGTCGCCGGAGGCGTCACGATCCAGAGGCTACTCCGGCGCACAGTTGGCACAGAGCGTCGGCCCACGTGTTGCAACTCTGTCGTCAGCATTCCCGGCGTGGCCGGCCACCCTGGGCATGGGCGAAAACCCCCGAACTATTGGGACAAATTCGCCCACGCCACGCGGGAGGCCGAACTCGAGTCACTCGCCCTTCGCCAGCATGCCGTGTTTTCGCTCTATCAACTACGAGAGGCGGGGTTCCCGGAGAAGCTGATCCATTACCGACTCGCCACTCACCGGCTCCACCGCGTCCACCAGGGCATTTACTCGCTGGTCCCGCGCGAGCTGCTGTCCCGCAAAGGCCACTGGATGGCCGCGGTCCTGGCTTGCGGTCCGCGCGCCGTCCTTTCGCACAGGACCGCGGCCGCGCTGCATGAGCTGCGACCCACCGCGCGCGCCAACCACGACGTCACGATCCCCGGACGGTCAGGTCGACGCCGTACCGGCATCGATGTTCACCGCAGCAAGATGCTCACGCGCGCAGACGTCACAGAAGTCGACGGCATCCCCTGCACCACGGTCGCGCGCACGCTCTTGGACCTGGCGGCGGTGGTGCCGCGGCGTGGCGTCGAGCGCGCATTCGACCAGGCCGAGATCGCCCAGCTCCTCGACCTGCGCGCCTTGACAGACCAGCTCGAGCGCAATCCAAATCACCGCGGCTCCCGCATCGTCCGAGCGACCCTCGCCGAGCACTACATCGGGCGGACCGTCACCGCGAGCGAGCTGGAGGAGGCCTTCCTGGCTCTGGTCCGCCGCATCCGCCTGCCCGAGCCGGAAGTCAACGCCTGGCTCGACCTCGAAGACGGCGGGCCGCTGATCCAGATTGACTTCCTCTGGCGCACGGAGCGCGTTCTGGTCGAGACCGACGGCCGTGCCTTCCACGGCACGCGCCAAGCGCGCGAGCGCGACACCCGGCGTGACCAGCGCGCGATCGCCGCCGGCTGGCGTCCGCTACGGGCGACCTGGCGTCAGGTGACCCAAAGCCCCCGCGAGCTCGAGGCGACGCTGGTCAGGCTGCTGCGCTCACCGCACCCAGCGCAGCCCCGAGCCGGCGAGGCGTCACCAGCCGCTGGCGACAATCCAGAGCCTCGGCGAGCGCGTACGCCGCCCGTCGGCGGAAGCACTTCATCTGCCCGGCGCTCCGTCGCGTCTCGCGAATCAGCGACGTCATCTGGACGCCCTCGAGTCCGCAGGGCACGATCCACTGAAAGGGCTGGAGGTCGTTCTCGACATTGACGGCGAAGCCGTGTGTGCTGACCCCTTTCTGGACATGCACGCCGATCGAGGCGATCTTGCGCTCCCCAACCCACACGCCCGTGAAGTCGGGTCCGTCCTCCGGCCGCCCGCGCGCCGTCACCCCCTCGTCGGCCAATGCCGCGCCGAGTGCGCGCTCGAGCATGCGCACATATGCCACGACGTCACCGACCCTGACCACCGGGTAGCCCACGAGCTGGCCGGGTCCGTGGTAGGTGATCTTGCCGCCCCGGTCGGTCTCGACGACGTCGATCCCCTGCATCCGGTACCAGTCCTCGCCCATCGGCAGCTCACCGGCGCCCGAGCGGCGGCCTCGCGTGTAAACCGGCCAGTGCTCGAGCGTCAGCAAGGTGTCCGGCAGCTCGTCGCGCTGGCGAGCGGCGCGCACACGCTCCTGGAGTTCCAGCGCCTCGCGGTACTCGACCATGCCGAGGTGGCAGACCCACAGCTCGGGGCGCGTGTCGCGCCGCGCGGGTCGCCGATGCTGGCTCATACGACGATGCTAGGAGATGGTCACGCCCTCGAGGTGGCGCTTCACCGCGGCGAGGAACTGTGCCGCGAGCGCACCGTCGAGCGCGCGATGGTCCCAGCTCAGGCCGAGGATCGTCATCGGCCGGATCGCGATCGAATCGTTGCCCTCGGCATCGGTCACCACAACCGGCCGTTTGACCGTCGCCTCGAAGTCGAGGATCGCGACCTGGGGCTGGTTGATGATCGGGGTGGCCATGATCGACCCATACTGGCCCGGGTTGGTGATCGTGAACGTCCCGTCCTGAACGTCGTCCGGAGTCAGCTGCTTGGCGCGTGCGCGCCGGGCGAGGTCCCGGATCCGTGCCGCGAGCCCCTCGACCGACAGCTCGTGGGCGTTGTGGACCACCGGGACGATCAGGCCGTCATCGCCGAGCGAAACGGCGATCCCGAGGTTGACGGCGTCGTGGCGCGTGTAGCGCTCACCCTCGAGCCAGGCGTTGATCGACGGGTACTCGCGGACGGCGTCGATCGAGGCCCGCGCGACGAATGACAATGCGGTGACTCCAAGCCGCGCCCGAGCGACCTCGACCCTCGCCATGTCGACCTCGATCCAGGTCGTGCAGGTAGCTGCCGTTTCAAGCGAGCGCTTCATGTGCTCACCGATCTGCCGGCGCATCCGCGAGAGCTGGCCAGGCTGAGCGGCGTCAGCGGCCGCAGGCGGAGTAGCCGATGGAACTGGCTCTGGCCGGTACGGGCTCTCGATGTGCAACGGCGCCTCCTGGGCGGCGCCCGCTCCACCGCCTGACGCGACGAACGCCAACACGTCTTGCTTTCTCACGCGCCCACCGCGGCCCGTACCCGCGATCTGGCTCAGGTCGACCCCGTGCTCGGCAGCGATCCGCTGGACGACCGGGGAGTAGCGGCGCGCACCGTTGCCCGCGGGGCGGCGGGGTCCTGTCGCATTCCCGCCATTTGTCGTTAAACCGAATTCCGGTGTATCAGACCTTGACGGTTTTGTCGGGGCCACGGCGCCGGCGCCGGCGGCGGACGTCGCCGCAACGCCGGCCGCGGAGTCGCCAGGTACGGCTGCGCCGGCCGCGGAGTCGCCAGGCACGGCTGCGCCGGCCGCAGGGGATTCAGGTGCCCCCGCCGGCGAGCCGCCCGTCCCTCCACCCCCGGCGTCGATCCGTGCCAGGACGGTCCCGACGTCCACGGTCGTCTCAACCGGCACCAGGATCTCGGTCACCACGCCGGTGGCCGGGGAGGGCACTTCGGTGTCGATCTTGTCGGTCGAGATCTCGCAGATCGTCGCGTCGGCGTCGATGTGGTCACCCACGCCGACCCGCCAGGCGACCACCGTCCCCTCGGCTACGGAGACGCCCATCTGGGGCATCGTTACGTCGACCAGCGTCGCCGAGGTCGCGCCGGCGCCCGAGGAAGTCTCAGTACGCGAGGAGCTCACGGCACGCCTCTCTTACGCGATCGACCGAGGGGAGAACCGCCTGCTCTAGGGGGGGCGAGAACGGGATCGGCACGTCCGGAGTAGCGACCCGCACAACCGGCCCGTCGAGTGACTCAAAGCCGCGCTCGGCGATCACAGCGGCGACCTGGGCACCGGCGGCGCACATCCGGTTGGCCTCGTCCACGATCACGACCTTCGAGCAGCGCTCCACCGATTCGAGGATCGCGTCCTCGTCGAGTGGCACCAGAGATCTCAGGTCGAGAACTTCGATCGAGGCGCCCTCCAGATCCTCGGTCGCCTCGAGCGCCGTGTGCACCATCGCTCCGTACGCGATAACGACCAGATCCGTTCCCGGCCGGGCCACGCGCGCGGTGAACGGCGTCTGGAAGATCTCATCCGGGACCTCTCCCTTGATCCGCCGGTAGAGGTGCTTGTGCTCCATGAAGCACACCGGGTTGGGATCGCGGATCGCCGCGTGCAGGAGCCCCTTGGCGTCCTCGGCGGTCGACGGCGCCACAACCTTGATCCCTGGTGCGTGCATGAACCACCCCTCGGGGTTCTGCGAGTGGAACGGACCACCGGAGAAACCACCGCCTGAGGGAAGGCGGACCGTGATCGGCACCGCGAGCCCCTGGCGGTAGTGCAGCTTGCCCGCCACGTTGACGAGCTGATCGAAGCCGCACGAGATGAAATCGGCGAACTGCATCTCGCACACCGGGCGCATGCCAACCACAGCGGCGCCGACGGCCGTGCCGATGATTCCCGACTCGGCCAGCGGCGTGTCCATCACCCGCTCCGCTCCGAACTCGTCGATGAATCCGTCGGTGACCTTGAACGCGCCGCCGAACACCCCGATGTCCTCGCCCATCACGATCACCCGCTCGTCGGCGCGCAGCTCATCGCGCAGGGCGGATGAGATGGCCTGAAGGTAGGTGAGAGTGCTCATGAGTGGAAGCCGCTCCACGGCGCCAGGCCATCGCCCAGCGGCTCGGCGTCACCCTCGCAGAACACCCCGGAGTCCGCGAGCGCGGGATCGGGCATTGGCGCGGCCAGCGCCTCCTCCGTCGCGGCGTCGATCTCGGCCGCCACCTTGGCCCGCAGCGCGTCAAGGTCCACCCCCAGCTCGGACAGGCGCGCGGACTGCCGGTCGATCGGGTCGCGCTTGCGCCACTCCTCGACCTGCTCCTTGGGCACGTACTTCATGTCGTCGTGAGCGGCGTGGCCGTGCATCCGCATCGTGACCGCTTCGATCAGCGTCGGCCCCTCGCCGGCCAGTGCGTGCTCACGCGCCACGCGTGTGGCCTCGAACATCGCCTCGACGTCGTTTCCGTCAACCGTGACGCCAACAAACCCGTACGCGGCAGCACGCTCGACCGGGTCGACCGCGAACTGCTTGTCGAGCGGGGTCGAGTACGCGTACTGGTTGTTCTCGAGCACGAACACCACCGGCAGCTTCTGGACGCCCGCCCAGTTCATGGCCTCGTGGAAGTCGCCCCGTGAGGTGGACCCGTCCCCGAACCAGGTCAAGGCGCAACGCGACTCGCCCCGCAGCTTGAACGCCATCGCCATACCGGTCGCCACGAGCATCATGTCGGGGAGCATCGACACCATCCCAACGCAGCCAAGCCGTCTATCGCCGAAGTGGACGTTGCCATCGCGTCCCCGCGTCACCCCGAGCTCACGGCCAAGGTACTGCGCCAGCACCCGTGCCGGCGGGACGCCGCGGATCAGGTGGGCCGCCAGGTCGCGGTGCAGGATGCAGAGTCGATCCTGAGGACCCATTGCATAGGCTGGCCCGGCGGACACGGCTTCCTGGCCATAGCCGTCGTAGAACGAGCCGGGCACCTTGCCCTGCCGGTAGAGCGTCATCGCCCTCTCCTCTAGCCCCCGCATCAGGAGCATGGCTCGAAGCAGCGCGATGCGGTCCTCGAGCACCAGATGCGCCGCCGCCCCGGAAGCCCCACCGGCGGCAGGCTCAGCGATGTTTGTCGCCATCCTCTCTTATCCCTTCATCCTGGCCGGCGCGGGATCGCCGCCCGGCTCTTTTACGGCCGTTGCGGGATCGCCGCCGCGGCCTCCCCGTGAGGGTAGATCGAGATTACTGAACGGGGCGGGCGGCGCTTCCCGGCGCTACTACGCTTCAGCCATGGACGGCGCCTCTCTCGTCCGCGTCCGCTGGCGGTTGCGTGGTGCCTGGCGATGGCCGGCGTTCATCGGCCTGATCGTCGCCGACGCCGTGCTTGGCCATGCGCTGCCGCCCGTCGGCGAGGCGCAGTCGGTGCCCGCTGCGGCGCTCGACGGTCTCATGCTCAACCTGGTCGCGGTGCTGCTCCTCACTCGCCCGGTCGGTGCGCTGATCCGGCGGCGCAGACGCGACCTTCCAACCGTGGTGGCGCGCGACTACGCAGCCACCTGGGTGGTTTTGGGAGTGACCGCGGTGTTTCTCGCCGCCGGTCTTGCCCACCGCTCCTCCGTCCAGTCAGACCAGGCGGCGATGCAGGAAGCGACGGCCCGCGCCCAGGCGTGGATCGGCGACCGCGCTCCACCCGAGTTCCGCCGGCGCATCACCCGCCTCAGCCTGCTCGAGATCCAGGCTGGGCGCGTCTATCGCGCGTGCGCGACCAGTGCCACCGCCCGTACGTTCTGCGTCGTTGTCGACGTCAAGCGTCCCTGGGGTCGCAGCGTTCGCTTTGCGGGATACGAGCCGAACTCGATGTTCTCGCAGGGACTCGGGTAGCGAGCCGGGCGTCCTCGCTACGCGGCATGAGGCCGTCGATGGCCGGACCGACGATCAACCAGCCGGAACGCCTCAGGCCGCGCTCGCGCTGCGCGCCAAAGCGGGGCTGACGCTCGCGCCCAGATTGGACGCGATCAGCTCGTCCATCTCGGCCGTGCTGATCGGCCGCGCGAAGTGGAACCCCTGGCCGAGCCCCGCCTGCATCCCGCGCAACGCCGCCGCCTGGGCAGGCGTCTCGATTCCCTCGGCAATCGTTTGCAGGTTGACGCCATGCGCCAGCTCGATGATGCCGTTGACCAGTCGCTCCTGCTCCTCGTGCTCGCACAACCGGTCGATGAACGTCTTGTCGATCTTGAGAATGTCCATCGGGAAGTGCTGGAGGTAGCTGAGGGCGGAGTAGCCGGTGCCGAAGTCATCGACCGCGAGCCTGACGCCCAGCGCTTTGAGCTCGCGGAGCTTGCCCAGAGCCGCGTCCTCGCTCTTGAGCAGCACGCCCTCGGTGATCTCGAGGACCAGGCTGGCTGGATCGAGCCCGGTCTCGGCCAAGATCGACTTCAGCGCCGAGACCAAACCCGGCGAGTGAACCTCCGGGGATGAAAGGTTGACGCTCACGTACAGCGAGCGATAGCGGGGATCGGAAGCCTGCCAGCGCTTCACGTTCTCGCACGCCTGGCGGAGGATCTCACGGCCCAGCGGGATGATCAGCCCCGTTTCCTCGGCGAGCGAGAGGAAGGTTCCCGGTGCCAGGAGGCCCTCGCGTGGATGATGCCAACGCACGAGCGCCTCGACGCCGACAAGCGATTCCGAGTCGAGCGAGACGATCGGCTGGAAGAACGCCTCGAACTCGTCGCGCTCGAGCGCAGGATGAAGATCGCCGATCAGGTCCAGGCGCTCGACCGCCGACTCGTACATCTTGTCGGCGAACACCTCGCGCTGGCCAGGGCCGCGCTGCTTGGCCGCATACATCGCCAGGTCGGCGTCGCGCACTAGGGCCTGCGCGTCCTTGGCGGACTCGTCGTTCCCGCCCAGCGCAACGCCGATGCTGACGCTCGTCACGATCCTGCGGCCGTCGACCTCGAGCGGGGTCTGGAGCGTGTCCTGGATGCGCTCGGCGACGGGGAGCCAATCGTCCTCGCGCTCGAGCTCGGGAAGGAGCACGACGAACTCGTCGCCCCCAAACCGGGCCAGCGTGTCCTCGTCGCGCAGGCACCGAGACAGCCGGTCGGCGGACATCCGCAGCACCTCGTCGCCGGTGGCATGGCCAAGGCTGTCGTTGACCCGCTTGAAGTTGTCGAGATCGAGGAACAAGACCGCGAGCTGGCGGTCGCGACGCCGCGCGCTGGCCAGCGCACGGGACAGCCGGTCCTCGAACAAGATGCGGTTGGGAAGCCCGGTGACGATGTCGTGCATCGCCTGGTGACGGATCTTCTCCTCGCTTTCGCACCTCGCCAGGGCAGCGGCGAAGATGTTGGCGACCGCCTGAAGGAAGACGGCGTCCTCATAGTTGAACTGGCCCGGATGCGTACCCTGCACGGTGAGCACGCCAAACGGCGATGGCTTGCCGGGGACCGGCACGCTGATCCCGCCGCTCAGCCCGTGGCCACGGAAGAACGGCACGTCTGAGAAGCGAATCTCGGCATCCCAGTCAGGCACGATCACCCCCGCGGATGATTGGAGCGCCGCACCGAGGTGCGAGTCGCCGGCGGGAAGTGTCGTTCCGAGTCCACTGACCGCGTCGAGCCCCAGGCCGGCGAAGAGAACGAACACGTCGCGCTCGGGCACATACTCGTGCACTCCCACGTACTTGACGTCGAGCGTCCGCTGGATCTCACTCGCCGCTTCGAGCATCAGCCCCGGCAGGTCGGTGCTCTCGAGCGCGCGCGCCCCTAGCGTGGCAACGACGGCTTGCTGATGGGCCTGGCGCTTGAGCTTACGCTCGGCGCGCTTGCGCTCGCTCGCGTCACGCGTCGTCAGCACGAGATAGCCGAGCTCAGCGTCGTGACGGATCCCGACCTCGACATCGATCCAATGTCCGTCCTGATGGCAGAGCCGCAGCTCGACCGGCGGGGTTGGGAGGCCATCGGCCGCCGCCGCGCACCCTGCGCGGAGGGTCCCGAGCGACGGCGGATCAACCAACGCAGAGAACTTCGTCCCCTCGAGCTGGCAGGACTGGTAGCCGAGCAGCTTCGTCACCGATCCGGCCTGAAGGACGATCTCCAGGCCTGGCCCGACTACGCTGATCGCGTCCGAGGCGTTTTCGATCAGCGAACGGCAGTGCCGCTCGATGGGCAGCTTGTCTTGCCCCGACATTGCCCTTTATATCGGTGGATACGACCTGTGTCTAAAGAGCGCGGAGGGCCTAAGGTTGCCTACGAGATACCGACTATCTCGCCCGTTTCCACCGTTTCGATCGGTAGAACCGCCCCGCAGAAGTCCTTGCCGAATGGCGTCAGGCCGATGCTCCGCTGCACGGTCTTGGCCCGCGGCGCGCGCTTCAGGGCGCTCAACACGCCGGGCTGCGCCTCGAGCACCTGGTAGCCGATCGGCTCGTCGAGCGGCTCCTTGGAGAACCAAACGAGCCCGAGCCGGTTGAGATTGTTGAGGTAGGCCGGCACGCGTTCGGCGTGCCGCACGCCGGCCTGCGCCCCGATCATGTTGAGACCCTCCGCCACGAGCTCGGATCCAATCCCCAGCAGCTGCGTCGAGCGCACGTCGACAGAGGGCTGCGGCCCGTCTCGGTAGAGCAGCCTGAGGATCCTCGCCTCGTCGGGCGCGAGCTCCTCGAGTATGCGGGCGTAGGCTGGATGTCCAGCCTGGTCGACGTTCACGTCAGCCGACTGCCTCAGCAGCTCCGCGCCTTGGGCGCGCAGAGCCTCGATCTCGCTCGCCCCGTTGGCGACGGCCTCGTCGCGCCCCGCGGCGGCCGGCGCGACCTGCCGCAGGCGGTCGTCGAGGTCCGCTACTCCGAGCACTTCCCGGGCGTAGCCACGCAGGCCGTCGCCGATCTCGCCGGCCAGCTCCGCTGCCATCCTGGGATCGCGGGCGGCACGGGCCAGCCGCAGGGTTGCTCCGAAACCCCACGATGCCGTGCGCAGCCAAGCTCCCGCGCTCAGGCGGACCAGCCCGGCCAGGACCTCCGCGGGGCTCGTCTCGACCGGCCGCCCGGCCCCGGCCCGCTCCAGCTCACGGCCGCTCGAGCCCGAGGAGCTCATCCGAACACCGCCAGGTGGATCAGGCCTCCAGCCAGTCCCAAGACCGCACCATGCAGCAAGAGCAGCCATTCGTCCTCGCGCGTGGCGGTTCGCAGCATCTCGGCGAAGTCCGCAGGGCTCATCTCCCTCATCCGGTCTGCGATGAGCTTACGCATCGTGGCGCTCTGGGTGCGGCTGAAATCGGGGTCGGAGAGCGGGGTCATCATCTGCTCGACTGGCTCGGAGGCGAACGAGCGGCGGATCGCGTCGTACTCACGGGCTCCCACCGCGACCCGAACCGCCGGACGCAGCGGGCCGATCGCCCGGTCGATCGCCGGTCGCATGGCCGACTCGATCAGCGCCCGGGTGCGGTCCGACTGCGGACCGTGGAGCAGCTCACCGCCGAACTCGGAGACCGTCAGGATGTCGTCAGCAACGACACTGGCGTAGACGCCGGCGACCTGAGGCTGGCGGCGCACAAACAGCCCTTGCCAGCGAAACGGCCCGTAGCGCCGCCACTCAGCGGGCTCAAAGATCATCCACAGCGCCACCCAGTTGGTGACGTACCCGATCACGACTCCGAGGATCGGCAGCAGCCACCAGAAGGTGACGAAGTGGGTGAGGGCAGCGACCGGGATGCCGAGCAGGAAGCCAAAGAAGAAACCGAAGTTCTGGATGAACTTCAGCTCGCGGCGACCCATCTCGAGGAACACCCGATTCGCGAGCTCGGGATCGAAGCGTTTGATCACCATCAGCTTGACGTCGACGAGCTGATCGATGTGGTCGGCGATCTCGTCGGTCAGCGAGCGTACGATCGCCGGCAACTGCCGCTGGACGCGCTGGACCACGAGCTCCTGGACCTGGGCGGGGAGGTTGGCCCACAGCTGTGGGTGCTCGCGCTGCATCACACGGGTCACCAGCGCCGGGATCTCGGGCCGGGTCGAGATCACGATGTGCTCGGCGATCTTCTCGGTGTCGAGCTGCTTGAAGAACTCCCGCGGGGTTCCCAGCTTGGCGATCCCACTGTCGACGGCGAGGCTCCCCATCTTGGCCGCCCGGGAGGGAACGATCCCCTGCCAGCCGATCCCCCCGACCATGATCCCGGGAACCTGGCGCACCTTGTAGGGCAAAAGCCGTGCGGCCGAGCGCAGCCACTCCACCCGCACCCCGCGGAAGTGGACGGGGTAGAACAGCATTAGCACGCCGCTCCAGTTGGTCGTGTAGCCGATCACTCCTGTGACGAACGGCACGGTGACCAGGGCGAGCGTTCCAGTGCTGCTCATGAGGGAACGCTAATAGGCTTCGGGTCGCCTTGGCCAGCGAACCGTACGTCGCCCTCGTCACCGGCGCCTCCAGCGGGATCGGCGAGGCGACGGCGAGGCGCCTGGCTCGCGAGCCTGACACGGCGCTCGTGCTGCTGGCTCGCCGCGAGCAGCGCCTCGACGCGCTGGCCGCCGAGCTCGGGGTCCCGACCACTGTCCTCGCGCTCGACGCGACGCATCTAGATACACCCGCGCGCGTGCGCGAGGCAATCGAGCGCGAGCACGCCGGTCGTTTGCACCTGCTCGTCAACAACGCCGGCGCGGCCTGGCGCGGGCGCTTCGCCGAGTCCGGCTGGGAGAACCTCGAGCGGCACATGAAGCTCAACTTCGAAGCTCCGGTGAGGCTGACCGAGGCTCTCCTGCCGCTGTTGCGGGAGACCGCGGCGTCCACCGCCGGCTCCAAAAGGCGGGTCGCGATCGTCAACGTGGCGAGCACTGCGGCGCGCGTCTCGCGCCCCAACTCCGGTGCCTATTCGGCCAGCAAGTTCGCGCTCGCCGGCTGGAGCGATGCGCTTCACTCAGAAGAAGCTCCTCACGGCGTCCACGTCGGCGTCGTGCTGCCAGGCTTCGTCAAGACCGAGGGCTTCCCGGCCGCCGAGCTGCCCCAGTGGATCGTCTCAAAGCCCGAACGAGTCGCCGAGGCGATTCTCGACTGCGGCCCTGGGGGCCGCGCCGAGCGCTACGTGCCGCGGCCTTACTGGCTGGCGGCCGCGACCCGGATCCTCCTGCCACGGCTCGTCCGCCGCGCCACCGCCGGGGGTGGCTTCACGACCGCGACGGGTAGTAGCTCGACATGACCGAGCGGCGTCGGGTCGCAGTCCTGGGTGGCATCCGGATTCCCTTCGCCCGCCAAAACGGGCCCTATGCCAACGCCTCCAACCAGGACATGTTCACCGCCACGCTGGATGCGCTCGTCGAGAAGTTCGGTCTCGAGGGCCAGGTGATCGGCGAGGCGGCAGCCGGCGGCGTGCTCAAGCACTCGCGTGACTTCCAGCTGACCAGGGAGTCGGTGCTGGGATCCAAGCTGGCGCCCCAAACTCCAGCCTATGACGTCCAGCAGGCCTGCGGGACCGGGCTCGAGACGACGATCCTGGTGGGCAACAAGGTCGCGCTGGGGCAAGTCGAATCGGCGATCGCCGGAGGGTTTGACACCACGTCGGACGCCCCGATCACGATCAACGAGGATCTTCGGCGCGTCCTCCTGGACCTCAACCGCGCCAAGACGGGCGCGCAACGGCTTCGGACACTCGCACGGATCCGTCCCCAGCAGATCGTTCCTCAGATCCCGCGTAATGCCGAACCGCGCACCGGCCTTTCGATGGGCGAGCATCAGGCGATCACGACCAAGGAGTGGGGGATTACCCGCCAGGAGCAGGACGAGCTAGCCCTGGCCAGCCACCACAAGCTGGCCGCTGCCTACGACTCGGGCTGGATGGACGACCTCGTCAAGCCATTCTTGGGGCTCGAGCGCGACCAGAACCTCCGTCCGGACACAACCATGGAGCAGCTCGCCAAGCTGAGGCCCGTGTTCGGCGGCGAGGAGGGGACGATGACGGCCGGAAACTCCACTCCGCTCACCGACGGGGCCTCCGCGGTCCTGCTGTCATCTGAGGACTGGGCGGCCGAGCGGGGAATCGCCGTCCAGGCGTACCTGGTCGACGCCGAGACGGCGGCGGTCGACTACGTGCACAAGCGTGAGGGGCTCTTGATGGCGCCGACCTACGCTGTGCCGCGGCTGCTCGAGCGAAACGGGCTTACCCTGCAGGACTTCGACTTCTATGAGATCCACGAGGCGTTCGCCTCCCAGGTGCTCTGCACGCTCAAGGCGTGGGAGGACCCTGTCTACTGCAAGGAGCGCCTCGGGCTCGATCAGCCGCTCGGCTCGATCGACCGCGGAAAGCTCAATGTCAAGGGCGGATCGCTCGCGGCGGGTCACCCGTTCGGCGCCACCGGCGCCAAGATCGTCGCGGTTCTGGCCAAGCTCCTGCACGAGAAGACAGAAGGTCGCGGCCTGATCTCGATCTGCGCGGCCGGCGGACTGGGCGTCACGGCGATCATGGAGGGTCCCGGTGTCTGACCGCTACCAGCAGCTGATCAACACGCCGGTGGGGCGAATCCTGTCGAGGCAAGTAGGTCTGCCTCAGCCGGTGCCGCTCGAGCGCTACGAGCTGGGGCAACCCGTGATCGACGGGCCCCGTCCTGCTCGGGGCGGCGCCGGGAGAGCGTCTCAGCGACGCCGCGCGCGCGGTACTCGAGCGCGTGCGCGCCGAGATCGCGGTGAGGGGAACGCACGAGGAAGAGACTTTCAAGGCGCTCGTGTTCGACGCCAGCGGGATCAAGGACAGCGCCTCGCTCAGCGAGGCGTGGGACTTCTTTCATACGGTGATCCGCCGAGTCAGGCGCTGTGGCCGGGTGCTCGTGCTTGGGACGCCGCCCGAGCAATGCGAGTCGCCGCCCGAGGCGATCGCCCAGCGTGCTCTGGAGGGTCTGACCCGCTCGATCGGCAAGGAGGTGCGGCGGGGCGCGACGGCGCAGCTGCTGTACGTCGCCCCGGGCGCCGAGGACCACATCGAGTCGAGCCTCCGTTTCTTCCTCTCGCCCAGGTCGGCCTACGTCTCGGGCCAGGTAGTGCGGATCGGTCACGCCCGCGCGATTGGGGAAGGCATCGACTGGGAGCGGCCGCTCTCCGGCAAGACCGCGCTCGTGACCGGCGCCGCCCGAGGGATCGGCGAGGCGATCGCCGAGGTGCTGGCGCGGGATGGCGCGCGCGTCGTCGGGGTCGACGTGCCCGGTCAAGGGACGGATATCGAGGTCGACATCACCGCCGAGGACGCCCCGGCGAAGATCGCTGATCACCTCGAGCAGAATCACGGCGGGGTAGACGTCGTCGTGCACAACGCCGGCATCACCCGAGACAAGACGTTGGGCCGGATGGACGAGTCGCTGTGGCAGCAGGTGATCGATGTCAACCTGATCGCGCCGCAGCGGATCGACAAGGGGCTGTTCGCGCGCGGCGTGGTGCGGGAGAACGGCCGCTTGGTCGTCGTATCGTCGATCAGCGGAATCGCCGGAAACGCCGGTCAGACCAACTACGCCACCTCAAAGGCCGGGGTCATCGGCATCGTCCAAGCGTGGGCGTCTCGCCTCCAGGATCGCGGCGTGACGATCAACGCGGTCGCGCCTGGATTCATCGAGACCCAGATGACGCAAGCTATGCCGCTCGCCACGCGGGAAGCTGGGCGGCGGATGAACAGCCTCGCTCAGGGCGGTCTCCCCGTCGACGTCGCCGAGACGATCGCCTGGTTCGCCAGCCCTGGCTCGGGCGGGGTGACGGGAAACGTCGTCCGCGTCTGCGGCCAGAGCCTGCTCGGGGCATGAGCGCGGGGGTGAGGGGGGCATGAGCGCGGGGGCGAGCCAGGCATGAGCGCCGGGGCGAGCCAGGCATGAGCGCGTGGGCGAGCGGGGCATGAGCGAAGACGGCGAGCGGACCCTCAAGCGCGCGCCGGGAATGGTGCCGCTGTTCGCGCGGGCGGGCGCGGCGATGATCCCGGGCGCGGCACGGCTGCCACTGATCGGCGGCGCCAAGCGCGGATCGGACGTACCCGAAACGACGCTCGTCCTCGAAGCGGCTCCCGTGCAGCGCGAACGTCTCACCGCCTACGACAGGGTCTGCGGCTTTCCGCTGCGCGACCAGCTGCCCGCGACCTACCAGCACATCCTGGCCTTCCCGCTGCACCTTCAGCTGATGACCGACCCAGCGTTCCCATTCCCCGCACTCGGGCTCGTCCACGTCGCCAACCGGATCGAGCAGCACCGGCGGGTGATGGCTACCGAGGAGCTGTCGCTCCGGGTGTGGGCGACCCCGCTCGAGTCCCACCCGCGCGGGACGCAGTTCGCGATCTGCTCGGAGGCCCGCGTGGGGGACGAGCTCGTCTGGGACGAGCGGTCGACGCTGCTCAAGCGTGGTGAGTCGTCTCGAGCGTCGAACCGGTCGGACGGGCAGCCTCGCGATGAGACCGACCTGCCCGTGACCGCCACTTGGCGCCTGCCGGGCGATCTCGGCCGCCGCTATGGCTCTGTCTCAGGCGATCTCAACCCCATTCACATCCACCCGCTCACCGCCCGGCTGTTCGGCTTCCCCACCGCGATCGCCCACGGCATGTGGACCAAGGCGCGCTGCCTGGCCGCGCTTGATCCGCGCCTGCCCGATCGCTTCACCGTCGAGGTCGAGTTCCGCAAGCCGATCCTGCTTCCGGCCACGGTCACCTTCGGCGAGCGAGCGCAGGACGGCCAGCTTCGCTTCTCGGTCCGCGGCGCCGGCAAGGGCACGCCGCACCTCGAGGGCACGGTCGCCTTTTAGTCCTCCTCCGATCCGAGCGCGTCGAACATCTCGCGCAGGGCATCGAGAACCGCCGCGGCGACGACGAGCTCCTCGTCGCTGAATCGCTTCAGCGCCCCTCGCCAGCGCGGCTCCATGGTCGCCCGCCGCTCGGCGACGAGCTCGCGTCCGCGCTCGGTCAGCGACGTGAGGACGATGCGTTTGTCCTCGCTCGAGCGGACCCGTGCGACCAGCCCGGCGGCCGCCAGCGAATCGAGCATCTCAGCCGCAGTGGCGGGAGAGACGTCGGCCGCGACAGCAAGCTCCCGCAGCGAAAGCGGCTCGTCGAAGTAGAGACCGAAGAGAAGCCCATACTGCGCAAAGCTGAGCTCACCCGGGTGGTGCGCCTCGCGACCGCGCATCCGGCGCTGGGCTGCGATCACGCCCTTGAAGGCACGACCGACCGCGTCCAGGACCTCGGTCCGCGACGCAGTGCGAACGCTCATGCCGCCGCCGTCTCCAGCGCTGCCTCGTGCGAGAGCTCGACTGCATCGGGGCGGGCCGCTCGTGCGGCCCGCTCGGCGCGAAGAAGCAGCACGCACGGGACGACCGCGAGTGCTGTGAGCACCGTCGAGGCCCAGAACGCCGTGCCGTAGCCGGACGCCGCAGCCGCCACCGAATGGGCTCCCGAGAGCGCGCGCTGCAAGACCACTGCCAGCACCGCGGTGCCGAGCGAGCCGCCGACGCGCTGCACGACGTTCAGCTGCGGGCTGGCGTCCTCGAGCTCGGATTTCTCGACCGCGGCGAAGGCGGCTGTCATCGCGGGCATGAAGGCAAAGCCGATGCCGGTCCCTCGCAGCAGCAGCGCCACCGAGAGCCACACGATCGAGGTGTGCGCACCGATCAGGCCAAACGGCACGGTGGCGAGCGTGGTGATCGTTACACCGAGGAGCGCCAGCGGACCGCCTCCGATGCGATCGGCGAGCCGCCCTGCGGCGGGCATCACGAGCGCCATCCCCAGACCCTGAGGAGCCAGCAGGAGGCCCGCGTCCAGCACGCTCTCGTGCCGGACGTGCTGCCAGTAGAGCGGCATCAGGATCATGCCGCCGAACAGCGCGGCGCCCAGGAAGAACGTGGCTGCCGAGGCGGTTGAGAAGGTCGGCCGTCGATAGAGCCGCAGGTTGAGCAGCGGGTTGGGGACCCGCAGCGCGTGCAGCCCGAACGCCCCGATGAGGGCAAGCCCGGCCAGGCAGGGGAGGATCACCTTGAGCGCGGTGAAGCTGCCCGTGCTTCCCACCTCGGCCAGGCCGTAGGTGAGCAGCGGTAGGCCGAGTGCCATCAGCGCCAGCCCGCGGACGTCGAGCGGCCGTGGCGATCCCGCCTTGCCATGGGGGAGGATCCGCAATGCGGCGATGACCGCGATCGCGCCGATCGGGACGTTTACGTAGAAGATCCACCGCCACGAGGCGTTGTCCACGATCAGTCCCCCGACCGTGGGTCCGAGGATCGGCGCCAGCATCATCGGCATCGACACGACGCTCATCACCCGTCCCATCCGCTGGGGACCCGCGGCGCCGGCCATCATCATCATCCCAAGCGGCATGATCATGCCACCGCCCACGCCCTGGCAAACGCGGAAGATCACTAGCTCGGCGGTGCTGGTCGAGACCCCGCACAGCATCGAGCCGCCGGTGAAGAGGACAAGCGACACCAGATACATCCGCCGGGTGCCGAATCGCTCGGCGGCCCAGCCGGTGAGGGGGATGACGGCGGCGAGCGCGAGCATGTAGCCAGTCACCACCCACTGGATCTGGCTGATCGTCGAGTGCAGCTCGCGGCCGAGCGTGGCCAGCGCTACGTTGACGATCGTCGTGTCGAGGATCGACATCGCGGAGCCGAGGATCACGACCCCGCAGATCAGCCACACGTGGCGCTCGATGCGGTCGGCGGCGTCAGTCACTCGTTCGGACCCGAATCATTCGGTACCGAACTATATCACGGCCGGCACAGCTATCTTCACACCGTGCCCACCTTCGCCGAACTCGGCTTGTCCGAGGAGATCCTCGCCTCGATCCACGACGTTGGCTACGAGGCGCCCAGCCCGATCCAGGAGCTCGCGATCCCACTCCTGCTCGAGGGTAAGGACGTGATCGGCCAGGCCCAGACGGGCTCAGGCAAGACGGCGGCGTTCGGGCTGCCGATGCTCCAGTACGTCGACCCCAGCGAGGCCGAGCTCCAGGGCCTCGTGCTCACGCCCACGCGCGAGCTCTGCATCCAGGTCACCCAGGCTCTCCGAGCCTACGGGGCGCGGCGCGGCGTCGACGTCGTGGCCGTGTTCGGCGGCGCCCCGATCCGCTCTCAGCAGTCCCAGCTTCGCGCGGGCGGCCAAGTCGTAGTGGGAACGGTGGGAAGGGTCAAGGACCTGATATCCCGGCATGTGCTTCTGCTCCACTCCTGCCGCTTCGTGGTGCTCGACGAGGCCGACGAGATGCTCGACCTCGGTTTCATCGAAGACGTCGAGCGGATCCTGTCGCTCACACCCGCCAGCCGGCAGACGGCCCTGTTCAGCGCGACAATGCCGCCGCCCGTCCGGCGACTGGCCGAGCAGTATCTCTACGACCCCGTGACGGTCAAGGTCAAGGCGGCCACGCTTACGGTCGAGACCGTCGAGCAGTTCGCGCTCGAGGTGCGTCCGCGCGAGAAGGTCGATCGGCTGATCGGAGTGCTCGAGGCCGAGCGCCCCACTCAGGCGATCGTGTTCGTTCGCACCAAGGTCCGATGCGACGAGCTGTATCGCCGCCTGCGCGACCGCGGCATCGACGTCAAGGCCCTGCACGGCGATATGACCCAGGGCGCCCGGGATGGGGTGATGATCGGCTTCAAGGGCGGCCGTACCCCGCTGCTCGTAGCCACCGACGTGGCGGCACGCGGCCTCGACATCTCCGGCGTCTCCCACGTCATCAATTTCGACGTCCCTACGTCCCCGGACGTATATGTCCACCGTATCGGCCGTACCGGCCGCGTCGGCCGCAGCGGCCGCGCGATCACGCTGTTCGAAGCCCGTCAGCGGCGCGAGATCGAAGCGATCGAGCGCCACGCCGGCGTCCGTCTGGCGCCGTGGGTCGAGGATGCCCACGTCGCGCCTACGCCGGTCAAAGCCAAGCCGCGACGGCATTCAAAGCCGCACGTCTCGGTCAACGGCGACGGCCCGGCGCGCAAGCTGATCGTCTCGGTCGGCCGCGCCGCGGGACTCGAGCCATCGGACATCATCCACGCGATCACCGCCGCCACCGGGCTCGACGGCGAGGCGGTCAGAAACGTGAAGATGCTCGAGCGGTTCTCGTTCGTCGAGGTACCGGCCTCCGAGCTCGAGCGCGTCCTCGAGCTCGTGGACGGAACCGTCATCCGGGGTGCCGCGGTGCGGCTCGAGCCCGCTGCCGGGTAGTCTGCGGCCCATGTCAACCGTTCGCATGCAGACGAGCGCCGGGACGATCGATCTCGAGCTGTTCGACGACGACGCGCCGGAAACCGTGGCGAACTTCAGGAGGCTGGCGGGGGAGGGCTTCTATGACGGGATCATCTTCCACCGCGTGATCCCTGACTTCATGATCCAGGGCGGGTGCCCGCAAGGAACCGGCACCGGCGGCCCCGGCTACACGTTCAAGGACGAGATCAACCAGCACAAGGTCGCGCGTGGCGCACTGGCCATGGCCAACGCAGGTCCGAACACGAACGGCTCGCAGTTCTTCATCGTGACTACCGATGAGGCACCATGGCTCGATGGCAAGCACACCGTGTTCGGCCGGGTGATTGACGGCATGGACACGATCGACGCGATCGAGGCCGTGCCCACCGATGACCGCGACCGGCCGCTGGAGCCGCCTGAGATCGAGTCGATCGAGCTCGATCCGGCGTAGCAGGAATCACGCCGCGAGCGTCGAAGGCGGTAGGCGCATGGACGCGCGCATCGACAAGATCGAGCGGCAGATCGAACGGCTGAGCCAGCGGGCCGCGGCGCTGCTCGAACGCGAGCGCCAGGCCGAGGAGCGGATCTCCGCCGGCGGGCGCGGTGGACGGCGTGCCGCGCATCGGCTCGAGCGCCTGAGGGCACAGCGGGCCGAGCTCGTCGACACCGAGATCCGGGCGATCATGCTCGCTCTGCAGAAGCAGTCCGGGCGCACTCGCGAGCGGCTCGACCGCGAACTCGAGCGTTTGGTCCCACTCGAGCGCGAATGGGATCGCCTTCGCTCGATGTTCGATTCGCTCGAGGAGACGCTGGCCAAGCCTGGGCTCGATCAACTGACGGGCCAGTGGCGGGGCGGGCTCGAGATCCCCGCCTTCCCGATTACCGAGCAGACCGGCTACATCAAGCCGTTCCCGCCCAAGGCGATCCTTTTCTAGATCGTCGATCAAGCCCTGGAGGGCGTGCCGCCCCGGCACGCGAGCGGTAGCCTTCGTCTCACCCGAGCACAAGGAGACGCGATGGCCAGCGCGACCCAGCAGGAATCAGCCCAGACCAACGGCGGCGCGTCCGCCGCGACGATCGCGGTCGAGAACCCGGCGACCGGAAAGCTGATCTCGACCGTTCCCATCGTCGGAAGCGACGAGCTCGCGCAGATGGCGGCCCGGGGCCGCGAGGCCCAGCCGGGCTGGGCGGAGCTGGGGTTCGAGGGCCGTGGGCGGATCCTGCGCCGCGCGCAGAAATGGATGAGCGACAACATGGAGCGCGTCGTCGAAGTCGTGGTGTCAGAGAGCGGCAAGACGTATGAGGATGCGCAGCTGGCGGACTGGGGTCACGTCGTGGCCGCACTCGGGTTCTGGGCCAAGCAGGCGCCGCGCTACCTCGAGGACGAGCAGGTCCCGTCGTGGAACAACCCGATCGTGGCGGGTAAGAAGCTGATCATCCGCGATGCGCCGATCGGGCTGGTGGGCGTGATCGGTCCGTGGAACTACCCGATCACGAACTCGTTTGGCGACTGCGTTCCAGCGCTCGCGGCGGGCAACAGCGTGATCCTCAAGCCGAGCGAGGTCACCCCGCTCAGCTCGCTGCTGATGGAGGAGATGCTGCACGAGTGCGGCATCCCGGAAAACGTTTTCCAGGTGGCGACCGGCGACGGATCGACGGGCGCCGCGCTGATCGACGAGGTTGACTGCATCATGTTCACCGGGTCGACCAAGACCGGAAAGGCGGTGGCCAAGGCCGCCGCCGAGCGCCTGATTCCCTGCTACCTCGAGCTCGGGGGCAAGGACCCGATGATCGTTCTGGCCGACGCCAACCTAGACCGCGCCGCCAATGCCGCCGCCTTCTACTCGATGAACAACGGTGGCCAGGTGTGCATCTCTGTCGAGCGCGTCTACGTCGAGGAGCCCATATACGACGAGTTCGTCCAGAAGGTGACCGACAACGTGCGCAAGATCAGGCAAGGAGCCCCCGACGGCGGCATCGGCTCGGTCGACGTCGGTGCTGTCACTTTCCCGCCCCAGCTCGACATCGTCGACAGCCACGTCAAGGACGCCGTCGACAAGGGCGCCAAGGTGCTCGTGGGCGGGCACCCGCGGCCCGGCGGGGGGCGCTTCTACGAGCCGACCGTGCTGGTCGACGTCGACCACTCGATGAGGATCATGACCGAGGAAACCTTTGGGCCGACGCTGCCGATCATGAAAGTCCCGGACGCCGATGAGGCGCTCCGCCTGGCCAACGACTCCGAGTACGGGCTCCAGGCCAGCGTCTGGACGCGCGACATCGAGCGCGGCGAGGCGCTCGCCAGGCGTGTCGAGGCCGGTGTCGTCACGGTCAACGATGCCCAGGTCAACTACACGGCGCTGAACCTCCCAATGGGCGGCTGGAAGAGCTCCGGCCTGGGCACGCGCCACGGCGCGGCGGGGATCCGCAAGTACACCAAGGTCCAGTCGCTCCTGGTCACCAAGGTGGCACCCAAGCGCGACCTCCACATGTTCCCCTACTCCAAGACCCGCACGAAGCTGCTGGCCCGGATGGTGCGCTTCCTGTACGGGCGCGGCAAGCGGGACTAGCGGGCCACGCACGCACTGGCCGGTCACGCACGCACGGACTAGCCGGTCACGCGAGCCGCCTAGCGGGTCACGCAGGCAGGTATCTGCAGCGCGCGCCAGGCGTTGTCCGCCTGGGTCTCGAGCGGCGTGAGCCGCTGGGAGAGCGCGCGAAGCGCGGGTACGGTGTCCGCCCCATGGCTGAGGGCATGCACCGTGCTGCGGATCGCGACGACCTCCGATCCCACCGCCGAGAGCGCCGCCTTGTAGACCTGGCCGACGGCGCCCGACCCGGTCAGCCCCCGCAGCTGGTCGAGCTCTCTGGTCAGGGTGGCCGCGCCCTTGTCGAGGAATGCCTTGGCCCCGGCCACGCTCTGGGGTGCGCCGATCGCCTGCAACCGCCGGTTGCCACGCAGGCAGATCGGAGTAGCGCGGCTACGCAACTGCGTCAGCGACAGCGGCGTGCTCCCGCAACCACAGAGAGGGAGTGCCCAGGCCGCGAGTACGGCGGCCAGCGCTGACGAGCGGCGGGTCACCGCAGCGGGACGTCGAGCAGCCGCTCGAGCTCGGCGATCGTCTGCTCGGCCTCGGTGTGGTGGACGGTCGCCATCCCGAGCTCGGCCGCGGGCTCGAGGTTGAACGGCAGGTCGTCGACGAACACGCACTGCCGGGGTGCGACGCCGATCTGCCGCGCGCCCAGTTCGTAGATCTCGGGCGCGGGCTTGCGGATCCCGACCTCGCCTGAGATCGCGACGCCGTCGAACAGCTCGTTCAGGCGCCCGCGGTCATAGCGTCGCGTCCCCCAGGAGTTCGAGATCAGGCCGGTGCGGATCCCGGCCTCCCGTGCTCGCCGGACGGCATCGAGCATCCGCTCATCCGGGGCGTAGGCGGCGAACAGGCGGTCGATCAGTTGCGGCGCCTTGACCCCCAGCCGCGTCCCGAACTGAACCTCGAAGTCCTCCTCGGCCAGCTCGCCGGTCTCGAGGCTGATGATCAACCGCCGGCACTCCTCATCCTCGCGGAACCGGCGGGCGATCGCGCCGGCCTCGAGCCCTTCCAGCTCGCAGAACGACTCGAAGGAGCAGGAATGGGCTGCTCGTCAGCACGCCGCCGTAATCGACGAGCAGGGCGGTGTAGCGGCCATTGGCCGCCGCTCCCTCAGAGCCCATGCTCGAGACGTCGACCGCTCGCTGCGCGATCTCGATGACCCCGTCGCCGAACGCCTTCAGATACGGATCGTCGGTCGAACCCGCCAGCGCCCGCTTGTAGTTGCCCTCCATGAACACGATCGCCTTCCACAGCGCGAGCGTCACGTACCAGCTCAGCGCCTGCATCGAACGGCCCGAGCGCTCCTCATAGCGCGTCACGAGCTCCTCGCGGCTGGGGAATCCGGGCAGCCGGGTCACCGTGTGGAGATTGAACTTCGAGCGCGGGTCATCGGGTTGGGTCCAGTGCATGACCATGTAGCCGAGGTCGGCCAACGGGTCGCCGATCGTCGCCATCTCCCAGTCGAAGATCGCGATCAGGCGCGCCGGCGCCTCGAGAGGCGAACATCGTGTTGCCGAGGCGGTAGTCGCCGTGGACGATCGTGGCGGGCGGCGAATCCGGCATGTTGTCGCGCAGCCAGGCGCCGATCGCTTCGACCTCGGGCAGCTCGCGCGTCTTGTTGACCTCCCACAGCCCGGTGAAGCGGCGCAGCTGGCGCTCGAGGTAGCCCGGTCGGCTTGCCGAAGCCCTCGAGCCCGATCGACTCCCAGTCGACGGCGTGCAGCTCGACCAGCGAGTCGATCAGCTGATCGGCGATCCGCGCCCGCTCCTCGGAGCTGTCGAGGGCCGTCGGCATCGCGTCGGTGATCACCTCGCCGACCACCTCTCCATCACGTAGAAGGGCGCGCCGATCACCGCGTCGTCGTCGCCGACGGCCAGAACCTTCGGGACGCGGACCGGAGTGTTCTCGAGCGCGCGCAGGAGCCGCGCCTCGCGCAGGACGTCGTGCGCGCTGGGGGGCAGCGGTCCGCGTGGAGGGCGGCGCAGCACGACGCCCGTGGAAAGCATGAAGGTGACGTTGGAGTGGCCCTCGCCGATCGGAGTCGCGTCGAGGTCGGGCGGCGACTCGAGCCCGGCCCCGGCGAGGAACTCGCGCAGCGGTTCGAGGACGAGCAGCGGCTCGCGTGAGTTGGCCTCCGCGTCGCCGTGCGTCCGGACGATGTCATCGGGGGCGAGGGTCGCGCTCATCGGTGGTCGTGGAGCGTACCGGCGCGCGGCTACCCTGGCCCCCAGGCTATGCCCGAGCTACCCGAGGTCGAGATAACCGCACGCCGGATCGGCGAGGCGCTCAGCGGCGCGGTGATCGAGTCGGCGCTGGCGCCAGGTATCAACGCGCTGAAGACCTTTGCCCCGCCGCTCAGCGAGCTCGAGGGGCGAGAGTTCGTGAGGGTCGGCCGGCGCGGAAAGCTGCTTCGTGGCCGAGATCGAGGGCGATCTGGCCATGGTGGTCCATCTCATGTCGGCAGGACGATTACAGCTGTTCGACAGCCGCGCCTCGCTGCGCGACAGGACCTCGCGCCTGCTCGTGAGGCTGGCGGACGGACGGGAGCTGCGACTGCGCGAGTTCGGGACCCGCCAGCGGGCCTGGGTAAAGCTGCTGCGCACACCGGAGGTTGACGACGAGGAGACGCTCGCCGGGCTCGGGCCCGAAGCGTGGCCCGATCCGCCGCCCGTGGCGGAGCTCCTCGATCAGCCGCGGCCACTCTATGCGCTGTTGCGCGACCAGCACGTGATCGCTGGAATCGGTCGCTCCTGGGTCGATGAGATCCTCCACACGGCGATGGTCTCCCCTTTCAGGCGGGGCTCCGATCTGGACCCTGATGAGGCTGGCCGCCTGCGCGAGGCGATCGTCTCGCGGCTGGAGGCGGCGATCGAGCACTACGAGCGGGTGATCGAGCTTCCGATCCCCGACAAGCTGCCGATGCCGCTCACGGTCCACCGCCACAACGGGGAGCCCTGCCCACGCTGCGGGGACCGGCTGGAGGCCGTCTTCTATGAGGACTACGTGATGTGCTACTGCCCGACGTGCCAGACCGAGGGCAAGGTGCTCAAGGATCGACGGCTCTCACGGCTGTTGAAGTAGTTCCTTGTCATATGCCCGCCTTTAGCCGATATCCCGACCATGGCGATCCGGCTCGGCAAGCAACGGATAGGGATCGGCATGCTCCTCACCATCGCCTGCTCGGTGGTGGCTGTCGTCGTACTACGCGCCAACGCGTCCACCACGAGCTTCTCGAGCTCGCCCCTTGGCCCCCGCGCCAAGGCCACCGCGTCGGCGCGGCTACGGAGCGTTGCGCCGGCGGCCGGCTTCCACCGCTATGAGCTGTGGCGAGTGGGTAGCTCACCCCGGGGGCCGGCTGTCTCGTGTTCGCCGGCGCCTGCCGCCTGCTTTGCCAGCGGCTCGATCCAACCGTTGAGCAGTGTCTCGGCTGGCGCGCTACTTGCTCGGTTCGGCGTGCGGGTGGCGAGGGTCATGTGTCCCCAGCCCGGTACCGGTCTTCCGCTCGAGTCCTGCGAGGCCTACGGATCCGTGGGACGGCAGGAAGTCGCGATCCTCGTGAACGTCATGCACCCGCGCTTCCCGGATCTCAGGTCGGGGACGCAGGTGATTCTGTTCGCCACGCGCTAGAAACGAAACGGGGGGAGGCATTGCCTCCCCCCGTTCATGCCAGCTGACGAGCAGCTGAGTATGCGTCTAGCTCGTCGGCTTGCTCGGAGCCACCGGCTGTCCCGCGAGATACGCATGCGGAGCAGGCGGGGTCAGCTTGGTCGCACCGGCCTTCGTGTGGAAGTCGCCGAGCAGGATGTCGGACGTCGTCCCAGACGGCCCCTGCGCGGTGCCGGTACCCGTGCACGACACGTTGTAGCAGTCGAACCACGAGTCGTTGGAGGCGAAGTTGTCGCCACCCGGCTGAGCGAACCCGTCATAGAACAGCTCAGCCTCACTGAACGCAGCCATTCCGATGGTGTTGTTCTGCGCGTTGTTGTTCGACACCGACTGGGCGAACGGTGCCCACTCCAGGTTCTCGGACGGATCAAACAACGCTAGGCCAGCCCAGTCCTTCTTGAACGTGTTGCCCGTGATGATGTCCTTGTAGGGATACATCACGAACATCCCGACGCCGCTGAACGACGCGCTGTTGCCCGTGAACGTCCCGTCCGGAGAGCCAAAGCTGCAGAAACCACAGCCCGTGTACGTGGCGCTGTTGTTCAGCAGCTGGCTGTACTTGGTGAAGTCGTAATCCGAGTCGTCTTCACCCCAGCCGTAGGCCAGTGCCTGGCCGCTCGCCTGGTTGCTCCGCATGTAGACCGGAGTGTCGTACAGCTCATAGCCGGAGTAGCCGCCAGTGACGACGTTGTTCACCCACTGACCGGCATTCTCGTTGCCGTCGTCGTAGAACCCGGTTCCGTAGCTACCCAGGTTGATCTGGTTGCCGATGAACGAGAGCGTGTTCGAGTTCCCCTCCAGGTAGTTGTAACCGAAGTACACGCCGTAGTAGACGCTCGAGATCGTGTTGTTGAGGTACTGGTTGTTCTGGCTGTCGACGACTTGGATTCCGCTATAGAACCCGGAGATCGTGTCGTGCGAGAACACATCTCCCCCGGCCTGCTCGGTGTAGATGCCGGCACAGTCGAGCGAGAGCTTGTTCTTGCCGCCGATCGTGCCGGTCGGACCACTGAGGACCGAGTTGTTGAGGCTTGTGAAGAGACTGTTTGCGTCGTAGAACGCGTTGGCCGTGTTCAACAGATGCATGTTCGTGTACGTCACGTTCTGCGTATCGCTGTTGTACACGTCTGTCGCGTAGCCCGTGATCGTCCCGTTCGCGATCGTGACGTTGCTGGCGTCCTCGACATCGAGGCCGATTCCGCTCCCGTTTCCGATGAGGGAGTGGCCAGCGAGATTGATCGTGATCGGGCTGCCCGAGCTGTCGATTACCAACGCGGGCCCTGACCCAGTGCACTGCGACAACTGCGACGCCAAGGCGGCCGTGATCGTCGTGCTCTGACTGAGCACCGTGGAGCCGCAGGTCGGCAGCGTCTTCACCGGCGTCACCGTCGTTACCGGCGTCACCGGCGTCACCACAGGGTGGTGCTTCGCCTGGGCCCCCGGCGCAAACAAGAGGCTGGCTGGAAGCGAGAGCGCCACCAGCAGCCCTAGATAAAGCCGGCGCGTTCGCACGCCGGTCATAGCGGCAAGCATGTTGCCCCTTTCTGGCTGATGTTTAGCGACTCGGAGCCCCCACTCTGCGTGAGCCTTCGCCGCCCCTCTAACTGCGCTCTAAGCTAACGCCGTGATACCGCCTTCGCCCCAGGGGACCACCCTAGTCTTTTCGCTTTTTCTTATTTTCGGGTCGAGTACGCGCGCGGTCCATGCAGCTGCCCTCCGCAACTCCGCGATCGGGCTCACAGGCGCCTCGCCCCGACGTTGCTAACCCTGGACCTAAGGGTGAGTATCAGCCTGGGCGGGCTGTCCCGCCGGGTACCCGACCGGTGACCGCCGTCCCGCCGGAGCCACTCCGGGGCGCCTCGGCCTGGGGCGGTGGGGGAGCGCCGATCGCGCTCGGCTGCGCGGGCCGCCGTGCAGGCGCTGGGCGCGGCTTCGATGTCGGCGTCATCCGAGGCGGCCGCTGACGGTGCAGGTTCCGCTTGCTCGGGTTGCGCCGCCTGGTGGGATGGTGTGGGCGCCGCTTCTTCCGATGGTGGGGCGGCCGGACTCGCCCGGATGCGACCTCTGCGCTTATCGCCTGCCAGAAGGTGCCCAGGGTTCCTCCGGTGATGTGCAAGGGATGGAGGACGAGGACCTGTCTGACGACAAACTGTGGGACGCGACGGACAGGGGGCGTGAGCGCGCGCGGGGCGGCCTGGCTGGGTGTGACGGCGCTCGCGGCGACAGCGGCCGTGGCGGCGAAGATCGTGGCGGCGTTTGCCACGGCTGCCCCCCGCGCCCGCGGGCCGTCACCGCCGAGCCGGGCAAGCGCTCGCTGGGGAGCGGTCAGTGTGCTCGCCAGCAGCAAGGCCGGACGCCGGCGCGCGTAGCAGGACAGGAACGCCTTGACCACCTCTGGGTCGAGCTGCGTCCCGGAACATCGGCGGAGTGTCGCCACCGCCTCCGACCGGCGAGCGGCACGGCGATAGGGCCGCACCGAAGTGACCGCATCAAACGTGTCGGCCACCGCGATGATCCGGGCGCCGAGCGGGATCTGCTTCGCCACCAAGCCGTTCGGGTATCCGCGGCCGTCGAATCGCTCGTGGTGATGCCGGACGATCGCCGTGAGCTCCGAGTCGCCGAGAACGGCGACGATCCTCGCGCCCTCCGTGGCATGACGGTTGATTTGCACGAGCTCCTCGTCGGCCAGCCTGCCGGGCTTGTCCACCAGCTCGCGAGGGACGCGGAGCTTCCCGACATCGTGGACGGTGGCGGCCGCCCGGATGCACGCCAGCTGGGTGGGGGGCAGGCCCATGCGCCGCGAAATCGCGACGGCGTGGCGCGTCACGCGGCGTGAGTGACCGCGTAGGTATACGTCCTGGCCGTCGACGGCAGCCGCGAGCTGGCGGACGATCCGCCAACGGGCCGACCGCGGAAGTCGTGTCTCGCGCGCTTCCGTCTGACTTGCCTCGAGCTTCGAGAGAACCTTGCAAGCCTGCCTGAAGCGCCGCTGCCGGTAGACGTCGGCAAGCCAGGACCAGAGGAGCAGCTCGGAGAAGAGCAGGTCGCAGCGATGCGGCCCGCGAAGCCAGGAGGCGCGCAGCAGCCAGGAGAGCGCCAACGAGATGGTGAGCCCGGCAGCCAGCGCGAGCCAAGCAGAGGCGCCACCGTGTGAGCGAAGCGCCCACGCGAGCTCGACAGGAAGCGCGACGACGCAGGCCGTTACGGCCAGGGCAAACGGAAGCAACCGCCATGGGCGGTGCGACCACCCCAGTTCCCCCACTTGCTCATGCATCCTTGCGTTCCCTCCACGTGCATTATGCAGGTTTCATGCAATAAGCCAAGGGAGAGCGCCCAATTCGCGCGTTCGTGCGGAAGAGCAGACGCGCTACTGGAGCCCCTCGCGCGCCTCACGCACGAGGGTGACTGCCTCGGGAAAGACGTGCGCCATCACCGCGCGGAGCTGCTCGGCCTGCTGCTCGGTCGTCCCCTGGATGTTGGCGCGGTTGATCGCCGCGACGGTCAGGTCGACCGCCAGCTTGATCGCGTTGTCGGCCCACGCCAGCCGCTGGGCGCCCTGCATCTGCTCGGCGAACTCCGTCAGTCGCCGCTGGATCTCCTCCGGGTCGAGCTCGCCGAAGGGAAAGCCGCTTCCTTCCATGCCGGGCATGCTACCCCGCCCGCTTGGCCACGACGGCGATCGTGCCGCCCCTTCCGGCCAGCCCGGCGCCCAGTTCGAGCAACACCGCGACCGGGGCGAGCGGCAGCGCGACCGCGGTCAGCAAGAGGTCTGGCGAGACGAGCGGCGCGTTTCGCTTCAGCAGGTTGTAGAGGTACGAGGGATGCCTGGTCACGCGGCTGACCAACGATTGCCACATACCGAAGGGGTTGTGTTCGAGCAGCACGTCGCGGCGCCGGATGGTCTCGAGCCCCGCTCGGACGAGCAGACGCTCGAGACCCGTAGGAGTGAAGTGGACCCGATGACGGGGCACGTCGAGGTGGTACCACCGCCCCCCGCCCAGCCGAGCCTGGAGGCTACGCACGTTTGGCACGCCGACGAGCACCACGCCGTCGTCCGATAACCACCGCACAACCCGCTCCAGCGCGTCCGCCGGCTGCGCGACGTGCTCGAGCACGTGCCACAGCGAGACCACCTCGAAGGACCCCGGCTCGAACGTCGCGTCCTCGACCGCCGCCCTCCCCACCGGCGCCCCGATCGCGGCCGCCGCCTGCGAGCCCCGCGCAGAAGGCTCGATCCCGGTCGCCTGGTAGCCCGCACGCGCGGCCGAGACGACGAACCGCCCGCGTCCCGCGCCGACGTCGAGGAGCCGCGCGGGCGGTGGACGGACTGAAGCGATCAGCGACAGCCGCTCGCGGTCGAACGCCCGGAGCAGGGGACGGGCGGCGCCTTCGAGCCGTGGCGCACCGGCCTGGTAGGCGCCGGTGTCGTGGAGGTCGATCTGGGCCGCGCCGGACGTGACGGCGGTTCCGCACACCACGCAGCGCTCGAGCTCGAAGCGCCGGCCGCCGAGTGCCGGATCCGATGAGGCGACAACCCGCCACCGCGCGAGCGCGCCTCCACACGCTGGACACCTGCCGAGGGCGGCCACGCGGTGGACCGTACACTCCGCCACGGTGGCGGTCTCCGACCAGGTCTCCTTCGAGGCTCGCGTGCGTCCCCGCCAGGCCGCGATCGCCGCGGCGGGCGCTGCGATGCTCCTTGCCGCGGCGGCTGTGCAGGCGTCGGGCCCCCAGCCGAAGGTCTCCGAACTGACCGTCGAGCTGATCACCTACAGCCGCCGGACCGGCCTGGTGATCCTCGGTGCTGTGCTGAACGGCGTCGGGCTGCTGGCGCTGGCGGCGACGATCGTGTTCCTGTTCACGCTCACGCGGGCGCGCCGGCCGGCCTCGCAGGGAACCCAGATCAGCGCGATCGTGGGTGGGCTGCTCGCCTGTGCCGGTGGGATCGCCTACGGGTTCGAGATCACCTCCAAGGCCCACCAGTTCGTCACGCACGGCGACCAGACCTATGTGCAAGCCAACTCGCTGGTGGGCGGCGGCGCCCTCGCCGCGCTCCAGTACGCGGGACTGCTCGGGTCGCTCCTGCTCGCCATCGCGTTCGTGCTCGTCTCGCTCGGAGGCATGCGCGTCGGGCTCCTCACCCGGTTCCTCGGCTACCTGGGGATCGTCGCTGCCGCGGCGTCGATCCTGCTCGTGGAGAGCCTGCCGGCTCAGGTGATCCAGATCTTCTGGCTGGGCGCGACCGCGTACCTGCTGGCCGGCCGCTGGCCGGGCGGCGACCCTCCCGCCTGGCGCACCGGCCAGGCTGAGCCCTGGCCCTCGGCAGCCGAGATGCGAGAGCAGCGCGAGCGCGCGGGCGGAAAGCCGACCGGCGGTTCCAAGCCCAAGGCAACCCCGGCGCCGGCTCCGGCGGGGTCGGCTTCCGGATCGACCCGCGCCACCACGCCGAAACGCAAGCGCAAGCGGCGCCGGTAGCGGCTCGGTCGCCGCGCGCAAGCCGCGCACAAGCGGCGTTCGTGGCGCCGACCGGGCGCCGCTCGTCGCGCGGTGATGACCGCTCGTCGCGCCGGTGACTCCGTCCGGCGATCCGTGTTGCTCCCGCGCGCGCCCGCGTCGAACCTTCGCGCGGACTCGTCAACTACCCAGGAGGAGGCAAGATGGAAGCTGGCGGAATTCCTCGACGCGAGGCCGACGTGGCCCCAGCGCCAGACCCGACTGGAGGCCGGGCCGCGGGCCTGTGGGCACCGGCAGATCCTGGACCGCTCGGGCTGGCGGGTTTCGCCATGACCACGTTTGTGTTGAGCATGGTCAACGCAAATCTGGTGAGCAGTACAACTCTCGGTGCGGTGCTGGCCCTCGCCATCGCGTACGGTGGTGTGGCACAGCTCCTGGCCGGGATGTGGGAGTTTCGAACCGGCAACACGTTCGGGGCTGTGGCGTTCAGCTCATACGGCGCGTTCTGGATCTCGTTCTACTTCCTTGGAAACGTCACCGGGAAGGGTGTTACTCCGCATGGATTGGCGCTCTACCTGTTCGCGTGGGGCGGCTTCACCGCTTACATGTTCCTCGCCTCGTTGCAGACGACGGGCGCGGTGGCGCTGGTGTTCCTGTTGCTGACCATCACCTATGTGCTGCTCGGCTTGGGCAATATCGGTGGCGGTCACAAGAACCTCGTCCACGCCGGAGGCGCCGTCGGAATCGCCACGGCGGCGGCCGCGTGGTACGCATCTTTCGCGGCGGTGATCAATTCGACCTTCGGGAGGATCATCGCGCCGGTCTTCCCGCTCAGGAGGGTCTGAGCGCGGACAAAGGGCCAAGCGAGGACGCGGCGGGTAGTAACGTAGAAACACATAACGCCGCACAGCTGTAGCCGGTGAGAGCGCCGGCCGCTGAGGCCGGTGCTCTCCGCCGCGCAGCGTGGGTCGCCCTGAGCTTTAGAGGAAGGGAGAGCTTCGATGGCAGATAGCACCGAGACCGCCGTAGACGAGCGGGAGTACTCGGAGACCGAGATCGCCGTCCACTGGCGCGAGGAGGAGTACGTCCAGCCCCCCGAGGGCTTCAAGCAGCAGGCCAACGCAAACGACGAGTCGATCCTCGAGCGCTTCAGCCCGGACAACTTTCCGGGTTGTTTCGTCGAGTACGCCGAGCTGCTCGACTGGGACCAGAAGTGGGATGAGATCGTTGACACCAGTAACCCGCCGTTCTTCAAGTGGTGGGTGGGCGGGCGTCTCAACGCATGCGTCAACTGCGTCGACCGCCACCTGGAGTCGCGCGCTGACAAGAACGCGATCATCTGGGTTCCCGAGCTGGAAGAGGACGAGACCCTCCAGATCACCTACAAGGAGCTTCACGGCCGCGTCAACGAGTTTGCGGCGCTGCTCAAGGACTTCTGTGGCGTCAAGCCCCAGGACCGCGTCACCTTCCATATGCCGATGGTCCCGGACCTCCCGGTGGCGATGCTCGCGTGTGCGCGGCTGGGCGTGATCCACTCGCAGGTGTTCGGCGGCTTCAGCGGCGCGGCATGCGGCCAGCGCATGGCCGACGCCAAGAGCACGATCCTCGTGACGATGGACGCCTACTACCGAAACGGCGAGCTGATCGACCACAAGATCAAGGCCGACGAGGCGGTGGAAGCTGCCAAGAAGGAGGGGATCGAGATCGACAAGATCCTCGTCTTCCGGCGCAAGCCCGGCGAGTACCACTCCGAATCAGAGATGGTCGAGGGGCGGGACTACTTCGTCGACGAGCTGCTCGACGACTACAAGGGACAGGAAGTCGAGCCCGAGTCGATGCCGGCCGAGGACACCCTGTTCCTGATGTACACGAGCGGCACGACCGGTCGGCCGAAGGGCGCGCAGCATACGATCGGCGGCTATTTGTCCTACGTCACCGGGACCTCGAAGTACTACCAGGACATCCATCCCGACGACACGTATTGGTGCTTCGCCGACATCGGCTGGATCACCGGGCACTCGTACATCGTCTACGGGCCGCTCGCCCTGGGCACGACGACAGTGATGTACGAGGGTGTGCCGACCTACCCCGATGCTGGCAGACCGTGGAGGATCGCCGAGAAGCTCGGCGTCGACATCTTCCACACAGCGCCCACGACGATCCGCATGCTGCGCAAGGTCGGGCCGGACGAGCCGCCCAAGTACGACACCCAGTTCAAGACGATGACCACCGTGGGCGAGCCGATCGAGCCCGACGTGTGGCGGTGGTACTGGCAGACGGTAGGCAAGGGCGAGGCGGCGATCACCGATACCTGGTGGATGACCGAGACCGGCGGCTTCACCGGCTCGACGCTGCCTTTCCTGCAGCCGATGAAGCCCGGCAGCTGCGGGCCGGCGGCGCTCGGGATCCAGCTCGTGATCTTCGATGAGAACGGCGAGGAGATCCCCAAGGGCTCAGGCAAGGCGGGCTACATCTGCATCCGTAACCCGTGGCCCGGCAGGATGCTCACGGTTTGGGGTCAGGACGAGCGGTTCATCGAGACCTACTACAAGCGCTTCAACAAGGACCCCAACAGCAAGGACTGGCGTGACTGGCCGTTCATGTGCGGCGACGGCGCGGTTCAGGCGCAGGACGGCTACTTCCGGATCCTGGGGCGGATCGACGACGTGATCAACGTCGCCGGGCACCGGCTCGGCACCAAGGAGCTCGAGTCGGCCGCGATCGAGGTCGAAGAGGTGGCCGAGGCCGCGGCCGTTCCCGTGGTCGACGAGACCCGGGGCAAGGTCGTCGAGATGTACGTCGCACTCAAGCCTGGCATCTCGGGGAGCGAGGAGGAGGTCGCGAAGAAGGTCTCCGCGCAGATCGAGAAGGACATCGGCAAGATCGCCCGGCCCAAGAACGTCTGGGTCGTGCCTGACATGCCCAAGACGCGCAGCGGCAAGATCATGCGCCGCGTGATCGCCGGGATCTCGAACTTCGCGGACGTGGGCGACGTCTCCACGCTGGCCAACCCTGAGGTGGTGGACAAGATCCGCGACCTGGTCCAGGGCGTCAAGAAGGAGCGCGGCGAGGACGTCCAGGAGCTCTCCAAGCAAGAGCAGGAGGAGATCGCGACCTACGGGTCCGGGTCCGAGTAGGTGAATCTGGGACGGGGCGGTGCATGCACCGCCCCGCCGCCCGGTGCATGCACCGGGCGGGGCGGGCGCGCATGCGCGCCCGCCTACACGCTGAGTCGCCTGCTCAGCTCTGCGACGTGCCGCCTGGCCACCGGGACCGTCTGTCCGGCCGCGAAGACGAGCTCGGCCGTTCCACCCAGCTGCGGCCGGAGCTCGACTGCCTTGTTGAGGTTGGCCAGGTACTGGCGGTGCACGCGCACGAAGCCGAAGGGCTCCCAGCGCCGCTCGACCTCGGTCAGCGTGTTCTGAGCAGGAAGCGTCCCTCGTCGACCACGATCCGCACGAAGTCGCCGTGGGACTGGACGTAGAGGATCGAGCTGCGGGGGATCAGGCGGGTGGAGCCCGAGCGCACGTTGGCGACGGCCACGACTTCGCTATCGCTGTCTGCGGTGCCTGAGCCGTTCTCCCCGCGAGCTGCTCGGCGGCGGACACTCGCGCGAGCGTCTCGCTCGAGGCGCTGGCGCCCAACCGGCTTTAGTAGGTAGTCGAGCGCGTGGAGCTCGAACGCATCGACGGCCGCCGACTCGTGGGCGGTTACGAACACGAGCTGGGGGGGCGAGGCGAAGCGGCGCAGGACGCGCGCCAGCTCGAGTCCACCCAGGTCGGGCATCCGAACGTCGAGGAAGATCGCGTCGAACGGCTCGGTCGAGACCTTGACGATCGCCTGGTGGGCATCGTCGGCGCACTGCACGTCCGCGACCAGCGGCGAGGCGCGCAGGAGACGGGCCAGGTCCTGGAGCTGGGAGCGCTCGTCGTCGACGGCGAGGATCCTCAGGCCGCTGGGGCTCATCGCGCCCCGGGGCCGATCAGCTCCCGGCTCGAGCGCTCCCCTTCGAGATGGGGCACCGTCATGATCGCGGTGGTCCCCTGCCCGGGCACTGATTCGATCCTCAGTTTGTAGCGCTCGCCGAAGGTGGCACGCAGGCGAGCGTCGACGTTCGAGAGTCCGATTCCGCCCCCGGCCCCGGCCAGAACGGCCGGGACGCGTTCAGGCTCGATGCCGGTGCCGTCGTCGCAGACAAGCAGCTCGACGTCGCCGTTTGTCAGTCGGCCGATGACCTCGACCCGGCCCGAGCCGGCCCGTCGCTCGACTCCATGGCGGACGGCGTTCTCGACCAGCGGCTGGATCGACATCGAGGGCACCATCGCGCTGCGCGCCTCGGCCGGGATGTCGATCGAAACGTGGAGACCGTGAAAGCGCGCCTTCTCCAGTCGGAGATAGCGCTCGACGTGCTCGATCTCCTCACCAAGCGTGACGTAGGAGCGCCCGTCGCGGAACAGGTATCGGGTGAACTCGGCGAAGTCGATCAGGAGCTCCCGGGCCTCCTCGGGGCGAGCATGGATGTCGCCCGCCACCGCGGCCAGCGCGTTGTAGATGAAGTGGGGTGATATCTGCGCTCGAAGCGCCCGCAGTTCGGCCTGAGCCAGGCGTTGCTCCTGCTCGGCCATGATCGACAGCTCGACCTGAGCCGAGACGAGGCTGGCCGCCTCCTGCACGACACGCAGCTCGGACTGGCTCGGCCGCCCGGGGGTCCGGTAGAAGGCGATCAGGGTTCCCGCCCGCTTGCCCTGCACGATCACAGGCGCCAGGACGGCCGAGCGGAGCGGGCAGCGCGGATCGGAGGAGATCAGACGAGGCTCGATGTGGAGGCTCTGGTCGGGCGTGCGCTCGAGCAGACGTGAGAGGAGATCGCCAGGCCGCACCTGCTCACGCCCCTCGCCTTCGATGGCGAGCACCGCCCGCTTGTCGGCCAGCGCGATCGCGGCAGCGCCGGTCAGCCTGAGCAGGTGCGGAACCGCCTCCTCGGCGCTGCGCGTGTTCAGGCCGCGGCGCAGGTGCGGGAGGGTGGCTGTGGCGGCGTGGAGCGCCGATTGCATCCCGGCTTCGGTCGTGCCGCTCGAGCGACGCGCCTCGAGCGCGCGCCAGGTCACGGCGACGACGATGGCAAGGCCGATCCCCAGCAGGATCCCGACCGCGAAATCCATGAGGAGAGGGGAGGTTACTCTGCCGCGTTGACCTGCATCCGTTCGCTCGCGTAGCCTTGCCGCGGGGGCGAGAGCTCGGAGAAAAGGGGTCCCATGGGGGCTGGTCGGAGGCTGGTGGTGTCGATCCTGTGCCTGGCCGCGTTTGCCGGCGGCGCGCCGGCCTGGGCGGGCACGACGTTTCACCCCCGGATCGGCCCTGGGCTCGGCCTGGTCCCGCCAGTAGACAGCCAGGGCCGCATGAATACGGGCGATGTCGCGAGCGGCAGCCCGACCCCGCTCACCTACCACGGTGGCCAGGTGATGAGCGCAGGGGTAACCGTCCACACGATCTTCTGGGCGCCATCCGGCTACTCCTTCGAGGGCTCCCCGGGGCCGGGCATCCCGACCTACGAAGGGATGGTGCAGCAGTTCTTCACCGATCTGGCCCATGACAGCGGCGCGCCCGGTACCTGCACGAGCGCTGGGTGCAACACGTTCACGGTCCTTCCACAGTTCGGCCAGGGCACGTCGGTCGGCGGGGTCACCCCGGGTGCGTATGCGATCTCCTACTCGGCCGCCACGGACTCGATCGATGACACGAACAGCTTCCCAGCCGCCTCGGCCCAGTGCGCCTCGCCGGGAGGCGCCACGACTTGTGTTACCGACGGGCAGATCCAGTCGGAGATCGACCGCGTCGTCCAGGCGACATCCGGCGCGCCGCGCGGGCTGGACAACTTGTGGTTCGTGTTCCTGCCGCCCGGCGTCGATGCCTGCGTCGCCCCCGGCGACTGTGGGACGACGACGTTTGCCGGCTATCACTCGGTCTCCAACGTCTCGGGGCACGGCGTAACGATCTACGCGCTCGCGATCGACCCGGTGATCGAGACGACGATCAGCCAGGGCTCGGATCCCGAGGGCTATCCCGACGCCGAGGCAGCTATCAACATCGCCGCCCACGAGACAGCCGAGGCGATGACACGATCCCGAAGGAACTGGCTGGATGGATCCCAACGGCGGCCGAGGCGGGTGACAAATGCGTGGACCTGGGCCAGCAGGTAGGGACGCCACTGGGGTTCGACAACGGATCCCCCTACAACCAGGTGATAAACGGCCACCACTATCTGATCCAGGAGATGTGGGCCAACCTGAGCAGCGGTGGGACCCCCGGCTGCGTCCAGAGCACGACGAACTCGACCGTCCAGCTCCCCCTGCCCCAGGTCAATTTGAGGCAGTTTGACCCGATCGTGACGGGCGAGGTCAACCGGTCTGGAGGCGGCGGGATCGGGGTCCAGGTCAGCCTGCGTGCGCGCAGATCAGTCCGGAGCACCGGTCGTGGTCGCCCGGGTTGCCACGACGACGGCGGCCGACGGCAGCTGGTCTGTGTCCCTCTCGCCCCACGCAGTCGGCGATGACCGCGACGAGGTCGACGTCGACTACTCGGGCGCCGGCGCCCCGCAGCCAAACCACCAGGTGATCCTGACCGGCAACGGCGGCAACCCGTTCATCGAGGCGGGTTGGACGGGATGGTTCGACCTCGACAACGGGACCGCGCTGACCAGCTCGTCGCTGAGTCTCGCCCCCTGCGTCCAGTCGGGTGTGCTCGCCTTCTCGTTCAACGGGATCGAGGGCCAGTCACCAACCGATTTCTGCAACCTCCAGACCGACACGGCGACCATCGGCACGGCGACGGTCGGCCCCTCCGACAGGCTGACGGTCACATCGAACGACAACCGCGCCTTCATTAACGGTCAAAGCCCGAACCCGCTGGGCGGCCTGGTCAGCCTGACCGTCCCGGTGGGAGAGCCCTCATCGGTGTCCCCGTTCACGAGCCCGCTGTCGGCCAACTTCACGCCGAGTGGGCTGCCGAGCTGCGCCGCGGATCTCGAGTTTCAGGCCGTGCTGTGCGAGGGCCTCGTGCCGAACGGGGACTATTTGCTGAGCGATGGGCGCCAGCAGGCCTCGGTGAGCGCGGATGCGACCGGCACTGTCGTCTCGCCGCTCCGGGTGAGAGGCGGGGACTCGATTGCGCTCTCAAATGGCTCGCGCACGTTGACGACGCTCCACGTGGCGCATCTGCAGGTGGCCATCCTCGGTGAGCAGGACGCAGTCGCCAGCGGACGCTGCCAGCCCGGCGACTACTTCGGGGCGCCGCTCAGCAGCTTTCCGACCACGACCGGGGCGGCGGGGGTTGCGACCAACGACGTCAACGGCGGGGTCGCGCTCACCGGTCAGATCTGTCCCACGAACGGAGACGCCAGCGGGCTCCCCGCGGCGACGATCGCGCAGACCGACGATCTCAGCGGCGGCCAGACCGAGACCGAGGTGCCAGACGTCCAGGACACCTCGCCGATCGAAGGGGAGACGATGTACGGGAAGTTCACCGCGCTCGCCGAGTCCGGGCTGTCGGCGCCGGGCAACATGTCGGTGCCCACGGACGTCTCGACTCGGATCACGCTCCGGATCGTCACTGTCCATGGCAGGGCCGTGTTCGTCGCCAAGAACGTCGATACCGAGAAGGGCGTCTCGGTCCCGGCGCTCAAGCCCGGCCCCTACATCGCGCTCTGGCTGCTGACAGATGCCAATGGCGACCAGCGGTTGGTGGGCACGCGGTTCGTCGAGCAGCCGGGGCGAGTCGAGCGGGCACCCAGGGCGAAGGTTTCCTGCCATTACACGAACTCGCATCGCGACCGCATCTCCTGCAGCGTGCGCTTCATGGCCCGCGGCAAGATCAAGGGGACTGTGCGGGTCAGGCTGATGCGCGGGAACGCGATCGTGGGTCTTGGCCACGGCCCGGTCCGCGCCGGGCGCGCGACGGTTAGCTTGAAGGTGCTCCGTCCGGCGACCGGCGGCACATGGCGGTTGACGCTGGTGCTCGCGCGGCCGCACCTGGTGGCGGCGACCGAGACGGTCCGGCTGCCCGCCGTTGGCTAGGCGCGCTGCGTCGCGGGGGCTAGGCCCCGCGCTGCGCGGCTGGCTAGGCGCCGCGCTGCGCGGCCCGGACGTGCGAGCGCATCTCGGACAGGATGCGCTCCAGACGCGGCTCGGTGCGGCGGTCGACGTGCACCATCAGCGCCGCGACGGCGGGATGCACCGAGGCGATCTGGGCGTGCATCTCGTGGGCGACGGCCCGGTAGCTCGGATGGCCCTCGCGCCCTGAGCGCAGCTCGATCAGCTGCATCGCCTCGCGCGCGTTCAGATCGAGGATGAAGCGGATCCGGTAGCCGAGGCAGAGCGCATAGGGAGCACACACGGCGAGCCCGGAATCGCGCAGCCGCTCGTACTCGCTCCTGGAGACCTCGAGCGCCCGCCGGTACTCCTCGCCGCAGCCGGCCAGCTCGACCTGCTCGGGAACACCTGCGCCGAGGTCCGGAGTCAGCGCCTGCCACTGCACGGTGAGCATCCGGTGGCGCTGGAGGTCACGGAACGCCCCGTAGTCGGCGACGATCTCAAAGCGGTAGCGGAGCGCCTCGAGCCCTCGGCCGGGCCGGTAGCGACGGTTGCTCCGCTCGCCGGCCAGATCTTCGAGCAGCTCCGCGCGCTCTTCGCCGTCGAGCGTGGCAAGTGCGCGGTGCGCCTCTTCCTCGGAGCAGGCACCGGCCTCGAACAGGAGGGCGGCGAGCAGATCGTCCTCGTCCCCCTCGGCTCTCAGCAGCGTGACCGACGGCCCGTCCGCCGAGCCCGGCGACCGATCGCTGAGCCCGAGCCGATCGGCCCAGCGCTCGGCGGCGTGCGCCCGCTCCTCTAGATAGCGCATCCACTCGCCGCCCCGGTCGGGGCGCGTCACCCGCGCGACGAAGCTCGGCATCACGCGCGAGACCTCCTCGAGGATCATCTGGCCGTAGCCGCGAGCCTCGGGGAGGGGGTGGGCGAGGAGGTGGAGGATCAGCTGCTCGTAGGTCTGGCCGGTGGCGAAGATCCCCATGTGCGAGAGCGAGCTGGCCGGGAGCAGCCCGCGCAGCAGATCGAGCGCCTTGGCCTTGATCGCGCGAGCGTGGGCGGCGGGTGCCTCGTCCTCGCCTCGCGGGAACTCCTCTTCCGCCCATGCGCTCACCCGGGGAAGCGCCGCCGAGTAGATCGAGAACAGCTCGTCCATGGCGCGCTCGTATTCGGGGCCGAGCTCGGGGTCACGGAAGTAGCGGAACCCTCCGGGCGGGCCGGGCAGCAGCGTGTCGTAGGCGATGTAGCGGGTCGACTGCTCGAGGTACGCGCCGAGGCGCGGTCGCTGGAGGATCTTGGTGAGCACGTTGGAGACCCACTCGCAGGCCACGTGCGCCCCGCCGAGCTGGGCGACCGAGTCGTCGCCGTAGCCGAGGAAGATCCGCTCGTAGAGCTCCGACGCGCGCTTGCCCTCGGCCCCGTCGAGCGCCGGGCCGGCCTGCGGCAGATCGGCCTGCGGCAGGTCGGCCGCGAACTCGTCGAGGAACAGCCGGCGCAGCGTTCCCGGATAGCGCGAGTAGCGCGCGAACAGCGCCCCCTTGACCGTCTCCGGCAGGTTGACGAGCGCGAACACCGGCCGGTCGAGGTTCGTGAAGTGCGCGCTCAGGCGCTTCTCTTCTGCCGCGCTGAAGCTCTCGACCGGGTACTGCACGGGCGGCTGATCGTAGCGGCGGGGTCGGTTGTCGTTTGACGCCCGCACCGGCGGGGCGCAACATCTCTGTCCAGTGCGACGGTTTGCGGGATCCCTTCTCTTGCTGGTGGCGGCGCTGGCCCTGCCGGCCGTGGCTCGTGCGGATTGGCCGATCTACGGCCACGACCTCTCCAACTCGCGGGACGCCGGCAGCGCCGGACCGGCGGCGAGCCAGGTGCCGACGCTAAAGCAGGCATGGTCGTTCAACAGCTCGACCGGGGACTTCACGTGCACTCCGGTCGTCGCCGGCGGCGTCCTCGTCGCAGGCAACAACGGTGGCTGGGTGTATGCCCTCAATGCGGTCACCGGCAAACCGCTGTGGTCCAAGGACGTGGGTGCGCCGATCAACGGCACGGCGGCGATCGATTCGAGCGCGCCCGGCGGCCCGGCGGTCTACGTCCCGGTCGCCGAGCTCGGTTCGCCTCGGCTGCTCGCCTTGTCGCTGCGGACGGGCGCGGCGCGTTGGAATCGGGTGCTCACCGCGCAGCGGGGATCCGACGTGTACGGAAGCCCAGTGTTCTGGCGTGGCACCGTGTATATCGGGACCTCCGCCAACAACGAGGACAACTCGACCGCGCGCGGGAGCATCGTCGCGATCGACGAGGCGACGGGGCGGGTTCGGTGGCAGACGTTCATGGTCCCGCCCGGTTCCGACGGCGCCGCCGTCTGGAGCACGCCGGCGATCGATCCAGCCACCGGCCGCCTCTACGCGGGCACCGGCAACAACTACCACAACCCCACCACCGATACCGAGGACGCCGTGATCGCGGTTGACACCGCGACCGGAGCGATCGTCGCCAAGTACCAGGCCACCTCAGGAGACAGCTTCTCGCTGGCCGACAACCCCACCGGCCCGGACGCCGACTTCGGCGCGTCGCCCAATCTCATGACCGGCGCGGATGGGCTGCCGCTGGTCGGCGAGGGTCAGAAGTCGGGCACGTACTGGGCGCTCAACCGCGCAACGCTCCAGCCGATCTGGCACACCAGCGTGGGCCCCAGCGGTCCCCTGGGGGGAATCCTGGGGTCAACCGCCTACGACGGCCGGCGGATCTACGGAGCCGACACCGCGTCAGGCGATGTGTTCGCGCTGAGCTTGGGTGGCGCGCTTGACTGGCAGTCGCCCGAGTCAGGTGGGGTTCACCTGAGTCCCGCGACGATCGCCAACCGGGTCCTTTACACGGTCGACCCAAGGGGAAACCTGGTGGCGCGCGACCCGGCGAGCGGAATGACGCTCGGGACGTTCCCGCTTGGCGGGCCGTCGTTTGGCGGCGTGAGCGCCGTCGGCCGCGCTCTCTACGTCTCGGTGGGGACCGGACCGCCGCCCGAGCCTGCCCCCCAGCAGGACCAGGCAGGCTCGATCATCGCCTTCGGCGACGCCTCGGCCTCGGGCGCGCCGCGAGCGGCGGTTCCCACCGGCCGCACTCATCGCCGGGCAAGGCACCGCCGGCGGCGGCGGCGCCACAGGCACCGCCGCAGGCACCGTCGCTAACCGGCGTTCTGGGGATGGCCGGTCGCCTGGCCACCCTCATCCGGGGCGGAGCCGCTCTCCTCGTCTCGCTTGGGATCGCCGTCCTCGTCGGGCGCCTGTCCGCTGCCGCCGTGCGGAGCCGAGGGCTCCTCGGCGTTCTGGTCTGAGACGTCCGTGGGCGGCGGCTGGTCGCCGAATGTCTCCTCGGTGTCACTCTGGCGTTCTTCCACTGTCCCTGGCCTACCCGCCCGGGCGCAGGACGACACTCGTGCCGGGTCCTCGGAGGCGCGCCGTGCGGCGCCCGGTTTCCGGGAATGGGATGCCGCCGAGGCGCGGCGTCGGGTGTGGTTGTGCGCCCGCTGGATCGGCTAGAGCAGCGCACCCAGCGCGTGCGCCGCGTGGGCGGTGAAGTGGAACAGCGGCGAGGGGAAGATCCCGAAGAAGATCGTGGCGGCGGCGAAGGCGACGGCGACGAGGGTGAGCTCGGGGTGGCGGAGGGCCGAGTCGGCCTCGGGGGAGGCGCCGGCGATCGGCGCCGGCGCCCCGGACGCGGTCGGCCCGGTCGCGACCGGGCGCATCCACATCGCCGCCACCACGCGCAGGTAGTACCCCAGGGAGATCATCGAACCGACGACGAGCACGATCGCCAGCCAGGTGTACTTCCCGTCGACCAGCGCGCGGATCAGCTGGAACTTGCCGATGAACCCGACGGTGCCCGGAATCCCGGCCAGCGCGAGCATCCCGATCGTCATCGGCCAGGCCAGCCACGGGCTGCGGGCGCCGAGGCCGGCCAGCCCCGAGATATCGTCGGCGTGCTCGGGCCGCTCACGCTCGGAGGCGACGATCACCGCGAACGGAGCCAGGTTCATCGCGAGGTAGAAGAGGAGATAGAGGACGGTGGCCTGGATCCCCAGCTGCGTACCTACCACGACGCCCGAGAGCATGTAGCCGGCCTGGGCGACGCCGGAATAGCCGAGCATCCGCTTCAAAGACGACTGGCCGAGGGCACCTGCGTTGCCGACGATGATCGTGATCGCCGCGATCGCGGCGAGCAGGGGAGCCCAGGTCCCGTGGGCGCTGAACGCGGCGAAGTCGAAGAAGCGGATGAAGACGCCGAGGGCGGCGGCCTTCGTGGCGGTGGCCATGAAGGCGGTGATCGGCGTCGGCGCGCCCTCGTAGACGTCGGGGGTCCACTGGTGGAAGGGGGCGACGGACGCCTTGAAGGCGAAGCCGACGATGGCCAGCGCCAGGCCCATGAACAGCATCGAGTCGCCGAGGACACCGCCCAGCGCCTTGCCATGGCTGAGCGCGCGGGCGATCCCGGAGAAGTCGGTCGAGCCGCTCGCGCCGTAGATCAGGGCGAGGCCGTAGACGAGCGTGGCCGAGCCGACCGAGCCGATGATCAGGTACTTGAGTCCCGACTCGAGCGAGGCCTCCTGCCTCGTCCGAGTAGCGCACAGGATGTAGAGCGGGATCGAGAGCAGCTCGATCCCCAGGAACAGCGTGACGAGATTCTGAGCAGAGACGAACACGACCATCCCAAGCACGCTGAACACCAGCAGCGCGTAGTGCTCCCCTTGGCCTGACTCGCGCGGGGCCTCGGCACGCCAGGCCATCAGGGCCGCGGCGATGCCGGCAACGCAGAAGAGCATCGTCAGCTCGAGCGCCAGGTCGTCGATCCGCAGCGCGCCGGAGACGATCGAGGCCGGGTGGTGGAACTGGACGATCGCGCGGCCGATGGCCACGCCGAAGAAGGCGATCGTGAGCAGGGGCAGGATGCGCCCGCGGATGCGCGGATTCGAGGCCAGCCCGACCAGGAGGATGAGCACGCCGCCGCCGGTCAGGGTGATGATCGGGGACAGCGCGGCCCAGTCGATGTGGGGGCCGTGAAGGTGGTGGGTCATCGCGAGGCGCGGAGGGAATAGGGGTTGGCGAACGGGGCGGTGACCGTGGCTTTCACCGTCGGCTCAGACCGCCGCAGCCCGAACTGGGGATAGAAGGCCAGCGCCAGGATCACCAGCACGATCGGCGCGATCGCGGCCACGTCGCGCAGAGCCAGCTCACGCGCGTCCACGCGCGGCCCCACGCGGTTGTGCATCGCGCGGATGAACACCCGCAGCGCGTAGAACGAGGCGCCCACCACTCCGGTGAACGCGATGATCGCGATTGCCAGCTTGGACTTGAAGACTCCGAGCAGGATCATGAACTCGCCGACGAAGTTCGAGGAGCCGGGCATCGCCAGCGTGGCCAGCGCGACGATCAAGAACAGCCCCGCCAGAACGGGGGCGCGGAACGCGATCCCGCCCATGTCCCGCAGGAGCTCGGAGCCGCCCGACCGGGCGGCCAGGGCGGCGACGATGAAGAAGAGCGGCGCTGTCACCAGCGCGTGGTTGAGCATCTGAAGCAGCGCGCCCTGCTCGCCCTGCGTGCGGAGCGAGAAGATCCCGAGCACGATGAACGACAGCTGGGCGACGCTCGAGTAGGCGACGACCAGCCGGGCATCGGGCGTGCTGAAGGCGGCCGCCGTGCCCCACAGGATCGAGACGAGCGCGACGACCAGCACAAGCAGCTGGAAATGGACCGAGGCAAACGGGAACAGGGGCAGCACGATCCGCAGGAACCCATAGGCGGCGACCTTGGAGACGACGCCTGAGAAGACAGCTACGGCCGGGATCGGCATCGACTTGTAGCCGTCGGCCAGCCAGCCGTGGAACGGGACGATCGGCATCTTGATCAGGAAGGCGAGCGCGAAGCAGAGGAAGATCCATTCCTGCGAGGTGTGGGAGAGCGGCAGGTGGCGCAGGGAGGAGAGGACGAACGTGATCGGGGTGCCGTGCTGGGAGGAGGCGAGCACACCAGTGGCGATCGCCGCGGCGAGCATGAAGAACGAGCCGACGAGCGTGTAGACGACGAGCTTGGTCGTGGCGCGGACGCGATCACCCGTTCCCCACATCCCGACCAGGAAGTAGAACGGGATCAGCATAAGGTCGAAGAAGGCCACGAACAGCGCCAGGTCCTGGGCGCAGAAGGCTCCGAGCACCGCGGACTGGGCGAGGCCGAGGTGGAAGTAGAAGGTCCGCGGGCGGTCCCACTCGCGGAGTGCCGACCACACGAGCGCGGCTGAGAACAGCACGCAGGTGAGCACGACGAGCGCGACGTTCAGCCCGTCGAGCCCGAGCTTGTAGTGGATCCCCAGGGCCGGGATCCAGTTCTGGTCTGTGACGAACTGAAGGCCGGCGTGGCCGAGCTTGAAGCGCGCGATGAACGAGATCGAGATCCCGAGCGTGGCGAGGCTACCCAGCGCGACGGCTCGGCCGACCCGGCGCGCCGGGAGCCCCGACGCGGCGGCCAGCGAAAGCGCGAGGGGGAGCCAGATCGAGGATCGAGAGCGTCAAGACGCCGACACCAGGAAGTAGAGGCCGACGCCGAACAGCGAGACGATCATCGCCGCGGCGTAGTAGCGCAGGAAGCCTGTCTGAGCGCGGCGGACGAGCGCCGACTCGGCGCGCACGGCACCGGTGATACCGCCGGTGATCAGCCCGCCGATCACCGCCGGCTCGAGCACGGCGACCACCGCGCGGCCGAGCCACAGCGACGGCCGCACGACGAGGAAGTCGATCAGCTCATCGAAGTACCACTTGTTGGCCAGGAAGCGGTGAAGCGGGGTGAAAGCGATGATGAGCCGACGGGCCAGTCCGGGCTGAGCGATCCACACGCGATAGGCCACGCCGATACCCACGACCGCCACAGCCGCGCCGATGATCAACCCCACCCAGGCGGGACTGGTCGGCACTTGGGTGTGGAGGAACTTCGAGTCGGCGAAGCTCGGTTCGAGGAACTTCGTCACCGCATCGTCGACGCCCGGGATCTGAACCGCGCCGCCGACGACCGCCAGCACGGCCAGCGCCCCCATCGCGATCTTCATCGGCCACTCCCATTCGGCTATGTTGTGGCCGGGGCCGGGGAAGCCGACGTCGGTGTCCTCCTCCTCGCCGGTCATCGGGTTGCGGGGGACCTCGGCGTGGGCCAGGTGACCGTGCTCGAGCTCGACCGCCTCAGGGCATGGCTCGCCGAAGAAGGCCCGGAAGATCATCCGGAAGGTGTAGATGCCGGTCAGCAGCGCGCCCGCGTACCCGAGGATCCCCAGCACCTCGAAGCCCCCGCCCCGGTGGTCGAGGAAACCGATCACGTCGTCCTTCGAGAGCCAACCCGAAAAGGGCGGCAGGCCCGCCAGGGCCAAGCCGCCCATTAGGAAGGTGACGAATGTGAACGGCAGCGCACGCCGGAAGCCGCTCATCCTGTCAAGCGACTGCGCGCCGGCCATCGCGCCGATCAGCGAGCCCGCGCCCATGAACAGGAGCGCCTTGAAGAAGGCGTGGGTCATCAGGTGGAACAGGCCGGCCGAGTAGGCCCCCACCGAGACGCCCATGATCATGTAGCCGATCTGCGACATCGTCGAGTAGGCGATCACGCGCTTGATGTCGACCTGGACGAGCGCGATCGTGGCCGCGATCAGCAGCGTCAGGCAGCCACCGATCGCGGTCACGTCGGCAGCCGTCGTTGCCCGCTCGAACAGCGGATGCATGCGGGCGATCAGGTACACGCCCGCGGTCACCATCGTCGCGGCGTGGATCAGCGCCGAGACCGGGGTGGGGCCCTCCATCGCGTCGGGGAGCCAGGTGTGGAGCGGGACCTGGGCGGACTTGGCGAACGCGCCGACCCCGAGGAGCAGGCAGGCGGCGACGAGGTCGGGGCTGTTGTGCGCGAAGACATGCGGCGCGGCGCGGAACGTCTTGAGGAAGTCGACCGTGCCCGTGTGCTTGAACAGGAAGAAGGTGCCGAGCACGAGCCCGACGTCGCCGACGACGTTGATCACGAATGCCTTCAGGCCGGCGCGCGTCGCCGTCGTGCGCCGGTACCAGAAGCTGATCAGGAGGTACGAGGCAGCGCCGACGAAAGCCCAGCCGACGATCAAGAGCAGGAAGTTGCCGGCCAGCACGAGCAGCAGCATCGAGAGCACGAAGTAGTTCAGGTAGCTGAAATAGCGCCGGTAGCCCCGGTCCTCATTCATGTAGGAGACCGAGTAGAGGTGGATCAGCGCCGATACCCCGGAGACGACGAGGATCATGAACACCGACAGCGGGTCGACGAGGATCTGGAGCTTGGCGTCGACGCCCGCGCTCACGTCGTAGCTGTAGAGGGTCGAGGTCAGCACGCGGTGGTGGTCTCCGCGGTGCAGCAGCGCGAGGAAAGCGATCACGCTGAAGGCGAACGAGAGGGCGATCGCCGCGGTCCCGATCCAGCCGGCGCTGCGGCCGGGGAGCGACCGCCAGCCGAGCGCGATCACGACCGTCCCGACGAGCGGCGCCAGCAGAACGAGCCAGCGCGAACGTTGTCGCGGTCATCCGTGCAGCTCTGACATCTCGTCGACGTCGACTGGGAGACGGCGGCGGTAGATCGCGACGATCAGCCCGAGGCCGACCGTCACCTCGCAGGCGGCGACGACCATCACGATCAGCGCGAACACCTGGCCACCCTCGCCGCCCCACATCCGCGCGAAGGCGACCAGCGAGAGGTTGGCGCCGTTGAGCATCAGCTCGAGGCAGAGCAGGACGACGAGCGGGTTGCGCCGCGCGAGCACGCCGCCGGCCCCGATCGAGAAGATGATCGCCGAGACGACGAGATACCAGCCGATGGCCACTAGGCCTGCCTCGCGTCGGTGATGGGAGCTATCGGGATCACCAGCCTCCCTCGCGCTCGACCCGCGCCGAACCACCGACCGCCTCGACCTCGACCTCGGGTGGCTCCTCGCCCGGTCGTGGCCTGACCCCGGCTGCCTCGGCCAGCGTGCCCGTGTATTGGGGCTGGATCGTGCGGACCTGGATCGGGGGCGCTTCGGGCTCCTCGAGCCCGCGCCGGCGCCCGGCCAGCACGACCGCTCCCACCGCGGCCACGAGCAGGAGGATCGAGGCGATCTCAAATGGGAACAGGTACTTGGTGAGGAACAGCGTTCCGATGTGGCCGGGCGCGCCGAAGCCCGGCACGTATCCCGCGCCCTTGGTCTTGATCCCGTGCAGCGCCGATCCCAGGAGCGCGATGCACAGCTCGATCGCCAGCGCCAGCGCGAACAGCGGGCCCAGCACCCGGAGGGCGCCGCCGCTGGGAAGCTGCTCGCCGCCGCCGACGTAGGAGACGACGAACACGTAGAGCACCATCACCGCGCCGGCGTAGACCACGACCTGCGCCGCGGCGACGAACTCGGCGCGCAGGAGCAGAAACAGCGCGGCGAGGCTGACCAGGTGGAAGGCCAGGGCGAGAACGCTGTAGAAGGGGTTGCGCAGCATCACGACGCCCGAACGCGCCGGCGATGGCCCCGATCGCGGCGATGAAGAAGAGGACGGCGCTCATGGCGCTGGCGCTCCGGCGCTCACTCCCCCTCCGTGCGCAGCGGCGTGCGCTCCACCGGCTCGGCGAGCAGCATCTCCTTGGTGAAGATCAGGTCCGAGCGCGTGTAGTCGGACAGCTCGTAGTCGTGGCCCATCGTGATCGCGTCGAATGGGCAGGCGATCTCGCAGTAGCCGCAGAAGATGCAGCGCGACATGTTGATCTCGTAGACCGCCGCGTAGCGCTCTCCGGCTGAGACGCGGTTCTCCGGCGTGTTCTCGGCCGCCACCACGCGGATGCAGTCGGCCGGGCAGGCCGCGGCGCACAGCGAGCACCCAACGCACTTCTCGAGTCCTGGGTGGGCGGGATCCGTGTCCTCGAAGCGGTGGAGCTTGTGGCGACCCCGAAAGCGTGGATAGACGGGGGTCTTCTCCTCCGGGTACTGGATCGTCGTGGGGCCCTCGATGATCCGCGCGAAGGTTGTCTTCAGGCCGCGCAAGGTCTCGCCGAACGCGCGGTAGGCGCCGGCCATGGCGCCCGGGGGTGGCTCGCGGATAACCTCGATGACATCGCCCGAGGGGTCGTAGGGGGTCATGCGCGCTCTCCGGTCATGTGCCGACGCTCTCCGGTCATGTCCCGACGATCACCGCCGTGACAAGGAGGTTGAGCGTGGCCAGCGGGAGCAGGATCTTCCAGCCGAAGCTCATCAGCTGGTCGTAGCGCAGGCGCGGCAGCGTCGCGCGGACCCAGACGAAGAAGGTGATGAACAGCATCATCTTCACGATCACGACGATCGGGTCGATCCACCCGGGTACGTGCGGGTTACCGGGGATCATCCAGCCGCCGAGGAACACCGTGGTGGCGATGCCCGAGACGACGATCATGTTCACGTACTCGGAGAACAGGTAGGCGACGAACGGGGTCCCGCCGTACTCGGTGAAATATCCCTGCACGAGCTCGGCGTCGGCCTCGACCAGGTCGAAGGGGGCCCGGTTGGTCTCGGCGAACGAGGCGATGAGGAAAATCAGAAAGCCGCCGAACTGGGGGATCAGGTACCACATACCGCGCTGGGCGTGGACGATCCCGGTGAGCGACAAGGTCCCGGCGGTGATGATCACGCCGACCAGCGAGAGCCCCTGGGAGACCTCGTATGAGATCAGCTGCGCCGCACCGCGCATCGCCCCCAGGAACGAGTATTTCGAGCCGCTCGCCCACCCCCCGAGCATGATCCCGTAGAACGAGATCCCGGCCAGCGCGAACACGTACAGCGGGCCGATCGAGACGTCGATCCCATACAGCCCGACGCGCCGGCCGAAGACCGTCTGGACGTCGCCGAACGGCACGAGGGCCAGCGCGGTGATCCCGGTGATGATCGCGATCATCGGTGCGATTCGGAACAGGAAGCCGACGCTCGTGGTGGGCCGGGCGGGCTCCTTGGTCGCGAACTTGATGATCTCGGCGAGGGGCTGCATCAGCCCGAAGGGCCCGACCCGGTTCGGGCCATAGCGGCCTTGCATGCGGCCCATCAGCTTGCGCTCGTAGATCGTGAGCAGCGGCAGGATCGCGAACGCGACGAGGAAGATCACGAGCGCCTTGATGATCTGGATCCACCATGGCTCGTAGTAGGAGACGTCGGCAAACACATGGGTCATGCCTTGGCGACCTCCACCGTCGGCTCGGTCAGGCGGTTGGCCGAGTCGTGGGCGATCCCGGTGGCGAGGAAGACGGCGCCGGGGGGAACCGAGCTGCGGATCGCGGCAGTCGCGCCCAGGCGGGTGCCCTCGGGCTTGCCGCCCGCTCGGCTTCCGGCCTCGCTGGATTGGGCGGCGCCCGAGTCATCCGGCTGCCACACGGTGAGCGCGTCGCCGTCGCTGATGCCGAGCCGATGGGCATCCTCGACGGAGAGCTCCGCCAGCTGCTCGGCGACCGTGAACTGGAGCGCGGGCGAGATCTCGACCTCGGGTGAGGCCCAGATCGGGCGGTAGGTTCCGAGCTTGAGGGCGCCGTCGCGCGGCGAATGCGCGTCAGCCCTGAGCGCCGCGGGTCGCAGGTCGGGGAGGGCGTCGGTGGGCAGCGCGTCGGCCTGCTCGCGCTCGGGCCAGCGGATGCCGCGCCCGCCGATCTGCTCGAGCGTGAGGCCAGCGTAGAAGGGGACAGCGGCGACGAGCTGGTCGAAGGCCATCGAGGCGGTCAGAACACCCAGGTCGAGGCCGCAGCGCTTGGCGATCTCGGCCACCGTCCACCAGCCGGCCCGCACCTGGTCAGGCCGCTTGATCGCCGTTCTCAGGCGCTGGATGCGCCCATCGGGATGGACGACGGTGCCCTCCTTCTCGGCGTAGGAGTCCGCCGGGAAGATGATGTCGGCGTGCTCGCGCAGCCCCTCGGTGACGACGGTGGCGTGAGCCACGACGAGGCCTGCTCGGTGGAGCGCGCGCTCCCACAGCGGCGCGTCTGCCTGGTCGCGGAGGGGATCGGTGCCGAACAGATGGAGCGCGGTGGTCTCACCGTCGGCCGCGCGTGCGGCGATTCCGCGGGTCGCGTGGCCAAGGCGGGCGATGTCCGTATAGCCCGGCCCGCAGTAGGGAAGGCAACCGGCTTCGCTCAGGCCCCGCCCGTTGGCGCCGTAGGGGATCTCCAGGAGGCCGGCTCCGGCGCGGCCGGCCAGGCCGAACTGCTCTGCCACCTTGGGCAGCAGCATCGCGTCGATACCGAGCGCTTCGCTCCACACGATCACGATGTCCTCGCCGCCGTCGCGAAGGAAGCGCGCGAGCTCCCCCTCGCCACTGGCCAGGGTCGCCATCAGCTCGGCCTCCTCGCCAGGCGCGTAGCGGACGACGAGCTGCGCTCCTGAGTCAAGCGCGCTGGGGCGAGACGTCGCCACGGCGAGCCGAACCCCACGCCGACGCACCCCCTTGCGGATGCGCAGGTCCCAGACCGGCGCCTCGTCGAGCGGCTCGCAGCCGAGCACGAGCACCGTGTGGGCGAATTCGAGGTCCGGCACGGTCGCCTGGAGCGAGGGCGCGACAAGCGCCCGGGTCAGCGCCAGCACCCCGTGACTCGGGCCGCGGCAGTCGATGTCGTTCGAGTGGAGGCCCTCGCGGCTCAGCCGCTGGAGGAGGAAGCCCTCCTCGTTGGTCGCCTGACCGCCGACCAGCGTGCCGACCCGGCCGCGGTGCTTGGCCAGCCCGGCCGCGGCCTCCAGCGCGCGCTCCCACGAGACTTCGCGCAGCTCGCCGCCGTCGCGTAGGAGCGGAGCGGTGACCCGCTCGTCGACGTGGATCGATTGGTAGGCGAAGCGGCCCTTGTCGCACAGCCAACCGTCATCGACGCCGGGATTGCCGTTGGCACCGCGGGCCAGCACCCGCATCACCTTCTCGTCGCGGACGGTGAACGTGACGTTGCACTGCGAGGGACAGAGCGTGCAGATACCCCCGGCGTCCTCGATGTCCCAGGGGCGGGCGCGGAAGCGGTAGGGCTTCGAGGTCAGCGCACCCACCGGGCAGAGCTCGATGATGTTGCCGCTGAACGGCGCCACGTAGGGGTGGCCATCGTGGGTGGAGACGAACGTGTCGGCGCCGCGTTCGGCGAAGATCAGCTGGTAGTCCTCCGCGACCTCCTGCGAAAAGCGAACGCAGCGGTAGCAGAGGATGCAACGTTCGCGGTCGATGGCGATCAGCGGGCTGAGCGAGAGGGGCTTGACGAAGTGCCGCTTGGGCTCGATGAAGCGCGAGCGCCCGAGTCCCCAGCCGAACGTGATGTCCTGGAGTGGGCACTCGCCTCCCTTGTCGCACACCGGGCAATCGAGCGGATGGTTGACGAGCAGGAACTCGACGACGGCATTCTGGGCGTGGCGCACGCGGTCGGTCTGCGTGTGGACGACCATCCCGTCCTTGACCGGAGTCGAGCACGAGGTCTGGAGCTTGGGAATTCCCTCGATCTCGACCAGGCACATCCGGCAGGCACCAACCGGGTTGCCGAGCTTCGGCTCGTAGCAGAAGTAGGGGATCTCGACGTCACCTCGCTTGGCCGCGTCGACCAGCATCATCCCCTCGGGCGCGCGCACTTCGCGGCCGTCGATCGTGAACTGGATCTCCTTCTGGTCGGGGCGGGGCATCGGCGTCTGCGCTCGCGTCTCTAGTGCACCGGGATCGGTCCCGCCTGGTCATCGGCGACGCCGAGCGGAATGACGTAGTCGAGCTCGCCGGCCCCGCTGCGAAGACGGGCGGCTTCGATCTCCTCCTCGAGCTCGGCGCGGAACTTCTGGACCATCGAGCCGACCGGCATCGCCATCGCGTCGCCCAGCACGCACAGGCAGTTGCCGATGATCTCCTCCTGAACCGAGGCCATGATGTCGAGGTCCATCGGGGTCGCCTCGCCGGAGAGGATCCGCTCGACCATCTTGAGCGTCCAGTTGGTCCCCTCGCGGCACGGGACGCACTTGCCGCACGACTCGTGCGCGTAGAACTTGACCAGCTTGTACATCACCTCGAGCACCGTGTGCGAGTCGTCGACGACGATGATCGCGCCGGAGCCGAGCATCGAGCCGGCCTTGGCCATCGAGTCGAAGTCGTAGGGGAGGTCGAGATCGTCCTTGGTCAGCACAGGCGCGCTCGAGCCTCCGGGAAACCAGAACTTGACCTCGCGGCCCGCGGGCGGGCCCCCGGCCAGCGAGTAGATGATCTCCCGCGAGGCGGTGCCCAGCTCGATCTCGTAGTTGCCCGGTCGCTGGACATCACCCGAGACTGATACGAGCTTGGTGCCGGTCGAGGTCTCGGTCCCGATCTTGGCGTACTCCTCGCCCCCCATCCGGATGATGGTGGGCACCGTGCAAAGCGTCTCGACGTTGTTGATCAGCGTCGGGCCGTGGTAGAGGCCCTCGATCGCCGGGAAGGGTGGCTTTAGGCGCGGGTTGCCGCGCTTTCCCTCCAGCGAGTCCAGCAGCCCGGTCTCCTCGCCGCAGATGTAGGCGCCGGCGCCGCGGTGGAGCACCAGGCTCAGCGAGTGCTCGGAGCCGAGGATCCGCTCGCCCAAGTATCCGGCCTTCCCGGCTTCTGCGATCGCCGCCTCGAGGATCTCGGCCTGCTGCTCGTATTCGCCCCTTATGTATATGAACGCTCGGTTGATCTCGGCGGCCCACGACGCGATCACAATCCCCTCGATCAGCATGTGGGGGCTCTTCTGCATCAGCTCGCGGTCCTTAAACGTGCCGGGTTCTGACTCGTCGGCATTGCAGACCAGGTACTTGTCCATGTCGCCATGGGGCAGGAACGAGGCTTTCTGGCCCATGCGGAAGCCCGCGCCGCCCCGCCCCCGCAGTCCCGAGTCGGTGATGTTCGAGAGCGCCTCCTCGGGCGTCATCCCCAGCGCCTTGCGGAGCGCCTGGTAGCCGCCGCGGCGCTCGTAGACCTCGAGCGTGTTCAGGTTGGGATCGTCGATCCCCTCGAACAGCAGCGCGCGCGCATCGGCCGGCTGCTGGGAGGGCCGCCGGGAGAGCTGCTTTGACTCGAGCACGGGCCGGCCGGCTTGCAGGTCCGCGGCGATCTGTGCCGTGTCCTCCGGCTCGAGCGGCCCCACATAATGGCCGTCGACCGACGCCATTGGCGCGATGTCGCATGCGCCCAGGCATTCGAAGGCGCGGACGTGGATGTTCTCGCGCCCGGCCGCCGCGGCGAGCATCGCCTCGTAGAGGTCGTCGGCGCCACGCAGCGAGCACGAGATGTTCGTGCACACGTAGACGTCGTGATGGCGCACGGGATGGGGGTCTGTCTCGAGCATGTCGTAGAAGGTGGCGACGCTCGTCAGGTACGCCGGCGTCACTTGCATCACGGCTGCGACCTGGTCGATCGCCTCGGGCGAGCACCAGCCGTGAAGGTTCTGCGCCGCGTGCAGGGCGGGGATCGCCGCCGAGCGGCGGTCGGGATATCTCGACATCGCCTCGACGATCTGGGCTCGGAGCTCCCTGGGGACGCTCACGCTTCCGGTGTCGGGGACGACGGCCGGGTCCTTGGTCAAGTCAACCGACTCGTCCCAGCCGGGGACGCGCGAGCCGTGGCCGAAGCGGGGGACGCGTGTCTCGTGGCGGCGCTCGCCGAGTGCGCTCATCGGTCGATCCCGCCGAGGATGGGGTCGAGCATGGCCAGAGTCGCGATCAGGTCGGCGATGTAGCCGTCGCGCACCATATGAGGCAGTGCCTGGAGGTTCGTGAAGCTGGGGTCGCGCATGTGCACGCGCGCCGGCTTGGCCGAGCCGTCCGCGCGCACGAAGCAGCCGAGTTCTCCGCGCGGGGATTCGATCGGGTAGTAGCACTCGCCGGGCGGCACCCGGAAGCCCTCGGTGACGAGCTTGAAGTGATGGATCAGCGCCTCCATGCTGGTCGCCAGCTCATGTCTGGGAGGCAGGGACACTTTCCTGTCGGGGGTGATGAAGGGACCCTCGGGCAATCCGTCGAGCGCCTGCTCGATGATCTTGGTCGATTCGTAGAGCTCGGCATGGCGCACCCGGTAGCGGTCGTAGTTGTCGCCCACCGTCCCGACCGGGATCTTGAACTCGAAGTGGTCGTAGCTCGAGTAGGGGGCGGCCTTGCGCAGGTCCCACGGGTTTCCGGTGGCGCGCAGGAGCGGACCGGTGACGCCGAGCTTCAGCATCGTTTCCTGGTCGACGATCCCCGTCCCGCGGAGGCGTTCGAGCACGATCTGATTCTTGGACAAGAGGTCGGCGTACTGGTCGGCACGACTCGGCATCTCCCGCAGGAACTTGCGCAGCTTGAGTACGAATCCGGGCGGGATGTCCTCGATCACACCGCCGACCTGGATGTAGCGGGTGTGCATCCGCTGGCCCGATGACATCTCGAACAGGTCGAGGATCGTCTCGCGCTCGCGGAAGCAGTACCAGAACATGCTGATCGCGCCCAGGTCGAGCGCGCTGGTGCCCAGCCAGACCAGGTGAGACATGATGCGGTTGAGCTCGAGGTGGATTACGCGCAGGTACTGCGCGCGGGCCGGAACCTCTATCCCGAGAAGCGTCTCGACTGCACCGCAGAACGTCATCGCGTTGAAGTAGTACGCCAGGTAGTCCATCCGCTCGACGACGGGGATCACCTTCCAGTAGGACTTGTCCTCGGCCGTCTTCTCAATGCCGGTGTGGACGTAGCCGATGATCGGCTTGATGTCCCGGACGACCTCGCCCTCGAGTGTCGCGATCAGCCGCAGGACCCCGTGGGTCGCGGGATGGTGCGGGCCGATGTTGAGCGTCATCAGCTCGTGTGTCTGGCCCTCGCCAGCCTCGCCGGGCTCGCCGGGGCGCGGCGCGGGCTCGGAGGAGATCGTTATCGACTCCTCGCGGCGTCGATAATCCTCGGTCAGCGACGCCACGCTCAAACGTCCTTTCCGTACGACGACTCTTCGTTGTAGGTGAAGAGCACCGGCTCGCCGCCGACCGGGAAGTCGCGTCGCTGCGGGAACCCCTCGTAGTCCTCCGGCATCAGGATGCGCCGAAGATCGGGATGGCCGTTGAAGCGCACCCCGAACATGTCGTAGACCTCGCGCTCGGGAAACTCAGCTCCGGGGAACAGCTCGACCACCGAGTCGATCTCGGGGGCGTCGGTGCAGACGCGGGCCTTGACGCTGACCCGCTCGACGCGCTTCATGTCGAGCAGCTCGTAGAGGACGCCGAGCCGGGGCTCGTGCGGGTAGTAGTCGACGCCGTGGAGGCTGGCCAGGAACGTGTAGCCCTTGGCGTGCAGGTGGGTGAGGACCGGTTTGATCTTCTCCGGGTCCGCGACCAGCACGGCGCGTCCGCGGTGAAACTCGGTGTCGAGGATCGAGTCGGGCTCGTGCTCGCGAAGCTCCTGAGCGGTGAGCTCGAGTTCGGTGGGGTCAGGCACCGGCGGTGTCCCCGGGCTCGAGGATGTTGATGTCAGGGCTGCGGCGAGCACCGTTCCCGGGTGAGGGGGCGGGGGCGGGGAGCACCTCCTCGGTCCCCTCTGCCTCGTAGCGCTCGCGCCACCCGGCGGGCGGGTCGCCCAGCACCTGGGCGCGCAGCCGAAGGATGCCGTGGGCCAGGGCCTCGGGACGGGGCGGGCATCCTGGGACATGCACCGAGACGGGCAGGAACTTGTCGGCCGGAACGAGCGCGTAGTTGTTGAACACGCCCATCGAGGAGCAGCAGGCGCCCATCGAGATGGCCCACTTGGGATCGAGCATCTGGTCGTAGATGCGCCGGATGACCGGCGCCATCTTGATCGACACCCGGCCCGAAAGGATGATCAGATCGGCCTGGCGCGGTGAGGCTCGGAACGCCTCAAAGCCGAACCGCGCGATGTCGACGCGCGCGCCGACGATCGACATCATCTCGATCGCGCAGCAGGCGAGGCCGAAGGTCAGCGGGAAGAACGAGTTCCCGCGCGCCCAGGCGACGGCCTTGTCGAGCGTCGTCGTGACGACGCGCTCTTCTACATAGCGCTCGAGGTCCTCACCCTCGAGATCGCCTTGGAGCATCTCGCGGGCTTTGAGCTGGCGGGAGCGGAAGTTCGCGGGAAGAGGCTCGCGCCTTACCTCCACTCCAGCGCTCCCCGTCGCCACACGTAGGCGAACGCGACCATCAGCAATACCACGAACACGACCGTTTCGGTCATCGCGAAGGTCCCAAACTCGCGCAGCCTGACGGCGATCGGATAGAGGAAGATCACCTCGATGTCGAACAGGATGAAGAGCATCGCCATGAGGTAGAAGCTGATCCCGAACCGGAACCCGCGCTGGATCTCCGACGGCAGGCCGCACTCGTACGGCTCCTGCTTGGACCGGTTCGGCCGGCGGCGCCCCAGGAACAGGTTGAGCACGGCGAACAGCAACCCGACCACGCTCCCCAGGATCAGGAAGACGACGGCAGGGAGATAGTCCCGGAGCACGGGGTCGTTATACCACTGGCGCGAGTAGTTTGTAACAGAGTGTTACTAGTGCGGAATGTGGCTATCTCGTGGGCGGTTGGCGTCTCTACGGTGAGCGCCTCGAACACGGTTCCGCGCGCGTTACTAGTGCGGAATGTGGCTATCTCCCGGGCGGTTCCGAGCGCGTGGTAGGCGTCCATCTCGCGGTCGGAGTGACGGCCATCGCGGTCAACGCCGTGGCCGTCCTGATCGGCGCCTGGCGATGGCGGCGGGGCGGCGCCTCGGCCTGGTTCTGGCGGATTCTGCGTGCCGGCCAGGGGCTCGTCGTCGTGCAGGCAGCGTTGGGGGGCGTACTGCTCCTCATCGGCCACAAGCCCCATCACCTCCACGTGCTCTACGGGCTCCTGCCGCTGCTCATCGCGTTCCTCGCCGAGCAGCTGCGCCTCAGCCTCGGCCCAGATGGTGCTCGACGCCCGCGGCTTCGAGTCGGCGCAGGCCGTCGGCGAGCTACCCGAGGAGGATCAGCGCCGGATCGTCGCCGCGATCCTACGCCGCGAGGTCGGCGTGATGACCCTGGCGGCGTTCGTCGTCGTCGTGCTGCTGGCGCGCGCGGCGCAAACCGCCGGGTGACGCGGAGGCCGGCCGGGGCGGAGACCGTTAGGCCCGGGCGGCGCAGACCGCCGGTGACGCGGAGGCCGGCTGAGAGCCCCGCCGTGATAGCGGCCGCCGTACCAGAGCAGCGGGCGCCCCTGGCCCAGACCCCATCGAGATGACCTGGCCGATCGCGATCGTGTGGTCGCCGCCGGCGATCAGCTCGCGCAGCTCGCACACCGCCCAGGCGATCGCCCCTTCGATCACGGGCACGTCGTCTTCGAAGCGATGGGTGACCGCCTCGAGCTTCTCGGACTCGGGAAGCTTGGAGGCGAACAGCCCCGCCACCTCCTCCTGATCGGAGCGGAGGATGTTGACCGCGAAGCGCCCCGCCTCGCGCACGATGGGAAGCGTCCGGGCGCGGTTCTCGAAGCAGACGAGGGCCAGCAGCGGGTCGAGTGAGAGCGAGCAGATCGCGTTGGCCGTCATCCCTCCCTTCGTGCCGCGTCCCGCGCTGGTGATCACGGCCACGCCGGTGGCGAAGCGGCCGAAGACCTCCCGGAACAGCTCGCGGTCGACGGCCTGCGGCATGGGGCGCGGTTATAGCGGAGGTGGTGCGCTCGGCCTGGCGCGGCACGAGGCGTGGGAAATGGGGCCCGGCGCCGACCCCCTCAGGTTGCCGCCGTGGAGGCGCTCACGAGAAAGGAGAGTGAGCGCCGCTTGGCCGGCGCCGGGTATCGACCGGGATTCGGGCCGCGGACGCGAATCCCTTCCCTCTGGGATGGTCGATGAACCTGCTTGGGCGAGCGCTCTCAGCGCGATACGGCGAGCGCCCCGTAGATCCCCAGCGACTGGTCGTCGAACAGGGTCGACGCCGTGACATAGCTGCCGGGGGTCAGGTCAACGATCAGCTTCCGGGTCGCGCCAGGCTGAATGGGCCGGGTTGCGGCGATCGATCCGGCCATCGCGGATCAGCCCGAGGTTGTGAGCGAGCTGTCCAAAGTTGCGCACAGAAAGGGTCAGCGGTCCCGCCGAGACTTCGATCTTCTGGGGTGTCAGGTGGTACTCGCTGAGCGCGATGTCGACCGTTCGAGACCCTCCCACGGCTTGCGTTTGCGTCGCAGCCTGCGATCGTGAGGACAAGCACTACGGCCGCACAGGAGGGGCGATCTCCTGGTCACGCGTGTCGCGTCCATGTCCGTATGATCTCGGCCCGCATGAGGCGGCATCTCCTCGCGGCTGTATCGGTGCCCGTGCTGGCGGTTCTCACGTCCGGCTGCGGGACCGAGAAGATCGCGCTGTCGAAGTCTGACCCCAACTACAAGGGCGCCGTGCTGTTCAACCAGCGCTGCGCGGGCTGCCACACACTGTCCTATGCCGCAACCCACGGATCAGCGGCCAAGGTGTCGCACCGCCCAGTACAACAATGGGCCGAACTTCGACGTTCGCTGCGAGCGGCCGATGACCCGCGTGCTCTACGCGATCGAGAACGGCGGCTTCTCCGGCGCGATCATGCCCCAGAACGTCGTCGTCGGCCAGCAGGCACTCGAGGTGGCGCGGTTCGTTGCGACCTACGCCGGGCGCGGCGCGCCCAAGGTGCCGGGGGTCCCGAGCTGTCAGCAGAAGGACATCGGGACGATTCCTGCACTCACGCCCGCCGGCACGGCCGCGGCAACCAAGACCGCCAAGCAGGCGTCGAAGGTGAACGCCAGGGCCTCGGGGAAGGTGCGAACCGGCAAGCCAGGCGGGACGTCGCAGACCGGCAAGTCAACGGGGGCGGCGCTGACCCGCAAGCCGAAGGCCAAGCGCCCCTAGCCGGGCGCCCCTAGCCGAGGGGAGCGCGCGTTCTCGACATCCACCTGATCCGACGCGAGCCTGGCGCGATGCGGGCGGCTCTCGCGCGGCGGGGACCGGAGGTGGCGGCCGCGCTCGACCGGGTGCTCGAGCTCGACGAGCGCTGGCGAGGCGGCACGGCCGGGCTCGAGCAGGTGCGGGCTGAGCAGAACCAGGCCAGTCGCGGGCGTAAAGGGCCGCCGAGCCCCGAGGAGCGCGAGGAGCTGGCGGCGCTCGCCGCCCGCGGCCGCGAGCTGAGCGATCAGGAGAGCGCATTGAGCGCGGAGCGCGACGAAGCGCTGCTGTCGTTGCCCAACCTGCCCGCCGAGGACGCGCCTGACGAGGACACGGTCCTGCGTGAGATGGTCGAGCCGGGCCTCCGCCCCGGCCGCGATCACCTCGAGTTGGCCGGCTGGCGCATCGATATGGAACGAGCCGCACGCGTGTCGGGTTCGCGGTTTGCCTATCTGCGGGGTGAGCTCGTGACGCTCGAGCTGGCCCTCGTGCAGTACGCGTTCGCAAAGCTCGTCTCCGAGGGATGTCGAGCCGGTAGCGCCGCCCGTCCTCGTGCGTGAACGCGCGCTATTCGGGCACGGGCTTCCTGCCCGATACCGAGCAGCAGATCTACCGACTGGCCGACGACGAGCTCTATCTGATCGGCACCTCGGAGGTCGCGCTCGCCTCGCTCCACGAGGACGAAATCCTGTCCGCCGAGTCGCTTCCGCTCCGCTACGCCGGGTTCTCCGCCTGCTTCCGGCGCGAGGCGGGGTCCGCCGGCAAGGACACGCGGGGGATCTTCCGCGTCCACCAGTTCGACAAGGTCGAGATGTTCTCGTTCGTCGAGCCCTCGGACAGCCCGGACGAGCACGAGCGCCTGCTGGCGATCGAGGAATCGATCTGCGTCGAGCTGGGAATCCCCTACCGGGTGGTGGCGATCGCGGTCGGCGACTTGGGCGCCTCGGCAGCGAAGAAGTACGACATCGAGGCGTGGCTGCCCGGCCAGGAGCGCTTCCGCGAGCTGACCTCGTGCTCGAACACGACGGACTTCCAGGCGCGTCGGCTCGACATCCGCTACCGGCCTTCGGAGGGCGAGCGGCCCGTCCACGTGCACACGCTGAACGGCACCGCCGTCACGTCGTCGCGGACGATCATCGCGCTGCTCGGAGAACGGCCAGCAGGACGACGGCTCGGTCGTTCTGCCGAAGGTGTTGACGGGTTCGGCGCGCCTGAGGTGCTGGCGCCGGCGTAAGGCGGGGGCCCGACGCTCCCCTAGACGCCGCTGGAGCTGCGGCCGTCCGCCTGAGCGGAGAGGGGGGGATTCGAACCCCCGAACGAGGTTGACCCCCGTTACGCGATTTCCAGTCGCGCCCGTTCAACCGCTCCGGCACCTCTCCAGATGAGGGCTAGCCTAGCGTCCCCGGACGGGGCACCTGGCGTGCACTACCCGGCGCGCGGCGGGCCGCTAGCCGCCTAGCGGCAGCAGTACCCCCGGGTTCATGATTCCCGCCGGGTCGAGCACCGCCTTCACCGCCCGGAGCGCCTGGATGCCCAGCTCGCCGATCTCCTGCTCATACCACGGCAAGTGGTCGCGGCCGACGCCGTGGTGGTGGGTGATCGAGCCTCGGGCCGACATGATTGCGTCGCTGGCCGCCGACTTCGCGCTCTGCCATTGGCCAACTGGATCGTCCGGGTCGAGGGCGCAAGCGACGGTGAAGTACAGCGAGGCGCCGGCGGAATACACGTGGGAGACGTGGCAGAGGACGACCGGCGGCGTCCCCGCGGCGGTCAGGGACTCCCGGAGTGCCGCCGACACCGCCTCGTAGACCCCAAACAGCCGCGACCAGAATGTCGCCGTTTCGAGTGTTTCCACCAGTGCTCCCGCGCTCAGCAGGGCGTCGCGCAGGTAAGGACCCCTATACCGGTCGCGCCTCCATGCCTCGCCGGCACCGGGCGTGAGCTGCCCGCCGCTCGACTCGAGTACCCGCGCGCACGCCTCGCGCCGCTCGCCAACGTCCTCCGCGCTCCCCTCATACCCGACGACCGCCAGCGCCCCGCCGGCGCCCGACCCAGAGCCGATCTCGGCCGGACGTGCCAGGTTGACCGAGGTCTCGGCCTCGTCGGAGAGCCGGAGCACGGTAGGCCTTGGTCCGTCCTGGACAAGCCGACGCAGCACCTCGACGCCCTCGGCGAACGACTCGAATCGCCACCCCTCGTATATCCGCTTCTCAGGAGCGAGGCGGACCGCGACGCCCAACTGGGTGATCACCCCGAGTGCCCCCTCCGAGCCGAGGAGGAGCTGGCGGAGATCTGGGCCTGCGGCCGACTTAGGAGCCCGTCCCAGCGACAAGCTCCCAGCGGGGGTCGCGACGCGGAGGCCCACCACCAGCTCATCGAAACGGCCATAGCCGGCCGACGCTTGGCCGCTGGATCGCGCGGCGGCGAAGCCGCCCAGCGTCGCGTATTCGAACGACTGCGGGAAGTGACCGATCGTGTAGCCGTGGTCTGCGAGCAGTGCTTCAGCCTCCGGGGCGCGCAGCCCGGGCTCAACCGTCGCCACCCGTGACTCGGTGTCCACCGCTACCAGGGCGTTCAGGTGCCGTAGGTCAAGGGCGACGACGCCGGCAAATCCGTCTCCCGATGGCTCGAGGCCGCCGACGACTGAGCTGCCACCGCCAAATGGCACGACCGCGATGCGACGCACCGAACAGACTCGCAGCACCTCGAGCACCTCGTCGTGAGAGGCAGGCTCGACGACCAGGTCCGGCGCGGCGGCGAAGTCGTGGGACCGCGCCCGGAGGAGGTCCGGCGTCGACTTCCCGCGCGTGTGACGGATACGCGCCCCGGCATCGTCTAGTACGCCATCAGCGCCTACGGCCGAGGCCAGGGCGTCGCCGTCAGCGGCTGACAGCCGCGGCTCGGGCAGCTCACGCGCCGAGACCGGGTCCGGGTCGCCCGGCTCGCGCCGCACGCCGAGCACGTCGCGCAGCAAGGCGCGCACCGGTTCTGGCAGCTCCGGCATCTGAGCTGCGTCGCCCCATCCGAACCATGACTGTTCGGGGTAGGGCGAGGCAGGTCTGACAGGCGTATCGGAGGACAGCGGACCGTATCCTGTCTGACGCAGGAGGAGGCGGCAACAGATCCGGAGGAGAGAGATGGCCGAACCCAAGATGCCCGGTCTGATGATGGATGACTATCCGCTGAGCTTGACGGCGGTGGTCGAGCGGGCGGAGCAGCTGAGCCCAACGCGCGAGGTCGTCTTCCGGCGCCCTGACGGAGAGGTCCATCGCGCCACGTTCGGCGACTGCATCGCACGGGCCCGGCGGCTGGCCGGCGCGCTCACCGAGCTGGGCGTGGGCGAGGGCGACCGCGTCGCCACCTTGCTCTGGAACCAGCCCGAGCACCTCGAGCTCTACTTCGCGGTGCCCGCGATGGCCGCGGTGATCCACACCATCAACCCCCGGCTTCACCCCGATGAGCTTGCCTTCATTGCCTCAGACGCCGAGGACAAGGTGCTCGTCGTGGACGAGACGCTGCTCGACTGCTTCGAGAGCTTCCGCGAGCACTGGAGCTTCGAGCACGTGATCGTCGTCTCGCACTCGGGCTCGGTGCCCGAGGGCACGGTGAGCTATGAGGTGCTCCTCGAGGAAGCGCGCCCGCTCGAGGCTTGGCCGGCGCCGGATGAGCGGCGCGCGTGCGCGATGTGTTACACGTCGGGGACGACGGGGCGACCCAAGGGCGTCGTCTACTCCCATCGCGCGCTCGTGTTGCACACGCTGGTGACGGCGCTGCCCGATCAGCTCGGGGTCAGCTCGCGGGACACGATCTTGCCCGTCGTTCCCATGTTCCATGTCAACGCATGGGGGCTTCCTTTCAGCGCGGCCTTCGCCGGGGCGGACCTCGTGCTCCCGGGGCCCAAGCTGGACCCGGTCAGCGTGCTCGATCTCCTGGCCGGGGAGCGCGTGACGATGACCGCCGGCGTCCCGACCGTGTGGATGGCGGTCCTCGCGGCGCTCGATGCCGAACCCGACCGGTGGGACCTGAGCCGACTAGAGCGAATGATCGTCGGCGGGTCGGCGGTACCTCGCAGCATGCTCGAAGGCTTTGATCGCCACGGGCTCACGATCATCCAGGCGTGGGGGATGACCGAGACCTCGCCTCTGGGTACGGTGGCGAGGCTTCCGGTCGAGCTCGACTACACCTCTGAGGACGAGCAGTACGAATACCGCGTGCGACAGGGACGACCCGCCCCCTTTGTCGAGCTCCGCGCCCGCGGCGACAGCGGCGAGCTGATCCCGTGGGACGACGAGGCGATGGGCGAGCTAGAGGTGCGCGGTCCCTGGATCGCCGCCGCTTACCACCGCGGCGCCGGAGCCGAGAAGTACACCGAAGACGGCTGGTTCCAGACCGGTGACGTGGTCAAGCTCAACTCGGCCGGCTGCATCCGGATCACGGATCGCGCCAAGGACCTGATCAAGTCGGGTGGCGAGTGGATCTCGTCGGTCGATCTCGAGAACACGCTGATGGCCCACCCCGCCGTCGCCGAGGCGGCAGTGATCGCGATGCCCGACGAGCGCTGGGGCGAGCGGCCGCTCGCTGTCATCGTGCTGCGCGAAGGTCAGGAGGCAGCTCCCGAGGATCTGCGCGAGCACCTCGCCCAGCACTTCGCCAAGTGGCAGCTTCCCGACCGTTTCGAGTTCATCGATGAGATCCCGCGGACGGCCACCGGCAAGTTCAAGAAGCTCGACCTGCGAGAACGCTTCGTGACCGCGCCGGCCTAGCAGCCTCACCCGGGCGGTGCGCAGCTGGCGCGCCGATCACTACGATCTCGGCGCGATGGCGTCCTACGACTACATCGTGGTCGGCGCCGGCTCGGCCGGGTGCGTGCTGGCCAACCGATTGACCTCCGTCGGCTCGAGCGTCCTGCTGTTGGAATCAGGCGGCAGCGATCGACACCTGGGCGTCAAGGCCCCCGCCGCTTTCCCCACGCTTTTCCAGAGCCCGCGCGACTGGAACTTCCTGTCCGAGCCTGAGCCCTCGCTCTTTGGTCGCCGGCTGTACCTGCCTCGCGGCCGGATGATCGGCGGCTCCTCGTCGATGAACGTGATGATGTACGTCCGCGGTCATCGCTCCGATTACGACGGCTGGGCGGGCGACGGTGCCGCCGGCTGGGGCTACGACGAGGTCCTTCCGTACTTCAAGCGCTCCGAGGACAACGCCGATTTCGGCGAGCCCTTCCACGGCAGAGGAGGCGAGTTGCACGTTACGGGCCACCGCTGGCTCTCGCCGCACTGGGAGCCCTACCTGCAATCGGCACAGGACGCCGGCGTCCCGCGGATCGCCGACTGCAACGGGCCCGATCAGGAGGGTGGCGCGCTGATCCAGGCGACGGTCCGGCGCGGCCGGCGGATGAGCGCAGCCGATGCCTTCCTGGCACCGGCGCGCAAGCGACCGACGCTCACCATTCAGCCGGGCGCCCACGTCGAACGCGTTCTGCTCGAGAACGGCCGCGCCACCGGCGTCCGGTATGCCCACGACGGCCTCCTGGCCACCGCACGCGCCGAGCGCGAGGTCGTGCTGAGTGCAGGCGCCTACGGGTCGCCTCAGCTGCTGATGCTTTCAGGCATCGGCCCGGCCAAGCACCTGCGCGAGCACGGGATCGACGCCGTCGTCGATCAGCCCAATGTCGGAGAGCACCTGCAGGAGCATCCGATGGCGCTCGTCAACTGGCGCTGCCGCACCAACGACACGCTCGACGACGCCGCCAATCCTCGCTATCTCCTGCCCTGGCTGCTAGGCGGCCGGGGCAAGCTGTCCTCCAACGTCGCCGAGGCGGCCGTGCACTGGAAGTCCGATCCAGGTCTGCGCGCCCCTGACTTCCAGCTCGTGTTCGGACCCGTCTACTACTGGGAGCACGGCTTTCGCAAGACTGGTGCGCCGGCACTCAGCGTCGGCTTGGCCTATATCGGCCCTGCCAGCCGGGGCCGAGTCACGCTCCGCTCAGGCGACCCGAGCGACCATCCCCGGATCCTCAACAACCTGCTCAGCCAGGCCGACGAGGTGCAGGCAATGCTTCGCGCGCTGGACTTCGTCCGCGACGTCGCTTCGCGCCCCCCCTTCAGCACCAGGCTTGGTGAGGAGCTAAACCCCAGCGCGCGCCTGCGTAGCCGGCGTGACCTCACTCAGTGGCTGCGCGCGACCTGCGAGCACGAGTACCACCCGACGTGCACCTGTCGCATCGGATCGCCTGAGGAGGGAGTCGTAGACGCCGAGTTGAAGGTCCATGGCGTCGAAGGTCTCCGCGTTGTAGATGCCTCAGTCATGCCGACGATCACCTCGGGCAACACGCATGCCCCTACGGTGATGATCGCCGAGCGCGGCGCCGACCTCCTGCTCGCCTAACCGCTTGCCCCAGCGGCGCCGCTGCGATGGCGCTCGCGGTAGGCCCGGACCTTGGCCCGGTTGCCGCAGCTCTGCATCGAGCACCAGGACCCCGAACGGTTCTTCGTGTGGTCGTAGAAGGCGTACTCGCAGGTGTGCTCGCGGCATGCCTTGAGCCGCGGCCAGGTGCCGTGGGCGATCGCGTCGTGGACAATCGCCAGGAGCCGACCCAAGCCGCCGCAAACGCCTGAGGCATCGGGCTCCAGCACGGCCTCGCCGTCCGGTCGGAAGTGGACGCGCAGGCGAGCTCGACGCGATAGACGATCGACCTCTTCCCAGGCGTTCGCGGGGGGCGCATACCCGTCGGTGTGGGCGAGGAGGATCGCGCGCAGTGCCTCCCGCAGCCGGATCGCCGATCTCACATCCTGGGGAGTGGCATTCGTTTCATCCGATATGAGGCCGCGCTCGGCCAGCCATCGAGCCAGCTCCGCCGGGCCTGCGAGCTCGTCGGTGCCATCCATGAGGTCCGCGGTGTTGATGAATTCGCGCACGTATTCGAGGGCCCCAGGCGCATGCTCCAGCTTGCCCATAACCAACAATCATAGTTGACTGGTGTCGTAACCTGCTATATAATTTTGCTAGTTATGCAAAGAGCTCCAATCCGGAGGTAACCGTGTTCTCTGATCTGAATGTGCTGATGGCCCGGGAAAGATCACGCGATCTCATGGAAGCGGCCGCAAAAGCAACGAGGAGCGCGTCCGATCAGACTCCGGTGACCCGAGTGACGCTGCGTCAGGCGGTGGCGGCCGACACTCCCCGCCTGAAGCGCCTTGCCGAGCTCGATTCTGCGCGGCCTCCTCGCGGCGCCGCGCTGGTTGCCGAAGTCGATGGACGCCTGCGGGCAGCGCTGCCGCTCGAGGGTGGTTGCGCGATCGCCGATCCGTTCTTCAACGGCCTCGATCTGGTCGAGCTGCTCCGCGTGCGGGCGGCGCAGCTCAGCCGCTGATCCGGCGGCTATATTCGGGCTGTGCGGGCGCGAATCCAGGGGGTCAGTGCGGCCCCCGACGCAGGCGCGGACGGCGACTTGGCGGTTGCCGCCCGCGATGTGGCCCGGCGCTACGGCGAGGGTGCCACCGCCGTCGACGCGCTGCGCGGGGTCTCGCTCGACGTACGCCGCGGCGAGCTCTCGGCCGTGATGGGGCCGTCGGGGTCAGGCAAGTCGACGCTGATGCACTGCCTGGCGGGTCTCGATAAGCCAACCGGAGGTACGGTGACGATCGCCGGCACTGAGATCACGGCGCTCGACGATGCCCAGCTGACCCGTCTGCGGCGTGATCACATCGGCTTCGTGTTCCAGTTCTTCAACCTGCTCCCGATGCTGACCGCGGAAGAGAACGTCGTGCTGCCGCTCGCGATCGCCGGTGAAGAGCCCGATCCGGCATGGCTGGATGAGCTGTTTGAGCGGACGGGCTTAGCCCAGCGGCGCTCCCACCGCCCGGCCGAGCTTTCCGGTGGGGAGCAGCAGCGGGTCGCGATCGGCCGGGCGCTCGTCAGCCGCCCGACGATTCTGTTTGCCGACGAGCCCACCGGCAATCTCGACTCGCGCACCAGCGGACAGATCCTCGAGCTGCTGCGCGCCTCGGCCGAGGCCTATCGGCAGACGATCGTGATGGTCACCCACGAAGCTCGCGCCGCCGCGATCGCCGACCGCATCCTGTTCCTGGCCGACGGGCAGATCGTCAAGGAGCTGACCGCCGCGAGCGCTGAGCAGGTCCTCGAGGTGATGAGCGGACTCCAGTGACGCGCGTCACGTTGAAAGGGTTGCTTGGGCGCAAGCTGAGAGCGAGCCTCACGGCGATCGCCATCGTCATCGGCGTGGCCATGGTGAGCGGCACCTACGTCCTTACCGACACGATCAAGGCCGCGTTCACGACGGTGTTCACGAAGGCCTACCAGCACGCCGACGCGGTGATCACGGGAAAGAGCGCGATCGGCACCGACCACAACAACGAGGGGCGGGCGCTGCCGCCCACTCTCCCCGCGTCGCTCGTGGCACAGGTGCGAGGGCTGCCTCAGGTCGCGGTGGCCTCGGGCGGGATCTCCGATACGGCCGGCCTCGTCGGCCACAACGGCAAGGTGATCGCGCGGGGCGGCGCGCCGGGGCTCGCGTTCAGCTACACGCCCGCCAGCAAGCGCTTCAGCCCATTGACGCTGGCGAGCGGACGTTGGCCGAGCTCGCCGCAGGACGTTGACATCGATGCCGAAACCGCCAGCAAGGAGCATTTCCTCCTGGGGCAGCAGATCGGGGTCGTGGCCCGCGGCCCCGAGGAGCACTTCGGGATCGCCGGGATCGTCAGGTTCGGCGGCGTCTCTTCGCTGGGCGGGGCGACGCTCGCGGTGTTCACGCTTGCCACCGCACAGCGGATCTTCAACAAGGTGGGCCAGTTCGACCAGATCAATGTCGCTGCGCGCCATGGCACTTCCCCAGCTCAGCTCGTCCGCACGATTCGCCCCCTGCTCCCAGCCAACAGCCAGGTGCGGACCGGTCAGGCCCAGGCGCAGCAGCAAACAAAGGACACGAGCGGCTTCCTCACGATCTTCCAGGACTTCCTGCTCGCCTTCGGCGGTGTCGCGCTGTTCGTCGGAAGCTTCGTGATCGCCAACACGCTCTCGATCACGATCGCCCAGCGCACGCGCGAGCTGGCCACGCTGCGGACGTTGGGCGCGACCCGGCGGCAGGTCCTGCGCTCGGTGATGGTCGAGGCGTTCGTGATCGGCGTCGTCGCCTCGGCCGTCGGCCTGTTCCTGGGGCTGGCTCTCGCCAAGGGCCTCAACAGCCTGTTGGTCTCCTTCGGGATCGACCTTCCCCAGAGCGGCACGGTGTTCAAGACCCGCACGGTGGTGATCTCGATGCTGGTCGGGGTGCTCGTCACGCTGATCGCCGCGCTGAGGCCGGCAGTGCGGGCGACGCGCGTGGTGCCGATCGCCGCGGTCCGCGAAGGGGCGCTGCTCCCACCATCGCGCTTTGCGCGCTTTGGTCTCCAGGCGGCGCTGGCCACGATCGGCTTAGCGATCGCGCTGATGCTCGTCGGCCTGTTCGTGTCCGGATTGTCAACCGGACTTCGCCTTCTGGGCGTGGGGATTGGCGCCGCCGCGCTCTTCCTCGGGATTGCAATGCTCGCTCCCCGCCTCGTACCGCCGCTCGCACGGGTCCTCGGGTGGCCCGCGACTCGGATTGGCGGCGCTGCGGGCCGGCTGGCGCGCGGCAACGCGACCCGGAATCCAGCGCGGACGGCATCCACGGCGGCGGCGCTGATGATCGGTCTGGCCCTCGTCACGCTGGTCGGCGTTCTGGCTGCCGGCCTGAGGACACGGTTTGGCGATTCGGTCAACCAGCTGTTCAAGGCCAACTACGCGATCACCGCGACGAACAACTTCTCGCCGATCAGCATCGGCTCGGAGCGGGCGGTTGCGCATCTGCCGGGCGTGCTCGCCGTCTCTGGCGTCCGGGCCGCCGACGGGCGGGCGTTTGGATCACGGATAAACGTCACGGGTGTCGAGCCCAACGTCAGCCAGGTGATCTCGGTCAAATGGAAGGTGGGTAGCGCGCAGACGCCGGCGCAGCTCGGCTTGGACGGCGCCTTCGTCTCGAAGGACTACTCCTCCGCCAAGAAACTTCACATCGGCTCGCCGATCACGGTCAAGACGCCGAGTGGGACGATCGTCCACCTCGTGCTCCGCGGCATCTTCTCGCCTCCCAAGGGGGGATCGCCGTATGGCGATGTGACGATCTCGGCCGCCCTGTTCGATCGGACCTTCCAGGATCCTCAGAACCTCTACACGTTCCTCAACATGTCTGGCGGTGTTACCCGGGCCAACACACAGGAGCTGAACGCTGCGTTGGCCCGCTTCCCCAACGCCAAGGTCCAGACCAAGTCACAGTTCAAGACAAACCAGCTGAGCGGCCTCAACACGCTTCTCAACCTGCTCTACGTGCTCCTCTCGTTGTCGATCGTCGTGAGCCTGTTCGGGATCGTCAACACGCTCGTGCTGACCGTGTTCGAGCGCACCCGCGAGCTCGGGATGCTGCGCGCCGTCGGCATGAGCCGCCGTCAGGTGCGACGCCTGATCCGCCACGAGAGCGTGATAACGGCGCTCCTGGGCGCCGCTTTTGGGATTCCGCTCGGGGTAGTGCTGGCGCTGGTCATCGGGGTGGCGATCAAGTACCCGGCGTTCACTATCCCTGTCGGCACCCTGGTCGTGTTCGTGATCGCCGCGATCATCGCCGGGCTGATTGCGGCGATCATGCCGGCGCGCCGTGCCGGCCGACTAAACGTGCTACAGGCGCTGCAGTACGAATAGCGGAGCGCAACGGGCAGCACCGCACCGATCCCCGAACCGAGACGGAACCGCCGTGGCCGGCCTACACCCAGCTCCACCCTTTGATGAGTTGACGTACTACCCGAGCTCCCGGCGGATCCGCGGTACGCGCGGCGACAAAACCATCCTCGACAGCAGCCGCGCGGTATTCGTGTGGGGGCCGGGAAAGATGGTTCCGGTCTACGCGTTCCCGCGCGACGATCTCGCGCTCGGCAGGCCCGGCGACTGGGAGGCGCTCGGCGTACACGAGCTCAGCGGTACCGAGCTGGCCGGATACGTGACCGTCCCGTGGGATGCGCTCGAGCACTGGTATGAAGAGAACGAAGAAGTATTCATCCACCCGCGCGACCCGTTCGTCCGGATCGACGTACTGCCGAGCACTCGTCATGTGCGCGTGGAACGCGACGGCAAGCGCCTCGCCGACTCCGATGCCCCGCTACTGCTCTTTGAGACCGGCCTCCCGGTGCGCTACTACCTGCCGGAGGCTGACGTGAATGCTTCCCTGCTTGCAGAAAGCGATCACCACACCGGCTGCCCGTACAAGGGCATCGCCTCCTACCGCGACGTCGTTATCGACGGCCGGCGGCACCCGAATCTGTTCTGGTTCTACCCCGAGCCCTTCTCGGAGGTCGCAGCCGTCAAGGGCTACCTCGCGCCGTACGGGGAGCGCGTCGACCTGATCGTCGACGGCGAGCTTCAGGAGCGCCCCTCCGGTCCGCTTGTCCGACAAACCGACCCGGCCAAAGGCGTGGCGTAGGGCCGGCCGTGCCAATCACTCCACGACTCTTCGGCTGAGGTCGGCCAGCCGCAGCCCGCCGCGGCTGAGCTCGGGTCCAGTCGCGCGGAAGGCGGGCACTATTTCGCTCGTCACCAGGCCGCTCCGCTCGGTCACCTCGTCCACGAGCTCAAACCACTGGCGGGTGCGCTCCGGCGTGTCGACGATCACGGTGACGATTGGGACGCGGCGGCGCAGCTGCCAGAACGAGTCACCGTGGGGCTCGTGGTCGCCTTGATAGCCCCAGATGCCGCGCAGGCTAGTCGCCCCGGAGGCGCCGGCGCTGCGCAGCGAGCGGAGGAGCCGATGGTGGAGCGGATGGCCGTCGCTGCGCGCCTGCTCGCCGGCGTAGACCATCAGCTTCTGCCAGACGCCGAGTCCCGTCGGATCGGTGTCCGGAAGCCGACTTGGCTCGGCCAGCCTCGTGCCTTGGCGTTTGCTTATTTGGATGCGTTCGAGCGTGACCAGGGGCCGCGGGAGGAGATCTCCGAGCTCAGGAATCGCTGCGGCGATCTGCTGCCCCTCGCCCACGGCGATCACCATCAACGGCACGCGCAGGTTGGCCCCGAAGAATCGGGCGCGCTGGCGGACGCCGTGGGCGGTCCCGTCGACCCCCATCAGCACGCTGGCCCCGGTCACGCCGTGCCGCTGGAGCAGATCGACGACGGCCTCGTAAGCGAGCCGGCCCTCCGCACGCTCGTGCCGACCGACATAAACGGTCAGCTTGGTCGACTCGTTCGGCTCGGGCGGAAGTGGCAGGGGCTCGAGCCGGCCGGTGAGCATCCTCGCGCGCTCGAGCGTGACCAGTCCGTCGAAGCGCAGCCGCTCGACCTGCTCCAGCGCCGCCTCGACGCGATGTCGGGCATCGACGGCCACAGCGACGAGTGGAAGATCCTCGGACAACGTGAGAAGCCGGTCGGTGTGCAGGTGGTGCTTGATGCCGAAGCCCTGGATCCCCCGCATCACGAGGCTCGTCTCGAGCCGATGGCGCGCATAGATCTCGATCAGCTCGTCGGCCAGGAAGCGCTGTCCGACGCGGTCGCGCTCGCCGAAGTAAATCGTCAGCTTCAGGCAGTCCTGGTTCACAACGACGCCCCGATGTGCTGGCCCACCCAGGCGGCGAGGACCCCGAGCACGAGGCTCACCACGAAGTTCACCGCGGCGAGGCGGAGCTGCCCGTCCTCCCCCAGTCTGTGGCTCTCGAGGGTCCAGGTGCTGAACGTCGTGAAAGCTCCGATCAGACCGGTTCCAAAGATCCGGTAGGCATCCCAATGGATCGCCGCGCCGATGAGTATCCCTAGAGCAAATGTGCCGATCAGATTGACCGCAAGCGTGCCGTAGGGAAACTCCCGTCCCGCCGCGCTTGCGACGGCGCCGTCCAGCGAGAAGCGGGCGAGCGCCCCGAGCCCGCCGACGACCCCGATGCCGATCAGCACGGCCAGAGTCATCCCGTCACTCGCGCGCGGCGGACGAGATTGGTGGATAGGGCGACCGCCACGAACCCGACGGCGACGCTTACCAAGGCATAGGCCACCGCCAGCGACAAGCGACCGCGGTCGAGCATCCGCAAGAGCTCGACCTGCATCGTCGAGAACGTCGTCAGGGCACCGCAGAACCCGGTCCCCAGGAGTGGGCGCCGGTAAGCCGACACGGGCAAACGCTCCTGGAGCCTCGTTGTGAAGTATCCGACGAGGAACGCGCCGACCACATTGACCGTGAACGTCGCCCAGGGCCAGGCGCCCCCGCGGTAGGGGAGCAGTTCGACCAGCTCGGCCCGAGCCACTGCGCCCACGAATCCGCCCGCGAAGATCGCGGCGAGCTCACGGATATCGAAGCGCAGGAGACCCTAAACCTCGACCCCGCGATCCTCCAGCCAGTCGCGCACCGCTTCAGGCGGATCGCCCTTCCACTCGGCGCGGGCGGCGAGCCGCAGCACCTTCTCAGGCTGGTCGTGGAGCTCGTCGCGACGGTAGGCCAGGTACAGGATCGCCGCTGCCGCCATCGACACGGTCGGATCTTCTATTTCGATGTCGACGCCCTCGACGGCGATCGCAACCCGCTCCTCGAGGTTGTCGATAGCGCTCACCGGCTCATCGGCGTCCTCGAACTGGGCCAGCAGTTCACCGATCCGCGGATCGTCGCCTGCCGGATCGCTGATCTCAACGGCGCGCTTGACGACCTCGAACAGCGTTACGGGCTCAGGTTCAGTCGGCATGCTGCAGTGGTATCAGGGCCGACCGCTCCGTGCCTGCAAGATCGCGGTGCGGCCCGCCGATTTGCATCCGCGCGCTGCTAAGGTGCCTACGTGATCAGCGGATCCAGTCCGCCGGTCCGCAACGTGTTTAGCGCTCGCAGGTCTTTGCTTTCAAGCTCTCCTGGTCCGCGGCACATGTCCAAAGGAGAAGCAAATGACCAACGGAACCGTCAAGTGGTTCAGCAACGACAAGGGCTACGGCTTCATCACGCCCGATGACGGCGGGGACGACTTGTTCGTCCACCACTCCGCAATCGCCGGCAGCGGCTTCAAGTCGTTGACTGAGGGCGCCCAGGTGTCCTATGACACAGAGCAGGGTCCCAAAGGCCCGTCCGCGGCGAACGTGCAGGTGCTCTAACCGGGTAGATCGTCCCGGCACGCGTTCCCGCAGCTGTCGACTGCCGGACCGGGCGGGCGAGCTGGTTCCGCTACAACGAGACCGCGCTAGCGCGGACTCGCCGGCGACAGTCCACTAGCAGGAAGGAGCTACATGGCCTCACGGGGCAAGAAGAAGACCACGTTTGCGAAGCTGGCTCGTGAGAGCCGGCTTCGAGAGCGTCGGATCGAAAAGCAGGCTAGGAAAGAGGCGCGCAGGCAGGCCTCCGAGTCTCAGCCAACAGCCGAGCCGGACGATACGCCCGCAATCGAGGAGCGCCGATCGTAAGCCGGCCGCTGATTCCCCGGGTCATGAATCCCTCGTTTCGAAGCAGGACGATCCGGGACGTGATGGATGCCACCCTGAGCATCCGGGTAGGTAGTTACCTATGAGGGTCTTCCCGCCGAGGCGTCGAATCTTCCCTCGACTACTGAGGTATGTGACGGGCCAGGAGGTGACGGCGTGAAGACCGCGCGTGAGCGGGCCGACGAAAAACGGGCCGAGAAGCTCGAGGTGGTGCGCCAGCAGGTAGAGAGCGGCTCGCTGGTGATCCGCAAGATGACCGATGAGGAGCGCCGGCGATATCCGCCGCGTCCAACTCAGCCTAAGCAGCCCCGACGATGAGCGTTCGCGAGCGTGAAGGGCTGATCGCACGCATTCGCCAGATTCGCCGAGTCTCCGACGCTACTCGCGAATCAGCAGGCCCGAGCGGCGTCAGCTCTCAACACGAGGAGATCCGTGCGCTCGAGGCTCGCATAACACACTTGGAGTCGTTACTACAGGGGCTTCAGGACTCCGTCCACCGGGAGTCGCTGCGTCAGAGCAAGCGGCTCGCAGACCTCGAGGCTCGAATCGAACCAGTAGCCCTCAGCCGGGCCCTGAGCCAAGACGCTCGCGAACGCGGGCTCTAGGTGACGACGTTCTTCATCCCGGGAATCGCGGGCGACGCACATGTGGTCGAGAGGGCATATCACGACATGCGCCGCCAGACCGAGCTCGACTTGGGCCATCGCCCCAGCTCGCGCCGGATCTTGAGCCTATGGACGCGGCGGGGAGCCATCGATTGCGTTACTCGCGTGGGCACGCGCGATCCGCTGCGAGGTGGCACGGTGATAGCGATCTTCGACATGGGACCGCATCGGCCGTTCGTCGTGTGGTGGCAAGAGGACCCCGGAAGCGGCGACGCCGCCCGGGAAGTGCTCGGTCCTAACGCTTACTCGGTGCTCGAGTTCGACGAGGCCTGAGCTAAGCCGCGCCTCGCCTAAGCTTGGGTCGAATGGGCCGCTGAGGGTTTGGCGCCGACCGCCTTGGGACGGCGGCCGGCGCCATTGGGCGGGAGAGAGAGTCCGCCAGATCCCGCTGCGCCGTCCGGGGCGGTGCGGGGTCTCGCGGCTCTGGAGCCAGTCGGTGGTTTGTCGACGAACGACAGCCGCCCGGTTAGTCCGGTGAGGTCAAACAGCCGCTGTACGGCTGGAGACCCCGGGACGATTACCAGTCCGATGTCCTGGGCGGCCAAGCGGTGGGCCAGCTCGATCGTGGTGTGTAATCCGCTCGAGTCCATGAAGGTCAGGCGGCTGAGGTCGAGCACGACGCGCTCGGCCGGGTGGGTCAGCGCACGGTCTATGGCGTGGCGGACGGCAGGGGCGCCGGCGAGGTCCCACTCTCCGGCCACCTCGATGACGATCGTGGTGCCCTGTTCACGGGCCGCGATCTCAAGCTCGTTGGGGATTTCGAGTGGTTCCCGTCCTTGGTTAACAGACATGGCCATTCTCCGCACGCTCGCGACATGTTGTGGGAGGAACCGAACACTCCTGACACGAAGCGTTCGACTACCAGCCCTGCCTGATCTGTCTGAAGGGACCCAGCCCCCCAGACCGAGAACGTCATTTTAGCTATGGCGTCCATGCACGTCCAACCCTCCGGTCTGATCTGCGACACTCTCCTTAGGCCGCTCAGTGCCATCATTGAGCGGAATCTTGCGCTCGCGGCCGATTCGCCGTCTTTCCCTTCTCCTGCGTGGGATCTCAAGACCCAGGGGAAGGCGGGAAGGAAGCGAAAATGTCCGCTCATACCGAGTCCGAGCATGCGCCCGGCAGCTCCCTCTACCTGACGATCTCAAACGCGATCGTCGGCCTGCTGCGCGAGTACACCGGCCGTGGGCCCACCAAGGCCCGCACGTCGATCCGCGACAACCTGGTCGTGGTCATGCTCGAACAGACACTGACCAAGGGCGAGAAGGTTCTCGTTGAGAAAGGACGCCACGACAACGTCTTGACTCTCCGGCGCGAATACCAGGAAGCCATGCGCGAAGAAGCAAGCGCGAAGATCGCGGAAATCACCGGACGGAACGTCCTCGCGATGATGAGCGCCAATCATTTGGATCCCGACATCGGCGTCGAGTTGTTCGTCTTAGATGGCGCCCCCGACGAGCGGTCCCCAGCCGCCGAGATGTCCCAGGGCTAGGAGCAGGCAATCCCCCCCTCGCCTACGAATTCGCAGGTGGCTCTCGTTCGGCCCTGCGGCAGTGTGAGGGGGTCGTGAGAGCCGAGTACGACGTGATCGTGGTTGGATCCCGTGTCGCAGGGGCGACGCTGGCTGCGCTTCTCGGCGACGCCGGCGCATCGGTGTTGCTGATCGATCGGGCTGGCTTTCCGAGCAGTACGTCCTCAACGCATTTCTTTCGCGGGGCCGGCATGGTCTCGGTCCTCGATCGGCTGGATGTGTTGTCGCAAGTCCTCGAGCTCGGGTGCCCGTTGCTGACCCATCAATGGACGCACCTGAAAGGCAGCGGTGACCCGATTGACGGTCCGGCGCAAAACCCGGGGGACAAGGGTTACTGCCTGTCGGTTCGGCGTGAGCCGCTCGACCACATCCTGGTTGAGCGCGCTTGCCGGTCGCGTAACGTCGAGTTCGCACCGAGGACGGTCGTGAGTGATGTGCTCTGGGAGGAGGACCGAGTCAGTGGTGTGATCGTTCGCGGCGGCGAAGCGATCGGCGCGGGGCTCGTGGTGGGCGCCGACGGCCGCCATTCGCTGATCGCGAAGAAGGTCTGCCCGTCGGTCCAGCAGAGCGCACCCGGTTACCGTGCCATGTACTACAGGTACGTCAGTGGCTTTCGTGGAGTTGACGGATCTGATCCCGACGGGCCTGAGTTCTCGCTCCTCGATGACGAGTTCGCGTACGTGTTCCCTAGCGACGCCGGTTTGGCCTGCGTCGCGGTGTCTGTCAATTTGGAGACGTTCAGCTGGCTGCGAAAGGACCTGCTTGCTGGGTTCGAAGCACGGGTGGTCCGACACAAGGGATTTGCTGAGCGGGTCCGGCAAGCGCAACCGGTCGGCCGACTGCTGGGCTGCGGACCAGAGCCGAACTACGTCCGGGTTCCCTTTGGGCCCGGATGGGCGCTCGTGGGAGACGCAGCGATCCACCAGGATCCCTGGAGCGGGCTTGGCATCGATATGGCCGGTGTCCATGCCACCTTCCTGCACGATGCAATCCTTGACTGGACCAGCGATAGAACGGACGAGCAATCCGCTCTGCAGGCCTACCAACAGAGACGGGATGAGCATGCCCTACCTCCGTTCCGCCAGACCGTCACGCTGGCCGCAGACCTCAGCCAAGCAGCCCCGAATCCATGAGGAGCGAAGACGACGCGCGTTCTACGCGAGTCGCTGCTGAAACCGCCGATACCGGTTTTCGAGACCGCGACTTTCAAGGGGTTAAATCCTGGGATTTGCAGGTAATTCGTGATCCACTCTGTGGCTGTGGTGAAGAACTCGGGGAAGGCCCGGCCGGAAGGCGCGAGATGGTCCGGTTCTGGACCCTGCTACTGGCCTGGGAGGACCAGTCCGCTCTGGTAGGCGATCACGACGAGCTGGGCACGGTCGCGAGCGCCGAGCTTGAGCATCGCGCGGCTGACGTGTGTCTTCGCGGTGGCGGGGCTGACGACGAGCCGCTGCGCGATCTCGTCATTGGTGAGTCCCTGGGCGACCAGGCCCATGACCTCGCGCTCGCGGGTGGTGAGCTCCTCGAGCCGGGTTAGGTCGGCGTCGCTGTGCTGGGGGCGGCTCGCGAAGTCGGCGATCAAGCGGCGCGTGACGCTCGGGGAGAGGAGCGCCTCACCGGCCGCGATCACTCGGATCGCGTGCAGCAACTGGGTGGGCTCGGTGTCCTTGACGAGGAATCCGCTGGCGCCGGCGCGCAAGCCTTCGAACACGTACTCGTCGTTCTCGAAGGTGGTCAGGATCAGCACACGGATGGCTGCGAGGTCTGGGTCGCCCGCGATCTGGCGGGTGGCCTCGATCCCGTCGAGGACGGGCATGCGGATGTCCATCAGCACAACATCGGGACGCTCCTGGCGAACTAGCGTCACCGCAGCCTTGCCCGTGGAGGCTTCGCCGACGACCTCGATGTCCTCCTCGCCGTCGAGTAGCACGCGAAAGCCCGCCCGGACGAGCGCCTGGTCGTCGGCGAGCAGCACGCGGATCATCGCGGTTGCTCCACGCTCGAGCGGCAGCACGGCGCGGACGCGGAACCCCCCGTCGGGCCACGGGCCTGCCTCGAGGGTGCCGCCCACGGCGCTCGCGCGCTCGCGCATGCCTGCGATGCCGTGTCCTGACCCCTCGCCGAACACCGAGGCCTGCGCGCTCGCATTCGCCCGTGTCGCTGACGGTGATCTGCGACGTGATGGTCGTCATAGCTGATCGTGACGGTCGCATCGGCGGGTCCGGCGTGCCTCAGGACGTTGGTCAGCGATTCCTTCACGATCCGGTAGGCGGTCAGGTCGACCGTCGGGGGTACGGGGCGGGGACTTCCGTGGATCTGTAGCTCGGTGCGGATGCCCGCCTGCGTCGTCGTGGAGATGAGCGCGTCCACCTGTGCCAGGCCCGGGGTGGGCGCTCGTGGATCCGGCTCGTCGACCTGGCGCAGCACATCGAGGATCGCGCGTAGCTCGCGCAAGTGCCTCCTTGCTCGTCTGCTTGATGCTCTCGAGGGACTGCGCCGCTTGCATCGGGTTGTGAGTCGATCACATGGGCTCCGACCCCGGCCTGAACGTTGATCGTGGAGATCGTGTGCGCGACGACGTCGTGCAGCTCGCGCGCGATCCGCAGCCGCTCGGCGTCGACCCGGCGGCGAGCTTCCTCCTCACGGGTTCGCTCGGCGCGCTCGGCGCGGTCACGGATCTCGGCCACGAACGCGCGGCGGTTGGCCACTGCCCATCCCAGGAACAACGCCGCGCCCAAATAGCCGACCGCGTTGACCGTGGTGCTGCCGGCGCTCTCATGGGTGAACGCGACTCTCGCCACGCTCAGCCCCACCCCGCGGCGACGGCAAACGCGAGCGAGCGCCACCGGCTACGTACGAGCGCAACGCGATAGACGGCGATCACGACCGACAGCAGACGCCGGCCCGCTGGGATAGTTGCGCCCAACGAACACGATCATCGCCACCAGCGCGACGGAGAAGAAGAGCTCGGGCTTCGCCGACGGGCCGCGATGGCCAAGGACGCCACCGCCACGAGCACGTAGGCCAGCGCGTCGGGATGCCGGTAGCCGTGATGGGTGGGGGTCGCCGCCGTCAGCGCCACCAGCAGGACCGTCAGCAGGACAGCGATCACGCCGTCGGTCACCCGGGGCGGCCAGCCGCGCACCCATCGAACGACTGGCTCCATGACAGCGCGAGCGTACGACATCACGCCGGCCGCCCGCACGAGGCGGGCGGCCGGCGTTCCCTGGGATCGGGGAGCCGAGAGCATCCTCTACGAGGCCACGGTCCCAGCGCCGGGACAGGCGCCGCATCAGCAGGCGGCTTTGATCCGCAGCGCCCGGGCGGCTGGCTGCGGCATCCACCAGTTCCAGCGCCCAAACAGCGACACCAGCGCCGGGACGAGCAGCGCCCGGACGACTGTCGCGTCGAGCAGGATCCCCGCCCCGAGGCCGGTGGCGAGGATCTTGATGTCGGTCTCGGGCCCGGTCCCCATCGCGACGAACGAGAGGAACAGGATCAGCGCCGCGCTCGTTACGAGCCGGCCGGTGCGGGCGATCCCGCGCACGGCGGCTTCGCTGGTTGACCCGGTGGCGTCGTACTCCTCGCGGGTGCGGGCGAGGATGAACACCTCGTAGTCCATCGAGAGACCGAACAGGAACGCGAACATCATCAGTGGCACCCACTGCGTGATCGTGCCCGTGGCCGGGATTCCGAACAGCGCCCGGGAGCCGTAGCCGTGCTGCCACACCAGCGTCATCACGCCCCACGCCGCGCCGACCGACACGACGTTCAGCAGGATCGCCTTGAGCGGCAGCAGCACCGAGCGGAACGCTCGCGCCAGCAGCCCGAAGGTGAGCAGCGCGATCAGCGCGATCATCTCCGGGAAGGCGCCGTATACCGCCGAGACGAAGTCGGCGTTGGCGGCCTGCGCCCCGCCGACCTGCACCGCCGGGCCGGCGGCCGACTTGACCCGGTCAAGCGTCCCACCGCCCTGCGAGGAGCTCGGGTCGGCGACCGGGAGGACCTCGACGATCGCCTCGCCGCCGCGGCGCCACTGCGGCCCCGCAGGAGCGACGGCGCGTCCGGACGCCCCGGACCCTGCTCAGGCGGGCGGCCGTTGCGTCCGCACTCCGGACTCGGGGCGAGGGTGTCGATCGGCGACAGCGAGCCGGCGCCGATGCCGGAGCGCTCGAGCGCGACCAGTCCGGCGCGTGCCGGGCCCTGCTTGGCGAGGCTGTCCGCCGCCGGGTTGCCGAAGTGGATGCCAGTGGCTGTGATCAGCAGCGCGGCCAGCACACCGATCCCAAGCGCTGCCGCGGGGAAGCGATGGCGGGTCACCAGGCGTCCCCAGGCCAGCCAGCCGCGGCTGGCGTGGTCCTCGTGGCGGATCCGCGGCCAATCGAGCCTCGGGCCGACCGTGCCCAGGATCACCGGCAGCAGCGTCAGCGCCACCGCGACCGAGATCAGCGGGATCAGCATCCCCGCAACTCCAACGGAGCGCAGGAACGACACCGGCACCACCATCAGCGCCAGCAGTCCCACTGCGACCGTCAGGCCGCTGAACATCACCGCGCGTCCAGCGGTCGACATCGCGTTTACAACGGCCTGCTCATTGCTCTGGCCCTTGGCACGCTCCTCTCGCCAGCGGACGATGATCAGGAGCGCGTAGTCGATCGCGACGCCGAGGCCGATCAGCGCGATCAGGAACTGGACGATCATCGACACCGCAGTGACGGCCGCGAGGCCACGGATGATCAGTAGCGTGCTCAGGATCGCCACCGCCGCGGTCAGCAGCGGGACGATCGCGATGAACGACGCGAACACGAACGCCAGCACAATCAGAGCCCCGCCGGCGCCGAGCATCGCCTCGGTCATCACGCCGTTGCCCTTGCTCTGGGTGCCAGCCGTGCGAAGCGCGTCGAGGCCGGTCACGTCAACCGGGGCTCCCGCGACACTGACCGTCTGTGCCGCGCGCCGCGCTGCACCAGCACCCCGCTGCTCAGCTCGATCGGCGGTCCCCGCGGGCGTGAAGATCAGCGCGTACTCGGTGTGATGATCCGGTGAGATAAACGCCGCGTCCTGAGTGTTCGCGTACGACGCCACCCGGGAGCCGGGCTCCGAGGCTGCGACCCGCGCGAACGCGGCCGACACCTGGCGTGCGAGCGCCGGCTGGCGCAAATCGCCGCGGCTGACGCTGATTACCGGCACGAGCGGCGAGCCGCCCGTCCCGAACTCATGCCCGATCCGGTCGTTGGTGCGTATCGCCGCACCCGGGACCGAGAACTTCTGCGAAAGCGCCCCGCCGAGCGAACTCGCGGCGGCCGCTCCACCAACCGGCAACACCAGCCAGGTCACAACCACGACCAGCTTGTGGGAAAGAACCCAACGTGTCAGCTGCCTCATCACCAACTCCCTTCCGATGTCCTGTCGGCGGACCACCCGACGACACGAATATCGTCGGCCGATCCGGCGGCTGTGTCATCGGCTCGGCGGAGACTCTTTGCATCGCGCGACGTACCGCGGAGGGCGTAGGGATGAAGCCGGCTACGCCGTGTGGCGTAGCCGACCGATGACGTGGAATGGTCCTACTACGCGAGGGTGGGCTTCACAATGATCGATCCCGCAGACCTCGGACCAGAACTGCGAGCCTGATCGTCCGCAAGCGAGTGTCGATTCCAACAAATGCCCGCCGAGGGGCGTGCGGCTCATGTTCAGGCGTGACGGGAGAGCGCAGTGATGACTCGTTGGATGTCCTCTTCATCGTTGTGGAGGTGAGGCGAGAGCCTGAGATTTCCCGACCGCAGAGCGACGTCGATGCCGGCTTCACGGAGTAGGGTTTGAAGGCGTGGGTTCATCTCCGGATCGACGTGGCTGACCACGACGATCGTCGATCTGGCCGGTCCGCTCAGAGGACTGAGCACCCGGAGTCGCCCGCTGCGGTCCAATCCTGACACGATCAGATCGACGAGCCACTGATCGTGTGCGGCGATCGCCTCGATTCCGACCTGGTCGAGCACCTCGAGCGCGGCGATCCACGGCACGAAGTTGAAGAAGTTGGCGGTTCCGAAGACGTCGTAGCGGCTCGCGCGCAGGTCATCCCGGAGCTCGTATCGGCCTTCATGGGCGAGGTCCCCTCCTCCACGCCGAATGCTCAGCGGGAGGTTTAAGCACCTAGGAATGAGACTAAATCTCATTATCGTGATATCTTGGGAGGGTGCGACGTCATCCCGCGCCCGGCCAACCCAGATCTAATCCAGGTCGGAGCATCGCGCTCCGAGTGTTGCGTGGCGTGCCGTTGCTTGTCTGCTGCGCTTTTCTGCTGACGGCTTGTGGTGGCGGGAGCGCTGGTTCGGCGTCTGGTTCGTCGTCGGGGAGGTTGCAGGTCGTTGCGGCGGAGAACTTCTGGGGGAGCATCGCCGCCCAGTTGGGGGGCACGAAGGTGGCGGTGCGGAGCATCGTCGTGAACCCCGATACCGATCCGCATTCGTACGAGCCGACGGCTTCGGATGGGGTTGTGTTGGCAAGGTCGCAGATGGCGATCGTGAACGGGGTCGGCTACGACGCGTGGGCGCCGAAGCTGATCGCCGCGAACCCCTCGAGTTCGCGGAAGATCCTCGATGTCGGCGATCTGCTGGGGCTGGTGGAGGGCGATAACCCGCATCAGTGGTACTCGCCGTCGTCGGTGCGGCGGGTGATCGATCAGATCGTCGCTGACTACAAGCGACTCGACCCAGGGACAGCGCGTATTTCGATCAGCAACGCACCAGGTTCGAGACCCATGGCCTAGCCGAGTACAACGCGATGATCGCGACGATCCGGGCGCGCTACGCCGGGGTGCCGGTGGGCTACAGCGAGAGCATCTTCCAGCCGCTGGGTGAGGCGCTCGGCTTGAAGCTGCTGACGCCATACAGCTTCGCGAAGGCGATCGCCGAGGGAACCGACGTGAGCGCGGCCGATAAGCAGACGGTTGACACCCAGGCGCAGAACAGGCTGATCAAGGTGTGGGTCTATAACAGCCAGAACGCGACCCCGGACCTGCAGCGCGTCAACGAGATCGCGCGGGCAGCGCACGTTCCGATCACGACGATCACCGAAACGCTTTCACCGGCCTCGGCTACGTTCGAGCAATGGCAAGTCGCAGAGCTGGAGAACCTCCAGCGGGCCCTTCACCGGGCGACTGGCAAGTGAGCCCCCCGCGGCTGGTCGAGGCGGCACCTGACGCCCAGGACGGACAGTCCGGGCAGGTGAGGTCCCACGTGCCGGTGGTGCGGCTAGAGGGCGCGCAGGCCCGGATCGGTTCCAACACCGTCTGGAGCGATGTCGACTTCGCGATCGAGGAAGGGGAGTTCGCCGCGATCCTCGGACCGAACGGGGCGGGGAAGACGACCCTGCTGCGGGTGCTGCTGGGCGAGTTGCCGCTCGCCACCGGTACCGCGTCGGTGCTCGGACGCGCACCGGGCGAGGTCGGCAGTCAGATCGGCTACCTGCCGCAGCGCCGCCACTTCGACGCAAGCATCAGGATCCGCGGGATCGACCTGGTGAGGCTCGGGCTAGACGGCGCCCGATGGGGACTGCCGCTGGGTCGCTCGTGGCGCGAGCGGGTGCAGCAGGTGATTGACCTCGTCGGCGCCGGTGACTATGCGAGCCGACCGATCGGCCGGCTCTCCGGCGGCGAGCAGCAGCGGTTGCTGATCGCCCAAGCGCTGATCAGCCGCCCAAAGCTGCTGATCCTCGACGAGCCGCTGGACAGCCTCGACCTACCCAATCAGACCGCGGTGGCGGCGCTACTGGCGCGGATCTCCCGCGAGCAGGGCGTGAGCGTGCTGTTGGTCGCGCACGACGTCAACCCACTGCTTACGTATCTGGACCGCGTCGTCTACTTCGGCGCGGGGCACGCCGCCGTCGGCTCGCCGCGCGAGGTGATCACCGCGGAAACGCTGAGCGGCCTCTACGGCGTCCCCATCGAGGTGCTGGTTGCCGCCGACGGACGCCTAGTCGTTGTCGGGCTGCCCGAGGCGCCCGCGCATCACACCGACCGCCACGAGCACCACGAGCATGGCTAGCCACCTTCCGCTTGCTGCGCTGTCGCTTGATCTGATCTCGGATTTCCGGCAGCTGACCGCATACCCGTTCATGGTGAACGCGCTTGAGGCGGGAACGATCGTGGCGGTCACGGCTGGCGTGGTCGGCTGGTTCATGGTGCTGCGGCGTGAGACGTTCGCCGGGCACACGCTGTCGGTGATGGCGTTCCCCGGCGCGACCTTTGCGCTGCTGCTCGGGCTGTCCGTCGCCGTCGGCTACTACACCTTCTGCGGCGCCTGCGCGCTGGTGATCGGCGCGACCGCCGCCGGCCAACGACGCCACCGCGGCGAGGAGTCCGCCGTGACCGGCACCGTCCAGGCGTTCGGGCTGGCGTGCGGATTTTTATTCCTCAGCCTCTATCAGGGGGTGCTGGCCGGGTATGAGAACCTGCTGTTCGGGGACTTCCTTGGGATAACACGCGGGCAGGTGCTCACGCTCGCAGTCGTCTGCGTCATGGCATTGGGGTTCTTCGCGTTCGTCGGCCGGCCGCTGCTGTTCGCCTCGGTCGATGAGCCAGTCGCGCGCGCCGGTGGCGTCCCCGTCCGCCGGGTCTCCCTTGCGTTCATGCTCGCGCTCGGGCTGACCGTCGCGGCGACGGCGCAGATCACGGGCGCGCTGCTGGTGTTCGCGCTGCTGGTGGCGCCGGCGGCGAGCGCGCAGCTGATCACCCCGCGGATCGGCGCGAGTCTGATCCTGACGGTGCTGCTCGGGGTGCTGATCACCTGGGTCGGGCTCGCGCTCGCCTACTTCTATAACTATCCCGTCGGCTTCTACATCACTGCGGTCGCGTTCTCGGTCTACCTCGTCGCTCGGCTCGCCTGCGCCGCGATCGATCATCCCACCCTGCTGCACCGCCGCTCTCGCGCCGTCGGGGCGCCCGCGTGATGTTCGCCCAGGAGTTCGTCCGCAACGCCTGGCTGGCCGGCACCACGATCGCGCTCGCGATTGGGCTGATCGGCTATTTCGTCGTGCTCCGCGCGCAGGTGTTCGCGGGCGACGCGCTCAGCCACGTCGCGTTCACCGGTGCGCTCGCCGCGGCTGCCGCCGGGATCGACATCCGTATCGGACTGTTCGCAGCGACGATTGTGATCGCGCTGCTGCTCGGCGCGCTTGGCGGGCGATCGCACGCCGACGACGTCGCGATTGGGGTCACGTTCGCCGCGATCCTCGGGCTCGGCGTTTACTTCCTCGCCCTGTTCAGCACCGGATCGGGTGGCGGGAACGGCCTGCTTGGGGCCCGCACCCTGTTCGGATCGATCTTCGGGCTCAGCGCCGCCGACGCCGTGCTCGCCGCCCTGATCGCCGCCGCGATCATCGCCGTCGTGCTAGCGATCGCCCGGCCGCTGCTGTTCGCCAGTGTCGACCCCGCCGTCGCTGCCGCGCGCGGCGTCCCAGTCAGCGCGCTCGGCTTGCTGCTCCTCGCCCTGCTTGGCGCGACCACCGCTGAAGCGACGCAAGCGGTCGGCGCTCTGCTGCTCCTCGGTCTGCTCGCCGCTCCCGCCGGGGCCGCCCAAAGACTCACCTCTAACCCCTACCGCGCGCTCGGGCTCTCCGCCGCGATCGCCGTGCTCTCCACCTGGGCCGGACTGACGATCAGCTACCTGATCCCGAAGCTTCCTCCCAGCTCCGCGATCATCGCCGTCGCCAGCGGCACCTACCTGATCGCGTTCCTGGCCACCAGCGACCTGCGACACGCACCCTCAAGCCGGCGGCTGAGGGGATCCGTGAAACCGAGACTTAGACTGAGGACCTATGACTAGAAGCAAGAGCGAGAGCTGGGCTGAGCACGCGCAACACGTGCTCTCCCAGACCAAGCACCACACCGGTGCCGCCCGTCGCGCGCTGCTCGAGCTACTGGACACCCAAGCCTGCGCTCTCTCCGCAATCGAGATCGAAGACGCGCTCCGCGAGCGCGGGCGACCGATCGGCCGCGCCAGCATTTACCGCATCCTCGACGAGCTCGAACGCATCCATCTCGTCCAAAAGCTCCAGGTCGGGCAGACGATGGCCCGCTACGAACCGATCCGCACCGGCGACGGCCACCACCACCACCTCGTCTGCGACAACTGCGGCACCGTTACCCCTTTCACCGACCCCACCCTAGAAGCCGCGATCAAGAAACTCAGCGGCCGCGTCCCCATGCGCGTCGAGGAACACGAAATCGTGCTCCACGGCGCCTGCCAAGACTGCAGCGACTAACCCTGCGCGGGTAGCGCGCTGACGGCGCTGGAGTCGGGCGTCGGTGGCCAGGTCGAACTCAGCGCAGCGCTCCAAGGTAGCCGAACTCTCGGAAATTGCCAGCACTCGGAGGGCGGCGCCCATACCGGTTTTCGAGACCGCGACCTCCGGTGGTTAGACCAGTCGATTTGCAGGTAGTTCTTGAGCGACTCGGCAGCTGTGGGGAAGAACCCGGGGAAATCTTGTGCCAAGGTGATGCGGCTCTGGGTTTGGCGAATCTCGGACCGCGTGCGCCCACCCAATCGTGTCCTGCTCCGGTGACCCGGGTGGTAGCGCGACAGTAGCCTCGGGTAACTCACAGACCGGCGCAAGCGGGGAGGGTTGCGGGCCGCTCGTCGGATCCGGTTCGCGCCTCCCGTCTCGTTCGATCTCGGCGGTCGTTCGGGTAAGGCTGAGTTCCGCATCGTCCCGCGCACGCGCACTAGCGCGCCACCATCCGGATTAGCGCCCGCGGGGTGGTGTTTACATTCCTTGACGCCGGCCCGTGGCTTTGCCAGGGTGGAACGTAGATGTGGCGTAGACGCGAGGTGATGCGACTCGGGCTCGGGCGGGGATTTGTGCGGGCGGCCTGGGTTGCCGTCGTCCTGGCGGTCGCGTTCGGTTTGGGAGCCGGGGGCGCACGAGCCGATCCCCCTGTGCCGTCGGCGCTGCCGCCCGCCACGTACCCGGCGACGTACTCCGAGCAGCAGTGGATAACGATGGACGACGGCGTCAAGCTCGGCGCCACGATCGTGTTCCCGTCCAAGGACGGCCAGGCGCCGGCGCCCGGGCGGTTCCCGGTCATCCTCAGCATGACTCCCTACGGACGCGAGGGCATCTGCGGCTGCGCACCGGCGACCGACTTCGCCGTCCGCGGATTCGTGGCTGCGGTGGTCGACGTGCGGGGGACGGGCGGCAGCCAGGGCAATCTCAGTGGAAACTACTTCTCTCCGCGCGAGGAGCGGGACGGCTACGACCTGGTCGAGTACCTGGGCACCCAGCCCTGGTCGACGGGCAAAGTGGGGATGTCGGGCGGTTCCTATGTCGGGATCACCCAGTTCAAGACCGCCGAGACCGATCCGCCGCATCTTGCGGCCATCGCGCCGAGTGAGGCGCTGGCTGACATCTACAACGACGCTTATGCGCCCGGCGGGATCTTCTCGGCCTCCTTCGACGCCCAGTACCTCGCCGTGCAGGGGGGGCCTGGGCTGGCTACGCCCAACGGCGATGCGAGCATGATCCCAGGGACGCTGACGGCCAAGGAGGAGCAACTCACCGGCAAGCCGATCGTGTTCGACTACCTGGCTAACCCGTTCGAGGACCAGTTCTATTACGACCGCTCTCCGATCACCCAGGTCGGCAAGATCCAGGTCCCGGTGTTCGTCGAGGACGGGTGGCGGGACGCTTTCGAGGCTGGTGACATCCGGATGTTCGAGGCGCTCGAGCATCGGCCCGGGGTGGCCACATACCTGAATATCGGCGGGTGCACCCACAAAGGCTGCGGGGCTCCCTTCGCGCCTACGCTCAATCCGCCGAATCAGGACAACGTCGAGGCCCAGGAGATCCGCTTCGATCAGCGCTACCTGATGGGGATGAATGTCCCGGAGCTGCCCCGGGTGCGGTTGTATGACCAGCAGGCGAGTCGTTACATCGACACGAGCGCCTGGCCGCCGCCGCAGAGCAGCTTCCAGCGCGAGTACCTCGGGGCGGGGAGCGTGTCACCACAGTCCCCTCGCCCCTCGACAGAGAGCTACTTTACGAACCCCGCGGCGGGCTTCTCGATGTCGATGGACGAGCAGGGCACCGTCGCCATCAGCCCCTATGTGCCGACCGATCAGCGCCTCGAGGACGGCCAGGGGCTGACCTGGCGCACCGCGACGCTCACCCGGCCGCTCACCCTGTCTGGACCGCTCGCCGTCCATCTGGTCGCATCGTCGAGCGCCACCAACACGGACTGGTTTCTCAAGGTCTCGGACGTCGCGCCTGACGGCAACGAGAGCATCGTCACCGAGGGACAGTTGCGCGCGTCGCTCAGAGAGCTCGCGCCGGGCAGCACGCCTGAGGAGCCCCTCGAGGCGCTAACCACACCACAGCCGCTGACTCCGGGACGGTTCTATGACTTCGAGGTCGCGATCGCACCTACGATGTACACGTTCGCGCCCGGCCACCGGCTCCAGCTGCGGCTCACCTCGGGTGATCTTCCCAACGGTTTGCCAGGGACGCTGGAGCTGAACCTCTCCGATCCCGGCGCCTCGCCGTTCACCCCCCTCCCGCCGGCCACCAACACGGTTCGCTTCGGCGGACCCGACGGCACCTCCCTACTGCTGCCCGTCTACGGCGCGACGGGTTCGGCTGTGCCATCCGCCACCCGCGGCTGTCCGGCGGCTACCGGTCGCCTGCGCGGACGATCGCTCGGGCCGGTGCGGCTCGGGATGACCCGCGCTCGCGCGCGACGGGTGTTTTCCCACAGCTCGACGCGGGGTCGTCGCTATATGGACTTCTTCTGCCTGTCTCCGATCGGGATCCGCGTTGGCTACGCCTCTCCGAGGCTGCTAGCGCGAATCGCCCGCGGCAAGCGATTCCGCGTCCGGGGACAGGTCGTGCTCGCGCTGACGGCGAATCCCTTCTATGCCCTGCGCGGAGTGCGCCCGGGGGATCGCTTGGCCGCCGTCGCCCGGTATCTCCACGCAAGGGCGCCGTTCCACGTGGGGCTCAACTACTGGTACCTGGTTCCGGCCGGTCAGAGCCGCGGGGTCCTCAAGGTCCGACACGGAGTGATCGAAGAAGTTGGCATCGCCGATAAACAGCTGACCCAGGGCCGCCGAGCCGGGCTGCGATTCCTCAAAAGCTTCTCCTGATGCAAGAACGACGCCGCGCGCCGCGCGCCACGCGCCACGCGCAGGCGTAGGCCACAGTGACGGCGGCGTACACGGCTAGGGGACCCGTGCATCGGACGCCGTACACGGCTAGGGCAGCGCACGGTGTATTCGCCCTGCTGAAACGGAGAGGGAGGGATTCGAACCCTCGCGGCGGTTATCGGTCGGTAAAGGTTGCCAGGCGACGTTCGATGACGGGTTAGGGCTGGAGGCTGAATGGTGGGTAACGGTCGGTGATGAGTAGGAAGGCGTAGGCGCCGACGCGGTTGTGCCAGCGGATCACGCCCTCGATGAAGTGAAATAGCGAGCGTGGGTAGCGGCCGGTGAATAGCACTGCGAACCAGGCGATGATGGCGGCGAATAACGCGGCGATCGTCAGGAAGACCAGTACGACGTAGTGAGGGATTGCCAGTAGCCATTTGACGAGCGGCAGGCCGCGGCTGAGGTCGTGTTCGGCGTCGGGGTAGGGGAAGGCGAGATGGACGGATTGCTGCTCGTCGGTGGAGGGGTAGCGGTCGTCCATCAATGCGAAGTAGACGGCGATTCGGTTGCTGAAGCGGGTGAGCTGCAGGTTCCAGTCGTACCACCAGCGGGGGTACTTCTTGCGGAATAGGAGCATCAGGACGACCGGGATGACGAGGATCCCAATGCCGCTGGCGGCATAGCGGGCGCCGGAGCCTCCGGCGTTAGCGGCGAAGCTGCCGCCCTCCAGGAACGCGGCGAGGATCGCGATCGGGATGATCGTGAGGATGCGAAAGGCGGTGCTGAGGCGATTGAGGCTGCGGTCGGGATAGTCGACCGCGAAGGTCAGCGGATAATCGCCGCCGCCGCTCGTCGTACTGCTGGGCCGTGATATTGCGGTCATGATTGAGACTCCTCAGAGGGTGGATCTGACGACAGCGTGGCTCGTGGCGTAGCCACTGCCGGGCTGGTGAGCGGGGCCGGCTTCACGGGCATGCTTGCTCCTTTCTTTCGGAGGCTGCGCAGCGGCGGGGGCCGGCGGGCGGCCAGCGCCGCATCCCGAAGATGTCTGCGCGACTCCGTGTCCAGCACACTAGCAAATAATTTCTAGAAATTTTTGTGCGATAGTTCCGGCATGGGTAGCTGGAGCTTTCTCACCAACCACGCTCGGGCGCTGGTTTGCATCGCTCATGACCCGGGCGTTCGCCTGCTTGAGATCGCCGAGGTGCTCGACGTCAGCGAACGCAGGGCGTTCGGCATCGTTACCGACCTGACCAAGGGCGGCTACGTCATCAAGGAAAAGGACGGCCGTCGCAATCGCTACCGCATCCAGCACCATCTTCGGTTGCGACAAGCCATCGGCCGAGAACCGACGGTCGGTGAACTGCTCGAACTTCTGGTCGACACCGAAGCCACAGAAGCCGCACGGCCGCCATTTCAGGACGACGGATCGGACGGGCGAAGTCGAGGCACCGCGGCGGACACGACTAGATCGACGACGCGGGGATGACTGGCCTGACCGTCCTTCGTCGTCCTGGCCGTGGTCCTGACGGTGCCGGCGTATGCGTTCGGGGTGCGGCGCTTGCTTGGCCTGCGTCTCTCGCCGTTGCGCGCGTGGATTGGTCGGTTGATCGCGTTGGCGTGCGCCTCGCCAATCGTCACGGCGATCGGCAGCTCGATCGCGACACAGATCAGCGCGTCCGCCTAGGCGCCCCCGCGTGCGGCGGGCGCCGCCGTGAGCCCCAGGACCGTCGGTCCGAGTGCGGTGACGACCAGGCCGAACCATTGCCGGCGGCCGAGATGCAGGTCGAAGAACCGCTCGGCAAGGATTGCCAAGAACGCGAATCCGCCTGAGATGACGGCCTGCACGCTCGATAGCGATGCCAGCGAGAGCGCGCCGACATGCAACAGCCACGCGCCGAGCGCGACCAGCCAGCCGATCGTCCACCACTTGGAGCCAAACAAGCCGATCGCGCTGGCAACCGGGTGGCGTGCACAGACAACCAGTTTGAGCAGCATCGCAACGCTGCCCGCCCGTGCGCACCCGACCGCCATCATGAGCCCCGCGATCATCCGCTCCTTCTCGTGCGATCGAGCCGCGGCTCGGACGCGTTGCTCGCGGTCAGGATCTCGAGCAGCGATCCTACGTTCTGCTCACGCGCGATCGAGTCGGGGAGCGGTAACTGGGCGTTGATTGCGTAGTGGTTGCGGCGCCCGTTTCGCTGGCGCGTGATGTACCCGGCGGTGGCGAGCTCCGTGACTATGCGATGCGCGGCCCGCTCGGTGATTCCGACGCGCTCGCCGATGTCGCGCAGGCGAACGCCGGGATCGTGGGCGATGCAGACCAGCACCTGGGCATGGTTGGTCAGAAACGTCCAACCAGGTGCGGTGATCGCAGCCATCTACAGCAGGCTATCATTTCTAGACTGCTATTTCATGCTATAGTGATCAAACATTCATGAGAGGGACGCGAAGACCTCTCCACCACCCTGAGGAGGTCCTCACCATGCTCTCCACCACATCAAGTTCGCCGGTCCGCTCGGCCGCGCCAGGAGTGATCCCCGAGGCGATCACTAGCCCGGTCAGCAACGGGTCGCCGGTCGCGAGCGACGGCGACCTCACTCCCGCGCAGGCATCCGACGCTACGGCGACCGGTATCGAGACACGGGGGGAGCACTTTCGTCGCAAGGCCCACCGCACCCGGCTTCACAGCTACGCGGTCGCGACCGTCGCGCTCGTTGCCTTTCTGATCGCGCTCGCGGCGTCGAACACCGCACACATCAAGGTCAACTGGGTGTTCGGCAGCTCGCACGTCTCGCTTGTTTGGCTGGTGCTGTTCGCCGCGATCCTCGGCTGGCTACTAGGACTCGCCGCCACCGCCGCGTTCCACTGGCGCACCCGCACGCCGCGCCGAGGCGCTGCCACGTCATGACCCGCCTCGCAGAGGCAAAGCAGGCCGTCACTGCGACAGGGAAGGCTCGGATGGCGGCAAGCGCTCTGGTCAGGGAGGCGCCGGCGAAGTTCCTCGCCTTTGAGGAGCACGGCGGCGTCTATCAGTGGATGATCGTAGCCCGCAGCGGCGAGACGCTCGTGCGGTTCGCCAGCCACGCCATCTACGACGAGGCCAAACAAGCCGCTCGCATCGCGCGCGCCGGCGCTGACTCAGCGTCGCCGAAGCACCTTGGGGGGAGATGCGAACGGCTTGTCTGGCCTCGTCGCTCACCGCAAAACTGCGGCGATGCGAGCCGATCTCGACATAGAGTGTTGGCTGGATGAAGGCGGCAGCCACCACAGCAGCGAGGCGGTGACATGATGGCCAGCGCCACGCTGATCGCGCCCGCTGAAGGGCTCGCGCCGCCCGAGCAGCTCGTCCCGTCGGCCAAGCTGGATTCGCGACGAACCTATAGCTGCCCCGAGTGCGGGCACGTTCTGCGCGTGTCGGGCCTCGGGCGCCACCGGCTGTACTTCGAGCTGAATGACAAGCTGCTGGATGATCCGGTGATGGATCGCGTATGTCCAGCGTGCGAGCACGTCCTGCCCGGGAAGAACCCATGGTCATCAGCGCGATGACTTACGTTTGCTGTCCACGCTGCCGGCTGCGCTTCACAGCCGCCGCGGCGGCATACATCACCGCTTGCCCAGAATGCGGTGACTCACCCCAACCGATCGTCTTGGAGCGCAGCGTCGGCTTCCGCCTCCTCGGCCCAGAGGACCTCCCCCACGAACTGCCCAACGCAACCGCGGTCTCTATCACGCTGCCCAGACCGGAAGCGCGACCATGACCGACCCGCACATCCGCATCCTCCGGATGATCGCGCAGCAAAGGCAGCGGGAGCTCCGCGACCACGACGCCGTCGCTCACAACACTGACGCCACGTCATCCGCCCGCCGCAACAGCTCGAGCAAGCGGCAACGCGAACCATCGCGCACGTCGTGGACGCCCAAGCCCGGCGGCGCCAGCCTTCGCCAACTTGAATCTCGTGACCGCAACGCGCGAGCTCTCGCACCGCCGCGACTTCGGCACACTGGCGCACCGCCGCGACTTCGGCACACTGGCCGGCACCAGGACCTCGCGATACTCCCGCGCGTACCAGCCTGAGCGGGCTTCTGTCGACGCGAGGGGTTACGGCCCCTGAGGCTGGGTATTCGTCTTGGTAGAGCGCCTGCCTTTAGGGCATTAGGTTCGCCCGGCCAGGCGCTTCAAGGCGCGAGGAGGTCGGGCGCCGTAACGGCGACCTGACAACCTCGCGCCGACAATCGAGTTCGCCGCGCTCTGCCCGCCGCCGGCCGCGTTGGGCCCCTGCCCCTGAACGTTTGACACCGCCGCGGAGCTCTCACTTTGATTCAGCGGAGAGGGAGGGATTCGAACCCTCGATGGACGGAACCGCCCATACCGGTTTTCGAGACCGGGATTTCTCGAGCTGAAAGGCACGGATTTGCAGGAGCTTTCTGATCCCGCCTTGCGCTGTGGGGAAGACCTCGGGGAAGAAACTGCGGTTGACCTGTACACACAGTTGGCGTACACTGGGTGTAGATGACTGAGACAAAGACCGAGCGCGTTCATCTCCGTGTCGCCGCCAGGGACGATGAGCTCTTCCGCACTGCCGCGGCGGCGGCGAACGAGTCACTGTCCGAGTTCCTCGTCGAGAGCGGGCGCGAGCGAGCCGAGCGGCTGCTCGCTGACCGGACGCGATTCGTGCTCTCAGCGCCCCAGTGGCGGAAGTTCACCGCCGCGCTTGATCGTCCGCCCCGGGAGATCCCGGAGCTGGTCGAGCTGTTTCGCCGCCCGCGCCCCGAGTAGTGGCGCGCTTCGGCGATCCTGAGCCGCTGGGTTCCGATCACGTTCTCGAAGGCTTCGACTGCGGCCGCGCGTCACTGAACCTGTGGCTCACTCGATATGCGCGCCAGGCCGGCACGGCCGGTTCCGCGCGGACCTACGTGATCGTCGACCCAAAGCAAGGGCGCGTGGTCGGCTACAACGCGCTGACAGCCGCCGGCATTGAACGCGAGGCCGCTACCGCGCGTGTGATCAAGGGGATGCCCCAGTACCCGATCCCGGTCGTACTGCTGGCGCGGCTTGCGGTCGACCTCTCCGTTGCAAGACGCGGTCTCGGCGCGTGGCTGCTCCGCGACGCGATGCTACGGACGCTCACCGCCTCAGAGACAGTCGGCGTACGCGCGATGCTGGTCCATGCCATCGACGACGAAGCCCGCGGCTTCTATCTCCGCCATGGCCTCGAACCCTCGCCGACCGACTCGATGCACCTGATGGTGTTGATCAAAGACATCGCGAAGGCGCTGGACGCGGCGAGACGCGGGTCGTGAGGGTGTCGGATTAACTGTGTAGGCGGTTAGTCGGGTAGTCGGTCTCCGAACTGGATCTTGAACGCCAGGAGGGCTTTCGTCCAGCCGGCGACCTTGGTCCACTTGGGGGTGGCGTTGATGATGGCTAGGTAGATCAGCTTCTTGGCGGCCTCCTCGTTGGGGAAATGTCCTTTGGTCTTGATCGCTTTGCGCAGCTGGCGGTTCAAAGCCTCTATGGGATTCGTGGTGTAGATCACCCGCCTGACGTCCGGCGGGAAGGCCAGGAACGGGATCACGTACTCCCAGTTCTCCCGCCACGCCTTCACGACGGGTGAGAGCTGCTGGCCCCACTTCTGGTCGAACACCTCGAGCGCCTCCCGGGCTTGGTCGACATCCGCCGCGGTGTAGATCGGCTTGAGGTCCTTGGTCACTTGGTCGTATTGGCGGCGGGGCACGTACTTCAGGCTGGTGCGGATCAGATGCACGATGCACGTCTGAACGATCGTCTGTGGGAAGATCGCCTCGACCGCCTCCGGGAAGCCCTTCAGCCCGTCGACGCAGCAGATCAGGATGTCCTGCACACCGCGGTGCTTGAGCTCTGAGAGGACCTGCATCCAGAACTTGGCGCCCTCGGTCTGTTGGAACCACATGCCCAGCACCTCGCGCCGGCCTTCCATGGTGATCGCCAAAGCCAGGTAACAAGCCTTGCGCTGAACCGACCCGCCGTCGCGAACCTTGACCACGAACGCGTCCAGGAACAGCACCGGGTAGAGGTCATCCAACGGCCGCTGCTGCCACGCCTTGACGTCTTCTAGAACCGCGTCGGTGACCTGGCTGACCAGATCCGGGCTCACATCGACGCCGTAGAGCTCCCGCAGATGGGCGGTGATATCCCGAGTCGACATGCCCCGGGCGTAGAGAGCCAGGATCTTCTCGTCGAAGCCCTCAAAGCGCCGCTGGCGCTTTCTCACGATCTTCGGCTCAAAGCTCCCGTCACGATCCCGCGGAGTCTTGATGTCAACCGGCCCGTGGTCGCTCACAAGCGTCTTCGGCGTCGACCCGTTGCGCGTGTTGCCCGCGCCGCCTGGCGGCTCCCGGTGCGGCTCATAGCCCAGGTGGTCGGTCAGCTCGACCTCCATCGCCCGCTCCACCAGCCGCTTGGTCAACTGCGAGAACAGCCCGCCGGGCCCGAAGATCTCCCCCTCGGTCCTCGCCCCTTGAAGCAGCTCGTCGACGAGCTCGTCCGGCAGCTTTCCACGGAGATCGTCCGGCACCCGGTCAAGGATTCCAGCCGGAGCCGTCGCCTCCCCAGCTAAACGACTCTCTACGCCCGACGGTTCAGGAACTGGAACTGGAACTGAACTGGATTCTTGAGTTGAAGGCATGACGCTCGCTTTCGGTCATGCCTACACAGATCCTCCGACACTCCCCGGGTCGTAGCTCGCGCTCCCGAGTTCCGCGCTTAGCGGGTCGATAGCGGACGAGGGGAAGATGCCTGTCGTGAAGCGAAGGGAGGATTCCCCTCGGTCTGCTGGAGCTTTTCATGCGGCCGGCGAGCGGCGGCGGGGCGCACGCAGCTGTCTGCGACGGTCGCCGATCGCAGCGGGCGATCAATCAGGAGCGGTTGCTCCGGCTGGCTTGCTGTGCAAGTCTGTCTGCGCGCATGAGCGCTGAGAGCGGCCAACGCACCACGGTTGACGTGGATTGGATCGCTGCGCATCTGGGCGGGCGAGCCGGGTGTTCGGCTGGTCGAGATCGACGTCAGCCGCGCCGCCTACGACGAGGGTCACATTCCCGGCGCGGTCCTATGGAACGCGTACACAGATTTGCGTGATCCGACTTACAAGCCAGTCGGCTTCGCGGAGCTCGAACGCTTGCTTTCGCGTTCGGGGATAACGCCTGAGACGTGCGTGGTCACCTAGGGTTACAGCGCCCCGCTCGGTTTCTGGCTGCTGCGGGCGCACGGTCATGAGGACGTGCGGATGCTCATGGGCGCGCGCGACCAGTGGGCGCAAGAGGGACACGAGTGGAGCACGGATGCGCCATCCGTAGCGGCGAGCGACCATCCACCGGTGGTCGTGAACGACGAGATATTTGCCTCTCGCGAAGCGGTGCGGAGCGCGATCGATGACCCGGCGCAGCTGGTGGTCGACGTGCGTGCCGAGGGCGAGTACAACGGCGAACTGTTCTGGCCCTCGGGAGCCACGGAGGATGCAGGCCGGACCGGTCACGTCCCGGGCGCTGTCAGCGTTCCGATCGGCTTGCTGCGCGCCGAGGATGGAACGCTGAGAGGTGCCGACGAGTTGCAAAGCGTCTTCGAGCAGGCGGGCGTCACCAAGGACAAGGCGCTAATCACCTACTGCACGATCGGCAACAGGGCGAGCGAGGCGTGGTTCGCGCTCAAGTACCTGCTCGGTTACCCGGACGTACGGGTGTACTACGGCTCGTGGGTCGAGTGGGGCAAGGCGACGGACACGCCGCTCGAGACCTGACCCGGATTCTCGGGACGCCAGACCACGATGCTGAGCGCCGTTCCGGTGGCGATAAAAGCAGCCATGCCGAGTTTGAATTCCGCGCATAGGAGGGAAGTCGCGTCGGAGTGCTCGTCGCAGCGGCAAGCGGGCGCTCATTCTCGAGGACGCGGGCTTAACGTCTGAAGCTTGCGAGCGATGATCGAGGCCGTCACCCTTGATCATCCGAACGACGAACTCGAAGGAGGCCCGAACATATGTTCACGAAGAAGGGTGATGCGGCAGTCCTCGCCAAGCTCGGCGATGCCCCCGCGCAATACCGAGAGATTGGCGAACGCCTGCACGCCATCATCCGGGAAAGCGCGCCGTCGCTAGAACCGATCGTGCGCTGGGGCCTCCCCTTCTACGTGAAGGACGGCAAGGACATCTGCTACATCAAACCGGACAAGGACTTCATCGCATTCGGGTTTGGCGAAGTCGTAAACCCCGCTCGCGAGGAGGGCGCCAGCATGCACCCGGTCGCGTGGACCCTCACCTCGCTGGACGACGCGACCGAATCCACGATTCGCGCGCTCATCAAGAAAGCGGTGGCCTGATATCGGCTCGGGCCATGTCTGTGGGCGCGGCCCCGGCCCCGCTGACCGCGCTAAGCAAGACCCTCGGGCTCCGCGCCGAGATGAGCGTCGGCTGACGAATGGAGGACAGCGCGGTTGGTCCCTCCAATGCCGCCCCCCAGCACGACCTGATAGGTGATGGAATGCCTTCCATAACCGACGACGCCGACGCTACGCCCGCCCCGCCTGACCCCGACGACCACGTTGCCCGCCTGCAGGCGCAGATCGACGCCGCCAAGGCCCGGCGTGCTGGCTACCGCGCGCAGGCGGCCGAAACGGTCGCCCGAGGGGGCCCGGTGCGTGCGACCGACGAGGAGCTGGGGATCATCAAGACCGACGACACGGTCGGCAGAATCGCCGCTGACGCGAGTCAGGAGATCTGGAGCAGGCTGAGGCGCATGACCTCGCGGTTCGGGCGGCGCGGGAAGAAGTAGGGCGGACCGTCGCCGACAGGGTCGTTGTCCCGGCCGACGCCACGACTAGCGCCGTTCAGCAATCCGCGCAACTCGCGACTCGGGGCGACGCCGCCGGTAGTGTGCGGCAGAGCAAAGCGGGGACGATCGGCGTGTGCGGGCCGGCGGGCTTCGATATTCACCCAGTGTTACCGAGCAGGCGGGCCGGAGCGGGAGATCACCTAACCCCAACCGATGAGTTCCTCGGTGCGCGGCTGTCTATGTCCTGAGAACCGACCAAGACAAGCCCTACCCGAACCCGCCAACCCCCGAGGACGGAAACCGTGATGACGACACCCCGTACAGAGCTCGACACCCGATTCAGCGGTCCAGCAGCACAGCCCACGAGTTGGGAGGACACGCTCGAGGCGATCAAGCAGGCCGAGATCTTCTGGATCTCGACCGTCCGCACAGACGGCCGGCCGCACGTCACTCCGCTTGTCGCCGTCTGGCTCGACGACGCGCTGCACTTCTCCACAGGCCCGGACGAGCAGAAGGCGCGCAACCTCGCCAGCAATCCGTGCGTCGCGCTGACCACTGGCGCTAACGACTGGGAGAGCGGCCTCGACGTGGTTGTCGAGGGCGAGGCGGCCCGCGTCACCGACGCACAGCAGCTCGAGCGGCTCACCGCAGCCTGGGCGCAAAAGTGGGACGGGCGATGGCAATACGAGGTCAGTCAGGATGGCTTTCGACACGACGTCGGGACCGCCCTCGTGTTCGCCGTCCACCCAGCAAAAGTCCTTGCCTTCACCAAGGGTGGCTTCAGCCACACCCGGCATCGCTTCTGAGACGCCGAGGCCACACACGGCGCATACCAGCTAAACGGCGACCGTATGGAACGAAGCCGGAGCAACCCCTCGTATCGAGACCCGCGCCAGCAGCTGAGGGGGAGCCAACAAGACATGACGGGCAGTCCCGGTACTCGTCAGGTGCGGAGTCGATGGACTCGATGAGCCTTCCCCCACCGGACACGAGGCTCCCGCGCCCTCCTCGCCGCGCAAGGGAGGGAAGCCGACTGAAGCGGTGAGATACCCGTTGCGGGGCTGAAAGCGAGGCCCGCAACCCGGCGACTTTGTCCGGGTTGCGGGCGAACAGGATCGTGAGCGGGCGGCCGAGTGGCTCCGTGGCCGAACGTTGCCGGGAGTGGTGACGAGGATCATCTCGTCTGCTCTCAGACCGCGGTGCGGCCACCGTCTACGTGGATGACCGCGCCGTTGATGTAGCCGGCCGCCGGGGTCGCGAGGTCACAGGCCAGCCACTGCTGTGGGGAAGTCGCGGGGAAATTGCTCTCAGAAAATGGGGCGCGGCGCCTCGCTCGGCACACGCAGGAGGTTAGGACACCTCCCACGATTCGGCACCTCATTCGGCCCCTCTCCTTGCCCCCAGCCGTGCGCCGGTCTTATGGACCGGACCAGATCGGCCAGACCGGTGACGCAACATAAGCGGAGAGGGAGGGATTCGAACCCTCGATGGACGAAACCGCCCATACCGGTTTTCGAGACCGCGACTCTGGATGGTCAACTCTGCCGATTTGCAGGTAGTTCTTGATCCGCGGTGTAGCGGCGGGGAGGAACTCGGGGAAATTTCTCGCTGAAGCGATCGCCGGGACACCGCCGTTGCGGAACGGCTACCGGAGCTCCAGGCTGACCTCCCGAGAGCACTAGTACGTTTTTCCTCCGAGCCTAACTTGCACTAGCGTTACTTTGGGGTAGGATCATCGACCGCCTGGCTGTCTGCAGGGGACGGCCGCATTGCGGGAGGAGATTCTATGTCTGCGCCTTTTGTCGGGTAGCGACGGCCGTGGTGGTCGTGGTTGCGTGCTTTGTCTGCTGCGAAGGCGCGGCCGTTGCGGCAACTCCGTGCTCAAAGCCGTCGGCGGGCGGAGGCGAGTGGCCGTCCTACGGGCACGATGCGGCCAACACTCGTTCGCAGCCTGCCGCTCGTGGCTTCGGACCCGGGGCGGTCGGAAAGCTGACCCCGAGTTGGACGTTCTCCACGAGCTCCACCGGTGACGGGACCGGCTTCAACAGCACTCCGATCGTCTACGACGGCTGCGTGTTCGTCGGCTCCACCGGCCGGCGTCGCCTACGCGCTGGATGCGCGCACCGGCGCGCTGGTCTGGCAGCACAAGGTCGATGCGCCCAACCCCGGATCGGGCGGTGCGCTCATCGGCGCGCCGGTGGTCGACGGCAACTCGGTGGTGTACCTCGTCTCAGAGTTCAACGCTCCGTATGCGGTCGCGCTGGACCGATCGACCGGCGCGGTTGTGTGGAAGAGCGCGCCGTTCGCGCCGCCGACCAGCAGCACCGCAGCGCAGTCCGGCTCGTACACCAACGCGAGCGCGATCCTGGCGAACGGGTACATCGTCGCCGGGTATTCCGCCCCGGAGGGCGACAACGACGCGACCGGTGGGTTCTCGCTGATCGACGCTGCGACCGGGCAGGTGGTCAAGACCACCCCGACGGTTCCGCCCGCGGCGCAGGCGCAGGGGTATTCCGGCGGGGGCATGTGGAGCACGCCTGCGTATGACCCGCGGACCAACTACATCTACTGGGGCTCGGGCAATCCGAACAGCAAGACCGAGCAGTACCCGACCACCGACGCGATCCTCAAGATCGACGTCGATCCGGCGCGGGCCACGTTCGGGCAGATCGTCGCTGCCTACCAGGGCAACGTCGACCAGTACACGAACGTGCTGGCCGAGCTGAGCCAAACGCCGGTTTGCGCGGCATCCGCCAACGCGCCCGATCCGCTGGATGACCCAGCGTGTGGTCAGCTCGACCTCGACTTCGGAGCCTCCGCCCAGCTGTTCACCACGAGCAGCGGCGAGAAGGTCGTCGGGGATCTGCAGAAGTCGGGCGTGTATCACGTCGCCGACGCGCAGAGCATGAAGCCGGTGTGGTCGACACTGGTGGGCGCGTCCTGCCAGCCCTGCAACGCGGACTCGACCGCGTTCGACGGCCATTCCATCTACGGGGTGGGAACCCCCGGCGGGACGGAGTTCTCGCTCGATCGCTCGACCGGCGCGGCGAACTGGCTGCGCCCGATCGGCGACGGCGTGCACTACCAGTCATCGAGCACCGCCGATGGAGTGGTGTGGACGGTGGACACCACCGGCAACCTCGATGCCTTCGACGCCGCCACCGGCCTACCGCTGGTGCATCGCCCGTTGAGCGTTGATGCCGGCGCGCCGGTGACCAACATCACCAGCGCGGGGGTGTCGCTGGCCGAGCATCAGCTGTTCGTCGCCGCCGGCGGGCTGTCCTACGAGTCGGCGCCCGGGCTACGTGATCGCCTACCACGTCCAGTGAGCCAGAGGAGACGAGCATGAGAAAGCGAGCCCTGAAAACTGCGCTGACCATTCTTGGCTCGGCCGCTCTGCTGTCGCTGGGCGCCGGCCCCGCGCTGGCGGTCAGCGGCGGCGGCTATAGCGGCCAGAACCAGAACTGCCCGCCCGGGTATGGGGACAACCTGACCCCGACAGATCAGACCTATCCGGGCTGTCACACGATCCAGCTCTCGGTCGAGAGCGGCGGGACCGACGGCCATGGCAACGCCACCGGCGCCTCGAACACCCACTACTTCGATATGGGGTTCAACCAGGAGCCCAACGGCTACCTGAACGAGCCGTGCATCGGGTTCATCGAGTGCCCCGGCGCTCCGGGCCAGAACGCCTCCCTGCATTCGGGGTGTGTCGGCGCGAACACCGACGGGACAGGCTCCGCGCCAGCTCCAGCGGGCAGCCAGCCGGAGGATCCCGGCACCGCCGGTGACGCCAGCAATGGCTGCGGAGATAACCCCAAAGGGCTGGGCTTCTCAGCCAACTTCGACTACTTCCAGTTCCTGAACCTCGTCTGCCCGACGGTGAATCAGGCGGTCGGGCCAGTTCCCCCGTTGACGATCCCCTTTGGCGCCGCCGGCAACGTGGGCGTCGGCGACCCGTGCGAGTATGAGAGCAAGCAGGTCAGCCAGACTTCGGTCACCCCGCACACCGGGACCGCCGTCGCCTACAAGCCGATCCTCAAGCAGGGGCTGATCGTCTACTTCGGCGGCGATGACAACCAGAACCACGGGGAGCACGACGGGGTCGGCCCCTACACCAAGCCAAGCCACGCCAACAGACAGCGGCGCCGAGAATGGCACCTCGGACGGGATGGCCGACACCATCTCGGCGACACCCCAGAACGCGGGACATCGGCCTACGCTGACTCACCCGGAGGGTGCGGTCAATGCCAGCATCGGCGTGATCTGCATCGAAGGCATCTGCGCCGAGGCGACGACCCAGCAGCAGACGGTCGACCACGGTTGCGACGCCCCGAACGCCAACGGCAACGCGCCGTGCGACCCTGGGACGCCGTCGAACGGCAACGTCTACGACTACAGCCAGCCCGACCCGTCGGCCAACTCCGAGTCGTACAACTGCAGCAGCCAGACCCCGGCCAACGACTCATCCTGCGGTCCTCAGGGAGAGAACGGGGACCGTTCTGGCACGCCACAGAACATGAACACCGAGCCTGGGGTCCAGACCTACGAGGACCCGGATCCCGATCGCTCGCCGCTCGCCGGCTACTTCGGAAACCCGTTCGGACTGCTGTTCCCGACGCCCGGCATCTACGCCGGGACCTGCGGGGTGACCGCCGGCAGTCCGACGCTACCCACGGCGTCGACGATCGACGGGACGCCAGTCGGCAACGGCGCCGGCCAGGCCCAGATCACAACCGGCTGTGATGGCGAGCAATCGACACCAGCACCCAAGCTCAAGCGGCACAAGCCGATCCGGACCCGGCGCTCGCCGTCCGTTCCGGCGACTGGTCAACCCCAGCACCAACGATCACGAGTGGGACGGCCGCGCGGACCGCCGGTGGCAGCGCGAACTCCGCGACTGCGTCGTCCCACGTGAACGGCGGTCGTGAACACGGATCGCGGCCGCGGGAAACGGATCACTTCGAGCGCTTCGCGCCCAGACACCAGCCCGAGCGGACCGCGCGCCTCGCGTTTGCCGGGATTGCCCGCCCCATCACGCATCCCCGGCCTGTCGGACCGCTGAGTTCGCGGGACCACGGGTCGACGGCAAGCCAAGCGACCGAGGAGTATATCAATGGGAGATGTGAAAGCCAACCGGCTGGACATCACGGAGACCAACAAGGCCGTGCAGCAGCTGATCGAGGTCACGGAGAATCCTCGTCACCGTTACCTCCTTCAGGCCTACGACCGCCATCGCAACCTCGAGCACGCCGGCCGCTTCGAGGAGATCTTCGCGCCCGAGATGACCGTCGAGCACCCGGTGTACCGCTTCAACATGATCGGTCAGCCGCCGATGAAGCTCGAAGGTCGCGAACAGGTCGAGCCGCTGTACCGGTTCTGGGCCGAGAGCAACCAGTCGGTCTTCTACAACGAGACCGAGACGGTGGCCGTCGGCGACTTCATGGTCGTGAGCACGATGATCGGCTACCAGCAGACACTCGGCTCAGCCCTCGCTGCGGCGGGGATCGATGCCGACGAGGACGCGATGTACCTGCTCCGAGGACGGGTGGCGATGGTGTGGCCCTACGACGAGCGCTGCCGGCTGATTGGCGAGAACGTTTGGGAGTACGACGAGACCGAGCACGACCTGATCAAGCTCGATCCCGACGAGGTCCTGACCACGCAACAGGCCGCCGAGCTGCTCGAGCCCCACATCAAGCCACTCCCTCCGTTCGACGACAGCCTGCTGCCACGAACCGGCGCCTAGCCGGCGCGAGAACTAGGCTTGAGGGAGGTTCCCGCTTTGGCTAGGGCAGGGTCGATTCTGGTCGCAGGGGTCGCCGCCTGCTCGGGGTTGCTCGTGCTTTCACCGCCTTCGGTCGCAAGCGTGTGCGGGAAGAGTCGGTGGGTGGGAGCGTGGGAGGCTCCACCCAGCGATGCGTCGCGGGGCACCGGGCTTGGGGACGTGTTCGCCCCGTCGGAGGACTTCCCCCCGGGGTCAGCGGAGGACAAGAAGCTGCCGGTCGACGACTCGACCGACCGCGTCATCCTCACGCCCGCCCTCGGAGGTACTACTGTGCGGGTGCATCTCACCAATCGGTTTGGCACCGCCCCGGTCACGTTCGATCATGTCACGATCGGTAGGCAAGCTGCCGGTGCCGCGCTGATCGGCGCCCCAGCGACGGTTGTCTTCGGCGGCAAGTCATCGGTCACCGTCGCACCGGGTCAGGATGTGCTCAGCGACCCGGTCGCATTCTCCTACCAGGCGTTTCAGAACCTCGCCGTGAGCGTTTATGTGAGCCAGAACGCCGGCATGCCGACCGAGCACTACGAGGGTCGCCAAACCTCGTACTTCACGCCGGACGGCGCCGGCGATCATGCCGCCGACACCGACGGCGCGGCGTTTGCCCTCTACAACAGCACGAGGCCGTTCGTGGACGGCCTCGACGTGGTCGCCCCCGCACCGACCGGTGCGGTTGTGGCATTCGGCGATTCGATCACCGACGGCTACCAGGGCCAGGCTCCGGCTGGGCATCCCTGCGAGTCCTGAGGGCTACAACGAGAACCGCCGCTGGCCGGATGACCTCGCCCGCCGATTGATCGCTGCCCACATCGGGTTGTCTGTGCTGAACGCGGGGATCAGCGGCAACCGGGTACTGCTCGACGGTGCGGTCGGCGGCAACCCGGACACCTATGGCCCCAGCGCGCTTTCGCGTCTGAGGCAGGATGTACTCGAGCAGGCTGGGACGACCACCGTGATCTGGCTGGAGGGGATCAACGACATCGGGCTTTCACCCACCGCCACCGCGGCACAGATCGAAGCCGGCTACGTGAAGGGCGTCGCGGAGATGCACGCCGCCGGCCTGAAAAGTCCTTCTGGGCACGCTCACACCGTCCGGGGGCGATGCGACCTCCAGCTACGGTGACGCAGCAGCCAACCAGGAGCGCGAAGAGATCAACGCATGGATCCGCGCCAAGAGCCCGGCCGACGGAGTGATCGACTTCGACGCGGCTGTCCGCGATCCGTCAGACCCAAGTCGCATCAACCCCTCCTTCGACGGCGGCGACCACCTCCACTTCAACCCCGCGGGCTATCAAGCCATGGCCAATGCGATCAAGCTCGGGTTGTTACGCAGAGCGAGTTGCATCTTCCCGGCGTTGAAGCTGGCTGTCAGCCCCCGCCACGTGCAAGCGGGTAAGCGCGTCACCCTCCATTTTTCCGTCACGGGAAGCCAAGGCCGGCGAACCGCGCCGGTGGTGGACGCGGTAATCACTCTTGCCGGCCACCGCCTGCATACCAACCCCCTGGGTCGCGCGAGCATCACGCGCCGCTTCGTGCGCCCGGGTCCAATCCGCGTCCGCGTGAGCGCCGTCGGCTACCGGCCGGTCACGACCACGATCTATGTGGTCGCCAAACCGACCCGGCCTGAGGAGCGACCCCGTGGCAGCAGTCGCGACGGAGACGGCGACGCCGACAGCGACTAGCCCGCGATCCACCGAGGCGGGCCTCCTCGACAAGCTGCAGCGTGGCCGATGACACCCGGCCGTGGGAACTCGCCAGCCCTCAGCCCCTAGACCCAGGCGTGGGTCAGCCACCAGCGCGCGTGGCGCAGCAGCCTGTCCGGCGTGAAGCGCTTTGGATCGGTCAGCACGAGGCGGGCGTATTCATCGGAGATCGCCGAGAGAAGTCGCGCGGTCAGCTCGGCGTCTGGAAAACCCCGCTCGCGTGCCAGCGCAGGGCCGGACCGCCTCGGTGAGGCTGGCGAGGACGATCCCCCTGCCTCGGGCGATGCTCTTGTGGAGGATCTGCGGCGCTCCTTCTGGCGGCATCAGCACGAGCCGCCAGGTGCTGGGGTTGTTCGCGACGGCGTGGAGGTAGGCACGCAGGCTTTCGAGCATCAGCTCGACTGGATCGCCCTCGGTCAGGTCGCCGAGCGTGGTCTCCGAAACCTGTGCCAGGGCGCGCGAGGTCTCGCGCTGAATGACCTCCTCGAGCAGTGACTGTAGGTCGTCGAAGTGCTGGTAGACGAGGGCACGGGTGACGCCGGCGCTGCGGGCGATGGCTTCGATCGATACGGCGTGGAAGCCGGCTTCGGCGACCAGTTGCGTGGCGACGTCGAGCAGCTGGTTCCGGCGAGCTTGCGCGCTCATCCGAGTTGAGGTACGAGTGTCAGGCCTCACGCGCCGGGGTATGTTACGTAGCCGAGTAGTTACGCCACCGTTACTTGCGATTCGAAGTGCGCTTTCATGTGCGCGGGAGGGAGGTCTCGATGCAGACGATGAGCCCGCTGGACGCCTCGTTCCTGCACGTCGAGGATGCGACGACGCACATGCACTTGGGGTCGGTGGGCATCTTCGAGGGCCCGACTCCCGATCCCGATGAGGTCCCGGCGGCGATCGCGGCGCGACTGCCCCTCGTCCCGCGATATCGGCAGAAGGTCAGGTTCGTGCCGCTGGCCCTGGGTCGGCCGGTGTGGGTCGACGATCCTCATTTCGACCTTGACTATCACGTCCGACGGACCGCCTGCCCGCGCCGGGGGGGGAGCCGGAGCTGCGGCGCTTGGTGGGACGCGTGATGTCGCAGCAACTGGACCGCGCCAAGCCGCTGTGGGAGATATGGGTCGTCGAGGGGATGGAGGATGGCCGCTGGGCGGTCATTTCCAAGTCTCACCACTGCATGGTGGACGGGGTATCCGCCACCGACATCCTGAGCGTGCTGCTCGATACCGACCGCCAGCGCGGAGTCCCCTGCGCCTGACGACTGGAATCCCCGGCCTGAGCCGGGCGCGGTGGAGCTGATCGCTCGTTCCGTGGCCGGGCGCGCCCTCAGCCCGTATGAAGGGCTGCGGACGGCAATGGCCCTGGCGCGCGGCCCGCGGCGGCTCGTCGGTGAGGCGCTCACCGTGGCCAAGGGAGTGGCGAACATGCGTGGGCTCGCCGCTCCCGGGGGCGCACCGTCCTTGAACGGCCCGGTGGGTCCGCATCGGCGCTGGGGTTGGGCGCGGTCGCGGCTATCGGAGATAAAGCAGATCCGCTCGGCACACGGCGGGACCGTGAACGATGTCGTGCTGGCGGCGATCACGGGCGGGTTCCGGGAGTTGTTGCTGGCCCGCGGAGAGGACGTCGAGGGCCGTGTCGTGCGCACGCTGGTTCCGGTCTCGGTGCGCGCGGAGAACGAGCGAGGGACCTATGACAACAAGGTCTCCGCGATGTTCGCGGAGCTGCCGGTTGAGATGGAGGATCCGGTGGCGAGGCTCGAGGCGATCACCGACCAGATGCAGGAGCTCAAGCAATCGGGTCAGGCAGTGGCCGCGGAGCGGCTGACCGCCCTGAGCGGCTTCGCGCCGGCGATGCTGCTCGCCTTGGCCGGGAGGGTCGGGAGTGCGATGCCTCAGCGGGCGGTCAACACGGTCACGACGAACGTGCCCGGGCCCCAGCAGCCGCTGTTCTTGTGCGGCCGGCGGATGCTCGAGGCGTTCCCCTTCGTGCCGCTGGGTGGTCAGGTGCGCATCGGCGTGGCGATCTTCTCCTATGACGGAAACGTGAACTTCGGCGTCACGGCCGATCGTGATGGTGCTCCCGATCTCCAGGTGCTCTGCGACGCGATCGAGCGCAGCATCGCGGAGCTGCTGCCCGACGGCCCCGAAAGCGCCACGCCGACGCATGGGCAGCGCCCGCCATACAGCGGCGAAGGCGTGAGCGTTCAGATCACGAGAGGAGCCTGATGCACGCGACCAAGCACCAGCGAACGGGTCCAGATCCCCCGCGACCGCGAGAACGACTACACGCCTGAGGCTGTCGCTCGACGCGCCGAGTTTGTCCGCGAGCGGACGGGCGTGGCGCTCGAGCACGTGACGAGCTACTCGTGGGACCCGGCCACCGCGCGGGGCAATGTGGAGCACTTCCTCGGGGTGGCGCAGGTTCCGATGGGGCTCGCCGGGCCCCTGCTGGTAAACGGCGAGCACGCGCAGGGCGAGTTCTACGTGCCGCTGGCGACGGCCGAGGGCACGCTGGTGGCGAGCTACAACCGCGGGATGCGGCTGCTCTACGAGGCTGGCGGCGTGACCACGACGATCATGGACGATCGGATGCAGCGAGCGCCGGCCTTCCTGTTCGCAAGCGCCCGGGAGGCGAGGGACTTCGGCGAGTGGCTGCGCGAGAACTTCGACGAGATCAAGAGGGCGGCCGAGGCGACCACGCGTCGGGGAAGCTGATCGAGATAGAGCAGTACACCGCGGGCCGGATCGTCTACACGCGTTTTGACTACACAACCGGCGACGCCGCCGGGCAGAACCTGACCGGGAAGGCAACCGCCGCGGCGTGCGCATGGATCGCGGCGAAGAATCCGCAGATCGAGCATTTCTTCCTCGAGTCGAACTTCGCCACCGACAAGAAGAGCTCGCAGGTGAACATGCTGCACACGCGGGGCAAGCGCGTAATCGCCGAGGCGACCATTCCGAGCCGGCTGTTCGAGGAGATCATGCGCTCGAACTCGGAGCTCATGTACCGCGCCCGGCAGGTCTCGAACCTGGGCGGGCTTCATGTCAGGCGTCAACAACAACGGCGCCCACTCGGCCAACGGGATCACGGCGATGTTCATCGCCACCGGCCAGGATGCGGCCAACGTGGCCGAGTCCTCGGCCGCGTTCGTCTATGCCGAGCTGCGTGAGAACGGCGACTATTACTACTCGGTCACGATTCCCTCGCTGATCGTGGCGACCTACGGGGGCGGCACCGGGCTTGCGACCCAGCGCGAGTGCCTCGAGCTGCTCGGCTGCTACGGCAAGGGCAAGGTCCGCAAGTTCGCTGAGATCGTGGCCGCCGCCGTGTTGTGCGGCGAGCTATCACTCGGCTCGGCGATCGTCGCCGAGGAGTGGGTGCAGGCACACGACCTATACGGACGCAACCGGCCGGACGGGGCCCGGCGGAGCTAATCGAGGAACCTAGGAGGAGAGCATGGCCAACTTCGCAGAACGGCTCTCGGCGGCTGCCGCCGAGGACGCGGATCACCCGGCCGTCAAGCTCGACGACGCGGTGCTGAGCTACGGCGAGCTCGACCAGGCGGTTGCGCGGGCGGCGGGACTGCTGCGCGCCAAGGGTGTCGAGCCGGGCGACCGGGTCGGGATGCAGCTTCCCAACGTGCCGTACTTCCCCATCGTGTATTTCGGGGCTCTCAGGCTCGGCGCGGTGGTCGTTCCGATGAACCCGCTACTCAAGGAGAAAGAGGTCGCCTATCACCTCTCGGACTCGGGCGCCCGGGTGATGCTGGGATGGCACGAGTTCGAAGCGGCCGGACGTTCCGGGAGCGAGAAGAGCGAGTGCGGAGTTCATCGTCGTGGCGCCGGGCGAGTTCGAGCGCATGCTCGGGTCGGCGGAGGTGGACGGGGTGGCCGAGCGCTCGGACGATGACCCGGCGGTGATCATCTATACCTCGGGCACGACCGGCACCCCAAAGGGCGCGACCCTGACCCACAGCCAACCTCATGGCCGGTGCGGAGGTGGGCCGCGAGCTGGTCGACGCCGGTCCTGAGGACGTGGCGCTGGCGACGCTGCCGCTGTTTCACGTGTTCGGGATGAACTCGATCATGAACTGCACCGTCCATTCCAGAGGCCTGATGACGCTGGTCCCGCGGTTCGATCCCGAAAAGGTTCTCGAGGTGATCGAGCGCGACCAGCGTCACCACCTTCGGTGGCGTGCCGACGATGTACGCCGCGCTGCTTCACCATCCCGATCGCGAGCGCTATGACACCTCGAGCCTCGAGTTGTGCGTGTCCGGCGGCTCGGCGCTGCCGGTCGAGGTGCTGCGTGGCTTCGACGAGGCGTTCGGGGCCAAGGTGCTGGAGGGCTACGGCCTCTCGGAGACGCACCGGGATGGCCACGTTCAACACGCGCGACCGGGAGCGCAAGCCCGGGTCGATCGGCGTGCCGGTCGGGGGGACCGAGATAAAGCTCGTCGACGACCAAGACGAAGTGCTGCCCGAGGGCGAGCCTGGCGAGGTCGTCATGCGCGGACCCGTTCGTGATGAAGGGCTACTGGGACCGCGACGACGCCACCGAAGAGGTGATGCGCGCCGGTTGGTTCCACACCGGCGATGTCGCGACGGTCGACGAGGACGGCTACTACTTCATCGTCGACCGCAAGAAGGACCTGATCCTCCGCGGCGGCTACAACGTCTACCCGCGCGAGCTCGAAGAGGTGCTCTACGAGCACCCCGCAATCCTCGAAGCGGCGGTCATCGGCATCGAACACGAGTCACTCGGCCAGGAGGTCGGCGCCGCCGTGGTGCTCAAGGAGGGCGAGGAGGTCACGCCCGACGAGCTTCGCGACTACATGAAGGAGCAGGTCGCGGCCTACAAGTACCCGCGCGTGATCTGGCTCACCGACGAGCTGCCCAAGGGCGCCACCGGCAAGATCCTCAAACGCGAGATCGAGATTCCCGACCAGGTCGCAGCGGCGATGAAGGCGGTCGTCTGCCAGGAGGAACGCCTCAGCGTGGAGGACGTTCCCGAGCCCGAGCCCGGCTCCGGGCAGGTTCTGATCGAGGTCCTGCGCTGCGGGATCTGCGGGTCGGACCTGCACGCGCGCCATCACTGCGACGAGCTCGCCGAGGTGATGGTCGAGATCGGCTACGACGGATTCATGCGCTCAGACCAGCGAGTCGTCTTCGGCCACGAGTTCTCCGGCCAGATCGCCGACTACGGAAGCGGATGCCGCAAGAAGCTGCGCCGCGGGAACCCCGGTGGTGGCGTTGCCACTGGTCCGGCGAAACGGGTCGGTGCACGCCGTCGGCCTGTCGACCGAGGCCCCCGGCGCCTACGCCGAACAGGTGCTCGTCCAGGAGCCCCTGATGCTCGCGGTCCCGAATGGCATTTCCGCCGACCGCGCCGCGCTGACCGAGCCGCTGGCGATCGCCTGGCACGCGGTCCGCCTCGGCGAGGTGAAGAAGAGCGACGTCGCGATCGTGATCGGATGCGGGCCGATCGGCCTGGCAGTGATCTGCATGCTCAAAGCGCAGGGGATACGCACCGTCATCGCGAGTGACCTCTCCGCGGGCCGGCGCAGCCTCGCCACCGCGTGTGGCGCGGACATCGGTGGTCGACCCCTCCGAGGAGCTCGCCCTACCGGGCGGCAGGCGACGATCACCTCCACACGCTTCCCGCCGCGGTCGAGCTATCGCTCGACACCATGGAGAAGCTCAACCGCGTCCCGCTTCCCTGGCACCACGTGTGGAGAATCGCGGAGAAGCTGGGCGCGGCGCCCAAGCGCCCGGTGATCTTCGAGTGCGTCGGTCTCCCCGGCATGATCGACCAGATCATTGCCGGCGCGCCACTGCTCTCACGCGTGGTCGTGGTCGGAGTGTGCATGGGAGCCGACAAGCTCCGCCCAGCGCTCGCGGTCAACAAGCAGATCGAACTGCGCTTCGCCGTCGGATATACCCCACTCGAGTTCCGCGACACGCTCCACATGCTGGCCGAGGGAAAGGTCGACGTCGATCCGCTCATCACCGGCACGGTCGGCCTACACGGGGTTGAGAGCGCGTTCGACGCGCTGGGCAAGCCCGAGCGACACGCGAAGATCCTGATCGACCCAAACAGCCAGGCCACCGAACCGGCAACGAGCCAACCGCCGCATAGCTCGGTAAACAGCGAGCCGGACCGGGCGCCCCGGTGCGAGCGCCAAGCGGCGCCGGGTCCAGCATTGGACATGCCAGTCACCTCAGCACATCGGTCGCGACCTGTTGCGTCGGCTTCAACCTCGCTGAGGAGGTCACACGCCAGCCACTGCTGTGGGGAAGTCGCGGGGAAATCGGTCTCAGAAATGGGGCGCGGCGACTCGCTCGGCGCAGGCACGAGGTTGGGAAACCTCCCGCGATTCGGGCACCTCATTCGGGCCCTTCTCCTTGGCCCAACCGCGCGCCGGTCTTATGGACCGGAGCAGATCGGCCAGGCTCGTGACGCAACATCAGCGGAGAGGGAGGGATTCGAACCCTCGATGGACGAAACCGCCCATACCGGTTTTCGAGACCGGCGCATTCAACCGCTCTGCCACCTCTCCGGTGTAGGCGAGTCAGAGGCTAGCGACCCGCCGGCCGTCCTCTGCACTCGTGGATACGCTCGCGCACGCACTCTCCGCGCGGATCTCAGCCGCCGGCTTCATCCGCGGCGCGTTGCAAAGAACGCTCGGAGTAACTCGGCCGACTCCTGTGCCAGCAGGCCGCCGTCGATCTCTGGGCGATGGTTGAGCTGGGGCACGTCGAGAACGTTCAGCACGCTGCCGGCTGCCCCGGCCTTGGGGTCGGTGGCGCCGAACACGACCCGTGGAACGCGCGCCAGGACGATCGCGCCGGCGCACATCGCGCACGGTTCGAGCGTGATGTACATGACGGCATCCAGCACCCGCCAGGTGCCCAGTGAGATGGCGGCTTCCCGTAGCGCGAGCAGCTCGGCGTGGGCAGTCGGGTCGGCACGCAGCTCACGTTCATTGTGGGCGGAGCCGATCACCTCGTTATCGCGCACGACGATTGCACCGATGGGCACATCCTCGTGCTCAAGGGCTCGCTCCGCCTCGCGGAGGGCGAGGCGCATGAAGTATTCATCGCGTGGGAAAAAATGGCCGGCCACGCTCAGTCCTGGCTGTACCGTTGCACGCGGCAACTTTCTCGACGCGACGATGTTATGCGCCGCGGCACTATGACCAAGACCTCTTCTCCTCTCATACCACGCTTCGCGGCCGCGCGCGCGTGGGTGGTCGCCGCGGCGATGACCGGCTCGCTAGGCCTCGCCGCTGCGCCCTCGCTAGCCGCCCCTGCCCATTATCTGTCGGGCGAGGTGGTTGTCGGCTACGCACCAGGCCCGCAGGCGGCATTGGCCGCCCGTGTAGCCACCACGATGGGGGCCCGCCAGGGTCCTGCCCCGGCTTCCGGTGAGCGAGTTCTGCGGCTGCCCCGGAGCGTCGGGGTCTGGCAGGCGATTGCTCGGTTGCGTCGCTCGCCCGGCGTAGCGTTCGCTGTGCCGGACTACCTCGCCCACATTGACGGCAGGCCCGATAACGCCCCCCCGCCCCGGGCGAGCGCCGCCCAGACCTCGGGAGCCGCTCCGTCCCCCTTCGTCCCCAATGACCCAGGGACGGCCCACCGTCCAGGCGGTTGGGAGCTCTTGCAGTGGAACTTCCTGCCGGGCGAAGGGATCGACGCCCCGCAGGCGTGGGCCAACCTAATCGCGGCGGGACGGCCGGGCGGCCGGGGAGTTGTGATCGCGATCCTCGACACGGGCGTCGCCTACCGCCGCTGGCACCGGTTCCGCAAGTCACCCGACTTTTCCGGCACGAAGTTCGTCCACCCCTACGACTTCGTCGCGCACAACCGCTATCCCCTGGATCGCGAGGGACATGGCACGTTTGTCACCGGAACCGTGGCCGAAGCCACAAACAATGGCTACGGGCTCACGGGCCTGGCGTACGGCGCGAGCATCATGCCCGTGCGCGTACTCGACCGCAACGGATGGGGCGATGCGGTCACGATCTCGCGCGGGATCCGGTACGCGGTGGCCCACGGCGCGAAGGTCATCAACCTAAGCCTCGAGTTCGATCCCTCCGTCACCGCGGGGGAGATCCCAACGATCATGTCGGCGATCCGCTTCGCCCATCGGCACGGCGTGGTGGTCGTGTCGGTCTCGGGCAACGAGGGCGCTCACCGAATTGCCTATCCGGCCCGGGCCCCCGCCGTCATATCGGTCGGAGCTACGACCAAGGACAAGTGCCTGGCCGACTACTCGAATGGCGGCAAGCGGCTCGACCTCGTCGCCCCCGGAGGAGGCGAGGACTCAAATCTCGTGACCGATCCCTCGTGCGATCCCGCCGCGGATCTCCCCGACATCTACCAGATGACGTTTCTGAGCCCCTCGCACCCCGGACGCTTTGGCTTCCCCCGCGGATGGTTCGGGACCTCAATGGCGGCCCCCGAGGTGTCGGCGGCCGCCGCGCTCGTGATCGCCAGCGGCGTGCTAGGGCGCCATCCCAGTCCCGACCAGATCCTCGCCCGGCTCGAGCAGACAGCCCAGCCGCTGGGTGGCTCGAGCCCGAACCTCAACTACGGCTACGGACTGCTCGACGCTGGCGCGGCTACCTCCCCCGGCGCCTCGACGGCGGGACGCGGGCACTGACGGTTCGGCGGGACGCCGGCACTGAGGGTTCGCCAACCGCCTCCTGTCAGCTCGTCCGAACGACCAGCACCGAGCAGGGCGCGTGGTGAGAGATCTTGTTGGGCACGGACCCGAGCAGGAAGCGTTCCGCACCAGTAAGTCCTTTGTGGCCGATCACGATGAGGTCGGCTTGGAGTTCTTCGGCGACGTCGAGAATCGCATCGGCAGCATCTCCCTGGCGCGCGAACACCTCGACCTCGCCTAAGCCGGAACCATGGGCCTGCGCCTGAGTTCGTTCGAGCAGTTTGAGGACCTCGGCCCGCGGGCCTACGGACCACTGGGCGTCCTCGGGCGGGGGACCCGGTTGACTGGCGGGACGATCTACGGGCTGCTCATAGACGCTCACGATCGCTAGGCGCGCGGCAGTTTGCCCTGCCAGTTCGATCGCATGCCTGACCGCGACCGACGCCGTGGCCGAACCGTCAGTTCCTACGACGATCGACGCCCACAAGCGCTCCCCTGGACGAGGCATCGCCTACACCAGCTTTGTGATCGCAATCACCATGCCTGCGAGCACGAACACGATGATCGCGATCTGCATCCAGAGCCAGTGGCGCGGCACCGCACCAAAGCTACCGGGGCCTGGGCGGGCGGCGTCCATGGGCGCCGACGCCGGACCGGTTAGACCGCACCCCTGATCGGGGCATGAGGTTTTTAGGCGCCCACCGCTACCGGCAACCTGAGCGCGACGCCGCGCGCCACGACGAGAACCGGTGAAGTGGCGTTCTCGATCGCGTTCTGCGCGTGGGCGCTGATCATGACTCGTCCGTGCGGGGCCTCAGGACGCGACCCTACAACCAGCAGGTCGACATAGGGCTCATCACGCGTTACCCGGGCGCCCAGGCCCTCGGCCAGTGCGCGAGCGGTGTCGAGCGCCGCGTCGTCACCCGGAGAGGCGAGAAGCCCGACACGTCCGAAATGCTCGTGATGGTGAGCGCGGTAGTCAGCCGGTGCGATCGCCAACGCCGCAGGACCGCACTCGAGAAGTGCCTGAGCCGATGGTTGCGGTGAAACGTGTCCGGCCGCGGTGCGGTAGTCGGAGCCGAACACGATCATGTCGGCGTCCTCCTCCTCGGCGAGCCAACGCAGGCCCTCGGCGGTGGAGGCGCTGAAGACGACGCGTTGCTCGGCGGGCAGTCCACCGAGCGTCTGTGCCCCTCTCTCGAGCAGCGCTTCAGCCTCGTCAATCTCGAGCCGTTCGCGCTCGGGCTGGTTCTCGTACGCGTGGCGCACATAGGCCAGGATCAACTCGGCACCGTGTTCACCCAGCAGCCTGGCCAGCGCCAGCGCGTCCTGGTCGTTGGGCGTGTCGTCATAGGAAACGATTGCTCTCGATGCCATCTCGGTGCTCCCTTGATCTCGCATGGCCAGTCGACGCTGCGCTCGCCGCAAGATGCCATCTGGAGGTCATTAGCACCAGTGAATTTGCTCATATATTCGATAAGCTTCGCTAATGCTCCATCCTGGCAGGCTGCGCGTGTTGCGCGAGGTGGTCAAGCAAGGCTCGTTCTCAGGCGCAGCCGAGTCGCTCGACTACACACAGTCCGCGATCTCTCAAGCGATCGCGCGGCTGGAGGGGGAAGCCGGAGCACAACTGGTACTCAGAGACCGTGGGGGAATACGGCCTACGGCGGCAGGCGCGACCCTCGTGGAGCACGCCGACACGATCCTGACCACGATCCAGACGGCGGAGGAGGAGTTGGCCAATGTTCTCGGCGTGCGGAGCGGACGCCTGCGGCTGGCATCGTTCCCCTCGGCCGGCTCGACGCTAATCCCCCGGGCGGTGGCGATGTTCAGGCGTGATCACCCGGACGTCACGCTGACCCTGGCCGAGGGTGAGCCCGAGCAGATCGCCCCACGTATCCGTGCCGGGGAGTTCGATCTCGCTCTGTTGTTCGAGTTTCCGGGCACCGGCGGCCGGTTGCGCGAGGGCCTGCGGAGCGTGACGCTGCTCGAGGACCCGATGTTCGTGGCGTTGCCGGCCGATCACCGCTTGGCGCGCAAGGGAGCTTTGCGCTTGGCTGACCTGCATGGCGAGGATTGGGTCCAGACCTCGTCTGATAGTCCGTGCGCCTGCCATGTCGTGCGGCTCTGCCTGGCGGCGGGGTTCGAGCCGCGGGTGACCTTCGAGAGCGATGACTACGAAACAGTCCAGGGCCTGGTCGCGGCGGGCGTCGGGGTTGCTTTGATCCCACGGCTGGCGCTGAGCCACGTCAACCCTCGTGTCGTAGTCAGATCGCTCTCCCCGCGCACTCCGTCGCGCAAAATCATCGCTGTGACCCCGCCGGGAGGGGCCTCCGCGCCGTCAGCCCTGCGGATGCTGGGGATCCTGGCCGATGTGGCGGGCGGGCAGGCAGCTGCCGAAGCGGAGAAGCGCGCCGGCGGTTGACCGACGAGCTGAGAAATGAGCGGCGGCTTGCTTTCGGCGGCGTGGCCGAGCTCTACGAACGCGCGCGTCCGTCGTACCCGGAAGCGCTCGTGGACGATGTCATCGAGTTCGCCGGGGTCCGGCCGGGAGATCGCGCGGTCGAGGTGGGCGCGGGAACTGGAAAGGCGACCGTCCTGTTCGCGCAGCGCGGCCTGCATGTCGTCGCCCTCGAGCCTGACGCTGAGATGGCCGCGGTCGCCTCTGACCGCCTGGCGACCTTCACTGCCGTGTCAATCGAGCGCACCGATTTCGAGCATTGGCGCCCACGGCTCCCGTGCAAGCTTCTCTACAGCGCGCAGGCATGGCATTGGGTGACGCCCGAGCTCCGTTACATGCGCGCGCGAGAGGCGCTCCAGCCAGGAGGCGGGCTGGCGGTGTTCTGGAATCGGCCTCGATGGGACCGGACGCCGTTGCGAGCGGAGATCGGCGAGGTCTATGCCCGCGTGCTCGGCGACGCCGGTCCGCTGCCCGGGCCGATGCACCCCGGTGTTGAGCGCTCGAACCGCTGGATGTCGGATTGGGACGCCAGCCTCGGACAAGACGCGGGCTTCGCCCAGTTCGCGGAGCGCGATTACACATGGTCCGCGCGCTACACGACATGCGAATACCGGGACCTACTCGGCACCCATTCCGACCACATCGTGCTCGCGCCTAGTCAACGAGCGGCGCTCCTCGAAGGGATATCCCAGGTGATCGAGGGGCACGGCGGCAGCTTTGAGCTGCCGTACGCGACGCGGCTCATCCTGGCGCGCGCCGGCGCCCCGCGGGCAACGGATAGGGATTGACGGACCGCTGGGTAGGCTCTGGGCGTGCTCGATCCAGGTGCCGGCGAGCCGCGTGGCCCACGCACGGTCACTCGGGCAAGGCCAAAGCCGCGTCACGGCGCTATCGCGCGGCAGTACGACGACGAAGCCGAGCCTCGGCGCGGGTTCGGTGTCGTTGCACTGTTCATCGAGAGTATTCGTAGCGCCGTAGTAGGCACTTTGTAGGCGGCCGTAGGCATTTCGGACGATCCGTCCGAAACGGTCCGTACCTTGCCATGGAATGGCTGGCCGACCACGCAATCGCGCCGCCACGACGGCGATCCTGGCGGCTGCGATAGCGATTCTCAGGGAGCGCGGATACGAGCGTTTGACGCTCGACGAGGTCGCCAACGTGGCAGGCGTCGGAAAATCCAGCCTCTATTTGCGCTTCGGCGGGCGAGCTGAGCTGGCCGCGGCCGCGCTCGCCAGCGTGCAGCGAGAGATCCCCCCGCCCAAAGGCGAGCTCCGGCAAGATCTCCTCTCCTCGCTACGGGCAGCCGAGCACAACCTCGGCCACGCCGGCGCTGCAGTTATCGGCTGTCTGTCGGACGGCGCGGAAGCGAGCGGCACCCATTTGGACCGGATGCTCGCGCCGTTCACCAGACAGGTGCAAGCGCAGCTCGAGCTTGCCCGGGCCCAAGGCGCTGTGGCTGCGTCGTCAGACCTCGAAGCGGCCGTCGAGCTACTCGTGGGGGTGCTGTTGAGCAGGGTCCTCCGCGCGAGCGGGATCGACGCGCGGTGGCCGGAGCGGGAGGTCGATGTGGTGCTAGGTTCGCTCGGCTCGTAGCAGGCAGCTCGGCTCGTAGCAGACATCGTCCCCAGCCTGGCGCGCGTCGATTAGGGGTCGGCGAAGGGCTGAAGCGGGATGCCGTGGTCGTGTTCCCGCAGCTGGAGCTCGTAAGCCGCGCCACCATGTGAGGCGAGTTCCCGCACTCCTCCGGACGTGGATGCAACCTTCAGGCTCATGTCCGCCAGCGAGCAGTTGAGCGTCGGGTGCCATCCACCGGCCGGCTCGCCATAGCGCCACCCGACGAACGATTCCGGGGGCGCCCTCACCTCGCCCTCCACGGAGAGAGAGCTGCCGCGGAGAACGAAACGCGCTGAGGTAGGGCTCTCGCGCAACGAGCTGGCGCCGGGACGTGGTCCGCCGAGGCGGTGAGCTTCGCCGCCGATGTAGAGGAGGCCGTTGCCGATCCACGGCGTCACAACCGGCCCGAGCTTGATGCGAGCGAAGACGGCATCCAGATAGGCATCCGGCTCGTGCGAGAAACCTGCTCCCTGGATCCAGCTGCTCCGGTGCGCATGCTCGCTGCCCCAGTTGTGACCGATCATCCCCGGCCAGCCATCGAGCGCGATCTCACGACCGCCGGCGATCAACGAGCCAGAGAAGGTGAGCGCCGGGTAGAGGCTGATCGCCTTGGTCCGGGGCATCGAGCGTTCATACATCCAAGCGCGTGGCAGATAGAAGAAGGGCGGCGACGCGCCTTCGAAGGCCAGTTCCCACTGGGCCTCCCCGCGTGCCGCGACGCTCAGCGCCCCGGTCGCACGACCCGGCGCGAGCTCCGCTTGCGCGACGCGAATGTAATACGTGTCGCCCGCGGCGAGCTCGGCGTCCTGGTAGCTCGCTTTGAGCGCAAACGGTCCTGCATCCCGCTCGAACAGGGTGAACCAGAGCGATGCGGCCGGCGGACGGCCGGGCGCCTTCAGGACCGTATGGCGGATCCACAGAGCTGCGTCGCCGGCCGGCTCAGCCGCCTTCAAATAAAAGCTCTCGTAGTGAGGCTTGTCCGGCGGCACATCCGGGAATCTCGCGCGCGATCTCAGCTCCACGTACGGGCATGATCCCTAACAAACCGGGTGCAGGGCAGTCGCGGTAGCGGTAGGGTGATGCTGTGAACGACTCGATCGTCGGAGCTCTGGTCCGAACCCGTACTGCGATTGGCGCCGGCGCGTGGCTAGCACCTCGTTTCTCAGCGCGCCTGTTTGGGCTTGACCCGGAGTCCAACCCACAGGCGACCTACCTCGGAAGGCTGTTCGGGATCCGCGACATTGCGCTGGCCTACGGGCTGAACGCGAGTGAGAGCGAGAGCCAGCAGCGGCAGTGGCTGCGGATCGGCGTGGCCTGCGACGTGGCCGACGCACTCGCGGGAGTCATGGCCGGGAGCACCGGCGACCTGCCTCCCCGGTCGGCTTTCATGGTTACGGCAACGGCGCTAGTCGCCGCAGGACTTGGGGTCGCGGCGCTACAGGATCAGCCGCTCGAGGACCTCGCGCCGACCGCGGTGGCACAGCCAGTAGCGGAATCAGAACCGCTGGGCGAATCCCAGCCCGCCGAGGAAGCCCAGCCCGCCGAGGAAGCCCAGCCGGCCGAGGAAGCCCAGCCGGCCGAGGAAGCCCAGCCCGCCGGCTGATCGCAGTCCCCGGGCGACCGCATTACGCTTGAAGCGTGGCGCTGGTCGGTCCCGAGCCCATGTCTTTAACCCGGTCGTGCGCTTGCTCGGCGATCTGGTCGCCGAGCGCCGCACGGAGGTGCCCTATCCGCCGGGAGACACCTCATTCAGCGTTACCCGGACCCGCCGGTTTGCCAGCTATCCATTGCCCTTGCTGCTCGACGCCTACGAGCGCTACGGACCTGTCTTCTCGATGCGGATCTTCCACGGCAACACGGTGTTCATGATCGGTCCGCAGGCCAACCACTACATGACCGTCTCCCACGCCGAGAATTTCGTCTGGCGTGAGGGGCACATGGGGGACCTGATGCCGTTGCTCGGTGACGGTCTGCTGACGATCGACGGCGAGTTTCACCGCCGGTCGCGGCGCATCATGCTCCCCGCCTTTCACCACGAAGCGATCGCCGCAGCGCTCGGGACGATGGACGGGGAAATCGAGCGGGCGCTCGATGGCTGGCGCGACGGGGCCCGGGTCGACGTCTACTACTGGGGGCGGCGGCTCGCGCTGCGGATCGCGATGCGCGCCCTGTTCGGGTTTGACCCGGACGCAGCTCAGGCACGAGTCGACATGGCGAGGAAGTTCGAGCAGGGACTGGGCTTCTGGGCTCGCGATTACTGGCTCCAGGTACTGCGCGGACCGCGTACACCGTTCGCGCAGATGCAGCAGGCTCGCGTCGAACTGGACACGGTGATCTTCGACGAGATCGCGCGGCGCCGATCGACCGGTGCGCGGGGCCACGACCTCCTCAGCCTCCTGATGGACGCATCCGACGAGGGGGGTGAGCAGCTCACTGACCAGCAGATCCGCGACGAGGTAATGACGCTCTTGTTCGCCGGTCACGACACGACTACGTCGACGGTCGCCTTCATGTTCTATGAGCTCGCTCGCCATCCCGACGTGGTCGCGGCGCTACGCGACGAGCAAGCTCGCGTGCTCGGTACCGAGCGCCCGGACGCGGGCATCTTGATGAGCGGGCAACTCGAGCTGCTCGAGATGGTCCTCGACGAAACCCTCCGCATGTATCCGCCGGCCTGGATCGGGGCGCGCAGGTCCGTCTCGGACTACGAGTTCGCGGGACAGACGGTTCCCGGAGGGGCATACGTGAACTACAGCTCCTGGGTGTCCCACCACCTCCCCGAGGTGTTCCCCGAGCCCAAGGAGTTCCGGCCCGAACGCTTCGAGCCAGATCGGAAGGCCGCGCTGCCAAGGGGCGCGTACGTACCCTTCGGCGCCGGGTCGCGGATCTGTATCGGGATGCGCTTCGGCCAGCTCGAGATAAAGGCCATCGCCAGTGAGCTATTGCGGCGCTTCGACTTCTCCCTGGCTCCGGGCTACAAGCTGCGGATCCGGCAGATGCCGACGATCGGGCCGCGGGGCGGTCTACCGCTGATCGCACATCGACGGGCGTAGCGCGGTCAGGTCTCCGCCCTCTGATTTCGTGCTCACGTAGCGATGGGCCAGGTCATTAACATCTCGGGTCCGGACCGGATGGTTCAGCTGCAGCGGTAACAGTGCGAGCAAGAGCAGACGCTAGAGGGCTCTCGGCAGGGATGGCGGTCGTGATCCTGCGAAGCCGCGGCGCACTGATCTGCGCAGCATCGGCGATGACGCTGGCGCTTACGGCCCTGGTCGGCATGCCCCCGTTGGCCGGTGCGAGCGGGCTTCGAACGGGCTGCGACAGGTCCCGTCCGGCGCTCGCCTACCGCCTCGGGGGCCAGGTGGTGCGACCCCAGCCGGCTGGTGCTCCGGTCCCCTGCCTAGAGGTCGTCGACCAGCGTACGAGTGAGTCCGCCGACGTCGACGTGCTCGCCTCCGGGGAGATCCTCTACGCCCCGCTAGTCGAGAACACGTATCCCGCGCCGCTAGATGACCGGGGGCCGGCCGAGATCGCGGTGTCGAGCACCGGTGGGCGCAGCTGGCGGGCGATCGTGCCGGGCGACACCAACCACATCCTCGACGTGCCGCCATGGATGTCGGTCGATCCCCAGACGCAGCGGGTTTGGTTCGCCAGCGTGCTGCCCGACCTGTGCGGTGCCGAGATCTCCTGGAGCGACGATGCCGGTCGCACCTGGCAGACCAATCCGGCTGTGGGATGCCCCGCAATGGGCTCCGAAAGCGTGCTCGAGGGGCGGGCGCCGCCGGGCGGGGCAGAACCGTCCGGCTATCCGCACGTCGTCTACTACTGCGCCAACCTGTCGGACCTCTCGCCGAGCAACCTGTGGTGCTACCGCTCGCTCGACGGTGGCTCGAGCTTCTCCTTCACGGGTTCGTTCTCAGATCCTCCGCCCAAACCTGGATGCAACACCGAGCACCCCGCGCGACCCGGCGCGGTCGGGCCCGAGGGCTACCTGTATTTCCCTATCTTCCAGTGCGGTGCGCTGTCGATGGCGGTCAGCCGGGACGAAGGGGCGAGCTGGCACCGGGTGCCCATCGGGACCTACGCCGTGCAGGACATGTACACGACCTCAGTCGCGGTGGATCCGGCCGGCAACTTGTATCTGGCATGGATCGAGGGGCTGCCAGGCGCGTCGACGCCGCCGGCGGGCGGCGGACCCAACCCGGCAACGGAGGCGATCGACGGGGCGGGAGTGCCGATGCTTGCGATTTCGCGAGACCACGGCGCGACGTGGTCGCGGCCCGTGGAGGTCGGGCCGCCGGGTATCCGGAATGCGCAGATGATTGCTATAGCTGCCCACCGGGTCGGACAGATCGCGATCTCCTATCTGGCCAGCGCCCACGGCGGCGAGCTTCTCGACGGATGGCTGTCGGAGACCGGGAACGCGCTGGCCGCCCGCGCGCTGTGGTGGGCGGCACCCCTCAACGATCCAGCAACCCCGCTGATAGACACGCGCAACTCGACGGGCTTCGGCAACCGTCTCTTCTTCAACACCGACAGCTTCGCCCCCGACGGTGTGCCCTGGGCCGCGTTCCACTGCGCCTTCACTGCCGCCTGTCCAAACGAGCGGATCGGCGTGGTCGGCCGGCTGCTGCCAAGCGGTGGCCGCCCGGCCCACCGACAGCACCCCAACCGCCCGCGCCGCAAACGCCGCCACGGCCACAACATCCATCGACGGGTAGCTTGATGGGATGAAGGCGACCTCGCGATCGATCGGGCTGGTCGCAGCTCTCCTGGCGCTCGTACCAGCGCTGGCCCAAGGCGCGGCTCGCGCGCCGGGGTGTGCGACCCATCGACGTGCAATCGCTCATTACTCGGGCGGCGCTGTCGTCAGACCGCAGCCGCGTGGTGCGCCGATTCCCTGCGGGATGCAAACCGGGTTTGCGGGGGGCGAATCGGCGATCGCTGTCACCGACTCGGGAACCGTTTTCTACGCCCCCGCGGTCCAAAGCTTCGCCGGGACGCAGGCGCAGTACTTTCTCGGCGGCAACTCGGGCTTCGCCCGTACTTCCGATCTGGGCGCGAGCTGGCAGTTCGTGCTGCCGATCTCTCCCGATCTCGCCGTCCCCGCCAACCCCTTGGGCAAGCCCGGCTGGCCCGCCTGGGACCAGATCGACGACAAGTTCTACGTGGACCGGACCACGGGGAGGCTCTTCTGGGCCGACCCGGACCTGCCATCCGAGGCGGTGATCTGGACAGATGACGACGGGCTGAGCTGGGGGTACTCGCTCTTGCCGGTGGGGTTCGGCGGAGAGTGGACCCAGGTGACAGCCGCCAAGCCGCGGATCAGCAAGACCAGTGGCTACCCGGAGGTGGTCTACGCCTGCGGTGAGTACGACAGCGTCGGCCGGGATGTGAGCACCTCTTTCGAGGGCGATCTGTGCCAGAAGTCGCTGGATGGCGGTCAGACGTGGATTGCGGACGGGCAGGGTTTCTTCGGATCCCCCCTGGCCACACACCGGGAGTGCTCCGGCCAGACCGAGCATCCCAACTTCTCGCCCTGGGCTGCCCCCGACCCGCAGGGCCGGATCTATGAGTTGCTCTTCTGCGCCGGCAAGACCTACCTGATCCGCTCCGACGATGAGGGCGGGACCTGGCCGATTGCCGCCAGGGTCCCGTACTCGATCCCGAACGCCGGCCCCGGCGGGACTGGCGCCGCCGAGTTGCGCTCTGACGCGCGCGGAAACCTCTACCTGGCCTGGACGAATCCGGGCAATCCCAACCCCAATGGCGGTTACGCGCCGACGCGGCTCTACATGACAACGTCGCAGGACGCGGGTCATATCTGGAGCCGCCCCGTAGAAGTGCTCGCACCTGGAGTCCAAGGCATCCGCACCCATTTCGGCTTCGATGTCGGCGCCCCGGGCCACGTGGCCTTCTCCTATCTGGGAAAGGCCCGGGCAGCCGGCTTCGATGCCTACATCACCGAAACGGGCGACGCGCTGGCCAAGCGTCCGCTGTTCTGGAGCGCAACGGTGAACGATCCAACGCAGGCGCCCCTCGACAACGGGAGCAAGGGCTCCAGCAACGGCTTAGGCCTCGATTACGTCAGCGTCGCCATTGGCCCGGACGGCACTCCTTGGGCGAGCTTCTGGGATGACTGCGGCGAGGCGCTGCCCCAGGCGCAGCCGGGTTGCCCGGCCAGCCGCCGTGAGCCAGGGGCCGCGGTGCTGGGATTCGTCGACTACGCCGGGCGCCTGGCAGCAGTGCCCGTTGCCAAGCGCCGAGGCCCGTCGAGACATCGAGGCCGCCGTGCTAGGACGCGTCGTCGATCCGCTCCAGGTGGCGACGCCCGACCTCACTCGTAGCGCGCAGGAACTCGATGATCCGCCCGAGTTCCTCGGTGGTGAAGCGCTTGGTCAGCACGGCCTGCCAGTCGGCAGCCAGCGGCCCCCATATGCGCTCGGCGTAATCGTAGAACCTGGGGGTCACCTCGAGCGCCACGCGACGGCGGTCGCCCGGGTCGGGGACACGTCGGGCATAGCCGGCTTTCTCCAGGCGGTCGATGACACCGGTTACTGCGCCGCTCGTGAGCCCGGCCTGGATGGCTAGCTCGCCGGCGCTCACGCCGCGGCTGTTCTCGATGATGTTCAGGCAGTGCAGGTCGGTCTCGTTTATCCCAAGCTGGCGGGCGGCCAGCTGGTCGAACGCGCGGTCCTGGTTGCCGCTCACCCTGAAGGCTTGAACTAGCTCGTCGACGAGATCGCTCTTTGAGTTTCGCATCGTCGCGGCTCGCAATATATTAGTTTAGTTGCTAAGATACTTACGAACTAAACAGCTGTCGACGTAAGAGGTTAGTCCTTGCGGACGCCGGAAAGGAGATCGCGATGACCAGCGAGATGCGACTCGAGTTGATCCAAGTTCCCGTGGCGGACATTGACAGGGCGAAGGCCTTCTATGTCGAGAAAGTGGGCTTCAGTGCGGACCACGACCACCAGGTGAGCGATGACCTTCGCTTCGTGCAGCTGACTCCTCCTGGGTCTGCGTGCTCCATCGCGCTCACATCTAGCGCCCACCAAATGGAGCCGGGATCGATTGAGGGCTTGCAGATGGTGGTCGACGACGCCGAGGCGACGCGCAAGGAACTGGCCGAACGCGGTGTGGAGGTGAGCGACGTCCAGGTGTTTCCCTGGGGGAGCTTTGTCTTCTTCAAGGATCCGGATGGAAACGGCTGGGCGCTCCAGGCGATGACCCACCGTCAGGCGGGCTCATGAGATGACGTGTTCCGCGCGTGACCGGGGGGCTTTGCGCGGCAGCTAGGCTGAGGCCTCGATCGAGCATCAGGAGGTGAATCAATGGCAAAGGCGATCCCAGATGAGTATCCGCGAGTCATGCCGTATCTGATCGTCGACGGCGCAGCTTCAGCGATCGACTTCTACAAATCGGTCTTCGGCGCCACCGAGCGGATGCAGCTGCCCGCACCCGACGGCCGCATCGGCCACGCCGAGCTCGATCTCGGCCAGTCGGTGCTCATGCTGGCCGACGAGCATCCGGAAATGGACATCCGCGGGCCCAAGACCATCGGGGGTACGCCCGTGACCCTCCACGTCTACGTGGAGGACTCAGACGCCGTGTTCGAGCGAGCAATCCAGGCGGGCGCCAAGCCACTGCGCCCAATGGAGGATCGTTTCTACGGCGACCGCGCGGGCCAGTTCGAGGATCCGTTCGGCCACCGATGGGATGTCGCCACGCACGTTGAGGACGTCCCGCCGGATGAGATGGCCGAGCGCGTCAAGACCGCAATGGGAGGTGGATGACAGGCCCCGCCGTCTCGGGCCGCCGTTATATGTCGGTCGCTGACGCCTCGGGCTCCGAGCTCATGCCACCTCCTGTAGGTGGTGGCTGCCGACGTCGTAGACGAATCCACGGACCGAATCGGTGTGAAGCAAGAACGGCGAGCGGCGAATCCGGGCAATCGACTGCCGCAGGCTGTCCTCGAGATCGCCGAACGCCTCGATAGGGAACGGCGGGGCTACTCCAGCCGCCTCTTCGAGCTCGGCCCGGAACTCGTCGTCGGTGATCGATTGCATCCCGCACCCGGTGTGCTGGATCACCATCACCTCGCGGGTACCCAGCCGACGCTGAGAGATCGCGAGAGACCTGATCATGTCATCGGTGATGACCCCACCTGCGTTTCGCAGGACGTGCGCCTCTCCGACTCCGATGCCCAGGGCAGCAGACAGGTCAAGTCGGCAGTCCATACAGGTGATGATTGCCAGCTGGCGAGTAGGTCGAGGGTCGCGCTCGCTGTGAGGAACGGCCGCCGCGGCGGCTTGGTTGTTGGCCAGAAGCTCGTTTATGGCACCCATGCACGGCACGGTAGCCGCTTGCTCGTCAGCTTGAGGCTTGTCCGCCTTGTCTTGACCGCTCGAGCTCGAGCTCGTCCTCCAGCTGTCCCAGGTGCTTGATCGCCCAGGCGTGATATTCGGCACCCATCCGACCAATTTCGAGGGGAAACCGGCGACCGAGGGCTCGTAGTGCTTCTCCGACCGGGATGATGAGCTCCCGAAACTCGCGCTCGGCTGCTTCCGATCGCTCTCGAAGTCGACGCACGAGCGCGATCGCCTCAGGCAGTGGCAGCTGGTCGGCAAAGGCAAGGCGTAGGAGGCCTTCGTCGCGGAGCTCCATGGGCGGAACCGCCGTCCGGCGCAGCCACGAAGACAGCGCTCTTTCTCCCCGAGCCGTCAGCGAATAGGCACGACGCATTCGCGCCCCGCGGGGGTTCTCCTCGTGCGTCAGGTGCCCGCTCTCCTCCAGCTGGGCAAGCTCAGGATAGATCTGAGCGAACGTCGTGGCCCAGAAGACAGACATGCGTTGCTGCTCGATGAATCGACGGATCGCGTAACCCGAGCTGATTCCTTCCCGAACGAGGCCGAGGATCAGGTAGCTGCTTGTCTTGAGGGCCATCTCGAAGATTTCCTTGGGCCGCTAAAGCACGCTCAATCGGTAGGCACCTCCCCATTGCAGAGGCGACATCGCTTGAGTTTTATCTGCGATGTCGATTCGGAGGAGCAGGGAACGTGAGCTATCTACGAAGGTGGAAGCCGTTGGTCGTGCGCGGATGGGGCTGGCCCCTGGCACGGGTGGGCGCCTGTTACACGGCGAGCGCTTGGCGCTAGCGGGTCTGGCCGCGATCGCTGCCGCGAGCCAGGCATCAGGTCCGCGCGAGACGATCACCTTCGACTACACCAGCACGATGCCGCACACGTCATCCGGCCTGATCTCTGACGTCTCGATTCACAACCCGACCAGCTCAACCGCCGCTCCAGTACCAGTTCGAAAGATCATCCTCGTTGCTCCTTTGGGGACGCATCTGGATCCAGCTGCAGTTCCTAAGTGCACCGCCTCGGACACCGAGCTAGAGGTCTACGGGGAGAGCGCCTGTCCCGCAGGCAGCCTCATCGGCACCGGAAGCACGGTTACTCGCCCGCTTGGTGGTCTTCCCTTCACGTCTCAGGTTGCGGTGTTCAACACGAGCTCCGGTCAAGCGATGTTGATCAAGTTCGGCAACGGCGGATCGGCTGTCGTGCGCACGGTGATCCGTGGCCGCGTCTCCACAACCACCGTGCCTACGTGCCTTACCGGGGGCCAACCACCCCGCGGGTGCCCGGCCGACGAGGATGCCGTTGTGTCCTCCGCAATTCGCTTTCCGCCCCTCAGGGTGGCCGGTCACAACTACTTCACCACCCCATCCATCTGCCCACCCTCGGGTCACTGGACGACGCGCATCGAGTACTTCTACGCGGACGGCGTGGCGGATACGGTCCACACCCTGCAGCCGTGCCGCGTGGGACACCAGAAAAGGAAACCGCGATAGCCCGGGCACGCCGGTTGGCGAACTCCGCGGCGAGGCGGTCTGGGTGACCGGGACCGTCGCCCAGGCTTCTCCGCGTTCAGGCACATCCCGCGCCCGGACGTGGTTTGTCTGCGCGTTGCTGGGTAGGCCTTCGGAAGGACTTCCGCAGACCGTATGGAGGATCAGTGGATCGGAGCACTCAAGAGCGCGGGATGAGTTTGACGCGGGGTGGTGGCCACGGCTCGTTTCAGGCACGACGAGCTGCCGAGCAGGCGCGGGCGAAGGCCGAGCGCTCCAGGGGGCGGCAGACCGGCGCCGCCGGCTGGGTCGCCGAACGGGCGTCGCGGTGGTCGCTGGATGGACCCGACTGGGGCTTTTTCGAGCGCCAGAAGTACTTCTGGAACCCACTGATGGATTATTGGTTCCGGATGGAGGTCGAAGGCTGGGAGAACATTCCCTCGCCTCCGGCGCTGTTGATCGGAATCCATTCCGGCGCTCCCTTCGTGTGGGACGCCTGGACAGTGGGCGTGCAGTGGTGGCGTCACTTCGGAACCGAGCGGCCTGTGCATGGGACCGCCCACGACGCGTTGATGGCGTTGCCGCTCCTTGGCGGCTACTTCCGGCGCATGGGCGTGTTGCCCGCCACGGCGGAGAGCATCACCGCTGCCCTGGCCGCGGGACGTGACGTTGCCCTTTGGCCGGGAGGCGAACGCGATTCACTACGGCCCTGGACCAAGCGCGACGAAGCGATCCTGGCAGGCCGGACCGGGTTTATCCGCCTGGCCATCAGCAGCGGGGTCCCGATCGTTCCGATCGCCACCGTCGGAGGACCCGACTCAATGCCGGTCCTAGCAACGGGGCGGCGGATCGCACGCGGGCTACGGCTGGATCGTCTAGCGCGGCTGAAGATGTTTCCGATCGCGCTCCAGGTGCCCTGGGGCCTCTCTCCAGCGCTGCTGCCCGAGTTGCCGCTACCAACCAAGATCCGGACTGCTTTCCAGCCAGCGGTCGAGCTTGACCACGACCCGGCACGGGCGCAAGACGATGCTTACGTCAAAGCAAAGTACGAAGAGGTCCGAAGCGCGATCCAGCACGGCATGGACGCACTCGCCCGCCGGCGCCGCCTGCCTCTGTTCGGATGAAGGGTACGCCGGCAGCCCTACCCATCGCGCAGCTAGCCTGTTCTCCTGAGCATGCCGGCGGCGTGTCCGAGCTGGTCGTTCTAGCCGGAACCGGCCACGTCCCCACACTCACGCGGCCCGCCGAGGTCGTTCAGGCGATCGAACGCTGGGCGGCCACGCTCGCATAGCTTCAAGTAACCGCGTGTGCCGCGGCACGCCGCCCGAGACGCTCCGCGGTGAGTACCTTCCGGCTGTGGCCGACGGTGTTGGGGGTCGATGCTATGGCAGGGTCTTCAATGAGATTGCCGACGAGTATGACCGTCACCGTCCGGCTTACCCGGATGTCTTGATCGATCGCGCCTGCGAGCTGGCTGGCCTAGCTCCCGGAGCGAGAGTGTTGGAGATCGGCTCCGGCACGGGACAGCTGACGCGCAGCTTGCTTGCCCGGGGGCTGCGGGTGGTGGCGGTCGAACCCGGCGAGCAGCTGATCGCCCGAGCACGCGACACGTTGACCGGTGCCGGTGAGGTGCAGTTCGTCAACGCGCCTTTTGAGGAGGTATCGGTGGCGGACGCGCGCTACCAAGCGGTCTTTTCAGCGTCGGCGATCCATTGGGTCGATCCGGACGTGAGTTGGCAGAAGATCGCCGACACGCTTGTCGACGGCGGGACGCTCGCGCTGGTCTCCTACTTCGGGTTGGAGGACGCACGCTCCGCTTCCGACCAGCATGCGCTCCGCGCCTCGCTGGCGAGGATCGCCCCCGAGCTCGCCGCTGAGTGGCCCACTTACCGGGATCTCGACGCGATGCTTCAGGGCGCTGCGAAGCGCCGCGCCAACGTGTCGGAGGCGTGGGCGTGGCTGGGGAACTACGAGGTGGCGCGCGGGTATGCCTTCGACCTATTCGGGGACGCTCAGCTAGCTGCGACGTCGATGATGGTTGAGCAGACGGCCGATGCGCTTAACGCCGTGCTGGGCACCATGTCTTTCTGGGCGCGCTTGTCGCCCGGACAGCGCGATGCCCTCTGCGCCGAGAATCGCGCCCTCCACGAGCGGCTAGGCCGACCAATCCGCTCGAGCGTCGCAGCCTGCCTGATAACGGCCCGGCGCGCACGCCGCACCTAAAGGCTGGCCTATACGCACGCCCCGCGCGTCCGCCAGCACCATGCACCACGGCGGCTACCGCCACCGCGGTCGCGACTTCGGGGGCGGGTACACGTATCGAGCGATCGAGGCCGATGCCCATCCTGAAACCCAGCCGAGAAAAGCCAGCCGGATGTCGTGGAAGCTCTGGCGCCTGCGGGTGCTTGCGAGGATCACCGCCCAGACCACACCGCACCCGATGCTGTATCCCGTGTACGTGTTCCGCCGAACTCGCATACCTGGATGATCCCACCCCGCCAGGCATGAACTCGCAGCTGCCACCGAGGGCGCGGGCGCGGCTGATCGCCGGCTTGGTCGTACCTCTAGCCCTGTACTTGATTCTCCGCCAAGCGGTCGGCGCCAGCACGGTTGCGCTGGCAATCACCGAAGCGATCCCCGTGGTGTGGCTGGCAGCCGTCGCTCTGATCCGCAGGCAGCTTGCGCCGGTCGCACTCGTCTCGGTGGTCGTGTTCGGGTTCGCGCTGGCCATCACCGCTCTCTCGGGTAGCTCGCTGCCGCTCAAGCTGCGCCGCAGCGTGTTTACCGGCGGGGTCGGCCTTGCGTGTCTGGTATCGGTCGTGCTCGGCAAGCCGCTGCTGATCGCGGCCCTCCCTGTGGTCGCCCGCCTCCACCCAGAGCGGGCGGCGGCGGTCGACCAGCTCCGCCGGGATCCAACTCGGCGCCGGACCCTGACGGTCGCGACGGTCATCTTCGGGCTGACCTTCCTCGCTGACGCCGCTGGGCAGATCGTGCTCGCCCTCACTGTTTCGACGACGGCCTTCGTGGCCACCGCCCGTGTCCTCAGGCTCGCCACGCTCGCGGTCGGGGGCGTCCTGCTCTTGCTCTACATCCGCTCCAGACGCCGGAAAGACAGGGCCTCGGTCGAGCCGTCGTAGCTTTTTGCGTCGACCGGCTCGTCCCGTGATCAAAAGCACGTGTGTGCGGCGACGTTCGTCATGGATCGGGTCAGCACCTCGCCTGCGAGTAGGCTGACGCGATGCAAACCGTGCACGTGACCCAAGACTTCCCCCAGCCGGTCGAGCAGGTGTTCGCGTATCTGGCGGAGCACGAGAACCTCGCGCCGGTGTTCGGCGCCAAGATCCGGCGCCTCAACGACGGCACCGATGGCACCCGTAACGGGACCGGTTCGGCGCGCGAGATGCGGGTGGGCCCGCTGCCGCCGTTTGTCGAGACTAACGTCGAGGTAGTCCCAAACGAGCTGATCCGCTACCGAGTCACGAAGGGCGGGATCCTCAAAGACCACGAAGGCGCGTTGCGGTTCACGAGCCGCGGCGAGGGGTCACACCTGGACTGGACGATCACGTTCGACGGCAAGGCACCGGGCATCGGCCCGATCGTCAAGGCGAAGCTGACGCGCGACGTCTCGCGGGCGATGCGCAAGCTCGCCACCACGGGCAGCGCGTAGCGGCGCCGTCGGCCAGCTCGGGCACGCAGACGGCGGGGCCGACACCGCAGCAGCTCGGGCATCGCGCTGCCGGTCGCGGGCGGTTACACCGCGCGCTGATCGTGCACACCGTCAGACACCAACGAAGGAGACGACCAGATGCAAATCACCAGTAGCAGCCTAGAGACACAAAAGGGCTCGACCAAATGATGCACCGGCGACGTCTACCTCGACGCCATCGCCGCACCAATGGCCATTTCAACCTTTGCCGCCGCCAACGTCCACTTCACCCCGGGCGCTCGGACCGCGTGGCATACCCACCCGCACGGCCAGACGATCTTTGTCACCGAAGGCGTCGGCCTGTGCCAGCGCGAGGGCGGCCCGGTCGAGACGATCCGTCCCGGTGACCGCGTCTTCTTCGAGCCGGGCGAGAACCACTGGCACGGCGCCACTGTCGACCGCTTCATGGTTCACATCGCGATGCAGCAGAACGACGAGAGTGGGAGCCCAGTCACGTGGGGCGAGCACGTCACCGACGAGCAGTACGCGAGCCCGGCCCGATGACCGAGACGACCGCTCAGAGATTCTCAGGACGGGGCGGCCAGCTGGTTGAGCGCCAGCAAGTTGCCCTCGGAACGTCGTTAGAGGTGGCCAACCTGCCGAGCCCGCGGAAGACTGACTGCTCAGCGGGCTTCAGGAGAAGCTAGTTATGAACCGCCGTTGGGCACCGCGGCTGAGAGTCAGAGCCTTCAGGGCGATGCCAATCTCGTCCACGACTCCACGGCGGACCTTGAGCACTGCGGTGGACGGACCGTGAGGCGCGAAGTACCACCAGTTCAAGCCGACGTGGAACCCTCTCCCAAGATGTATCCGTCGCCTCGCTCGCCTCATGGACGCACCGGGCCGGATGCCCTGTAGCGAATAGAACGGGCTCGCCGTGGAGGCCCAAACCATACGATCACGCAGCCGAGTGCGCTGAGAGGCGGAAAGCGCTCTCAGGAGCTTCGGTGACGCGTAGCCGACCCGCACCCCAATAGGGCTTAGGCAGAAGAAGTCCTCATAGCGCTGGCCTCGATCAGAGCTGTCGGCGAAGGCCTGACGCGCCTGACGGCGCGTCATCCCCAGCCGCAGCAGCCCCAGCCGGCTGCCGCTCAGCCGGCCACTTGCGAGCGGACATTGCGATTGCGACGCTTGGACTTCGCTTGGCTCGTAGTCGTTCCACTGGACGATGATGCCGTCGGTCATCGAGTCCCAGTTTGGTGTCAGGACCGTGCGAACCGGCCCCTTCCCTCGAGATCGAAGCTGGAAGGTCACGGTACCGGCGGCCGAGGTGCTCGCAGGGATGAAGACGTCGGCGCCCGTCAGAAATGGAACGTTGCTGAGCGCCGGGTCCGGCGTCAGCTCCGTTTTGCCATCACGGTTGTCATCGAAGGCGAAGTAGGCGTTGATCGTCTTGCTGGTCCGGCACAGCGAAGATGTGCACACGCTCAGCCCGTTGATTTTCAGATCGTCATTCTCCCCGGGCTTGTCGCCCCACAGCTCCTTGTAGCGGATATTGACCGTAGAGGCGCTTCCGGGACGGTATCCGGCGTAGGTCGTGAGAGCCGCAGAGTCCAGCAGTCGCAGGGTGTAGTCGCTGCGCACGAATGGCTCGTAGTAGATATGAAGAGTTGGCGATCCACTCTTCACCAGCGCGAACTCATACCGCTGCCCTGCCCGAACCGTCACCGGACCCCAGGCGCCGCCGCCCTGCGAGCCGTCGGTCACCTGAATCGAAGCCAGTGGAGACCGAGTCAGGCGACGTCCACCGTGGGTGAGCTGCCAGACCTGCACCGTGGTTCCGGCAAGGCCCGTGTTCTGCGGGAAGTTCAACGCACGGCCGGCGACCTGGATGCTGCCTTTCTGGGCCACGATGTCGTGCATGGGCGCCTGGCCCGTGAAGAATCGGAACATCTGCACGAACGACTCCCACGAGGTGCAGGTCTGCACGTGCGTCTGGTGAGGGATAAGGACATTTTCTGCCCCGGCCATATGCCGGCTCCCAGTCGCAGGCTGGTCCGAGGATTGGCCAATCGGAATCCCTGCCCAGAGAGCCAGCGTCCGAACCCCCGGGTTGCTGTTCTGGCCATCCACGTTTACGTACTGCGCCACGTTGGCCCTGCGTTGTGCCGCCATCGACCCGCTCGTCAGGTAGTCGTACATCACAGTGGTGCCGAGCGAGTGCGCCACCACATCGACCTGCTTGCTGCCCGTACGCTTCTCAAGCTCAGCGATCTTTGCGTCGATCTGAGCGTCAACCTGAGTCTGATCGCCCGCGGCCGTCGTCGAGTCGTAATCCACCTCGTCGATCCACGAGTGCGGATAGCCGTTACTCGTAAACCGCAGCGCCTGCGACTCGAACTGGGCACCTGTCCCCTCGATGCCATGCACGAACAGGATCGGCAGCCGTTTACTCGCCCCGTCAGCAGCCGGCGCAAACCCCAACGCCAGGACCGCCATGGCCAGCGTCAGCAGTACGCCAGCCAAACGCCAACTGACCCGGGATCCCCTGCGCAACGTCATGCGTCTCTTCTCTGGCCTCAATACCGAGCCATGATGGTACGCAGGCTGAAGTCCGCGTCAACCGCCGAGCGATCGAGCTCCGCGTCGTGGCAGCGGTGCCGAACTGGCAAAGCGATGCTCTGACTGGCGGTTCCCGGTAGCCAGCTCGCTGTCGCCGGTTAGCGGAAAGAACGACGTGTGGTAGCCGCAGAATGGCGAACGATGGTCACATCCGCGCAATCACAAACGCCGCGATGACCACAGCACCGCGGCCAGCACGACCGAAACGACCGAAACCACCAGCCCGATCAGCCATCCCTTGGAGTGCTGAGAGGTCATGATCGCGGCAATCGCCACTCCGATACCGATGATCCCGGCAGTGGCCACCAGCCGCATCAGCGGCGTCTCCAGCGGCAGCCGCTTTCGGCCGCTCGGAATCATCACCCCCGCTTCCCCAGTCGCGCTACGGCCCCTGCTCGGCTTCCGCCGCGGTGCTTCCTGCCGCGTCTCAGGCTGCCCTTCGCCGTTGCTCGGGCTAATCGACACCGTGGCAAGACTACCCGCACCCGGCCGCACCGATGCGGCCCCCGCGCGATCGTGGAGTACGTTGCTTGCGATGTCCAGCGCGCTGTCCGTGGCAAAGCGAACGGTTGTCGCGTTCTATCGGGATCAGGGGACCCATCACGCGGCAGCGCTTACCTACTACGCGCTGATGTCCTTGTTTCCGGTGCTGCTCCTCGCCGTGTCGTTGCTCGGGCTGCTCGGGGAGTACCCAGGCACCTACAACTCAATCATCCATTACCTGCGCCAAGTCGTCCCAGCGACGACTCTGGCGCCCTTGAACGCGGCCGTACGTGCAGCGTTGAAGAGCAAGGGCACGGCGTTTGCGGCTTTGATGGTCGGCGTCGCCACCGCTCTATACGGTGCTACGGGCTATCTGGAGTCCACCCGTCGGGCCCTCAATGTCGTGTTCGACGCCCATCATGGACGCAGCTTCGTGCGCCGGAAGGTCACCGACGGGCTGTCGGCGCTCGTTTTGCTGGCGCTCGTGCTCTCGACCGTCGTGCTGATGTTCGCCGGCAGCGGAGTCGCTCGGCAGCTGTTGGGCGCCGATGCAGCGGCGGTGTGGCGAATCGGCCGGTGGCCAGGAGCCCTCGTCTGCGCTCTAGTCGTGTTCTCGTATCTGTATTTCGTCACCCCAGACGTGCAGCAGCGCGCGTTCCGATGGATCACGCCCGGCGCCGCTGCGGGCGTAATGCTGTGGCTGCTTGCCTCCGCTGCGTTTTCGGCGTTTCTCGCCCATTTCTCCACCTTCAACGTCACCTACGGGTCGTTCGCAGCCGCGATCATCCTGCTCGTCTGGCTGTGGTTGACCAACGTCGCGCTCTTGTTCGGCGCCGAGCTGAATGCCGAGATCGAGCGTCACAAGGAGCTAGCCGAAGGCGTCCCGGCCGCTCGGACGCTGCACCTCCGATCGCGGAGCTGACCGTCACGTCGCCGACAGAGACGCGGCAATCCTGGTTCGCGCCGACTGGAGCAGCTAGGCAGCGCCTCCAGTCGTCAACTGTCAGCCACGCGCCCGGAGAGATTCGAACTCCCGACCTTCCGTTCCGTAGTGCGCCATTTGCAGGGGAAAAGCCCGTGGTTGCGGGAGTTTGGGTCAGGTTACGTGAGGTCCAGTGGGGTCGTATTTGCCGAGGTTGGGACATATTTCGGGACATGGATTGAGCCAATGGCAGCGAGCTTGTCTCGCTGCCGGAAATAGACCCCCTGTGTCAACCTCCGGTGGCGATGAGGCGTTGCAGGGCGGTGTGCTGTAGTGGGTCGTAGGTGTCGTGGTCGTGCCATAGGCGCCAGATGATTTGGCTCCAGGCGCGGCCGAGGATGCGGGTGGCGTGGGTGTGGCTGGCGCCTCTGGCGCGGGCGCGGTCATAGATGTCGGCGGCCCAGGGGTTGTGTCGGCGGCTTGAGTCGGCGAGGGTGCAGAACGCGCCGCGGAGGCGGTGGTCACATGCCCAGCGGAATTGCGCGTGTCTGGCTTTGCCTGACTCGACCGCGACGGGCACTGGCCCGCGTCGGCGGCGAGTGCCCGGTAGCTGGGGTAGCGCTCGCGGCAGTCGCCGATCTCGGCGATCATCGTCGCGGCGCACAGCCACGAGTCCTGCGCGATGAATAGCGAGCGGAACGTGGCGCAGTCGGGGTGTGCCTCGAGCGCATGGCGGATCTCGATCGTCAGCTCGCTGATCCGCGCAACGACGGGCTCGAGCGCTGAGACGAGCGCCAGCACGATCTGCCGGCGGGCTGCCATCTCGAGCTCGCCGGTGCGCCCGTCGGCGCCTGCTCGCAGCTTTGCGAGCAGCTCAGCGGCTGGCTTGCGGCCCGGATAGCCGTTGCGCTTGAGGAACGCGTCGAGGCGCTGCTCGCCCAAACGGCGGGCATCGAGGGGGGTGGGATAACGCTTGAGGAACGCCAGCGCGATCTGAGAGTCAACGCTCCAGAAGACCTGGCTGGCGCCGGGCCAGAAGGTCGCGAGCTGGTCTCGCAGCTGGTTGGCCAACCCCACCCGGGTGCGCACCAGCCCATCCCTCGCCCTGGTCATCGCCCGCAGCGACTTGGTCTGGTCTGAGTCCGGGACCAGCACCCGGAAGCGGTGGCTGTCGGTCCGCGCCAGCTCGGCCAGCACGAAGCTGTCAAAGCTGTCTGACTTGCCGCCCGCCACGCTGAACCGCGGACGCATCGCCTTGACCTGGTTGGGATGCACCGCGACCACCGCCAACCCGGCATCGAGCAGCCGCTCGATCAACAGCCCATCCGGCCGCTCGAGCGCGACTAGCGCCACCCGCAAACGCACCAGCCGGGCGCACAACGCCCGGATCCCCGGCTCGCTGTGCCGATAGCGCTTGCCCTCAAGGATCCTGCCCAGCTCGTCGACTACGCACAACGCGTGCTCCTCGCTCGCCCAGTCCACGCCGGCGAACCGCCGCTCGCTCATCACCCTCACTCCCTTCATCCGACCTGGTTGACACGGGTCGGCGCGAGGTACCCTGGCGGATGCTTACTGATGGCGCTCTAAGGGCGCGACCTCCTGTTGCCGCTCTACGGGGCACCTCGACGGAACGTCGGGAAGGCGCTGGTCTAAAAGCGGCCCTCTGACCGGGCAAGCCCAAAGCGGCGCTCTTCCCGACATCGAGGGTGTCCGACTTTCTGTGTAGGCGGTTAGTCGGGTAGTCGGTCTCCGAAGTGGATCTTGAAGGCCAGGAGGGCTTTCGTCCACCCCCGGGTTCGGGTCCACTGCGGCACGGCGTTGGTGACGGCTAGGTAGATCAGTTTTCTGGCGGCCTCCTCGTTGGGGAAATGTCCTTTGGTCTTGATCGCTTTGCGCAGCTGCCGGTTCAGCGCCTCGATCGCATTCGTGGTGTAGATCACCCGCCTGACCTCCTCGGGGAACGCCAGGAACGGGATCACGTGCTCCCAGGCGTCCCGCCAGGCCTTCACGACGGGCGAGAGCTGCTTGCCCCACTTCTCTTCGAACGCCTCGAGCGCGGCCAGGGCGGCGTCTGCGTCGGTGGCTTTGTAGATTGGCTTGAGGTCCTTGACCACCTGGTCGTATTGCCGGCGCGGCACGTACCTCAGGCTGTGGCGGATCAGGTGAACGATGCACGTTTGCACCTCGGTGTCGGGGAAGATCGCCTCGATCGCCTCTGGGAACCCCTTCAGGCCATCGACGCAGCAGATCAGGATGTCTCGGACGCCTCGCTGCTTGAGGTCTGAGAGCACCTGCATCCAGAACTTCGCGCCCTCGCTGTCCTGGAACCACATCCCCAGCACGTCGCGCTCACCGTCCATCGAGACCCCCAAGGCGAGGTAGCAAGCCTTGCGCTGAACACTGCCACCGTCGCGGACCTTGACCACGAACGCGTCCAGGTACAGGATCGGATAGACGTCATCCAGCGCGCGCTGCTGCCAGGCCTTCACGTCCTCGACGACAGCGTCAGTGACCCGACTAATCAAGTCCCGGCCAACGCTCACCCCGTAGAGCTCACGCAGATAAGCCTCGATGTCCCGGGTCAACAGGCCGCGCGAGTAGAGCGCCAGGATCTTCTCGTCGAACCCCTCAAAGCGCCGCTGACGCTTTCTCACGATCTTCGGCTCAAAGCTGCCCTGCCGATCCCGAGGCGTCCGGATCTCGACGGCCCCATGCTCGGTGCTCAACGTCTTCGGCATCGACCCGTTGCGAGTGTTGCCCGCCCCTCCAGGCGGCTCCTGATGCGGCTCATAGCCCAGGTGGTCGGTCAGCTCGACCTCCATCGCCCGCTCCACCAGCCGCTTGGTCAACTGCGACAGCAGCCCGCCCGGCCCGACGATCTCCTCCTCGCTGTTGGCTCCCGCGAGCAGCTCGTCGACCAGCTCGTCCGGCAACTTCCCACGCAAGTCGTCGGGCACCCGGTCAAGGATCCCAGCCGAGGCTGTCGGCTCCCCAGCTAAACGACTCTCTACGCCCGACGGTTCAGAGACAGGGACTGGAACTGGATTCTTTTCTGATGTTGAAGGCATGACGCTCCAATTCGGTCATGCCTACACAGATCCTCGGACACTCCCCCGCAGGGGAGCTAATGGATTGATCGAGCTCGGGCAGCGCTGCTCTTGAGCAAGGCGCGCGGCTTAGGCGGTTTGGCCGAACGCTGCGGCGGGCTTTGCGACGATTGGCGAGATGTTGATGTAGTTGCCGGGATCGATGGGCAAGTCGCCCTTGTAGTGGCGGCAGTAATCAATGGCACCGACAGAGGCCTGAATGGAAAGCGCGGCGGGATGCCTGCTTGTGGTGCCGGGGAGCGTCACATACATGGTCGTGGCCATAGCCGCGATGCTGCGGTCACAGCGGTACTTGAGAGCCGCGAAATATGCCTGCCCGCCACGGACGATTAGGACGGGAGCGGGAGCTCGACGCGTGACGTAGCCGGCGTGGCGGCCTTCTACTTCGACGAACGGAAGGCGCCGACCAGACGCGTAGAACGCGAGTTGCGGATACCCCTCAAGGCGGCACGTCCGCCGAGAGCGATTAGCCAAGATGAACACGTCGCCGTGCTCGCCAGTCATTGGGGAGATTCTGTTCGTTGGCAGGAGCGCCATCGCGTTCGGCGAGCATCGCGGGACCCCGACCGCCGCCCCCGTCCCCGGTGGCGGCTTCGCTAACCGAATGCAGCGAGCGGAGCTGAGTCCGTCGTTAATCGCTCTGGCAACGCGCGATGAGCACCTGAACTGCTCGCCGTTGTAGAACGTCACGAGACAGAGCTGGGATTCATGAGGGCAGTCCACGGCGAGCGGGCCAGAGGACGACGGGATCGAAGAAAGTGCCGGGCCTTCACCGCCGCCACACCCCGCCACAGCGATCAGAACGCAAACGATGTACCCGGCCACCAGTCCGCGGCGCACGACTGCATCATCTCGAAACGATCGCCGCGACCTACCGCTGCCGCCTTGATCGAATAGGAGGCGCAGGGGCGCGAGTAGGCTGGGCGCGTGGATACGGCCTATGTGAGGGCTGTCGGGCTGCGTCCTGGCGCGAATCCGGAGTCAGGCTATCCGTGGAATCTTCCTGCGATCAGCGCGCTGGTGGACCAGATTAGGCTGCATCCGCGTGTCACATATCTGATCGGGGAGAACGGCAGCGGCAAGTCGACGCTGCTTGAAGCGATCGCCGTCGCGGCCGGCATGAACGCCGAGGGCGGATCATCGAACTTCAATTTCTCCACCCGGGAATCGCATTCGGACCTGTGGGCGGCTATGCGTCTTGTCCGCGGCGTCCATCGACCAGCGACTGACTTCTTCCTGAGGGCCGAGAGCCTGTTTACAGCCGCGACCTACCTCGAGGGCCTGGGGCCAAACTCGCTTGGCCCCTACGGTGGCGTCTCGCTGCACGAGCAGTCGCACGGCGAGTCGTTCCTCGCCGTGATGATCAACCGCTTTGATCCCAACGGCTTCTACCTGCTCGACGAGCCGGAGGCGGCACTATCCACGCAGAACTGCTTGACCTGCCTGCGGCGCATCCACGAACTCGTCGAGCAGAACTCGCAGTTCGTCATCGCCACCCACTCCCCGATCATCCTCGCCTACCCGGATGCGACGATCTACTCCTTTGACGACGACGGGCTCCATGAGGTCGATTACGAGGACGCCGACGCGGTCCGCCTCACGCAGAGCTTTCTTCAAGCGCGCGAACGATTCCTGCGCGAGCTTCTATCGGACTGAGTCGCAGCGCACCGCACCCCCCACAAAGCCGCTGTCGCCTTGATCGAGATCGGGCTGCGGCTCGACGTAGCCCAACCCAGAAGCGAAGCTCAACTCGCTCAGGTCCGTCGCGGTGGACCAGATCGTGGGGCATCATGCGCTCATGGCGATTGGGGGTGTCTACTCCGATATTCATCCCGAGGTGGACGTGCTTGGCGATGACACTGGCCTTTGCCAACTGGCGGAGCTGATCGAGAGCGGTCATACGGATGACCTGCTGCTAGGGGACGCGCCCGACGGAGCGGCCTAAGGGGACACATCCGCTCCGGGCGCTCCGACTCGCTCCGACCTCCGATAAGACCGACCGGATGCGGTTTCGCAGGCATGGAGCCGTGCTGCTCATAGGTGGAGAGCGGCGGGAGCTAGCTCGGATTCTCGCCGGACCGATCCGAGCGCTGGCGCAAGAACCAGAGCCGCGTGCAGACGGTCGCCTATTGAGGCACGTTCACTTCGACCCCACAAGTGATCCTGAAAACCGCTGGTTCGCGCCCGACAGCATCTCGATTGTGATCAACCGGGCGCCGCGCGCCTAACAGAGTGCCGGTTTGATCGACCTCCGGCAGCTGGGCCTAGCCCGAAGCGGAATGGCGACGGCACGACCGTTTCGCGCACTGCGGCAACCTATGGGACGTCGAACCGGAAGTGGACGTGGGTCGTGCGGTGGGCGATAACCCGCAGCTTCAGGCGCTGGAACACCTGGCCATGAACGCGCTTCCCATCACCGAGCACCTCGAGCGTATAGCGGCCTGGAGCGAGATTGAGCGTGAACCGCGCGTGGCGAAGTCGGACTGTCGCGACCCGGCGGCCAGACGCGTTGATCGCAGCCACGCGATCTGAGGTCACGCAGCTCTGGGGACCGTGATCGCAGTAACCAAGCCCCTCGACCCAACAGCCGTCCGCCGCGCACACCTGAACATAACCCCTCACCAGCGCGGTCCGACGAACGGCCGCAGAGCTGCCCGCGGTGAAACCGCCCGCCAGCGCAGCGCAGACCGAAAGCAGGATAAACATGAGCCGGCTCGTCCGCGCCATCTACGCCAGACTACCTTCGCCACCGCCGGTTGTCGCCTACAGATCCACTGACCGCTTCTGGTCTGATCGATTACGGGGTCTCTCGCCTCGCGCGGTCAGGTTCGATCGACATCGAGCAGTAGAGGGAGCCCTTACGCTAAGCGCGTGCGTGCAGGAATTTGCCGCGGTGGGGCGCGGCGGTGTCGGCGCCGGTGGAAAACTCACCCCCCTCTGCCGGTTGAAATTGCACCCCCTTTGAGGCGTGGGCGGAGGCGTCCGGGGGCGGGTTGACCCTGGCTCGATCGTTGTCGATCGAGTCTGGGAGAAGGGTGTGCTTGACGTGGAGCGGTGGGCCGAGTTGCGCCGGGAGCATTTCGTTCGCCAGGTGCCGATCAAGGAGCTCGCCCGGCGTTATGGGATCGATCGCAACACGGTGAGGCGTGCGCTGCGCTCGGATCGGCCGCCGCGGTATGTGCGGCCGCCGCGGCCGTCGAAGCTGGATCCGTTCAAGGACGAGATCCACGAGCTGCTCCGACGCGACCCGTCGCTGACGGGGGTGAGGGTCCGCGAGCTGATCGAGCCGCTGGGGTTCGACGGCGGCAAGTCGATCGTCGATGACTATCTGCGCGAGGTGCGGCCGCTGTTCGAGAAGCGCCGCACCTATCAGCGCACGATCTATCGCCCCGGCGAGCTCTGCCAGTTCGATCTGTGGGAGCCGAGCGCGTGGGTGCCGGTCGGTCACGGCCAGACGCGGCGTGCGTGGGTGGTGGTCGCGTGCCTTGGCTATTCGCGCGCGGGTGCGGGGGCGCTGGTGTTCAGCAAGGAGGCGCCGGACGTGCTGTGGGGGATGACGCGCTGCTTGTGGTCGCTGGGCGGCATTCCCGGCGTGCTGGTGTGGGACCGGGAAGGGTGCTTGCACGCCAACGCCGGCCATCCGACCGACGTCTATGCGGCGTTCTGCGGGCGGCTGCGGGTCGATTGGCACTTCTGCGAGCCGGCCGACCCGGAGGCCAAGGGTGCCGTGGAGCGGCTGCAGGGATACATGGAGACCAACTTCGAACCGGGGCGCCGGTTCGCCAACGAGCTCGACTTCCAGCTGCAGCTTGACCACTGGTTTGAGAAGGCCAACGCCCGGACGCACAAGACGCTTCGCTGCCGGCCGGTCGACCGCCTGATCGAAGAGCGTCACGCGATGCGGCCGCTGCCCGAGCGAGAGCCCGACGTGGACCGCCGGTGGGTGACTCGGGTGCCGGCGGACCCAATGCTGCGCTTTGACACCAACGACTACTCGCTTGACCCCAGTCTGGTTGGCCGCAGGGTCGAGGTTCGCGTCTCCCAGCGCGAAATCACCGCGGTGGCGCTCGACAGCGGCGAGCTGGCATGCCGGCACGAGCGCAGCTTCGCCAAGCACCGCACGATCACCGCGCTCGAACACGCCCGCGCGCTCAAAGACCGCCGCGGCCAGCCGGAGCGCCCCTTGGAGGTGCAGGTCCGCCCGCTCGCCGCCTATGACGCCCTGACCGCATGACCCAGACCGGCGAGCTGACTCACCTGTTCAGAGAGCTAAAGGCGCCCGCGGCCGCGAGGGCGCTGCCCAAGCTCGCCGATCGCGCCCGCTCCGAGGAATGGTCATATGAGCGCTTCGCCCAGGCGCTGCTCTCGACCGAGGTTCTCGCGCGCGAGGCGCACGGCGGCGAGGGCCGGATCAAGTCCGCCCGGTTCCCCGCCCGCAAAACATTGGAGGAGTTCGACTTCACCTTCCAGCGCAGCGTGAGAAAACTGTGATCGAGCACCTCGGCCAGCTCGACTTCCTCCACGCGCGAGAAAACGTGATCCTCCTCGGACCGCCCGGCACCGGCAAAACGCACCTCGCGATCGCGCTCGGGATCCGCGCCTGCCTCGCCGGCCAGCGGGTGATCTTCAAGACCGCCACCGAATGGGTCGCCCTCTTGGCCGACCAACAACGCCAAGGCCGGCTCGACGACGAGCTCAAACGCCTCGAGCGCTACCCACTGCTGATCTGCGACGAAGTCGGATACATCCCCTTCGACCCGCAGGCCGCGAACCTCATGTTCATGCTCGTCTCCCGCCGCTACGAACGCGCCAGCCTGATCGTCACCTCCAACAAGCCCTTCGGCGCCTGGGGCGAGATCTTCGGCGACGAGATCACCGCCGCCGCGATGGTCGACCGGCTCGTGCACCACGCCGAAATCCTCAGCCTCAAAGGCGACAGCTACCGCCTCAAAGACCGCGACCTCGGCCGCGTCGCGCCGGTCGAAAACTGACCCACCCCGACCCGCCGGCATTCCGCTGCTCTAACCGACAAAGCAGCGGAATCACGTTCCCGACCGACGTTGCTTCGCTAGCAAAGCTACGTCCACCAACGCCGCGCCGGCGGCATCTCGCTCCGCTCGCCTACGGCTCGCTCCACGAGAAGCCGCCCCACCACCTGGCCTACTTTTCAACCGGCGCCCACCGAGGGGGTGCATTTTCAACCGGCGCAAAAGGGTGCGAATTCAACCGGCCTTGACACGGCGGACAATGGCAATCGTTCTGCCTCTGGCGATGAGCTTGCCTTCAGCGGGGGTCCTAGCTGCGGCTTGCATACCGGCTGAAGCGAAGAGCCGTAATGTGTGCGAGACCCTCGGCAAGACGGTCATGAGAACCCGGCTGCTTCGCGTCCTAATTAGGCCGAACCAGGATCTTCCGCCGTTCCTTCAGCCGCTGGCAGTCTGCCGCCGACCGGCGGGGCGCGTGCAGTTGCTCGACGACGCCACCGGATACGGCACGCAGTATGTGCCGCGCGGCTACCCGATCAACGGCGAAAACGTGGTTGTCGCCGCGCGCGGAGAGCAGCAACTACAGGTCCCCGGCCCGAATCTCGACGAGACGCGCGTCGGCCGTGTCGGTGAGGAAACGGTGCGCGTCGCAGATCTTCGGGTGACCAGCGCGTACGGCGTGAAGCCGTACGACATCGGTGCCGTCGTGGACGTTGTCGTCGCGCGTGATGGTTCCGTCGGTTGGATCGGCTGCATTCGCACCCGCGGCCGAGGTTTATTCAGGATGCTCCTACCGGGTGGACAGCGCCATCGGTTTCGCAACGTGGGTAATCCCAGAGGACCGACATGTCAGGAGGGCGCCGTACGCGGGGTGTATGTAGCAAAGCGGAAGCGGAGCGCGTTTCACGCGTGGATCCGGGTCGACTCGGGCGTCGGAGTTGTAGTCGGCTCGCTCAGACTCGCGGACACGACGATGACGTGGACGAAGGACCGTCAGACGCGCAGGGCGGCGCTGTAGAGCGCTAACCGTTCGGCCCGAAAGACGCGACGGTGAGCTTCCGCTTGGATCGAGCTGGAGCTGCCGCTAGTTCGAGCGGAAGCAGGCACTGGCCGGTCGCTACGAGTCAGGAAGCGAGTCGATCTGCGACCGATCGTGCTGACGCACGTTCGTCGAGCATTGCCTTGAGCCCGTCCGGCCGGACCTGCGCAATGAAGTACGCCAGCATGATCTCGGTGGAGAACGACGCGAACAGTCAGTCGACGCACTCTTCGAGCTGTTCCCTGGGAATCCTCTCGCCCTCATCCGCGCCGTCAATTATGTGCTCGAGTTCATTGAGCACGCGGAGCATGTCGCCGGGGCGCAGATCTCGTGCGGCGCCACTCTTCGAGTGAATCGCCGCAGGAGCCTAATCATCAGAGGCGACCGATAATCAGGTATTTGTCCGCTCGCCTTTGCACGCTCGGCTGCCGTCTCCATCTGCCGGCGGGCGGTGGTTACTACGTCGGGCTCACGGCGCGCCAACAGAGCTGCGGCCACGGCCCCCGCGGGTACGTCGTCCCAGAGTCCGTCCAGGATCGACCGGAACTCCTCCTTGGGAATCGAAACAGCCGCCGAACCCCGCACGGAACGCCCTCGGGCAAAGGCGTCAAGTTGCTCACCGCCTCGATGAAGCGCGACGCTGATGACTTCGCTTCATCCTGAGGCCAGCTCTCGCCACCATGTCCATCCACCTCGGATGTGAGGCTACGCCGATCGCCGCATGCGGTGCCGGTTTGATCGACCAGCGGCTATGTGAGCTGTACTCCTCAGGGCTGTAGGAGTGCGCGAGGGGCGCAACCGAACGGAGTGTGGCGTGTTCAGTGCTCGGCCGCGGTACGCCGCTCGAGTATGACGAGCGGGATCACGCGCTGGGTGCGCTCCTGATAGCCATCGTATCCGGGGTAGGTGGCGATCGCCTTCGGCCAGAGCCGCTCCCTCTCCGTGGGTGTGGCGACCCGAGCGTGAATGGCGCGACGCTCGGTGCCGATCTGCACTGACGTGTCCGGGTTGGCACGAAGGTTGTGATACCACGCCGTATGCTTCGGATGCCCTCCTTTGGAGGCGACGAGGACGACGTCGGAGTGATCGTCTACGTACACGAGCGGCGTCGTTCGTTTGAGACCGCTCCTGGCCCCGACGTGGTCGAGCAGGAGCATTGGCGGCCCAACGGGAAACCGGTGGCCGATCATGCCGTGGGTTAGACGGTAAACGTGCGCGTGGGCACCGATCAGTCGACGAAGAACCGGCCACGATCGGTCGGCCAGCCACATCACGTTCATCGCACGATGCTAAAGCGCCAGCGGAGACAACCCAACGATCGCGCAGGGCAGGATCTCCTGGAACATTCTCAGGTGGGGTTCTCACGATCGCGGGCTGGCACCGGATGGCCGAGCACCTAACCGCGTACTGCCGGCGCGAAAGCGTTGACCAGACCAGGGCGACCTATGTAGCGTGCTCGCGTGACGGCCCGGACTGCGCCAGCCCCACCCTTTCCGCCCGAGGCAACGCACGTTTCGGGGCGGCGTTACATTGCCCATTTGGTGGACGGCGTGATGCTCACGGTCGTCCTGGTCGTGCTTCTGATCCCGGCGGCGCTCGTCTCGAACGTGCTGATTGTGCTTGTCGTGGTGCTCTGGTTTACGGTGGGTCACGTCGCGTATTTCGTCCTGACCCAGCGGAGACATGGCAGAAGTCCAGGGAAAAGACTCGTTGGAGTGCGCGTAGTTGACAGGACCGGTGCGACCCCAGCTCCAGGTGCGCTGACCCGACGATCGCTCCCGCTGCTCTTGGAGTACACCTACGTCATCGCGTTCGTCGGGATGATGAGCTCCCCGTATCGTCAGCGCCTCGGCGATCGGTGGGCCGAAACCTACGTCATAGCCGACTGACGCACCGGCGGGCGGGTGAGCGCAGAAGACAACGGCGCACCGGCCGCGTGCGCGAACGAATTACCGATGGACACGATCGCTTGCGGCTCGCACCCGCTCTGATCGAGTCGGGACACTCTCCCGCCACAGCTGTCAGAGTGCTCCAACGCTGCAACTCGGAAGCCGACTGATCCGCGGCCCGGATCGCGAGTCATCGGTCAGTCGGATTAGGGATCGGGCCGCTGGCGGCCATCTCAACCCAAAAGCGATCGCCCGCGAGATGTATGGCTTCGCGGCACGAGGTCACTCAGCGATGCTTGCGAGTCCCACGCCGGGTGGTCAGGTACTACGCGGAGGAGCCGAGGTACCGTGCAACCAACCGGCGCTCGGTAACGCCCTCGGCGGTGCGTTCTACCCGATAACCGCTCGCGCCGACACGAGAACTCACCACCTCGGTGAGCTCGGTGCCGGAGAAGACGAGCCCAGCGCAATCATCCGCCGCCCAGCCATCGCTCATCTCACGCGCCTTGATGAAGCGATGGAACGCCGGGCGACGCTGGGCTTCTCCATCGAAGTGTGGGCAGCAGCTACCCGGAAGCAGCCCGAGGCCATCCCGCATCGGCGCGAGGTGCGCTTCGCAGAACGAGTCGGTCACGGACTCTTCGAACCAGCAGTTCATACCGGCGCTGACGCCGCAGAGCACCACACCATCCGCCCCGCCCGGACGAGGACACGGTCCAGCCCGTGGGCCCGCCACACCGCGAGAATGTTCGCCGTGTTGCCCCCGCCGACGTAGATGACGTCCTAGGCGGGGATGAACCGTTCCAGGTCGTCGAGCGAGCGCTTGAACAGGAGAAGGTCGGCCGGTTGACAGTCCAGCGAGGCGAAGGCACGGTAAAAGCGTGCAACGTAGCCTTCGGCGTCGCCGCTGGCCGTCGGAACGAAGCAAACGCGGCCGCGCGGCACGAGCAATCGGCAGCACGAACTCGTCCAGCAGCAGATTCTCGGGTTCCATCGAGAAGCCACCCCCGCCGATTGCTACAAGGCGCCGCTGCTCCAACAGGCAAATTACTTCGACCAGGTCGTCCGATGGCGCGCCCCGGTCGTCGCCAAAGGACTCATCGGATTCGATGAAGTCGGGCAATGAATGCGACCGTGGGTCGGAGGCCTACGTGACACACGTGTCCACGCGAGAGCGACGGCGCGGCGTGCTCGGCGCGACGGAGGGTGTCCGTCGCATTCGGCTGCCTCGTCGTCTGCGTTCGCTTGCTGGGTTGTGAGATGGGCGCCGCCGCGCCCAAGCGATACTTCCGTGGATCTTCGAAAGCTCGTGCTCAGACGGAGTCGGCTCCCCGGCGACCGTGTGCGGGTGACGAGTCCCGGTTAGGCTGCGCGGCGTGAGGATTGGGCGTGGTGGGCGCTCGCGAAGGCGGGATGCGTGGCGGTGGTGGAGCCTGCTGCCGTTCATCGGGGCTATTCCGACATGCGTCGTGATGTGCCGTCGCAGGCGACCGGCCTGGTGCCTGACGGCAGCGGTCCTAACGGTTGGTTGGTTCGTCGTCCCGGCTGTGGGGAACGCCGGCAGCACCCCGACGCACGCTCAAAGGGTGGGTGTCGGAGCGGCGATCTTCGCGGTCTGGATCACCCAGCTGATCGTCGCGTTCACCGCGCCGCGGGTCGAGCTGGACGCGAATCACGACGTGGGCCGGGCGCGATGGCTGTGGTTGGCGGTGCTGCCCGGCGGCCTGGGCTCGTGGGTCCCGATCCTCGCCGGAATCCGGGCGCGAATCTGGTGGTGGGTGGTGCTTGGCTGCGCGTGCGAAGGGTCCGCGATCTATGCAGACACTCAGGTACACACCGCGAGCGGCTCGGCAGCGAGCATCAGGGCGGGAGCCTTGTTGGTGGTCGGCTGGGGCGGCGGAATCGTGACCTCGGTTCTGATTCGTCCGGTCTACGAGCGCCGCGTGCTCGGACGCGAGCGTAAGCGGAACTGGCCAAAGCCAACAGAGCTCGCCCGCTCGCTCGGCGCCCGCTACGCACTGATCGCCTGGATGGTCCTGCTCGGCGCCGTGTTTGCGATCGTCGCGATCGCTAACGCGCTCGGCGGCCAGCTGCCGCGCGCGATCGCACCGTTGGCGTTTGATCTGCTGCTGCTCGGATCGCTGCTACCGCTGATCCGGTCTAGAGGACTGCGCTGGCGCGATCTCGGGATCCGCTCAACGCTGCCGCCTGCGGCCGGCTACGCGGTACTCGCACTGCTTGGCTACTCGGTCGCAGCGGCTGCGTGGATCCTGATCATCTCGCCCGAATCGAGCAGCAGTGCCGCGACCAAGCTCGTCGGCGCGCCGCACCAGCCGAGCGCCGCCGTCAAGATCCTGCTGGCCTTCGCCCTCGCGGTCAGCGCCCCTATCTGCGAGGAGCTCTTCTTCCGCGGATTGCTTTACCGCGCACTGCGCAACCTGATGCCACTCTGGCCCGCCGCCCTGATCGCGGGAACACTGTTTGGGCTCGGGCACCTCGCCGGCTATCCCCTAAACACGATTCCGGTGAAGATCGTGTTCGGCGTACTGATGTGCCTGCTCTACGAGCGGACCGGCTCGCTCCTACCATGCATCGCCGTGCACTCCTTCGTCGACGGAGCAGCAGTGAACGCGGCGCTGACCGGCAACGACGACATAGCGCTGATCGCCGCCGCCCTACTCTTGCTGCTCGTCGGAGCGATAGCACTGCGCCGCCGCCGAACCGCGCCGCCTGACCCGCGACTGACCCCCGGCGACCTAACGATCGCCACGGCCGGGGTCGCGCGCGGAACGACCGACGACCATCCGGGCTAGCCGCTGGGGCCGTCGACCCGCCGATCATCGTGTCTCGCACACCGACCCTCGTCGGATGCGAGCCTGGATCCAGCATCAGTGGCGGATCGCGACCTTCCACCCATACGCCGATGACTAACAGGCCGCTCCTCCCGTCAGCTGGCGCGCCCGAGCCCCACCAGACCGCTGAGCCGCGCCTCGTTTCAAGCGCGAAAGCGCAAGGTCAGAGGCGTCCAGGAATTGCGGCTCTTTGTCGCCGTTGCGATCGTCCGCTCGGCGTCAGCTGGAGCAGGAAAGCAGTCGCGCCCGAGCGACGTGGCCGCGCCGCTCCTTCACCAGGCGGAGCAGGCGCCTGTGGCGGTCGGGAGCGCGCTCTCCCTACTCGTTCTTCCGGGCGTCTCAGAACGGTCGATCTGGCGGTTCTCAGCTACCCCGTCCCCGCGGGGCATCAGAGCTCAACCAACCGCTGGTGCTTCTGGATTGCCTGCGCAAGCAGTTGCCTCGTCGCGACTGATGAGCGGAGTTGCGAGTTTGCTCACGGGCAGACGTCTGAGCAGCCCTGATCGCGTGTTCCTGGACGCCCGTATCGCCGCCGTTGCGAACGTGAGCGCCGAGGCGCAAGATCGCGTCAGCCTACCGCGAGCGGACCGGTAGGGTGAGCGACCGAGGCGATACACCGACCGAAGGAGGACGAGGATGGCGGTAGTCGTGATGACCGACGTACCGGGCGCCGATACCGGGATGGCTGATGGGATGCGCGCAGCGGGGGTGGTTGAGGCTTTGGAGGCCGCCTCGGGATTTCGGGGCCACTGGAGCGGGGCTACTGGCTCCGGCTATCGGGTGATTGAGCTGTGGGACTCTCGCGAGGACTATCAGGCGTGGTACGACGGCCATATCGTGCCCAACCTTCCGCCCGGCGTCGAGCCAGCCCCGCCCGAGTTCTTCGATCTGTACTTCGAGATCAAACCCACCACCTGACGATGGACAAGCGACAGGTCAACCCGTGGAGCTGGCAGGACCAGTTCGGCTTCTCCCAGGCATGGCGGGTCGACGCCGCGCAGTCGATCGTTTTCCTCGCCGGCCAAGCACCCATCTCATCGGAAGGGGAGATCGTCGGCGAGGGCGACTTCGAAGCCCAGACCCGTCAGGTGTTCGAGAACCTGCGCGCTGTGCTCGAGCAGTCCGGCGCGACCTTCGAGTCGATCGTCAAGCTCGTTGTGTACGTCACCGACGCGACGAAGCTTCTTGACTACGCGCGCGTGAAGGCGGAGTACATCACGGGCGCGCAGCCAGCGTCGACAGCGATCGGTGTCGCCTCGCTCGCGCTGCCCGGAATGATGATCGAGGTCGACGCAACCGCGGTGCTGTAGCTCCGCGACCAATACAGAACGAGCAATAACGCGCCTGCCTAAGCGGTCGGCAGGTTCAGCCTTGATATCGGCAAACCCTTGTCCCACTCGCTGCGCTCGATGCTGACTTCCGCACGGGCACGAATCGACGTGCGTGGCGACACTGTGCCGCTCTGGAACGAAAGGGACTCGTGTCGGGCGGCCACCGCCGCGATCGCACCAAGACGACCGATCGTCGTCCGATCGGGCAGTCTGGGTCATCACCAACCGCGTCTGTGAGCGAGCGACAGACTTGGGTCGAGCGGGTGCCGTCGGCGTCAGCTGTCGCTTTCGCTGCGAATCCGGAGCTGTCATTGCCGAGGCCGTGGCCGCTGCTGGAGGTCGTCCAACGCATCAGAGATTCGGTGCGGCGAGACTTGCGCTTCCCCGACTCCGACCGCTTGCTGACCGCCTTGACGGTGGCTAGCGCGGACTTGCGCTACCTCGAGAAACGAGGCGTCTCGTCCGGCCGCCCGCGCAGAGTGCCGAGAATCGTCGTGCGACGCGAGGTCGCACGTTGTGAGTGAACTACCGATTGGAGGATCAGCTGATGTGAGTTGAGCGTGTAGTTCCAGGTCCGTGCTCGGTGGCCTGTCCCCACCTTGGCGTGCGTTGTCGGCTCTTGGTCGGCGGGGTGCGAAGCCCGGGGGAAAGCCGAAGCAGCGGCCGTTCCATCCGGTTGCTGCGGGCGAGGGGAAGACCGGACGGGTGAATCGCTTGAACCCTCGTTGATGCCTCGTGAGAGGGCCCTCGTCGATGGTTGATGGTGGCGGGGATTTAGGGACTGGCCGCGGAGGAGCGGCAGGCGCCGGTCAAGGAGACGACTTGACCGGGGGAGTACCGCCGTCCCCGGGGTAGAGAGGGCACCCACCCCGGTCGCAGCTCATGCGTGCGGAACGCGGTAACCCTGTCGAGGTCCGGGCAGAAGGTCTTGTCCGGTAAGCCGACCGCAAGGAGGGCCCAACTCCTTGGCGGGAATCGGATGATCGAGAAGCGAATGCCGGCAGCCGAAAGGCAGCGGGAAACCGCGGCGCGATGGCCAGCTCCTCCAGCTGGTGGTCTCGGATAACCGGCCGGACACGGACCCTGGTGGTCCGGCCCGAAAGGGTGCTGACGCGGTCAGGTGAGCCAGTGAAGAGAAGGTGACGACGACGCCAGAACCAACGGACAAGTTGGACGCCACGACTACCGTCGGGGTGAACGGACCCGCGGGCGACACGCTCCCTGATGAGCCGATCGCACGACGTCGCCCCATCGGACCTTCAGGGGCTTGCTTGAGCCGGGTGCTCGGAAACGGGCACGCCCGGTTCTGAGGGGGGCCGGACGCCGCAAGGCGTCCGGCCTACCCGTCCATCTGGCTAGAGATTTTCGGCGCGCTGATACTTGTGCTTCCCCACGTCGGGCCGCCTGCGGCGCGTGGTCATCCGTGCGGGCAAGGACTACTGTCTCGCGAGCGTAGCTCGATGCCGGCGATGAGGGAGAGCACGGTCGCTCCGGCGCCAGCCCAGGTGCCGCGAGAGCGGCCCAGCGACAGGGGGGCAACCAGCGCCGCCATCACGGCTAGCGCGAACGTCAGCTCTGAGACCGGGAGCCCGTGCCGAGTTCGTTGGTGATCCATTTGCTCAGCCGCCGATGGGGGCTCGGGGGTTGGCTCCCCAGAACAGTTGGGTGCCGAGCATGCCGATGAGGTGGACGCCGACGAGGTTGAGGACCATTGATTTGGCGGTCGCGGCGCCGACGCCGACCGGCCCGCCCGAAGCGGTGTAGCCGTAGTAGGAGCCGACGAGCACGATCATCGTGGCCTCGGTCATCGCCTTGAGCAGGCTGAATATGAGGTCTGGCGGGTTTTGGAATTGCCAGAAGATGAGGAAGAAGCCGCCTGAGGAGACGTCGCCGATCTGCTCGACGATGGCCAGCCAGCTGCCCACGAACCCGGCGCCGATCGACGCCAGGTAGATGAACGGCAGGACCATCCATGCTCCCAGCAGCCGGGTGGCGCACAAGAACGTCAGCCCCGAGATGCCCATGACTTCCAGCGCGTCGATTTCGTCGGAGATCCGCATCGATCCCAATTCAGCCACGATCCCGGTCCCGACTTTGGCCGACATCATGTAGCCGAACGCCAGCGGCACGATCTCCCGCAGGTCGCACCAGGCGGCGAACACGCCTGAGTAGGCCGGGGTGCCGAAGGAACGATTGGCGTAGGCACCCTCGACGCCGCACTCCAGCCCGGCGATGAACACCAGACCCGAGATGACCAGCGTGGAGCCGATGATCAGGATCCCGGCCTGGCGGAGCGTCTCTCCGAAGAACCGGAAAACACGCAGGCTGAGAACCTCGCGCAACACCTGGGCGACGAACCTGACGATCTCACCAGCACTCGTCAGCCAATCCAGCGGAGCCGCAAACAAATCGCTCATCAGTTCGCGGCGGATGGTCGATCGGAACTGTGGCGAGTGGTCGGGACCACGATGGCGCTGCGTCGGTGGTAGGTCGGGTCGGTGAGCTGCACGAGCATGAATTCGGCGACATCGGCGCGACTGATCCTCGGGAGACCGTTCACGGCCAGGGCCTCGCCGTGCTGGTAGCGCCCTGTGGCTGGCCGGTTGGTGAGCGGCGGCGCGTAGACGATGGTCCAGGTGAGCTGGCTGGCTCTGAGCCCGCGTTCGGCGTCGGCCTTGTCGGTTCCGACCGCCCGCAGCAGCGTCTTGAACATCAACCGCTGGGCGGCCGGGGCGTAGTGCGCGCTTTCACCCACGCCGAGTGCCGAGAGCACTACCAGCCTGCCGACAGCGGAGCGTTCCATGGCTTGGATCAGGGGTGCCATGCTTGATTGCATGAGCCGGCAACGAACGAGGTTTGTGGCTGAGCGCGGGCCGAGAGCGCAGACCACTGCTTCAGGTCGACTCCTGATCGCCCTCGCGATCGCGTCGGTGTCTGTGGCATCGCCCACTACGGGGTGGACGCGGTCGTCGGTCACGGTCAGCCTGCCCAGCGCCCGCGCGAGAACTGTGAGCTGGTGCCCTTGCTCGAGCGCGAGCCTGAGCAGGTGACCGCCGGTACGTCCGGTGCCGCCCAGCAGCAGCAGTCTCATCGCCGCCACTGATGCCGATGCTTGGAGCGGTGTGCCCGCGCTGGGCGAGACGGGGCGCCGGCTGCCCGCGCCGCCCCCGGCGGGCTGCAGGGCGTCTGGCTGGCGGCGGTGTCGATCGTCCCGTCGTCATAGGTGATGGTCAGCCGGGCGATCCACACGTGGCTGGGCGGGCAGGTCGGGGGGGTGGTCATGAACGCGCCGGCGGCCGTGATAACCGGGGCGATCTCCTGGTCGACCTGCTTGGCCACCGTTTTGGTCCCCGGGGGATAACCCGGCGGCAGCGACGGGAGGTCGATGATGGTCGAGCCCTGGATCTTCAGCCGGTTGACCTGGAGCACCGGTGTGGGGGTGCCGTGGGCGGTAAACACGGTGATCAGCTGTCCCGGGCCGTGGAAATAGCGGTCATCCAGAGGGAACGGATCAAATGGACGGCCCAAGCCGGTATCGACCGTTATGCCTCCGCCGCCCAGACTCGTGTCCGCCGAACAGGCCTCGTAGCCCTCGATTTGAAACTGGGCGTCCGAGGCCGAGCACACCGGGACCGCGCGCTCGTTGATCACCGTACCGCTGGGGAATTCGTAGACGCCCTTGCTCACCGGCTTGGGCTTGCCACCGGGGCCGGTGTCGGGATACACGACGTGGAGCGTGGCCCCGGTGGGGGTGCCCGGCTGATGCGAGGTGAGCTGATAGCGAAGCTCGAGCCCCTGCGCGCTCGCCATCGGCGCGCAGGCCAGCCCGCACATGCCCACGGTCAGCGCCGCTGTAGCCAGTCGCCTGATGAACATGAACATCCTCAACCTCCTATTGGATCTGGGTTCAACGACTACCAGAGTAAGAGACTATTGAACTCATGTCAAATATGAGCTATTCTGCTGGTGGTGCCGACTTCCGAGAAACCAGTCGCCGGCCGCACCCGACGTCGACTTTCCGTGGAAGAGCGCCGCGAGGAGCTGCTGGGCATCGGGTTGGAGCTGTTCTCCACCCGCGCCTACGAGGAGATCTGGATTGAGGAGATCGCCGAACGAGCTGGGATCTCCCGCGGCCTGCTCTACCACTACTTCCCCACCAAGCGAGACTTCTACGTGGCCGTCACCCGGCTTGCCGCCACCCAGGCAAGCCAGGTAAGCGCCGCTGACCCATCACGGCCGCCAGCCGAGCAGCTGCGGGCCGCGATCGACGCGTTCGTGGGCTACGCCGAGGAGCACCCGGAGGGGTTCCTCACTGCCTGGCGGGGGGCCGCGGCAGGTGATCCCGAGGTGCGGGCCATCGGTCAGCAGGCGCGCCAGCGACACACCGCGCGAATCCTCACGGCCGTGGCCGCAGACAAGGAGCCGCCAGCTCTGCTGCATCTGGCTATCCACGGATGGATCTCCTCAGCCCAGGAGGTGATCGCGCGCTGGCTCGAGGAAAAAGGGGCGTCACGGGAGTCGGTCAGCGAGCTCCTCGTCCAGATGCTGCTCGCTGCGATCAGGGCTGGCCAAGCCATAACAACCGACACCGCCAACGGCGATCCCGTCGACGCATCGCACACTAAGGCGCCAGCCCGCCGAAGCCGCGCAGCCACCCGGGGAAACAAAGGAGCAGGGGATGCAACTCAACTCGATCACCAGCGGCCAGGGCCGCAATAGCTTCAAAGCTCGGGGGCTGCGCCTTGCGGCAGCCATCGCCGTAATCTGCGCAGCCGCGCCGGCGTCTCAGGCGGCCAGCAACTACCCGGTCATCTACAACTTCCCCCTCGCCATCGCCGTCGGGGACACGGTGAGGCCAGTCCCGCCCGGTGCCAACAACTGGTCGTGCCGACCAGCTCCCGCACACCCGTATCCGGTGGTGCTGGTGCCAGCGCTGGGCGGCGATATCGGATCCGAGTGGCAAGCGGGCGCGCCGTTACTCGCGAACAATGGCTACTGCGTGCTCGCGTTCGACTGCAAGTCGGAGGGCTACGCGCACATACCAGTGGTGGCCGCGAGCCTCCGGAGCTTCATCGATCGCGTGCTGACCGCGACGAACGCGAGCAAGGCGTGATCGGCACCCGTTATGACGAGATCATCACGCCATATCAGTCGCAGTTCCTGTCCGGCCCACACGTCCACAACATCCTCCTGCAGCAGCAATGCTCGCTGGATGACGTGGACCACCTAGCCTCCCAATACGACTCGATCTCGCTGCGAGACATGCTCAATGCGCTCGACCCCGCGGCTGCTGTGGCGCCAGCCTGTCACCCAGTCCTGCCCGGCATCGGCGGCTGACCCCCAACCAAGGCAATTTAGACCCGACCCTTGATCCCACCATCCCCCTCGCTAGAGCTAAGAGCTAGATCTAGATCACGCCAGACCGTCCGTTCAGGTGCGATGCTGCCACCGAGGAATCACCCCAGCGGGACCCAATCAGACTTGTGGTGAGGACTAGGACCGAACCACCCGCCTCGGGGAGCGCCGGCCTCGGGCACCTCACCTCAGCCTGGCCGACCGGTACCCGGCCAGACGCCTGGTGCTAGACCAACCTTCGCTGAACACCTAGCAGAGCACGCTGGCGCGCTCGTGGCTGAGCAGGCGACCCGCGCCACGCCGGTGGCGCTTCCCCAACGGGACGACCACCCGCGCTCTCGTCAGAGCGCCCCTGGGTGGTGGGAGCGGAAATGCGGCAAGAGCGGGAGGCGAGATG
>CAWDNF010000007.1:0-17159 GCA_963803595.1 uncultured Solirubrobacterales bacterium
GCGCCGGCGCGCATGACGAAGTCCACCTGGGCGGTGGCCGCGATGTCGTCGAGCGGGTTACCAGGCATAGCGACGATGTCCGCGCAGGCGCCGGGCTTGAGCACCCCGATATCGTCGCGGGCCAGCAATTCCGCGGCGACGGAGGTGCCGGCCTTAAGCGCGCGAATCGGGCTGAGTCCGGCGTCGACCATCGCCTGGAACTCACGGATGCCGTGGCTGAACGGGAACATGCCGCAGTCGGTCCCGAACGCCACCTTTGCGTCGCTGGAGGCCACGAGTCGCTGCGCGTCGACGATCCCCTGGTTATCGCGGCTGAACTTCCAGACGGCCTGGCAGGGAAGCGTGCCGGCTCGCAGCTCGCCGAGGTCCTCCTGGGTCATCTGCATGGTCGGCACGATGTACGCGCCGCCGCCGGTGGCCATGTCGATCCCCTCCTCGTCGATCAGGTAGGCGTGCTCGAGGCTGCGCACGCCGTAGCGGATCGCCTGCTTGCACGCGTGCGCGGCGCCGGTGTGCACGGCGACGGGCATTCCCAAAAGGCGGGCGGTGGAGCAGACGGCGTCCATCTCATCGTCGAACCAGGTGGGGCGGGCGGGATCATCGCCGACGCTGAAGTAGCCGCCAGCATTGGCCGTCTTGATCCAGTCGGACCCGTAGGCATGCTCGCGGCGCACCAGCCGCCGGATCTCAGTCGTGCCGTCGGCGATCGCCGACACCGGCAGGTCCCAGCGCGAGGGGTAGAAGCCGCGCAGGTCACCGTGGCCGGCCGAGGCGCTGATGATGTGCGCGGCGACGATCAGCCGTGGGCCATGCACGAGCCCCGCGTCGAGGGCGTTGCGCAGGTCGACGGTCGGGAACTCCGGATCCATGCTGCCGAGGTCGCGCACCGTCGTGAACCCATAGCCCAGATACTCGCGCGCGAGGCTGAGCCCCTTCAGCGCCTTGGAGGCCGAGGACTCGAGCGTCTGCTGAGCCAGATTGGCCGCGTCCATCGTCAGATGCACGTGAGTGTCGATGAACCCCGGGCTGACCGTGCGCTCGGACAGGTCGATCACCTGCGCACGGTCGGGACGATTCACCGCCTGGTCGATCTCGGAGATCAGGCCATCGCGCACGAGGATCTCAGTCCGCCCCCGAAGGTCGTCGGAGACGCCGTCGAACACGGCGCCGCACACGAGCACCGACGCGCTCACACAATTGAGCTACCCCGACCGGCCGTCGGTCAGTCGAAGTCTCGCCGTAGCGCCTCCGCGAGAACGCCGGGGATGCGCAACCGCGTCGAGCTGACCCCGGGCGCGATCCGAAGAGGCCTCGTTGAGCCTCAGCCGGGCGGTGACCTCATCGGCGCTTGTCGCGTCGCCGTCGCTGACGGCGGGGGACGCTGGTGACAGCGACGGCGTCCGCGCGTGGCAGTCCGAGGTCGTAACGCAGCCCGACCATGCGCATCAGGAAGCAGACCCCAGCGCCGACGATCGGGAATACGACCGTGTAATCCCCGGCCTTGTAGGCGCCGACCACGATCCCGGCTCCGACCAGGGCTGGGATGGCGTAGAGGCCGCCGCGCAAGACCGTGGGGATCTGGCCCACGAGGATGTCGCGCAGCATGCCTCCGCCGATGCCGGTGATCGCGCCGAGGATGATGGATTCGACGACGCCCAGGCGATGGGCCAGCGCGGTGGCCGCGCCGGTCACGCAGAACAGCGCTAGGCCGGCGGCGTCAAGCGCGTCGATGGGGCGCTGGAGGCGGTTGATCGCCGGGTGTGCGAGGCTCGTCAGCAGCCCGGCGCCACCGGCCACGGCCAGGTAGCGCCAGTCACGGAAAGTCGCCGGCGGGATCCCGATCAGCACGTCGCGGATGATGCCGCCGGCGAGGCCCACGACCACGGCCAGCACAAGCGCCCCGAATAGATCGAGCTGCGCGCGTACGCCGGCCATGCCGCCGCTGAGGCCGAACACGAACGTGCCCACCAGGTTGAGGACGAGCAGCAGGGTCGGATCGAATCCGCGCAGCAAGGGCGTGGATGCCATCGGGATGTACGCAGGCTATTGGGCTAGCCAGGCGCAGCTTGCCGTGACGAGCGTCTCCACGCCGGTCTCGAGCGTGGGGTGGATGACCGGGGCGAACTTGGGGTTGTGGTTGGTGGGTAGCTCGGTCAGCTTGCCCTCGCGCTCGGCCTTGGCGTAGGTGTCGGGGTCGACCCCGCCGATAAACCAAAACACGGAGGGCACGTGCCATTCGACCCCGAAGGAGCCGAAGTCCTCGCTGGCGGACGCTGGACCGGTATGGGTCACTCGCTGATCGCCGAAGTGGGCCCGTAGCGCGTCGCGCACCCGCCCGGTGGCCTTATCGTCGTTGCGCACGAGGTCATAGCGGTCGAGCGGCTTGATCTCGGGCGGTCTGGGTGCCCCGGAGGCCTCTGACTCGGCGTTGACGATCCGCTTGATCGCGTCGAGGACGTGCGTGCGGACGCCCTCGTCGAAAGTGCGCACGTTGAGCTTGATGACAGCCTCGTCGGGAATCACGTTCTCCTTGGTGCCGGCCTGCAGCGCGCCGACAGTGACGACGGCCGCATCCGATGGCGCGACTTCGCGCGAGACGATCGTCTGCAAGCGCATGACGGTCGAGGCGGCCATCACCACCGGGTCGATGCTGGCCTGCGGCATCGAGCCGTGCGCCCCGCGGCCGAACATTCGAATTTGAAAGCTGTCACCGGCGGAGGTGACCACCCCGGATGTGCTGGCAATGGTCCCCGCGGACATGGGCATGACGTGCTGGCCGAGGATCACGTCAGGTTTGGGAAAGCGCTTGAAAAGGCCGTCGTCGATCATCGCCTGGGCGCCCGCGGCGACCTCCTCCGCCGGCTGGAAGACGGCCATCAGCGTGCCGTGCCAGGCGTCCGTGGCTTCCGCCAGCAATGCGCTCGCGCCGGCCAGCCAGGTCACGTGCATGTCATGGCCGCAGGCGTGCATCACCGGCGTCTCGTTGCCGTCGGCGTCGGTCGCGGTCACCGTGCTGGCATACGGCAGCCCCGTGGCCTCCTTGACCGGTAGCGCGTCCATGTCGGCGCGCAGCATCACCGTCGGCCCGTCACCGTTCTTCAGCACCCCCACCACCCCGGTCCCCCCGACACTGTCGGTCACGTCGAAGCCCGCTGCCTTCAGCCGCTCAGCGGCCAAGCCGGCTGTGCGCTTCTCCTGCAGCGACAGCTCGGGGTGGCTGTGGATGTCTTTGTACAGCGCCTCCAGGTCGTCCAACACGTCGTGGAGCCCCCCGAGAGCCGAGTCACTCGCCGATCCAACACTCATGGCCACTCCTTTGTATAGGTAAGTGAGCGGCGCTCAAGGCCGATCGGGAGTCGCCGCCTCTCGACGCTACCACCACTGCTGCCGCGAGAAACGATCCGCGCGATCGGCGGTGAAATCGGGGTTGCCGAAGACCAGAGCGGCCGTCGCCGAAGACCAGAGCGGCCTAGCGGAGTAGTTCGTAGGCAGCCCGGTAGACCCAGCGTCGGCGAAAGCCGCGCACGAACCGGGCCCGGCGGCCTCCTGGTCTTGCCACCCGGGCGCCTGGTGTCGCGATTCGATCACCTCGCCCCACCGCTCGACCAAGCGCGCGCATGAGTCACCAGCCGCGGTCGAAGCGACCGTCGGCAAGCACGACCGGCGGCCGAGTCCCGCCAGCGCTCGCGCACAAATGATCGAGGCCGGCGCCGCCGGCTTCCAACGCAACCGACATATCACTCAAAGGGAGGTGATGCGTTTGACGCATCCGACCGTAAGCGTCCCCCGCCGCTGCCCGCCGCAGACGGGATCCTTGTGGGGCTGACGCCCGAGCAAGCCGAGGCAGTCACGCACGGCACCGGCCCGCTGCTCTTGATCGCCGGGCCCGGAGCCGGGAAGACCCGGATCCTCACTCACCGGATCGCATGCCTGCTCGCCTCGGGGCAGGCACGGCCGTCCGAGATCCTGGCGGTCACCTTCAGCGTCCGCGCGGCCGGCGAGTTGCGGCTGCGGCTCGCGGACCTGCTGGGCCAGGAGCGCGCCCGGGAGGTGGTCGCCGCCACGTTTCACTCCGTTTGTGCCCGGCTGCTGCGACAGCACGCGCACCTGTTCGGGCGCAGCGACAAGTACACGATCTACGACCAAGGCGACATCCGACGGGTGATCGAGCAGCTCATCGTTGACCCGGGGCGCCCGCTGCTCCGTCAAGCGCTGAAGGCCTACGGCCAGCCGTCGACGGGCGAGATTCAGGCGATGCTCTCGCGGGCCAAGAGCAGCCTTGGCGAGCCCGAGCACTGCCGGAGCGAGGACCAGCGCGGACGTCTTATCGCGGCGGTCTGGCGCGAGTGCGAGGCACAGCTGCGGAGCTCGAATGCGTTCGATTTCGACGATTTGCTGTGGTTCGCGGTGCGGCTGTTGTCAGAGCACCGCCTGCGCGCGCGTTGGATCCGTCGCCGCTTTAGGTTCGTGCTGGTCGATGAGTACCAGGACATAAACGAGGCGCAGGCAGAGCTGGTGTGGCTGCTTGCCCGATCAGACGGAAACCTGACCGTGGTCGGCGACGATGACCAGCTGGCGGCTCTTGATGCGATCCCGGCCGACGAGAACCACGAGGCTCTGAGTAATGAGGCCTCAAACGTGCTGGCGATGATCGGGAACGGGGAGCAGAACCGCATGGCGCAGGGGTAGGTGAGCCGACGCGCTGTACCTCACCTGGTAGAGCGCGATGCGCCAGCCCAGCTTCAGCGCCCGCTACACCGCCGCGATGGCGCAGTGTGGCGGGCGCTGCCCGCTCGAGGCCGGCGTGCTCGGCCGGCTCGCCGACCTCGAATGCCGCCACGGTCGTTTGCCATTCGACCACACGCCCTGCTGCGGCTGCTGGCCGCAGGAGGGCGCCGTCGTCCTCCCCTTGCCACAGCCGCGATCAGCGCGCCTTGGCGCCAAGCGCGCGGCTTGACGCCCCCGCGACGGGGCGCAAATTCACGGCGGGCGCCGAAGCCCGAGTCGACTTCGGCGATGAGCCGCGGCGCTCCCGGCCTGTCCGGCAGCTGGCGAGCGACGGCTATCCGCGACCGCTCGGCGTCAGCTAGAGCCGAAGGCGGCCTTCATGTCCGCGAGGATAGCTTCCTCCGAGCGCGAGGCCACAACCGGCGCCACGAGTCCCGGGACGTGGACGTGGGTTCGCGTCCGGCCCCCGCCCGCCCGCGATCGGCAGCACCGCGACGATGTCGCCGCTCGCTAGCGAACCACGTGCGCTTTAGACGGCGATCACGTGATGCCATGCCGCGCGGCGGGGAGGGAACCTCTTTTTTTTGCCGTCGTAGTCGATCCAGCGCGGGCGATAGATACGGATCAGGGGGCTTGCCGGTAGACCCAGGCTGGGGCATAGTTGGCGACCCATGCAGCGATACGACGCGATAGTCGTCGGAGGCGGCCACAACGGCCTGGTCGCGGCGATCTACTTGGCGCGGGCCGGCTGGCACACGCTGGTCCTCGAGCAGAGCGACCGCCTCGGGGGAGCGGTGATGAGCGAGCAGATCACGCTGCCGGGCTTCATCCACGATCTCTACTCGACGAACCAGAACACCTTCCGCGGCGGGCTTGTCTACGGGGAAATCGGCGAGGAGCTCGAGCGCCACGGCCTGCGCTACGCCACGACTGATAAGCCATTCGCCAATGCGTTCCCGGGAGGAGGAGCGCTCAAGGTCTATCAGGATCCCGAGCACACGCTCGCGGGATTGCGCGAGCACGACGCCGGCGACGCCGCCGGGTGGATCGAGCTCAAGGCGCTGTTTGACCGGGTCAGTCCGACCATCTTCGACCTCTATGGGTCGACCCTGCCCTCCGCAGGCGCCACGTTCGCGGTGGGACGGGCGCTGCGGCGGCTGGGACCGACCGGGGCACTGCACGCCACGCAGCTGCTCCTCTCATCGACGCGGGAGCTCGGCGACCTATACATGTCGAGTCCCGAGGCCAAGGTCCTGCTGGCGACGTGGGGGATGCATCCGGACTTCGGCCCGGATGTCTCCGCCGGCGCGATGTTCCCGTTCGTCGAGGTGTTCTCGGACGCTGCCGCGGGCATGTCGATCGTCGAGGGCGGCGCCTCGCGGATGATCGACGCGCTCGCCGCCGTGCTTTCAGACCATGGCGGCGAGGCGCGAACCGGCGCGCCGGTGCGCCGCATCTTGACCGAGGGCGGGCGCGCCAGCGGCGTCGAGCTCGAATCCGGCGAGCGATTCGGGGCCACGCGAGCAGTGGTTGCGAGCGTCACCCCGCCCGCCCTCTACAACGAGCTGCTCGACGCGGATGCCGTTCCCGATCGGGTGCGTCGGGACGCGGCTCGGTACCGCTTCGGACCGGGGACGGTGATGATCCACCTCGCGCTCAGCGAGCCGCCGGCGTGGGCCGCCGGCGGGGACCTCGGCGAGTTCGCCTACGTTCACATCGCCCCCTACGTGTCGGACCTGGCCGAGACGTACACGGCGGCGAACAACGGCTTGTTGCCGCGCAGTCCGCTGCTGATCGTCGGTCAGAGCAGCGCCGTCGATCGATCGCGCGCGCCTGCGGGCCAGGCGGTGCTGTGGGTGCAGGTGCGAGCGCAGCCGCCGGAGATCCGCGGCGACGGCGCCGGCGAGATCGAGGCGCGCGACTGGGCGGATGCGGCTGAGCCGTACGCGGACCGGGTGATCGCCAAGCTGGCCGAGTACGCCCCCGGGATCGAGCGGCTGGTTCTAAAGCGCGTGATCCTCACCCCCGCTGACCTCGAGGCCCACGACCCCAACCTCGTCGGCGGCGACAGCGTAGCGGGCAGCCATCACCTGCGCCAGAACTTCATCTTCCGCCCGCTCCCCGGCTACTCGCGCTACCGGACGGCGGTCGATGGCCTGTTCATGACCGGAGCGGCCACCTGGCCCGGCGGTGGCGTCACCGGCCTCTCAGGCCGCCTCGCCGCGCATGAGGTGCTCGCCTCCCCGCATCTCTCCAGGCGGATCATCGGTCTCGGCAAGCAGATCGGGAAAAGGCTCGACCGACCGCCCCGAGCATGACTCCGCGCGATCCCGAGGAGCTCGAGGCCACAGGCGCGCCGGCGCGCGGGATGCTGCCGGCGTCGACCACGGTCGGCGCCGTGCACCTGACGGTCCGGGACCTCGAGCGCTCAATCGATTACTACGGCCGTATCGTCGGCCTGGATTTCCTCGATCGCGAGCGAGGCGCTGCGGCGCTGGGGTGCGGTGGGCGCGAGCTGGTGTGCCTGGTCGAGGAGCGCGGAGCAAAGCCGGCCGTCGGGCACACAGGCCTCTACCACTTCGCCCTGCTGGTTCCGGCACGCGCGCAGCTCGCGCAATGGCTGGCCCACGCCGTGCGCGAACGGGTTCCCCTGGTTGGGCTCTCGGATCACTTCGTCAGCGAGGCGCTATATCTGAGCGATCCTGACGAACACGGGATCGAGATCTACTGGGACCGGCCGCGCGAGCGGTGGGAAGGCCAGGTCGCCGACCGCATGACGACGCTCCCGCTCGACGTCGACGGCCTCCTCGGCGAGCTGCGGGATCCACGCTCGGAGCCCTTCGACGGGCTCCCTTCCGGCACCGTCATGGGCCACGTCCATCTCAAGGTGGCAGAGATAGCGGAGACGGTCGCCTTCTACCGCGACGCGCTCGGGTTCGCGCTGATGGCGCAGCTCGGCCCATACGCCGCCTTTCTCAGCGCCGGCGGCTACCACCACCACCTGGGCGCCAACACCTGGGAGAGCTCCGGCGCCCTCCCGCCGCCGCCGGCCAGCGCCGCGCTGCGCCACGCCACGATCGTGCTGCCGGACGAGGCCGAGCGCCAGCGCTTGCTCGAGCGGGTGGCAGCCGGCGGCCAGGACCCGCGGCCTGGCGAGCACGGGCCGCTGGTCCACGATCCGTCCGGCAACGCGCTAGTGCTCGCCGTCGCTTAGCTGACCGCACAGGGCGCGGCGACAGGCGCCACAGAGGGTTCTCATGTCCCGCCGGCGGGACATGAACATCTACCGCGGGCAAGCGTGTCTTCTCGGGGTGTTCGATCGCTAGCGGCAGCGTGGTAGACCCCTACCGTCCGAGGCTTTTACGACCAAGGGAGAGCTGATGTGGCACAACGTCTTCGCGCTTGGGGTGAGTGTTGGCGAGAAGGTCAGCCGCAGCGTGCTGATCTACCTATTCATCCTGATCGCCTTCCGAGTCTTCGGTAAGCGTGAACTGGGGCAGGCCAGCACGCTCGATCTCGCCGTCCTGGTGCTGGTCGCCAACGCCGTCCAGAACGGCATCATCGGCAACGACGTTTCGGTCACCGGCGCGGTGATCGGAGGCGTCACGTTGTTCGGTCTAAACGCCCTGTTCACACGGGCCTCATACCTACACCCGTGGATGAGCTGGCTGTTCGAGGGCAATCCAGATGTCCTCATCTCCAAGGGCAAAGCCGATCGTCAGGCACTTCGCCGGGAGCAAATCTCGCTGCCGGAACTGCGGGCGATAGCTCGCCGCGAAGGGTTCGGCGACCTCGGCGAGGTATACACCGCGATCCTGGAAACCAACGGCGTGGTGTCGATGTTCCGCCAAGGCGAGGGCCGCCGCTATCACCCGGACGTAGAGCCGGGCGGCCTGCGGATCGGCAAACATCGCCGCCAGACCGCAGACGCTTGAGCTCGGCGAGTGATCCGCAGCGGCCGCCCATAAAGCTGTCACCTGTGAGCCAACCGGCCTTGGATCACGATGGCGAGGCCGTACGCGTCATTGAGCTCTCCGGCCGTGGCGCTCGATCCTTGAGGACGGCAGAAGCGGATGATCGTCCGATGGAGGTTCGATGGCTAGTGTGAGCAAAGACGACAAGGCGGTCCCGGATGACGCTGGCGCGTGATGATGCGAGCCACCTAGCGCCCCGGGCCCGAGGATCAGGAGGCGGAGATGAGCGGTGCAACAGATAGTCGGGTCGGAGTGCTTGGGACCGGGCTGATGGGAAGTGCGATGGCGCATCGGCTGCTGAACCAGCGTGTCGGGGTGATCGCCTGGGACCGCGAACCCGATCACGTGCAGCCGCTCGCAGAACGCGGCGCCGAGGTTGCCGGCAGCGCCGGTGAGGTGGTGAGCAGCGCTCAGGCGGTGATCACGATGCTGCCGACGGCCGACATCGTCCTCTCAGTCGTCGAGCCGTTGCTCGACGACTGGCCGCAGGAGACGATCTGGCTACAGATGAGCAGCGTCGGCGCGAGCGAGGCAGACCGACTCGTGGAGGTCGCCACCGCCCATGGTGTGACCCTCTTCGATGCGCCGGTCTCGGGAAGCACCCACCCCGCGGAGGAAGGCCACCTGACGATCCTGGCCTCGGGGCCAGACTGGGCTCGCGCACAGGCAGAGCCGGTGTTCGAAGCGCTCGGCTCGAGGGTCCAGTGGGTGGGGGAGGCCGGCATGGGCTCGCGCCTGAAGCTGGCGGCCAACCACTGGATGATCGCCATGGTGACTGCACTGGCCGAAACCATGCACCTATGTCAGTTGATGGGGCTTGAGGAGCAACAGTTCGTCACGCTGCTCGACGGCGGACCGCTTGGCCCCTCCTACGGTTTGGAGAAGCTCGGCGAGATGCAGCGCCACGTGTACCCGGCTGGGTTTCCGGTGCGCCTGGCGCTCAAGGACCTCAAGCTCGTCAGGGAGGTCGCGCAAGGCTCGAACGTTGAGTTGCCCCTACTCGACGCCGTCCTCGAGCGGATGGGCGACGTCAAGAACCGCCACGCCAATGACGATCTCGCCGCCGTGTACGAGCTGAAGCTTCCGAGCCGCGGCGAACGATGACATTCCCTGCGACCCTCCCCGCTATGGACTGGTCGTGCGGGGCGGCGAGGCCAATCCGATAGCGCCTGAGCGCAGTTGCCTTACTACCGGTGCAGGGGTTGAGCTGTCAGCATCGGCGCGATGAGTATCGGCTTCGCCCTGGGCAGCGACGAGTTCTCGTCCCAGCAACTCGGATGCGCGGATCCGATCGCCTCGTCCGCCCCCAGCCTGAGCACGCCGAGATCCAATTGAGCGCCAGCCCCGGTTCGTAGAGCGGCGCACTGGCGTGCCCCCTGCGGTCGCGGCACGGAGCATCGTCAGCTTGACGCCCGCGGCACCCAGAGCGCCGCCTGAGTGCCCTGCCGATGGCGAGTACGACGGCGGATCCATCGGTGACTCGGCGAGCTCATCCAATCATTCGTTCCGCCGGGCCGACGCTCACCCCGCCGAGTTCGATCAGGCATCCGGCGGTGTCGGGATCGCGAGGCACGAAATCGATCAGCTTGCCGTGTGGCTCGAGCACGTCGAGCAGTCCGAGCGTGATGCCGCGGTGCAGGGTGCAGATCACCGGCTGATTCTCGCGGACGGCATCGCGATAAGGGCAGTTGTCAAGGCACAGCTTGACCCGGTCTGGCGGCTGCCGCTCGACGCTGGGTTGGAAGCCGAGCGCCACGAGCGTGCTCTGGAACGCGTCCGAGCCGCTGCTTTCGGCGTGATCGGGCGCGATCTCGCGCCCGATCTCACGGCCGACGGCTTCGACGTCTCGCAGTCTCCCGGAACGCGGTGGGATCGCGCGGGCAAGCCACCGGCCGAGGTCCGTGTAGGCGCGTGGCGGCTCGCCGCCCGGCCGAGCGTCCGGAGCGATCGTCCATCCGTCGCGCGGTCGGCCGGGGGTCGGAGAAGCCGAACGCCTAGGGGTTCGTGTGCTTCCCGAAGATGAGCAGCTCGATGCAGACCAAGGTCCTCGCCGGGGTTCGTGATCGGGCTCGCCTGCGCTACGACCAGATGTACTCCTCAGCGATGGCTCCGTCGCGCCACTTCGCCACAGTCACCATGCGACCCCCGCCCTCGAACTCTCCGACGACGCAGGTCCATTCCCCGGACCCGAACCTGATGGGGTGGGAGACGATCCGCGGCGGCGTGCCACCCGCTGAATCGACGTACGCCTCCATGGCCTCGATGTGCTGTTCGATCCCGCGAGTTGGTTCTTGGCCCTTCCAGTCGACGTACACGTCGTCGGTGTGGTGGTGGGCGAACACGCCATGCCAGTCGGCGTTGTTCCATCCCGTGAAGTCGAGGTCATCCATGCCCTTGAGGTTGGCTTCGGCCTGATCCTGCTGCATGAGTCACTTCTCCTTTAGTTGGACGGAGATATCAGTGTGATCTTTACCCGATCGAGATGGTCGGGTACAGACCCTGCCCGCCCGTTGGCCTAAGCCATCAGGAAGGACGAGTGTCGCTGTGTCGAGCGCCCTGAGCACCATCAGGCCGGCCATGACGCCCACCGTCCCCGGGCAGATGCAATGCCGAAGACAAGCCAAAGATGGCGATACTTGCGGCGGTGAACTGGCGCGACTCGAAGCTGGCTGAGGACCTTGTGGAGGGAGCTGCCGGGCGCGTGCTGTGGCGGGCCCGTACCCAGGGGCCCGTGCCGTGAGGATTGATCTCGAAGCGCTGAGGCCCTTGGGAGCTGTCGATGTGCGGTTTCAGTCCTACAACATCGAGATGGCCGAGATCATCGGCGGGAGCTTCTGGAAGCCCTATGGCAGGGAGACCGACTCGATCCTTCAGCGCCAGGGAACGAGCGCGCCGGGCTTGACCCCGGTCGGAGATGACGCCGCCCTCTTCCAGAGACGCCCGCCGGTCGACCTCGCCGATCCCCGGCTGCGCGCGCTCGCCGCGGCAGTGGGGCCAGCCTACGTGAGGGTCAGCGGTACCTGGGCCAACACGGTGTACTTTCACGACTCCTCGGGCCCGGCACCCGCGTCGCCTCCCGCGGGCTTCGGCGGGGTGCTTACCGCTGAGCAATGGACCGGGGTCGTGGACTTCGCCGCCGCCGTCGACGCGAAGCTCGTCACCTCGTTTTCCACCGGACGTGGAACCCGCGACGCACAGGGGGTGTGGACCGCGGATCAGGCGCGCCGCTTCCTGGCCGCAACCGAGTCCGCCGGCGGGAAGATTACCGCCGCGGAGTTCATGAACGAACCCACCTTCGCCGCGATGGGCGGCGCCCCCGAGAGCTACGACGCGGCGGCGTACGGACGCGACATCGCCGTGTTTGATCGGTTCCTGAAGCAGGCCGCGCCCGAGACCACCTTCCTTGGACCGGGATCGGTGGGGGAGCCAGGATGGCTGACCGTGCCCGGAGGGACGCTGGGCTCGGAGGACCTCCTCGCGGCCTGCGGTCCGGTGTTCGAGGCGTTCTCCTACCACTTCTACGGAGCGATCTCGAAACGGGGGGCGGCGCTCGCCCCGCAAGCGACGACGACGCCCGAGGCGGCACTGTCCGAGGAATGGCTGGCGAGGACCGAGGTCACCGAGGCGTTCTATGCGGGCCTGCGGGATCGCTTCGAGCCCGGTAGGCCCCTGTGGGTGACAGAGACCGCCGACGCCGCCGCCGGCGGCAACCCGTGGGCCTCGAGCTTCCTCGACACCTTCCGCTATGTAGAGCAGCTGGGGCGGCTGGCCAAGCGGGGCGTGCAGGTGGTCATCCACAACACGCTCGCATCGAGCGACTACGGACTGCTCGATGAGCAGACGCTGAAACCCCGCCCGAAGTACTGGGCCGCGTTGCTCTGGAGAATGCTCGTCGGCGCGACCGTGCTCGATGCCGGGCGCCCTTCCGAGCCGAACATGCACCTATACGCCCACTCGCTGCGCGGCCACCCCGAAAGCTTTGTCCTCGTGGTCATCAATACCGACCGCACGGCCTCCCGGGAGCTGATCATCCCGACCGCATCGGAGCGCTACACGTTGAGCGCCAGCGAGCTTCTAGACACGACCGTCGAGCTGAACGGCGCCCAGTTGAAGCTCGGCGCCGATGGCGAGCTGCCCCCGCTGGCCGGCCAACCGACACCACCCGGGCCGGTGGGGATCGCCCCGGCGAGCATCACCTTTCTCGCCGTGCGGCGCCATCGCGGCGCCAGGGTCGCGAGCTGAAGTCCCGAGCGCGACGGCGAGGGGGTGTGGTCCGCCTGGGCCAAGGCGATGGCCGCGCTTATGATCCGACAGTGGCTGCCGAACGGTTCCAGGTCCTGGTGGTGAGCTTGGAGGAGGCGGAGGCCGAGGTCGCGGAGCTGTGGCTGGACGGGACGCGGTTCGGCCACACGCTGCAACGTGACGGGCGGGTGGTGCTGCGGATCGACCCGCGCGACGATGCCCAGGCCTCGGAGGTCGGCGCACACGATCTCCGTGAGGCGCTGGCTCGCGCCGCCAAGCTCCTCGAAGATGGCTGAGCTCAGCGCGATCGGCCGGGGCATGGGGCTGCGGCAGGCGTTCGTCGATCGCCCCTCGCCACGAGTCTGACGGCAGGAGATCCAATGGGGGCGCCGAAAGCTCGGCTCATGGAGAGCTCGCATCAGATGCCGACGCCCGGAGAGGGCGGGGCGGTACCACCGAGCGGCGGGTACGACTACCCGCTGACATTCTCGGTCGACTATCCCGACCGGGAACTCGACCGCCTGAGCTCAGCGCTGCGGATCTTCTGGGTCATCCCCATCGCCATCCTCGCCGCCACGATCGAGGGCGGCAGCTTCGGGGCGAACGCGGGAGGCACCAGCGCCTACTACGCGGGCGGGGGGATCGGAGTGCTGTTTCTGCCGGTGCTGCTGATGCTGCTGTTCCGCAAGAAGTACCCACGCTGGTGGTATGACTGGAACCTGCAGCTGAGTCGGTTTAGCAACCGGATCGTGGTCTACCTGGGGCTCATGGACGACCGCTATCCCTCGACCGACCAGGAGCAGGCCGTCCATCTGAACTTCCCGTATCCCGACGCGGATACCGACCTCGCCCGCGGCATGCCGATCGTCAAGTGGCTGCTGGCGATCCCCCACTACATCGTGTTGATCTTTCTCACGATCGTCGCGCTGCTCGCCGCCATCGGCGCCTGGTTCGCGATTCTCTTCACCGGCCGCTACCCACGGGCGCTGTTTGACTACATCGAGGGCGTGCTCCGCTGGCACAACCGCGTCGGCGCATACGCATTCCTTCTGATCACCGACCGCTACCCGCCATTCAGCCTAGATCCCTAACGGTCTGCGGTTGGCGTGAGCCCGCCCCCTCGCGGCATTCAGACCGCCCGATCAACCCTCGGGTCCAGTGTGCCATGAGGGAGCCAAATTGCAAGACCGCCTGTGTACGTACACGGCCTACAGCTTCGGCTGTGCGGTCGTGTGGGCGTTGATCCTCGCGTTCGTGAGTCGCGCGCGCAGGGACAATCTCGACAGATATCGCCACGCGTGCATGATGTGGTGGGCGGGGTGGACCTCCGCCACGATTCCGAGGTCGGTGTACCCGCCGCCCAAGCGTCAGCGGCCCGCCGCCGAGCCGCTCGGTCCCTGAGCGCCGGGCTTGAGCGCGCTCGCTGGCGGTCAAGCGCCCTGAGTTCGGCAGGGAGCTTCATCGTGGGCGAGACACTGGGCGTAGACCCGTCCACGCTCGGTGCTGCCTCGACGCGAAGCGTCTGGTGGCGGTGTTCGGACTCGACCGCTTCTTGAAAGGGGATGCGCGCGCCATGGATCCGATTCCGCCGGTCCGGCTCGAGGTCCACGAAGGTTGAGCCTGCGAATCGAGCCGTGAGAGAGCCAAAGCCACGAGGAGACGCCGATGGAATTCCAAGACGCGGACGCCCTGCTGAACCCGGCCCGCTGTCGCTCGAGATGGGGATCGAGCGGCTCGACTCGGGGGTGCTGCACGTGGCTGCGCGCACCGACATGCGCGACTGCAAGGGGCGGATGTTCGAATGGTGGTTCCGATTCGCGCCGGACGACCAGCAATACGCATGGTGGCATCCCGGCGACCACGTCTCGTCGAAGTGGTGGGAGACGAGCCCTGACACCCATATCGGATCGACCCCAAGAGGTCGAGGAGCGCATCGGCCGCGACGAGGTGCTGCGACTGTGGATCGCCTTCCACGATCCGACCGAGACATTCTCCGCCGACGGGTACCAGACCGCCGTGGAGGGAGGCGACATCTCGACCGCGGTCTGCGCGCGGATCGGCATCGGAGACGAGCCCCCGCGCGACGAACACGGGCGCCCGCACTGGTCGGGGTGGCCCGGGCGATCGAGCGTGAGCCGGCGAGCGTCCCGGAGACCGAGGAGCGCCTCGTCCTGCCCGCGCGGGAGGCCGCTTCGCGATGACCAGATAGAGCGGCACGTAGGCGGGAGCTCCTCGTCGCTGTCCACGTCATGACGCGCGTTCGCCCTTTCCTCAGACGGACGATCGCTGCGCCGATAGTGCAAACACATCCTGCTCGAGATCAACGAGCGAGGCCGCATCAGCCCGTTGAGTGCGCGGTCGACCGATTGTTGCGCTCATCGCCTCGGGAATCGAATAAGGAGTCGCGAGCCACGTAAGGGACGCGGAGGCCCGGCATGAGCTCATCGAATTCCACTGGTTCTCGATCGCGTGCGGTGCTGCGCCGACGTCAGGTTGCCGTTCGTTGGTGGCCTGTGGCGACCGCGAACACGACCTCTGCGTCCGCGTGATTGAAGCCTCGCCATGCGACCATCTGATCCGGCCTGATCAGAGCGAGCGGAGCCTCATATAGGTCACGCGCCTCGTTGGGTGGCACGTCGACGATCTCGAGATCGATCCGCCACCGGCGTGCGGCGCGTAGGAGGCGATCCGCCGAGGGCGGCGTCGGCCCGACCCGCAGCAGCGTCCAATCGACGCCAAAGATGTCGTAGAGCGATCGATCTTCTTCGAGCCAGAGGTGTGGTGCGCGTCCGCCCGGCGTTGCGCTCGGTTCGTAGCTGTTGGGGGCATCCGGGGGTGCTTGGGAGCCGTCGGATACAACGATGGGCGAGCCTGAGTAGCGGGTGCCGAACGTGATGCCGGGGATGTCGAACTCGGCGCGGCCGTGTCCTTCCAGGTATTCACCGGCCTCGCGGCGGAGCTGCTCCCCGAGCGGTCCCTCATCCTCGAGCCCCTGCTCAGGCAGCAAGCGTCCGAGCGACTCAGCGAAGGATCGGGCGTGGCCCGTGTTCCGGACGGCGACGGGTCGGCGCTCGAGCTGATAGCTGTCGAGAAGCAGTGGGCCACCGACGCCTTTGATGGCGGCGGCGAGCTTCCAGCCAAGGTTGACCGCATCTTCGACCGCGGTGTTGTAGCCGAGGCCGCCGGCTGGGGTGAACAGATGCGCCGCATCGCCGCCGAGGAAGATCCGACCGCGCTGGAAGCTTTCGGCGACGAGCGCGTGACCTGCTGTCCACGTGTCCCGGGACAGGATCGTTGCGTCTATGTCGGCGCCCACGGCTGATCTGAACATCGCCAGCGCGTCCTCCTCGCTGATGCGCTTGTCATCCTCGTCGTCGCGCAGCTGCGTGTGGAAAGCGAACTCACCTCTCCCGTCCACCGCGGCCATGAATGCTCGCCGATCACGATTGAAGGTGACGTTCATCCACGCGGGCGGATGCGGAACCAGCTCATAGAACTGGGGTGCCGACAGGTAGATCGCATGCATACGACCGCCGAAGAAGTCACGGACCACGCCTGTCTCGCCCGTCCAGCCGATGCCCAGCCGTCGGCGGATGTAGCTGCGTGCGCCGTCGGCGCCGACGAGGTACCGAGCCATGACGTGTCGCGTCTCCTCCCCCTCCACTCGGGCGATACGTGACTTGACACCCTCGTCTCCTTCGACGAAGTCGATCAGCCGCCAACCGTAGTTGATCGAAATTCCCGGTAACGCCTCGGCGTGACGACGCAATACCTGCTCGACATACTTCTGCGATACGCGATGCGGCAGTTCCGCCGCGCTCCATGATCCGGACAGCCGTTTGACGCGCTCGCGCGCCTCACGCGCCGAGGGGAGACGGAACCTCGCGAGCTCGTAGGTGCCAAAGCGCGTGAAGTACGCAATGTCGGTAGGGAAGTCATCCGGCAAACCCAAACTCCGCACCTCATCCGCAAACCCGAGCCGCCGGTAGTACTCCATCGTCCGCGCTTGCGTGGCGTTCGCTTGGGGGTTGAAAGCGGTCGAGGGCTTGGCATCGACGAGCGCGGCAGCCACGCCTCTTCGTCCCAGCTCGTTGGCGAGCATCAGCCCGAAGGGCCCACCCCCGGCGATTAAGACGTCCACCGCGGAAACGGTCAAAGCGATCGCCTGATCACGAGCTCGTAGGGCGAACTCCGTGATCGCGCTGGAAAGACGAG
>CAWDNF010000008.1:0-16126 GCA_963803595.1 uncultured Solirubrobacterales bacterium
GCGAGCAGCACCAGCCCGAGTCCCACGCACAGGGCGAGCAGGTGGGCGGCGGAGGGGAGTGCGGGGGGAGCCAGCCGGGCGATCAGCCGGTGGTGACTGGGGCGGTCCGAAGTCGCGGCCGAGAACACCGCCTCCAAGTCCCCCACTACCCCGCTCACGAGAGCTGCCGACTGCCGGAAGGTAAAGGGGCGGAACATCAGCGCGGTCTATCTGACCCAGGCGATCAGTCAATCTAATGAACGTACGGGCCCGCTAAATCTGTTGTTTGCCGATCCACGCAGCCCGTAACCCCGAGAATAACAAAGGGACTATGTGACCCAAACGAACGAAACATTCGAAGCTCCGACTCCGCACGGTCCGGCGCGCGTGCATCTCCATCGAGTCGATCGCGCAGTGGCAGCGCTTGCCCTCGGTCACGGCGCGGGTGGGGGCGTCAGCGCCCCGGATCTCACCGCCGCCCGCAACGCGGCCCTCGCCGAGCGGCTGACCGTCGCGCTGATCGAGCAGCCCTACCGGGTCGCCGGGCGCCGCACGCCCGCTGCGGGCGAGCAGCTCGACGCGGCATGGCGAGCCGTCATCGAGCAGCTGGGTGAGCGTGAGCTCGGAGCACTGCCGCTGATCTCGGGTGGGCGATCGCTGGGGGCCCGCGTCGCATGCCGAACGGCGGCCGACTGCGGCGCGGTGGCGATCCTGTGCCTGGCGTTCCCGCTACGGCCGCCGCGGCGCTCGGGCCCGCCTCAGACCCGACTCGAGGAGCTCGATCAGGTGAGCGTTCCGACGCTCGTCGTGCAGGGTGAGCGGGATCCGTTTGGGATGCCGCCGCCGGGGCTACACCGAGCCGTCGTCCAGGTCCCGGGCGACCACAGCCTCCGAAAGGACACCGCGGCCGTGGCGGCGGCGGTCCGGGACTGGCTCCGCGGTGTCGTGTCCAGCTGAAGGCAACCGGCGCTCCATCAGACCATACGGCGCTCGTCAGCTGATCGGCTTCAGCACCGCATCAGCGAGATCGAGCAGCTCGCCCGGCGGCTCGCCCGCCAGCAGCCACCCGTCGTCGACCAACCGCAGGTGACCCTGGCGCGTGAGCTCGGACAGAGCACTCGTCACGGTCGGACGGCGCGCCGCAACGAGATCGGCCAGCACCGTGTGGGTCAGGCGGATGGGCAGCATCGTGCCATCGCTGCGCACGCGACCCCACCGTGCGGCCAGATGCCATAACAGCATGTGCAGGCGGACGTCCACCCGCGCCTGGTGGACGATCGCCATGTTTACGGTCAGGTTCCGCGACCGCCCAAGAGCCCGGCCGACGAGGCGGCCGACGAGCTCGGGGTAACGGACCAGCAGCCTGGCGAACCGGAGATCCAACACTGCCAGCCGGGTCGGCGCGATCACCGACCAACCGATCGTCGTGGGCAGGATCGGCGATCCATCCTCCCCCTGCCACGGCCTGAGGATGTCGCATTCGCCGAGCAGTTCGGCGCCATAGCGTCCCTCGAGACCCACACGGCGGACCATCATCCCTTTCAACACGAGCAGCCCGATCCCACCATCCGCCGCCGGCGCGTCCCCCGACCACGCACCGACCGCCAGTCGCATCTCTCGGGCCGACAGCTCGTCGATCGCCTGATCGCGACGATCATTGGGAACGGCTTCTGCTAGGTCAGGATCCTCGTGCAGAACGCTGCAGGTTGCTCCACCGGTCATGACTTTTCCAGTGCTCCGGCCGTCACGACGTTTAACTGTGTCACGGAGCGGAGCGGCGCGCGCTATGACAAATGCCTCGCAAGCGGGGTTCGATCAGCTGCGACAGTACCGAGCCGGCTGCGCCCAGGATCGCCGCCGTCGTGGCGGCCGCTCCCCACGGGCCCGCGCGCGGTAGTCCGTCGCCGACTGGGCGACCCTCCCGACCTGTTCCCGGACCGCGGGCGGCGACGGTTGATCGGTCGCGGCGAGGCGCTCCAGCGCGGCGCTGAGGGGGCATTGGATCTCGCATCCTACAACTGCGTAACAATTTCAATGCGCGTTGTCTGAATAGGATTCCCGCCGATGCGCATCGGGCTCTTGACAGGTGGAGGCGACTGTCCCGGTTTGAACGCGGTGATTCGCGCCGTGGTGCGAAAGGGGATCGACGCTTACGATGACCAGCTACTCGGCTTTCGCGACGGCTGGTGGGGTGTCCTCGAGAACGTCTTCGACGAGCTGACGGTCGAGTCGACGCGAGGAATTTTGCCTCGCGGCGGGACGATCCTCGGGAGCTCGAGGACGAACCCCTTCAAGCGCGAGGAAGGGGTGGACCTGGTCGGCGAGACGCTCGAGCGAAACGGACTCGACGGCTTGATCGCGATCGGCGGCGAAGACACGCTGGGCGCCGCGGCACGCCTGCACGCCGAAGGCCTGAACGTGATCGGCGTGCCCAAGACGATCGACAACGACCTCGGGGCCACCGACGTGACGTTCGGCTTCGACACGGCGCTGCACGTCGCCAGCGAGGCCATCGACCGGCTGCACACCACCGCGGAGAGTCACCACCGGATCCTGGTCGTCGAGGTGATGGGCCGCCATGCCGGATGGATCGCCCTGCACTCGGGCGTCGCGGGCGGCGCCGACGTGATCCTGATTCCCGAGATCCCGTTCGACATCGACGAAGTCTGTGGCCTGATCCGCCGCCGCCATCACCGCGGCCGTCCGTTCTCGATCGTGGTCGCGGCCGAGGGCGCAATGCCCAAGGAGGACACGATGAGCCTCACCGCCGGGCAGCTCGATGAATTCGGTCACCCGCGGCTCGGCGGCATCGGTCATCGCCTCGAGCAGGAGATCGAGCAGCGTACGGGCTTCGAGACGCGGGCCACGGTGCTGGGCCACGTGCAGCGGGGCGGCACGCCGACCGCATTTGACCGGGTGCTGGCGACCAGGTTCGGTCTCGCGGCGATCGACGCAGCCCACGACGGAGCTTGGGGGATGATGGCCGCACTCCGCGCGACGCAAATCGAGCTCGTGCCGCTCGCCCAGGCGGTGGCGGAGCTGCGGACCGTGCCTGTCGACGAGTACCGGCGATTCGGGGTGTTGTTCGGATGAGATCGGCGCCGGTGAGCGGACCGCTTTGCCGAGGCTTCACAAGGGCGCTGTTTATGAACCGCCGGTTCTGTCTATGCTGAGCTCAGTGGCCCATTCAGCTCGCAGCGGTTTGGCTCCATGACCACGACCGAGACCGCCACGACCCGGCTCGACGAACTGTGCGTCGACACGATCCGCACGCTGTCGATGGACGCGGTGCAGAAGGCCAACTCCGGGCACCCGGGGACTCCGATGGCCCTGGCGCCGCTCGCGTACGTCCTCTACACGCGGGTCATGCGCCACAACCCGGCAAACCCGGACTGGATCGACCGCGACCGGTTCGTGCTCTCCGCCGGGCATGCCTCGATGCTGCTCTACTCGATGCTGTACCTCACCGGCTATCCGATGACGCTCGAGGACATCAAGAATTTCCGGCAGGTCGGCTCGCCAACCGCCGGCCATCCGGAGCGCAAGTACTCCCCCGGGATCGAGGCCACGACCGGGCCGCTCGGCCAGGGGATCTCGATGTCGGTCGGCCTGGCGCTGGCGGAGCGCATGCTCGCGGCGCGCTTCAACCAGGACGGCCACGAGATCGTCAACCACCACATCTTCACGATCGCCTCCGACGGCGACATGGAGGAAGGCGTTGCCTCCGAGGCCTCGTCGCTCGCCGGCCACCTTGGCGTGGGCAGCCTGATCGCGTTCTACGACGACAACAAGATCCAGCTCGCCGGCCCGACCTCGCAATCGTTCTCCGAGGACGTGGCAAAGCGTTATGAGGCGTATGAGTGGCACGTCCAGAACGTCGGGGAGGATCTGTCCCTGAGCCGGCTCGAAGAGGCCACGCGCGCGGCGATGGCGGTCGAGGATCGCCCCTCGCTGATCATCGTCCGCTCCCACATCGGCTACGGCAGCCCGCACAAGCAGGACACCTCGAGCGCCCACGGCTCGGCGCTGGGCGAGGACGAGGTGCGCCTGACCAAGGAGGCCTACGGCTGGGACCCCGACAAGCACTTCTACGTGCCCGATGAGGCGCTGGCCCATTTCCGCCAGTGCTGCGAACGCGGGCGCGAGCAGGAGGCGGAGTGGGAGCAGCGCTTCGCCGCTTACCGCGAGGCATTCCCGGACAAGGCGAGGCTGCTCGAGATGATCGACGCCGCCGAGATGCCCGACGGGTGGGATCGCGACGTGCCGATGTTCGATCCCGGGGATGATCCGATCGCGACCCGCAAGGCGTCCGAGAAGGCGATCCAGTGGGCAGCCAAGGCAGTCCCGCACCTGATCGGCGGGTCCGCCGATCTCGCGACCTCCACGAACACCGACATCGCGGACGGCGGGGATGTGCAGAAGGGCTCCTACGAGGGCCGCAACCTTCGCTTTGGCGTGCGTGAGCACGGGATGGGCGCGATCGTCAACGGGCTGGGCCTTCACGGGTTCCGCGCCTTCGGCGCCACCTTCTTCACGTTCTCGGACTACATGCGCGGTGCGGTCCGCATCTCCGCGGTGATGAAGCTGCCCGCGATCTGGGTCTACACCCACGACTCGATCGGGCTCGGCGAGGACGGCCCGACGCACCAGCCGGTCGAGCAGCTCGCGGGGATGCGGGCGATGCCCCGCCTGACCATGGTGCGCCCCGCCGATGCGAATGAGACCGCGTTGGCGTGGCGCTTTGCGCTACGCAACAACGAAGGGCCGACCGCGTTTGCGCTCAGTCGCCAGAACCTGCCGATCCTCGATCCCGGCGCGATCCCCGATGACGCGATCGAGCGCGGCGCCTACGTGCTGCGCGACGCCGACGGCGGCACGCCGGAGCTGATCTTGATCGGCACGGGGTCCGAGGTCTCCCTGTGCCTGGAGGCCGCCGATCTGCTGGACGGCGTGCGGGTGCGGGTCGTGAGCATGCCCTGCATGGACACGTTCGCCCTCGCGGATGACGCCTATCGCGAGCACGTGCTGCCGACCACGTGCCGGTCCAGGGTCGCCGTCGAAGCGGCCAGCCCGTTTGGCTGGGACCGGTGGATCGGCCCGGAAGGCGCGTTCCTGGGGATGGAGACGTTCGGCGAGTCCGGCCCCGCCGAGGACGTCTACGCACACTTCGGAATCACCGCGGAGCGAGTCGCGGAGCTCGGCAGAGAGCAGCTCGGCCGATGAGCACCACCGAGAGGCGTCGAGTGGCGCTGAACGACTGGATTGCCGGATTACCTGACGGGAGCTGACGATGCAGATCGGATTCATCGGGCTGGGCAAGATGGGCGGCAACATGGTCCATCGCATCAGACGCGACTCTGACCACGAGGTGGTGGCGTTCGACTTCAGCGCCGACGCCGTCCAAGTGGCGGAAGAACACGGCGCGTCCGGCGCCGGCTCCGTCGAGGAACTCGTAGGCCAGCTGTCCGCCCCCGCGCGGTGTGGATCATGGTCCCCGCCGGCGATCCGACCCAGAAGACGATCGACACGTTGCTCGATCTGCTCGCGGAGGGCGACATGATCATCGACGGCGGCAACTCGAAATGGACACAGTCGATCGCGCGCCATGCCCAGTGCGGCGAGCACGGCGTCGCGTTCGTCGACGTCGGCACCAGCGGTGGGGTGTGGGGGCTCGAGGTCGGCTACTGCATGATGGTCGGCGGCGACGAGGAACCGATCTCGCGCCTGGCGCCGATCCTCGACGTGCTGGCGCCGCCCGATGGGTGGGCGCGAATGGGGGCGTCCGGTTCGGGCCACTACGTGAAGATGGTCCACAACGGCATCGAGTACTCGCTGATGCAGGGCTATGCCGAGGGATTCGAGCTGCTGCACAAGGCCGAGTACGGCCTCGACGTCGAGCAGATCGCGAACCTGTGGGGGACCGGCTCGGTCGTCCGCTCCTGGCTGCTGGAACTCGCGGCCCGCGCGTTTGCCGTGGACGGCACTGACCTCACGGGCGTGCAGGGATGGGTGGAGGATTCGGGCGAAGGGCGCTGGACGCTCGAATCCGGGATTGACCATGACGTGCCGATGCCGGTCCTGGCGGCGTCGCTGTTCACGCGCTTTACCTCGCGCGGGACCGGCGACTACACGGCTAGGATGCTCGCCGCGCTCCGGAATCAGTTCGGCGGACACGTCGTGAAGAAGGTCTAGCGCATCGAACTTTCGAGGAGGCTCTGAGGGTACGTGGCAACAACGGTCGAGGACCAAGGCTCGGAGAACCCGCTCGTTGAAGGTCTCGAGCGGCTGCCCGTCCATCCGACCGCGCTCGTGATCTTCGGCGGCACGGGCGATCTCGCACATCGCAAGCTGCTTCCCGCGCTGTACAACCTGGCCCACGAAGGAGCGCTGCCCGAGCGGTTCGAGCTGATCGGTATCTCGCGCAGCGAGATGTCGCATGAGGACTTCCGCACGATGGCGCGCGAGTCGATCCAGCGGTTCTCGCGCCGCGCGCCCGACCACGACGTCCTGGAGGGGCTCCTGTGCGACATGCGCTACGTCGCGGGGTCCTTCGACCAGGACAGCGTCTACGCCGAGCTCGACCGAACGCTGGACGAGTTCGACGAGCAGGCCGGCCAGCCGCTCGATCGCGTGTTCTATCTCTCGACGGCGCCGCAATTCTTCCCGGTGATCGCGGGGAAGCTTGGCGCCGCAGGACTGCACGAGGCCGACAAGACACAGACCCGGATCGTGATCGAGAAGCCGTTCGGCTACGACCTGGCCTCGGCCCGCGAACTCAACGCCGAGGTCCTGAGCGTATTCGACGAATCGCAGGTCTATCGGATCGACCACTACCTCGGCAAGGAGACGGTGCAGAACCTGATGGCGCTGCGGTTTGCCAACGCCTTGTTCGAGCCCGTGTGGAACCGCAACTTCATCGACAACGTGCAGATCACCGCCGCCGAAGACATCGGGATCGAGAGCCGCGCCGGCTACTACGAGGGCGCCGGCGCACTGCGCGACCTGGTCCAGAACCACATGATGCAGCTGCTGGCGCTGCTGACGATGGAGCCTCCGGCGACCTTTGAGGCCAACCGGCTGCGGGACGAGAAGCTGAAAGTGCTCGAAGCGATCGTGCCCCCGGCACCCGCGGAGGTGCCCTCGATGGCGGTCCGCGCGCAGTATGGGCCCGGGGTCGTGGGCGGCACCCCCGTCCCGGGGTATCGCGAGGAGGAGGGCGTCGCACCGGACTCCCGCACCGAGACCTACGCCGCGCTGCGCCTGCACGTCTCGAACTGGCGCTGGGCGGGGGTTCCGTTCTATCTGCGGACCGGCAAGCGCCTGGCGCGCAAGGTGACGGAGATCGCGGTGACGCTCAAGCCGGTTCCGCACCTCGCGTTCCGGAGCACGGGATCGGTCGGCGTACAGGCCAACCAGGTGATCCTCACCGTGCAGCCCGACGAGGGGGTGTCCGTGTCGTTGGGGGCCAAGATCCCGGGCGCCCAGATGCGGATCCGCCCGGTCAATATGGAGTTCCGCTACGGCACCTCGTTCATGTCCGAATCGCCCGAGGCCTATGAGCGGCTGATCCTCGACGCGATGCGCGGCGATGCCACGCTGTTCACGCGCAACGATGAGATCGAGGCCCTGTGGGGCATCATCGACCCGATCCTGACAGCCTGGCGCGAGGACCGCGACTCCCGGATTTACCAGTACGAGGCCGGCTCTGCCGGTCCCGCGGAGGCAAACGCCCTACTAGACAAAGGCAATCGCTGGCGCCGCCTCTGAGCCGATGAGCGAGGACCGGGCGTGAGCGAGGACGTGTGGGCAGAGCGGGACACCAATCCCGATGCGATCGATGCTGCCCTGCGGCGACTGCTGTACAACCGCCACGCGGCTAACCACGCGCTAGCCCCGGCACGCGTCCTCAATCTCGTGGTGATCGTCGACCGCGAGTGGAAGGGGGAGATCGCCAATCGGCTGGAGCGGGTCGGTCGCTATCACGCGTCCCGCACGCTGCTGTGCGCGGTCGAGGAGCACCGGACAACGCTCGACGCGACGGCCGTGATGTCCTACGAGGAACCGTCTTCCGGACCCGGCGTGATCCGCGAGCAGGTCGAGATCGACATGGGGCCCGGGCATCTCGGTCGGCTGGACACGATCATCGATCCCGTGCTGGTGTCCGAGCTGCCGACCGTGCTGTGGGCTCCTCACGGTCACGAGGAGGCAGTCAGGACGGTGAGGAGCATGATCGACGTGATGCTGCTCGATTCCGACGATGGACTCGACCCCTCCGCCGGGCTCGCTCGTGCCGCCGAGGCGCTGCAATCGGTGTACGTCGTCGACCTCGCGTGGCTGCGCACGACCCCGTGGCGCGAGCGGTTGGCGGCGAGCTTCGATCCTCGCGATCGCCGGCCGATGCTGGGATCGCTGAGTGGCGTGTCGGTTCGCTACAGCGCTTCCTCGACGGCCAGCGCTCTGCTGCTGCTCGGCTGGCTCGCCTCACGCCTGCACTGGGAGGCCTCGCTCCTGAGTGCTGATCGTCCCGGGCGGCTCCACGGAGCGGCGGCCCGCAACGGCGACCGCGTCGCGCTCGAGCTCGAGCCGGCAGACCAGGACGTGCCGGGACTGGCCGGCGTGACGGTAGAGGGGGAGGGGGGGTTTTCGCTGTCGCTCGATCGCGGCCCGGGCGGGTTGCGCGCAAAGCAACTCTCGCGGGGCAGTGAGGAGCGCGTGTGGCAGGTCCTGGGCGCGTCACGGGGGGAAGGCGGGATTCTCGGAGAGGGCGTCCGCCAGGCACTACTGCGCAATCCCACCTACGGGCCCGCGCTGGACGCGGCGCGGGAGCTCTGTCCGGAAGAATGACCGTCGAGATCGAGGTGGTCGAGAACCCCGCGCGTGTCTGTGCCGCGATGCTGGTCGGCGCGGCCGCGGGCGGGGGAGACGTCGTGCTCACCGGCGGATCGACGCCGAAGGACGCGTATCAAGAGCTCGTGACGGCGGTGCAGACGGTCGGCATGGACATCACGAACACGACGTTCTGGTTCGGCGACGAGCGGTGCGTCCCACCCGATGACGAGCGCTCGAACTACCTGATGGCCAGGCGCTCGCTCCTGGATCCGCTGGGGGAGAGCAACCAGCCGACCGTCTGGCGGATGAAAGGGGAGCTGGGGCCCGCGGATGGCGCGGAGGATTACGAACGGGCGTTGCGCGACGCGGGACCACCCGCCTTCGACCTGCTCCTGCTCGGGATCGGTCCGGACGGCCACATGGCCTCGCTGTTCCCCGATCAGCCGTCGCTGAAGGAGAATTCGCGGCTGGTCCTCGGCGTCGAGCAGGCTGGACTCGAGCCGTTCGTTCCCCGGATCACGATGACGCTCGCCGCGCTGCGCAGCGCGCGCGATGTCGTGTTCCTGGCCACCGGGTCCTCGAAGGCCCAGGCCGTGGCCGCGGCGTTTGGCCCCGGCGCCAAGCCCGACCCGCACGTGCCCTCGTCGCTGCTGCCGTCGCTGACCGACGAGATCATCGTGCTGCTGGACCCGCCGGCCGCGGAGCTGCTGTGAGCGTCCTCGGCATCGATGTCGGCGGGACCAAGCTCGCCGCCGCGCTCCTCAACGAGCACGAACTCGGCGAGTCGATGCTCCAACCGACCGACTTGAGCGGCAGCGCCGCGCTCCTTGACCAAATGGTCGCCCTGATCGAGCGGGTGCGCACCGAGGACCTGCGGGCGGTGGGGATCGGCGTTCCATCGGTCGTCGAGTTCGGGAGCGGCCGGGTCGTCTCGTCGGTCAACATCCCCCTCAAGGACGTGCCGCTGCGGGAAGTGCTCTCCGAGCGTCTCGGGATGCCGGTGTTCGTCGACAACGATGCCACCGTCGCGGCGCTCGCGGAAGCGCATGACCGCGACCTGCGACTGGTGGCCCGCGATCTCGTGATGCTCACGATCGGGACCGGCGTCGGTGCCGGGCTGGTCCTGGGAGGCAGGATCTATCGCGGCGCCACGGGCGGCGCGGGCGAGCTCGGCCATACGATCGTCGGACTCGATCTGGCCGCCGGTGTGCCGATGCCGATGGGCACGTTTCCGCAGCCCGGATCGCTCGAATTCGTCGCCTCGGGTCATGCGCTGGACCGGCTCGCCGCGCAAGCGGCCACGCTTGCGCAATCCGCGCTCGGTCGGCTGCGCGCGGAGGGTAAGCCGGTGCTCGGTGCAGACGCGGTGCAGGCGGCGCAGGACGGCGATCTGTCCGCACGGCGGATCGTCGAGATGTGGGGACAGCGGGTCGGAATCGGGGTTGCCAACGTGATCAACACCTTCGATCCCGAGGAAGTCGTGATCGGTGGCGGCGCTGCCCGCGCCGGCGACCTGCTGCTGGAGCCCGCCAAGCGGGTCGCCGGCGGATTCGTGCTGCCGGGGCTCGGCACCCGCACGACGATCCGAATCGCCCGGCACGGGGTACGAGCGGGGGTGCTCGGCGCAGCCCTGCTGGCGGTTCACGAGCTCGAGGCTCCTTCCGGCGCTCCGGCTGCCACCGAGGTTCGCTCGTGATGCGCGCGTGGGGGCTCGCCCGTGACGTGGTCCGACCCGAGATCGAGTGCGCCGGTGGCGTCGGAGGCTGAAATCGTCCTCGTCCGCCACGGGGAGACGGAGTGGAGCCTCTCCGGGCAGCACACGAGCCGCACCGACCTGCCGCTGATCGAAGCGGGGAGGCGCCGAGCGGCGGAGATCGGGCCCGAGCTCGCGGGCCGCAGATTCGCACTCGTGCTGTGCAGCCCGCTGCGGCGTGCGCGGGAGACGTGCGAGCTGGCCGGTTTCGGTGAGCGCGCCGTGATCTCGGAACAGCTCCGAGAGTGGGACTACGGCGCGTATGAAGGATTGACGACCGAGCAGATCCGTCGCGAGCGGCCGGACTGGGATCTGTGGCGCGACGGGTGTCCGGACGGCGAGGGGCCGGCGGAGGTCTGCGCCCGGGCGGACCGGGCGATCGAGCAGTTGCGCGGCGCCGACGGCGACGCCCTGGTGTTCGCGCACGGGCACATCCTGCGCGTGCTGGCCGCACGTTGGATCGGGATGTCAGTGGAGGCCGGTTCCCGGCTTGCGCTGAGGGCCGGGGCGATCTCGGTGCTCGGCTTCGAGCGCGAAATCGCGGTCCTCCAACGCTGGAACGACACTGGTTGAGGGGCCCGTTGGGGTGACAAACGTCATGGCGGATTTGGGCCGCGCGGCACTTACGAGGGACCGCTCCGCGACCTACGCTCAGAGCCATGACAAACATCGATTCAAACCACGCGGAGCGCGCGCTGACCGTGCGCGATCTGCGCAAGTCATATGGAGAGCTGGAAGCGGTGCGCGGCGTGAGCTTCGAGGTCGCCCGCGGCGAGGTCTTCTGCCTGCTCGGACCCAACGGGGCTGGTAAGACCACGATCGTCGAGATCCTCGAGGGCTACCGGACCCGTACCGACGGCGAGGCGTTGGTGCTGGGGATGGACCCGGCGCGCGGCGAGCGCGCGCTGCGCGAGCGGGTCGGGATCGTGCTCCAGCAATCGGGCGTGCAGACCGATCTGACCGTGACGGAGCTGCTCGAGATGTACGGCCGCTACTACACCCGCCGACGGCCCGTCGAGGAGGTGATCGAGGTCGTCGAGCTGAGCGAGAAGCGTGATGAGCGCGCGCGGAAGCTCTCGGGCGGCCAGCGCCGCCGCCTCGATCTGGCGCTGGCGCTGGTCGGAGATCCGGACCTGATCTTCCTCGATGAGCCGACCACCGGCTTCGATCCTGCCGCTCGTCGGCAGGCATGGTCGACGGTCCGGTCCCTGTGCGATCTCGGCAAGACGATCTTCCTGACCACCCACTACATGGACGAAGCCCAGCACCTGGCCGACCGCGTGGCGGTCATGAACGCCGGCGAGATCATCGCCACCGGACGTCCCGACGAGCTCGGTGGACGGGATCTGCGGCCCGCGGAGATCCGCTTCGTGCTGCCCGTCTCGTGGTCACTCGGCGATCTCCCCGAGGTGCCTTCGGTGCGACGTTCGATCGACGGCGACCGCGTGCTGGTGCAGACGACCGAGCCTGTCCTCGCGACCCAGAGGATCACGTCATGGGCACTCGAGCGGGGCATCGAGCTCGGACACTTCTCGGTGTCTCAGCCGACCCTCGAGGACATCTACCTGGAGCTCACCGGTTCCGGCAACCACGATCAAGATCACGACCCGATTCGGGAGGAGGCGGTCAGATGAGTGCCCTACTGAATCCATCGCTGCGGCGGGACCTCGGTCTGGCCGCGTGGCAGATCCGCTACGAGCAGCGGGCGTACTGGCGCAACCGGGGCCGCGGCATCTTCACGTTCGTGTTCCCGCTGATGTTCCTGGTCATCTTCGCGAGCCTCGACAAGAGCCAGCACCTCAATTCCCGCGGAGGGATCCCCTACGACGACTTCTTCGTGCCCGGGATCCTCGCCTACGCGATCATCGCCACGACGTTTGTGAACATGGCGATCTCCACGGCGATTCTGCGCGACGAGGGCGTGCTCAAGCGGATGCAGGGCACGCCGCTGCCCCGGTGGGCCTACGTGGCCGCGCGAATCGGATCGACGATCACGATCGTCGCCACAATGACGGTTCTGATGCTCGGCCTCGGCGTGCTCGCCTACGGGGTTCATATCCGGATCTCGACGCTCCCCGGGCTGATCGTGGTGCTGGTGCTCGGCACGGCGGCGTTCACGGCCCTCGGCATCGGCGTCACCCGGTTCATTCCCAACGCCGAAGCGGCACCTGTATATGTCAACCTGCTGATCCTGCCGCTGACGTTCATCTCGAGCGTCTGGTTCCCGACCGACGGTATGCCGAACTGGCTCCAGGAGATCGCCAAGTTGTTCCCGATTCGCGCCCTGGCGACCGGGCTCCAGTACGCGTTCGATCCGCGGACGAGCGGCGCGGGGCTGAACGGCCAGGACATCCGGACGCTGCTGATCTGGACCGCGATCGGGATCTTCCTGATGGTCAGGTTCCTTCGCCGGCCCCAGGGTGAGACCGCGTGAGACGCTGGGACACCGTTCTCGACGGTCAGCCGGAGTTCCGAGGCGGACGTTCATATGTCCGCTTCGGTGCTTCCATCGTCTGGCTCGGGTTCATCGTCGTCCCTCTCGCCGACGCGGTCAGCAGCAAGGGACCCTCGCTGGGACGGGTGCTGGCGATCGCGGGAGCGCTCGTGTTTGTCGCCGCGTATATCTGGCTGGTGCTGCTGTGGCGAGGGAGCCCCGGTGGCGTCAGCAGCCGGCGAACGCTCCTGCTGTTCGGCGTCCTGGTTTCGATCGCGACGGCGCTGACGGTGGGCAACCGTCCGAGCTGGGGGTTCCTGTTCACCTACTGCGCCGCCTGCGCCGCGCTGGTCGTGCCGGCGGCGGCGGGCGTCGCCGGCGTCGTTCTGTGCGTCGTCCTGGCCGGTGGTGCGTCGGCGATCGGGGGCGCCTCGGGGGGCACGGTCGTCAGCTTCATCGCCACCAGCGCGGGGATCGGACTGCTGATGCTGCTGATGCGAGATCTCCGGGTCCGCAACCACGAACTGTCGCAGGCCCGCGCCGAGCTGGCGCGGCTCGCAGTCGCCGAGGAGCGTGAGCGCTTCGCGCGTGACCTCCACGACCTGCTCGGCCACACCCTGTCGGTGATCGCGCTGAAGGCCGAGCTGGCGCGCAAATTGCTGCCCGAGCGGGCCGAGGACGCCGCGACCCAGGTGGCGGAGGTCGAGAGCGTCGCGCGGCAGGCCCTCGGCGAAGTCCGGGAAGCCGTCAGCGGCTATCACCAGCCGACTCTCGACGGCGAGCTGGAGGGAGCGCGCATGGCCCTGTCCGCGGCTGGAATCGACGCCGCGGTGGAGCGCCCCGACGTTTCCCTTGACCCCGCTACCGAGGCCGTACTCGCGTGGGCGGTGCGGGAGGGTGCCACGAACGTGATCCGCCACAGCGGCGCGACCCATTGCGCGTTGCGGCTGAGGGCAGGGCTGGCCGGCACGACGCTCGAGATCGTGGACGACGGCGTTGGCGCCGCCGCGAGCAACGGCGGCGCGACGACCGGAGGCGGTCGTGGTCTGGCAGGCCTGGCCGAGCGCGTTCAGAGCGTCCACGGCCAGGTCGAGTCCGGAGCAGTGTCGAGCGGCGGCTTCAGGCTCGCGGTGCAGGTGCCGCGCGCCGCCGGCGCGCCGTGATCCGCGTCCTGATCGCAGAGGACCAGGGAATGGTGCGCGGCGCGCTCGCCAGCTTGCTCGGGCTCGAGCCGGACATCGAAGTGGTCGCTCAGGTCTCCCGCGGCGACGAGGTCCTCGCCGCGGCCCGGGCCGCGCAGCCCGATGTCGCGCTGCTCGACATCGAGATGCCCGGACAGACAGGTCTCGAGGCGGCCGAGGAGTTGAGCCGGGCGCTGCCCGGCTGCGCGATCCTGATCCTCACCACCTTCGGCCGCCCGGGCTACCTGCGCCGCGCGATGGAGGGCGGCGCGGCCGGGTTCCTGCTCAAGGACGCGCCCGCCCACGAGCTCGCATCGGCGATCCGGCGCGCGAAGGCCGGCGAGCGAGTCGTCGATCCCGGGCTGGCGGCTGCCGCGCTCAGTCAGGGCGAGAGCCCGCTGACGCCCCGCGAGCATGAGGTACTGGCGGCCTCGCGCCGCTACGCGACCGTCGCGGAGCTGGCCGACGCGCTGTATCTCTCGCCCGGAACCGTCCGCAACCACCTGTCCTCGGTGATGCAGAAGCTCGACGCACGTAACCGAGCCGAGGCGATCCGGGTGGCGGAGGAGCGGGGGTGGCTGTGAGGTGCTCGGCGGGTGGCGTCCGGAGGTTGGCGCTCGGGACGCCACCGCGGACACTCATGTCTTGGGGCCGATGAAGCGATCGAGCGTGGCGACGTCGGCCTTGCGGGAGACGTAGATGGTGTATCTCCCGGACGCAGTCCAACGAAGGTCCATGCACTCGCAAGCTCGGCAGAAGATTGAGCAGATGTCGGCGGAGTGGTTACGGAACGAATACCGGGGCCACGACCATCGTCTGCCGGTGTTCTGAAACCTGCATCCGTCGGACTCGATCAGACCTCTGAGCAGCTGGTCTGGCCACCGCTCCATCAGCTCCTGCTGCCAATCCGTGAGCACGATCTGGCGCTCGTGTTTCTTCCCGGGGCCGTGCTGGGGAAACAGACACGGCCAGCACTTCCAATACGAGTACACCTCGACGCAGTTCCTGGGCCGCGTCTGAGTCCCGCTCGCTCTGCCCCGGACGCTGCTCATTGCGGCGGTCGCGCTGTCGATGATGCGCGGATACTTGACATCGAGGACGATCCTCAGCTTGTACACGCCGCGCGGCGCTGCGGAGATGCAACCGTCCCCGAGGTATAGGCCGAGCAAGTAGACGTAATCTGCGGAGAGGTCCGCAAAGCGATGCTCCGTGAAGCACTGGCCGCAACCGCCCGGCCGGGCCGAATGAGGCCGTGCGCCCATCAGCCAATCGGAGATCGTCCTTCGCGGCACGTTCAGGTGGCGGGCGATCTCGGTCGCGTTCGCGCCAGCATCGGCAAGCTCAAGAGCAGCCCGGACTGTGCTCCCAGGATGCACTATCGCTCGGATGCGGCTGAGAGGATTCGAACCTCCACGCCCGATAAGGCACGGCCGCCTGAGGACCGCGTGTCTACCGTTCCACCACAGCCGCGGGGGGCAGTCAAATTAGCAGGCCGGCGGCACACGCGGGTCCCGTCGGATAATCGAACACATGTTCCCATCCTAACCGCGGCGACGGACCGAATCACGCAGAAAGCCCGCGCTCTTCATGGGTTTTTTCAGTTTTGTGACAAGCGGCTTCGCCCACCCGGGGCTCTACGCCTGACGCCGCGGAGGTGCTGAAAGCGACCGGCCAAGTGAGCGGCTTACAACCCGCTCCTACTTGAGGAAGACTTTGCGGCTTACACGTGCCGCCGCGCGATCCCCGGCGCCGCAGCCAGTCCCGTCCCACACCCGCCGCTGTCAAGCTAGGCTTCCGCGCTACGCTGGACTGCGGCTTCGGCTCGTACCCACGCGTGTCTCCGGCGCCGGTCATCCGATCTAGAAGCTGTTGCTCGCCGCTATCGTCTAGGGGACTAGGACGCCGCCCTCTCACGGCGGAAACCCGGGTTCGAATCCCGGTAGCGGTACT
>CAWDNF010000009.1:0-18799 GCA_963803595.1 uncultured Solirubrobacterales bacterium
CCGCCGCGCCCACGAGCGGATTCGGGCTTGCCGGCATGCGCGAGCGCGTGTACCTCGCCGGAGGCACCCTGGAAATCCGGCCCGCCCATCCGGGCACACTGGTAAGCGTTCGGCTGCCAGTGCGCAGACCGCTCGAGGCTCGGGGGCTGTCAGCCGCGGATCAGACCGCGACGTAGCGCGAACTGCACCAGGTCCGCACGCGTTCGGCACTTCAGCTTGCGCAGGATCCTGGCGCGGTGGGTTTCCACGGTGCGCCTGGAGAGCCGGAGCTTCGACGCGATCTCGACGCTCGTATGGCCGAGCGCAATCAGACGCAACACCTCGACCTCGCGCGGGCTCAGATCGTCGCCGTCGACAGCTCGCCGCAGCATGTCGAGGCCGGCGGTGACCCGCGGGCTGACGTACTCCTCTCCACGTGCGGCGCGGTGGATGGCCTCGAGCAGCTCGCTGTCGGAGCGGTCTTTGAGTACGAACCCAATCGCGCCCGCATCGAACGCCTGCTGGGCGAACAGCGGGCTCTCCTCCATCGTCAGGGCGACCACCTCGGTGCGGGGCACCTGCTCTCTTAACCGTTTGACCGTTTCGATGCTCGACCCGTTCACTAAGTCCAGGTCGAGCACGAGTACCCGCGGCAGGTGGCCATGCACCTCCCGCGCAACGCTCGTCAGATCCGACGCTTCGGCGATGACCTTCACGTGCTGCGCGGAATCGAGCAGCCGTCGGAGGCTGCGACGCACCACCGCGTGGTTGTCGGCCAGCACGACCGTGATGGGCATGGCCCGCTCGGGCCCGCCCTCGGCGCCCGGCGGGGAGGCCAGATGCAGGTGCCCCGACATACAGTCACGATAGGTCGCGCGCGCGCTGGGATCTTCGCATGAAACACGCTGAGTTAGTGTGGGAAATTACGCGGCCCGCTCGTACAGGCCGCGGCGTCAGCGTTCCGCGTAGACCGTGGCGACGTCAAGCGTCGAGAGGACGCCAAGCGGATGACCGCTGGCGCGATCCAGTACGACCAGGTGCGAGACGCCGTGCTCGCTCATCAGCCGAGCGGCGCCCAGCAATGTCTCGTCGGATGAGACGGTGACAGCCTCGGTCGCGGCGGCTTCGGAAGCGGTGCACTCGGCGCCGGCGGCCGCGGCGGTGACGACGTCGAGGTCGGAGAGGACGCCGACCGCCCGTCCGCCGTCATGCGTTGTGATCACCACCGCATGAACTTGTGTTTGGCCATCACCGCGGCAACGTGACGAAGTGGGTCATCGGGAGCGCATGTGAGGACGCCAGGATGCATGCAATCACGAACGCGAATGTGGGCGAGCGTGACGCTAGAAGTTCGTTGTGCGGACATGCCACCAGCGTCACCGACGGGTGGGAGCGTGCCATCCGGGCTCCCCATCACGGCGTGCACGGCAAATTACGGACCCGGCGGCCCGCGGGCACCGCGCGGAGCTCGTCTTAGGTCACGGGCCGTGCCAACAACCTCGACGACCTCGTCGGGGTCGCGCGCGGTGCCGATCCCCGCCAGGTCCTCGGCGTTGATGCGATGGTCGGCGAGCGCATCGTTTCTCGGCAGTCGAGCAGGCCGGTCCCACTGGCCCTCACCGACGAAGATCAGGTGGAAAGCTGGATCTCTCACGGGTCATCCCTCATCGACGCAACCTTGTAACGCCGCGCGCAGCCAGCATCAGGCGCCTATCCGGTCTGCCCGCGCATCCGCAGAAAGGGCGACGCTGGATGTGGAGATCTACGTCTGAGCCGTGTGTGTGGCAACCGATGCGCGAGAGGTCGACGCCGGCTTGGATGCTTGCCAAACGCGTGAAGGAGCAAGCCGATGACGATCCACCCGAAGAATCAGAGGGACCTCATGCTGGCGCCAGTGGCGGTCGCAGATCGACATGAATCTACAGCGCCTGCGGGAGGGATCGCCGGAGGAAGTAGAGGCGGAGCTCGAGCTCGAGCTGGATCGGCCCGCGATGGACATTGCGCGTGATGAGCGCGCCGAGCTGGTTCTGCGTCAAGCCCTCCGTGACGTCGATCTGCACGGATGGAGTGCGGCGGTCACCGATGACGGCGCGCGCGTGCATCTCGAGGGAGGCTCCGTGTCGCTCGACCTGGGCCTGAGCGCCGGCATCATCAGCTACATCCAGGATGGCATGGGGAAATGAGATGACGACGCCTGAATCACCGGATCAAGGAGCGACGGTGGCCACCGAACCACACGCGGCAGCGGCAGGCCCGAGCAGCGAACTGGTCCTGCTTCCGCGAGACGAGTGCCTGCGGCTGCTGGGGGCGCACACCTTCGGGCGGCTGGCGGTCGCGATGGACACTCCGATCATACGTCCGATCAACTACGTCTTCGATGAGCGGTCGCAGTCGGTCGTGTTCCGCACCGCGGACGGCTCGAAGCTCCACGCGCTCTTGCTCTCCGCCAACGCTGCGTTCGAGATTGATGGCATCGATCCCGGGTCACGGACCGGCTGGAGCGTGATCATCGTCGGCATGGCCGAGGAGATCACCAGTCCGAGCGAGGTCCGTCGGCTCGACCGGCTGGGAGTGGAGCACTGGGCGCCAGGACGCAAGCCCCATTGGATGCGGGTCCGCGCCTGGACGGTCTCGGGCCGACGGATCGTGCTCGCCGCCAAGCCGACGTGACTCACTCGGCGCTGCTCTCGGCGGCGGCCCGCAGCCGACTACGTAGTTTTGTGCAGTGAAGTGTCGGACTGTCCCGGCTGACGCCGCGCCACGCCCGCCCCTAGGCTGATCCGTGTGAACTTCCCCACGCCCCCCCAACAACCGTTCCGAACCCTGATCGCGGGCGGCGGCGTAGCCGCGCTCGAGGCAGCGCTGGCGCTGCGAGACCTGGCCGGCGATCGCGTCAGCACGACGCTGCTCGCGCCCGACCCCGAGTTCGTTTACCGCCCGCTGCGGGTGCGCGAGCCGTTCGGCTACAGCACGGCCAAGACCTATTCGCTCGACGAGATCGCTCGCGACATAGGGGTCGAGCTGGTGCGGGACGCGTTCAAGCGGCTGGACGCCGAACGGTCGAAAGTTCACACGGAGCATGGGGCTGAGCTGGAGTACGACGCGCTGCTGCTCGCCCTCGGCGCCCACCTGACGCCGGCATTCCGTCACGGCGTGACGATCGACGATCGGCAGATCGATGAACAGCTGCACGGACTGATACAGGACGTGGAGGGTGGCTACGTCTCCTCGCTCGCGTTCGTGGCGCCATCGCCGATGCCGTGGCCGCTTCCGATCTACGAGCTCGCGCTGATGACCGCGGGTCGGGCGTACGACATGGGCATCGAGCTCACGATCACGATCGCGACGCCCGAGGACGCGCCGCTGGCGGTGTTCGGCACGTCCGTTAGCGAGTCGGTGGGCCGGCTGCTCGAGAGTCGCGGCATCGACATCATCCTGTCCGCCCACAGCGCGGTCCCCGAGCCGGGGGTCATTTCGATCCATCCGGGCGACCGTAGCCTGCACGCGGATCGGGTGGTCGCGCTTCCACAGCTGTCCGGACCTTCCACGCCCGGTGTGCCCGGTGGCGCGCAGGGCGGCTTCATTCCGATCGACTCGCATTGCCGGGTTCCAAATCTCGGGCGCGTCTGGGCCGCCGGCGATGCGACGGACTTCCCGATCAAGCACGGTGGGATCGCCTCGCAGCAGGCCGACAGCGCGGCCGCCGCCATCGCGGCGCTCGCCGGAGCGCCGGTCGAGCCCAAGCCGTTCCACCCGGAGATCCACGCGGTTCTGCTCGGGGCCGACAAGCCCCTGTACCTGAGCGCGCACGTGACCGGTGGACACGGATCGAGCTCGGAGGTCAGCGACACTCCAACCTGGTCACCGCCGAGCAAGATCGCCGCCAAATACCTGGCGCCCTACCTGGAAGCGCGGGATCAGGCCCCCGTACGGTGACTAGGATGAACCACTCGACACCTCGCGACGACGCCGCCGAGATCCCTGAGACGATCCGGGTCGTGATCGCGGACGACCACGCGGTCGTTCGCCGCGGGCTCCGGCAGGTGCTCGATGCCGAGCCGGGGTTCGAGGTCCTCGCCGAGGCCTCGAACGTCGACGACGCTCGCCGCTACGTACGGGGCCACCATCCACATGTTCTCGTTCTCGACCTGAACATGCCCGGCGGCTCGAGCCTCGAGCACATCCCGACGATCCGCAGCGAGTCGCCAGGCACTCAGATCGTCGTCCTGACGATGCAGAACGAGCCCGCCTACGCTCGCCAAGCGCTGAGCGCGGGGGCGCTCGGCTACGTGTTGAAGGAGGCCGCCGAGGAGGAGCTCGTCGAGGCGATCAAGCGTGCCGCGGTCGGTGACACCTACCTGAACCCCCGGCTCGGCGCCCGCGTCGCCGCGGAGGCACCCCCGGGTCCTCCCGACGGCCTGTCGGAGCGAGAGGTTGACGTGCTCCGCCTGATCGCGCTCGGGCACACCAACGCCGAGATCGGCGACCAGCTGCACCTGTCGGTCCGGACGGTCGAAACCCACCGAGCGCACATCCAGCAGAAGCTGCGCCTGGCGACGCGCTCTGACCTGGTCCGCTACGCGCTCGAGCACAAGCTCGTGGAGGCCTGAGTGCCGGGTAGGCTCGACGGATGACGTCCGGCATCGAACGTCGGCCGGGCTGGGCGGGCTGCCCTCGAACGAGCTTGACGCCATCAATGCTTGGTGGCGAGCGGCCAACTACCTGTCGGTTGGCCAGATCTACCTCCTGGACAATGCGCTGCTGCGCGCCGAGCACATCAAGCCCAGACTCCTCGGGCACTTCGGCACCACGCCCGGGTTGAACTTCATTTACGCGCACATGAACCGGGCGATCCGCGCGCGCGAGCTGAACGCGATCTTCGTGACCGGCCCCGGTCACGGCGGTCCGGGGTGCGAGCACCGTCGGGGTGGCCCTCGTCTAGCACCTCATCGAGGGTTGCGGCCATCAGCTGGTGCATCTCCTCGGGCTCTGAGCCCTCCACGAACCGCGGCGCGTAGCCGTACCCCTCAAGCACCGCGCGGAGTTCCTCCGGCGAGATCCAGCGCCCGAGACGCCGGGGTCGATCCATGAGGGCGGTGAGCTCGGATACTCGCTGCTGCACGCGTACGGCGCGGTCCTCGACAACCCGGACCTGCTGGCGGTGTGCGTGGTCGGCGACGGAGAGGCGGAGACCGGTCCGCTGGCTGCGAGCTGGCACTCGAACAACTTCCTCAACCCGGCGAGCGACGGCGCGATGCTGCCGGTGCTCCACCTGAACAGCGAGGTCTATCCGCACATCACGCGCGACGAAGAGGGGGTTGCGGCGGCTGTTCCGGCAGTTCTCGTTAACGCGGCGATCCAGCGCCGCGCCCGTACTGCGCTCGCCGAAGGGGTGGACTGGGCCCAAGGAGGTCGACGGCCTCCCCGCGGAGGGATCGTTCCGCTCCCACCAGGTGCCGCTGGCGCAGGTGCAGACGAACCCCGAGCATCTCGCGCAGCTCGAGGAGTGGATGCGCTCGTACCGGCCCGAGGAGCTGTTCGACGAGTCCGGCGCGGTCGTGCCGCAAATCACGGGATTGGCGCCAGAGGGTGAACACCGGATGAGCGCCAATCCGCATGCCAACGGTGGGCTATTGTTGCGCGACCTCGAGCTGCCTGACTTTCGCGACTACGCGATTGAGGTCCCGGAGCCAGCGAAGACCTCGAGCGAGGCGACGCGACTGCTCGGCGTCTGGCTGCGCGACGTAATGCGGGCAAACTCAGACCGGTTCCGGATCATGGGGCCGGACGAGACCGCATCGAACCGGCTGCAGGCGGTGTTCGAGGCGACCAACCGCGTGTGGGAGGCCGAGCTGCTCCCCACCGATGATCACCTGGCGCCCGATGGCCGCGTGATGGAGGCGCTGTCCGAGCATCTCTGTCAGGGGTGGCTCGAGGGTTACCTGCTGACCGGCAGCCACGGATTGTTCAACTGCTACGAGGCGTTCATTCACATCATCGACTCGATGTTCAACCAGCACGCCACGTGGCTGAAGGTGACTCGACAGATCCCGTGGCGGCGGCCGCTGGCCTCGCTCAACTACCTGCTCTCGAGCCATGTCTGGCGCCAGGATCACAACGGGTTCTCTCATCAGGATCCGGGGGTTCATCGATCACGTGATCAACAAGAAGGCGGAGATCATCCGCGTCTACCTTCCGCCGGGTGCCAACTGCCTGCTGTCGGTCGGCGACCACTGCCTGCGCAGCCGCGACTACGTCAACGTGATCGTGGCCGGTAAGCAGCCGGCGCTCGACTACCTGACGATGGATCAGGCGATCGCCCACTGCACGCGCGGGATCGGAATCTGGGAGTGGGCCTCCAACGACGACGGGCAGGAGCCCGACGTGGTGCTGGCCTGCGCCGGCGACATTCCCACGCTCGAGACGGTCTCGGCGGCGGCGATCCTCCACTGCGACTGCCGGACCTCCGAGTGCGTGTGGTCAATGTCGTGGACCTGATGCGATTGCAGCCCGAGTCAGAGCATCCGCACGGCATGCCGGACAGCGAGTTCGATGCGCTGTTCACCACTTCGCGGCCGGTGATCTTCGCCGACCACGGCTACCCGTGGCTGATCCACCGGCTCACCTATCGGCGGACCAACCATCACAACCTGCACGTCCGCGGCTACAAGGAGGGGACCACCACCACGCCGTTCGACATGGTGATGCTGAACGACCCCGATCGCTTCCACCTGGTGATGGACGTGATCGACCGTGTCCCCGGCCTCGGGGAGCGCGCCGCGCCGCTGCGCCAGGAGATGGTCGACGACCTGGCGGGGCGACCGGGCCTGAGCTGCACCTCCCAGTCGTCCCAGCAGTGCGTGTTCTCAGCGTCAACGCCGGATCGAGCAGCATGAAGCTCAGCCTGATCGATGACGATGACGCCACGCTCGCCGAGCGCGAGCTGGCCGCGCCAGAGGCGAGGATCGATGAGCGCGAACTACGGGAGGCGATCGAGGGCGGGCTCGGACATGCCGATGCCGTCGGGCATCGGATCGTGCACGGGGGTGTGCGCTTCCGAGAGGCGGTTCTGATCGACGGCACCGTAGAGTCCGAATTGCGAGCGCTGGTGGCGCTGGCCCCGCTTCACCAGCCCAAGTCGCTGGCGGCGCTCGACCCGGTCTCCCGCGCGCTACCGGTAGTCGCGGCAGTGGCCTGCTTCGACACCGCGTTCCACGCCACGCTGCCGGCCGCGGCGCATACTTACGCGCTCCCGTCCGCCTGGCGCCAGCGGTGGGGATTGCGTCGCTACGGCTTCCACGGGCTCTCGCACGCCTGGATCGCGCGCCGCGCTGTGGAGCTGCTCGGCGGCGGGGCTGCGCGGCTGCGGATCGTGAGCTGTCACCTCGGGGCCGGCACGTCGCTGTGCGCGATCGCAGAGGGCCGCTCGGTTGACACCACGATGGGCTTCACGTCACTCGAGGGTCTGGTCATGGCGACCCGGTCGGGCAGCGTCGATCCCGGGCTCCTCCTCTGGCTGATGGAGCAGACCGGGATGGCGGAGCTCGAGCTGGCCCGCGCCCTCGAGCACGAATCCGGACTGCTCGGACTGGCCGGGAGCGCCGACATGCGCGAGGTCCTAGGCCGCGCAGGAAACGGTGAGGAATCGGCGCAGCCCGCCCTGAACGTCTACGTGCACCGGCTGCGAGCTGGGATCGCCGCCATGGGGCGGCGCTTGGAGGCGTCGACGCGCTCGTGTTCACCGGCGGGGTCGGAGAGCGGTCCGCCGAGACCCGCGCTCAAGCCGCACGCGGGCTGGCCTTCCTCGGCGTGGCGATAGACGATCGGCTCAACGCTCGAGCCGATCAGGACCTCGAGATCACGCGCCTCGGCGCGAGGGTCAGAAAGAACCCTCGTAATCCGGGCGCGCGAGGACCTGGAGATCGCCCGGCAGACGCGAGCCGTACTCGCAGATCGTCCCGATTAGGCAGGCGCGCGGTAGTGGTCACGCCAGATCAGCTTGTAGATCGGGATCCACCGCGGAACGTCGCGCACACCGGGCAGGAACGGGACCAGAATCAGCGCAAGACTCAGCACGCCCATCACCGCCATGACCAGGATGTCGGCGTTGGCGGAGGTCGAGAACGGCTTGATCTGATACCAGAACGTGTAGAGCCAGAGCCAGACCTGGCCGGGATAGCTGCCGGTCTCGTTCATCATGCCCCACTGGGTGCCGAGCAGGTGCTCGGCCTGGGCGCGGCTCGCGAGCAGTCCTCCGTCGGCCATGAGCAGCAGCGGTTTGGTGTAGTCAGTCTGGTAGAACTGCCTGCTGGCCAGGAGCGCACCGTCCAGGCCGCCGGACTGGGCGAAGGTGAGCAGTCCGGACAGCATCGTGGGCAACGGCCCGTAGTGGCCGACGGGTACGGAGATCCCGCCGCTCGGCGTGGCGGTGGCCTTGCCCAGCCCGGACTCGTACGCGGTTGTCCATGCCGCCTGCTGCTTGGCCGGCGCGGCCAGGTAGCTGCTGACCGCGGCCTGCAGCGCGGGCTGCCCGGCGATCGAGCGCAGCGGCGCGAGCACGAAATCCTTCGCGGTGTCCACCGGGTGGCTGACGCCGAGCCACTTCTGGAGGTAGATGAAGGCGATGTGCTGCCCGTCAGAGGCGTGGTTGTACGGCGGCCCGTAGCCGCCGGTGCCGCTCGAGCCATCCAGCTCGGTGGTGGCCGTGGTCACGAAGTCGACCGGGTCGGTGCGCGCCCAGCTCTTGACTGTGCTGGGCTTCTCGTCCGGCGAGGAGAACAGGATGGTCAGGACAACACACAGCGCGAGGATCACGCCGAGCGCGATGCACGCCTCCTTGACGATGTCGTAGGAGCGGTACTCACCCTTCCACTCCCGGTAGGTCTCGTCCTCGGCCTGGCGCCCGCGGCGGCGGGTCATGAGAGCGCCTCAAGCCCGGCCGGCGCGGATCCGTCGCCACTCGCCTGCACCCTCTCCGACGGCAGCTTGAACGGCGGCACCACCCCGTGCTTGCGCACGAGCAGGATGTGGGCGATCACGATCGCGACTACCGCCGCGGGGAGCAGGAGAACGTGGTAGCTGTACATCTGGCCGAAGTTGAGGAGGTTGAAGAACGCGCCGATACCGGCCGCGTTCATCGCGTCCTTGGCCTGGGTGGAGATCCACTGCGCGTCGAAGTTCTGCTGCGACACATAGCCGGTGAGCGCGCACGGGATCGCCACCACGAAGGTCACCGCGCCGGTTATCCACACCCGTGCGCGACCGCCGCGCCACGCGGCCATCCAGTACTTACCCCAAAGGTGGATGACCATGAAGAAGAAGAACAGCTCGACCGCCCACAGGTGAATGCTGTTGAAGAAGTGACCTATGCCCGTGAAGTGCCACCACCCCGGCCCCTTCAGTGCCAGGATCGATCCGGAGGCGATGATCACGACAAGCGAAGCCAGCGACAGCACGCCGAACACGTAGATCCACGAGGCCACGTACGCCGGTTGCTTGTCCGGCAGCAGCTTCTCGGGCGGCAACGCGCCGACGGCGCGACCTCGGACCTTGGCCGTCCACGAGCTCCCGGTTGACGTGCTCATGAGGAGCCTCCGCGATGCGCGCGCCCGGGAAAGGGCAACAGCACCGCAGCGACAAACACGGCCAGCATCACCACTATCACCACAACGTTGGCCACCGACATCTGAAAGAAGTGCCAGTGGATCGTGTGCGCGGGGTGGTTGAGGTTGAAGACGGAACCGATCATTCGGCGAGACGGTAAGCCGTAGCCGGCCTGCGGCAATCGGGGTAACCAGGCGCAACCGCTGCGGAGAACTACGTACCGGGCACCACCATCGAGCGCGGTAGCACCAGCAGCGGGGAGCGTGCATGACCCGCGAGGTAGCTGGAACTGCTGCCGTTCAACAGCCGACCCAGCGGGCCGTAACCGCGCGAGCCGACGCTCAGCAGGTCGACCTCTTCGGTGAACCGAGCGAGCTGCTCGCCCGGCGCACCATAGCTCACTTCCGGCTCAATATCCCGCAGGGTCGATCACGAGCCGCGCCCGCACGCCGGCGCTCGCGCATTCGTCGGCCGCCGCGACGACCTCGTCGGCGGGGACCGCGATCACCGCCACGGAGCTTGGCTCGAGGAAGCTCCGGGCCGCGGCCACCGCGCTGATCCGCTCGCGCTCCTCGAACCGCGCGATCGCGTCCGGCGACAGCGAGGTCGGCAGCTCGACCTCCAGAATAATCCGGAAACGATCGGAGCTCGGCGGGGAATCCGCTCTCCTGAAAGACGTCGATCATCCGGTGGTTCTGCGGCAGCACCTCCGCGACGAAAGTCGAGATTCCGTGCTGCTGAGCCGTCTCGGCGAGATGGGCGAGCAGGATGGTCGCGATCCCGCGTCCCTGCCAGTGGTCGGCGAGCATGAATGCGACCTCGGCTCGATTCGCGTCGATCCGCACGTACGCGGCGTGCGCGAGAATCGCGTGCGGGCTGCCACCTTCGGCCACGAGGGCAAAGCGATGGGCGTAGTCGACGTCCACCGACCAGGAGGTGGCCCAATCGAGGTTGGGGTTCCGAAGAAACGCGAGCCGATCGCCTCGGCCGACAGCGCTTCGAGGAACTTGTGAATCGCCGGACCGTCCTCGGCCCGGACCGGACGCACGTGCACGCTCGTCCCGTTGCGCAGGACGACGTCCGCCTCCCGCTCCCACGGATAGGCCACGGGAGGCGAGCTCATGCCTGCCGCGCGCCCTGTGTGGTGTGCCGGTCGATCACGAGCCTAGGTTTAGCAACCACCGCTACGGGCTCCACATCCGGGGAAAGCCGCACCTGAATCGCGAGTTTGCCTAACGAGCCAGGGGCACATCCGCGATGACCGCAGCGGGCCGGCTGACTACCGTCGTGCGCGGAGCTGAGCACGTGAGCCCTCGCAACCGAATGCGTGTCGTGATCGCCGGCGGCGGGGTCGCCGCTTTGGAGACGCTGCTCGCCCTGCGTGAACTGGTGGGTCACCTGGTCGAGGTCACGCTCGTGTCGCCGACCCCCCAGTTCGTCTACCGGCCCGTGACCGTGGCCGAGGCGTTCGACCGCGCGCAAGCCCGCGTATATGACCTGCCCGAGATACTCGCTGATCAGGGCGGCGAGCTCGTCCACGACGGACTCGCTCGCGTCGCTCCCGAGCGGCGGATGGCCGTCAGCAAGGGGGGGCGGGAAATCCCGTTCGACGCGCTCGTGATCGCGACGGGAGCGCGGCCACGCGAATGGCTACCCGGTGCACTCACGTTCCGCGGCCGAAGCGACGTCCCCGCCTTGCGCGAGCTGCTCGAGGACCTGGTCAGCGGCAGGGCGCGATCGGTGGCGCTGGCCCTGCCCTCGGAGCGCACGTGGTCTCTCCCGCTGTACGAGCTCGCGCTGATGACCGCGGGTCACCTCCGTGAGCACGGCGCCGGCGGTGTGACGGTCACCCTGGTGACTCCCGAGGAGGAGGCTCTCGAGCTGTTCGGTCCCGCCGCCGGCGCCGCCATTCAGCCGCTGCTCGCCGCCCGCGGCGTCACTCTGCGAACCAGCTCGCTGCCTGCGCTGGTGCGCGGACGGGCGCTGGTCCTCGCTGGCGGCGCCGAGCTGTTCGTCGACCGCGTGATCACGCTTCCGCGGCTCGAGGGACCCAGGCTGCCCGGGTTGCCACACGATCAGCACGGATTCATTCCCGTCGACGCGCACGGACGGGTGAGCGGGTTCGACCACGTCTACGCCGCCGGCGACGTCACGACGTTCCCGCTCAAGCAGGGCGGCCTCGCAGCCCAGCAGGCCGATGCGGTGGCGAGCGCGATCGCGGCCGAGGCAGGGGCGATCGACACCCCGGCGCCGTTCGAGCCGGTGCTGCGTGGACTGCTGCTCACCGGGGGCGCGCCGCTTTACCTCAGGGCCGAACCGCACCGCCTCCCCGGGGGGGCGACGGTCGCAATCGAGGCCTCTGCCGTGCGCCGGCCGGCGCGCAATGCCTCGGCGGCGGCCGGACAGGCCCTGTGGTGGCCGCCGGCGAAGATCGCCGGCCGCTACCTGGCGCCGTATCTGGCCACGGCGCGTCCCGCGCCGCTGAGCGCCGGGCTGCTCTCGGATCGAGTTGCGGTGCCCGGTCCACCCGTGTCGGACTCCGAGCACCAGGACGCCCTTGGCCTGGCGCTCCTGCTGGCCGACAGCGATGCGCGTTGGGGCGACTACGCGTCGGCCCTCAACGCGCTCGACGCGGCCGAGGCCCTCGAGGGGGCGCTGCCGCCCGAGTACGAAGCCAAGCGGCGTGAATGGCGCGCGGAGCAACGGCTCGCCCGGCGATGAAGCATCGGGGCCTCGAGATGAAAGTGACACCCTCCACGGACGGCGATCCGCCGACCATCGAGCCGCCGATCGAGAATCGCACATTCGACGAGATGCAGGTCGGCGAGTGCGCCGTAATCGAGCGCACGTTGACCTGGCGGGACATCGAGCTGTTCGCGGTGATGTCGGGCGACGTGAACCCGGCGCACGTTGACGAGGAGTACGCGCGGACGGACAGGTTCCACGGAATCGTCGCCCACGGCATGTGGGGCGCCTCGCTGATCTCCACGCTGCTCGGCACCCGGCTGCCCGGGCCAGGGACGATCTACCTCGAGCAGACGCTCTCGTTTCGCCACCCGGTCACGATCGGGGACACGATCGCTGTCTCAGTAACCGTCGCGTTCAAGGATCCAAAGCGCCACCGCGTGGTGCTCGATTGCCGCTGCGTCAATCAACGGGGCGAGACGGTGATCGACGGGACCGCGACGGTGCTCGCGCCGACCGAGAAGGTCCGCCGTCCCCGTTTCGCGCTGCCTGAGGTGTCCCTGCGCGAGCACGACGCTCCCGTCGAATGACGACAGGGTTTGCGTAGTTCTCCGCACGGCCTGTGTGGGGGCCGGCGGATGGGGGACCGAGCGCGCTGTCGGAGACTCAGAGCATGAGCCACACCACCGTTCCGGTCCTCTGTGGGATCGCACGAAGGAGGATCCATGTCTGAGGCAGTCATTGTCGACGCGGTCCGGACGCCGGTCGGGCGAGCGATAAGAGGGACGCTGCGTGACATGCGGGCCGACGACCTCGCGGCGATCCCGCTGCGCGCGCTTGTCGAGCGCAACCCGGAGATCGACTTCCGCGAGACCAACGACGTGATGATGGGCTGTGGTTTCCCGGACCACGAGCAGGGCTACAACGTTGGCCGCAACGCCGCGCTGCTCGCGGGATACGACCACCATGTTCCCGCGGTCACGGTCAGCCGCTTCTGCGCATCTTCGCTGCAGACCATCCGCATGGCGTTCCACGCGATCAAGGCGGGTGAAGGCGATCAATATGTGGCGGCCGGGGTCGAATGCACGTCGCGCGGCGCCGGCATGTCCCTACCGGTGATGAACCCGCGGCTCGACGGCTCTAACGGCACCGGCTACAACGTCTACATCCCGATGGGGATGACCGCCGAGAACGTGGCCGAACGCTGCAAGGTCACCCGCGAGGCGCAGGACGAGTGGGCGGCGCTCTCCCAGCAGCGCGCGGTGGCGGCGCGCGAGAGCGGCCACTTCGACCGCGAGATCGTGGGCGTGGACATCCCGGAGGCCCACGACGCCGGCGGCGACGTAATCCCCGCGCACACGGTCGGCAAAGACGACGGGCCACGCGCGGGCACGACGGGCGAGACGCTCTCCAAGCTCAAGCCGGCCTTCAAGCCGAACGGCACCGTGACCGCCGGCAACGCCTGCCCCCTCAACGACGGCGCCGCGGCGGTGCTGGTGATGTCCGAGGAGAAGGCCCGCGAGCGCGGCGTCAAGCCGCGGGCTCGGATCGTGGCCTCCTCGGTGGCGGCGATCCGCCCCGAGATCATGGGCCTCGGGCCGATCCCGGCCTGCCGGGCGGTGCTCAAAGCCGCCGGCCTGAAGATCGAGGACATCGATCTGGTCGAGATCAACGAGGCGTTCGCGGCGCAGGTGATTCCGTGCCGGGACGAGCTCGGCATCGATCCCGACAAGCTGAACATCAACGGCGGCGCGATCGCGTTGGGGCATCCGTTCGGGATGACCGGCGCGCGGATCATGACCACCCTCCTGAACAACCTCGACTCGGTGGGCGGCCGGTACGGCCTCGAGTCGATGTGCGTCGCCGGCGGGCTGGGTCAGGCGATGATCGTCGAGCGGCTCGCCTAGAACGGAAAGGGACGACACAATGGCAACCACAGGTTCTAAGTCTCAGACTGCTGCACGCGATCGCGATCTCACCGGACGGGTGGCGCTGGTCACCGGAGGTACGCGAGGGATCGGCGCGGCGATCTGCCACGCGCTCGCCGGGGACGGCGCAATCGTCGCGGCGGGGTTCTCCTCAAATCAGGCGCGCGCCGACGAGCTGCGTCAATCCGTCGAGGCCGACGGAGGCACCCTGACGTTGCATCAGGGCAACATCGGCGACGCGGACGACTGTCAGCGCGTCGTCAAGGAGGTGATCGACCAGCACGGCCGGCTGGACATCCTCGTCAACAACGCGGGGATCACGGTCGATAAGCCGTCCTGGAAGCTGTCGCCGGACGACTGGGACAAGGTGCTCAAGGTCGACCTGTCGGGGGCGTTCTACATGTCCAAGCCGGCCCTCGAGCACATGATCGGGCGAGGCTCTGGACGCATCATCAACATTTCGTCGGTCACCGGCGAGATGGGCAACATCGGCCAGGCGAACTACGCGGCTTCGAAGTCCGGCCTGTTCGGGCTCACGAAGACGCTCGCCCGCGAAGCGGCATTCGCGCTCCGTGTGGCCGGCACGCTCGAAAAAGGGATCGGGGTCACTGTCAACTGCATCACCCCGGGCCTGATCGAGACCGACATGGTCGTAACGATCCCCCCGTACATGTTGGCCGATCTCATCGAGCGAATCCCCCAGCACCGGATGGGACAGCCGGAGGAGATTGCGCGCGTCGTCTGCTTCCTGGCCCAGGACGCCTCGGGTTACATCACCGGGCAGATCTGGGACGTCGACGGCGGAATCAATATGTGAGCGAGCTCGACTCGACGAGCGGCTAGGAGAGCACTAGCGATGGCTACCAACGTTTCAGAGAAAGAAGCTCGCGACGTCGTCGAGGCGGCTCGGGAGGCCGAGTGGAAGCTGCCGAGCTTCGGCAGGCAGCTGTTCCTGGGCGATTTCCGGCTCGATCTCATCCATCCGCAGCCGCAGCTGGATCCCGAGGCGATCGAGAAGGGAGAACGCTTCCTCGGCGAGCTGCAGGCCGTGCTCACCGAGCTGGCCGACCCGCTCGAGATCGAGCGCGAATCGAAGATCCCCGACCGCGTGATCGACGGGCTCAAGAGGATCGGCGCGCTCGGGATAAAGGTCCCGCCGAAGTACGGTGGGCTGGGGCTCTCGCAGTTGTACTACTCAAAGGCGCTGGGGATCGCCGGCAACTGTCACTCGTCTATCTGCACGCTGCTCAGCGCACACCAGTCGATCGGCGTGGCCGAGCCGCTGCGGATGTTCGGCAGCGAGGAGCAGCGACAGAAGTGGCTGCCGCTGGTGGCCAAGGACCACATCAGCGCGTTCCTGCTGACCGAACCGGGCGTCGGCTCCGATCCCGCGCGGATGGCTTCGACCGCGACGCCGGTCGCCCCCGAGCACGCCGCGGCGCCGGTCGACGACGACCTGATCGCGACGCCGGTCGAGGGTGGCTACCGGATCAACGGCCGCAAGCTGTGGGCGACGAACGGAACGGTGGCGGACATCGTCGTGGTGATGGCGAAGGTGCCGAAGAGCGAGGGCCACCGCGGCGGGATCAGCGCGTTCGTGCTGCCATACAACACCGAGGGCATCACGGTCCTGCACCGCAACGCGTTCATGGGGCTGCGGGGAATCGAGAACTCGGTGACGATCCTGAAGGACGTGTTCGTCCCCGAGGAGAACCGGATCGCCCGCGAAGGCGACGGGCTCAAGATCGCGCTCAGCACCCTGAACACGGGTCGCCTGGCGCTGATGGCGATCGCCGTGGGCGCTTCCAAGTGGGCGACCAAGGTCGCCCGCGAGTGGGCCACCGAGCGGGTGCAGTGGGGTCGTCCGATCGGCAAACACGACGCGGTGGCGCAGAAGCTGTCCTTCATCGCGGGCAGCGCGTTCGGCCTCGAAGCCATGCTCGACGTCGCCGCGCGCTTGGCCGACAACAAGCGAAACGACATCCGCATCGAAGCCGCCCTGTGCAAGGTGTACGGCTCGGAGCTCTCATGGAAGGTGATCGACGAGCTCATGCAGGTTCGCGGCGGTCGCGGTTACGAGACCGCCGAGTCACTCAAGGCGAGAGGCGAGAAGCCGGTCCCGGTGGAACAGGTGATGCGAGACATGCGGGTGAACCGCATCTTCGAAGGGTCGAGCGAGATCATGCACCTGCTGATCGCCCGCGAGGCGGTCGACACCCACCTCCAGGCCGCGGGCGGCCTGCTGATGGGGAACGGCGACGTCAAGGCCAAGGCAGATGCGGCGATGAAGGCCGGGCTGTTTTACGGCAAGTGGCTGCCCCAGCTCGCCGTCGGCAAAGGCCAGAATCCTCGAGCCTACGAGGAGTTCGGCCCGCTGGCGAGCTACCTGCGCTACGTCGAGCGCGCCTCGCGCAAGCTCGCGCGCGAGACGTTCTACGGCATGGCACGCTGGCAGGCGAAGCTCGAGAACAAGCAGTCGTTCCTGGGGCGCATCGTGGACATCGGCGCCGAGCTGTTCGCGATCTCGTCGACCGTCGTCTACGCGGAAAGGCTCGGACGCGAGCACCCCGAGCGCAAGGACGAGGCGATCGAGCTCGCCCAGCTGTTCTGCTCGATGGCCAAGCGCAGAGCCGACACGCTGTTCGGAGAGCTGTGGGCCAACGACGACGACACCCGCTATCGCGCCGCCCAGAAGGTGCTGGACGGCCGCTACACCTGGCTCGAGGAAGGGGTCCTCGACCCAGCCGGCGACGGTCCGATGATGCCGGCGCTGGATTAGGACGGGGGATCACCATGGCAACGACGATCAAAGAGCCCGCCGCATCGCAGACGGATGCGGAGTGGGCGGCACGAGTCTTCTGCATCTTCGCGGAGCGGCGGTCCGCCGACGTGGCCATCGCGCTGCTGCTGAGCGTCGCACCAGCAGTGAGGTCGCGGCCTTCCCGGGCTTGTGCAATGCCTGACCGAGCAGCAGTCGAGCGTCTGGATGCCACGACCGTGGAGATTGTCATGGCCTCACAAGGCGATGCCGACCCCGGACGCCGGCGGCCATTTGGCGAAGCGGATCTCGTGCCCGCTGACGGAACGCTCAGCGAACAGCGAGGGGAAATCTATGCTGCTCCGCTCGTGGGGGTGGATGTTGGGGAGAGCCGATAGGCGGCTTGGCTGGTGGGCTGACCCCGGGGATGGACTTCGCCTACCGCGTAAACGATGGACCTGCGCGCGCACCGGGCCTGCGGACCTGCTGTTCCAGGCCGCTCTATCACACAGCGGCGCCTAGCGCTCCCCGTCGGCAACGCGCCGCGGCCCGTGGTCTAGCCGTTTCTTCTGAAGGCGTAGATATTGGATGGTGAGGACGGCGCCGGTGCCGAGCACGGCGATTCGGGCGGCGGTCGAGTCGGCGACGAACATCCCTGTCGGGACGGTCAGCGCGAGGGCGATCTGGCTGGCGCCGTCGAGCGCGAAGGTCGCGCCGATGATCGCCGTCAGCGTCGTGACCATCCGTCGCCGGTCGGGGTCCGCGAGCCTGGTCGCCATTTCGGGTCGGTCCGGGTTCAGCTTCGCGACGTTCTCCGCGACGAGCAGCAGGAGGGGGCGGCCGAGCGCGACCGACGCCAGGGCGGCGACACCGATCGTGCCGGTGACGGCGCCGCGGCGCAGCTTGATCGCCAGCGGGTCCCCGCCGGTGAGCGCGTAGGCGGCGAGCGCGATGAAAACGGTCGCTGCGGAGAGCACGGCGATCGGGTCGATGCGGCGGCGGACGATCCCGACGACGAGCAGCCAGGTCGACGGCACGGCGTCGGTGATCGCCAGCGCCCCGATCGAGGAGCCGATGAGCGCGCGGACGATCACGTACGCGACCCACGGGAGCACGAGACCGGCCAGCAGCCGGAGCGGGGAGAGGTGTGGCGGGCGCCCGTTCACGCCATCGCCTCCGCCGGTCGCACGAAGAAGCCCACGACCTGCCGGTCGGCGTCCAGCACGACGCGGCCGATCCCGTCGGCGCGCTCGAGCGCGACCGGGATGTCGATCCCGGTGTAGCCGTCGCGTACCGACACCGCCGGGGTGCCGAACGCCTGGACCTCCCCGCCATATTCGCGCACGCTTTCGCGCACGTCGGCCAGGAGCTCGACCGAGCAGGCGTCCAGCATCCGTTCGGCAAATGTCGCCCGCGCGTCGTCGAAGCGCCCGTCGAGAAACGCCTGGAGGACCGGGACGGCAGCGTCGACGGCGCCCTCTACGGGCAAGCGCGACCCGTCCTCAGCGGTGGCTGTCCGGCCGCCGAAGCGCTGGAACGCCGCTTGCCGGCTGACGTGGAGCAGCTCGCCGATCTCGGCCCAGGTGTGGCCGGCGGCCCGCGCCTGCTCGACGAGGGCGCGCAGGGTGTCCTCGACGATCATGTCGAGGCTGCGGGTCGCGGCGATCGCGCGCATGACCTGCCCAGGAGTCGCGCTCGTCGGCGCGGAGCACGTTCGAGACCAGTTGCACGTTGGTCAGCAGCAGGGTCGCCATCACGTCGCGGTCCCAGTGGATCGGAGAGTGGGGTTCATCCACGCCTGTCAAGGTAGCCTTTACATCCGGGTTTGTCAAGACGACCTCGCACC
>CAWDNF010000010.1:0-34141 GCA_963803595.1 uncultured Solirubrobacterales bacterium
GTCATCTCGTCCTGCATGGCCCTTCACTCGATCAACAACGCCCTCGCGCTCGGCATCACCCAGTTCCACTGGAACGGGCTAGAGATCCTGGGGCTGATGGTGGGATCGCTGCTCGTGATCGGCACCTTCACGCTGCCGCTGGCCCCGCGGTCGGCGGTGGCGTGAGCCGGCCGGTCCCCCCTCACATCCGGGCCCAGCGCGCCAGATAGCCCAGACCGAACCCGTAGAGGATCAGGGCAAGCAGGGTTCCGGCGATCTCGGTCGCCCACTCGCTGGAGGTTGTGAGGAAGGAGCGGAAGGGTGAGGTCAGTGCCCGGGCGGCGCCGTCGATGAAGCGCTTGGGCTGGCCCGGGCGGATGCGAACGCGTGGCGGTCGGGAACCGTCGATGACAGCGCCGCCACCTGATGCTTGGACGCCCCGGACGCCTGGCTTATGGCAAACAGGCCAAAGGAGGCCAGAACCAGCGCGCAGCAGATGAACGAGCACGTTCTCAGCGCCCTGGAGATCACCCTCCGGGCATCGGCCGCGGGCGCAACTAGGATGAGCCGGGCCGATGGTGTCGACGAAAGAATCAGCCGCCCGGGAGCGGCTGGTGGAGGAGCTCCGCGGGCACGCGCTGGTGCTCGAGCCGTGGTTCTGACCAGCGGCCGGACCTCGTCGTATCTGATCGACGCCAAGCGAGCGATCCTCCGGCCGGCCGGGTTCGCCGCGCTGGCCAGCTGGTGGCCGCTCAGGCCGTCGCTTGGGGGGCCACGGCCGTGGGGGGGATGACGATGGGCGCCGACCCGATCGCCTGTGCGGCGCTGGCCGGGGGCGCCGACGGTGAAGGCGTTCTTCGTGCGCAAGGAGGCCAAGCCGCATGGCCTCTCGCGCCGGATCGAGGGCCCGTTGCTCGAGCCCGGGGACCGGTGCATGGTCGTCGAGGACGTGGTGACTACCGGCGGCTCGACGATCCGGGCGCTGGAAGCGCTGCAGGCGGGGGGCACGAGATCGTCGGCGTGCTGGCCATCTGCGACCGGCTGGCCGGCGGGGCGGCGGAGATCGAGCGAGCGGCCCGGGCGCCATTCCTGGCTCTGACCACGATCGACGACGTCTATCCCGATCGCCCGACGCTGACCGCAGGTCGTGCCTCGGACTCGGGCGGCCAGCGAGGCGCGAGTAGTGCCCCCGGCAGGAATCGAACCTGCATCCCGCGCTTAGGAGGCGCGTGCTCTATCCATTGAGCTACGAGGGCGGCGGGCCGACCGTTGAGTCTGCGCCGCAGCGTAGATGAGGGTTGCATTAAGCCGGATGCGCCGGAGGAATGGTCGGGAAAGGCGCGAATCCCCTGTGCGTCTGAACTGTGGGTCAGTTCTGGCCTGCGGCACGCCGGTCAGCCCGGCCACCGGCCGCTTGACAGCCGGAAAAACCGCGATAGAACAATGCCCCACTCGTCGAACTGAGGGAGAGAAGGCACGCTATGAAGAGTCGCTTCCGCCGTTCCGGGCGCTCGCTCGGGATTTTCGCCGCTGCCGCCGTCGGCCGCCGTAACAGTCGCCGCCTGCGGGTAGCAGCAGCTCGGCACCTCCAACAACGGGTCTCGTCCAGCCTGGGCACGGTGGTCTTCGGGACGCTGCCGCCGGTCGGCACCCCGCCAGCGGCGGCACGATCACCCAGGGCCAGCTCACCGGCCAGACGCCGACCTACATCTTCCCGATCGTGCCCGGCGCGCAACCTCGGCCGGGCACGTTCTCGCTCTTCACGCGAGCTCTTCATGCCGCTGTACGCCGGCCCGACGGGCGCGCGGCCGCAGGTCGACTACGGCGCTCAGCGCGGCCGGGCCCGCCCACGTTCTCCAACGGGGACAAGACGCGTGACGATCACGATCAAGCCCGGCCTGAAGTGGTCAAACGGCGCGCCGATCGACGCCAACGACGTCGTGTTCTGGTTTGACCTGCTGAAGGCGGCGGTCAAGGAGAGCCCGGCCAACTGGGGTCAGTTACACCCCCGGTCTGATGCCCGACAACGTCACCAGCGTCATCGACCCAGGGCCAGACACGGTCGTCATGCACCTGAACAGGCCCTACAACCCGGGCTTCTTCCTCAACAACAACCTCCAGGACACCAACAACGTCTTACCCGCTGCCCAGCACGGCCTGGAACATCGCCTCGGCGGGCGGGCCGCACCTGCGACTACACCAACCCGGCCAACGCCAAGAAGATCTACGACTACCTCAACAAGCGCGGGCGCGTCGGTCTCCACGCTTCGCCACCAACCCGCTGTGGAAGGACGTCTCGGGTCCGTTCAAGCTGCAAGTCCTTCAACGCCACCAACAGCTCGTACGTGCTCGTCCCCAACCCGAGCTACGGCGGCACGCCCAAGCCGACGGCACGTCGCAGGTCGACGTCAAGACCTACACCGGCTTCACGGCCGAGCTCAACGCGCTGAGGGGCGGGAGCCTCGACATCGCGGTGGGCTCGATCCCTCGCAGCTCCCGGAGGCGCCTGCGCTGAAGGCGCAGGGCATCGACATCTTCGGCGGTCCGGGCTGGGGCTGGTTCGGCGGGATCATCAACTTCAAGGACACCACCAACCACTTCAACAAGGTGATCGCCCAGCCCTACGTCCGCCAGGCGCTCGATCACCTGATCGACCAGCCGGCGATCATCAAGGGCGTCTACAAGGGCGCGGCCGTGCCGGCGTACGGGCCGACGCCCTCGGCGCCGCTCTCGCCGTACGCGCCCGCGCAGCGCCGCGACGCCGCCGTATCCCTACAGCCCGGCACGGCGGTGTCGATGCTGAAGTCCCACGGCTGGAAGGTCGTGCCCGGCGGGCACGACGACGTGTGCCAAGCCGGGCAGCGGCTGCCGACGAGTGCGGCGCTGGCATCCCCGCGGGCACGCCGATCTCGTTCGTGTGGGCCAACCAGCCCGGAGTCGGTCGTCGACCACCGGCGCGCTCGAGTCCGAGGCGCTCGCCTCGGAGGCCAAGGCGGCGGCCGGGATCAACATCCAGCTGCAGACCAAGACGTTCAACTTCCTGATCTCCAACTACAACGACGCCAACCCGGCCGCGGCCAAGTACACCAACGACTGGGGCGTCAACAACTACGGCGGCCTCTTCACCGACTTCTACCCGACGGCGTGACGGGATGTGGAACCCGGAGGCCGGCTTCAACACCGGCGGCTACAGCAACCCGACGGCAAACAAGCTGATCAACGCCTCGGTCCACAGCGGCGACATCAACGCGGTCAAGACCGAGGTCGACGTACTTCGCGAAGAGCCTCCCGGTGCTGTTCATGCCCGACCGCGACTACCTGCTGGCGGTCAACAGCAAGAAGGTCGGTGGCCCGTCGGACGGGTGGACGGCGATGACCCAGCAGCAGTGGTTCCCGCAGTACTGGTACCGGTGAAGTAGCCGGATTGGGACCAGGATCGTGAACCGCTGCGCCGCGGAATGGCGTAGGCGTATCGGCGCGACGGGTGCGCGATGACGAGACTGACAGCCACGAGGCCGGCGGATGATTGGCTACATCATCCGCCGGCTCGGCGTCGCCGTGATCGTGACGATCGGGATCGCGTTCATCACGTTCGCGCTCCTGCACTTCATCTCCCCGAGCCCGGCGTATGACGTGCTCGGCGCCAAGGCGCAGCCCGCCGCGGTGGCGGCGTGGAACAAGCACACGGCTTCGACAGGCCGTGGATCGTGCAGTTCGGCAGCTACCTCTGGCACCTGCTGCACCTCAACTTCGGCTACTCGTACAAGCTCGGCCAGAGCGTCGGCGCGCTGCTCAAGGAGAACGCCGGACGAAGCGCCTACCTGACCGGGGCAGCGCTCGTCGCTCTCGCTGCTCATCGCCGTGCCGCTGGGGATCGTCCAGGCGGTCAAGCGCAACAGCATCGGCGACTACACGGCCACCACGCTCAACTTCATCCTCTACTCGATGCCCTCGTTCTTCCTGGGCCTGATCCTGATCCAGTTCCTGGCGCTGGACCTCGGCATCTTCCCGCCAACGGTGAGCACGAACATCACCAGCACGTGGGGAGCGATCACCCACCCGCTGCAGCTCACGCTGCCCATCGTCACCCTGGCGGCGATCAACGTGGCCTCCTTCAGCCGCTACATGCGCTCCTCGGCGCTGGACAACCTGGCCCAGGACTACATCCGTCTGGCCCGGGCCAAGGGGCTGTCCGAGCGAGCGGTTCTCTTCCGCCACCTGCTGCGCAACGCCTGCCTGCCGATGATCACCCTGGTCGGGCTCTCGATCCCAACCCTGCTGGCGGGCAACCTGCTGGTCGAGGTGCTGTTCAACTTCCCGGGGCTGGGGCTGCTGTTCTACCAGTCGCTGGGCACCCAGGACTACAACGTCCTGCTCGCGTACACGATCCTCGGCGGGATCCTGACCGTGCTGGGGAATCTCCTCGCCGACATCGCCATCACCGTCGCCGACCCGCGGGTGCGCCTTGTCTGATCCGCTCACGCAGCAGACGCTCGACGGCCGGTTCGGAGCCGGGCTTCGGCGGCGGGGTCCTCGTCCTGCCCTTCACGAGCGCCCGAGGGCGGCGAGGTTCAGGTCATCGCCAGCGGCTGGAGGCTGGCACTGCGAGAGTTCACTGTCCAACCGTCTGGCGGTGGTCGGCGCCGGAATCATCCTGTTCTTCGTCCTCTTCTGGTTCGTCGGTCCGCTGATCTACCACACCAACCAGACCGACTTCAATCCGCTGATCACCGACCTGGCCCCCAGTGGCGCGCACCTGCTGGGAACCGACGAGCACGGCTTCGACGAGCTGGGGCGGATCATGGTCGGAGGCCAGACGGCGCTCGAGATCGGCTTCTTCGCGTCGGTGATCGCCACCGTGATCGGAACCCTGTGGGGCGCGGTCGCGGGGCTTGTCGGCGGCCTCGTCGACGGGATCATGATGCGCTTCGTCGACATCCTGCTGTCGATCCCCCTGCTCTTCATCGTGCTCGTGCTGGCCACCAAGTACAGCGGCACGGTGTTCAGGTTGAGCCTCCTGCTCGGCCTCTTCACGTGGCTGATCCCAGCGCGGCTCGTGCGCGGCGAGGTGCTGACGCTGCGAACGCGGGATTTCGTCCACGCCGCGCGAGTGATGGGCTCGGGCCGGACCCGGACTCGTCTACCGGCACCTGATCCCCAACGCCCTGTCGGTGGTGATCGTCAACATCACCTTCCAGATCGCCGACTCAATCCTGATCCTGGCCTATCTGGGCTTCCTCGGCTTCGGCCTGCAGTACCCCACGACCTCGTGGGGCGACATGCTGGGCAACGCGCAGAACGACGTCTCGTCCGGCTACTGGTGGCTCGTCTACCCCGTGGGTATCTGCCTGGTGCTGGTCGTGCTCGCCACGAACCTCGTCGGGGACGCATTGCGGGACGCGCTGGACGTCCGGCTCCGCCGCCGCTGAAAGGACTCTGAGGATTGGCTCCCGCTCTCGAGGTCACCGACCTCACCACTCACATCAATCTGAGCCGGTCGGTCGTACAGGCCGTGGGCAACGTCGATCTGCAGATCGAGGCGGGCGAGACGCTGGGCCTGGTCGGCGAGTCCGGCTGCGGCAAGTCGATGCTCGGCCTGTCTCGATCCTGGGGCTGCTCCCACCGGGAGGCCACATCCTCGGGCGGCTCGATCAAGGTTGAGGGACGCGAGCTGGTCGGGTCTGTCCGAGGCCGAGCTGCGCGAGATCCGGGGCAACACGGTGGCCATGATCTTCCAGGACTCGCTGTCCTCGCTCAATCCGACCAAGACGGTGGGCGAGCAGGTGGCCGAGCCGGTGCGCCTGCACCGCGGCGCCAGTCGCGCAAGGAGGCGCTGGAGCGGGCCCTCGAGGTGCTGGAGCTGGTGGGACTCCCCCAGCCCAAGGAGCGCCTCAAGGACTATCCCCACCAGCTCTCAGGCGGCCTGCGTCAGCGCGTCATGATCGCCATCGCCTTGAGCTGCGAGCCCCGTGTGCTGCTGGCCGACGAGCCCACGACCGCCCTCGACGTGACGATCCAGTCGCAGATCCTGGCCCTGCTGGACGACCTCAAGGACCGTCTGGGGATGGCCACCCTCCTGGTCACGCACGACATGGGCGTGGTGGCCGGGCGGACCAAGCGGATCAACGTCATGTACGCCGGCCGGATCGTCGAGACGGCGCCCACCGGCCGGCTGTTCCGCGGCATGCGCCACCCCTACACCCAGGGACTGCTGGGGTCGATTCCGCGGCTTGACCAGGACAACCGCGAGGCATTGGTCAGCATTCCCGGCTTGCCGCCGGACCTGACCAACCCGCCGCTGGGTTGCCGCTTTGCTCCGCGCTGCCCGAGGGCCACCGGCCAAGTGCCGGGCGGAGGAGCCGCCGCTGACCGGGGAGGATCCTGAGCATCGTTTCGCCTGCTGGCACCCGGTGGACGGACCGATCGTGCGCCGCCCGAAGATCGTGGCCGACGGTCGGTATGCCGACCCGGCCCGGCATCGGAGAACGGACAGGTGCTGGACGTCTCCGACGTGGTCCGGGAGTTCCCGGTCACCGCCGGGGCGATCCTGAAACGGAAGGTGGCCTCGGTTAAGGCGGTCTCCGGCGTGACGATCGATCTGCACGCCGGCGAGACACTCGGCCTGGTGGGCGAGTCGGGCTGCGGCAAGACAACGCTTGGGCAAGCTGATCGTCGGGCATAGAGAAGCCCGACGGCGGCAAGATCGAGTTCCAGGGCCGGGAGATCTTCCGGCTGCGAGGGCGGGCGCTGCGCCGGGCGAGGCGAGACCTCCAGATGATGTTCCAGGATCCCTACGCCTCGCTGGACCCGCGGATGCGGGTGCAGACGATCCTCCGCGAGCCGCTCGTCATCCAGGGTGTGGGGGAGCGCAAGGAGCAGCAGCAGCGGGTGCTCCGTCTGCTCGAGGAGGTCGGGCTTCCCCCAGACGCCATGGAGCGCTACCCGCACGAGTTCTCCGGCGGCCAGCGCCAGCGGATCGCGCTGGCCCGGGCGCTGATGCTCGAGCCCAAGGTGATCGTGGCCGACGAGCCGGTGAGCGCGCTCGACGTATCGATCCGCTCGCAGGTGCTCAACCTGATGAAGCGCCTCCAGGCCGAGCACAACATGGCCGCGGTGGTCATCTCGCACGACCTGGCGGTGGTGAAGTACCTGGCCGACCGGATCGGCGTGATGTACCTGGGCAAGCTGGTCGAGGTGGGCAGCGGCGAGGACATCTATCGCCGTCCTGCTCATCCGTATACCGAGGGGCTGCTCAAGGCGATCCCGATCCCCGATCCCTCGATCGAGCGCGAGAAGACCGAGCCCGCCGTCCGTGGCGAGCTCCCGAGCCCGATCTACCCTCCCTCGGGCTGCCGTTTCCGGACCCGCTGTCCGCGCGCTCAGGCGCTATGCGCCGAGCAGGTTCCCGAGCTGCGGCCGTTCGGGCCAGGGCCACTTCGCCGCCTGCCACTTCCCGCTGGAGCCGCCCGACGGAGAAGCGGCGAAGCCAGCCTGGCCGGAACGGCCGGACCTAGCTAACCCGGCCACGGCCGGGTGCCTACTGCTCCGTCCTCCTCCACGTAGAGCGACTCGCGGGCGAGTTCCTGGCCGCTCTTGCTCCACAGCTTGATCTCCAGGAAATCGGCTCGGTAGTTGTCGGGGGCGATCAGCGTGAAGCGCTGCTCGGCCAGCTCACATTGATCGACGGCCAGGTTGGCCAGCTCGGCGGTAACCAGAGCACCGCCGGGGATCATCGGAAGGCCCCAGACCAGAGTCATCTCGGCCGTGTTTCCCAGTTCGCCTCGCCAGGCGCCGATCACTTCGTCGTTGAGGTCGAGCTTCCACTCGGGATTGGACTCGGCCACCTCGGAGGTGAAGTCGGCGCTCGAGTAGAAGTCGGCGGGGCCGCACCGCCCTCGGTGAAGGACACGTAGCCAAACAGCTCGAATCCCTCGGTCGTCCGAGCCACCGCCGGCACGTAGGTCCGCCCGGCGTACGTGCGGTCAGGGAACCAGGCGATGTCGCCCGGGTCTCCGATCTCTTCTCCCTCGGTGTCGAGCTCGCGGACTGCGGCCAGGAAATGAGCCTTTAGGGTCTCGGCCCAGCGGCCGTAAGGCAGCCCCTCCTGCGGAGGCTCGGCGGCGAAGCTGATCACGAACCGGTCCGTGGGCGGCATGGCCGGCCGAGGATAGGGGGTGCGCCGGGCGCCTGTCGCGCGATTGGCCTAGCTGCCCGCCTGCTTCCAGCGTGGCCGCCGAGCGTCCTCCTCAACAGCTCAAGGAGCGCCGGCCGGCTCAGCGCCATCGATCGACCGCTGTCCAGCGCGGCCTCGGCGAAGGCCACGTATCCCCGGAGCGCGGTGGCCACCAGCGGCTCAAGGTCGTCGTCGAGCCGATGAAGCCGGGAGAGCTTTAGGGTGAGCTGGTCGGTGGCCCGGCCGGCGATGTCCCGGATCTCGGGATCGGGGGAGGCGACCGCCCAGCGATGGATCCGCCACGCATGGGTGGGCGCAAGGGCGTGCTCGAGCATCCGGGATAGCGGATCACTCTCTGTCGGGTCGGCCAGATCGAGCTGGCCTTCCGCCTCGCCCGCTACGGCGATCTCTACATCTCGCCGTCCCCGGGGGAAGTAGTGATACAGGAGGTTGCGGGTCACCCCGGCGCGGGCCGCCACAGCGTCGAGGGCCACGTTGCCCAGGCCACCGCGGGCGGCCACAGGCATTGCCGCCAGCACGAGCTGGTGCCGGCGGGCGTCGGGGGCAAGACGGGCAGGTGAGCGGGGCCTCTCGGCGGCCACGAGCACAGATGGTACGACCTATTTACGCAACGTCAAGTTGTCTAATCGTAAATAGTGGAGGGAAGAAGTCGCCCGTCCAAGGGCACGGACCGCGACCGGCGAAGACGCAGCCTCGGCCCGACGAGGACACGTACGCGACCGCCCAGGCCGCCGCCCCGCAGGCCGCTGCTTAGAACGCTCCCCGCCGGCTGAGCACGGCGGGGATGGTCTTCAGCAGGATCGAGAGGTCGAGCATGATCGACCACCTCTCCAGATACAGGAAGTCGAGGCGGACCAGATCATCGAAGTCAAGCTCGGAGCGTCCCGAGACCTGCCACAGGCCGGTGATGCCAGGAAGCACGAGGTACCGCTTCTTGTGCCACTAGCAATGGTTATGTTTCTGTCGCTGACTTACTGGTTCCAGTTAGTATTGCTACCACTCGCGATCGCGCTCGCCATCGCCGCCGCGATCACGCTCGTCATCGGGATCCTCGGCCACGCCACGCTGGTGGCCAACGAGAAGTTCATCTCGGTCAGCAACCTGCTCGTGATGATCCTGGTCGTGGCCCTGGCCGCCAAGAGCTTCCACGTCCACCAGGCCCATGCCGAATACGCGCTCGGAAGCTTCTGGTCAACCTGGCGCTGGCCGTGACCGTGGCGATCGCCAACGCCACCTCCTACGGGCCCTTCGCGAGCGATTACTCCCGCTACATCCCGACGAAGACGCCCCCGCGCCTGGTTTTCGGCGGAGCGTTTGCCGGCATGGTCTGCGGCAACATCGTCGCCCTGCTGGCGGGCGCCTTCATCGGTCTGGCTATCGCCGAACCCGCGAACCTGGTCGGCGGCATCATCGGCATTCCGGGCGCGGTCGTGCTGATCCCGGTGGTGCTGCTGGGCTTCATCGGCAACGCCACGAACGGAGCCATGTGCGTCTACAACGGGACCCTCGACCTGCAGGCCATCCTCTGGCGCCTGCGGCGGGTGGACGTCGGCTTCCTGTTCGGTTTCGCCGGCCTCGGGGTCGCCTACATCGCCGTGCTCATCTTCGGCGTCGCCAAATCCATCGAATCGCTCATCACGATCGTCACCGTGCTCGTAACGCCATGGATGGCGATCAACATCATCGGCTACCTGCGCGCCCGCGGGCGCTTCATGCCTCACCATCTGCAGGCCTTCGCCAACCGCAGCCAACGCGGCATCTACTGGTACCGGGGAGGCGTCAACTGGCGCGCCGTGGTCGCCTGGCTTGCCGGTGTGGCGCTCGGGTTGATGTTCAGCAACACGAGCCTCCTCAACGGGCCGCTTTCCTCGAGCTTCAACGGCGTCGAACTGAGCTTCGTGACGTCCGCGGTCGTGGCCGGCCTGATCTACATCGTCCTCTCGGTCGGGACGCGCCAGCCGGTCGACGAGAGCGGCTCCGCCGGGCCGAACATGCCCGTCGAGGTCCACATCGCCGACGCAGGCGTGGCCCCCTGATCGGATCAGGATGAGCCCGGACCAGATGACTCAGGGGCGCAGCGGGAGGACGAGCTCGACCGGGCTCGCGGTGGCAGTCCTCAGCACGCGAGCTCGCACGCGCTCGAGCAGACGCAGGCCGAGCTCGCCGGCGTGCGCCTGGCCGGCGAGGTCACCGACGCTGTCGGTCCGCGGCGCTTTCTTCATGCCGGGCCGCCGACCTCTCTGCCGGAGCTCACCGGCCCGATGCGCGCCGCGGTCATGGGCGCGCTCGTGCTGGAGGGAGAGGCCGCCGACCTCAAGGACGCTGAGGCGATCCTCGACGGCGGCGAGCTGGAGCTGAGCCCCTGCAACGAGGCGGGCGCCACCGGCCGCGCCACCGGGGTCGTCTCACCCCACATACCCGTGGTGCTGGCCCGCTCGAGCACGGGCCGCACGACCTTCGCGCCGCTGCATGAGGGCAACGGTCCGACGCTCCGCTACGGCGCCTACGGGCCGGAGACGCTGGGTCGTCTGCGCTGGCTGGGCGAGGTGGTCGCGCCGGCTCTCGACGCGGCCATCGCCGCAAGCGATCCGATCGAGCTGACCGCGATCCAGGCGGAGGGCCTGCGCCGCGGGGACGAGTGCCACAACCGCAACGCGGCCACCTCCGCCGCGATCGCGCTGGCGCTCGCGCCGGCGCTGGTGCGGACGAGTCCGGCGCTGGCCGCGGAGCTGCTGGCGGACATGGCGGCCAACAACCAGCTCTTCCTGAGCTTCTCGATGATCGCCGCCAAGGCCATCGCCGAAGAGGTGCACGCCCATGGCGAGCCCGGCATCGTCACGAGCATCGCCGCCAACGGGCGACAGGTGGGCATCCGCGTCTCGGGGCTCGGCGACAGTTGGTTCACGGCCGAGGCGCCGCTCGGCACCCCCCGCGTCTTCGAGGGCTACACGCTCGAGGATGCCTGCCCTCTGATGGGCGACTCCTTCGTGACCGAGGTGGTCGGCCTGGGCGCCATGGCCTCCTCGGCCGCTCCAGCCCTGGCCTCCTTTCTGGGGGCCGACCCACAGGGAGGGGTGGTCAAGGTGGCGGAGATGCGGGGCATCTGCGCGGGCACGAGCAGCCGGTTCCTCGTGCCCTTCGAGAGCTATCGCGGCACGCCCATCGGCATCGACGCGCGGCGCGTCGTGCGGACCGGCGTGGCCCCGCTCGTCAACGGTGGCTTCGCCCACCGCGAGCCGGGCGTCGGGATGGTCGGGGCGGGCGTCGTGCGCCTGCCGCTCGAGCCTTTTGTGAACGCGGCCGAGGCCCTTGCCTCGGAGATCGGAGAGAACTGATGGCGATAGCCACGGCTACGGCATACAAGACCGCGGAGCTCGTGCCGCTGTTCCAGCGGATGCTCGATCTCTGCCGCCTGCGGGAGGACGAATCGTTGGCGATCCTGATGGAGCCTGAGTCCAACCAGGAGTACGCCGCGGCAATGTACGGGGCGGCGCGGGCCTTGGGGGCGGAAGCGCTGACGATCATGGTCCCCTCGGCCCCGCCCGAGCAGGTGCCGGTGATCCGCACCGGGAACGTCTCCTCGGCAATCCTCAACGGCTCGCGCCTGGCCGTCGATACGCTCAAGCGGGCCGACATGGTCATCGACCTCTCCATGGGGGGCCTGCTGCACTCCAGCCAGCAGCGCGAGATCCTGGATGCCGGCACGCGGATGCTGATGGTCCACGATCCCGTCGAGGCCCTGGAGCGAATGTTCCCGACCGAGGAGGACCGCGCCCGGGTGGAGCGCGGGATGGAGCGATTGCGGGCCGCGAAGCGCATTCGGCTGGAGTCCGACAACGGCACCGAGGTGTGGTTCGACAAGACCGATCGACCCGTCTTCGGCCAGTATGGCTATACCGCCGAGCCCGGCCGCTGGGACCACTGGCCGAGCGCCTTCCAATACACGATCCCCACCGACGGGGCCGGCGAGGGCAAGGTCGTGCTCGACCCGGGCGACATCTGGTATCCGACCAAGCGCCATATCACGACGCCGGTCACCCTGCACTTCGAGAAGGGGACGGTCGTCTCCATCGAGGGCGGCTACGACGCTTTCATGATCCGCGACTACATCGAGGGCTGGCGCGACCCCGAGGGCTTCGCGATCTCACACACGGGGTGGGGGTCGCACCCCCGCGCGCTCTGGAACGCCGTCGCCTTCCAGGAGCCGCTGGACATAATCGGCCAGGACGGCCGCACCGCGTATGGCACGACGCTGTTCGCCCTCGGCGAGAACGCTACCTTCGGCGGCAAGCAGACGACGGGCTGCCACCAGGACTTCGCGCTGCGCCACCACCGCATCTACCTGGATGACGAGCTCATCGCCGACAGCGGACGGATCGTCCCGGAGGACCTGCGATGAGCACTCCCGATCTGATGGCGGGAGCCCAGGACGTCTACGGCCGCAGCGGCATTGGCACGCGCGTGGGCTTCGGCAGCTCGCCGGCCCTCGTCGTCGTCGACTTCCAACGCGGCTTCACCGACCCTGCCTCGCCCGTCGGCGGGGACGTCTCGGAGGCCGTGCTCGCGACGGCGCGGCTGCTCGCCGCGGCGCGCGCGGCGGAGTTGCCGATCGCCTACACGGCCGTCGGCTTCGATCCCGGTCTGCGCGACGGCGCCACCTGGCTGCGCAAGATGCCCGGGCTCGGCGCGCTCGTGGAGGGATCGGTCTGGTGCGAGATCGACGAGCGGGTCTCCCCGCTGCCGAGCGAGCCCGTATGGCTCAAGCGGGCCTCCTCGGCCTTCTTCGGAACGCCGCTGATCCCGTTCCTCACGGCTGCACGTGCGGACACCCTGATCGTGACCGGATGCGTGACCAGCGGCTGCGTGCGCGCGACGACCGTCGACTCCGTCTCCTGGGGATATCGCACGATCGTCCCCGTGGAGTGCGTGGGCGACCGCGCATCGGGCCCGCACGAGTGGAGCCTGTTCGACATCGACGCGAAGTACGCGGACGTGATCGCACTCACCGAGGTCCTGGATCAGATCGAGAAGGCGCGGGTCGCACGCCCATGACCGAGGCGATAGTCACACAGGAGCACCCCTACTACATGCCCTACTCCGTCGGCCTGCGCGTGCCCGCCGATCACGAGCTGCTCTTCATCGCAGGCCTGAACGCGCTGCCGCTCTACCACGACCACCCCCACAAGCTCGAGGAGCTCGAGTTCCCCCCGCAGGCCGGCGCCCAGACACGGGCGATCCTGGAGGCAATGGTCGAGGTGCTGGGCGGGGCGGGCGCCACCCTGGCGGACGTGGTGCGCCTTGACATCTTCGTGACCGACATGGCTCTGCAGGGTGAGGTCGTGCGTGAGATCGGGGCCGCATTCTCGGGATCCCAGCCGCCCGCGATGAGCCTGCTCGGCATCGGCGAGCTGGTGGTCCCCGGCCTGCTCGTGGAGATCAACGGCATCGCCGCGATCAAGCCGAGCTGAGATGCGCTTCAGCACGATGGTCGTCCAGACCACGCCCGAGGGCGGCCCCGAGCGCTACCGGGAGACGATCGAGCAGGTCCTCCTCGCCGAGCAGCTCGGCTACGACCGCGTGTGGCTGACCTGCCACCACTTCACGTCCTTCAGCCGGCCCTCGAGCACGCTCGTGCTGGCCCACCTCGCGGCCCTGACCACGCGCATACGCCTGGGTCTGGGGGTGGTGGTGCTGCCGCTCGAGCATCCCCTGCGGGTGGCTGAGGACGTGACGGTGCTGGACCACCTGAGCGACGGGCGCGTCGACCTCGGCGTCGGGCGCGGCATCCAGCCGGAGGCGTTCCGCGGCTTCGGCATTCCGATGGAGGAGGCCAGCGCCCGCTACCGCGAGGCCCTGCAGATCATCCTCGAGGCCTTCACCCAGGAGAGCTTCTCCCACGAGGGGCGCTTCTGGAGCATCCCCGAGCTGAGCCTCCGGCCGCGACCGCTGCAGAGCCCCCATCCTCCAGTCTGGGAGGTGGGCGTCAGCCCCGAGTCGATCGAACGGGCCGCAGCGGGCGGCCACAACGGCCTCATCGGCACCTATATGAACAGGCTCGAGGAAGTCCACGAGGATCTGCGCCGCTGGGATCAGAACCTCGCGCCAAGCCCCCCCGGCGCCGGCAGGCCGCGGCTCGCACACAACGAGCTCGTCTACGTGGCCGCGACAGACGACCTAGCCGAGGCCGAGAGCAGGCCCGCCGGCCTGACCTACAGCCGCGAGGCCGGTGAGACCTGGCAGGGGGGGCAGGATCGGGGCGCGCCCGAGCCGGAGGCCGAGGAGTCGCACCAAGCGACGAGCTCCCCGACGACTATGCCCACTGGCGCTGGCTCGCGCGCAGGACCGCGACGCTGCAGTGGGATGACCTGCGCCTCAACCGCTCTCTGATCGGCTCCCCCGAGACGGTCGCCGCCAAGGTCCGCCGGCTGGCCGACTGGGGAGTCGACGAGCTGATCGTCTTCTCCAGCTTCGGCGGCATGCCCCACGAGCAGACCTGCCGCTCGCTGAGGCTGTTCGCCGAGCGCGTCATCCCCGAGGTGACCGCATGAGCCTGACCCAGCCCACCGAGCGGGGCGGCGGCGGCGGCGAGGAGGACCCCGGCTCAGCCTCTTCGACGCGCTGCGCCGCCGGCGCATGCACCGCTCGTTCACGGGCGATGCCGTGGCCGAGCCGCAGCTCGAGCGTCTGGCTTGGGCTGCCTCGCGCGCGCCCATGGGCGGAAACCAGCCGATGCGCCGCATCCTGATCGTGACTCACCGCCGTCTGATCGAGGCCCTGCGGCTCGTCACGCCGAGCTTCGGAGCGACGGGGCGGCCGCGGTGATCGTGCTCTGCACCGACACGCGCGTGGCCGAGGAGCGCATGGGCCTGCTCGGCCGGGACCTGCTCTCGCTCGTGGACGCGGGCGCGGCGGCGGAGAACGTGGCCCTGCCGCTGTCGCGCTGGGGCTCGGCGTGAGCTTCATCCGCTCCGCCAACGACGCCGCGCTGCGGGCCGTGCTCGAGCTGCCCCGACACGTGCGCGCGGACATGCTGATCGCCGTGGGTCACCCGAGCCCTCGGGCGAGACCCGCGGCGCGCGCCCGCCCCCTAGAGATCTATCGTGACCGCTACGGTCAACCCTGGGACGGTGACCGGTGACGGCCACGTTCGATGTCGTGGTCTACTTGATCGCGTGCGCCCGCGACTGCCTGGACGAGCCACCGCTGTTTGCCCCGCGAAGAATGGTCGAGGCGGCCGCGCGGCTTGCCGCCACCGAACCTGGGACCCGGCACTGCGCCATATGGAACAACAGATCTCACCGCAGCGGGACTCACTGCTCGAGATCGATCGGGAGCAGTTCGCCAACTGGCTCGATCAGCTCCTCGCAGCCGTCGCGAGCGAAGCGACGCAACGCAAGCTCCAGAGCGACGGTGAGCCGGGCATACTTCCGCCGCTCATCAGCTCGTTCTACGAGGGCTACAACGCTCATGACGTCGACGCCGTAGCCGGACTCATACGAATCTAACGCGAGCCACTACGAGGTCGCCCACCAGCGGCGCGCCGAAGGGGTGGACGCGATCCGCCACGGGCTGCGGCGATTCGTCGATTCATTCCCGGATGCGCGCTGGGTGCCGCAGGCGTCGGCTGTATCTCAGGGGCACGCCGCGGTTGCGTACAGACTGACCGGTACGCTTGCGGCGCCAATGGACCGTTCCGCACGGCTGGAAGGCAACTCGACCTGGAAGGCGTTCATTGGCTCAAGTTCGGGTCCGACCGCATCGTTGCATCGGCCAGCTACTGGGATTCGTCGACATTCGCGCGCCAGATGCGGAGGGATGACTGATATGGCTTTTGCCGCCGCTTGCGTCCGTTACGAAGTGCATCCCGGGCACGCCGACGCGGTAGAGGTAATCATGCTCGAGCTTCGCGAGCACACGCTTCAAGAGCCCGGGTGCATCGGCATACGAGCCTCACCGCGATCCGACCGACCCGACGCGCTATTTCCTATATGAACTCTACGCAGACGAAAGCGGCTATCGCGAACACCAGGCCAGCGAGCATTTCCAGCGCTACGCCGTCGCGGAGCTCGCCGAGCATCTCGCATCCCGGGAAGTAGAGCGCTATGAGTCGCTCTCCACCACTCCGCTGGGACGATGACGACTCCGGCGCCCGCTCCGATCGCGCTGCCGTCGGTCACTGACGCAGTTTATTCCCAGCTACGACACGACATTTCTCGGGGTATCTATCCCCCGGGGCCGCTGCGGCTGAAACCAATTGCGGAGCGCTTCGCGGTAAGCGTCGTCCCCGTGAGGGAGGCGCTTCGCCGCCTGGAAGCAGAAGGGCTGGTCTCGTTCGACGGGAAACGCCGAATCATGATCAATTCACTGAACGAGCACGAGCTCGACGAGATCTTCGCGATCCGCGGGGAGCTCGAATCACTCGCCCTCCGCCGCGCCATCCATCACCTCATGAGCAATCCGGACGCGCTCGCACGACTCGAGGACCTGATCGAACGAATGGATGCCCAGGAGCGGCAGCCAAACAGCTGGCGCGACTCCAATCGAGACTTTCATTTCGCGCTGTATGAGGCCGGAGGCGCGCCGCGGCTCCTGTCGATCATTACCTCGCTCTGGGTCGCGACGACCGTATCTGCGCATCTATGTCACCGCAATGCAAAGTCTTCGCTCAGCCCAAAACCAACATCGCGAGATCCTGCACCACATTCGCGACGGCGACTCACAGCCCGCCGAGGCCATCCTACGACAGCACCTCGCCGACACATGGGAAGTTGTGCGGACGCGGATTCGCGAAGAGGAGTCGAGTTCAGAGCCAAGTCCCTGACGCGGATCCTCGGCTGCCGAGGAATGGGTCAGCTCGCGGCGCTAGGCCGCTTGTGGCGCCGAACGCCGTGGATAAAAACGGCACGCTGGCGCCGTGACGCAGTCGCTGTTCGCGCGGGTGACGCGCTATCCCCGGTCGTCGGTTATCGACCCGCACGAGAACCGGCTGACCGAGGTCACCGCGGCTGTGCTGGAACGGATTGACGGGCTAGCACAACAAACGGTCGTCGCGCTACTGAGCAGCGCAGCGGGCGCCGCAGATGAGCGGCGCGGTTCAGCGAGGCGGAACCCGAGCTGCATACACGCTGGAAAGCAGAGGCCGCTCGGCTCCACGCCGCGCTGGCATCGGCTCAGAACCCAGATCTCCGCGGGTGCGCGTGAGGACGCAGGTGAGGACGCCGAAGGGCCGCTTTGTAGATCTGGAGGTGTGGCTGCGGCCGCGGAAGCCGGCCGACCCAGCGCCCGACGTGCTCATCTGGGTTGAGTCCAAACATGGCTCCGACATTCACGGGATCCAGCTCAACGTCTACCTCGAAGACATCGAGTCCCGGCCGGCGGCTCACAAGGTCGTACTACTGCGCGTGCCGCGTCGTGAACAGCTTGAGGTGATCCCCCCTCGCGAGGTCCCCCTGTGTGGACTGGGAGGCGGTCGCCGGACCACGATCGAGCTGCTCCGGTTCGGAGCGCCTGACACGAGCCAGACCTGGCTGCTCACGGAATACGCCAGCTATCTGAGAGAGGAGGGGCTCAGGCGGGCAGCGGTTCGATTTCGCGCGCCGCACCAGTCCCGGTAAGTCCGTTTGCTGTCGCCGTCAGCTCTTGCTGATTTTCGGCGCTCACGGCGCTATAGAGCGGAAGCGGACGTGTTCAAGCGCGAGCGCAATGTTGTTTGTGGGGCCTTGGACGATGCCGAGCGGTAGAGCGTGGGACATGATCTCGGCATCGGTGACGAGGCCTTCCTTGACCCATGCTTGCATGCCTACGTCCTTTGGTAATAGCCAAGTCGTGGTGCCCGGGCATTGCAGCCAGGCGAGCAACCTTGCTTGGCTTGAGCCGAGAAACAAGAAGGTGCGCTTCAGCTTGAGCGGCTTCAGCAGCTCAAGCTTGTACGCGACGAGCGCTTCGGGCGCGTGCGGGGAAAGCGCCACGCTCGTGAGTGTTTGCCCAGTGCGCCAGGTGCGCATGAAGTCGCGATCGTTGAGCTCGCCGCGGCGGCGGACGAGCTGAGCGAGCTGGGGGTCTCGCTCGGTCTCAGCCATGATTCCGACGCCCCGCTGGCTGTCTTTGCGGTTGAACGGCATGCCGACCATCCCGGGGCCGAACGCTGCATGTTCGAGCAGGTTGTCGATCGCGAATGGCGGGGCTCCCCATTCTTGAAGGAGAGAGATGAGCTGGTCTTGCTGGGTGCGCGAGAGGAACGTCGTCCTGGGAGTCACTGCCCGTCACCTCGCCGCGGATTCTCGGCCGTGCCGGCGAAGAGATCGTTGGTGCGTGCGTGGTTGTGCTGGCTGATCGCGTCGACGCGTTTCTGGCCGTGAGTGCCGAACAGCCGCTGGGGCGTGTAATCGCCTTCGATGCCGGCAAACGCGTACAGCTGGCGGAGCTGGCTCTCGCCAATGAGCTTGCCGATGTCGCTCTCATCGAGGGGGTGGAACGTGGGCTCGATGAAGCGGGTGACTAGTTCTTCGCGGTCGGTGACGGTGTAGCGGCCTTCGCTCTGGGTGACAAGCGTCAGGCCGTGGGCAGTCGCGGTTGGCGGAACGGCCTTGAGCTTGATGTCCATGAACCGATCCGTGCCGCGGCGCGGGTGCCAGTTGATCAGCCGGAAGCCGTCAGTGTCGAGGCGGGTGGCGATCGCGGTCGCGACGTGCTCGATCACGTTGGTGGTCGACGGGCCGGGGGCGCTGTCGAAGTTCCCGGTGATGCAGACGTAGGGTGCCAGCGCGTGACCGTAGGTGAGCAGGTGGCACAGTCCGCGCATCCCGGAGTAGCCGGGAAACTCGAGGAGCTCATCGCAGAAGAGCGCGTATGGACTGCGCTTGCCGGCTCGGAGCCGTGCCCTCCGGGTCGTCTGAAGCCGAGGCAGTGTGGTGAGGGGAATCATCGTGGTCTCCTGAGCTGTGGTTGGGGACCTCGGTGCCGCCGTCCTGGCGGGCACTGGGGTCGTGGGCAGGGCGGGTGCGGTGCGGGCACCAGTCGGCGCGGAGCAGGCGGGGTCGCAAGCTCTTGGATGGCTTGTTCGATGTGGGAGCGCAGGTAGCGGCGGTGGCGGCCGAGCTTGAGGCTGGGGAGCAGGCCGCGGCGGGCGTAGTCCTCGATCGTGGAGGTGCGCATCTGCAGGTGCTGGGCGACCTGCGCGGTGGTCAGGAGCTCGTCGAGGAGCGACCCGCTTGGGCGGGCCTCGCTCACCGGGGCGGGTTCAGCGGGCATGGTTCTCTCCTTGTGGCGGCTGCCAGGGCTCGACGTCGACGATGCGCGCCCGGGAGTGGGGGATCTTGGTGAGCAGCACGGCCCGGCCGGTGGGCGAGCTCCTTGATGATGTTGGGGTGGATGCGGAACTCTTCGACCTCGCGCCGTGTGCCTTTCTCGGTGGCGCGGTCGGTGCCGAGGAAGACGTTGTGCTCGGTTTGCTGGGTGTATTTCCAGACGGTGTCGGTGCCGATCATGCGCGCGATCAGCTCGGCCGATTCGGGCACGTTCTGGCGGTGCGCGAGGAGGAGGCCGATGTCGCCGAGGACCTGGTCGCGGAACCCTTGCGCGACGCGCTCGAGGTCGGTCAGCTCCTGGGTCGACAAGAGCACGCTGAGGCCGGCGTCGCGGCCCTGGTGAAAGCAGCGCGAGCAGGTTGTCCGCGTCGAGCGCGGAGAACTCGTCGATCGCGACGAGCGCGAGCGGCTGGTGGGGAAGGTCGCGGCGGTAGCCGGAGACCGTGGTGAGGTCTTGGATGACGAGCGCGGCGATCTGCGCCGAGAGCTTGCCGTAGCGGCTTGAGTTGAGCGAGAAGACGACGACTTCGCGCCCGCCGGTCAGCGCCCGGCGCAGGTCGATGCTCGCGGCTCCGTTGGGGGCTGGCTGGAGGTATCTGCCCGGCGTCGATTCGGCGAGGATCGCCATGCGGCTCTGCAGGCCCATGACGGCGCTCTTCTGGTCGCGGGTGAGGTTCGCCAGGTAGGGGCCGGCGCGTTTGGCGTGCTCGGGTCGGGATGCGCGGCAGCAGCAGCTTCAGGTTCGCGGGCTCGAGCAGGTGGGTGACGGCCGCGAGCGTGACGGGCTTGCCGGGCCTGGCTTCTTGGAGCATCTGGATCGCGGTCTGCAGGTAGCGCTCGCCGGCGCGCTGGTAATGGATCTCGTTGAAGCGCTCGGCGGAGATCAGCTTGTCCTTGAGCTCGGAGGCGTCGCCGTAGGCGAGCGGGTTCCAGTAGCAGGGGCCGTCGAGGCGCCACAGCTGAAACGGCCGCCCGCGATGCGGCTCGCCGCGTAGAGCTCTTGGGCGAACGATTGGGAGCCTTTGAGGTCGATCGCGATCACCGGCAGCCCCTTGACCACCGCCTCGCACAGGAACTTCAGGAGGCTGGTGGTCTTGCCCGAGCCCGTCGCGCCGACGATCAGGCCGTGGTGAGAGAGCTGGTGGTAGGAGACGAGCACCGGCTCGCGGGTCTCGACGTCGGTGCCGAGGTGGATGCTCGAGGCGAGCTGCGCGGGGGTGGGGCGCCTTGGCGCATGACGTGCTCGCGCGCGAGCGTGACCAGCGCAATCGACACCAGGCAGTAGGGGATCAGCACCCAGGCGGGTTCGGTGAAGAGGATGAACATGAAGGAGGAGAAGAACAGCGGGCGGCCGTAGCGGACATAGCCCGAGCGCTGAAACGCGTTCTTCTTTGTGAGCGAGGTCATTGTTGGTCCCTTCGTTGGGGCGCCGCGTGGGCGGCGGGCGCGTGGGGCTCGCCCTGCTGGTGGCGGCGGACGGAGATGAGCTCAGAGAGCCCGAGCTCGGCCGCGAGCCGGGTCAGGGCGTTGGCGATCGCGGGGCTGTCGGTGAGGTAGATGACGTTTTGCATGCGGGGGTCGGTGCCGTAGCCGAGCAGGATCTGCTCGAGCCGTCGGCGGGACTTGAGCGTGAGCTCGAGCTCGACCGCGATGCGGTAGCCGTCGGGGCGCTGGATGCAGCAGGTCGGGGTAGTGGACGCGCTCGCGCCCGCCGCTGACCTGGATGGGGATGCCGTGGCGTTGCCCGTAGAAGGTCGCCGAAGCGCTCATCGCGGGAGCGCAGCTCGCGCTCGGTCCACAGCCGCTTGACGGGGCCGAAGCTGTCCCTTGAGCGCTCCCAGCCACAGCTCGACGAGGCTGACGTCGTGGTGGTAGGAGCGAACGTCGATCCGCGGGCGCGGCAGCGCCGAGCCGATGACCGCCAGGCCGCCTGGGGTGATCTGGTAGCAGCCCGGCTCGGCGCTCGAAAGATCCGCTGGTGGGAGAGCAGCCCGGCGGCGATGAGCCGCGCGAGGCGGCGGTAGGTCACATCCGGGCTCGTGTTGAGAGCGCGCGCACGTGCGCGCAGAGGACGAGCCGGTGGACCGAGCAGAAGTCGAGCAGCCGCAGGTCGCGCTCTGTCAGCAGCAGCTGCCGCGCCCGGCGGGCCTTCGGTTTCGGGCTGGCGTGTTCGCGGTGGTCCCGGCGCCGGGCCTGGGGGGTGGAGTGTGGGGGTCGGTGGGTGTGCATGGCCGGCGAGACTGCCTTCAGGGCGGGGACGTCTCAACCGCACCTTCGGACATTTCCAGGACGTCTCTTATATGTCCTAATATGTCCTGCAATGTCCACTATGGCTTACATGGTCTGATTCGTCTCAATTAGAGACACAGCGCCATGATAAACGAGTCGCTGCGCCGCGCGATGGGAAATGCCGGCCTTGACGCCGACGACCTCGCCCGCGCCGTGGTCGTGGACGTGAAGACCGTGCAGCGGTGGCTTGAGGGGCGGGTGCCGCACGAGCGCCACCGCCTCGCCGCCGCCCAGGCGCTCGGCGTCGAGGTCGGGCTCCTGTGGCCGCGCGCGGCCCGGCGGCGCGCGGACGGGCTGGACGAGCTCGTGGCCGCGTTCGCCGCGGCGCTCGGACGAGGGCGCGCCCGACTGGCGCGCGCTACTCGCCGCCGCAGAGCATCACGTCGACCTGCTCGGCTACTCGCTGCTCGAGATCGCCGAGGCGCGCCAGATCAACAAGACCCTCGCGGCCAAGGCCGCCGACGGCGCCAAGGTCAGAATCGCGCTCGCCGACGCTGGAAGCGATGCTGTGGCCGAGGCCGACCGCGTGGGGCGCCCGCCGGGAAGGACAAGCACGCGCGTGCGCGAAGCGACCGAGCGCTTCTCAGCGCTCGCCGGCGTCCCCGGGATCGAGCTGCGCACCCACAGCGTGGCGGCCTGCCACACGCTGCTGCGCTTCGACGAGCACATGCTGCTGACGATCCACCTCTACCGCACGCCCGGGATCCAGGCGCCCCTGCTGCACCTGCGCCGCCGCCGCGACTACGGGCTCTTCGACCAGCTCGAGCGCCACTTCGAAGACGTCTGGCAGGCAGCCAAGCCAATCCCGGCGCCCGGCGCCGAGGCGCCGCCAGCCAAGGCTGCGCGCTCGCCCGAGGACGACTTCCTCGAGCGCCTCGACTACGTCTGGCGACCCGAGCGGTGAGAGCCGCTCAACCTGTGCTCGCTCGCTTGCCGTTGTGCGCGGAGCTATCCCTGGAAGCGGCGCTCCGCGGGGATCGCCTCGGCGAAGAAGCCGCTGGATGGCGAGAAGTTCTCTCTTCTCCTCCGGGCTGGCGAACGCGCGGTTGTACGCGTGCTCCAGCTCCCGCACGCACAGAGTCAAACAGTTGAAGCGCGCCGTTGATGCGGATCTCCGCCTCGACGCGGCTCAGGTCCTCGGCGGCGAGCTCGATCCCGAGGTCATACGCCTCAAGCGCGATCTCGACCAGCCGCGCGCTCATGCGGCTGGACTTCGACAGATGTGTGGTGTGGTTGGTCGGCATGGACGCGAAAAGGCGAGCCGCAGGACGGCAGTCAAGCCGCTCGTGCCGACATCCGGCGGGCGCCTCGGCGGATGCTGAGGGCGGCTTGACGGCCGGCCGAGGCGAGCCAAACTCGCGGACATGCCGACCAACCACACCGACAGCCGACCGGTGCCGCCGGGCGCTGTTGGCGCCCGGCGGATCCACACAGGGTACTCGGGCTACTCCACGACCGGCGGCCAGTCGATCCGCTTGGCCAGCTCGGCCGCCCCGAGCTCGATCAAGCGGCTGTGCTCGATCTGGCGATACTCGTGTCCCTCGCGCCCGAGCCACCCGACCGAGCGCTTCTGCGGGTCGACGATGAGAACCTCGTCCACGTCGTGGGCGGCGTAGAACGGAAGCTTCTCCCACGTCTCGTCGCCGGGGGAGAGCACCTCGATCACCATGGCTGCGGTCGGATTCCAGACCGCGGCGCTGCGCTCCCACAGCAGACCACCGTCCGGCGCGCGGTAGTCGTGCTCAGACTCTCCGAGGTTGAAGGGGCTGATCACCGGCGCAAGTCCTCGCTCGCGCGCCAGAGGAGTCAGGAGGACGGCGAGCTGATTCAGGACGTCCGCGTGGGCGGCGGAGGGCTCGGGGCTCACGTGAAGCACACCCTCCCACACCTCGTCGTGGCGGTCGGCCCCCGCTCGCCGCCGGCGCTCGAGGAAGGCCTCGATCTCAGCAGGCGGCGGGTCCGGAAGTAGCGTGCGCACGTGCCGGATCGTACTGCCGGAAGCCTTCGCCCTCAGAGCGATCATTTGGCGGTGCTGTGCCGCTGCCGAGTCACGGCGCGTTCGCGCTCATGCATGGGCCTTTGGGTAGATGGATGGATCCGCATCGATATGTGTGCTGTTCATCCATGACCCCCCTCCACCTTTCCTTTCACTCTGCGTTGAACCCTGATTCAGGGCATTCCGAACCACGACCACCTGTCCGGGTTTGCCGCTGACCCCGGGGCGCACGAAGGGCGGGCCGGGGTCAGCGGCAAACCCGGGCGTATGCAGGGACGTTCGCGCTCCCTCTAGGCACCCAAGTCGACACCCGGATGACAGCCAGAGCGGGCGTTCGCGCTAGGGCTAGGGAGCCTGTGTCATCCGACCAGCGAAAACGGGCTCTTCGTCCACGCCTACAAAGAGGCTCCGGTGCCCGCGACGAGAGCTTTGGACGCGTCCAAGCAAGAACTGCTGTCGCTAGTTAACCGCGCATCACAGATTCACCCTCTCGTGATCGACGCCGCCCCCGGGTCGCACGGGGGCAAGACGCGGGGTATACCCCCCAGCTATTCGCCCGCCGATTCGATCTCCTCACGTATCGCTGAGAGGGCATCCACGCTGCGGCTTTGGAGCTGCCGCCAGGTAGTCCCCCAGTCCTCGCTGGGGAGCGTGAGGCCCAGCCGCCGCGCAGCCTTGCGCGCTTCCGTCTCGGGGCGGGAACCAGGGTGCTGCCACCAAACGCGAAGCGCCACAATCGCCCGTAAGTCGTCGATTGCAGCAGTCGCCCGAGTGGCGGAGTCGCCATCAAGCAGTCTGTCCAGGAACGTCCGCAGGTCGACGAGCTTCCGGTCGCCTTCCTGGCCTGGGAGGCGGACTTGGCCGAGGATGCCAGCGAAGGCGCTGAGCCGCGATTCAAGCTCGTCGACGGTCGCGCAATCGAGCGCCAGCTTGGCCGCCGCCTCGGCACGCGAGATCCTCAATAGGGGCTCGCTGCTTCCGACCTTCAGCCGCCAGACAGCGTTCAGGTAGTCGACCGCTTCGGGGACTGACAGCGACGAAGGATGCAGGGGAATCCGGGCTGGCGACGGGTGGCCGATGGTCTCGACCAGTCGGTCGACGTACTCGCCGACCGTCGACACTCCGGAATAGCTGCGCAGGAAGGGGCTCAGCCTCAAGCTCCAAGGGCCGTTCTCGGTGGAAGTTGCTTGGCAGTGCCTCGTCGATGGTTCCCGACCAAGCAGCTCCCGGAACGCTGTCAGGTGGTCGTCGTCTCCGATGACCCAGCGTTGCTCTAGACGCTTACGTAGCTCGCCCGACCAAACCTCCACCATCTGGACTTCAGTGGGATGCGGCACGAGTTGATGCTCGCGCTCGACGAGCAGCGCGAGTACTTCGATGAACGCCTCGACCTCGGCCTTGGCATCTGCGACTTGGGCCATGCCGGCGACCGCAAGGCGCACCTTGTCGTCGGGTTGCAGCCCCTCGATCGGCCGCTCGACCTGGACCCAGCCGTACCGGCCCGGCCCGGCCCCGAAGTGGACGGTCGGCGCTTCGGCGATGATCGAGCGTGCCTCGAGGCCGTGTTTGCGATGCATAACGGCCTCGACGTACTGGAAGATTGGCCACGCGTCGGGGTTCCGCCCGACCCGATGCGGGACGTGGCTGAGTTCTATGGGATGGAAGCAGGGTCCACCAGCGAGCTCACGACCCTTGTAGATGGCTTCAAGGAGTCGCGACTGCGCTTCCGTCGGCTGCTGCGCGAGAGGGTTCACTGCCGTCGATTCTCAGGTGGACTTCGGGTCGCACAAGCTCACCGCGGAACGCCTTGGCGAGCGCTGTCTTCATGACGCTGTCAGGCGTTGTGCTGGCGACAGAAATCGCGGCATTGAGCCGGTTGGCTAAGCCCAGCGCCGCCGTCGTTCGATGGACGATCGCTCGCTGCTCGTGGGGCGGAGGAACGGGAATGCCGAGGCTGCGAACTTCCTCGCTGTTGATGTTGTGAACGCCGCTCGTCGATCTAGCCGGAAGCTCGATCTGCCGACGCAGAGCGGGTGATGCGAGAACGATCCCGAGAAAGCCTGGGTCGAGCAATTCGCTATCGACGCGCAGGCGAATGAGATACCCCGCGTACACCATCCCTTGTGCGGCTTCCGGAACCAGCGCCGTCATCCCGACAAGTCCAACGGATCCGTTCGAGCGGATCATCAGAAGATCCCCGGCCCGGAGCTGAAGCGATGCCAACTCTCGATCATCGAGCGGCGCGAACTTGAGATCGTCGAGGGTCAATGATCCTGAGCTGACGTTCGGGATCCGCAGGACCGGGACACCCTTGGTGTCGTATGCGGATCGCTTGCTCGTGCCGTACCTGAGGTCGTCGAGCAGCAGCCCTAGCGGCGCAAGCTGCCAGCTTTCGGGCAATTCGGCTGCCGCGTGTGGGTTCAGCCGTGGCGCCTTGAGCCCCGAACCGTTGAGCTGACGACGACAGAGAGCAAGGGCGCTATTCGGCGCTGATCCCGGATGCTCCTCACGCCAATCCGCGGTGAGCCGGCCGGAGTACGCCGCGGCGAGCACCGCGCCGCGGAACCGAGCGACGATCTGCTTGGTTGCAGTGAGCCGAGCCGCGATCGTCGCGCGGCGTTCGTCGATCCTGTCGAGCCGCTCCGCGATCTGGCGTTGGAGCGCGAGCGCCGGAAGTGGGATCGGGATTTCGGCGACGTCCCGCGAAGACAAATGCTTGACGGTCGTAGATGAGGTGACGTCGTGGATAGCTCGCAAGTACCCCGGGAGAACATATGCGAGGTAGCTGAGGTCAAGTGACTTCGCGTTCGGATTGATGCAGCACACGCGCTGATTTAGCAGCGCTGGCTCGCCTGCCCAGCGAGCGACATTGAAGTCGCCGTCCATACCGACCAGAAGTTCGCCTGGTTCTATCAAGTACCGCTCGTCGTACTCGCCGGAGTACCGGACCGAGGTTTCAGCGTTGGAGATATCACGGATTCGGATGAGGGGAATGCCTTCGTCTCTCCGGAACTGGCTCGACTTGAAAGCCGCGCCATTGAGGATCGTGGCTACCGATCCAAGCGGCACTCTCGGCCAACGCGGATGAGCATCGAGAAGCGGAGACGTCGATTCCTCGACGATCTGTGCCGGACGGATCGTAAGGCTCATGCTGCAATCTCGCTGTCATCGAGGAGCCTTTGCAGCTCGTGCAGCTCGCCAACAGCGGCCTGAGCTCCGCGATCGCGTCGGTCACGAAGCTCGGCCGGGTCGAGCATCTCTCGGGGTCGTCGAGCTCCTCGTCACGGATCCACTTGAAGCTGTCGATCTTGTAGCCGCGTTCGATGATCTCGTCGATCCTGAACGCGCGCCACCGGCCCTCGGCGGAGTCGGCGCTCGCGCGTTTCGCTCGGCCGTTTGGATCGTCGCCGTAGCAGCGCTCGAACTCGGCGAAGTGCGCTGGCGTGAGCGGCCGCGACTTCTTCGTGATCGCGGGCACGTTGGCGCGCGCGTCGTAAACCCAGAGCTGCTTGGTCGGCTCGCCCTTGGTGAAGAAGAGGACGTTTGTCTTCGTACCGGCGGTGTAGGCGCGAACGTGCCCCGCGGACAGCGGAGCACGGTGTGCACGTTGCAGTCCTCCATCAGCACCTTGAACACCTCGCCTGCCTGGTCGGCGAACAGGACGTTGTCGGGCACGATGATCGCGCAGCGGCCGCCGGGCTTCAGCAGCGTCAGCACGTGCTGGAGGAAGTTGAGCTGCTTGTTGCTCGTCTCGACGACGAAGTCGTCGCGGACCGGCGCCTGGTTGGCGCCCTTGGTGCCGAACGGCGGGTTGGTGAGGATCACGTCGAACCGCTGGCTGGTCGGGGCCTCATAGATCGAGTCGCCGAGCGTGATGTGCGGCTCGACCTGGTGCAGGTAGAGGTTCATCAGGGCGAGCCGGCGCGGCCGGGCGACGAGGTCCTGGCCGAAGTAGGTCTGGGTCCGGATTCGCCGCGCGGTCTCGCGGTCAAACGCACCGCCGGTTTGCTGCTTGAGCCATTCGTAGGCGGCGACGAGGAAACCGCCGGTGCCGCAGGCTGGGTCGCCGATCGTGAAGTCGCGGCTCGCCCGTGGGTCGGGCTTGATCAGCCGCACCATGCACTCGATCAGCGGCCGCGGGGTGAAGTACTGGCCGGCGCCCTTCTTGCCCTCGGCCGCCGCCTTCTCCAGCAGACCCTCGAACGCGGCTGCCTTGACGTCGACCTCGAGGCTCGTCCACTCGGTCTCGTCGATCGACTTGATCAGCTGGGCGAGCGTGGCGGGATTGCTGAGCCGGTTCTGGCTGGCGGCGAAGATGTCGCCGAGGATTCCGCGCTGCTTGCCGAGCGTTCGCAGCGCATCCTCGTAGCCATCGACGAGCGCCACGCCGCTCTGCGCGCGCAGGTACGGCCAGTCGCGTGTTCGTCGGGACAGCTCGATCCCCTGCTCGTCGGCCATCTTGAGGAACAGCAGGTAGGTGATCTGCTCGATGTAGTCGCCGTAGTCGACGCCGTCGTGGCGGAGGTTGTGGGCGAAGCCCCAAGGCGTGCAACGACGTCGGTCATGCGGCCGCAAGCTCCCGGTTGACCTCGGCGAGCAGTCCGCAAGCTCTCCGTCGAAGGTGCGGTCGGCGCTGCCCCAGCCGCCGTGGTCGGAGAGGACGGGCACAGGGAGAAGTCCTCGCGGTCGATCGACAGGTTCTCGACCAAGTGAAGCTTGATGCGATCCATCCACGGCGGCCTGATCGGGCGACAGGTCGCGGTCGGCCAACGACCGCTTGATCGCGGCCTCGACGCGCTCGCTGCGCGGTCAGTAGCGGTGCGGTGTCGAGGCGGCGTGCTTGACCATGGAGATGATGTCGACCAGCGCCTTGTGGTACGGGCCCGGAACGCGCGCTCGAGGTTGGCCTCGGTGAAATGCTGGGGCGCCGGCTTTGAGCGCGTCGCGAAGGTCGAGCAGCGCCTCGGGGTTCCAGTCCTTCGGGCGCGCAGCAGGATCGCGAGAGCGTCGATCTGGTCGGCCTTGAGACGCACGAAATCGATGAACACGGTGAGGTAGTCCTCGGGCTTGTACTGCTTGCCGTCGGCGCCCCTGATCAGCCACTCCGAGGTGACCGTGTCGGTGACGCTCGCGGCGCCACCAGGAAGGTCCGCTGCGGCGCGGGGGTAATCCTCGAGCAGGCGCTGGAAGTCGGGATCGCGAAGCATCCTCATCGTCGGCCGAACGCGCTGCGCAGGAGCGTTCGGGAGCTCTCGGCAAAGCCGCCGAGGTCGCCGTCGTCGATGAATCGAGCGAAAGCTCCCGTGCCTCGCCGCTCATCGACTTGTCGATCCGCCGCAGGCGCCGGACGAGTCGCTTGATGTTGTAGGCGCGGTCCTCGTTCCGCCAGATCTCCTCGATGATCTGCGCGATCGACTTGGCGTCGCCCTCGGGCGGCTCGGCGGTGATGCCGGTGGTGTCCGGCGAAGTAGTCGATCAGCGTGCCGTCGAAGCAGTCGAAGACGACGAAGTGGTCTTTGTCCGGCGCCCTGTCGCCAAGGCGAGTGCCGCGGCCGAGCATCTGCTCGAACAGGATCCGCGACTTGACCGGCCGCAGCAAGACCAGGAACTCGAGATCAGGGATGTCGACGCCGGTCGTGAGCAGGTCGACCGTGACGACGATGCCGGGCTTCGGCCGGTTGCGGAACTCGCGGATCCGCTGCAGAGGCCGGTCGACTCGGCCGGTGATCTTGGCGACGAAGGCGTCGCCGCGACCGAAGATCTCGCGCGCCTGATCGACGAGCTGGTCGGCGTGCGAGATATGCGGAAGGTCGTTGGCAGCGAAGATCAGGGTCTTGGGGAACCGGCCGTGCTCGGCCTCGTGCTCGTCGGCGTAACGCTTCAGCTCCTGCAGGATGCGGCGGTTGGAGTCTGGGGCCGTGATGTCACGCTCGACCGCGGTGGCGTCAAAGGCACGCTCGTCCTCGAGCAGGTCGAGCTGCAGCGCGCCGGTCTCGGTGTCGACCTGGTCGACCTGCTCGCCTGCACTGCAGGAAGATGCCGTTGATGCGGACATCGGAGCGGACCCGGACCACGTCGTAGTCGACGAGATAGCCATCGCGGACCGCCGAGTCGTAGTCGTAGCGGTACGCCATGTGCTCGAAGTAGGCCATCGTGTGTGCGGCCGGAGTCGCAGTCAGGCCGATCTTGATCGCGTCGAAGTAGTCGAGCGTGTCGCGCCAGATCGCCTGCTCTCGCGCTGAGTAGCCGCGGTGGCATTCGTCCGCGATGATCAGGTCAAACGCGTGGATCGGGATGTCGAGCCGCTCGACATCCGCCTCGACTGCTTCGCCGTCGATCGTGAGCGCGCCCTCGCCGCCGAACAGGTTCATGGACATCCGCTGGATGGTCGACACATACACGAACGCATCACCGAGCTTCGGGCTGGTAAGCAGCGAGTTCGGCATCACCGGACGGATCAACGGCTCCTCGCCCAGGTCGTCCCGCTGGAAACGCTGCGAGTAGACCGGATAGACCTTGTCGAACTTCAACCCGGGTTCGGCCTCGAACGAGGCAAACTCGCGCACCGTCTGGGCCGCCAGGGCGCGCCGGTCGACGAGGAACAGCACCCGACTGGCGGCCCCGGACTTCATCAGCCGGTAGATCTCGTTGACGGTCATCAGCGTCTTGCCGGTGCCCGTCGCCATCGTCACGAGCATCCGCCGCCGTGCCGCCGCGATAGCGTGCTCGATCGCCTGGTTGGCCTCGACCTGGTACGGGCGCAGCCGCGGGTTCGGCGGGAGAGCGCCCGCAGAGCATCGAGTTCGGCGTCCAAATCTCGCTCGAGCAGCTCAGCGAGCGCCGCCGGCGTGTGGAATCCCGATACCCACCGTGACCGGTTGTACTCCCGCCGGACATCGTGGAAGCGGATCCGCTCGCCGTTGGTCGAGTACAGGAACGGAACGCCGTACTCGCCCTGGTAGCGCGGCTGTTGGCGGATACCACGCGAGTAGCGCTCTGCCTGGGTCAGGACGCCCTCGGGCCCGAGCGTGATCTTCTTCGCCTCGACCACGCCGAGCACGCGGCCGTCGGCGCACAGGGCGTAGTCGGCTGGCCCGTAAGGCGGTAGGCAACTCGGTGAGAGCCGTCGGCACATCAATGCCGACTGGCTGGCGGCCGACCGCGTCTGCAACTGTCCACCCAGCCGCCTTCAGCCTCGGGTCGATGCGCCGCCACCGCGTATCCACCTCGCGCTCCCTCACCTCAGCGCGATCCCAGCTGGGTGTACCCGTTCAACTCCGAGTCGCGCTCTCTCCTTCGCGGCCGAGCAATCTTCCACCAGTCAGGTTCCTCCTCGCCCCGTTGGCGCAGATTCTACGGCGCGGAGCGCTCCCAGGTGCCCCACCCGACCCACAGAACCTGCTGCCAGGGCGTCTCGATATGTAATTGCGAGAGCAACGATCGCAGGGCCTCCTCGAGCCGAACCCCGCGGTCGACCATTGCTTCCTGGATCGCGGTTTACCGCGCTTCACGGCGGTAGCCGCCGATCTCCATCCGATGTGCGATACGACAGGCACGCTTGGATCGAGCGGCTCCCACGAGCTTTAAGGCTTTCCAGCTAGAGCCGGGATGCCCGACGTGAGCACAGCAAACCGGAGCCCAGGGTTAGATCAGTGCATGGCGTCTCGTCGGCCGTCCGCGACCACGGCTTGCCCGTCGGATCTGATGAAAGAGACGGTGACGCCGAGACGCATCGCGTTGGCGATGTTGGCAAGCTGGCCGAGGGTGAGGTTGCGTCGGCCCGCCTCAACCGCTGCGATATAGGACGCTGACGCGCCGAGCCGCTCGGCCACCTGGGCCTGGGTGAGACCGAGCGCCTTGCGTGTCTGCCTGAGCTCGCGGCCGACGACCTTGGCATGGATCTCGGATGCGGCTGTGCGCGGCACGGCCTCAGTTCCCAAGGGAGTAGCGGAAGGCAGCAGCAGCGGGCTGGGCCGCGGCAACTTCGGTGACCTCAACCGTGATGTCGCCGTTCCGATAGGCGAACGGCAGGAGCCGCGCCCAGCGCTCGGCGTCCGCGGCCCTAGTGATTCGCTCGCCGGTGCCCGGATCAATGATCGCAATGTCTAGGCTGATCCAGTCAGCGTGCGGCCCGCTGATCGTCACTTCGTCGCCATTGGCGAGGAGCTCGGCGATAGGCACCTCGACCCACCGCTCTGCGTCGGCGTCGAACTCGGAGGTTGTGAAGCGAACTTGGACCATGATGTTCCAAACGACTACCCGGGTTAACCTCTTGAGTCAATATGCTACCAGCGTCGCGGGCAGAGGTGGTGCTGAACGTTTCAGAAGTCTCCTGGCGCCAACACCTGATCGTCCGCGAGCATGCGCTTGGCTCGCTCAGCAACGGCCCGGGCACGATTGCGTTCAATGAAGCTCGCCATACCCAGTAAATCGCGGTCGGCGAGCAGCCGCCTCAGTGCGTCGCGCTCCACCGTCATCAGTCTGGCGGCGCCGTGGCGATGCCGCGCGAGCAAGAGGTCGCTGTGGTTGAGGATGTGGCCCGGCAACGCGAACGCATAGCCGTGATCGATCAGCGTCAAACGGCTGCCGTCCCACCGCCAGTTGCCCGGATGGCGATCCTGCTGGGCGATCAGCGCATCGAAGAACGCTGCCGGCAGGCACCAGGTCGGATTCTGCGTCGGCGCGAGATCGCCGGGCCAGCCGGACGCTTGCAGAGACAGCGCGCCATCCTCGCCGGCGTAGTCACGCAGGACGCATGGAGCGACGAGCTCTTGCCACGGTGACCCGAGCGCGGCCGCCAGTCGCCACCCAACGGCGTCATGGAGCGGTGGCGTCTCGTCAGTCTGGCCGTACGCGAGCGCGTTAGCCACGTGCACGCCCGAGAACGGCTTGTGGAACACCACCAGGCCGCTGGCCAGCACAAGGCGCTTCGTCGCGTTCACTCCCGGCGAACTGGCCGGGGCCGGCGGACCGACGAAGGCCTCGCCAAGCAGCTTGCGCTCGATGCGTGGCGCGCCTTGCTCTGCGCGAACCGCCGCGATGTGTGGATCAATGTTCACGCGTCCGCGTGCGACGCGGGCTCAATCGCTGCCGAACCGAGCGACTGGCTCACAAACGCCTCCGCCAGCAACGCGGCATCGGTTGCTTGGGAGCGGTGGTGTAGATAGCGCGCCGTGGTCTGGATGTGCGAGTGGCCCATCCACGCCTGCACCTGCACAAGCGAGGCGCGGTTGACCGCGATCGAGCCGAAGTGGTGGCGCAGGGAGTGAAAGGGCAGCAGCCGGAGCTCGGCGCGCTGGGCGGCCTGCTGGTAGCGGCGACGCAGCGCCGAGCCGTCGAGATGGCCGCCGACCTCGTTGCAGAACACGGGTCGTTGTCGCGGGTGAAGCGCTCGCGCTGGCCGAGGCGCGCAAGCCTGCCGCCACTTCGGGCACCATCGGCACCACTCGCACCTTGCCGCTCTTCGGCGTCACGACCTCGCCGAAGCTGTAGTTGCCGCGCACGCGGATCGCCTGGCCGGCGAAGTCGACGTCGCGCCAGCGCAGCGCGAGCAGCTCCCCGCGCCGCAGCCCGGTCATGGCCGCGGTCGCGTAGATCGCCGCGTCCTGCTCGGAGGCAGCGGCGCGGACGAGCGCCTCGACCTCCTCGCGCGAGTAGAAGTCGTAGTCGCCCGAGTAGCGCACCGGATGGCGCTCCACGTACTGGGCGGCGTTGTCGGGCACCCACCCGCGGCGATGCGCGTAGCCGAGGATCGTGCCCATGACCACCAGCACCCGCTCCGCGGTGCGCGAGCGGCGAAAGCCCGAGTGCCAGCCCTCGATCATCTCGGTCGTGATGTCGGCCGCCGGGAGCTCCCCGAAAGCGGGCAGCAGATACGCGTCCAGGATCTGGCGATAGCCGCGCAGCGTCGTGCGCTTCAGCCCGCGCTTGGCCTCGCCGTGGCGCATCCAATCCTCGGCGACATCGGCGAACATGCGATCCGGGCCGAGCACGCGCGCGACCGTCTCCGCGTGCTCCTGCATCACCCGGTCCATCTCGACGATCGCCTCCCGCTCGATCAGGAACCCGTCCGCCGGACGGCCACGCCTGGGCGTCCACGATCCCCTCCGATCCGGACGAGCCATGCGGGTCCAAGCCGGCGCTTGACCTGGGTGCCGTCCTCGAGGCGCCACTTGGCGTAGTAGACGGGTCCCGAGTCGCGCTCCACGACCAGCAACGTGCTCGACCGACGAGCCATTGGCGAGCACCTTACATGGTAAGTCGGTCGCGGGTACCACCGCGGGTACCAAACTTACATCAGCTAACCGGAAATAACGAAATTCTATTTGCAGGGATTTTCCTGCAAATCCCAGAAATCGACCCCGCTGGGATCGCTTT
>CAWDNF010000011.1:0-24755 GCA_963803595.1 uncultured Solirubrobacterales bacterium
TGGGTCCATGTCCGCTCAGGCTCGGCGGTTTTCCCGCAGCGGTTACGCACATTTTCCGGGAGGTCAGCGGGCTCGCCGGGGTCTACCTTGACGGTATGACAGCCCACCTGTATCTCGCCCGAGCACCCGGCGGCGCTGAATGTCCGGATCGAGCGACCGCACCGATCCGGGTCGTCCTCGCCGACGATCACGCGCTGGTTCGACGCAGCCTGCGGCTGCTGCTCGACGGCGACGACGACGTCGATGTGGTCGCGGAAGCCTGCGACATCGCGAGCGTGGTGCGCCACGTGCACGGCCACGCGCCGCACGTTCTGGTGCTCGATCTGGAGATGCCCGGAGGGTCGAGCATCGAGGCGATCCGGCGCCTGCGCGAGCAGGTTCCCGAGACCGAGATCGTGGTCCTGACGATGGAGCAGAGTCCCGCATTCGCCCAGCGGGCGCTCGACACCGGCGCGGTGGGGTTCGTGATGAAGGACAGGGCCGACACCGAGCTGCCCGAGGCGGTGCGGCGCGCGGTCCGAGGCGAGGAATACGTGAGTCCGCACGTCGCCGCGGGGCTCGACGCGCTTCGGAGAATGGTTAGCGGTGACGGCCTCAGCGCCCGTGAGACTGAGGTTCTGCGGCTCGTCGCGCTCGGCTACACGGGCACGGAAATCGGTCGCAAGCTGCACCTGTCCCGGCGCACGATCGAGACGCACCGGGCGAGTATCCAGCGCAAGCTCGGGCTCTCGACCCGGGCGGAGCTCGTTCACTTCGCGCTACGACGCCACCTGATTAGCGCCTGAGCGCGCGGCGTCGTCAGTCAGCGGTAGATGAGCCCGCACGGTGGTGCCCGCTCCACCTGACTCCACCTCGAGTCTCCCCCCGGCCAGGTAGGCGCGCTCTCGCATCCCAGCCAGTCCAAACCCCGACGTCTGCGCCTCGGGGTCGAAGCCCACGCCGTTGTCGTGCACCTCAAGCACAACTTCGGCTGTTGTCGCGTGCGCGGACACGTGGACGAAGCTCGCGCGGGCGTGCTTGGCGATGTTCGTGAGGGCCTCCTGCAGAAGGCGATAGATCGTGGTCTCCAACTCCGCGTCGAGCGCCTCGACATTGCCCAGGGCCACGTCGCCATCGATCTCCAGGCCACTCGCACGCCGGCGCTCGAGCAGTGCGTCAATTGCTGGCATCAACCCGAGGTCGTCGAGCAGCGACGGGCGCAGATCGTTGATGATCGCCCGCAGGTTGTCGGTCTCGAGCTCGATGTCCTCGATCGCCTGACGGATCGCTGGCTCGCCGGCGATCGCCTCGTTGCGACGCTGCGCCGAGGCGAGCAGCACCCGCAGGCCGCCTAGGGCCTGCAGCGTCTGGTCATGAAGCTCCCGCGCCCAGCGGCGACGCTCGGCGTCGGCGGCGGTGATCGCGCTTCGGAGTCGGTCGGCCTCCACGCTTCGGTGGATCGTCACAGCATTGGCGGCGGCCGACGCGAAAGTTCGCAGCAGCTGCTCGTCCTCGATGCTGAACGCGCCGCCCTCCTTACCGTGGTCGAACGCAGCCAGGACCCCGACACCGTTTCCGCGGTGAACCATCGGGACGAGCAGCGCCGCGTGCGCGTCGGGGACTCCGAGACGGTCGGGCGTGATCCGCAGGTGCGAGGAGACGTCGGCGATTCGCTCGGCGCGTCCGCGCGCGAGGACGCGACCCGAGGTCGAGTCGGCGATCGGCAGCCGATGACCCGAGGCATCGGCGACGTGCCCCGCGCAGGCCGCTACGACGAGGTCCTCGCCTTCACGAAGCATGATCAGGACCGCGCGGGCGTCGACGAGCGCACGGCCGCGCTTGACGATCAGCTCCAGCACCCGGTCCAGCTCTCCGACCCCGGCGATCGCGTTGGTGATGTCGCGGGCTGCCTGGAGCCCGAGCACCGCTCGTTCGGCCTCCTCGCGGCGGCGCTCACTCGACTCGTACAGCCGGGCGTTCTCGATCGCGATGGCAGCCCACTGGGCCAGTGCAACCGCCGCCTCCTCGTCCGCCTCGGTGAACTCCCCGCCGCCCTCCTTCTCGGTCAGGTACAGGTTGCCCCAGGCCTGCCCGCGGATCACTATCGGCACCCCGAGGAAGGTCTTCATCGCGGGATGGGCCGCCGGGAACCCGAAGCTCTGCGGATGCCGGCCGACGTCGGCCAGGCGGAGCGGGCGGGGATCCTCGATCAGTACCCCCAGGACGCCGCGGCCGCGTGGCAGGTCGCCGATCGCGCGGTGGGTGGCCTCATCGACGCCCGAGGTGAGGAAGCGCTCGAGCTCGTTCCGCTGCTCGTCGAGCACGCCGAGCGCGACGTAGCGGGCGCCGGTGATCGCCCGCCCCTCCTCGAGGATCCGCTCGAGCACCGCTTCGGTGTCGAGCTCGGACATGAGCGCTCTGCCCACATCGAGCAGGCGGCGCAGCTTGTCCTCGTCCGGTGGCGCGGTCATGAGTCCCAAAACAGCAAGCCCCTGCCCGGGAGCAGGATAGCCGCGTTCAGGGCCTGTTTGGTGTCGTGGGGGTCGGTAAGAACTACTGGTCTACGTACTTCTCCGCACCGGATTGCGGCAACGCGCCGATGGCACGGAAGACGGAGTTCTTCAAGCTGATCGGTTGAAATGGGAGCTTTTGAGCGAGGGCCGATCGCGAATCAGATGTTGCGGTGCGCGAGCTGCGGAGACGTCATTGGCGTGTACGAGCCGCTCCTGCACGTTGTCGCCGGCATCGCACACAAGACCTCGCGAGCGGCCGATCCGCAGCTGGCGCGACGCCAGCCGGATGCCTGTTACCACCTCGCGTGCCGCGATCTGCGCGACCCCGAGGTGGTCATGGTCGGGTAGGTGCCGGGCGTAGTGTCGGCGCCGAGGAGAGCAATGGTCGGCCGATCCACATGAATTCAGTCTCGATAGCCGTGCCGGCGCGCAACCCCTGGGTCGCGGTCGACGTCGCGACCGACCCCGTGGCCCATGCCACCGTGCTCGCCCGGGCGCACGAGCGGAGCCTCACCGACATGACCGCACCCGTCGGCGTGCGTGAGCTGGTCCTAGAAAGCTGGAAGCGATGTCTCGCGGCCGGCGTGGCTCCCGAGGCACCGGGCGCGCCGGTCGTCCTGAGCGAGGCGGAGCTCGAGGAGATGAGGGAACGCTCGCCGCTCGCCCCCGCGGTCGACGCGATCCTCACCACCCTGTCCGGTCTCGATGCCGAGGCGCGGCACGTGCTCGCGATCGGCGATGCCAAGGCGAACCTCCTCTGGGTGACCGGGAACCTCGCGGCGGTCGACCGCGCCCGCGAGATGCACTTCCAGGAGGGAGCGGCATGGTCGGAATCGGCCGCCGGCACCAACGCCGTCGGCACCGCGGCGGCGCTCGACCATCCGGTGCAGATCTTCTCAGCCGAGCACCTCGTCGCCGCCGTGCATCCGTGGACCTGTTCGGGCGCCCCAATCCACGATCCCGCCAGCGGGGAGCTCATCGGCGTCGTCGACCTCACGGCCGAGCTGCGCACGGCCCATCCCCACACGCTGTCGCTGGCCACCGCGGCCGCGCGCGCGGCAGAGATCACCCTGCGGCTGCACCAGGTCGAGGCCGCCGCGCGCTTGCGCGAACGCTGGGAGGCGGTAATCGAAGGCCGCCGTGCGGCGAGCGTCTTGATCGACCGAGCCGGGCGCGTGATCGCGTCGCGAGGCGTCGCCGATCCGCCCAAGACGCTCGCGTTGCCCGAACCGCAGGCCGGGACGATCCGCTCGGCGGACGGGCGACTGTGGGAGGCCGAGGAATTGGGTGGCGACGGCGTGATCCTGTGGCTGCGCCGCCGACGATCGGAGCGCGTGCCCCGGCTCTCGCTGTGCCTCCTCGGCCACCGCCCGCGGGCCTGCGTCGGTGGCCGCGAGGAGCGTGGCCTGCGCTCGCTCGAGCTCCTCGCCGCGCTGGCGATGCATCCGGAGGGCCTGACCGCCGAGCAGCTCGCCCTCGCGCTGTACTGGCGAGCGTGGGAAGGCCGTGACCGTCCGGGCCCAGATACACCGGCTGCGGTCGCACCTCGGCGAGAGGTTGCTCGACACCCAGCCGTACCGACTCCGGGCGCCGGTCGACGCCGACTGGATCAAGTTGCAGCGCCTCATCTCCGATGGACAGCCGAGAGCCGCCTTGAATGCGTATCGCGGGCCGTTGCTCCCCGCCTCCGACGCACCCGAGATGCGAGAGGCCCGCGCACTGCTCGAGGAGTCTCTCCGACGCAGCATCCTCACCACCGCAGACAGCGACCTGCTCGGCCGCTGGCTTGCACATCCGTCAGGGGCAGATGACCTGCCGGCGGCGCGAGCGCTCGTCGCGCTGCTCCCGGCGGGAGATCCGCGACGGGCGGCCGCGACCGCGGCGGTCGCGCTCCTCGGACGCCGCATGGCGCCGGCCGCCGCCTGATCCGTACTTTCCCACGCGGCGCTGCTCCGCTCACCGGATGTCGGCGCAGTCCCGGTCGCGAACTATGCTAGTGACGTTGCCCGTGCAACCCGAGTGCAACGCCAGCCCCCATAGCGTCCAGCACACCTCCCGTAATCGAAAGAGGAGGGAGACCGAGAGGAGACTGTATGGCCGTCACAACCCCCAGGCCCACCAGTGTCGAAGCATCACCCAGCACCTACCGCGCAGCGGTCGTTCACGAATTTCACTCTCCACTGACCGTCGAGGAGGTACCGCGCAAGGAGCTCGAGCCAGGACAGATCCTGGTTAAGGTCGAGGCCTCAGGCCTGTGCCACACCGACATCCACGCCGCTCACGGAGACTGGCCAGTCAAGCCCTCACCGCCCTTCATCCCCGGTCATGAGGGCGTGGGGAAGGTCGTCGAGCTCGGTCCCGGCGTGAGCGAGGTCGCGATCGGCAACCGAGTCGCGATGCCCTGGCTGGGATATGCCTGCGGCACGTGCGATCACTGCGTGTCCGGATGGGAGACGCTGTGTCTCGAGCAGAAGAACATGGGCTACTCGATCGACGGCGCCTTCGGCGAGTACGCGACAGCCTATGCCCGCTACGTCGTGCGGGTGCCCGACGGGATCGACCCGTTCGACGCCGCGCCGCTGACCTGCGCCGGCGTGACCACGTACAAGGCGGTCAAGGTCGCCGGAACGCGCTCCTCGGATCTGGTCGCAGTGTTCGGGGTCGGCGGGCTCGGTCACATGGCGATCCAGTACGCGGCGATCGCCGGCGGGCGAGTGATCGCGGTCGACCTGATCGACGAAAAGCTCGAGTTGGCCCGCGAGCTGGGGGCCGAGTTCACGATCAACGCATCCAAACAGGACCCGGTCACGGAGATCCAAGCGCTGGGCGGGGCCGACCAGGCAATCGCGCTGGCCGTCTCGCCACGCGCCTTCGAGCAGGCCTATGGCTCGCTGCGCCGGGGCGGAAAGCTCGTGTTCGTGGCGCTCCCGGCCGACAACGAGGTCAAGCTGCCGATCTTCGAGACCGTCCTGAACGGGATCACGATCGTCGGGTCGATCGTCGGCACCCGCACCGACCTGCGCGAGGTGTTCGAGCTGCACGCCGCGGGCAAGACGCACGTCACGCGTGACGTGCGGCCGCTCGCCCGCGTCAACGAGTCGATCGCAGACCTCGAAGCGGGCCGCGTGACGGCGAGGATCGTGTTCGTGCCCTGATAGCCCGCCAACCGCCCTCTGGCGACAACGGCCCCGCCCTCGAAGGTGCGGGGCCGTTCGCATTGGCGGGCTGCGGCGCTCACCGGGTGGTGTGACACGTAGCTCTGGATCCGTATTTCTGCGCAGCACAAACGCGGCACTAGCCGGATATGCCACAGCCGTTCGGCGGCGAGGATGTTGGTGTGACCGAAACGATTTCTACGGAGGTTCTTGAAATGTCGCGCAAGGTATTTGACATCATCACCAGCGCCGGCGGGGCCGCCGTCGTCGTTGCCCTGGTCGTGGCCGGTGGCCTGCTCACGTGGGGCCACAGCTTCGTGAGCAGCAACGTTCACAGTCAGCTCGCCCAGCAGCAGATCTACTTCCCGCCCAAGGCCGCATTCGATCATCCCAAGGCCGGCACCGAGATCACGCCCTCGATGATTCCGTCGGTCTCGCAGTTCGCTGGAAAGCAGCTGCTGACCGGTGCGCAGGCCAAGGTCTACGCGAACGACTTCATCGCCGTGCATCTCTCGGAGATGCCCTACGGCGGCGTGTACTCCAAGCTGAGCACCGCGGCGCGGGCGAACCCGACGAACAAGACGCTGGCCGGGTTCGTTCAAACCTCGTTCCAGGGCACCACGCTTCGTGGCCTGCTGCTCGAGGCCTACGCGTTCTCGATGATCGGCACCGTCATGCTGTGGGGGGCGATCGCCTCGTTCATCCTCGCGGCGATCATGTCGGTTCTCGTCGGTCTCGGCTTCTGGCACGCACGCCAGACCTCGAGCGAGACCGAGATGCTCGGCTCGAAGGTCAAGCCGATTCCGGTCTCCTGACCGACCCTTCCTCGGCGGACAATGGGCCCCGGTTGCCGCTCGGCAGCCGGGGCCCTCTGTTTTGGTCGGATCGCCATGAGTGCAACCCGAGTGCAACCCCGACGCCCCTACCTTCGGTCCTCGAGGTCCCCCAACCACCGAATCGAGGGAGCACCAACCATGGCAACCACCAGCGAGATCCCAGCCGCCGCCGCGCAGTTCCTTTCCAAGCCCAAGCGCATGCTGATCGACGGCGAATGGGTCGAGGCCCGGCACGGCCGCACGCTGGAGGTCTACGACCCGGCGCTCGGCGAGATCATCGACCACGTTCCGGCCGGCGATGCCGAGGACATCGACCTGGCGGTCCTCGCGGCCAGGCGCGCATTCGAGGACTCCGACTGGAGCCGCATGACCGCGTCGGAGCGCGGCAGAGTGATCTGGCGGATCGGTGACCTGATCCTCGAGCATGCCGACGAGCTGGCCGAGATCGAGTCGCTCGACAACGGCAAACCGGTCGGCGTGGCCCGCGTGGCCGACGTCCCGCTCGCCGCCGACCTGTTCCACTACATGGCCGGGTTCGCTACCAAGATCCACGGCCAGACGTTCCCGGTCTCGGTGCCGTACGCGCCTGAGGCGCAGTTCCACGCCTACACGCTCAAGGAACCGATCGGCGTCGTCGGTCAGATCATCCCCTGGAACTTCCCGCTCCTGATGGCCGCCTGGAAGCTCGGTCCCGCGCTCGCGACCGGCTGCACCGTCGTGCTCAAGCCGGCCGAGCAGACGCCGCTGAGCGCCTTGCGTCTCGCCGAGCTGATGCTCGAGGCCGGGCTGCCGAGCGGCGTGGTCAACGTGGTCACCGGCTTCGGCGAGACCTCGGGCGCCGCGCTGGCCGCTCACCCGGGGATCGACAAGATCGCGTTCACGGGCTCGACCGAGGTCGGCAAGCTGATCGTGAAGGCGGCGGCTAACGACCTCAAGCGGGTCACGCTCGAGCTGGGCGGCAAGTCGCCGAACGTGGTGTTCGCCGACGCGGACCTGGAGACCGCAATCTCCGGTGCCTCGAACGCGATCTTCTTCAACCACGGCCAGTGCTGCTGCGCCGGCTCGCGACTGTACATCGAGCGCAAGGTCTACGACGACGTGCTCGCGGGCGTCGCCGATCGGGCCGAGCACATCAAGGTCGGACGCGGGCTCGATCCGCAGACCGAGATGGGTCCGCTCGTGTCCGCGGAGCAGCTCGAGCGGGTAACCGGCTTCCTCGACTCCGGTCAGCGCGAGGGCGTTCGCACCGTCGCCGGCAGTGGTCAGCTCGGAGACCGAGGCTACTTCGTGTCACCGACCGTGTTCGATGGAGCGGGTCCCGGCAACAGGGTCTTCGACGAGGAGATCTTCGGGCCGGTGGTGACCGCCATCCCGTTCAAGGACGCCTCCGAGGTCGCTCCGGCGGCGAACGAGACGGTCTACGGCCTGGCGGCCGGCATCTGGACCAATGACCTGACCAAAGCCCACCGGCTGATCCCGCAGCTACGGGCCGGAACAGTGTGGGTCAACACCTACAACATCTTCGACGCCGCGCTGCCGTTCGGCGGTTACAAGCAGTCGGGATGGGGACGCGAAATGGGCGAAGAGGTCATCCACGAGTACACCGAGACGAAATCGGTGTGCATCGGCCTCTGATCAGACCTCGCTGCACGTAACCACCCGCCACGGCGGGGCCGCGCACGGATCGCGCGGCCCTTGCCGTCGATCACCGTCGAAACCCGGACAAGAGAGCGCCCGATGAACCCTCCGACAGCCGTCACCCCAACCGAGCTTCCCACCGGCGAGCAGCTCGAACGCCGCCTCGAGGAACTCCTGCACCAGCAAACATTCCCGCCGCCCACGCAGTTCCTCGCTCGCGAGCGAGTGAACGAGGCCACCCTGCACGTGCAGGCCGACATCGACCCCGATGCCTTCTAGGCCGAGCAGGCTCGCGGGCTGCACTGGGATGAGCCGTTCACGACCGTCCTCGACGACTCGCACCCGCCCTTCTACAAGTGGTTCACCGATGGCAAACTGAACGTCTCCTATAACTGCCTGGACCGTCACGTCGAAGCGGGCCGCGGGAACCGGGTCGCGTTTCACTGGGCCGGCGAGCAGGGAGAGCGGCGCGCGATCACCTACACCGAGCTTCACCGCGCCGTGCAGCGGTTGGCCAACGCGCTGAAGGCGCTCGGGATCCGCAAGGGCGACGTGGTCGGGATCTACCTCCCGATGATCCCCGAGGTCATCGTGGCGATGCTGGCGTGCGCGCGCATCGGCGCGCCCCACAACGTCGTGTTCGGAGGCTTCGCGGCCGAAGCGGTCAAGGAGCGTATGGAGGTGTCCGACGCCAAGGTGTTGATCACCGTCGACGGCGCCCGGCGCAAGGGTCGGACGGCGCCGGTCAAGACCGCGGTGGACGAGGTGATGGGCGACCTGAAGTCGCTCGAGCACGTCGTGGTGGTGCGTCACGCCGGCGTCGAGGTACCGATGAGCGCGGGGCGCGACGTGTTCTACGACGAAATCGTCGCCGCCGCTGACGCCGTCTGCCCCGCCGAGCCGATGGAGGCCGAGCACCCACTGTTCATCCTGTATTCCTCAGGCTCCACGGCAAAGCCGAAGGGGATCGTGCACACCACCGGCGGCTACCTGACCGGAGTGAGCTCGACCCACCGGTACGTGTTCGACCTCGATCCCGAGCACGACGTGTACTTCTGCTCGGCCGACGTGGGGTGGATCACCGGTCACTCCTACATCGTTTACGGCCCGCTCGCGAACGGTACGACGAGCGTGATGTACGAGGGCGCGCCGGACTACCCGCACAAGGGCATCTGGTGGGAGCTGTGCGAGCACTACGGCGTGAGCATCTTCTATACGGCGCCGACCGCGATCCGCGCCTGCATGAAGTGGGGTGCAGAGCACCCGAACGGATTCGACCTCAGCTCCCTACGCCTCCTCGGCACGGTGGGCGAGCCGATCAACCCGAAGGCTTGGCTCTGGTATCACGTCGTGATCGGGCGCGAGCGCTGCCCGATCGTCGACACCTGGTGGCAGACCGAGACCGGCCAGATCATGATCTCGCCGCTGCCGGGCCTGACCGTGACCAAGCCGGGTTCGGCGACGTTCCCGCTTCCGGGAGTCGTCGCCGACGTGGTCGACGAGTCCACGGGGGAGAGCATCGAGCACTGTCAGGGCTTGCTCGTGTTGAAGCGACCGTGGCCGGCGATGCTGCGGACGCTGTACAAGGACGAAGAGCGCTACGTCGAGACGTACTGGTCGCGCTTCGGATCGGAGACCTACCTGGTGGGCGATGCCGCGATCCGCGACAAGGGCGGCTATCTGTGGATCGTGGGGCGAATCGACGACGTGATCAACGTCTCCGGTCACAGACTGTCCACCGCTGAGGTTGAGTCCGCGATCGTGGCGCACGACAAGGTGGCCGAGGCGGCCGTCGTAGCGCAGTCGGACGAATTGACCGGCCAGGCCATCGTCGCGTTCGTGACGCTCCAGGGCGACCTCGAGGGAACGCCCGAGATCGAGGCCCAGATCCGCGACCATGTCGCCACCCAGATCGGAAAGCTGGCCCGACCAAAGCGCATTCTGTGGACCGACGATCTCCCAAGACGCGCTCGGGCAAGATCATGCGTCGGCTACTGCGCGACATCGCAGAGGGTCGGACACTCGGCGACGTCACGACGCTCCGCGATCCGGCGGTGATGGCCGAGCTCGAGCAGCGGGTCGCGGCGGCTCGCGCCGCGGAGGAATAGCGTTGCGGACAGATGGCGCCCGCCGAGATGACCCCGCTGCCGGGTGTGATCCGCGACTACGGGTATTGGGCAGTGCAAGACGAACGGCGAGATGCCGGCTCGGTCCGAGTGGCACAGGTCGGCGAGATGGTGCTCAAGCCCGGCGCCTCTCCGCGGCGGTTCGCTGCGACCGAGGAGTTCGCGATCGGCCGGGTGGCGTTCGCCTGGCACGCGCGGTTCCCGATGGTCGGGCCGCTGGCGCTGCGGGTCACCGACAGCTACGACGGTCACGACGGGCGGCTCGAGGTGCGCCTGCTCGGCCTCCCCGTCCAGCGCAAGCGAGGACCTGAGCTCGCCCGGGGTGAGGCGTACCGATATCTGGCAGAGATCGCGTGGGTGCCGCACGCGATCCTCGCCAACCGCCAGCTCGAGTGGCGCGAGATCGATGGCCGCACCGTCGAGGTAGGGACGCTCGTTGCTGGTGACCGCGTCGCCGTCCGGCTCAGCTTCAACGAGAGCGGCGAGATCGTGAGGACCGAAGCCAAGCGTCCGCGGTTGGAGTCCGGGAACGCGGTAACTCCATGGATCGGCCTCTACAGCGACTACCAGAACCTGGGCGGCGTGCGCGTTCCAACCCAGGGTGAGGTGCGGTGGGAGCTGCCCGAGGGTCCGTTCACGTACTGGCGTGGCCGGATCGCATCTCTCGAACTCATTTGACCACGACCGTCAACGGGAATGGAAAACGGGGCAACCAAAATGCCGACAAGGATCGAACTCACAGCCGACAGGCTACCCGGCATGTCGAGGGGAGACCGGCGGCGGCAGAACCAAGCGGTCGATGTGTTGCCTCGACGTCAGCGCGCTCTGCAGTGTGTCGACCGTGGCACGAGTGTTTCCTCATTGGAGCGGCGGGTTGCGGGTTTGGTGCACCACAACGCGTGACTCACACCGATGTCACGACATCCCGCATCGGGGACCCTGTTTACGTCCTCTTCGAATAATCGGCGACGGTCGTCAGATCGGGCAGTGACTCGCTTGCTAGGGGTCTGAGCCGTCCGCGCCAGCCCTGGCGACGCTCGTCACGAGAACGGTGCGTCGATCCTCTCTACGCGCCAGGAGGAACTCTTGCTCATGGCATCCATCTCTGAACCACCGACCCGGGAGGCTGCACAGCTGGACGGCGAGCGCCCGCGAGCAACTCGTGAGCGGGGCGGCGCGCTACCGCGCGCAACAGCTCCGCATAAGGGCAACGGCCGAGAGGTCCACGATCTCCCTTCGCTGACGACGAGCCCGAGCGGGTCGCGCCGGTCCAAGGGGGGAATCGATGGCCTGATCGGAAAGCGCGTCGCCGCGGCTACCGCGCATGCTCTCGACGGCCCCAACCAGACACTGATGCGTGCTCAGAACCCTCTCTGGGCTGCCCTGTGCAAGCTCTACTTCCGGCTCGAGATCTCCGGTTGGGAGCGACTGCCCGAGGAGACCTCGCTGCTGATCGGAAATCACTCGGGAGGGTCGCTGACGATGGACGCCTGGACGTTCGTGTATGCGTGGTGGCGGCGATTCGGGACCGAGCGCGTGCTTCATCCAACCGCTCACGATGTCCTGATGGCCACGCCCGGGCTCGGCGACTACTTCCGCCAAGCCGGCGTAATCCCCGCCTCCCGCGAGGGCGTCACCGCGGCGCTCAGCGCTGGGTGCGACGTGATCATCTGGCCCGGAGGGGACGTCGACGCGATGCGTAACTGGCGCCGACGCGATGAGGCCGTTCTCGGCGGGCGTCACGGCTTCGTACGCCAAGCGATCCGTTCCGGCGTGCCGATCGTGCCCGTGGCCAGCGTCGGCGGGCATGACACGGCATTCATCCTGTCCGAGGGCCGCTGGATCGCGAACGGGCTCGACCGCGTCTCGGGGCTGAAAGCGAAGCTTCGCGGCTCGCAACTGCCGATCGTCCTCGGAGTGCCCTTCGGCCTGACGATTGAGACGATTCCGACGCACCTTCCGCTGCCGGCCAAGATCCGGACGGAGCTGCTCGACCCGATCGAGGTCGACAAGGACCCAGAGCGCGCCGGCGACCACCTGTATGTCGACTCGATCTACCGCGAAGTGGAATCCGCGATCCAACAGGGGATGGACCGGCTCGCCAAGCAACGGCGCTTCCCCATCTTCGGCTAGTCGGGCGCCGATTACCAGGCCGACGCAGTCACCCGCAGCCCCCGATCCTGTCCGCCTCGTGCTCGTGGCGAGACAATCGACCTTGGGCCAGCGCCCGATCGGGTGGCAATCAGGCCCATCGACTGACACAGCGGAGGGCCATACCGGCTCGACCAACCGTTTGCCCGTGTCGTCGTTCCGCGCCCCTCAGGGAGCATCCTCGTGGTGCGCAGCATCGGGAGCCCTGGTCAGGCCGCGCGGTCGCGGTAGTAGGCCGCGTTGATCTCCGTGAAGCGCTGCCATTCCTCGGGCAGCTGATCCTCGGCAAAGATCGCATCGACGGGACAGGCCTCAACACAGGCGTCGCAGTCGATGCACTCCTCGGGGTCGATGTAGAGCATCTCGACCGAGTCGTAGCCTGGCTCGTCGGGTGTGGGGTGGATGCAGTCGACCGGGCAGACCTCGACGCAGGAGTTGTCCTTGGTGCCGATGCAGGGCTCTGCGATCACGTAAGCCATGGGCGGGGTTCCTCAGACGGATTGTTTTTGCGATCCGAACTAGGAAAAGTACCGCATGGCGGCCGACTGCCCCGAGCGCACGTATGGGAAACTTGGGGTCGTGCGTTCTGGAGTGCCCGACGGCCCGGGTGACGTGCTCGCCCAGCCGACGCGCGCGCGGCTGTTTGCACACCTGGCGAGCCTGGGCCGTCCGGCCGGCACCAACGAGCTGGCGGTGACCCTCGGCCGGCATCCCAGCGGGGTGCGCGTCCAGCTTGAGCGTCTGCGTGCGGCGGGGCTGGTGACGCGGGAGCGCGTGCCCCAGCTGCGGGGACGCCCGCGCGACAGCTGGTCGATCGCGCCCGACGCCCTTCCGGGCGGCGAGCCTCCCGCGGCCTACCGCCAGCTCGCCCGCTGGCTGGCGCGGAGCATTCCCCCCCGCCCGGGACGAATTGCCGAGGTAGAGCGAGCGGGACGGGAGCTCGGACAGGAGCTTGCCTCTGGCACCACGTCTCGCGACGAGGAGACGATGGGACGCATGCTCAACGTGCTCGGTTTCGCTCCCCAGCGAGAGCGGACCGAGCGTGGAAGGCTCGTGTTCAGGCTGGGGAACTGTCCTTACCGCGAGGCGGTATGGAGAACCAGCCGGTCGTATGCGGGCTTCACCTCGGCATCACGCGGGGGCTGCTGGACGAGCTCGACCCCTCCGCCCGGCTGACGAGGTTCGTTCCCGAGAATCCCGATCGGGCGGGCTGCCTCGTGGAGGTCGACGGGCTTGCCTCGACGTGAGCATGTCTTTGCCACAGCGAGCGGCCTCCGAGACCATCGGGCGACTTTTGCGAGCCAATCTATGAAAAGCTGTATGGGATGGGTAGCGGCGTCCCCAGAGTGAGCTGCGTCCCCACGGCGACCTCTGTTCCCGGAGCTCGCGGCCGGTGAACAGCTGGGATCTCAGGTCGCTGCGACTCGGGCCCCGTGCGCCGGAGGTCCTCTCGACCACGGACGACGCCCGGGCGATCGTGCTGGAGATCCCGGCTGGCGGGAGCCTCGACGATCATCAGGTACACGAGCGGGCGTGGGTGACCGTGGTGGATGGTGACGTTGACTTCACGACTGCCGCCGGCGAGAGCGTTTCGGGCGGTTGCGGGCTGATCGTCGAGTTCGCGCCTGGTGAGCGTCACGCGGTGCACGCCCGGACCACGGCCCGTCTGCTGTTGCTCCTGACGCCATGGCCGGGTCGCGGCCATCCGGGAACAATGCCGCTCGAAGAGAAGGCGACGGTCAGGCAGCGCGCGGCCGAGCGTGGGGTGACGACGTGACGGCGTCTAAGCGTTCCGATGGCACCGACGGCGAGCCGCGGTCGCGCAGTCCGCTGCTCGAGGCTCATCGATTCCTCCGGCGCGGCCCTGTGAACGCCGAGGGCTGGAGCCAGCTGGTGGCCAAGGATCGGGACTGGGAGCGCTCCTACCGCGGCCGCTGGGCGCACGACAAGGTGGTCCGCTCCACCCACGGGGTGAACTGCACGGGCTCGTGCTCGTGGAACATCTTCGTCAAGGACGGGCTGGTCACGTGGGAGAACCAGGCCGTCGACTATCCGTCGACCGGTCCGGACATGCCGGAGTACGAGCCGCGGGGATGCCCTCGCGGGGCGTCGTTCTCCTGGTATCAGTACTCGCCTCTGCGGCTGAAGTACCCGTACGTGCGCGGCTCGCTGCTGACCATGTTCCGCGAGGCGCGGGCGCGGCTGGGGGATCCGGTCGAGGCGTGGGCCGAGATCGTGGATGACCCCGGGAAGCTGGCGCTCTACCGGCGCCAGCGCGGGAAGGGCGGGTTCGTGCGCGCGAGCTGGGACGAGGTGGTGGACCTGGTCGCGGCGGCGCACGTGCACACGATCAAGCGCTATGGGCCGGACCGGTGTGTGGGCTTCACGCCGATCCCGGCGATGTCGATGGCCTCCTACGCGGCCGGCACGCGCTTTCTGTCGCTGATCGGGGGGACGATCCTGTCGTTCTACGACTGGTACGCCGACCTTCCGCCGGCCTCGCCCCAGGCCTTCGGCGACCAGACCGACGTGCCGGAGTCCGGCGACTGGTGGAACGCCGGCTATCTGATCATCTGGGGCACCAACCTGCCGACCACGCGTACCCCGGACGCGCACTTCATGGTCGAGGCGCGCTATCGCGGCCAGAAGGTGGTCGTGGTCTCCCCCGACTACGCCGAGCACACCAAGTTCGCCGATCACTGGCTGGCGGCCCCACCGGGCACCGACGGTGCGCTGGCGATGGCGATGGGGCACGTGATCCTCAAGGAGTTCTACGTCGATCGGGAGGTCCCGTACTTCTCCGACTACGCGCGACGCTTCACCGACCTGCCCCTGCTGGTCACCCTGCGCGCGGGCGAGGATGGCGCGTATGTCCCGGACAGGCTGTTGCGTGCTTCGGACCTGGACAGCGCGGGAGGCGAGGCCGAGCACGCCGAATGGAAGCCGGTGGTGCTCGACGCGCGTACCAGGGCGCCGGCCGTGCCGACGGGGTCGGTCGGTCACCGCTACGGTGAACCGGGACGGTGGAACCTGCGTCTGACCGGGATCGAGCCCGTGCTCACGCTGTTGGGTCGCGAGGGCGGGGAGGCGGTTGCGGTCGACCTGCCGCGCTTCGATGCGGGCGAGCAGGGGCGGGGCACTGTGATGCGACGGGGCGTGCCGGCGGTGAGTGTCGGCGGAAGACTGGTCACGACGGTGCTCGATCTCACGCTCGCGCAGTACGGGGTGGCCCGCCCGGGGCTGCCGGGTGAGTGGCCGGAGGGCTACGACGACGCTGAGCGGCCCGTACACGCCGGCCTGGCAGGAGCGGCTCACCGGGGTCGATCGCCATCTGGCGGCGAGGGTGGCGCGCGAGTTCGCCCGCAATGCGGAGGTGACCAAGGGGCGGTCGATGATCGCGATGGGCGCCGGGACCAATCACTGGTTCCATTCCGATCAGACGTATCGCACGTTCCTGGCGCTGGTGATGCTGTGCGGCTGCGAGGGACGCAACGGCGGCGGCTGGGCGCACTACGTCGGGCAGGAGAAGGTCAGGCCGCTGGCTGGCTGGCAGACGGTGGCGTTCGCCCTGGACTGGACCAGGCCGCCGCGACATCAGTCGGGCACCCCGTTCTTCTATCTGGCCACCGATCAATGGCGTTACGAGCGCTACCGCCCGGCTGACCACGCGTCTCCGCTCGGGCGGGGTCTACTGGAGGGGATGCACATCGCGGACGTCAACGCGCTCGGTGCGCGGCTGGGGTGGCTTCCGTCTTTTCCGAGCCTCGATCGCTCGACGCTCGAGCTGTGCGACGAGGCCGGCGCGCGGGGGTAGAGGTCGCCGCGCACGTGGTGGACGAGTTGCGCGCCGGGCGGCTGCGGTTCGCGTGCGAGGACCCAGATGCGCCGGAGAACCACCCCAAGGTGCTGACGGTGTGGCGCTCGAACATACTCGGCTCCTCGGGCAAGGGGCACGAGTACTTCCTCAAGCATCTCGTGGGCACAACCGAGAGCGCCGTGCGAGCGGAGGAGACCCCGCCGGAGTTGCGCCCGCGCGATGTGGCCTGGCGCGAGAAGGCGCCGGAGGGCAAGCTCGAGCTGTTGACCACGATCGACTTCCGGATGACCTCGAACGCGCTGTTCTCCGACGTGGTGCTGCCGGCGGCCACGTGGTATGAGAAATACGACCTCTCGAGCACGGATCTGCATCCGTTCGTGCACACGTTCAACGAGGCGGTCCCGCCGCCGTGGGAGAACAAGACCGACTGGGAGACGTTCAAGCGGATCGCTCAGCGGTTCTCCGAGCTGGCCGAGAAGCACCTCGGCGTACGCCGAGACGTGATCGCGGCGCCACTCCTGCACGACACCGCGGATGAGATCGCGCAGCCGCTCGGAGAGGTCCGCGACTGGCGTGCGGACGAGTGCGAGCCAGTGCCCGGCCGGACCATGCCGAAGCTGATCGTCGTCGAGCGCGACTATCCGAACGTGGCCGCCAAATGGGCGGCGCTCGGACCGCTTGTCGAGCGGCTGGGCACGCAGGTCAAGGGAGCCAGCTGGGTCGCGGATGAGGAGGTGGCCGAGCTGCGGGCCAAGAACGGGGCCGTGCGCGGCGGGGTCGCGGATGGGCGACCGTCGCTGGAGCGCGTTCAGCAGGCATGTGAAGCGATCCTGGCTCTGTCGGGAACGACCAACGGTCGATTGGCCACCGAAGGGTTCCGCTCGCTGGAGCGCACGACGGGCGTGGAGCTGGCCGATCTGTCCGGCCCGCGGAGCGGGGACCGGATCACCTTCCACGACGCGCAGGTGCAGCCGCGGGAGGTCATCACCTCACCGGAGTGGTCGGGGATCGAGGCCCACGGCCGCCGCTATGCGCCATTCACGATGAACGTGGAGCGCGAGAAGCCGTGGCACACGCTGTCGGGCCGAATGCACTTCTACGTTGACCACGCCTGGATGCTCGAGCTCGGGGAAGGGTTGCCGACGTTCCGCCCGCCGCTGCATCACCGGGCGGTGTTCGGCGATCAGGGCGGCGGCGACGCGCGGCGAGAGTTGACGCTGAACTACCTCACTCCGCACTCCAAGTGGTCGATCCACTCCGAGTACCAGGACAACCTGCACATGCTGACGCTGTTCCGCGGCGGCGGGATGTTGTGGGTGAGCCGCGAGGACGCGCAGGCGCTGGACATCTCCGACAACGACTGGGTCGAGGTGGTCAACCGCAACGGAGTGATCACCTGCCGCGCGGCGGTCGCGCACCGGATCCCCCAGGGCACGTGCATGATGTACCACGCCAAGGACCGGCACCTGAATGTCCCCCTCTCAGAGCTCGAGGGCAAGCGCGGGGGGACCGACAACTCGGCCACGCGGATCGTGATGAAGCCGACTCACTTCATCGGCGGCTACGCCCAGCTGAGCTTCGGCTTCAACTACTACGGCCCCACCGGCTCACAGCGTGACGAGGTCGTGGTCTTGAGAAAGCGAGAGTCCGCGGTGGTGTTCACATGAAGATTCGCGCCCAGGTCGGAATGGTCATGAACCTCGACAAGTGCATCGGGTGTCACACCTGCTCGGTCACCTGCAAGCAGGTGTGGACGAACCGGCCCGGCGTGGAGTACATGTGGTGGAACGACCTGGAGACCAAGCCGGGGCTGGGTTACCCGCGCCGCTGGGAGGACAACGAGCACTGGAAGGGCGGGTGGGAGCTCGACCGCAAGGGACGGCTGCGATTGAAGGCCGGGGGTCGGATCAAGAAGCTCGTGACGATCTTCGCCAACCCGGATCTACCGCAGATCGACGACTATTACGAGCCCTGGACCTACGACTACGAGAAGCTGATCACCGCTCCGCTGTCGGACACCGATCCGGTGGCCCGCGCTCGCTCGCAGCTCACCGGCAAGGCGCTCGAGGAGATCCACTCAGGGCCGGACTGGGACGACAACCTGGCCGGCACCGCGGAGCGAATCCACGAGGACCCGCTCACCAGGGGGATCGAGGACCAGGTCAAGGCCACCTACGAGCAGGTGTTCATGTTCTACCTGCCGCGGATCTGCGAGCACTGCCTGAACCCCTCGTGCGTGGCGTCCTGCCCGTCCGGCGCGATGTACAAGCGCGAGGAGGACGGGATCGTGCTGGTCGATCAGGCCAAGTGCCGGGGCTGGCGCTTCTGCGTGTCCGGCTGCCCGTACAAGAAGGTGTACTTCAACCATCAGACCGGCAAGGCCGAGAAGTGCACGCTGTGCTTCCCGCGGATCGAGGCCGGGTTGCCCACCGTGTGCTCGGAGACCTGCGTGGGGCGGATCCGCTACCTGGGGATCGTCCTCTACGACGTGGACCGGGTCGAGGCGGCGGCCTCGGTGCCCGACCCCCAACAGCTGCTCGACGCCCAGAAGGACGTGTTCCTCGATCCCTTCGACCCGGCCGTCTCCGAGCAGGCCGCTCGGGATGGGATCCCCGACGACTGGCTCGACGCCGCCCGCCGCTCACCGGTGTACGCGCTGGCGCACCGCTACCGGGTGGCGCTGCCGCTGCATCCCGAGTTCCGGACGCTGCCCATGGTGTGGTACGTGCCGCCGCTCTCGCCGATCGTCAACACGCTGGAGACCGACGGCTACGAGGCCGACCCCGACGACGTGTTCCCCGCCATCGACAAGCTGCGGATCCCGGTCGACTACCTGGCCAACCTGCTCACCGCCGGTGACACGGAGGTGATCCGGGATGTCCTGCGGCGCCTGGCCACCATGCGCGGCTACATGCGAAAGCGCGAGGTGCTCGGCGAGCGCGACGGCGAGATGGTCGCCGGTGCGGGAATGACCGTGGAGGACGTCGAGGACATGTACCGGCTGCTCGCCATCGGCAAGTACGAGGAGCGCTACGTGATCCCCAAGGCCCACGCCGAGCTCGGCGAGATGCTCATGCAGCAGCAGGGCACCTGCGGGCTGGACTTCGAAGGCGGCCCCGGGAACTGCGGGATGGTCGTGCCCGAATCGGCGGCGGAGGTACAGGGCTTCATGCTGGGCGATCAGCCCGGGCAGCTGGACATCGTGCAGATCGCCGAGCGCCAGGAGCAGCCGTGAAGCTCCGCTTCCGGGCTCTCAGCAAGCAGCGGGTGTACAAGGTGTGCTCGCTGCTGCTCTGCTACCCGGACGAGGAGCTGCTCGCGGCGGGTGATGAGCTCGCCGCGGCCGCCGGCGGCGAGCTCTCGCGGTTCTGTAGCTGGTGGAGCGCGGAGGAGCCGGTGGCGCTCCAGCAGCACTACGTCGAGGTGTTCGACCTGCACAAGCGTTGCAGCCTGTACCTCACCTTCTACGGCCAGGGCGACCGGCGCGACCGCGGCGTCGCCCTGCTCCGGCTCAAGCGGATGTACCGGGCCGCGGGACTGCCGCTCGAAGGCCAGGAGCTGCCCGACTACCTGCCGGTGATGCTCGAGTTCGCCGCGAGCGCGCCCGACGGCCGCGGTGAGATCGTGCTGCGCGAGCACCGGCCGGCGCTGGAGCTCCTGCATGGTGCGCTGGAGGCTCGGGACACGCCCTACGCGGACGTCGTGGCCACCGTCTGCTCCACGCTCGGCGAGCCGTCGGCGGCTGACCGGGCGCGCGCGGTCAAGCTGGCGGCGAGCGGACCGCCGAGCGAGCTGGTCGGGCTCGAGCCGTTCGCGCCGCCCGAGGTGATGCCGGTCACGCAGGTGCGCACATGAGCCCTGGCAAGATCCTCCTCTGGATCATCTTCCCGTACGTCGCGGCGGCGATATTCGTGGTCGGGCACTGGTGGCGCTACCGGCGCGACCAGTTCGACTGGACCACCCGCTCGACCCAGCTGCTCGACCGGCGCATCCTGGGCTGGGCCAGCCCGATGTTCCACTACGGCCTGCTCGCCGCGGTCGGGGGTCACATCATCGGCCTGCTGATCCCCGCCTCGTTCACCAGCGCGGTGGGGATCCACGAGAACGGCTACCGCTGGATCGCGGCGATCGCGGGCGGGATCGCCGGCGCGGTGTCGCTGATCGGGTTCCTCGGCCTGGTCTACCGCCGGATCACCTCCGACCGAGTGCGCCGGAATACCACGCGCGTCGACTTCCTCACCTACCTGCTGCTGACCGTGCTGATCGGCCTGGGCTGCTGGATGACGTTCGCGCACAACCTGCTCACCCACGCCCCCTACAACTACCGCAGCACGATGAGCCTGTGGTGGCGCTCGCTGTTCTACCTGCACCCGAACGTCGCCGCCGTGAGCGGCGCCCCGATCGTCTATCAGCTCCACGCGATCATCGCCTGGCTGTTCTGGGCCTCGTTCCCGTTCAGCCGGCTCGTGCACGCCTGGAGCATCCCCCTGCAGTACATCGGGCGGCCGTACATCCTCTACCGCCGCCGCTTCCCGGCCGCGGCGTGGTCCACACGGGGGGCGCCGTACAGGAATCGGTGAGGGCGACGGCGCGTCCCGCCAACATCCTCCATCGCCTGCTCGACGCCATCCCGCCCGCCTCGGGCGCCGTGGTCATGGGAACGGGCATCGTGTCGATCGGTCTTTCGCTCGACGGGCACGAAACCATCTCGCGCGTCCTGTTGGTAATCGACGCGCTGATCTGGCTGGCCCTCATGGTCCTTCTGCCGGCGCGCGCGTTACGCGCCCCTGAGCGCTTCCGCGCGGATGTCCGGACCCCGGCCGCGCTGACCTCGGTTGCGGGCACCGCGGTGTTTGGGACCCGCCTGACGCTGCTTGGCTGGGACTGGGCCGGAGCCACGCTGCTCGTGATCGCCCTGACTGTCTGGGTTGCGCTGCTCACGCCCGTGTTGAGCGCGTGGGCAACCCCGACGGTCGGGGTGTCGCTGGTGCTCACCGTCTCCACCGAATCGCTTGCGGTGCTGTCAGCCGCTCTCGCGGCTGGCGAGCACACGGCCTGGTTGCTGTACACCGCGCTTGCGCCGCTGCTGCTCGGCCTGGCGTTCTATGCGTTCGTGATCGCGCGCTTCGACCTGCGCCAGCTCGTCGTCGGCCGCGGGGATCACTGGATCACCGGCGGCGCGCTCGCGATCTCCACGCTGGCCGCCGGGAGGATCGCGCTCGCCAGCCACAGCCTCCACCGGCTCACCGCGATCCATTCCACCCTCCAGGACCTGTCGGTTGTGCTGTGGGTGCTGACGATGCTCTGGCTTCCCATCCTGCTCGTGGTCGAAGCTATGAGGCCGAGGCTGGCCTACGACGTGCGGCGATGGTCCACCGTGTTCCCCGTGGGGATGTACGCGGCATGCAGCTTCATCGTCGCCGCCGCGAACGATGCTTCCGGGATCCGGGACTTCGCCCGGGTCTGGGTGTGGGTGGGAGCCGCGGTCTGGCTGATCGTGTTCACCGCGATGATCGGTCGCGGCTCACAGATCGTGCGCGTCGAGCGATGACTCCGCCGGCCGGAGGGATGGTCGCTGGTCCTGAGCGGCTCTCCGTGCCGACCTGCATCGGTTGCGGAGCGATGAGCCGGTTCGGGAGCTGCGAGCTCGGGTGCTCCGAGCAGCGGCTTGATTTGGTGCGCGCCGTCGCCTACGACGCACTGATCGCAGCTGAACCGGCCGCCCGTGCGCGCGCCGAAGTGCTGCGTCCGGTGGTCGAGAAGCTGAGCCACCATCAGCCGCGGACTGGAGACTTCCAAGCCAGATATCTCGCCGTGCAGGCAGACGCCCGCGACGCACTACGCTCTGCCCCGACCGTCGACGAGCCCGGGGTCGACGTGCGAGAGCCCGCGCAGTCAGCCACCACGTGGTGGTGCGCTGAGTGCGGGGGAATCGATGCACCCCAGCCGTGCCTCGGGATTTGCGTCTGGCGGGAGGTCGAGTGGGTCCGCAACGACGCGTACGAGAGGCGTCGCGAGGAGGTCCTCGCGGTGCTAGAAACAGAGCGCCGCGCTGGTGTCCTGCTGCGCCGCCTGGCCTGGGCGACGCCGAGGGAAGGACATTGGGAACGAAGCTGGCAGGCGCTGCTGTCCGAGGCGCAGCAGATCACCGGCGCATCGGCGAGTGCTGCTGAGAGCCCCCAGGGCACCGACGTGCCCTGATCGCGCCGACCGGTCCGCGGGGTTTATCCGTAATTTTCCGAAGTCAGGCCGCGGCCCAGCCCGGTTAGTGTCCGATACGCGGATGAATACGGTCCTCTCGATGGCGGCGGTTCTCAATCTCAACCACCACGCGTCGTACGTGCACTGGCATTTCTTTCAGATGTCGGTGTCGAACGTCGTGGTGATCGTGCTCATGTTCGTGGTGTTCGCCATCGCGATCCTGGCTCCGTTCCCGGGTCACCGTGTGAACGGAGGGTCGTCGTGAGCGTCTCCGAGAGGTCCTGGACCGGGCGGGTGCGCGAGCGGGCCGTTGCCGCCCTCCCACCCGAGAAGCTGCTGCCCGACAAGCAGCCGGCGTACGTCGCCTCCTGGATCTACGTGTTCGGGGTGCTCTCCCTGAGCGCGCTGGCCGTGATCATCCTGTCGGGATCGATCCTGGCACTGAAGGGCCCCGGTTGGTGGCACTTCACCGGTATCGGGCACTTCTTCAACTCGATCCACCTGTGGTCGGTCGAGCTGTTCTTCTTCGTCATGGTCATCCACCTGTGGGGCAAGTACTGGATGGCCGCATGGCGCGGTGGGCGCGCACGGGTGTGGATCACAGGCGCCGTCACCTTCGTGGTGGCGATCCCGTGCGCGCTCACCGGCTACGTCTCCCAGCAGAACTTCGACTCGCAGTGGATCTCGACCCAGGCCAAGGACGCGATGAACGCCGCCGGGATCGGCTCGTTCTTCAACCTCCTGAACTTCGGGCAGATGTACAGCTATCACATCCTGCTGCTGCCGGCCGCAGTGGTCGCGATCGTGATCGCGCATGTCCTGCTGGTTCGCAAGCACGGCGTGGTGCCGCCGTTCGTGCTGGAGGATCGCGCGGCGTCGAACGCGCAGGCTGTCGAGACGACCCCGACCACGGACCGGGAGCCGCCGGGATGAGCCGCAAGGAGCGACGGGCGTACGACATCGCCACGTACGAGCACTGGCGGGGCGGCTATCGCTCCTACGACATCGTCAAGGAGGCGTGCATCGCCTTCGGCGCCGTGCTGGCGCTTGCGGTGGTGCTGACGATCCTGTTCTCATCGCCCGATGAGAAGCCCAGCACGATCCAGTCGTGGTCGCGTTCGGACCCGGTCGATTTCGTCACCACCGCCACCACCGAACTGGATGGCTCGAGCGGCACGGGAGGCTACGGGCCGCCGTACAACCATGCCTCGGACGGACAGCACATCGCGTTTATCTATCTCGCGAAGTGGCTCGGGGTCAGTCACCCCGTCGACACAGCCCAGGATTTCGTGCTCGCCCCGCTGCGCTCGATCACCGGCCAACCCGCGCTCCAAGCCGCCGTCAGCGCATATCAGTCCGCGTCCGCCAACCAGCAGACCACCTGGACAAGCGCCTACGAAAAGGGCCTGGCCAAGGCGAGCGCGTCGCCGAGCGGGGGGATCTCGGTGCCGGCCGGAAACTACGGCCCGATGCCGACGATGATGAGCGGCCTGCTGAGCTTCGCCCAGGGCGGCGGCTTGGATGGCGCGCTGCTGACCAGCAAGCAGTTCTACCAAACCGACTACACCAAGCCGCTGCTCTACATGGCCGACGGCAGCGTGCTCTCAGACCGCGCCCAGGCCGAGCACCTCCTCGGCACGCAATGGGGAATCATGAACGAGACCGGCAGCTACCCCGGGCAGGTGTGGCTCTGGCTCTACACCTTCTGGTACCAGATCAAGCCGTTCTCGACCTCGGCCAACGCCGACATCTTGGTGATGGCGGTCATGGGCGTGCTCAGCCTGGCGTTGATCCTGATCCCGTTCATCCCTGGCCTACGCGACGTCCCGCGGTGGATCCCGCTCTACAAGCTGATCTGGCGCGTTCACTACCGAAGCCTCGAGTAGGCGCGATTCGCCAACGAGCTGCCGGTCGCATGGACTCCGGACCAAGCTCGGGATTTGTCGTCAAACGCCGAGCCATTCGCTTACTCAGCATGGCCTCTCGCCGCGACGCTCGCTCGGCACCCGGGATGCCCTCTTGAAGCGGTCCCGAGGCAGGAACCTTGTCGCGTCGGCGGTCGCCCGTATCGTCTGAGACGTTGTGGCGTTGGACCGCGTTCAGGAGCGTCGTAGGGCGGTAGCGCTCGCCCGCCACTATCGCGACGAGGAGGGCCTCTCGCTCGCCGAGGTCGCCCGCCGGCTCGGTCGCGCAAAGGCCACCGTCAAGGCTTACCTCTACGACCCCACCGGCGAAAAGGCCCGAGCCGTGAAGCGCCGCTACCAGGGAGTGTGCCGAGGATGCGGGGCCCCGACCACAGCGCGCGGCGGCAAGGGTGACGCGTACGAGTTCTGCAAGAA
>CAWDNF010000012.1:0-85471 GCA_963803595.1 uncultured Solirubrobacterales bacterium
CCTGTACCTGACCGAGAAGGAGGGCGGCGGGGAGTTCACCGAGGCGGACGAGGAGGCGGCGGTTGCACTGGCCCAGTGGGCTGCCATCGCGATCGAGAACGCCCGGCTGTACGAGTCGAGTGAGCGCCGCCGCCAGGAGGCCGAACGAGCGGTGCTCGGGCTCCAGGCAGCCCGCGACATCACCGACGCGATCGCCGGGGTCGGAGAGCTGGACCGGGTGCTGGAGCTGATCGTCAAGCGCGGCCGTGCGCTCGTCGACGCCCGCGCGGTCCTAATCATGCTTCGTGAAGGCGAGGACCTCGTCGTAGCGGCCTGCGCGGGGCATGTCGCCGATGCCTCGGGTCATCGGCTGCCGATCGCCGACTCGACCTCGGGTCGCGTCCTCGCGCGCGGACGCGCCGAGCGAATCGCCGACGTCTCCTCGCACCTGCGGATCACGCCCGACCGTCTCGGAGTCCCCGACGCGCACGCGGCGCTGCTCGTCCCGATGGTTCACCGCGGAAACGGTGTCGGGGTCCTGGCTGCGTTCGACCACGGTAAGGAGGGCGGCGCGTTCAGCATCGAGGACGAGCAGCTGCTGCGAACTTTCGCGTCGGCCGCCGCCAATGCTGTGACGATCCACCGAAGCGTGGAGGCCGACCGACTCCGAAGCGCGATCACCGCCGCCGACGCCGAGCGTCGCCGCTGGGCGCGGGAGCTTCATGACCAGACGCTGCAGGCCCTAGGCGGCCTGCGGGTGCTGCTCGCCTCGGCGCAGCGTCGCAACGAGGCGATCGCCGGCGAGCCAGCGATCCGTCAGGCGATCGAGGACATCGAGCTCGAGACCGACAACCTGCGGGCGATCATCAACGATCTGCGCCCGTCGCTGCTCGACGACCTCGGGTTGATGCCAGCAATTGACGCACTGCTCGAGCGCCGGCGTGCGAGTGGCCTGGAGATCGATGGCGACGTGGCCCTGGGCAATGTCGAGGCGCTCGACGCGGAGTTGGAGACCACGATCTATCGCCTTCTGCAGGAGGCCCTCACGAACATCGCCAAGCACGCCCGCGCGAGCTTCGTCCACGTGTCCGCGCACGCGACAACAGCCGAAGTTGTGCTTGAGGTGCACGACAACGGCGTGGGCTTCGACCCCGAGGCGCAGACGTCGGGGTTTGGACTGGCTGGGATGCGAGAGCGCGCCTACCTGGCCGGGGGGAGACTCGAGGTGGAGTCAGGTGGAGCGGGCACCACCGTGCGGGCTCATCTACCGCTGACTGACGACGCCGCGCGCTCAGGCGCTAATCAGGTGGCGTCGTAGCGCGAAGTGAACGAGCTCCGCCCGGGTCGAGAGCCCGAGCTTGCGCTGGATACTCGCCCGGTGCGTCTCGATCGTGCGCCGGGACAGGTGCAGCTTGCGTCCGATTTCCGTGCCCGTGTAGCCGAGCGCGACGAGCCGCAGAACCTCAGTCTCACGGGCGCTGAGGCCGTCACCGCTAACCATTCTCCGAAGCGCGTCGAGCCCCGCGGCGACGTGCGGACTCACGTATTCCTCGCCTCGGACCGCGCGCCGCACCGCCTCGGGCAGCTCGGTGTCGGCCCTGTCCTTCATCACGAACCCCACCGCGCCGGTGTCGAGCGCCCGCTGGGCGAATGCGGGACTCTGCTCCATCGTCAGGACCACGATCTCGGTCTCGGGAACCTGCTCGCGCAGGCGCCGGATCGCCTCGATGCTCGACCCTCCGGGCATCTCCAGATCGAGCACCAGAACGTGCGGCGCGTGGCCGTGCACGTGGCGCACCACGCTCGCGATGTCGCAGGCTTCCGCGACCACATCGACGTCGTCGTCGCCGTCGAGCAGCAGCCGCAGGCTGCGTCGAACCAGCGCGTGATCGTCGGCGAGGACGACCCGGATCGGTGCGGTCGCTCGATCCGGACATTCAGCGCCGCCGGGTGCTCGGGCGAGATACAGGTGGGCTGTCATACCGTCAAGGTAGACCCCGGCGAGCCCGCTGACCTCCCGGAAAATGTGCGTAACCGCTGCGGGAAAACCGCCGAGCCTGAGCGGACATGGACCCACCCGGCCCGAGCGTGTGTCCAGCGGAGGGGGCGGTCAGTCGCGCGAGCGTGCCGTTCGCTGGTGCCCGCGAGCCGCGGCTACGTCCGGAGAGGGCACGACAATCACGGCGCGGTCTGCGTGCTGGATGACGCCGTGTGAGACGCTCCCCAGCAGCATCGACCTGACGCCGGTCAGCCCGCGCGAGCCCATCAGGATCGCGCTCGCGCCGAGCGCGTCGGCCTCACTCAGGATCGCTTCGGCGCTGGACGTCTCCTGTGAGCACGTGCGCGGCTCGGCTTGGAACCCGGCGTCGCGGGCCAGCTGCGCTTCCTCGCGAGCGCGCTCTTCGGCGTGCTCGCGGGTGGCCCGGTCGAGCCTGCTCATCTACAGGACCGCGGCCACGTCGAGGGTCGAGAGGACGCCGATCGGATAGCCACTGGCGGACTCGTGCACGATCAGATGCGCGACGCGGTGCTCGGCCATCAGTTGCGCGGCGTGGCGAATCGAGTCCTCCGCGCACACCGCCAGCGGCTGCGGGCCGGCGAGCTCGACCGCAGTCGGCTCCTCCCCTTTGGCTGCAGCCGCGACGACGTCCAGATCGGACACGATTCCGGCCGGCCGAAGCGCGTGCTCGTTCGTGACCGCGACGGCGTGCACGCGGTGCGTGGCCATCACAGTGGCCACCTCGCCCAGCGGCGAGTTAGCCGCGCAGCTGAGGATGCCGTGGTGCATCACGTCACGGACCCGGATGTGATCGAGCTTTGTGGTCACGCAGTCGAAGGTTTCCGGCCACCGAGTGCGCGTTTCATCCGGGGACCCCCGCGAGCGAGCGCGGGAAAACACCGATGCGCTCGGCGGATGCGGACTTCCCGCACCAGCCTGGGGCCGGCCACGGATTTGCTACGGATCGCTGCGTCGTACGATGCCGCGCCGCACCACCAGTCCCCGATGACTTCCGCGATCCACACCGACGGCTTGACCAAGCGCTACGGCGCCACCCTCGCGCTCGACGCGCTCAACATGACGGTCGACGAGGGTGAGGTGTACGGCTACCTCGGGCCGAATGGCGCCGGCAAGACGACCACGATCCGGTTACTGCTGGGGCTGCACCGCCCCAGCGGCGGTCGCGCGGAGCTGTTCGGCGTGGGCGCCTGGCGGGACCCGGTCCGCGCGCACCGTCGGGTCGCCTATGTCGCGGGCGAGCCGTTCCTGTGGCCGTCTGTTCGTGGGTCTCGCCGCGCTGGCCTACGCCCCCCTGCCGAGGGCTAGCGCGGGGATCGCCTACGGTCTGGTCACGTTGACGTTCGTCTGGCAGCTGTTCGGTTCGCTGCTCGGGGTCCCGAAATGGCTCGTCGAGCTGACACCGTTCGCCCATGTCGGCCTGGTGCCGGCGCAGGCGTTTCGCCCGGGGTCGGCGGCGATGATGATCGCGCTTGGGCTCCTGGCCGGACTGGCGCCGCTCGCCGTGTTCGAGCGACGCGACCTGATTGGCGCCTAGGCAGGTCGAGGTCTACGAACCTGGGGAATATGAGGAATTTCAGGCACATCCCCGACCCGAGGAGTTAGGTATGTCGGACATGAGCACTCGCGACAGGATCACTACCGGACGAGGAGCTGCGGCAGATTCCTGAGCACCTCGACGATGAGCCGAGGGAAGGCGCGCCGGCGGCGGTCGCGAAGCCGGGTGGGCCGCTTCGGTTCGCCCGTATGACGGGATCGTCGATCGCCGGCCGGGATGCTGCAGCCTGGGTAACCGACTTTCTAAACGCTGCTTACTATCGGCGGCCGGTGGAGGAGCGCGACGTCGACGATCTCCGCCTCGCCTTCGCCGTGCTGACGACGTTCTGGTATCGCAAGGAGCGAGGCCGCCGGCTGCGGCTCGCGGACCTCGGCGCCTTTCATCGGGCGTTCGGCAGCCATCGCTTCGACACCGAGCTCTCCGGCCGCGGGCTCCTGACCCGCGAGCAGCTGCTGAACGGAGCCTCTGATCTGATCGGCGACTGGTTCCCATACGCCTACGCCGACGACGGGCGCCGGGGGTGGGGGATTGCCTTCCCGAGCGCGGAGGAGCGCTCGCAGTACGACCCGCAGGCCCGCATGCGGCTGGCCCGGGTGGGCGCTCTCACGCCGGAGTCCGCGCCGCCGGAGCGCCAGACCTGGCACACGTATCCGCCGGTCGAGATGCCCTCGGCCGAGCGGGTCGTGGCGTGCGCTGACGCGGCCGGAGACGTGGCCCGATTACGCGAGCGAAATCGGCCGGTTCACTCCGCTGCGCGCCGGCGGACTCGCTGGCCAGACATTCGAGATCGAGGTGGCGGCGGGGACGGACTCGGGCCGGCCGATCTTCACCCGCGGGTATGTGACGATCAGCAAGCTCGTCACCCCGGAGGACCCGGCCGCGCTGCGGGCGTACTTCGACGCTGTGGAGGATGGCCTGGCGCGGTACGGCGAGGCCGAGCCGCGCGCGGTGCCGGAGGGGGGCGAGCCGGTGGTTGGGTTCGATCTGACCACGCACCAGGGTCACTTCATGGGCTCGGGTCACAACCGCCTGATCCTCTACACGCACGACGGCCGCGTGTGGGTCAGGGCTGTCGGCACCTGGGATCCGATGCCCTGGCACGTCGATCAGGCCTATCGCTTGGCCGGACGCGCTGCGCAGCACGCGTTCTGGGGTGAGGGCAACGTCGAGCGCCTCAGCATGGTTCACCAGCTCGCAAATCGCATCGCATGAGTGCCGAGGGGCGCGCCGTCGTGATCGGCGCCGGCCCTAACGGGCTGGTGGCGGCGATCCGGCTGGCCGAGGCGGGGCGCGCGGTGACCGTCCTCGAGGCGGCGGACCAGCCCGGCGGCGCGGTGCGTACCGAGGAGCTGACGCTCCCGGGGTTCCGCCATGACACGTTCTCCTCGGTGTATCCGGCGGCGGCCGCCTCGCCGGTGTTCGCGGGAATGCCACTGGAGCGCCACGGGCTGCGCTGGATCCACCCGGAGGCATGCTATGCGCATCCGCTTCCCGGGGGCCGCGCGGTCGCGCTGTACCGCGATGTGAGCCGGACGGTCGCGAGCCTGGATGCCGCGCAGCCCGGCGACGGAGATCGCTGGCGCAGGTTCATCGGGCCGCTGATCGGCAGCTTCGAGGCGATACGGTCAACGATGCTCGGGGGCTTTCCGCCGGTTGCCGGAGCCGCGCGCCTGCTTACCGGGATGGGCCCTGCTGCGCGCCGCGCGCTTTGGTCTCCTCGTTCCCGCGCCGGCCATGGCGCTCGGCCAGCGGCTGTTCAGTGGCACAGCATCCCGCGCATGGCTGTACGGCTCCGCGGGGCACGGTGACGTACCACCCACCGGCGCCGGAAGCGCGATCGCGGTCACCTACCTCAACCTGATGGGCCACGCGGTCGGTTGGCCGAGCCCGGAGGGCGGCGCGCAGCGGCTGACAGACGCGCTGGTTGGCTACCTGCGAGAGTTGGGCGGCGAGGTTCGCACCGCGCAACCGGTGGAACGCATCGACGCAGTGGACGGCCGCGTGAGCGGGGTGCGCGCCGCCGGCGGCGAGCGCGTAGCTGCGACGACCGTGATCGCAGACGTCATGCCGCACGAGCTGCTGCGGCTCGCCGGGGAGGCTCTACCGAGCACGTACGCTGCGCTCCTTCGCCGGTACCGCTACGGCCCGGCGACGGTGAAGGTCGACTGGGCGCTCGACGGCCCGATCCCCTGGGAGGCCTCCGAGGCGAGGCAGGCGGGCACCGTTCACGTGTGCGGCGATGAGGCCGAGCTGCTGGCGACGATCGCCCAGACTCGCGACCGCCTGCCGGAGCGCCCGTTCCTGCTCCTGGGCCAGCAGTCGCTCGCCGACCCATCGCGCGCGCCCGCGGGCAAGCACACCGCGTGGGCATACACCCACGGGCCCCAGTCCGGCATTGACTGGCCGAGCGAACTCGAGCGCCACGTCGAGCGGATCGAAGCGCAAGTGGAGCGGTTTGCCCCCGGGTTCCGGGAGCTGATCCTCGCGCGTCACGTGATGAGTCCGGCCGAGCTCGAGCGGCGCAACCGGAGCCTCGTCGGCGGTGACGTCGGCGGCGGCAGCTACCGACTGCGGCAGGTGCTGTTCAGGCCGGTCCCCCGGCTGTCGCCGTATCGCACGCCCCTCCGCGGCCTCTACCTGGGCAGCGCCGCGACCTTCCCCGGCGGGGCCGTGCACGGAGTGCCCGGCGACGCCGCCGCGCGCTCCGCAGTCAGCCGCGCCTGAGCCGCGTCCGCTGTCGCTCCGTGCGCGGCGGTCACGACCCGAACCACCTCCCGAGGATCACCCGCGACGTGAAGGCCAGCGAGGTCCTCGGCGTCGATCCGTCCTTCCGCCAGGCGCACGGGCGCGCAGCCAGCGCGCAGCCAATCGAGCAGGCCGTCCCGCGGCCCTGACGTCGGGCGGCTCGTCGCCCAGCACAGCAGGAGCTCCTGATCTAACCCGAGGTTCCCTCTCTCTAACGTCGCCGCCGGACCCGAACCGTTCTCAGTCATCGTTTGTGCAAGTTACGGACGGAGGCGAGCGGCATCCCGGCGGTCGGCGTGGCCGATGGTCCACGCCGCCGCGCCGGGGAGGCATTGGCGGTCCGGGGCTGCCCGCAGCCGAACTCGGTACTTACCCCTGATGCCGCCAGGGCCCGGGGGGGCGCATGCTCGACGTAGCAAGCGGGCGTCCGACGACGCCGGAAAGGAGCTGACCATGAGCGCGACAGTGGTGTACGAGTCGGTCTATGCGAACACGCGGGCGGCGGCCGAGGCGATCGCGGAGGGATTGGGCGAAGCCGAGGTGCTCGCCGTGCACGATGCGTCGAGCCGCGTGGAGCACTCGGACCTGCTGATCGTCGGGGGGCCGACGCCTATGCACGGCATGGCCACCAGCCGCAGTCGTCAGGCAGCGGTCGAGGCCCTGCACGAAGATGGGAACGCCCATCACATCGAGCCGGGCGCCACCCAGGAGCCCGGGCTGCGGGCTTGGCTGCGCGACCTCCCAGGAGGGCCGGACCGCAAGGCGGCTGCCTTCGACACGCGGATCGACCGCTCGCCATGGCTCACCGGCGCGGGCTCACGCGGGATCGCAAGCGGCTTCCCGACCGCGGGTATGACGTCGTCGATAGCGAGAGCTTCCTGGTCGAGGAGTCCGAGGGGCCGCTCGCGGAAGGCGAGCTCGACCGCGCGAGTGGGGACGCACGCTGGCCAGCCTGGTGCCGGTCGGCGCGACGCACGGCGGCGGCCGATGAAATGCTGAGTACCCGGTCCGGTTCTCGGTCGACTATCCCGATCGTCAGCTCGACCGGCTCAGCACGGCATTTCGGATCTTCACGGGGGAGTACCTGGCGCTGATGGACGACCGCTATCCGTCAACCGACCACGACCAGGCGGTTCATCTCGACTTCCGTATCCAGACGCGCGGGCGGGGCTCAATCGATGGCTGCCGCTCGTCAAGTGGCTGCTGGCCATCCCGCACTACATCGTGCTGTTCTTCCTGTATGTCGGCGGGCTCTTCGGGGCGATCGGCGCATGGTTCGCGATCCTGTTCACCGGCCATTACCCGCGCTCGATCTTCGACTACATCGAGGGGGTGATCCGCTGGCACAACCGAGTGATCGGCTACGCGCTGATCCTCATCACCGATGAGTACCCGCCGTTCCGACTGGCCGGATGACGTGTGCGACGCCGCTGCGCGCCGATAAGCTCCCCGTGATGAACGCCGAGCCCGACGCCGCCGATCCTTTCGAGGTGCTGATCGCCGGCGGTGGTGTCGCCGGCCTCGAGGCCGCGCTGGCCCTTCGCGATCTGGCCGGCGAGCGAGTCGCGCTGCGGCTGCTGGCGCCCAACTCCGATTTCGTCTACCGGCCGATGGTGGTGCAGGAGCCATTCGGGTTCGCGCGGGCGCGTCGCTACCCCGTCGAGGAGATTGCCGCGGACGTGGGCGCCGAGTTGATCGCCGATGGCCTTGATCGGGTGGATGCGCCAGCCCGCACGGTGCACACGCGCGGCGGGGCAAGCCTTCGCTATGACGCGCTGGTGCTCGGCCTCGGCGCCGAGGTCCGCGGGCCTTACGAGCACGCGACGACGATCGACGACAGCCGTCTCGACGAGCTGCTTCACGGCCTGATCCAGGACGTCGAGGACGGATACACCAAGCGCGTGGCGTTCGTCGTCCCGCCGCGCATGGCGTGGCCGCTGCCGGTGTATGAGCTCGCCCTGATGACCGCGGCGCGGGCGTATGACGCGAACACCGAGGTCGCGATCGCGGTCATCACCCCCGAGGAGGCGCCGCTGGCGGTCTTTGGCGCCGGGGCCAGCGATGGCCTCGCCCGACTGCTCGCGGAGCGCGGGGTCGAGGTCGTCACCTCCGCCTACAGCGAAGTGCCGCAGTCCGGCCTGGTCAAGATCAGCCCGGGTGACCGGATCCGCAACTTCGACCGCGTGATCGCGCTGCCCGAGCTGGTGGGCCCGGCGGTGCCGGGGTTGCCCCAAGCCGGCGACGGGTTCCTGCCCGTCGACCCGCATTGTCAGGTGCGGGGTGTCGAGCGCGTTTACGCGGCCGGCGATGCCACCGACTTCGCGATCAAGTTTGGGGGCATCGCCGCTCAGCAGGCAGACGCCGCAGCCGACGCGATCGCGGCGCTGGCCGGTGCCTCCGCCGAGCCGCAGGAGTTTCGCCCAACCGTCCACGGGGTGCTCCTGACCGGCGGCAGGCCGCGCTACCTGAGTGCCGAGATCACGGGCGGGCGTGGGTTCAGCTCGGAGCTGAGCGAGGAGCCCTCGGCGGGCCGCTCGGCGAAGATCGCGGCCAAGTACCTCGCGCCCTACCTCGATCGGCGCGACCGCGACTCCTAGCGCTCGGCTATAGCGTCCAGAAGTGCCCCACGTGGGCGGCGATGCGAGAGGTGACCAGCGGGTCGGGCGCGATCGACAACGCCTCGCCCTCGCCCCCCAGTGCGGCGATCGTCGCCAGCACGCTCTCGGCGAGCGCGGGCGGGCTGTAGCCCCCCTCGAGCACTGCTCCGAGGGGGGCGCCCACCTGCTCGGCGAGCTGGCGGGCATGACAGGCCATCTGCGCGAAGGAGCCCGCATCGAGCCGGCAGCTGCCAAGCGGGTCGTCGCGGTGGGCGTCGAAGCCGGCCGAGACCAACACGAGCCTCGGCTCGAACTGGAGCGCGGCCGGGATGATCACGTGCTCGAGCACCGAGACCCAGACCTCCTCGTCCGATCCCGACGGCACGGGCGCGTTGATGGTGTAGCCACGCCCGCCCCCGGAACCGGCATCGCTGACGGCGCCCGTTCCCGGGAACAGGCCGAGCTGGTGGATGCTGGCGTACAGCACGTCCCGTCGACGCCGGAACGCCTCGGCCGTCCCGTTGCCGTGATGAACGTCCCAGTCGATGATCAGGACCCGCTCGATCCCGAGCTCGCGGATGGCCAGCTCGGCGGCGATGGCCACGTTGTTGAACAGGCAGAAACCCATCGCGCGCTCCGGCTCGGCGTGGTGGCCTGAGGGGCGCGCGGCGCAGAACCCGACGCTGGCTTCGCCCGCGACCAATGCCCGTGCGAGCGCGCACGCTCCACCGACGGCGTGAAGCGCCGCGCGGTAGGAAGGCTCGCCGACGAACGTGTCCGCATCGATCCGACCGCCGCCGCCAGCGCAAAGGTCGCGAATCGCGCGGACGTGCTCGGGCGTGTGCACCAGCTCGAGCTCGTGCTCGGTGGCGGGCGGCGCGCTGCGGACGTCGCATCCGAGCCAGTCGGCGTCAGCCATCGCGAACTCGATCGCCTCGATGCGCGCCGGCGCGTCGGGGTGCTCGGGCGCCAGGGCGCCCGGGTCATGCTCGAGCGATGAGGCGTGGTGGAAATAGAGCACGTGCCCGACGGCTACGCCGCGAGGTGCGCGCTGAGGAGTTCCTCGGCGATGTCGGCGGCGAACCGATCGATTGCATCCCAATCGCGATTGTCGCCTTCGGGCGTGTGAATGGTGCGGACCGCGGCACGCTCGGCGAAGCGGAGATGCTTCATCTCCAACCGCCCGCCGAACGTCCGGTGACCGATGGCGCGGGTGAGTCGCTGCAGGACGGGAACGTCCGCCGACTCGCCCACTGGGAGTTGGTGCTCGGCCGGCCCGAGTTTGGTCCTGAGCTGAACAGCCACACCGGCATCATGCACAGCTCCGAGGCGTGGAGGAGGGCGAAGCGACGAGCCTCACTCAGCCATCGGTTCACGTAGACCGCGCTGCCGATGACGACTGCGCCATAGTCACCCAGGTCAGTCACTTCCTGGACCGGTCGGGCTTCTGCCGCGACGCCTCGCTTCACCAATCCGGCCGCGATCGCCCTGGCGATCTCGTGCGTCGCCTCGTGTCGGCTGGCGGAAGTGACAAGCACTTTCAGTTTCATTTCGAGGCTCTCTTGCATCATCCGGCGCGCCGGGCGAATCGGTGCTCGGCGCGACGTCGTCTCAGCTCCAGTCAGGACGGTACTCAGCCACCTCGTTCTCCTCATCGCGGATGGGCCCCAGGCGCATCGGGGAAACGTGCAGCTCGGGTTTCGGGTGTTCCCGGATGTGGAGACCTCACCAGGGGTTGCTAAATCTAGGTCTCGTGATCGACGAGCACAGCGAGCACCACTTGCGGGACGCATGAGCTCACCTCCCGTCCCGTACCCGTGGGAGCGGGAGGCGGATGTCGTCTTGCGCGATGGGGCGACCGTGCACGTCCGCCCCGTCCGTGCCGACGACGGTCCGGAGATCCACAAGTTCCTCGAGGCCCTGTCGGCCAGATCGATCGGCTTTCGCTTCTTCGGCACGCCGAACCTCGACTGGGCCACCTCCTGGTCGCTGGACGTCGACTACTCCGACCGCTTTGCGCTGGTGGCCGAGGGCGGTAGCCCTCACGCGATTCTCGCCCACGCCGCGTACATGCGAATCGACGCGACGCGGGCCGAGGTCGCGTTCATGGTCGCGGACGCCTGGCAGGGGCGCGGCATCTCGACGATCCTGCTCGCCCACCTGGCCGAGGTCGCCGAACGGCATGGGATCTCGACGTTCGTGGCCGAGGTGTTGCCGCACAACCACCGGATGATCGACGTCTTTCGGCAAAGCGGCTTCCCCGCCGAGCTTCGATCGCGTCCGGACTATCTCGAGGTTGAGCTCCCCACCTCGTTGTCGCCGGCCGCGCTCGCGCGGTTCCATGAGCGGGAGCGGATCGGCGCGGTCGCAGCCGTGCGGAGCTTTCTGGAGCCAAGCTCGGTGGCGGTGATCGGCGCCTCTCGGCAAAGGGGCACGATCGGCGGCGAGATCCTGCACAACCTGCTCGCGGCGGAGTTCAACGGACCGGTGTACGCGGTCAACGACAAGGGGGACGTGGTGCAGTCGCTTCCCGCCCAGCGGTCGGTCGGGGACATTCCGGACCCGGTCGAGTTGGCGGTGGTCGCGGTGCCTGCCGAGCACGTGGTGGCGGCTGCGCGCGAATGCGCTGACGCCGGGGTGCAGGCGTTGCTGGTGATCTCGTCCGGCTTTGCCGAGATTGGCGCCGCGGGCGCCGCCCGGCAGCGCGACCTGCTCGACGCATGCCGCGGCGCCGGGGTGCGGATCGTCGGGCCCAACTGCTTAGGGGCGCTCAACACATCACCGGAGGTGCGGCTCAACGCGACTTTTGCCGAGCCCGCGGCGGTGCCGGGTGGGGTTGGGTTTATGTCTCAGAGCGGGGGCGTGGGGATCGCGATCATCGAGGCCGCGAGCCGCCTGGGTATCGGGCTCTCGTCGTTCGTCTCGGTGGGCAACAAGTGCGATCTGTCCGGCAACGACTTCCTTCAGTATTGGGAGCAGGATGAGCGCACCAGGCTGGTGCTGCTGTACCTCGAGTCGTTCGGCAATCCCCGCAAGTTCGCCCGGATAGCCCGGCGGGTGACGGCCACCAAGCCGGTGCTCGCGGTCAAGAGCGGGCGGTCGGGGGCGGGCGCCCGTGCCACGTCATCGCACACCGGTGCCATGCTGTCGGCCTCGGATGTCACCGTCGATGCCCTGTTCGAGCAGGCTGGCGTAATTCGCACCGACACGATGTCCGAGCTGTTCGACGTCGCCGCGTTCTTGTCGGCACAGCCGCTCCCGCGTGGCGATCGAGTCGCGATAGTCACCAACGGCGGAGGTCCCGGGATTCTCTGCGCCGACACCTGTCAGGCGTGCGGGGTCGAGATCCGAGAACTGCCCACCGATGTGCAGGCCCGACTTCGCGAGTTTCTGCCCGAGGGGGCGGCGGTCGAAACCCCGTCGACATGATCGCCACCGCCTCGGCGGCCGATTACCAGCGGACCCTCCAGGCCTGATCGACGCGGACGCATGCGACGCGATCATTGCGATCTTCGTGACCGCGCTGGCCACCACGGCCGGTGAGGTGGCAGCCGGCGGTGCGCGAGGTCGCGGAAGCCAACCCCGAGGTTGCGATCGCGACGGCTTTCATGGTCAGCGGAGGCATCCCGCCCGAGCTGAGCTCACCGCGGGTGCGGGTGCCCGGCTATGAGTTCCCCGAGGCTGCAGCCCGAGCGATGGCGCTGGCGGTTCGCCACGGACGGTGGCGCATCCGCGACGCCGGGACGGTGCCGTGGATCGAAGGGCTGCGGTCGGTCGAGGCGGCCGCGATGATCAGTCAAGCGCTGGCTCGCGGCGAGGGCTGGCTCTCGCCCGACTGCGTCGCCCAGCTGTTCGATTGCTTCGGTCTCCCGCTGATCACCACGAAGGTCGTGCCCGACGCGGAGCGAGCGGTGGCGGTCGCCGCAGAGCTCGGCGGGCCCGTGGCGCTCAAAGCCGCCGCGCGCGGCCTCGTGCACAAGTCAGACGTCGGCGGCGTTCGCCTCGGACTTAGAGGCGCTGAGGCGGTCCGCGGCGCGGCGGCCGAGATCGAGCGGTCGGTGACCGAGGCGGGACACGAGTTGGACGGCCTGCTCGTGCAGCCGATGGCAGCCGGGGTTGAGATGCTCCTCGGCGTGGTCCACGATCACAGCTTCGGGCCCGTAGTCGCGTGCGGCGCCGGCGGCACCAGTGCCGAGCTGATCAAGGACGTCTCGGTGCGCATCACCCCTTTGACGGACGTCGACGCACGAGAAATGATCCGCTCGCTGAGGACGTTCGCGCTGCTCGACGGCTATCGCGGCGCGCCGCGCTGCGACATCCCCGCGATCGAGGACGTCCTCCTGCGCATCAGCGCGATGGTCGAACGGCATCCCGAGATCGTCGAGCTCGACTGCAACCCGCTGGTCGCCCGACCCGACGGCGCCGTGATCGTCGACGCGCGCGTGCGGGTCGAGACGGCCGCGCCGCCGCGACCCATGGCCTCGCTCGGGCCCTGACGCCAAGGCCGGCTGGGCGCCGGATCGGGGCGGCGCGACCGTCCGATGCGGGGAAGTACGCACCCGGATCGCGTGTTGGCCCCGATTCGGCGGGCCGCGCGGGCGCTTAGCGTCGCATCGTGCCGGCGGGCCGAAGGTTCGCCGGACACGAGATCCCTCAGCACACAGGAGCGACCATGACGATCCATCCGAAACAGCAGAAGGACCTGATGCTCGCGCCGGTGGCGGCCGAGATCGACCGCAACCTCCAGCGGATGCGCGACATGTCGATCAAGGACGTGGAAGCCGAGCTCGAGCTCGAGCTCGACCGGCCCGCGATGAGCCTGGATCGCGACGAGCGGGCGGAGCTGGTTCTCCGGCAGGCGCTTCGCAACGTCGAGCTACATGGCTGGACGGCCGCGATCACCGAGGACGGCTGTCGGGTTCATCTCGACGGCGGATCGGTGTCGATCGATCTCGGTCTCAGCGCCGGTATCAGCGCGTACATCGAGGACGGCGTCCCGGCGAACGCCTAATACCCGACGACGTACGCGAGCTGAGCCCGCACACCGGCTGATGCCCGCCAAGCCACGCCTGCGAGGCGTCTCGCATCAGTGGGCCTGCGTCTCCGCGGTGCCGCTCGGTTTCGCGCTCGTGATCGCCGCTCACGGCGCGCGTGCCCGCGTTGCAGCCGCGGTGTACGCAGTCAGCCTCGTCGCGCTGTTCAGCGTGAGCGCGCTATATCACCGGATCGACTGGGTCCGTCTCCGCGCGGCGCTGGATGCGCAGGCTTGACCATTCGATGATCTTCGTGCTGATCGCGGGCACGTACACACCGTTCGCGCTCCTCGCCGTGCACGGCCCATTCGGCGTGGCGATCCTGATCGTCGTCTGGCTGGGCGCGCTGGGCGGCGTGCTGTTCCGGCTCGTGTGGATCACCGCGCCCGGCTGGTTCGCGGTCCTCGCCTACGTCGCGCTCGGTTGGGTGGCGCTCGCAGCGATCCCTCAGCTCGCGGCGGCGATTGGCATGGGCGGGCTCACGCTGCTCGCGCTAGGTGGCCTGCTGTACACGCTCGGCGGGGTCATCTACGCCTTGAAGCGGCCGGACCCGGCCCCAGCGGTGTTCGGATACCACGAGCTGTTTCATGTCTTGGTGATCCTCGCCGCCGCGATCCAGTACGTGGTGATCGCCGTGTGGGTCGTGCCCGGCTGACCTGACTTCAGGCGCCAATCAGGTGACGGTCCAGTGCGTAGCGCACCAGCTCCGCGCGGGTGCTGGTCCGGAGCTTGTGATGGATGCGCGCACGGTGCGTCTCCACCGTGCGGCGCGACAGCTGAAGCTTGGCAGCGATCTCGACGCTGGTGTGACCGAGCGCGATCAGACGCAGGATCTCGGTCTCGCGCGGCGTGAGACCCGCCCCGCTGAGCGTCCGCCGCAACGCATCTAAACCGTCCGCGAGGCGGGGACTGACGTACTCGACGCCCGATACCGCGTCGCGGACCGCCGCGGGCAGCTCTCCGTCCGCACTGTCCTTGAGGACGTAGCCGACAGTGCCGGCGTCCAGCGCCTGCTGCGCGAACGCAAGGCCGAGCTCCATGGTCAGCACCACGATCTCGGTCTCGGGGACCTCGGATCGCAGGCGCCGGATCGTCTCGAGGCTCGATCCGCCCCGCATCTCCAGATCGAGCACCAGGACGTGCGGGAGATGTCCGGTGCACGTGCCCGGCGGCGGTTGAAAGGTCGGCCGCCTCGGCGACGACCGTCACGTCCTCCTCGCGGTCGAGCAGCCCTCGGAGGTTGCGCCGCACCGTGGCGTGGCCGTCGGCGAGCACGACTCTGATCGGAAGTCTCGCGCGTTTCGAACCGCCTCGATCCGGCGCGGTCGCGACGAGGTGTAGGGGCCCCGACATCACCGTCAAGCTAACCGTCGCGGCGTCGGCTGTCGTCATGGGAAACGTGCCGATCGCTTGCGGAAAAGCACGCACGGCGTCGCGGCGGCCCTCGAGGCGATGGATCGCCTGAGGGCCGCCTCGATACGCCTAGAGGACAGCCGTCCCGTTCGGCCTAGAAGAATCCGAGCGCGTTGGGGTCATAGCTGACCAGCAGGCACTTGGTCTGGGTGTAGTGCTCGAGCATCAATCGATGGTTCTCGCGACCCACACCCGAGGCCTTGTAGCCGCCAAAGGCGGCGTGCGCCGGGTATTGGTGGTAGCAGTTGGTCCACACCCGGCCTGCCTTGATCGCGCGGCCCATCCGGAACGCGCGGCTGCCGTCCCGAGTCCACACGCCGGCGCCGAGGCCGTACATGGTGTCGTTGGCGATCTCGAGCGCCTCCGCCTCGTCCTTGAACGTGGTGATGGCCAGCACCGGCCCGAAGATCTCCTCCTGGAACACCCGCATCTTGTTGTGTCCATTGAGCACGGTGGGCTGGAAGTAGTAGCCGCCGGCCAGACGGTCGTCCAGCGCCGGCCGATGACCGCCGATCAGCACCTCGGCACCCTCATTGATGCCGATCGCCACGTAGCCCTCGATCTTCTCCAGCTGCGCGGCGGACACCTGCGCGCCGATCATGGTCTCGCGATCGAGCGGGTCGTCTTGCTTGATCTGCGCGATCCGCTCCAGGCAGCGCTCGATGAACTCGTCGTAGATCGACTCGTGGATCAGCGCCCGCGAGGGACACGTGCAGACCTCGCCCTTGTTGAACGCGTAGAGGACCAGGCCCTCGACGGCCTTGTCCAGGAACGCGTCGTCGGCCGCCATCACGTCCTCGAAGAAGATGTTCGGCGACTTGCCGCCGAGCTCGGTGGTCGACGGGATCAGGTTCTGCGCCGCGTAGGACATGATCAGCCGGCCCGTCACCGTCTCCCCGGTGAAGCCGATCTTGGCGATCCGTTTGTTCGCGGCCAGCGCCTTGCCGATCTCGGCGCCGGGGCCGTTCACGACGTTGACCACGCCGGCGGGAACGATGTCGCCGATCACCTCCATCAGCTTGAGGATCGACCACGGGGTCGGGCTGGCCGGCTTGATCACCGTGCAGTTCCCGGCCGCCAGCGCGGGAGCGATCTTCCACGCGGCCATCAGCAGCGGGAAGTTGAACGGGACGATCTGACCGACGACCCCCAAGGGCTCGTGGAAGTGATACGCGTAGGTGTTCTCGTCGATCTCGGAGATCCGCCCTCCTCGGAGCGAATCGCGCCGGCGAAATACCGGAAGTGGTCCGCCGAGAGCGGGATGTCGGCCGCCAGCGTCTCACGCACCGGCTTGCCGTTCTCGTAGCTCTCCGCGACCGCGAGCATCTCCAGGTTCTCTTCGATCGCGTCGGCGACCGCATTCAGCACGGCCGCGCGCTCGGCCGGTGAGCGCCGCGCCCACTCGTCCTTGGCCGCATGGGCGGCGTCGAGCGCACGTTCGATGTCCGCGGCACCCGAGTGAGCGACCTCGCAGAACGCCTCTCCCGTGGATGGAGTGACGTTCTCCCGGTACTCCCCGGTCGTCGGCGCGACCCACTCGCCGCCGATGAAATTCTCGTAGCGCTCGTTCAGCTCCACGGGGCTGGCGGGTTGCCCCGGCGCCTCGTAGATCGTGGATTCGATCGTCGCCATGACGAGTCTCCTTCCTGAGTGAATAGGCTGAGCGACAACCACATCACCCGGCGACCCCGCTGCCATCCGTGGGACCGTGTAGTCACGGTGCGGACGAATCCTGACCATCGGCGCCAAGCACGTCACGGCACAGGAAGAAGCGGCAGACCGCATCCGGCCTGCCGCTTCGAACCCGCCGCACGGCCGCGCCCGGCGGGACCGCTCTGTTGCTCAGCTACGACCCCGGCGCGCGCCGCACGAACCGTGATCCGGCCCGCTGGAGGCTGTGGCCAGCCGCACCCACTCCGATCACGATGTTGCCGATCACGAACACGATCAGGCCAAATCCGACCGCACAGAGGACACCGAGGATCACCGGGCCCAAGGCAATCGCCACGAGAAGTGCCGCCGGCACCGCAAGCGCGAAGGACAGACCCCAAAACGCGACCTTCATGTTTGTCACCTCCTTGGTGGTCCCACAGGGCGTGTCAGCCGACCGTAGGCCACCGGCGGGGGCACGCCATCCGCCGAAAGATGCGGTTTGGCTGCACGAGACTACGGTCGCCCGCTAAAGCCGCGCAGCAGCCGCGATCCGTAATCTCCCACACGAGTCTGCAGCGCGTTTCGGATGCCACGGCGCGGGGAACGTCCGATTCTTCTGAAGGTTATGGGTTCTCACGACTCATCGCGCCCACCGGCGAGGATTCTGATCGCCGGCGGCGGGTTTGCCGCCGTCGAGGCCGCGCTGGCCCTGCGGGCGCTGGCCGGCGAGCGGGTGCGGCTGACCCTGATCTCACCCGAGCCCGTGCTCCATTACCGCCCGGCAGCCACGCTCGACGCATTCGATGACCGAGCCCCGCTCAGATATGACCTCCGGGCGATCGCCGAGGACCTCGGCGTCGAGTACCACAAGGCGAGGATCGAGTCCGTGGCGTCCCAACGGCGGACGGTGCGCACGGCGTCAGGCGCCCATCTGGGCTACGACGCGCTGATCCTGGCCACGGGCGCGCGTGCGATCGCGGGCATTCCCGGCGCGCTCACCTTTCGCGACCAGCGCGACGTTCACTTGATCCGACGCGTGCTGGCAGAGATCGAGGCCGGAGCCGTCCGGCGAGTGGTGTTCGCGGTCCCGTCCGGGTGCTCATGGCCGCTGCCGATCTACGAGCTCGCCCTGCTCACCGCCGCCCGCGCGGATGAGCTCGGTGTCGAGCCCGAGGTTTCGATCGTGAGTCCCGAGCGAGAGCCGCTGGAGCTATTCGGCTCGAGCGCCGCTCGCCTCGTGCGGGCCCTGCTGGAGGAGCGCGGGTTACGCTTTCTCGGCGCCATCGCGGCTGCGGGCGTGCGGGGTGACGGGGGGCTCATACGGCAATTCGGCGGTCCGATTCCGGCCGACCGCGTCGTGGCAGCGCCGGAGCTGCGCGGCCGGCGGATCACGGGAGTCCCCGCCAGCTGGTGGGGGTTCGTGCACACTGACATGTTTGGACGGGTCGAGGGCATCGAGGACGTCTACGCCGCAGGGGACATGACCACCTTCCCGCTCAAGCAGGGCGGGCTGGCCGCACAGCAGGCAGACCGCATCGCGCACACGATCGCCGCGCGTCTCGGCGCGCCGGTGAAGGAGTTTCGCCCCGGCCACGTCCTTCGCGCCCGTCTGCTCGGTGGCCCGAACCCGCTCGTCCTGCGCACCGAGCTGGATGCCTGGGGCCGACCAACCGAGGCCGCGCTCGAGCGCTTCGACAAGAGCGGCGCCGCGACCTCAGCGAAGGTTCTCGCCCGCTATCTCACGCCTTACCTGGAGAAGCGCCGGCCGATCGCCGGCAGCAAGGCGGCATGATCCCCTAGCGAGGGCCGTCGTCCTCAGCCGTCGGTCTCGCCTGTCCTCAGCCGTCGGTCTCGCTCTGGGTGGGGACGACGAGCACGGGGCATGGCGCGATGTGCAGCAGCCGCTGTGTGACACTGCCGAGCAACAGTCCGCCGAGCGGGGTGTGTCCACGGGTGCCGACGACGATCACATCCGCGCCCGCGTCGGCGGCGGTGTCGGCGATGGCGTGTGCGGCGCCGCCAACGCGGCTACTCGTCACCTGCGTGCTCGCGCTGACCCCGCCGGTAGCGAGCTCCGCGACCTGGCGCTCGATCTTCGCCTTCAGCTCGTCCTCGTTGACGTGGACGGGCCAGGCTCCACCGCCCTTGCCGGGCAACGTGAGCTGTTCGCAATGGGCGACGATCATCTTCCCGCCAGCCTCGGTGGCGAGGGTCTTGGCGAGCGGCAGGGCCCGATCGGCGGCCTCGGAGCCGTCGGTCGCCCATATCACGGTCTTGAACATGCATCTGCCTCCTTGGTTGGCCATCAGGTTTGGGCACGGGCGGCTCCGCACCCCTGGGCGGGTCAGGACGTGCCGTCCTCCGAGTCGTCGTCGGACGGCTCGTTCAGCATGGTTGCCAGCCCGTAGCCCACCACGCCCAGCGCGCCCAGCTCCAGAACCACGATCGCGGCGACCAGCCAGACGGCCGGGGTGAGCGCCAGCACGATGATCACACCACAGATCATCAGGATCGGTACGGCCATCCCGTACAAGAGCCTCATGTCGGCGCCGATCGCCCGCTCAACCGACTGGTCGAATCCGCGGAACGCATTGGCGTGCGCGTGGGTGCTGGGGGTGGCTGACGTTGCCATTGCGTCTCCTTACGTTCGTTAGCGACGCAACGCTAGGAGTGGGCCCGGGCCGCGCCATCCGGGCTGTGGCGCATCACCGCCGCGGCAAGTCCGCAAGCAGCACGCGTGTCTGCCGGGCGATCTCGAGATCCTCGCGCGCGCGCAGCACGCACGTCCGCGTCCGCGTGCCCGACGCGCTGATGTCGCCGTCCGCGGCGGCGCTGGCGTTGCGCTCCTCGTCGATCGCCACGCCGACGAAACCCAGACCGCCGGCCGCGGAGGCGCGGATCCCGGCCGAACGCTCTCCGATGCCCCCGGTGAACACGAGGACATCCAGCCCGCCGAGTGCCGCCGCCATCGACGCGATGCCGGCGCGCAGGCGGTGCACGTAGACGTCCAGCGCTCGGATCGCGGCGGGATCGCCGGCACCGGCGCGAGCCAGGACCTCGCGCATGTCCGCCGTGCCGGACAGTCCCAGTAATCCCGACTCGTGCTCGAGCGCGTGTGCGAGCTCCCCCTCCGCGAGTCGGTCGTTTTCGAGCAGCCAGAGCACCAGGCCCGGATCGACGCTTCCACTGCGCGTGGCCATCACCAGGCCCTCGTGCGGGGTGAATCCCATCGTGGTGTCCACCGAGTGCCCTCTGTCGATCGCGCACAGCGATGCCCCGGCTCCGAGATGGCAGCTCACGATCCGCAGCTCGCCCGCGGGCTTGGACAGCATCTCCGGTACGCGGTGCGCGACCCAGGCGTGTGACAGCCCGTGGAAGCCGTAACGGGGCAGCCCCCAGCGTTGCCGCCAGGCGGCGGGGATGGCGTAGGTGGTCGCGGCCTCGGGCATGCCGGCGTGAAACGCGGTGTCGAAGCACGCGACGGCGGGCAGTCCGGGCAGCGCGTGCTGAGACCGCATCCAGGGCGGCGAGGGACTTTGGTTGGTGAAGCGGGGCCAGGTCGATCAGCTCCTCGAGCCCTTCTCGGACGCCGGCATCGATCAGCACCGGTTGGCGAAAGCGGATCCCGCCGTGCACGATCCGGTGGCCGACCGCGTCGGCTCTTCCCAGACCGCCGTGCAACGTCGCTCGGAGCTGTTCGGGGTCGATCTGGGCCCGCGGCGCGGCGAGCTCCCGCTCGGCCAGCGGCTCGTCTCCTTCACCCAGCAACGCGAGCTTGACCGTGCTCGAGCCCGCGTTGACCACGAGCACGCGCAACGGTGCCGTCCGCTACGAGCCCTGGGCCGGCCAGGTCCAGTCGCTCACGTCCGGCGGATCGTCGCCGTGCTCCCGCGTATAGGCGCGGTGGCGCAGTCGCTCGTCGACCATGTCCTGGCGCAGATGCGCGCAGCGCTCGCCCAACCCGGGGACGCGGTCGATCACGTCCATCACAAGGTGGAAGCGGTCGAGATCGTTCAGCATCACCATGTCGAACGGCGTGGTGGTGGTCCCCTCCTCCTTGTAGCCACGGACGTGGATGTTGCGATGGTTGCTCCGGCGGTAGGTGAGTCGGTGGATCATCCACGGGTAGCCGTGGTAGGCGAAGATCACCGGCCGCGAGGCGGTGAACAGCGCATCGAACTCGCTGTCCGGCATGCCATGCGGATGCTCTGACTCGGGCTCGAGGCGCATCAGGTCGACCACGTTGACCACCCGCACGCGCAGATCCGGCAGCCGCGCGTGGAGGATCGCGGCCGCCGAGACCACCTCGAGCGTGGGAATGTCGCCCGCGCACGCCAGCACCACATCGGGCTCGGCCTGCGTCGTTGGAGGCCCATTCCCAGATCCCGAGCCCGCGGGTGCAGTGCGCGACCGCCTCATCCATCGTCATGTAATCGAGCGCCGGCTGCTTGCCGGCCACGATCACGTTGACGTAGTGGCGGCTGCGCAGGCAGTGATCGGCGACCGACAGCAGACAGTTCGCATCCGGCGGCAGGTAGACGCGAATGATCTCCGCCTTCTTGTTCACGACGTGGTCGATGAACCCGGGATCCTGGTGGGAGAACCCGTTGTGGTCCTGACGCCACACGTGGCTGGAGAGCAGATAGTTGAGCGACGGGATCGGCCGCCGCCACGGGATCTGGCGGGTGACCTTCAGCCACTTGGCGTGCTGGTTGAACATCGAGTCGATGATGTGGATGAACGCCTCGTAGCAGTTGAACAGGCCGTGGCGGCCGGTCAGCAGGTAGCCCTCGAGCCACCCCTGGCACAGATGCTCGGAGAGCACCTCCATCACCCGCCCGTCGCGCGCGAGGTGGTCGTCGGTATCCAGCCGCTCCGCCTGCCAATCCCGATTCGTCGCCTCGAACACGGCCTGCAGCCGGTTGGAGGCGGTCTCGTCGGGTCCCATGATCCGGAAGCGATCTGGGTTCATGTGGACCACGTCGCGCAGCCAGGCGCCCAGCACCCGCGTCGCCTCGCTGCTCGTGACCGCCGGGCCCTGACCTCGACCGCGTAGGCCCGGAAGTCCGGCAGCTCGAGCTCGCGCATGAGCAGGCCGCCGTTGGCGTGTGGATTGGCGCTCATCCTCAGCGCGCCCTCGGGCGCGAGCGCGGTGGCCTCGGGCCGCACCGTGCCCGCCTCGTCGAACAGCTCCTCGGGCCGGTAGGAGCGCATCCACTCCTCCAGCTGCGCGAGATGCTCGGGGTTCGTCCGGACCTCCGCCAGCGGCACCTGATGGGACCTGAACGAACCCTCGCTGGGAAGCCCGTCGACCTCCTTGGGCCCCGTCCACCCCTTCGGGGTACGGAGCACGATCATCGGCCACCGCGGCCGGGTGAGGTCGCTGTCCTCGCCCGCCCGCCGCCGGATGTCGGCGATCTCGTCGAGCACCTGATCGAGCGCCTGCGCCATCAGTCCGTGCATCTCATGGGGATCTGACCCCTCGACGAACCGCGGTGCGTATCCGTAACCCTCCAGCAGCGAGCGCAGCTCTGCTTCGGGGATCCGCGCCAGCACGGTCGGGTTGGCGATCTTGTACCCGTTCAGGTGCAGGACCGGAAGCACCACGCCGTCGCGCGCCGGGTTCAGGAACTTGTTGGAGTGCCAGCTGGCCGCCAGCGGACCCGTCTCGGCCTCGCCGTCCCCGACCACGCACAGCGCCAGCAGGTCGGGGTTGTCGAGCACCGCGCCATAGGCGTGCAGCAGCGAGTAGCCGAGCTCGCCGCCTTCGTGGATCGACCCCGGCGTCTCCGGCGCCACGTGGCTGGGGATGCCGCCCGGGAAAGAGAACTGGCGAAACAGCCGCCGGAGCCCCTCCTCGTCGCGGCCGATGTGCGGGTAGACCTCGCTGTAGGTCCCGTCCAGGTACGCGCTCGCGACGAGGCCCGGCCCACCGTGACCCGGACCGGTGATGTAGATCGCGCTCGGGCCCGCGCCTTGATGACCCGGTTCATGTGTGCGTAGATGAAGTTGAGGCCCGGCGTCGTGCCGAAGTGGCCGAGCAGCCGCGGCTTGACGTGCTCGGGGCGCAGGGGCTCGCGCAGCAGCGGGTTGTCCAGCAGGTAGATCTGGCCGACGGACAGGTAGTTGGCCGCTCGCCACCAGGCGTCGAGCTGACCCAACTCATCGCTGGAGAGGGGACGGTGGCGCTGTTCGATCTCGGTGATCATGAGCCTATTTAGCCACGTTTTCGCCGACGCGGGTTACCGACCGGTGAGCACGCACCGGAACGTTGGCCTCACGTGACATCGGGGCAGCGCCCGGGAGCCGTTGCGGTTCACCCGCGACTGGGCCGCCGGTTACACCGGATTACGCGCCGACGTCCACGATCGACGATGAGGCGGATGATCGAGCCGCTGATCGAGAATCGCACGTTCGAGGAGATTCAGGTCGGCGAGAGCGCCAGCCTCGAGCGCACGCTGAGCTGGCGGGACATCGAGCTGTTCGCGATCGTGTCGGGCGACGTCAATCCCGCCCATGTCGACGAGGAATACGCCCGCAGCGACCGCTTCCACCACATCGTCGCCCACGGCATGTGGGGCGCATCGCTCATCTCCACGCTGCTGGGCACCCGCCTGCCGGGGCCTGGAACGATCTACCTCGAGCAGACACTCGGCTTCCGCCGCCCCGTGAGCATCGGAGACACGATCACCGTCGCGGTGACCGTGGCTTCCAAGGACCCAACTCGCCAACGTGTGGTGCTCGATTGCCGCTGCGTCAACCAGCACGGCGAGACGGTGATCGACGGAACCGCGAAGGTGCTCGCCCCGACGGAGAAGGTTCGCCGTCCCCGGTTCACCTTGCCCGACGTCTCTCTGCGTGAGCACGGGTAGGTCCGCCGGTCCGCACGGCATGCGTAGTTCTCCGCATGGCTTGTGTGGACGCCGGCGGATGAGGGAGCGGACGCGCTGGCCCAGACTCAGGGCCATGAGCCACACCATCGTTCCGGTCCTCTGTGGGATCGCGGTCTAAGGAGGACCCCATGTCTGAAGCAGTCATCGTCGACGCCATCCGCACGCCCGTCGGCCGGGCGATCAAAGGGACTTTGCGCGACATCCGGGCCGATGACCTCGCCGCGATCCCGCTGCGGGCCCTGGTGGAGCGTAACCCGGACATTGATTTCAGAGAGACCGACGACGTCATGATGGGCTGCGGGTTCCCGGACCACGAGCAGGGCTATAACGTCGGCCGGAACGCGACCCTGCTGGCCGGATATGACCACCATGTCCCGGCCGTCACCGTCAGCCGGTTCTGCGCGTCGTCGCTGCAGACGATCCGGATGGCGTTCCACGCGATCAAGGCCGGCGAGGGGGACCAGTACATCGCGGCGGGCGTGGAATGCGTCTCACGCGGCGCAGGCATGACCCTTCCGGTGACGAATCCGAAGCTCGACGGCACGAATGGCTCCCCCTACAACGTGTACATCCCGATGGGGATGACGGCCGAGAACGTGGCTGCGCGCTGCAACGTCACCCGCGAGGCGCAGGACGAGTGGGCCGCGCGGTCCCAGCAACGTGCGGTCGCGGCACGCGAGAGCGGGCACTTCGATCCCGAGATCGTGGGCGTGGATATCCCGGAGACGCACGACGCCGGCGGCGATGTGATTCCTGAGCACACGGTCACGAGGGACGACGGGCCGCGCGCGGGGACGACGTTGGAGGGGCTCTCCAAGCTCAAGCCGGCATTCGGGCCGAAGGGCACCGTGACCGCGGGCAACGCGTGCCCGCTCAACGACGGCGCGGCGGCCGTGCTGGTGATGTCGGACGAGAAGGCCCGGGAGCGCGGCGTCAGGCCGCGAGCACGGATCGTGGCTTCTGCGGTCGCGGCCATCCGCCCGGAGATCATGGGCCTCGGCCCGATCCCGGCGGTCAAGAAGGTGCTGAAGCAGGCCGGTCTGAAGATCGAGGACATCGACGTGATCGAGCTCAACGAGGCGTTCGCGGCGCAGGTGCTGCCATGCCGCGACGAGCTGGGCATCGACGCGGAGAAGCTGAACATCAACGGCGGCGCGATCGCGCTGGGTCATCCGTTCGGCATGACCGGCGCGCGGATCATGACCACGCTACTCAACAACCTCGATTCAGTGGAGGGCCGGTACGGACTGGAGTCGATGTGTGTCGCCGGCGGGTTGGGGATGGCGATGATCGTCGAGCGGCTCTACTAGAACGGAAAGGACAGCATCATGGCAACCACAGGTTCTAAGACTCAGCCCGCCGTGCGCGATCGCGATCTCACCGGCCGGGTAGCGCTAGTCACGGGAGGCACGCGCGGGATCGGCGCGGCGATCTGCCACGCTCTCGCTGCGGACGGCGCCGCGGTCGCGGCCGGCTACTCCTCAAACCAGGCGCGCGCCGACGAACTGCGCCAGGCGGTCGAGGCCGAGGGAGGCTCACTCACCCTGCACCAAGGCAACATCGGCGATGCGGAGGACTGCCAGCGGGTCGTCCGCGAGGTGATCAAGGAGCACGGGCAGCTAGACATCCTCGTCAACAACGCCGGTATCACGGTCGACAAACCCGTTTGGAAGCTGTCGCCGGCCGATTGGGACAAGGTGCTGCGGGTGGACCTGTCGGGCGCCTTCTACATGTGCAAGCCCGCCATCGAGCACATGATCGCCCGCGGCTCGGGGCGGATCATCAACATTTCGTCGGTCGGCGGCGAGATGGGCAACATCGGCCAGGTCAACTACACGGCCGCGAAGTCAGGGCTGTTCGGGCTCACGAAGACGCTCGCCAAGGAGGCCGCGCTCGCCCTCCGAGTGGCCGGAACGCTCGAGAAAGGAATCGGGATCACGGTCAACTGCGTCACCCCGGGCCTGACCGACACCGACATGGTCGTAACGATCCCGCCGTTCATGCTGGCGGACATGGTGGAGCAGATCCCGGTTCACCGCATGGGTCGCCCTGACGAAATCGCGCGCGCCGTTTGCTTCTTGGCCCAGGACGCCTCGGGTTACATCACCGGGCAGATCTGGGACGTCGACGGCGGCCTCAACATGTGAATTAGGACTGGCAAATGGCTATCAACGTTTCAGAACAAGAAGCTCGTGACGTCGTCGAGGCGGCGCGGGAGGCCGACTGGAAGCTGCCGAGCTTCGGCAAGCAACTGTTCCTCGGCGACTTTCGGCTCGATCTGATCCATCCGCAGCCGCGGCTGGATCCCGAGGCGATCGAGAAGGGCGATCGGTTCCTCGCCGAGCTGCGCGCGGTGCTGGCGGAAACCGCCGACCCGCTCGAGATCGAGCGTGAGGCGAAGATCCCCGACCGCGTTGTGGATGCACTCAAGAGCATCGGTGCGTTGGGGATGAAGGTGCCGCCGAAGTACGGAGGGCTTGGGCTCTCTCAGGTGTACTACATCAAAGGCGCTGGCGATCGCCGGCAACTGTCACTCGGCGATCTGCACGCTGCTCAGCGCGCACCAGTCGATCGGGGTCGCCGAGCCGCTGCGGATGTTCGGTAGCGAGGAGCAGCGGCAGAAGTGGCTGCCGCTCGTCGCCAAGGATCACATCAGCGCGTTCCTGCTGACCGAACCCGGCGTCGGATCAGATCCGGCGCGGATGGCCTCGACGGCCACGCCGGTCCAGCCACACCTGGCCATCGCGCCGGTGGACGACGAGATCATCGCGACACCGGTCGAGGGCGGCTATCGGATCAACGGCCGCAAACTGTGGGCGACGAACGGAACCGTCGCGGACATCGTCGTGGTGATGGCGAAGGTGCCCAAGGGTGAGGGCCACCGCGGTGGCATCACTGCGTTCGTGCTGCCCTACACCACCGAGGGGATCACGGTCCTGCACCGCAACGCGTTCATGGGCCTGCGCGGGATCGAGAACTCGGTGACGCTGCTAACGGACGTGTTCGTTCCCGAGGAGAACCGGATCGCGCGCGAGGGCGACGGGCTCAAGATCGCGCTCAGCACCCTGAACACGGGGCGCCTGGCGCTGATGGCGATCGCGGTGGGTGCGTCGAAGTGGGCGACGAAGATCGCACGCGAGTGGGCCACCGAGCGTGTGCAGTGGGGCCGACCGATCGGCAAGCACGATGCGGTGGCGCAGAAGCTGGCCTTCATCGCCGGCAGCGCGTTCGGGCTCGAAGCGATGCTCGACGTATCCGCGCGCCTGGCCGACAACAAGCGCAACGACATCCGGATCGAGGCCGCGCTGTGCAAACTGTACGGGTCGGAGCTTTCGTGGAAGGTGATCGACGAGCTGATGCAGCTCCGCGGAGGTCGTGGCTATGAGACCGCGGAGTCGCTGAAGGCGCGGGGCGAGAAGCCCGTGCCGGTCGAGCAGTGCATGCGGGACACGCGCGTGAACCGCATATTCGAAGGATCAAGCGAGATCATGCACCTGCTGATCGCGCGCGAGGCGGTCGACACGCACCTGCAGGCCGCCGGCGGCCTGCTGATGGGGGACGGCGACGTCAAGGCGAAGGTCGATGCGGCGAGGAAGGCCGGCATCTTCTACGGCAAGTGGTTGCCGCAGCTCGCCGTCGGCAAGGGACAGAACCCCCGCGCGTACGACGAGTTCGGCCCGCTGGGAGGCTACCTGCGCTATGTCGAGCGGGCCTCGCGCAAGCTGGCACGCGAGACCTTCTACGGCATGGCCCGGTGGCAGGCCAAGCTGGAGCAGAAGCAGTCTTTCCTGGCCCGGATCGTCGACATCGGCGCCGAGCTGTACGCGATCTCAGCGACCGTGGTCTACGCCGCCACGCTCGGACGCGAGCAGCCGGAGCGCAAGGCCGAGGCGGTCGAGCTCGCGCAGCTGTTCTGCGCGATGGCCAAGCGCCGGGCCGACGCGCTGTTCGGAGAGCTGTGGGCCAACGACGACGATGCCCGTTATCGCGCTGCACAGAAGGTGCTCGACGGTCGCTATGCGTGGCTGGAGGCAGGGATCCTCGACCCAGCCGGTGACGGTCCGATGATGCCGGCGCTGGATTAGCACGGGTACGGCCATGACGACGACGATCAAAGATCCGGCCGCGCCGGAGACGGACGGCGAGTGGGCGGCACGGCTCGACGGCTTCGTCGAGCGTGCCCGCGAGGCCTCCACGTTGCTCCGCGGGCTCGATCAGGAGGCGGTCGACCGGATCGTCTGGGCGATGACGGCCGCGGGCCTCGAGCACGCCGTCGAGCTGGCCGAGCTGGCGATGGAGGAGACCCAGTTCGGCGTGCTCGAGGACAAGGTGATCAAGAACTACATCGCCACCGAGTTCCTCTACGACTACCTGAAGGACAAGAAATCGGTGGGGGTGATCGACGAGGACCGCGAGCGTGCCCTCCAGTACGTCGCCGAGCCGATCGGGGTCGTGCTGGCGCTCCTGCCGATCACGAATCCGACCTCGACGACGCTGTTCAAGTCGATCGTGTGCATGAAGACGCGGAACGCGCTGATCATGCGGCCGTCCCCGCGCGCTGTGCGTTGCTGCCGGCGGGCCGCGGAGGTCCTCCAGGAGGCGGGCGAGGCGGTCGGACTGCCTCCCAACTCCCTTCAGGTGATCCCCGACCCGTCGCTCGAGGTCTCGCAATACCTGTTCCACCACCCCGGCGTCGACTTCATCTGGACGACCGGCGGTCCGAAGGCGGTGGCGGCGGCGAACGCCGCCGGCAAGCCGTGCCTGAGCGTCGGCGCGGGCAACGCGCCCGTGTACGTGCACCGCAGCGCCGACATCAGGATGGCGGTCATGGACATCCTGATCTCGAAGACGTTCGACGCCTCGGTGATCTGCCCCGCGGAGCAGACGTGCGTGATCGACGATCAGATCTACGACGAGGTGATCGCGGAGTTCCAGCGGATGGGCTCCCGGCTGCTGAGCGACGAGCAGGCGGCGGCACTGGCAGCGCGCTCGTTCACCGACGAAGGCAAGGTGCAGTTCGACGTCCTCGGGCAGTCGTGCGTCAACCTTGGCGGCCTGGCAGGCTTCGAGGCGTCCGACGGCGACAAGGTGCTGCTCGCTTCGTTGCCCGCCGACCTCGACGCCCTGGCCGCGCACCCGTTCATCGCCGAGAAGCTCATGCCGGTGCTCGGGGTGGTGCGCTCGCCCTCGGTCGAGCACGGAATCCGGGCCTGCGAGCTGGTCACCGAGCACGGCGGCCTGGGTCACACCTCGGCCGTGTACGCGACCGACGATGAGGTGATCGATCGCTTCGCGCTCAGCATCCGGACGGGACGGATCCTGGTCAATGCCCCGACGGCCGTCGGTGCGCTGGGGGGGGTCTACAACTCGATGACGCCGACGTTCTCGCTCGGGTGCGGCACGTGGGGAGGGTCGAACACCACCGACAACGTCAACTACCGAAACCTTTTGAACGTCAAGACCGTCTCGCGCCGGCAGACCCCACCCCAGTGGTTCCGGGTGCCGTCGGACACCTACTTCAACCCCGGCGCGCTCGACAACCTGCGTCAGCTCCGCGCATCCCGTCCGATGATCGTCACCGACGGCCCGACCGTGGCCCGCGGGGTGGCCGACGAGGTGCGCCACTACCTCACGGCCGGCGCCGTGCACGTGTTCTCCGGGGTCGAGCCGGAACCCACCGAGGCACAGATCCGCGCGGGAGTGGAGGAGCTCGAACGGTTCGACGCCGACGCGATCATCGCGCTCGGCGGCGGCTCGGTCCTGGACGCCGCGAAGGCCATGCGGATGTTCCACGAGAGCCCGCAGCTGAGCATCCGCGAGCTCTCGCTGCCCTTCCTCGACGCGCGCAAGCGCATCTCCGACTTCCCGCAGGTCGAACACAAGGTGCGGCTGGTCGCGATCCCAACCACATCGGGCACGGGTTCGGAGGTCTCGCCGGCGGCGGTGATCAGCGTCGGACAGCGCAAGGTGACGCTGGTCGACTACTCGCTCGTGCCGGACATGGCGATCGTCGACCCGACGCTGACTCTGACCATGCCGCGTGAGATCACCGCCGACACCGGAATCGACGCCCTGACCCACGCGCTCGAGGCGGCGGTCTCGATCTTCGCCTCGCCGTTCACAGACGCGTTCTGCGTCCAGGCCGCCAACCTGATCTTCGCATCGCTGCCGCGCGCCTATCGCGACGGCTCAGACCTCGGAGCTCGCACCGCGATGGCCAACGCCGCGACGATCGCCGGCCTGGCCTTCTCGAACGCGTTCGTGGGGCTGAACCATGCGCTGGCGCACCCCGTGGGCGCGCGGTTCGGGATCGCGCACGGTCGCGCGAACGCGATCTTCCTCCCGCACGTGCTGCGCTACAACGCGTCGCTGCCGAGCAAGTTCATGCCGGCGCCGGGCTACTCCGCCTACGTCGCACCCGAGAAGTACGCGGAGATTGCGCGGATCCTCGGGTTCGGCGGTCGGACGGAGCAGGATCGGTGCGAGCGGCTGTTCGCCCGCGTCGATGAGCTGCTGGCCGAGCTCGACGAGCCGCGCACGCTGGCGGACTGCGGCGTCAGGGTCAGGAGTTCGAGAAGGCGCTGCCCGACCTCGCCAAGGCGGCGTTCATGGACCCGAGCATCCGCACCAATCCGCGCATTCCGATGATCCGCGAGGTCGTCGGGCTGCTCGAGGCCGGCTACTCCGGCGGGCCCTAACGGCAGGCTCTTCAGGGGACGACGTCGACGGCACCGTCATCGCGGACGAGCACCCCACCGTGATGTGCGCGCAACAGCCGCCGCCCGGCGGCCGGACCTGAGAGGAGCGCCGCTTTAGCCAGCGCCTCTGCCTGCAGGGCGCTGGGGGCGAGCGCGGTGGCCGCGATCAGCTCGGTCCAGGCGGGCGCTCCGGTCGCAGGGTCGATCAAGTGGTGGGCGAAGTCGCCTTCGGTGCGCTGCCACAGCCGGGCGTCGATCCCCGAGGTCGCCACGCCGCCGGCATGGACGTGGAACGTGTGGGCGGTGGCTCCTGTGAGGGGATGGCGCACCCGCACCTCCCACGGCGCCCCGCGTCCGGCCTCTATCCGCAGGTCGCCGCCGCAGTCCACGGCGCAGCGGCCATGGCGCGCGAGCCTCGTGGCGAGCACGTCGGCCGCCCATCCCTTGGCCGAGCCCGCTAGGTCGAGCTCCAGCCCGGGCGGGCGACTGATCGCCCCCGCGCGATCGTCGACTCTCACCAAGCGCCACTCGGCGGCCGTGCGCGGGTGGGTCCGACGCCGCAACGGCGCGCACGACAGGGCTCGCGGCAGCGACGCGGGCTGCACATGCGCGCGCGACTCCCCATAGCCGGCGCGACGGAGCGGACCCAGCAGCGTCGGGTCGACAAGGCCGCCAGTCAACCACGCCGCGCGCAACGCGGCCACGACCGCGGCCCGCAAGAGCGTCCCGGCCGGCACGCAGGCGCGCGGGTCCGCGTTCAGCCGCGAGAGATCGCTGCACTGGTCAAAGCGCGAGAGCCGGCAGTCGATCTCGAAGAACGCCGACGCCAGGTCGACCCCGCCGTCTGCGTCGCGCACGACCCGCGCCACGGTGCCCATCGTCGGGAAGCTGTCGTCGAGCATGCGCGCCTCGGTTCCGGCCCAGTCACCCGCCGGCCGTATCCCCACCCGCCGGGGCGGAGGGCGGGCGCATGTCGGCGCCATACGCTCGCTGCAGGTCCGCGATCTGCCCGGGACTCGACTGTGTGGTCAGCGGCGGCGGTGCGGCCCGCGCCGGCGCGGACGGGTTCTGCGCGGATCGCCCGCGACGGACCAACTCGCCCACACCGCCGGCCGCCACGGCCGCGAGAATCGTGAGGCGCGCCCGTCTAGGTCTCCACGAGCCCATGCGCCAGCGCGTAGCGGACCAGTTCGGAGCGGGTTCGGAGACCAAGCTTTTCGTGGATGTGCGCGCGGTGTGTCTCGACCGTGCGCACGGAGAGGTACAGCACGTCCGCGATCTCGACGTTCGTATGGCCGAGCGCGATCATCCGCAGGACCTGGAGCTCGCGCTCGGACAGCCCGTCGGGGCGGGGGCCGGACGAGACCTCGGCCGCGATCCGGGCGCCGAGTCGCGGGTTCAGGTACGAGTCGCCGTCGGCGGCGCGGCGCACGGCCTCGACCAGCTCGGACTCGGCAGCCTCCTTGAGGACGTACGCGAGCGCGCCGGCCGCGAGCGCCTGGCGCGCGTACGCGGGCTCGTTCTGCATCGTGAGCACCACGATTTGGGTCTCTGGACACTCGGCGCGGATCTCTGGGATCGCCCCTAGGCTCAGTCCCTCCCGCAGGTTCAGGTCGAGCACCAGCACGTCGGGGTGGTGGCCGCGCACGTGCCGCCGCGCGCCGTCCAGATCGGACGCCTCGGCGACCACCTCGAAGCCGTCCTCGGCGGCCAGCACCTGGCGCAGCCCGCGGCGGACGACCGCATGGTCATCGGCGATCACCACACGGATCACGTAGCGCAGATCGGGTCGCTCTGCTCCAGGACTGAAAGGCGGGGACTGGCCATTGCTCATTGCCGCCACGCTAACCACCCGCGAGGGACTCGGACAGCGTGCGAGTCCGAACCTCCGTGCGGCGAACTACGCGGGAAAACTACGTACGCGGCTGGGCAGCTGGCACGGTTAAACGCCGTGCAGTCGGCGCGGAGACTATGTCCTCAGACCGTGGACGAAACAAAGACCGTTCTGGGAGAACTGAGATGACCACGCAAGTCGCAACCGCCGGCGTCAAGGATTCTCCGGCCGGGACCCGCAAGTGGGTGTATGAGTTCGCCGAGGGCTCGCGCGAGATGCGCGATCTGCTGGGCGGAAAGGGGGCGGGCGTTGCCGAGATGACCCGCATACTCGGTGCCGACATCGTTCCCGCCGGGTTCACGATCACCACCGAGGCGTGCGTGGCCTACATGCGCGCTGACCGGACGTGGCCCGATGGTCTGGAGCAGCAGGTCGTGGTGGCGCTCGTGGCGCTCGAGAAGCGAGCCGGCAAGCAGCTCGGCGACGCCGAGGACCCGCTGCTGGTCTCGGTCCGCTCCGGCGCGCGCGTGTCGATGCCGGGGATGATGGACACCGTCCTCAACCTCGGCCTGAACGATGACTCCACGGCCGGCCTGGCCGCTCGCACGGGCGATGAACGCTTCGCCTGGGACTGCTACCGGCGCCTGGTGCAGATGTTCGGCAACGTCGTGCGCGGGATCCCGGGCGAGCGCTTCGAGGACGAGATCGCGCGCGTCAAGCGGGAGCGCGGCGTGGCCCTCGACGTCGAGCTCGACGCCGCAGCCCTGCGCGAGCTGACCGAGAGCTTCAAGTCCTACTACGACTTCCCCAGCGACCCGCAGGAGCAGCTGAGGCAGGCGATCCAGGCCGTGTTCGATTCCTGGATGGGCGAGCGGGCCGTGCAGTACCGGCGGATCAATCGATTGCCCGACGATTGGGGAACGGCGGTCAACGTCCAGCAGATGGTGTACGGCAACAACGGCGAGTCGTCGTGCTCTGGCGTGGCGTTCAGCCGCGACGAGGTGACCGGTGCGCCGATCCCGTCAGGCGACTTCCTCCCGAACGCGCAGGGTGAGGACGTGGTCTCGGGCGTGCGCACGCCACGCGAACTGTCCGAGCTGCACGACTGGATGCCGGAGATGGCCGATCGGCTGACCGAGATCCTCCGCCGGCTCGAGGCCCACTACAAGGACATGCAGGACACCGAGTTCACGGTCGAGGAGAGGCGCCTGTTCATGCTCCAGACGCGCAGCGCCAAGCGGCCCGCCCAGGCCGCGGTGCGCTTCGCGGTCGATGCGTTCGAGGAGCGACTGCTGACGAAGGCCGAGGCCGTCGCGACGATCGACGCCGGAGCGCTCGACGCGCTCCTTCACCCCTCGTTCGACACCACGGCGCGCTACACGGTCCTTGCTCGTGGCGTCGCCGCCTCGCCGGGCGCGGCCAAGGGCGCGATCGTGTTCACCGCGCCCGAGGCCGTCGAGCAGGCGGCCGACGGCAAGGCGGTGATCCTCGTGCGCCCGTTCACCGAAGCCGACGACGTCGCGGGGTTCCATGCCGCCGTGGGGATCCTGACCTCCGAGGGCGGCAAGGCCTCGCACGCCGCGCTCGTGGCGCGCGGCATGGGCCGTCCGGCAGTCACCGGGGCAGCCGCGCTGGACGTCGACCTCAAGTTGGGCGAGGTGCGGATCGGCGATCTCGTCCTGCACGCCGGCGAGTTCATCGCGATCGACGGCACGACCGGCGCGATCACCACCGATGACGTTCCGCTCGTCGAGGCCCATATCGACGCCCGCTTCGAAACCGTCCTGCGCTGGGCCGACGAGCTGCGCCAGGTCGGCGTGCGGGCCAACGCCGACACCCCCGAGGACGCCACCCGCGCGCACCGCTTCGGCGCCGAGGGGATCGGGCTGTGCCGGACCGAGCACATGTTCATGGCGGCTGATCGCCAGCCCAAGATGCGGGCAATGATCATGGCCGAGGACGAGGCCGGCCGGAAGGCGGCGCTGGATGAGCTGCTGCCGCTCCAGCAGATCGACTTCGAGGGCCTGTTCGAGGCGATGGCGGGCTGGCCGGTGACGATTCGCCTGCTCGATCCGCCGCTGCACGAGTTCCTGCCGGATCGCTTCGAGCTCCACGAGGAGATCGTGCGCGCGCGGATCGACCGCAGCCCTCGCCTCAACGGACTCGAGAGTCAGTTCGATCGGGTGCGCTCGCTCGAGGAGACCAACCCGATGCTGGGAACGCGCGGCGTGCGGCTGGGCGTGATGGAGCCGGAGGTGTACGAGATGCAGGTGCGGGCGATCGCCCGAGCCGCCGTGGCGGTGCACGAGCGGACCGGCCGCGGGCCGCGCCTCGAGATCATGATCCCGCTGGTGGCCTATGAGCGCGAGCTCGAGCTGGTCAGAGACCGCGTGGTGTCGGTGGCCGAGGAAGAGGGGCTCAGCTTCGGGACCGATTTCGGCGTCGGCACGATGATCGAGCTCCCGCGCGCATGCTTCATCGCCGATCAGATCGCCCGTCACGCCGACTTCTTCTCGTTCGGCACGAACGATCTGACCCAGTGCGGCATCGGGTTCTCCCGCGACGACATCGAGGGGCGGATCATCCCCCGCTACGTCGAGGAGAAGATCGTCGACGGCTCGCCGTTCGCCACGATCGACCAGCCGGGCGTCGGGGAGCTGGTGCGGATCGCCGTGGAGAGGGGACGCCGTGAGCGGCCCGAGCTCGAGCTCGGGGTGTGCGGTGAGCACGGCGGAGACCCAGAGTCGATCCGCTTCTTCCACGACGCGGGGCTCGATTACGTGAGCTGCTCGCCGTTCCGTCTGCCGATCGCCCGCGTAGCCGCCGCCCAGGCCGCCATCGCGGCTCCCCGCTGATGGCTGACCAACCGCGCTTGTTCCAGCGATCTGAACGCCGGCCGGTGCCGCGGGCTGCTCGGTCGGCTGCGGACATCACGCCGGTCACCGACCTGATCCACGGCCACTCGCGCACGGGACCGGTGCGCGAGGAGCGGCCGGTGTACGTCGACCTGCTGCCGCCGTGCAACGCCGGCTGCCCGGCGGGCGAGAACATCCAGGGCTGGATGGCGCACGTCAAGGTCAGCGAGCACGAGCGGGCGTGGCGCCTGCTGACCACGGACAACCCGTTCCCCGCGATCCACGGCCGGGTCTGTTACCACCCGTGTGAGAGCGTGTGCAACCGCGCCGATCTCGACAGTCCGATCTCGATCCACGCGGTCGAGCGGTTTCTGGGTGACCTGGCGCTGGAGCGCGGGTGGCGGTTCGAACGACCGCCGGTGCACAGCGGCAAGCGAGTGCTGGTGATCGGGGCGGGGCCGAGCGGGCTGTCGGCCGCCTACCACCTGGCGCGTCTCGGGCATGAAGTCGAGATCCGCGACGCGGGCCCCGAGCCGGGCGGGATGATGCGCTACGGGATTCCCGCCTATCGTCTTCCGCGGGATGTGATGGGGGCCGAGGTCGAGCGGATCGCGGCGCTCGGGGTGCGGTTCACGAGCGACCATCGGGTCGAGCATCTCGAGGCCGAGCGTCGGGAGGGTGCTTTCGACGCGGTGTTCGTGGCGGTCGGCGCGCACCTGTCCAAGCGGGTCGAGATCCCCGCGGCCGACGCCGGGCACATCGTCGACGCCGTGTCGTTCCTGCGCGGCGTCGCCGCGGGCGAGCGGCCGGCGATCGGCCGGCGCGTGGCCGTCTACGGCGGCGGCAACACGGCGATGGACGCCGCGCGGGTCGCGCGGCGGATGGGCGCGGAGGAGGCGCTGATCGTCTACCGGCGCACCCGCGAGCAGATGCCGGCCCACGAGGAGGAGGCGGCGACGCCGAGCGGGAGGGCGTGCGGATCAACTGGCTGCGGACGATCAAGGCGATGGAGGGCTCGGAGCTCCAGGTCGAGGCGATGGAGCTGGACGACTCCGGCTACCCGCGGCCGACCGGCCGGTTCGAGACCCTGGCCGCGGACACCGTGATCCTGGCCCTCGGCCAGGAGAGCGACACCGATTTCCTGCGCACGGTGCCGGGGGTGGAGTTCGATCGGGACGGCACGGTCAGAGTCTCGTCTTCGTTGATGACCGGCTGTCCGGGGGTGTTCGCCGGCGGCGACATGGTCCCGTCGGAGCGCACGGTGACAGTCGGGGTGGGCCACGGAAAGCGCGCCGCTCGCGAGATCGACGCCTGGCTGCGCGGGTCTGACCATGCGCCCGGGCCCAAGCACCCGCTGGCCGAGTTCGAGCTCCTGAACCTGTGGTACTTCGGCGATCACCCCCGCCGCGCGCAGCCCGAGCTGGCGCCCGAGGCGCGGCTCGGCGGCTTCGAGGAGGTGGTCGGGGGCTCTCTCACCCGAGGACGCGGTGTTCGAGGCGAGGCGGTGCCTGTCGTGCGGGAACTGCATCGAGTGCGACGGCTGCCTGGGCGCCTGCCCCGAAGACGCGGTGATCAAGCTCGGCCCCGGGTTGCGCTACCGCTTCGACTACGAGCGCTGCACCGGCTGCCGGGCGTGCTTCGAGCAGTGCCCGGTGCACTCGATCGAGATGATCCCGGAGCAAGCGCCGGACCCGCGCTATGCGTTCGTGGCGCCGCCGAACCCGACCGTCGAGAATCGCTGATGCGCGCCACCGTTGACGCCAACGAAGCGGCGGTGTGGGTCGCGTTCCGGTGCAGCGAGGTGTGCTGCATCTTTCCGATCACGCCCTCCTCCCCGATGGCCGAGCTCGCCGACGAGTGGTCGAGCAAGGGACGGACGAACCTGTGGGGCACGGTCCCCGTGGTGGTGGAGATGCAGAGCGAGGGCGGCGCCGCGGGGGCTCTGCACGGCGCGCTCCAGGGCGGGGCGCTCGGAACCACGTTCACCGCCTCCCAGGGCCTGCTGCTGATGATCCCGAACATGTACAAGATCGCCGGGGAGCTGACCTCCGCGGTGATGCACGTGGCCGCCCGCTCGTTGGCGGCCCAGGCGCTGTCGATCTTCGGCGATCACTCGGATGTGATGGCGGTCCGGCAGACCGGCTTCGCGCTGCTGAGCGCGGCGTCCGTCCAGGAGGCGCACGACTTCGCGCTCGTGGCGCACGCCGCCACGCTCGAGACGCGCGTCCCGTTCGTGCACTTCTTCGACGGCTTTCGCACCTCGCACGAGCTGCAGACGATCGAGATGCTCAAGGACGAGGACGTGCGGGAGCTGATCTCCGACGAGCTGGTCCGGGCGCATCGCGCGCGGGCGCTGTCGCCGGCGCGGCCGTTCATCCGAGGCACCGCGCAGAACCCCGACATCTACTTCCAGGCGCGCGAGACCGTCAACCCGTTCTATGCGCGCCTCCCACAGGTGGTGCAGGGCGCGATGGACCGCCTCGGCGAGCGGACCGGCCGCAGTTACCGGCTCGTCGAGTACAGCGGCGACCCGGAAGCCGAGCGGGTCCTCGTCATCATGGGGTCCGGCGGCGAGACCGCACGCGAGACGGTTGCGTTCCTTCAGGCTCGCGGTCAGCGGGTCGGCGTGGCCCAGGTCAGGCTCTACCGGCCGTTCCCCGCGGTCGAGCTGGCGAATGCGCTACCCGAGAGTGTGCGGCGCGTCGCCGTGCTCGACCGCACCAAGGAGCCCGGCTCGCTCGGCGAGCCGCTGTTCTTGGACGTCATCGCCGCGCTGAGCGAGGCGTATGGCGCCGGCGAGCGCGAGGCGATGCCGGTGGTGATCGGCGGCCGCTACGGCCTGTCCTCCAAGGAGTTCACCCCCGGAATGGTCGCCGGGGTGTTCGAGGAGCTCGCGCGCGAGCAGCCTAAGCGGCGGTTCACGATCGGGATCAACGACGACGTCTCCGCGACGAGCCTGCCGTACGACGCGTCGCTCGACATCGAACCCGAGGAGACGGTTCGCGCCGTGTTCTTCGGGCTGGGCTCCGATGGGACGGTCGGCGCGAACAAGAACACGATCAAGATCCTCGGCGACGCGGCGAACCTGCACGCCCAGGGCTACTTCGTCTACGACTCCAAGAAGTCGGGCTCGCAGACCGTCTCGCACTTGCGCTTCGGGCCCCGCTCGATTCACGCCCCGTACCTCGTGTCGGCCGCGAGCTTCGTCGGCTGTCACCAGTTTGGGTTGCTCGACCGCTCCGAGGTGCTGGATCGCGCCGCCGACGGCGCGACGCTCCTACTCAACTGCCCGGTGGAGCCCGACCGCGTGTGGGACGCGCTCTCGCGGCCCGTGCAGGAGAAGATCCTCGCCAAGCAGATCAAGCTGTACGCGATCGATGCCGGGAGGATCGCGCGCGAGGCGGGGCTCGGCCGGCGCACCAACACGGTGCTCCAGACATGCTTCTTCGCGATCTCGGGCGTGCTCGAGCGCGAGCGGGCGATCGCGGCGATCAAGGCCTCGATCGAGAAGACCTACGGCAAGCGCGGCGCCGAGGTCGTCGAGCGCAACGTCGAGGCGGTCGACCGATCGGTCGCGGCCCTGCACGAGGTTTCGATCCCCGATCGGGTGTCGTCGGTGCTGGAGCCCCGCGAGCTGGTGCCGGTCGACGCGCCGGAGTTCGTGCGCACCGTGACCGCGGCGATGATGGCCGGCCACGGCGACGAGCTGCCGGTGAGCGCCCTGCCCGTCGACGGCACATATCCGAGCGGCACCACCAAGTACGAGAAGCGCAACATCTCTGACTTCGTCGCGGTCTGGGACTCGGAGCTCTGCATCCAGTGCGGCAACTGCAGCTTCGTCTGCCCGCACAGCGTGATCCGATCCCGCTACTACGACCCGGCCCGCCTGGACGGCGCTCCCGACGGCTTCCGGTCGGCGCCGCTGAACGGAGCCGGGCTCCCGGACGCGCGTTACACGCTGCAGGTGTACGTCGAGGACTGCACCGGATGCGGGCTGTGCGTCGAGGCCTGTCCGGTGTCCGCAGCCAGCGAGCCGGGCCGCAAGGCGATCAACCTCGACGCCCGCGAGCCGCTGCTCGAAACCGAGCGCGCAGAACATCGCGTTCTTCGAGCAGCTGCCGGTGAACGAGCGCACGCGCGTGGACTTCGGCACCGTGCGCGGGACTCAGTTCCTGGAGCCGTTGTTCGAGTTCTCCGGCGCCTGCGCGGGGTGCGGCGAGACGCCGTACCTGAAGCTCCTCTCGCAGCTGTTCGGCGACCGGCTGACGGTCGCCAACGCAACCGGCTGCTCGTCGATCTACGGCGGGAATCAGCCGACGACGCCGTGGACGGTCAACGCCACGGGCGCGGCCCGGCGTGGTCGAACTCGCTGTTCGAGGACAACGCCGAGTTCGGGCTGGGGCTGCGACTCGCGGCCGACCGCCACACCGAGCTCGCCCGGCGCCGCCTGTCGGAGCTGCGCGACGTCGTGGGGGCCGAGCTGGTCGACGAGATCCTGTCCGCGCCGCAGGTACGCGAGTCCGAGCTGCACGCCCAGCGCGAGCGGATCGCAGAGCTCGAGCGTGCGGCTGGACTCGCTTGACGGCCGCGGCGACAGTCCCGTTGCCGATCTGCGCAGCGTGCTCGACCACCTGATCCGCCGCAGCGTCTGGATCGTCGGCGGCGACGGCTGGGCGTACGACATCGGCGCCGGCGGCCTCGATCACGTGCTGGCCAGTGGCAAGAACATAAACGTGCTGGTGATGGACACCGAGGTGTACTCGAACACCGGCGGGCAGATGTCCAAGGCGACGCCGCTCGGCGCGGTGGCGAAGTTCGCCGCCGCGGGCAAGACCGTGCCGACCAAGGACCTGGCCCTCCAGGCGATCGCCTACGCCGACGTGTACGTGGCCCGTGTGGCGTTCGGCGCCGATCCCCAGCAGACCCTGCGCGCGTTCCGCGAGGCCGAGGCCTACGACGGTCCGTCGTTGATCATCGCCTACAGCCACTGCGTCGCCCACGGCTACGACATGCGCGAGGGGCTCGGCCAGCAGTACGGCGCGGTGGCCAGCGGTCACTGGCCGCTGATCCGCTACGACCCGGTGGTGCGCGCGGACGGGGGCAACCCGTTCCTGCTCGACTCGCCACGGCCACGGATGTCCCTGGCCGACTACCGCAAGGGCGAGCTGCGCTTCCGTGCCCTCGCCGCCGCCCAGCCGACCGAGGCCGAGCGCCTGGCTCGGGCTCGCCCAGCTCCTCGCCGAGCAGCGCTGGCGGCTCTACGAGGAGATGGCCACCCGGCGGCGCGAGCGAGTTCCCCTCCAACCCCCGCAGGGAAAGCTGATGGACCTCTCGACCACGTACATGGGTCTGGAGCTGCGCAACCCGCTGGTGGCGTCCCCATCGCCGCTGTCGTACAACCTCGACGGCATCAGGCGACTGGCGGACGGCGGAGTCGGCGCGATCGTCCTGTTCTCGCTGTTCGAGGAGCAGCTGCGCGAGCAGGCGGCGCGTGCCATCCGCCTGGTCGAGGAGACGGCCGAGAGCTTCCCTGAGGCGCTGGACTACTTCCCGTCGGTCGTCGAGGAGGACGGCGGGCCGCGCAGCTATCTGACTCTGCTCGAGCGCGCCGTCGCCGCCGTGGACGTGCCGGTGATCGCGAGCCTGAACGGCGTCACCCCCGACGGCTGGACCGATTACGCCCGCGCGATGCAGGATGCCGGCGCGGCCGCGATCGAGCTCAACATCTACTACCTCCCGGGCAATCCGGAGGAGTCCGGTCGCGAGGTCGAGCAGCGCCACATCGACGTGCTGGAGCGCGTCAAGTCCGCCGTGACCGTGCCGGTGGCGGTCAAGCTCACCCCGTTCTTCAGCTCCGCCGGCGAGATGGCGCTGCGCCTCGACGAGGCCGGAGCCGACGCGCTGGTCCTGTTCAACCGCTTCCTGCAACCCGACATCGATCCCGAGCAGCTCACCGTCCTGCCGAGAGTGAACCTCTCCACTCCGGTGCTCGCCCGGGTGTCCCGGATCTGGATCGCGCTACTGCGAGGCAGGGTCAGGGCGTCGCTGGCCGCCACCTCGGGCGTCGAGGTCCCGGCCGACGTCGCCCGCTATCTCCTCGCGGGTGCCGATGTCGTGATGACCACGTCCGCTCTGCTGCGCCACGGCCCGGCCTACGCAGGCGAGCTGCTCGACGGGTTGACCGCCTGGATGTCGCGCAAGGGATTCGAAGACCTCGAGGGCGTGCGCGGGCTGCTCGCCGTGCCGCCCGAAGCCGACGCGGCCGCCTACGAGCGTGCGGGCTACGTGACCGCGATGCGAGCTGCCAATGCAGGTGCCTACGAACCCTGGTGAGTGAACCATGACAGAACCGAACACCCCCACCTCCGCTCATGTTGTCATCGTCGGCGGTGGCGTCGCCGGGCTGGAGGCGCTGCTCGCGTTGCGAGCCTTGGCCGGCGAGCGCGTCGCCCTGACGCTCGTCTCGCAAGACGAGTGGTTCGTCGACCGCCCGATGACCGTGGCCGAGCCTTTTGGCTTCGGACCCGCACTGAGCCTGTCGCTGCCGGAGATCACCGCCGAGTTCGGCATCGAGTTTGTCCGCGGGACCGTGACGGCGGTCGACTCCGCCGAGCGCCGGGTCAGCCTCGCGGACCGGTCCGAGCTCGCTTTCGACACGCTGATCCTCGCCTCGGGCGCGCGAACGCGTGCGCCGTTCTCCGACGCGATCACGTTCGGGCTCGAGGGTTCGGGGGGCGCCATCCGGGCGATGATGGACCGTCTGCGCAGCGGCGAGGCGCACAGCGCCGCGTTCGTCGCCCCGACCATGACGGGATGGCTGCTGCCGCTGTACGAGCTCGCGCTAATGACCGCGCGCGAGCTCGCACTGGCCGAAATAGACGACATCGAGCTGCGTCCTCCTCACCCCCGAAGATCGGCCGCTCGCCCTGTTCGGCGGTCCGGTAAGCCAGGCCATCGGCCGCTTGCTGGATGCGGCGGGAGTCGAGTTTGTCCGCGCCACATTCGCCAAGGTCGACGGCGGCGGGCTGACCTACGCCGCCATCGGCCAACCGAGCCCCGACTACGTCGTCACCCTGCCGCTCCTGAGCGGTCCGGGACTCGCGGGCGTCCCGGCCAGCGGGCCGCATGGGCTGATCCCGGTCGACGAGTATGGACGGGTGGCGGGCCTTCCCGCACGTGTACGCCGCCGGCGACGCGGTCGACTTCCCGGTCAAGCAGGGCGGGATTGCCGCGCAGCAGGCGGATACCGTGGCCGAGCACGTCGCCGCGCGCTACGGCGCGGACATCGAGCCGGCGCCGTTCCGCCCCATGCTGCGCGGAATGCTGTTCACCGGCGATGAGCCTCTCTACATGCGCTCGCGCGTCCCCCAGGCGGACCCGGACGTTCCCGGCGCCTGGTATCCGCTCTGGTGGCCGCCGACCAAGGTGGCCGGCCGCTACCTCGCGCCGTTCCTGTTCGAACGGGCCGACGAGGAGGGCTTCGGCGCCCCACCCATCGGGTTCATCGACGTCGACATCCCGCTGGCCGAGATGACGCTGCCCGGCTGACGGCCCACGAGCGAGCGAAGGAGACCCACAATGTCCGATAGCAGCCTCGCACCCAGCCACGGAAGCTATCTGCTGCCGGGGTTCGAACACGCGACGCGTGGCCGATGCCATGCACCCGGGGATTCTGTCCTGCGACGCTGAGGCGACACTCACGGACGTCGCGCGCATGATGAGCACCCACCACGTTCACTGCATCGTGGTGGCGGGCACAGTGGAAGGTAGAGGGAAGACGAATGCCCGAGTTTGGGGATCGTCTCCGACCTCGACGTGTTAGGGCGGGCATGCGGTCGGACGCCGCCGACACGGCCGCGGAACATCGCGAAGGGCCCGGCCATCACGAGTCGAAACGACGGCCATCGACTGCGCGATGCAGCGGAGCTGATGCTGAGACGGCAGCAGTCACCTCGTGGCGGTCAATCCTGGGACACGGCGCCCGTGGGGATCCTGTCGACCCTGGACATCGCGGGCGTGTTGGCCTGGGGAGAGATGTGAGCGGCGTCGTAGGAGATTCTGCCCCCGGGGGCGCAACCACACGGTGAGGAGAGAGATGTCGGTACTTCTGCACGAGGCGGTCCCCGCCATGGCGCCGGAGCGGTTTGCGTCGGTGCTCTCGCGGGGTGAGTATGAGGCGTTGCTCGGGCTCGTCGACCAAGCCGCGCGGGAGTTGCACGGCCGAGTGATCTGGAATGTGAACTCGACCGCGAAGGGCGGGGGGTGGTCGAGATGTTGCGGCCGCTATTGGGTTACTGCCGCGGCGCCGGCGTCGACGCGCGATGGGTGGTCATCTCCGGCCAGCCCGACTTCTTCGCCGTCACCAAGCGGATACACAATCGCCTGCACGGGTTCGCCGGCGACGGCGGCCCCCTGGGGGACACCGAGCGCGGGGTCTACGAGCAGACGTTGGCGGCGAGTGCACGCGAGCTTGCCGAGCTCGTGCATCCGCGGGACATCGTGATCCTCCACGATCCGCAAACGGCCGGGTTGGCGGGGGCGGTGCGCGAGACGGGCGCAACGGTGATGTGGCGCTGCCATGTCGGTCTCGACGTCGCCAACGATCGCGCCCGCGAGGCGTGGGACTTCCTGCGTGGCTATGTCATGGACGCGCACGCGTTCGTATTCTCCCGGGCGGGGTTTGCCTGGGAGGGATTGCCGCGTGAGCGGATCTCGGTGATCCGTCCCTCGATCGACGCCTTCTCGCCCAAGAACGCCGAGCAGGCTCGAGAGCAGTCGCTGGCCATCATGGCGACCGCGGGGGTTCTGGCGGATGACGTGGACGCGTATCCGATGTTCACGCGCTCCGACGGCACCCCGGGGCGGGTCGAGCGACGGGCTGAGATGCTCGAGGAGGAGCCTCTGGTGGCCGACGTGCCGGTGGTCATGCAGGTCTCGCGCTGGGATCAGCTCAAGGACCCGCTGGGTGTGCTGGGCGCGTTTGCCGGGCACGTCGCGAGCCGCGCCGCTGCGCACCTCCTGCTGGTCGGCCCGTCGACCGCCGCGGTTGCCGACGACCCGGAGGGCGCGCAGGTGCTGGACGCGGTCCGGGCGGCGTGGCACGAGCTGCCGGCGGCGGTTCGTCGGCGCGTGCATCTGTGCTCGTTGCCGATGGAGGATGTCGAGGAGAACGCGGCGATCGTCAACGCCCTGCAGCGGCACGCCGACGTGGTCATCCAGAAGAGCCTCGCGGAGGGGTTCGGACTTACCGTGGCCGAGGCGATGTGGAAGCAGCGGCCGGTCGTGGCGAGTCGAATCGGCGGCATCCGCGACCAGATCGAGGACGGCCGATCGGGTCTTTTGCTACCGGATCCGCGCAACCTCGAGCAGGCCGGGGAGGTGATCGCCGGGCTGCTCGCGGACCAAGAGCGTGCACAGGAGATCGGGATCGCCGCTCAGCACCGAGTGCAGCAGCAGTTCCTCGGCCCGCACCACCTGGGTCGCTACTTCGAGGTGATGCAGAGGGTCGCCTCCCAGCGCGAGCACGACCAGGCGCCACGACCTTTCCGAGACGCCGGCGGAGAGCGAACCCGTCGGCTAGCCGGCAGCGCTAATCCGAGCGGATCGAGTGCCGCCGCACCTGCGCAAGCAGCGGCGGCCAGTGCTGCCGCAGAGCCAGGTGGCCCATGAACAAGCCGAGGTGGCCACCCGGGGTCACGTCTCGCAGCACGAGCTCGGGCGGCGTGGAGGCAAGCGCGGCGATCGCGAATACCTGATCTGGCGGAGTGATGTGATCCGTCGCGCCAGCCAGCAGGCTCAGCGGCATGTTCACGTTCGCGAGCTCGACGCGCCGGCCGCGCACCGTGAGTGAGCCGCTGACGAGCGCGTTATCGCGGAACAGGTGACGGACAATCCACAGATAGAACGGGCCCGGGACATCCTGAGTGTGTTTGAACCAGTCCTCGAACTCTCTATACCTGGCTACATAGCGCGCGTCGTCCAAGTGCAAGAGCAACCCGAGCTGTCGCGAGATCTCGTCCCCGGGCTGGATCATGATGAACCCCGAGACCATGTGCTCGCCCTTGAGCACGCCTCCATCGGCTGCGACGAGCGCCTCATAAAGGCGCAGATCTCCGCCCGGAGCGAGGTGGCGGAGCACCTCGTGGATCACTGGCTCTCCGGCGTGGAAGTCGATTGGCGCTCCGGCCAGGGTCAGCGTGTTGACGCGCTCGGGGTACAGAGCGGCGAAGATCGTCGCGAGCCACCCACCCTGACAATCACCGATCAGGTTCACGCGTCCGCCGCAGTGCTCGACTGCGCGGTCGAGCATCTCGAGGTAGTCGTCGATCGATGAATCTGCGGTTTCGGGCGTGGCGCCGATCCAATCGAGCGACAGCGCGCGCGTCAGGCCGGAATCCAGGATCGTGCGCATCTGGCTCTGGTCGGCTGCGTAGTCGACGATGCACGAGTCGTGGCCGGCTTGGGGCGGCAGCACCAACGTGGGTACCAGTCCGCGCGGCCGGGACGTCGAGAAGTCGCGAAGCCGCGCGATCGGGGTTTCGAACACCACCTCGTGTGGCGTCGCCCAGGTCGGTTGGCCACGGGTCGTCACGACCTCCAGCCAGCGCGGAACATCGAGCGCGCCCGGTCCGCGCGTGAGCGCCGCGGTGAACCAGTCACTCATACCGCTGACCGCAGCCGTCCAACCATCCAGCCAGCTGTCGAGCAGGCTATTGGTGGGTGTAGTAGTCATGGTGCCGCCTTTCTGAGGGGTCCCTCCCGCTGCTTGCAGTTTAGCAAATAGTTTGCAAATTTGCAAGCGAATGACACCCGCTATCGACGCTCGTGCGGCGGTCGCTCAGTCGGGACTGGCCCTGAACTGCGCGCGCCACGCCTCGGCGTCGAACTGCGCCGGTTCGGTCTCGGCGAGAAATCGCTCCAGCACCGCCACGAACCGTCCCGCTGCCTCGAGTTGCGGAAGATGGCCGACTCCCTCGAATATCTCAAGGCGGCTGCCGGGAATGGCCTCGTGGGCGCGCTCACCGTGGCGCACGGGGATGATCGGATCGCGATCGCCCCAGACGATGAGGACCGGCATGCCTGCGGCCAGGTACAGCCGGTCGGTCGCGTCGACACTTTGGCCACGGGAGCTGATGACCCCCCGCACGGTCGCGAGAAACGCCGCGCGACGGTCGGAGTCGGCAAGCGAGGCGTAGCCGCGAGCGACCTCGGCGACGTCAGCGCTCGGCCGCAAGCCGACGGTCGACAGACCGCGTCTGAACACATTTCCAGCCGTGCTCGCCGTCCGCGCGGTCGCGGCGATGAATAGATCCGCGCCGGGCAGCGCAGCCGCGCGTAGCAACGGGCTGACCTCGGGACCGAGACCGCCGCTCGAGACCAGCACCAGGCGTTCGACGAGCTGCGGAAACTGGTAGGCGAGCTGCATCGCGATTCCGCCGCCGAGCGAGTGCCCGACGAGCGTCGCGCGGTCGTGCCCGAGCGTGAGGAGCAGATCGCGCAGACCGGCCGCGAACGCACCCAGCGAGTAGTCGCCGGCACCCGGCGCCGACCCGCCATGGCCCGGCAGGTCGGGCGCGACGATCGCGTGGCGGTGCGCCAACGGCTCGATGACGCTCCCCCAGTTCTCGAACCTACCGCCGATCCCGTGGATCAGGAGCAACACGGGACCAGCCCCGGTGGCGAGATAGCTCACCTGTCGGCCGTGCAGCGTGGCCGTCTTGGGGTTCGTCCCGTTCACGGCCCACGTTGACCGCATAGCCTAAGCCGCCGTGACACGGCAGGAGGGCGAGACCGTCACGAAGTGCGCGTCTGGGGGCCCGAGGGAGAAGCCTTCCGGAGCGCCGCTGGCGACGTCGAGCAGGAACTCGGGCCCGCCCCACCTCTGGAACTGGTCGCCGTCGATGTAGAAGGGGACGCCGGCAACCTCGCCCAGCAGCAGGTCCCCCGGACCGGGCGCCAGATCCTCTGCCAGCAGGCACAGCGGAAGCGACCCGTCGCAGCACCCCCCGGACTGGAACAGCACCAGGGGGCCATGTCGATGCGCGAGCCGCCGGAGCATCGCCGTGGCCCGTGAAGTGGCGGTGATCGAGGTTGTTTCCTTCCTGCCGAGCATCGAGATCTCTCCGGTTTCGTTGGACGCGAGGTGACGAGGATCAGCGTAGGTCCCGGCCTGCGCGGTGGCTTCCGGGATCGCCCGAGGACCTGATGCGTGGTTCACCCCGAGCGAACCGCATCCTTTTCGGGACGATTTGTTACGCGACGCGGATTACGTTTGCATGTATGGACCCGCAGCCGCATCTCGCGATGTCCGGCCCGGCGTTGCGCATCAACCTCGCGCCCATGGCGACGAGGACGCCGGTGACGTCGCCGGTGCCCGAGGCCCCTCCGGCTCCGGATCCGGGCGAGGTGCTCGACGTCGCGCTCGAGGCGCTGCGCTTCGAGCACGCTCACGCCGAGGCCTCCCGTTCGCGGGCCGCAGGGCTACTCACGACCTGCGGCGTGCTGCTCGCGCTCACCGCCGGGTTGGGGTCGGCCGCGGCGCAGGCCGCGCAGAGACTGTCTCACCTTGGCGCGGCGGTCACGGTCTGCGCGGCGGCCGTGACCGCAGCTCTCCTGCTTGCCTCGGCCGCCGTCTCCGGGTTGGTGTTCGCACCAGCCCACAGGAGCCGCACCGCGCTCGACGAGCTTCGCGAGCTCACCGAGATCCGCTTCCGCGCGGCGGACAAGACGCTGCTGTCACGCGCCGCGCTCGAGCGACTCGCCGCCGTGCGGGCGGCCAATTTGGTGTTGCGCTCGCGCAACCACCGGGCGCGGGCGCTCTACATCGGCGCGCTCGGCGTCCTGGGGGCACAGGTGCTGCTTATCGCCGTCGTTCACCTGCTCGGCGTATGACGCGCGCCACGCAGACGCATCTGCGAGCCGCCGCGGTCACCTTGCGGAGAATTACCGAATCCTTGGCCGCGGGTCACCCCTAGGATCGAAAAGATGCGGATCGGCATGCTGACCGGCGGCGGTGACTGTCCCGGCCTCAACGCGGTCATCCGCGCGGTGGTGCGCAGTGGGATAGACGGCTTCGGCGATCAGATCGTCGGCTTCCGCGACGGCTGGCGCGGCGTGATCGAGGGGTCATACGTCGATCTCGACATAGACGCGACGAGGGGAATTCTCCCGCGCGGCGGCACCATCCTGGGTAGCTCGCGGACGAATCCGTACAAGCGCGCCGACGGTGTCGCGCGCGTGCGCGAGACGCTCACCGAATTGAACGTGGACGCCCTGATCACGATCGGGGGCGAGGACACCCTCGGCGTCGCCAACAGGCTCCACCAGGAAGGCGTGAACGTGATCGGCGTACCGAAGACGATCGACAACGACCTCGGCGCCACTGACGTCACCTTCGGGTTCGACACGGCGCTGCAGATAGCGACCGAGGCGATCGACCGCCTGCACACGACGGCGGAGAGTCACAACCGGATCCTGGTCGTCGAGGTGATGGGACGCAGCGCCGGCTGGATCGCGCTTCACGCCGGCGTCGCCGGCGGCGCGGACGTGATCCTGATCCCTGAGACGCCGTTCGATATCGACGAGGTGTGCCGCCTGATCGATCGCCGCCACGCCAGAGGACGCTATTTCTCGATCGTGGTCGCCGCCGAGGGGGCGACTCCCAAGGCCGGGACGATGGAGGTGGTGACCAGCGCCGTCGATGAGTTCGGCCATCCCCGGCTGGGCGGGATCGGCGTCCGCCTCGAGCAGGAGATCGAGAAGCGCACCGGGTACGAGACGCGCGCCACGGTGCTCGGACACGTCCAGCGCGGCGGAACTCCGACCGCGTTCGACCGCGTGCTCGCGACGAGATTGGGCCTGGCCGCCATCCGGGCCGCGCACGACGGCGCCTGGGGGATGATGACGTCGCTTCACGGCAGCGAGATCAGGCTGGTGGCGCTGGCCGACGCGGTCGCGGAGGTGCGAAGAGTGCCGATCGAGGAATACGAGCGCCTCGGCGTTCTGTTCGGATGAAAGCGAGGAATTGACATGACGACGCTGGGTTACGCTGGGCCGCTCTACATACTGGCCTTCGACCATCGGGGGTCGTTTCAGAAGAAGATGTTCGGGATCGAGGGCGACCCGACCGCAGAGGAGACCGAGCGGATTGCCGACGCCAAGCGCCTGATCTTCGAGGGCATGCTCGAGGCGGTGGGCCGCGGCGCGGAGGCGGGCGCCACCGGCGTGCTGGTCGACGAGCAGTTCGGCTCGAACGTTCCTCGGCGCGCGCGCGAGCACGGGCTGAAGCTCGCGATGCCGGTCGAGAAGTCCGGCCAAAACGAGTTCGACTTCCAGTACGGCGCTGGCTTCGGCGCGCACATCGAGAAGTTCGATCCGGACTTCGCGAAGGTTCTCGTCCGCTACAACTCCGACGACCCGGACGCCGAGATGAACCGGCGCCAGCTCGGGCGGCTCAAGGAGCTGGCCGGCTGGCTGCACGCGCACGATCGGAAATTCCTGTTCGAGCTGCTCGTGCCCGCGACCGAGGCGCAGCTGGCCAGCGTGGGCGGGGAGACCGATCGCTACGACGCCGAGCTGCGCCCCGAGCTCATGCGCCGCGCGATCGAGGACATCCAGAACGCCGGCATCGAGGTCGACGTGTGGAAGATCGAGGGCGTAGACGAGCGGTCGGACGCCGCGATGCTGGCCGAGCAGGCCCGCAGTGGCGAGGGTCGCGAAGGCGTCACATGCGTCCTGCTCGGCCGGGGCGCGTCGAACGAGAAAGTGGAGCAGTGGCTCCGTGAGGCCGCTCCGGTCGACGGGTTCATCGGGTTCGCGATCGGGCGCTCGATCTGGTGGGACGCCTTGAAGGGCTACCTGGACGAAGAGCTCGAGCGCTCGGCTGCTGCCTCGCAGGTCGCCGAGAACTACCTGCACTTCGTCCGCGTATATGAGGGCCAGCCGGTCTCGTGGCGACCGGCCGCGACGCGATGAGCACGATCGAGCGAGTCCAGGCCCGCCAGATCTTCGACAGTCGTGGCAATCCGACGGTCGAGGTGGACGTGCGGCTTTCCAGCGGTGTGCTGGGGCGCGCCGCGGTGCCCTCCGGAGCGTCGACCGGAACCCGTGAGGCGCTGGAGCTCAGAGACGGCGAGGCCCCGTTCGGGGGCAAGGGCGTGAAACGGGCGCTGGCAAACGTCAACGGCGAGATCGCCGACGCCGTGTGCGGCCGCGAGCCGACTGACCAGCGCGGGCTGGACGAGTCACTGATCGCGCTCGACGGCACCGACGGCAAGACCCGTCTCGGAGCCAACGCACTTCTCGGGGTCTCGATGGCCGCGGCTCGGGCCGCCGCGGTCGACGCCTCCCAGCCGCTGTGGCGATACCTGGGCGGAGCGGAGGCGAGGCTCCTGCCGGTCCCGACGATGAACGTGCTCAACGGGGGCGTTCACGCCGACAACCCGGTGGACTTTCAGGAGTTCATGATCGCTCCGGTCGGTGCAGAATCGTTCGCGATGGCGATGCAGATCGGCGCGGAGGTGTACCACGAGCTCCAGCGCACGCTGAGGAGCCGGGGGCTCGGGACGGCGGTCGGAGACGAGGGCGGGTTCGCGCCCGCGCTCGAGTCCAACGAGGCTCCCCTCGAGCTGCTCGTGAGCGCGATTCAGAGCGCCGGGTACTCCCCGGGCGACGACGTCGCGATCTGCCTGGACCCTGCCGCGAGCGAGCTCTTGCGCGACGGCCGCTACGCGCTCAGTGCCGAGGGTCGGTCGCTCTCGTCCGAGGAGATGGTCGACTACTGGGCTCGGATCACGGAGAGCTACCCGGTGGTGTCGCTCGAGGACGGGATGGCCGAGGCCGATTGGGACGGATGGGTCACCCTCACCGAGCGGCTGGGCGGCCGACTGCAGCTGGTCGGTGACGACATCTTCGTCACGAACCCGGCGATCCTGCGCGAGGGAATCGATCGTGGAGTCGCGAACTCGATCCTGATCAAGCTCAACCAGATCGGCACCCTCACCGAGACCCTGGACACCATCGCGATGGCCAAGGCAGCGGGATATCGGGCGGTGATCTCCCATCGCTCCGGAGAGACCGAGGACACGTTCATCGCCGATCTGGTCGTCGCGACCGGCGTGGGACAGATCAAGACGGGCGCGCCGGCTCGGACCGAGCGCGTCGCCAAGTACAACCAGCTGTTGCGGATCGAGGAGGAGCTCGGCGACCGCGCGAGATTCGCCGGACGAAGCGCCGTCGCGGTGGCCTGAGGCGGCTAGACCTCGCTCGATGCCGCGACAGCCTCGATCAGCGATTTCCCGGTCATCGCCGTTGGCTGCTCGATGGCCAGCAGCTGCAGAACCGTGGGCGCGACGTCACCGAGGACACCCCCGTCGCGAAGCGTCAACCGCGGGTTCGTGACGATCAGAGGCACCCGGTTGGTCGTGTGGGCGGTGTTAGGGCTGCCGTCGTCCTCGAGCATGTGCTCGGCGTTGCCGTGGTCGGCCGTGACGAGGCATGTGCCCCCGGAGCCATGCACGGCCTCGATCACTCCTCCGAGGCACCGGTCAACCGTCTGGATCCCGTGCATGGCGGCGTCGATCACGCCCGTGTGGCCGACCATGTCGGCGTTGGCGAAGTTGATGACCCCGAACGCCGGAGCGTCGCTGCGCCAGGCGTCGATGAACGCGGCCTCGATCTGGGGCGCGCTCATCTCGGGCTTGAAATCGTAAGTGGGCACGTCCCGCGCCGACGGGACGAGCACGCGCCGCTCGCCGTCGCACGGTTCCTCGTCGCCGCCGTTGAAGAAGTAGGTCACGTGCGCGTACTTCTCGGTCTCGGCGACGTGCACTTGTCGCAGACGCTCCTGCGCGAGCACCACCGGCAGCGTGGTCGTCGGATGCTCGGGGCCAAAGGCGACCGGATAGGGATAGTCGTGCTCGTAGCGGGTCATCGTGGCGTAGTGCTCGACCGGCGAGACCCCGCCGCGCTCGACCTCCCGAAACTCCGGATCGGCCAGCGCGATGGTGATCTCGCGCATCCGGTCGGGACGGAAGTTGAACGCGAGGACCGAGTCGCCGGGGCGGATGCGCGCCTCTCCGCCGACCAGCACGGGCGTGATGAATTCGTCGGTCTCTCCGCGGGCGTACGCGTCCCGCGCGCCGTCCGCGCCCGTGTCGGCACGATGATCCGCGCGGCCGTGCACGAGCAGGTCGTAGGCGCGCTGGATGCGGTCCCAGCGACGGTCGCGGTCCATGGCCCAGTAGCGTCCCACGACCGAGCCGACCCTTCCCGCTCCCGCGTCCGCCATCCAGCCCTCGACGGCCCCGAGATAGCCGGCGCCCGAGGTCGGCAGGGTGTCACGACCGTCGGTGAACGCATGGAGCACCAGGTCGGGGACCCCCAGCCGGGCCCCGAGCCGGATCAGCGCCTCGAGGTGCCTGAACCCGGAATGCACCCCGCCATCCGACACCAGCCCGATCAGATGCACTCGCTCGGCGGCGGTGAGCGCGTCGCGCAGCACGGGGTTCTCGGCCAGCCGCCCGCTCCGCGCGGCATCATCGATGCGGGTCAGATCCTGCATCACGACTGCACCTGCTCCCAGGGTCAGATGTCCGACCTCGGAGTTGCCCATCTGGTGATCCGGGAGTCCCACCGCGCGGCCTGACGCCGCCAGAGACGCGTGTGGATAGCGCGACCACAGCTTGTCGAACACCGGCGTCCTGGCCCGCGCGATCGCGTTCCCCGGACCATCGGGCGCGATCCCCCAGCCGTCCAGGACGATCAACACAGCGCGGCGAACCGGCAGCACTTCGGAGCCGCCTCGGGGCGCCGTCACCTCGCGCCCCCGGGAGTCGCTGCGCGCTGCTCGGTGTCGCGGCCGTTGAGAACCTCCACTCCCGGCAGTCGCTTGCCCTCGATCAACTCGAGCGACGCCCCGCCGCCGGTCGAGACGTGCGTGACCTGGTCGGTGAGACCGAGGCCACGTAGGGCGGATACGGAGTCCCCGCCGCCGACGACCGTCGCGGCCCGGGCGGCCGCGACCGCCTCGGCCACTACGCGGGTGCCCGCGGCGAACGGCGGCAGCTCGAACGCTCCCATAGGGCCGTTCCAGAACACCGTGCCCGCGCGCTCGATCACGGCGCGGTAGCGATCGGCGGTCCGCGCGCCGATGTCGAGGCCCATCCATCCGGCGGGCACCTCGACGCCGTCGGTCGTTTGCACCCGAGCGTCCGCAGCGAGCCGATCGCCGGTCACGAGGTCGACCGGCAGCTGCAGGCCCGCCCTCGCGGCCGGGACGGATCTGAGCGCTCGCCTGGCCAGCTCGACGTCTTTTGGCGCGCACAGCGACGCGCCGACCGAGTGACCCTGGGCGGCGAGGAACGGGAAGCACATCGCGCCACCGATCAGGAGCGTGTCGGCCAAGTCGAGGAACCGGTCGATGACCGCGATCTTGTCCGAGACCTTGGCGCCACCCAGCACGGCGACGAGCGGGCGCGCCGGGTGGTCGAGCACCCTCGAGAGCTCCGTCACCTCGCGCTCGAGCAACAAGCCAGCGGCCCGCTCCCCGACCAGGTGGGCGACACCCTCGGTCGACGCGTGGGCGCGGTGGGCCGCGCCGAATGCATCGTCGACGTACACGTCGGCGAGCGCGGCCAGCGCGGCCGCCAGGCCGGGATCGTTCTTCGTCTCCCCGGGCTCGTAGCGCACGTTCTCGAGCAGGAGCACGTCGCCGGCGGCCAATCCGTCGACGAGGGCGCGCACCTCCTCGCCGACCACCGCCGGCGCCAGGGTGACGTGCGCGGTGGTCAGCTCGGCAAGCCGATCCGCCACCGGCCGCAGCGACAGCTCGGGCTCGCGATCCTTCGGCCGCCCCAAGTGCGAGACGAGCACCAGCCGGGCGCCCCGCCGCCGCAGCAACTCGAGCGTCGGCAACGCCGCGCGGATCCGGGTGTCGTCCGCCACCGCTCCGTGATCCAGCGGCACGTTGAAGTCGACCCGGACCAGCACGCGCTTGCCGGCCAGATCGCTGAGCGTTTGAAGAGTCCTCATGCCAGCCCCCGCAGTCTCCCGTCCCCGCTCGCGCCCCACATCCCGGGTGCTCACCGCCTTCTCGGCGGGAAACTACTGATCCCCTTCGTGCCGTCGCCCCGATGCCCGTCGGCGACCGGCGCCGTAGGTTCGGGGCATGTCCGACAGCCTGACCGCCCTCGACGCGACCTTCCTCGAACTCGAGCAGCAGGACGAAGGCGCACTGATGAGCATCGGCGGCGTGAGCGTGTTCGACCCGGTGCCCGGCGGTGGCGCGCCGGCGATCGAGGAGGTGTGCGCGAATCTCGCAGCGCGGCTGGATCAGCTGCCCCGCTACTCGCAGCGACTCTCCTCGCCCCGGACCGGAGGCTTGGCCTGGCCGCGCTGGGTCGACGACGATCACTTCCGCATCCGCGACCACATCACCCATGTTGCCCTGCCGGCTCCCGGCGGGCAGGCCGAGCTGTCCGAGTGGGCGGCCGACTTCTACTCACACCGGCTCGACCGGACCCGTCCGCTCTGGGAGATGGCGCTGATCGAGGGGCTGGCGGGGGGTCGCTGGGCGATCGCCCACAAGACGCATCACTGTCTCGTCGACGGGGTCGGCTCGGTCGACGTGGCCTATCTGCTGCTCGACAGCGAGCCGAACCCACCCGAGCGTCCGCTCGCGCCACCCGTACCGCCGGGCGACGACTCGCTCCTGCGGCCGCTTCTGCCCAGCCCGCCGCAGCCGATCGCGAACGCCGCCGGTGCGGGCGCCCGGGTCGCGCGGGCCGGTGCCCATGCGGCGCTCCACCCGCGTGAGGCGCTGGAGCGCTCGCGCGCGCTGGCCGAGCTGATCATTCACGACGAGGTGGTCGGAGCGCCGCACACCTCGCTGGGCGTGCGGATCGGTTCGACGAGGCGGTTCGCGGTCGTCAGCTGCACGCTGATCGAGCTGAAGGCGATCCGTCAAGAACTCGGGGGATCGATCAACGACGTCGTCCTCGCGGCATGCACCGCCGGCCTGCGCCGCCTGCTCCTAGAACGAGGCGAGGAGCCTGCCTCGGCGCGGCCTGCGCGCGATGGTGCCCGTGAACCTCCGCCAGGATTCTGAGACGCTGATGCTCGGCAACCGGGTCAGCTCGCTATTCGTCGACCTTCCGATCGCCACCGAGAGCGCGCACGATCGTCAAAAGCGCATCGTCGCCGCAACCGCGCGTCTGAAATCGTCGAACGCCGCGGCCGGTGCAGAGGCTGTACTCGACCTTGCCGCGCTTGCCCCGCCGGTCGTGCACGCAACGCTTGCGCGCTCACTGTACGCGACGCGGCTGTTCAACGTGACGATCACCAACGTCCCGGGCCCTCAGATACCGCTGTACGCGTTCGGAGCGCAGTTACAGGAGGTGCACCCGGTCGTGCCGCTCGCCGCCGCACATTCGGTTGGGATCGCGATCTTCTCCTACAACGGGCTGGTCACCTTCGGCGTGATCGCCGACAGTGAATCGACACCCGATATCGACGTGTTGGCGCGTGGCATCGAGGAGGGGATCGAGGAGCTCTTGGGGCTCGTCCCGAACACAGATCACCTGGACACGATCGAGCAAGTGAGGACCTAATGCCTGTACGAGTAGCTATCAACGGCTTCGGCCGCATCGGCCGCGGCGTCCTGCGAGCCGCGCAAGAGCGGGAGACCGACATCGAAGTCGTCGCGGTCAATGACCTCATCGACCAAAAGACCCTGGCCCACCTGCTGCGCTACGACTCCGTGTACGGGCGCTTCCCGACTGCCGTGGCCGCGGCCGACGGCGCGATCGAAGTGAACGGACATGCGATACGCACGCTCGCGGAGACCGACCCCGCCAAGCTTCCGTGGGCAGAGCTCGAGGTCGACGTGGTGATCGAGTCCACGGGACGCTTCCGCACGCGCGAGGCTGCCGCGAAGCACCTGGAGGCGGGGGCCAGCAAGGTGATCGTCTCGGCGCCCATGAAAGGTGACACACCCCCGGATGCGACGGTCGTGCTCGGCGTCAACTTCGACGAGGTCTATGACCCTGACCGCCACCATGTCATCTCCAATGCCTCCTGCACGACGAACTGCCTGGCGCCGGTGGCGAAGGTGCTGCACGAGGCGGTCGGCATCAAGCACGGTCTGATGACGACCGTCCACGCCTACACCGCGGATCAGAACCTCATGGACGGGCCGCACAGTGATCTGCGCCGGGCCCGCTCGGCGGCGATCAATCTGGTGCCCACGTCGACCGGCGCCGCGAAGGCGCTCGGCCTGGTGATTCCCGAGCTCGAGGGTCGGCTGCACGGCTACGCGGTCCGCGTGCCGCTCCCGACCGGGTCGCTCGTCGACCTCACCGTCGAGGCCGAGCGGCTGACCACCAAGGCAGAGATCAACTCGGCGATCGAGCGGGCCGCCGACGACGGCCCGCTCGTCGGGATCCTCGCCTACACCGAGGATCCGATCGTCTCCTCGGACATCGTCAAGTCGCCGTACTCGTCGATCTTCGACGCCGGGCTGACCTCGGTGCTCGACGACACACAGGTCAAGGTCGTGGCGTGGTACGACAACGAATGGGGCTACTCGACCCGCCTGGTCGAGCTTGCGGAGCGAGTCATGGTCCCGGTCGCGCGCGCGGCGTGACCGCCGTGCTGGGACGCGGCCCTCGGCGGACGATGGGGGGCGTTGAACGTTCGCGCCGTGGCGATCACGGCGCGGACAAGGGGTCCCAAGCCGTTGCGACGCGCGTGGCTGGGGAGCTCACGCGCCGTGCGGGATCCGATCAAAGCAAACCTCTCCTGTCGCGCAAGCGGCACTCCCCGCCCCGCGCCTTCGGGCGCCGGCGTGGACGGCCGGGCGATGGTGTTGTTCGCCCCGGTTGCCGAAGCGCCGGGCTCGCGGCGGCCTCACCGTTGGGGGCAAGAGTCAGGGCGCGTGTTTCGCGCGCGGCCCCGCGATCCTGAGCATAAGGGCCCGAGCACCCCGCGTCCAGACGGGTTTTACGGATTCGCGATGAAGCATCCTCCGGCAGCAGCGGGCACCGACCGAACGCCATATCCCACCGATCCGCCGGCGCGGATCCGCGGCGAGGTCACGGCGGTTTTCCGCCGCGCCTGGGGCCGCGGCCCGGCACGCACCACGGCTCATCGGGCTGGTCCGGACGGCTCATCGGGCTGCTCCGGACCATCCTCGTCCTCCTAATCGCGAACGGACACGCCGACGCGGAGAAGACCCTGCGGTCAGCCGACCTGGCGGAAGCGATGCTGGCGTCCCAACCGGGCGATGCGCTCCGTCTTGAGCAGAGCGTCGCGCGAGTCCTCGGCCGGACGGCCGAGCCGGGCGCGGCGTTCGTTGCGCCGGCGGAGGTCCCCAAACGTGACGGATCCGGTCGAGGTGCCGGCCGCCGCGTTCGAGATGTCGGCCAACCTGGGCGCTGCGCTCGTTCCGCCTGATAACTCCGGATCGAGTTCTTGCCGATGGGCTGCGGCGACGCCCGCGCCCGGGCTGTGCGTATGTGACTTCATGGTGCGCAGGCTACGTCGGCGATGGAGGTCGGTAATCGGCTGCATCCCGCACGAGTGAGCCGGGGGACGTGCAGACCTGTTGCGGGTTTGCCCGGATGTCGCCACAGCGTCCCGCGGTTGCCCGGACGCCGGACCGCCGACACGATCACGCCGCCGCTTGCCGGTCGTCGGCGAGCGGCTCGCGGGTCTCCAGATACGCAACGAGGTACCGACCGACGACCTTCGCTGCCCTCGCGGCCTCGTCGCTGCCGGCGCGCTCGAGCGTCGCTCTCGTGGGGCGCCCGCTCCAGTCGAACTCGGTGCGCAGGAACAGCGGTCGCGCCCCTCCCAGCATGCGGGCTCGGAGCACGTGGGGTACGCGAACGTGCTTGACCGGAGCGCCCAGCTGCGCCGCGATCGTGTGTGCGACCACGTCGGCCTGCTGCGCCGCCAAGCCGCCCTGCTTGATCGGAAAGGTGGTCACGTCCCCGGCGGCGTAGACATCCTGCAGCCCTTCGACCTGCCCGACCGCATCCGTGGGAACGAACCCCGATCGGCTGGTCGGCACACCTGTGATCCGCCGGCCTCGAAGCTCCGGCAGCGCCACCACGCGGTCTGCTTCGATCCGAGTCCCGTCCTTGAGCGCCAGCGACCCGCCGCGCAGAACCTGGTCGGCGACGGACGAGCCGATGAAGCGCACGCCGCTGTCCTCGAGCAGTCCGACGACCAGCCGCGACGCCTCTCGACCAAACACCGTGAGCGGCTGATTCTCCGGGCTGACGAGCGAGCACTCGAGCGCCACCCCGCGCTCGCGCGCGTGCCTGGCCAACAAGAGGGCCAACTCGTAGAGTGGCAGCGGCCAGACCACTCCCGTTGGGAGCGCGAAAACGACGCGCCGGACAGCTCCCGCCTCGACCTCGCCGAGCAGGCGTCGGATCGAGGGGACGTCGCGCTGATCGCGGAAGGTGGTCGCGCCTGGGACGCCCACGACTGCCCGAGCGCCCACCGCCAGGATCAGACGGTCGTATTGAAGTCGCCCACCCGACGCGGAACGCACCCAGCGTTTCCGCGAGGCCACCGCCTCGAGCCGCCCCTGCCGATACTCGGCGCCGAGATCGTTCGCGATCGCCCGCAGGTCGTAGCGGCGTGACGGCGCCAGGTCGAACGGCTCGGTGGTCGCGGCAGGCCGGTAGCGGAATACCGGATCGGGCGCCAAGAGCGCAAATTCCACCCGGTCGCCAGCCAGCGCCCGCAGTGCGAGGACGGCCTCGACGGCGGCGAATCCGCCGCCGGCGATCAGGACGCGCCCGCGCGCCCGTGACGAATCGCCGGCGGCCACGTGATCACGCCTCCCCCCACGCGAGTACGCCGGCGACATCGGCCGTCGAGAGAATCCCGATCGGCCGCCGCGTGCCGGTCTCGATCACGACGAGGTGGCTGACACCATGGCTGAGCATCTCCTTGCAGGCCTCGCGCAGGGGCGTCGACGGCTCGACCCCCACTACCGGCTGCTGGGCCACGGCGCGGGCGGTGGTCCCTTCATCGTCGCTTATGCCCGCTCGCACCAGGTCGAGGTCGGAGATGAAACCCCAGACCCCACACTCAGGCTCCTCGTGCGATACACCGATCACTGCCACGCAGTGCACGTGAAAAGTGGCCATCATCTGGGCAACCTCGGAAATGCTCGCATCTGGCTCGCACGCGAGGATGCCGGGATGCATCGCGTCCGACACAGTCGCGTGCTCGAGGGCCGGCATCAGGTAGCTGCCCCGGTGGGGCTGGACGTTCGCGACGGACATTGGGCACCTCCGTGGACTTTTTTGGGTATCGCGCCGACGGTACGTGTCATTCCTGCCGCCGTCATCCGTGCTGCCCTGCAAGCGGCTCGGTAGCAGGCCGCAGCCTCGCGGGGTACGACACGGATGGCGCTTCGCGCCGGCGCGCGTACGCTCGGGGCGAACCACCTCCACCCCAGGCCGCAAACGGGAGGACGATTACCGATGAGCAGCTCGATGAGCGGCGATCGCACGCACGTCCTGATCGCCGGCGGCGGCGTTGCCGCGATCGAATGCCTGCTAGCGCTCCGGGAGCTGGCCGGACCGCGCGTCGACATCACGCTGCTCACACCCGAGCGGGAGTTCATTTACCGGCCGGTCACGGTCGCCGAGGCGTTTGAACGCGGCGAGGCTCGTGCCTACCCGGTCGACGAGATCGTCGCCTACACGGGCGGCGCCCAGCTGATTCGGGAATCGCTCGAGCGGGTCGACCCGGACCAGCATGTCGCCACCATCGGCGGGGGCGAGCGAATCCCTTATGACGCCCTGGTCGTCGCGGTGGGGGCGGTCGCTCGCGAGGCGCTTCCCGGTGCCCTCACCTTTCGGGGACGCCACGACGTGGCGGCGCTCCGTCGCCTTCTGCACGAGCTGGTCGTGGGAACCGCGCGGTCGGTGGCCCTGACGCTGCCGTCACAGCGCATGTGGTCGCTGCCGCTGTATGAGCTGGCTCTGATGACCGCCTCGCATTTGCGCGAGCACGGAGCCGGCGAGCGGGCGGTGTGGCTCGTGACACCGGAAGAGGAGCCGCTCGAGCTGTTCGGACCCGCTGCGGCCCGGGCCATCCAACCGATGCTGAAGGCGCGCGGGATCAGGCTGCGGACCTCCTCGCGGCCGGCTCTGGTCCGTGACCGGGCGCTGGTGCTCGCCGGTGGCGCGGAGGTGCACGTCGATCGTGTGATCACGCTGCCCAAGCTCGAGGGGCCGAGGCTGGCCGGACTGCCCTGCGACCAACGCGGGTTCGTCCCCGTCGATAGCCACGGACGCGTCGACGGGCTTGTCGACGTGTATGCGGCCGGCGACGCCACGAGTTTCCCGCTCAAGCAGGGAGGCCTGGCCGCCCAGCAGGCCGATGCGGTAGCCGAGACGATCGCCGCGGAGCTGGGGTTGCCGGTCACTCCGAGGCCGTTTCAGCCGGTCCTGCGGGGCCTGTTGATGACCGGTGGCGCCCCGCTGTACCTGCGCGCCGAGCCGCAGCGTCTGCCGCGCCAGGCAACGGTCGCGATCGAGGCCACGCCGCATCGCCGCGCCACTCGGGACGCCTCCTCGGCTGCCGCGCAGCCGCTGTGGTGGCCGCCGGCGAAGATCGCCGGGCGCTACCTCGCCCCGTTTCTGGCCACCGCGCGGCCGCAGCCGCTCGTCTCGGAGCTGCTCGCGGATCGCAGCACGGTCCCAGGCCGGCCCCTGTCCGACGCCGAGTATGAGGACGCCCTCGAGCTGGCGCTGCTGCTCGCCGACTGTGATGCGCGCTGGGGCGACTACGCGGCGGCGCTGAACGCGCTCGATGCCGCCGAGGCGCTGCAGGGCGCGCTCCCGCCCGAGTACGAGGCCAAGCGCCGCGCCTGGCGCGCCGGCAGCCACGTCGCATAGCCAGGCGGGGTCGGCCGCGACCAAGCGGCGGCGACCATCGGTTGGGTCTCGCTCAGGGCGACTGTTCGAGCATGTGGTGCTCGAGGGCGTAGCGCACGAGCTCCGCGCGCGACCCGAGCCGGAGTTTCTGCTGAATGTGGCCGCGGTGGGTCTCGACCGTACGCACCGACAGGAACAGCTGCCCGGCGATCTCGTGGTTGGTGTGGCCGAGCGCGACCATCCGCAGCACCTCCACCTCGCGTTCCGTGAGGCCGTCGGGCGGACCCGGCGCCGGCTCCGCCGCGAGCCGGGCCCCGAGCCGCGGGTTCAGATAGGACTCGCCGACAGCGGCGCGCCGAACCGCCTCGACGAGCTCCTCGTCCGCCGCGTCCTTGAGCACGTAGCCGAGGGCGCCCGCACCGAGGGCCCGGCGAGCGTACGCGGGCTCGTCCTGCATGGTCAGCACGACGATCTGCGTTTCGGGGGACTCGTTCCGAATGTCCGGGACGGCGTCGAGGCTCGAGCCCTCCGGCATGTTCAGGTCGAGCACCAGGACGTGGGGATGATGGCCCCGCGTGTACCGCCGGGCGCCGGCGATGTCGCCGGCCTCCGCCACCACGTCGAAGTCTCCCTCGGCCTCGAGTAGCTGGCGCAGCCCGCGGCGCACCACCGAGTGATCGTCGGCGATCACGACCCGAATCGTGTTTTCGGTCAGCGGCTGTGGCTCCTCGCCGGCGCTGTTCTCTGGCATCACGCTCAACTTACCGCCCGGCCGGCTTCGTGGTCGCGCGACTCGAGGTAGGGCGCGAGATACCGCGCGGCGATCTTGGTCGGCGGCGACCACATCGGCTCCTCGTTGACCTGCGAGCTCGTCCCATGTCCGCCGGTGACGTGCGCGCTCAGGTACAGCGGCTTCTCGCCGCCCAGCAGGATCGCCCTGATCTCAGGGTGAAACGGCGTCGGGGCGAGCGGCACCCCGGCGAGCGCGGTGATCGCCTCGGCGGCGGTGTCCGCCTGCTGGGCCGCGATTCCGCCGTGCTTTATCGGGAAGTCCGTCGCGTCGCCGGCGGCGAACACGTTCTGAAGGCCCCGTACCCGGCAGTGCTCGTCAATCGGAATGAAGCCGCTCGCCGCGCCGCCGGGGACACCGGGGGTTGCAGGTCCCGACAGGTGGGGCAGTGCCACGATCCGGTCGGCGCGGAGTGTCCTGTCGCCGGGATGAATCGAGATCTGGCCCGGTGCCGGCACGGCGCAGTGCGCCGAGGTGATGATGGTGATTCCGTGTTCGTCGAGCAGGCGCGCCACGGCCTCGCTGACCGTGCGCCCGAAGATCGCCAGCGGCTCGTCCTCGGGCGTCGCGATCGTGATCGACACCTCGGTCTGGGCGTCATACGCGCGCCGAGCGGTCATCAGCGCGAGCTCGTACATCGGCAGCGGCCAGGGCATCTGCGACGGGGCCACGAAGGCGATCGAGCGGACGTAACCGCCCTCGACGTCCTGAATCAGCCCGTGCAGCTGCTCGTCGAGGATACGGTCGTCGATCGTGAGTCCGTGGGTGAACGCCGGGTCAAGCCGTGCTCCCATCGCCAGCAGCAGCGCCGCGTAGCGAAGCTGCTCGCCGTTCTCGGTGTGGACGACCGACGCGGGCGCGTCGAGCCACTTGAAGGCGTCCGCCACGAGCTCGATGCCGAGATCACGTGCTATCTCCTCCAGCGGATAGGTTCGCGCCGCACTGTAGGCGAACGGCTCTCGCACTCTCATCGGCCGATAGACGAACTCCGGCGCCGGCGCCAGCAACGTGATGCGCACGCGCTCGCCGGCGAGATCGTTCAGGGCCAGCGCCGCCTCGAGCGCTGCCACCCCGCCTCCGGCGATCACGACATGGAAGGGCAGACGATCAGTGTCAGATGCGTTCATCGGGCTCACCCCCGGCTAGGTCGCGGGCGTCGAGTCGTCAGGCAGCACGATCCGCCGCCCCGACACGGTCCGGGCGCGGATGTGCATCCAATGCCGCTTGTCACCGGGAGCCCACGGCTGCAGGCCGAGCTGGTCGAGGCGACGGATGTCTCCCTGGTTCGTCACCTCTTCGGTGATGCCGTGGATGATCACGCTCCACCCGGTGCTCGACTGCTCGTCGGTGCCGTCGATCTCGAATGCCGCGTCTGCGGAGCGCAGCAGCGCGTGGAACTTCGAGCCGGGCGCGGTGCGGAAGACCACGGATTGGGACGGACGATCGAACAGATAGTTGACCGGCCTGATCACCGGCGCCCCCTCGCCCATACTCACCGCCAGGCGGCCGAAGCTGTGGCCCGCCAGCAGCTCCAGGCACTCGTCGCGCGACAGCTCGACCATCTCGCTGACCCGCCGCCCTCCTTGGCCAGGACGGCCCCGAGAGCCGGTCGCTCCCTCGTGCTCGCTGGAAGCTGTGTCGGACGTCATGGCGCAACCATACGGCCCGCCACGTCTGCGAACAGCCGCACAAAACCGAGATCGGCTGCGCAAAACTACGCAGGTGAGGAGTGGCTCCCGAAGCCCTCCGATTCGTGCGCGTGATGTCAGGCGGTACCCGCGGTGCCGGGGCCGCGCTTTCGCGACTCAGGACCCCGCCGCTGCTGGCAAGCACGAAGGTCAGGAAGAGCACGAACGCGATGAGGTCGAGAACCAGCCCGAACGCGGCGATGTGCCGCCGAGGCCGAAGCCTCGGACGAAGAACACGATCCCGGCAAGTGTCGAGATCCACCCGAGACAGCGAGGCAGGACGCCGCTTCTCACCGCGAGCAGACGATAGTCGCGTCCGGTGCTCGTTGAGCCCGGTCGCGATCGTGGTGATCTCAGATGCGATGAGTCCTTGAGTGCGACGGGGCGATCACATCGCGGCTTGCTTGGATCTTTCGGCGTCTCCGTCTCGCGGGACGCGGCCGCTCCGCACCCGGTTGTCCAGTGCGCTGCGCGTGGTTCATCGCTCCGGTGGCCGCTGGTGGCGTTGCGCGAGCCAGATCGTGAACAGCGGGTCGATGAGCGTGTAGTGGCCGTCGAGGAGTTCCTCGGCGCGGCCGTGCTCGATCAGGCTTCGCAGCGCGTGTTGCGCGCTCGATGAGCGTGCGAGTCCGGTGAGCCTGTGCGCGTCTTTGCCGAGGGGGGCGAGGCCGTGTGCGAGTGCGACCGCGACGCGGCGTTCGTTGGTTGGCAGTGCGCGCCAGGTTGCCTCGAGTTCGGGTCTCCAGTGCTCGAGCGCGTCGTTGATCGCCAGCTTCGCGGTGTCCGCGTTGGCGGGCGGCCGGGTGGTTCGTTCCCAGAGGTGCCAGGCGAGCAGGATCGTGCGCTGCGGGTGCCCGGCGCCGGCGCCGGCGCACAGACCCGCGGCGGGACCGGCGTCCCTGCCGGTGGCGGCGAATTTGCGCTGGATGTGGTCTGCCAGGATCGACGGGTCGATCCTGCCGAGGCGCACCGGTAGCGCCTGGGAGTAGAGCGGTCGTGCGCGTTCGGCGAACAGTTCGCGCATCAGCGAGGGCTCTGAGCCGGAGAACACGTAGCTGACGTGTTCCTGGTGGTGCTGGACGTGGGAGCGGATGACGCCGTCCAGCCCGGGTACGGCGAGGACGTCCTGGAACTCGTCGAACGCGACGAGCGCGCGGCGCTGCGAGTCGCGGGCAACCTCGGCGGGCAGTTCGAGCAGGTCGTGCACCCGGCCGGTGCCGTCCGGTGTCCGTGGCGGGCCGATCTCGACGGGCCCGAGCTTGAGCGTGACCCGATCGCTCGCTGCGCGGAGCAGCCGCGCGAGCTGGCGGTGGCCGGCGGCGGCGTATGCGCGGTCGATCCGGGCGGCGACGTCCTCGACGGTGAGCACCTCGGAGAAGTCGACGCGCACGGCGAGGGAGCGCTTGCGGCGCGCCCATTGCTCGATCAGCGCGTTCAGGAGGCTGGTCTTGCCGAACCGGCGCGGCGCGTCGAGCAGCGCGTAGGTTCCCGAGCTGGCGAGGTGTAGGAGCCGTTCGAGCTCTGCGTCGCGGCCGACCAGTTCGCTTGGCTGGATCGGCACGCTGAATCGAAACGGGTTCTCCGAAGCCACTACGGTAGGACCGTAGCATCGCTACGGCGGCACCGTAGGGAGTCGGTGGCCGCTGCTCCCCCGAGAGTGGACGCGATTGTAGGCATGCAGCCAAACGCGCACGCGGGAGGCGTCGGGCGGGCGACATTTTCCGAACGGATGCTGGACGCCTGCTCGGTCGAGCTCCTGGCCGACGTGCGCGAAAGCGTGCGCGAATATGGCGGGGAGGTCCAGGCGTTCGGCACCCCGGCGGTGTCGGTGCGCGACGGCTACACCGGGGTCGACATCCCGGTCGCGCTCGAGCGCGCCGACGGGATCGGCCGCGTCGTGCTGGACGCCGACCGGCAGGTCGTGGGCTTCTTCGTGCGACCGGCGGAGGCGATGGCGTGAACGGGCGCCCGCCACACCTCTCCCCGCTCCGGCTGCTGGCCGGTCTCGTGCTCCCGTGGGTCGCGTACGTGATCGTCCGCGCGCTCATCGGCTCCTCGATCGGGGCGCTGGCGATCACCGACGCCGTGCCGTCGACCTGGCTGCTCGTCGTCGGGATCGTCCGCCGCCGCATCGACCCGATCGCCGTGCTCTCCGCAGCGACCGTTTTTATCGCGCTCGCCGCCTACGCGCTCACCGGCGGGGACCCGCTGGCGATCAAGCTGCGCCGCGGCGCCGTCACCGGCACGATCGGTGTCGCCGCCCTGGCGTCGGTCGCGCTCGGCCGGCCCCTCCTGCTGCTCGTCGCGGAGAACGTCGCGAAGCTGAACCCGGACCGACCCGAAATGGCGGCCAGGCTCGCGGACCCCGACCGGCGACGGATGGTCACGACGCTGACGGCGATCATCGGCGCGACCTTCGCGCTCGACGGCGCCAGCCAGATCGCCCTCGCGCTGACCGTCCCGACAGGGATGTTCGTCGCCGACTCGACCGCCGCCCGAATCGCCGTGCTCGGCACCGGCGGCGTCCTCACCATCCAATATCTACGCCTTCAGAAGAAACGGCTAGACCACGGGCCGCGGCGCGTTGCCGACGGGGAGCGCTAGGCGCCGATGTGTGATAGAGCGGCCTGGAACAGCAGGTCCGCGGGCCCGGTGCCCGCGCAGGTCCATGTTTACGCGGTAGGCGAAGTCCAGCCCCGGGGTCAGCCCACCAGCCAAGCCGCCTATCGGCTCTCCCCAACATCCACCCCACAAGCAGAGCAGCATAGATTTCCCCTCGCTGTTCGCTGAGCGTTCGGTACCGGACGCGGCAGTCGGCAGGCGCTTCGGCGTGACAGGGCGGCGATCTTGTGCGTAGTGCTGGATGAGGGATTTCATGAGCGCGGAATGGCTATTGGCGGGATCTGGCGCCGACTCCGGAATCGACCCATACGCGGGGGGTCGGGCTGGTGGCGAGCCGGCGTCCGCGCTGGGGATCCTCATCGGGTATGCGCGGTGTTCGACCGAACGTCAAGACCTCACGGCGCAGCGGCGGATTCTCAGCGACCTCGGTGTAGCCGATGACCGCGTGTATCTGGATCACGGCCTGACTGGCCGCAACCGCTCTCGGCCGGGGCTCACGCAGGCGTTGGCGGCGCTCCGGGCGGGCGACACGCTGGTGGTGCCCAAGCTCGACCGGCTCGCGCGATCGGTCCCTGACGCCCGGGCGATCGGCGACTCGCTTGCCGCCCGGGGTGTGCGTCTGTCGTTGGGCGGGACGGTCTATGACCCTGCCGATCCGATGGGAAAGTGCTTCTTCAACATCCTGGCCACGTTCGCGGAGTTCGAGGTCGATCTGCTACGGATGCGGACTCGGGAGGGCATGGCGGTCGCCCGCGCGAAGGGCAAGCTCAAGGGCAAACCGCCAAGGCTCAGCCCGACCCAGCGCGCGCTGCTGCTCAAGCTGCACCGAGCCGGGGAGCACACGATTGCCAAGCTGGCCGAACTGTTCTCGGTGAGCCGCGCCACCGTCTACCGAGAACTCGCCCGAAAGCACCCGCCCTCCAGAGCGCCGTCTCGCTGAGCCCCGGGTCCACGAACCCGGCCGTGGCTGTCCGTTCACGTGGCCATCTGAGACCCACCCGCGTAGCGCATCGGATGAGGCACGGAGCGTCCTCGGACCTCAGACAGCGATCCTTGATCGAGCGCCGGAGATCACCTTCGGACCCAGGTGATCGGCGCCAGGACGGGTCGCACACGCCTCCCGTTATCGGACGCTCGCGGAGGCGTTGAGAAAGGGTCGCTCAGCGGACGGTGTTCGGGGATGCACGCAGTCCCGGATCGGTGGTCGCTGACTTGGTTATGGGAGCAGGGTCAGGGCGGCGATGTGGCTCGGTCTGACTACGCCGAAGTGCCGGTGATCGAGAGTCGCGATCGTGGTCAAGCCGAGGCGTTCGGCGAGCGCTACCAGCCCGGCGTCGACGCCGCCGAAGTGCTGGTCGCCGTACTTGTCGGTCAGTTCGGCAACGCGAGCCCAATCGCTGGCTGTGAGGTGCTCGACGAGCAGCTCGCTGTTTCCCACCGACCGGTAGAGGGCGGCCTCGGCAGTGGCACCGAGCTGGCGGTCGATCAACAGCCTGTCTCCGCAAGCACCAGCTCGGTGGTGATCAGTGGCCCTGGGTGGGTCTCGAGTAGCTCCTTGCAGCGTTCATGGGCGGGGTCGCTGCGGTCCGCCGCGGCGAGCAGCACCCCGGTGTCCACGAGCAGGGTCAGGTGCCGAAGCCTTCGGCGAGCATTTCCTCGGCCTCCTCGGCAGTCCGGCCCGATTGGGACTCACCGATCGCAACGAAGCTCAAATGTCTCTTACCGGAGATGTGCTCGGCCAGCACCCGCGCGGCGAGCTCGTCGGGCGTCAGCGACTGCCGCGCGGCCTCCTCGGCCAGAAGCGCCGCCAGCTCGTCGGGAATCGTGACCCTGGTGCTCACCGCTTACCAGTGTACGGCGCGTGGCTGTCGTCCTCGCGGAATCCGGCCAGGACCGTCGTCCGTGGCCGTCGGCCGTTAGGCGCCCGCGCGAGCTCCCGGTACACCGTCGCGCGGCTCACCGAGAACAGTTCGGCCAGCTCGGCAATCGTGTGCTCTCCGGCCCGGTGCAGCTTGAGCAGCAGCGCCCGCTTTCGTCGGACTGAGCTTTGGCGGCTTGTCCTTGAGCTTGCCCTTCGCGCGCGCGACAGCCATGCCCTCACGGGTCCGCATCCGCAGCAGGTCGACCTCGAACTCCGCGAACGTGGCCAGGATGTTGAAGAAGCACTTGCCCATCGGATCAGCCGGGTCATATACCGTGCCACCCAACGACAGACGCACACCCCGGGCGGCAAGGGAGTCGCCGATCGCCCGGGCGTCAGGGACCGATCGCGCGAGCCGGTCGAGCTTGGGCACCACCAGCGTGTCGCCCGCCCGAAGCGCCGCCAGCGCCTGCGTGAGCCCCGGCCGAGAGCGGTTGCGACCGGTCAGGCCGTGATCGAGATACACGCGGTCATCGGCAACACCGAGGTCGCTGAGAATCCGGCGTTGCACAGTGAGGTCTTGACGTTCGGTCGAGCACCGCGCATACCCGATGAGGATCCCGCCCGCGGACGCCGGCTCGCCACCACCCCGACCATCCAGGCCCAGGTTGATCCCGGCGTCGGCGCCAGGTCCGGCCGATAGCCATTCCGCGCTCATCAAATCCCTCACCCAGCACTACGCACAGGATCGCCGCCCTGTCACGCTGCAGGGCCTGCCGACTGCCGCGTACGGTGTTCAACGCTCAGCGGACGGGGTTCTCACCCATGGTGCTGTCGCTTCGCCTGCGAGAGGACGGGACCCGGAGACATATGCGTCGAGAAGGGAATCCGTTCCATCTGAGAAGCGTCGTGGTGCAGTCTGCAGAGTTCTGCTAGGACGCGTGAATGCAGCCGTCTGATGCCGTCGGCGAGATGCCGGGCCCTGGTCCGTTTAGGTACGGATAGTCGGGCTCGACGAATGGTTTCCGTTCTGCGTGCTTCTCAGACGCGGAGTGGACTCTTGTGGTTCCTGGCGGCTTCCCGCCGGGCATGTAGCCAACGCACGCTGATGCTCGTCGCCACCGCGCACCCCAAGACGGCAGCGGCAATCCAGACCAGCGCGGGCGCGCCTGTATCGGTCGCCCCCGCCGCAGTCGAGGAGCCCAGCGTCGCGTCGGCGGCTATCCGGAACGGGGCCTTCTCCAGCGGGAAATACGCGTCCGCTTCTACCGAGCCCCCATTGGGCAGACTGCTCCATCCCTCGAGGCCGAACTCAACCTGTGCGATCCCACCCGCGGGGACCACGACCCGCGCGACGTAGCGGCCCGCGGAACCCTCGCCCAGCGCCTCGGTAGAGCTTCCACCGGAGGCACTCACCAGTCGCACGAACAGACCGCCCGCATCGAATGGATGGCGCTCACCGGAGTGGCTGTAGCTCAGCGTCCACGCGACCGTGCTCGTCGATCCTGGCCTGGCCGCACGCGGTAACGGAGTGTCGAGCCTCGCCCGAACGCCCTCCTTGGCGACCGCCACCGGCGCGGCCAACACCGCACACAGTGCGCCGACGATGAACACCAAAAGCCTCGACATGGCCATCACGACAAGTTGAACCGCGTTACCACCGGTGATCTCTTATACGCCTCAGACACTCGGCAGGTTCCTGGCTCGCGTACGAGCGTTCCTGGTTGGTGAACCTGCAACGGAGCGCAACGCCTCGAAGAACCGTCGTGGCGATCGCCAACCTGCCGCATCGCCAGGTGGGACCATCTCGGCCGGGTGTTCAGCCGTCCGGCTACTCAGTCCTACGTCCGTTCGTCCGAGGGGCTGTACGCCAAGATGGCCTGGGACGGACAGATCCTCATGCTTCCCGGATGGGGCCCCGAGACAAGCAGAGCCGCGGTGCATCGCTGTGGCCAACCTGGAATCGGTCGACCAGTCCACCTCGCTGATCAACGAACTGCGGTTCGCGCTTCTCGCAATTGGCCATCGACCGACAAACTCGACGGCGCGGTCAAAGCTGGCCGGGACCCGAACTCGGGCGCCTCAATCGGCGAACGTTGATTGATTGCGCGCCGTCAGCCGGCGCCGACGATCAGCGCGCCGTTCCTGGTGACGGCGAAGCAGAGTCGAGCCGATGGGCAGGCCAACGACTCGATGGCATCGCCTGGAACGATCGTCTGCGGCGACGACCATGCCACAGCTCCACCGCTCGGATTCGTCGAGGTCTCGATCAGCCCGTTGTCACCGCCGAGGACGCAGAACGCGACCGATGGGCAGGCGACAGCGTTGATCGACACGTTGCTCGTCAGCGTCGCGGCCTGCCAGGAGCCGCCGCTCGTCGGATTGGTCGAGGTCGCCACCTCGCCGGCCTGCGTCGGCGCCACGCACAGCGACTTCGACGGACACGCGATCCCGTTGAACGAGTTGAAGTTGAACTCCTTGGTTATGTTCCAGGAGCTGGCGCGTTTCGGCTTGGTCGAGGTGAAGACATCGTCGCTGAAGCCCTCGCCGGTGCTCTGATCGACAGCCACGCACAGCGACCACCTCGGGCAGGCGATCCCGGACATGATCCCGGCGCTATCGCCATTCGAGGGGAGCAAGATGTGCCTCCAGCTGCGCGTGCCGCCGAGAGGATTGGTCGAGACGTACAAGTTGCCCGTGTCGTCCCCGGTGACGCACAGCGTGAAGCGGCAGCCGATGGCCGACAGGGAGCTCGCCTGGCGGTCGACAAAGGCGCTCATCCAGGTGCGCGCGGCGCCCGCCGGCCTGCTGGTCGTGAGCACGCTCGCCGCGGCAGTTCCCACGCAGAGGCGCGTCGACGGGCAGGACAGGGCCGCGAGTCCGAGGCGTAGCCGGGGGAACAGGGCCGCGAGTCCGACCCGTATCCGGCGCCAGGAGCTCGCACTCTGCGGGTGCTTTGACACCAATGTGTTACCTGCGCGGTCGCTCGCCACGCATAGCGAGACGCTGGGGCATCGGATCACGACCAGCACGTGATGGCTGTCGATCGTCTGCGGCGGGCCCCAGGTGAGCGTCGATGGGAGCGCCTGAACGCCGGTCAGCGCCATTGCAGAGGTCGCGACGCCCGCGGCAAGGGCCGCCGCAATCAGCAGAGCCTGGCGAGCGAATCGAGTCCGCATGTCAGTGCCCTCCGCCCGAGTTGATGACCGCCAGCATATCGCGGGTCGCGACCGAACCCCCCACCGTTATCGGTTGCGGGACCGCCCTGCGGCCGACAAGCTGCGGGTTGTCTGCCTGATCGCGTAGCGCCTGCCCGGAACCATCTGTGGCCGCCGCCCGGGACCGGGGCGGCAGGCGACCGTTGCCAGGGACCGCGGGAAACAGTCCCCGGGGACCAGAAGGTCCACGACCAACACTACATCGGCGCCGGCCCGTGGGCGGAACCCGATCGACCGGCGAACGCTCGCAGGCGTTGGCCCGGAGCCCGTCGCGAGAACGGCGGTCACATACCTGCTAGCGGCGTTCACCAACGATCGCCGTCCGTGCGCGCGGAACGCGGGGAGTCCGGCACTCGCCCGCGTCGCAGCAGGGCCCGGTGAGCGGACGCCCGAATGTGCGTCCGCTCACCAACCCTCATCGGACCGAGCGCTGACGGCCGCGCGCTGCCGCTTTTCGGTCATTGCGAGTGCGAGCGCTACCGCCAAGCCTGGTGAAGCTCGGGAAACCTCATCGCCTTGCCCGGCGGGTGATGCGGGCAGCGAGCGCTCTGAGCGCGCTTACTGTCGCCGAGCCAACGCTGCCGGGCTTACCGGAGGCTGCGGTCGCTGGCGCCCGAGGTGATTGAGCGCCATCGCCTCGCACGGCGTTCAGTTGTTCGGCTATCCAGGTGGCGCGAGCCTCGATCATCTCGGTGCCAGGCAGCTGCTCGTCCAAGTGATCCGGCTGCGCGTACAGCAGATCGCGGATCCCGATCGTGGGATTCGTGCTGGCGAGTAGCCGCCACGGGTCGCGGTCGGTGCTGAACAGACCGAGGGTCCAGATGAGCTGCAGCCGCCGGGGGGTTTCACGGCTGCCCGCGACGTGCTCGCCGGTGGCGCTCTCGATCACGTAGCGCACCGCCACCACCGAGATACGGACGTGTAGATGTGGATGCTCCGCGCTCACGTCAACATCGGTCGCCTCCCAATCCGTGAGCTGTGCGTCGCTGAGCACGAACGTCAAGGGCCGGCGTCTTGGAGCGGGATATCGCAGTTCGTGGACCGCCTCGTGAGCGCACAGATTCTCTAGCGGCTGTACCGATCCTGTGGCTGCCGCCTCCCAGGCGTCCACCAGGTGGTGCAGCACCCCGTCGATCAGCGCAGGATCAAAGCGGCCGTCGATCTGCGAGAGCTCGAGCAGCTTTTGATGTGGCGGCAAGTCTGCGCGAACGACCTCGCCGAGGCTCGCGCTGGGCGGGACCCCCTCCGCGTCGGCAATTTCGATGAGGGCTTGCTCGCGCAGCCGCTGCTCATCTGTCCACTCGGTCGGGATCAGCTGCTGCGCCAGCGTGCGCTCCTCTGATGAACTGCTATCGATGCTGCGCAGGGTCCAGAGCTCGCCGGCCCGCCCGAACGTCCACCGCTGATCGAGCGTCAGCGTGTGCGGGTCCACCAGCGGATGGTGGCGCCGAAGCAACCGCAGGCGCACCCGCACGATGACCCGATCCTCGAGTTGCCCCGGCCTGTTCACCACTCGGAGGATCTCGACCCTTGGCCTCGCGTCGAGACGAATCTCACCACCCAGCGCCGCCGCGAGCGAGCCGGCCCAGCGAGTTATCAACGCAGCGTCCGGACGGTCGCTCGGTCCCCCGCCCGGCGACCCGAGCTCGCGGGCGACCGCCAGCACTTCGTCCACGGCCTCGCGCAGCCGCTCGGGCGCAAAGGCCGGTTCTTCAAGCGATGCCTCCACCGCCGCAGCCTCGGCCACCTGAGCGCGACGCCGCTTGCGTCGACTGAGGAGCGCCGCGTGCCCACCGACCCGCGCCGCCGAAAGCCAATAGCCGCCGATCACGAGCACCCACGCGCCCGCCACGATCTCCTCCACCTGAGAGACAGACACCGAGCCCTCTACACGTTAGGTATGGGCGATCCCGACCCTGGTCTCCGCAGCGTGAACGGACGCAAAGTAGAACATGCCCCCCGCTGTCATCTCTCCTTATGTCGGCAGCACCCCGCATCGGCGTGAGAGCCGGACGTGTGTCGCTCGCGCTTGGGCTAAGGCAGCACGCGCGGCTCCTGGTCGGGTCGTACGCCCCCGTCTCGAATAGCGATGCCCTCTGAGACGGACAGCATCAGCGCCGCTCTCATGCGCATGCCTTGCGCTTGTCCGGCGCGAGGCGGATGATGTGAGAACGGCGTCTGGGCCGATCCGCGGTGCTGGAGGTAAGCGTCCGATGAAGCGATGGTTGTGCCCCTGGATGGTTCCGCTGGCGATGTTGGGAATCGTTGTTCTGTTCACCAGACCGGTCGCCGGCGCGATCCGGATCGTGGCGAGCGTCGTCGTGGTTCGTCTGCTCAATGGCCGCTTCGAATTGCCGGTCCAGGACGAACTGCCCCGACCCTATTTTCAGGCTCCGAAGCGCTCATAATTTGGCGCCGCGGTCGGGTGAGTCGTCCGCTGCGGGTTCGCCGATTGCGACCTGCGTGGGCGCGTGGAGAGCCGCGAGGGCTAGAACGAGCCGACTCGGAGCGGGCGAGCCGGAATAGTTACCGTCGTGGCAGGGTCGAGCCCTTGGGGCAAGGTGTAAGCGGAGATGATCGCGGCGTGTCGATCTGCTACCCGCAGCGCGCCGCTCGTGTCGTTGCCCTCCGCCACGTACGCCGTCGGCGCGGCACTCTCGAAACCTGGGCGGATACGGGCACTGCGCCTCGCCAGCTCATATGCAAAGCGAGCCACGGCACGGTGTCGGCTGTCCGCGGCAAGCGTGTCTCGCCTCGCGACCGCAGCGTCGTGTTCTATCCAATGCGATGTCCTGCAGCGCTTCCGTAGGTACACAGGCTCGCGAGGGTCGTGTCGACTCGGTTTCGCCCGGCTGGCTCCTTCAGGCGCTAGCCGAGGGCTGGACCGCCATCCGCGCGCGCCATGAGGAGCTCCCGCCGGTGGTCCTCGTCATCGGTCCAGGCCCGCTGCCTGCGGCAACAAGAATCGAGCTCGGGCACTTCGCACCGATGCGCTGGTCGCCGTGGCGAGATTCGCACCTGAGCGTGCGCTCCGACTGCCTTACGGCCTTCACCACCGGCATCCAGGAAGGCGATCGGGCGGGCGCGATGCAGCCGCTTGCCGCGTCCTGGGAGGCGCTTCTGCGCGAAGCGCGGCAGCTCTCCGCGGATGCGATCGCCGTCATGAGTGAGGTGTTGATCACGGTCGATGGCGTGGCCGGTTCAGCAGCGGAGATCTTCGTGACCCTGCGCCACGAAGCTGTCCATGCCGTCGCGTTCGAGCACGGGATCAAGGACACCAGCCGGCAGGGGCGATACCACAACGAGCGGTTTCGAGCGATCCCCGAGGAGCTCGGCCTCGAGGCGGGCCGCGACTTACCCCTTCGGTTGGTCATCGACGGCGCTGGCGCCTGGGACGGCCGCGCTGTATCGCGAGACGCTTCGCGCGCTCACCGAGGCTCTTGGCGATCATCGCCACCATTCGACGGCGCTCGGCGACGCACGGGCTCGCCGGTGCGAGGGTGACCCTCATGTGCGACTGCGGCCCTCGCGTCCGGCCTGCTCATCGTCAAAGCATCCGCGAGGCGATCTGCACCCGTTGCAGTCAGCGCGACGCCCGCGACGGCACCTGAGGGCCCCCGTGAACCCTTCCACAGACGACTCACAAGGCCGGTCTCCGATCGCCGTCGAACGGGCGTCTGTCGAATCGCCACTTGCTGTCCGCGGCGGTACGGCTGTTTGTCGTGCTGTTTGTCGCGGTAGATGCTGTGGGCCGACCATCTGCCAGATGGCATAGAAAAGCCCCGCTATAGCGGGGCTTTCGTAGCGCGCCCGGAGAGATTCGAACTCCCGACCTTCGGTTCCGTAGACCCTTCTGCCGCCGTCAGGCCAAGTCATGCGCGGCGGCTCTGCGCGAGCTTGACCCTGGGCTTGACCCCGGGCTCCAGAGGCCCGACTTCGTCGGCTTCCGAGCATGAGAAAACCCCGCCTTAGCGGGGTTTTTTGAGGAGCGGCTGAAGGGACTCGAACCCTCGACCTTCTGCATGGCAAGCAGACGCTCTAGCCAACTGAGCTACAGCCGCGTTGGGATGAGGAGGAAATTATAGAGCCGGCAAGAGAGGCCGCGAGGCTCGCCGGCGGCTACCGTGAGCGGGCCAGGGCGCTCACGTCGTCGGGGTTGATGAGGTCCGGCACGGTCCAACCGTCGAGGTCGTACTCGTTCATGCATTGCTCGGCGAAGCCCTTGTAGCGGTCGGTCTGGCCGCTGCCCATGGCGGCGAAGAGGACCTCCATCCGGATGTTCTCGTTGTTGCCGCTGTAGTTGCGCTCGTAGAGCTCGTGGCGGCCGCCGAACTCGCTGCCGATGGCGTCCCAGAGCAGCTTCATGAGCTTCACGCGCTCGACGGCCTCGATGCCGTTCGAGCCGCGGACGTAGCGCTCGAGGTACTTGCGGATGTCAGGGTTCTTGAAGTCCCGTGCGCTCGAGTTGATGTAGATGAGGCCGCTGGCCACGGTCTGCTCGATGATCTCCTTGACTCGCGGGTAGCCGATCGTCGAGAACAGGCGGTAGGCCATCGCGTAGTCCATATTCGGCAGCAGCGCGCCCCCCTTCCAGGGCTGGGGCTCTCGGGCCATCGCGCTGGCCAGTCCCCACAGCAGATTGCGCCAGGCGAGGACCTCGCCGACCTGGGCCTGGACGCCGCGGAAGTCCTTGGTCCCGGTTGCCTCGACGGCCTTCAGCAGCAGGCCGCCGATGAAGTCGAGCTTCACGGCCAGGCGGATGCAGCCGTGGAAGCAGAAGCGGGGGATGAAGCCGGTGTGCGGGAAGAAGTTGTTGGCCTTGTCGGTGTCGCCGTAGACGAACACGTTCTCCCACGGGACCAGGACCCGGTCGAAGATGAAGATCGAGTCGTTCTCATCCAGGCGGCTGGACAACGGATAGTCGAACGGGCTGCCCATCACCTCGGCTGTCATCTCATAGGACGGACGGCAAATCAACTTCACCCCCGGCGTGTCCATGGACACCGCACACACAAGTGCATACTCTTTCTTCTGCACCGGGATCGGGCCGTAGTGAGCGATGAAGTTGTAATGGGTGAGGGCTGAGCCGGTGGCCACCACCTTGGCGCCGCTCACGACGATGCCGTCGTCGCGCTCCTCCTCCACATGCATGAACACGTCGCTGACCTCTTCGGGCGGCCGGTTGCGGTCGACGGGCGGGTGGATGATCGCGTGGTTCCAGTAGAGGACCCGCTCCTGCGCCTCGCGGTACCAGCGCCGGGCATTCTCCTGATAGGGGTCGTAGAAGTCGGCGTTGGCGCCGAGTGTGGCCAGGAATGCGGCTTTGTAGTCGGGGCTGCGGCCCAGCCATCCGTAGCCGATCCGCGCCCACTCGGCGATTGCCTCCAGATCGCCCACGCAGTCCTCGACGGTGCGGGGGAAGCGGAAGAACTTGTGGGTCACGCCATCCGAATCGGCGTCGGTCGCAGTGGTGATCACGGCGCGCCGGCGCTCGTCGTGCAATGCGTCGTAGAGCCGGGCGATCGAGCGCGCCGTGTTGCGAAACGCGGGATGCGTGGTGACGTCCGCGACCCGCTCCCCGTAGACGTAGACCTCCCGCCTGTCGCGAATGCTCTCCAGGTACTCGTCTCCGGTGAAGGGTTGGGTTGTGCGGGCGGCGCTGTCGAGCATCGGATCCACGGCTCCTGATCGGGTTTATGTCAGACCGATCCTTACACCGCCGCCCTCCGCGATCAAGCGGGAGACACGGGACAGGCTTCCGACCGCCTGCGAACGGGCTGCGCGGACCGCCGTGCGACACGCGCAGGCTGAGACGAGGGGCGGAGTACTACCGGGGTCGCGGCATGATGTTGCCGTGCGTCGGGCCGATAGCAAGGACGGATCTCGCGGGCGACGCCGTCCGCCGCCGGCCATCCGGTTGACACTGTTACTTCACGCCGCTTGATCGTTGTAACGCAGCGTTGAAACCTGCCAGGTGGGTAACTCACTCACGTCTCCGGCACCTCAGGGGCGCGATGACCCGCCGCCGGGCCTGACCGTCGCCGGCGGCTCCCGGCGGCTACCGCGCGGCGGAGGCGCTCCGCTCGCCGAAGGCTGCTCGGGCTCGTTCGGCGAACTGCTCCCGGGCTGTCACCGACGGCGGTGCGTCGCCGGCGAACATCGCCGTCTGAAGCCGCGGACCATGGGCACCGTGGTGCTCCATCTGCTCGCGGGTGACCGGTTGCACGACGTAGTGGATGTGCACCGGCTCCCCGCCCGCATGCGACCACAGGCACACATACACCTGCTCGGGCGCGATCAGGCCGTCGAGGACTGCGGCCGAGCGCTGCAGCAACGGCCCCAACTCCCGGTTCTCCGGTTCGGTGAGCTCGGATACGCGAGTCACGTGTCGCTTCGGCTTGACCACGAGCGTCCCGAGCCCGAGCGGCCCGACGCAGTGCTCCACCCTCCACTCTTCAGTGCCGTGGATGAGACCGCCCGGTAGCGACAAGCGTCCTGACGAGAGATCGCAGGCGAGGCACTCCATGCGGCGTCAGTATCGCCGAGACCCCAGGACCGCGCCATCGAGCCCCACCAGCTGCAGCGACGTCTTCCTCGGCATGGTCATCGCCCACTCGCTCGACGGACGCCACCGCCGTGGCGAAGTCGGCATCTGGCTCGTTCGCGGCGCGCGGGGCCGCGGACTTGGCCGGGCGGCGCTGTCACTCGTCATCTCGTGGCTCTTCGAGGAACTCGACCTGCTCCGGGTCGAGATGACGACCACGCCGGACAATCCGGCCGTCCCCGCGCTGGCGGCACACCTCGGGTTCACGCGCGAAGGCCTCTTGCGGGCTCGCAACATCGAACGCGGTCAGCGCGTCGACGTCGCGTGGTTCGGGCTGCTGCGCGAGCAATGGCGAGGGACCTGACGCCGTGATCCCCACGAGCTAGGTCGAGCCGCTGCGATCGCCGGACGTGGCGAGGCTCGCCGGCGCCTTTCTGGGACTCGAATGACGGCGCCGGCAGCCGAAGCCGACCGAGACACAGGAGTAGGCTGCCCCCCTTGCGGAGTGCCGCTTCTTCTCCAAGCGTCGTCGCCGTCCTCGAGCTCGACCCCGACCTTGGCGACGGGATCGATTCTGGCGATTGGGAGAGGGCGCGCCAGGCGTGCCGGGGCGAGATGCTGACGGTGCCGCGGGGCGCATGGACGTCGAGCGCCGACGCTGCCGCGTTCGCCTTCGTGATCGTCGATGGGCTGCTCGCTCGTGAGATCAGCCTGCGCGACCATTACATGCTCGAGCTCCTGGGTCCGGGCGACGTCCTCCAGCCGACGGTCCCGCCTGGGCCGCGGCGCCTTGCCACGGAGACACGACTCACCGCGTTGAGCGACCTCCTGCTGCTCGTTCTGGGTGACTCCTTCGTCCAGGCGGCCGGGATGTGGCCCAGCCTGCTGGTGAGGCTCCAGCACCGGCTTGAGACCCAGCGAGAGAGCCTTGCCATCCAAGGCGTGATCGCGCACTTTTCGAGGGCCGAGCAGCGGCTGCTGCTCATGCTTTGGCACCTGGCCGACCGCTGGGGATACGTGACCCCCGACGGCGTCGTGCTTCCGTTGCCGCTCAACCACGAGTTGCTCGGGCAGCTCATCGCGGCGCGCCGACCGACGGTCACGCTCGCCCTGCGATCGCTCGAAGACGCGCTGGCCGTCCGCCGCCGGGACGATGGATCCTGGCTCCTCACCGGGACCGCCGACGCGATGGTCACCTCGATTGTGAAGCCCAGGATTGGCTCGCACAGCCTGGGGAAGCGGCTGCTGCTTGCCGGCCTGGTCAACCAGAGGCAAGCCGAAGCCCGGGCGTTGCGGGCTGAGGCCGACCAGATCCGGGTCAAGGGGCCAGCGCCCGGTCCGCTCAGGCACCGACGAAGTCCGTAGCGCGACCGTTGCGCTAACCTACAACCAAATGGTTGTAGGTGAGCTGGCCGATGGTGAGGTAGATCGCCTGTTTCACGCGCTGGCTGACAGCACGCGGCGTGACATCCTCCACCGCTGCATTCGCGACGAGCCTTCGGTGTCGGCGCTGGCCGGCGTCTACCCGATGAGCTTCGCCGCGGTCCAGAAGCACGTGGCGGTGCTCGAGCGGGCTGGGCTGGTCACCAAGGAGCGCCGCGGGCGCGAGCAGCTCGTGCGTACGGAGGGCGGCGCGGTGAGCCGGGCACGGTGGGTCCTCGATGAGCTCGAGGCGGCCTGGCGCGGACGCGTCGAGCGGATGGCCGATCTGCTGGCGGAGGTTCCACAGTCCGAACCGAGCAGACCATCCACGGGACACGACCGGTGAGCGTCATCAGCGTCGAGAAGGACTTGGGCAGCCTGAGCCTCACGCTGGTCGCCGAGTTCGACGCCTCGATCGAGCGGGTGTGGCAGTTGTGGGCGGATCCGCGGCAGCTCGAGCGCTGGTGGGGACCGCCGACGCACCCGGCGAGCGTCGAGAAGCACGATCTCTCCGCCGGCGGCGAGGTCTCCTACGCCATGACCGGCCCGGGCGGCGAGCAGTCACGCGGCTGGTGGCGTGTGACCTCGGTCGACGCTCCCAGATCGCTCGAGTTCACCGACGGATTTGCCTCTGAGGACGGGACGCCCAATGCCGACATGCCCACCACCGCGGTGACGATGCGGCTCACCGAGCAGCCTCAAGGCACCCGAATGGAGCTGCGTTTCGTGTTCAGCTCCCGTGACCACATGGCTCAGCTGGAGCGCTGGGGGGCGTTCGACGTGTTTCCGCAGTCGGTCGGCCAGATGGACGCGCTCCTCGCACGAGCCTCGTAACCGATCAAACCAACCCGCCCAGGAGGCCCTCCATTGCGCAAGATCAAGTCGCACTTCTTCATCTCTCTCGACGGTGTGGTCGAGGCGCCCGACAGGTGGCACTTCCCGTATTTCGATGACGAGATGGGCGCGGCGGTCAGCGCCGGTTTCGCCACCGCCGACGCGATGCTCATGGGCCGGGTCCTGTACGACGAGTGGGCGGCGTATTGGCCGGAACATTCCGACGAGCCCTTCGGCGACGTCATGAACTCGATGAAGAAGTACGTCATCTCCAACCGCCTGAAGGCGGCGGAGTGGCATAACTCGGAACTCGTAAGCGGCGACGTGGCCCGGAAGCTGAGCGACATCAAGTCCGGGGACGGCGGCGACATCGCGATGTCGGGCAGCCCCACGACCGTCCGCTGGCTGCTGCGCGAGGGCCTTCTCGACGAGCTCAACCTCCTGGTCCACCCGATCGCGGTGAGTGGCGGCATGGCTCGGTTGTTCGGAACCGATGAGCCGCCCGTGCGCCTGGACCTGCAGAGCGCTCAAGCGTTCAAGAGCGGCGTGCTGAACCTCAGCTACGTTCCCGCGAAGGACTGACCGGGGGCGGCCGGTGCCGGGTAGAGCTGGTCGGCTGTCGGCGTCGAGCACGCCGACCTGAGCCTCGGCGTCCGCGCGCAGCTCGCAGGCCGATGATCAGCGCAGCTCGCTCAGCTCGGTTCCGGCACGCTGCTGGGCACTCGCAGTACGCCGGTGCGGGCTCGGCGAAGCTCCGGCACGGTCAGCTGGCGCCCTCGCTCGAGGACGAGCGCTGCCAGTTCCGCACTCGGCCGGAACGGGTCGCAGATGACCGCTCCGGTTCCCACCGATGCGGCGACCCACAGCTCCCCGCCGACGAAGGCGAGGAGAATGGGGGCGGGGGGGACGGGAGCCTCGTCGAGCTCGGCCAGGATCGCCACCTGCCGCGCGTCAGCCGGTGTGGCCCACCGGATAGTCACCGCTGGCGAGCGGCGGTAGCCGCCGATGCCGACTCGTGATTTGCGACGCAACAGGTTCACGCCATCAAGGATCCGCGCCACGCGGCATAAATGCAAATAGGATTATGGCTGGTGCGCTATAACTTCGCGTTATGCTTGACGTGAGGCGACTCCGGGTCCTTCGCGAGGTTGCGCGGTGCGGTTCGTTCTCAGGCGCCGCTGACGCGCTGGGCTATACACAGCCGGCGATATCGCGTCAGGTCGCGCTGCTGGAGCAAGAGACGCGAACGATCTTGCTGGAACGGCGGCCCTCCGGAGTCCGGCTCACCGACGCCGGGGAGCTGCTGGTCGGGCACGCCGAGGCCATCCTGGCGCGCCTCCGTGACGCCGAGGAAGATCTCGATGCTCTGCTGGGCCTCCGCGCTGGACGGCTTCGGATGTCGACGCTCACCTCCGCCGCGGCGACGATTGTCCCGCTGGCCATCGTCGAGTTCCGCGACCGCCTGCCCGACGTCGAACTGTCGGTGTCGATGGTGGAACCGCCTGGGGTTCTGGCGCAGCTGCAGGCAGGCGACGTGGATCTCGCTCTCTGCAACGACGAGCGCTTTCTCGAGCTACCGGAGGTCGAAGGACTCCTGTTGTTCGAGGAGCCGCTGCTGATGGCGTTGCCGAGCGGGCACCGTCTCGCCGGTCGCCGCCACCTGCGGCTGGGTGAGCTGTCTGAGGAGCGGTGGATGCTCGGCACCTCCAATTCCTGCCCGGACGCGGACCGGTTTGTCCGGGCCTGTCACGCCGAGGGCTTCGAGCCTCAGATCGCCTTCAACCACGACGACTACACGGCGATCCTCGGCTTCGTGGCCGCCGGGGTTGGCGTGGCGCCGGTCCCCGACATGGTCGCCCGCCACGCCTCGCCGGAGGTCCGGATATGCAGCCTGCACGGCCTCAAGATCACTCGGCCGATCGTCGCCGTGATGCCGGGGGGCTACCAGTCGCGCCCGGCGCGCGCGATGGTGGAGGTACTCGAGCACGTGAGCGCGCGATGGCAGGCAGCGGATCGGTCGATCACCCCGCTGGCCCGTAACCAGGCCGCGTGATCGCTGCTCCGCGAGAAGTGCGAAGCATGCGGGGCTAAAGAACCAGCCCCGCGCGTCGATCAAGGTGGAAGTTCGGCGGGAACCGGACGTGCATGCTGGTCTACGGTTCGCTCCTCCATCGCTGAGCTCGAGCAAATGCGAAGACTGAGGCACCAGCAGCGGGTAGAGATCCACCTCGACGGCGACGAGGAGGAGGTCATCTCCTGCGTCGTCATCGGCGTCGAGCGAGCCGTCGCCACCCTGGCCAGCATCAACCCGGCGCCGGTTCCGTTGCTCGGGAGCTCGATGCAGGCAGCGTCTGGGTACATGGTGTTCGATCACTGCGGCGGACGGGTCGGGCTCAAGGGCATCGCGACGACCGCGGGTGCCAACGAATGGCCGGAGTTCCTGTTCGTCGTGATCGATGGCGTGCAGCTTCCCGAGCGCAGATCAGCCGAACGCGTCGAGGTCCGCGCCGTCGCTCGTCTGTTCCCGCCTGACGCCGCCCCCGACGGCGGGTACATCGACACGCTCCTCGCCGACCTGAGCATCAGCGGGATGCGCGTGGCGCGGCATCCGGGACTGGTCGAACAGGTGCCATATCGGCTGCAGCTGTACATTGCCGATCGCCCGGCGCCAATCTGCTGCGGTGCCGAGGTTGCCCGGACGACCGCCACGCACGTCGGCATGAAGTTCCTCGATCTCCAGGAGGCGGACCGCACCCTCCTCGCCGCGATCGTGGCCAGCCGCCGAACCAACCGCGAGGCGGCATGAGCGCGCGCCGCGCGAGGATCGACCCGGGGATCGAGCTCGTTAGCGGCGGTCGGACGTAGTCTGGCCCCGGATGCGGCCGGCACGTACGAACGTGCGCCTGCTCGGCCCGCCTCGCACCGACGGGGAGTACGTCGCGCTACGTAACGGCGACTCGCATGAGCAGGTCGTTCATCTACACGATTACGGGCGCCTGTACGGCGAGTCCGGGCTCTACGAACACATACCGCCTGGCTGCAGACCGATGCCCCCGATGGGTTCAGAAACCCGTGACAGCGCTGCTCGCCACGGGGCAAATGCAGCTCCTGCGCCGCGCGCGTTAACCCTTCCGTAAGAACATGTCGGCCGCTCGGCGTTCACCGCCGTTTGCAGGGATTATCGCTAGCCATGATGCGTTCAGCGTTGCGTGGTCGCCGGCGGTGGCGGGCGTGGGTGTATCAGAAGCATGACTGCGCGCTCAACCGTTCGTGGGCCAACTCAGACCACTCCCAGGAAATGACGCCGGGTTAGACGAGAGCGGCTTCGTCCGCCGGAGCGGGGAACGGGCCGTGGGCGGTCGTTCACGACGGGTGCCAGGGTGCGGGATGCTCTGAGCCTCTGGGTCACGCTGAACGCGGGGGAGGGGCCCATTGACGGAAGCGTGCGGTCTCCCGGGGCCGGCGAGGTGACGTTCGCCGGCTGGCTTGGGTTGGTGGCAGCCGTGCGCACGCTCCTGGCGCGCGAACTTGGCCGAGCCGAGGAGGCCACCGGCCGTCCGATGGAGGCCACGGACGTCCGCTCGGTTCGCGACGAGATCGAGGCATTCGTTCCGGGTGGAGGCGACGCTTCCGTAGCCATCGAGGCACTCGAGGCGATCCTGCGCGCGGGCGGATCGACCGCCGACCCGTTCGACCGCGCCCGCATCCTCCTTGCCCTGGGGCGAGTGCGGCGGCGGGCCAAGCAGCGACAGCAAGCGCGCGAGGCGCTCATCGAGGCTCTGCAGATCTTCGAGCGCACGGGTCCGCCCGCGTGGGCGGAACTGACGCGAGTCGAGGTGGCGCGCTGCGGCGTCCGGGCAGCTGAGGGCGAGCTGACCGCCAGCGAATGGCGAGTGGCCGAGCTGGTCGCGCAAGGTATGAGCAATCGCGAGGTCGCCGCCGCCGCCTTCATCAGCCCGAAGACGGTCGAGGCCAACCTCGCGCGGATATACCGCAAGCTTGGTATCCGGTCACGCGCGCAGCTCGCCATTTACATCACTTGTGGCCGATGACACATGTCCTTCGGTCTGCGAGTGCACTGATAAGTGTAGGGAACTCACCTATTGATCCAGTCACTGTCACGTGCAACCATGATCACTGTAAGGGGATCGGGGGCAGACGTGGGATTCCGTCCCAGTCAATATGACGTCGCCCTCGCACCACACAGAATGCACCTCGCGGTGCACGACTAACAGGGGGACCTCTAATGGGTTCTATTCGTAAGGTGCTGGGAATCGCGGCCGTGCTCGGGCTCATGGCCGTTTCGGCTGCTCCGGCCCTCGCGGCCAAGACCACGCCGGCTGCGCCGCTCGCGCCGCAGGCAGTATCGGCCGCGACCATCACGAACCCCAACGGAACGCAGAGCTTCGGGTCCGTGCAGTGCCCCGCGGGGTCGCTTCGCACTGGCGGTGGCGTGTTCGGATCCGCCGGCTTTATCGGCGGTCAGCAGACCGTCAACTCCAGCTATCCGTCGGGGAACGGCTGGGCGGCGTACATGAACAACGCCACCGGGTTCACCGAGTCGTTCATCGTGTACGCGGTGTGCTTGAGCTGACCGGCAAGGGACGTCCGTGATCTCATCTCGAGATCAACGGATGTAACGGAGGAGGCTCTGGTGTCACGGAGCCTCCTCTGTCATTCCGAGGAAGTTACAAGCGAGCGACCATTCACCTCGACAAGGCGGCAATCATGAATCACCACCTCCGGAGCGTGGCGGCGCGAACCGCCGGAATCATCGCGTCCCTGGCGCTGGCCACTGCGGGCTGTGGAAGCTCGACGGCCCATCGCGGTAGCTCGCATGCGTCCAACGGCGGCAAGGCGCGGGAAGCGGCCGGCGTTCACAGACTTACACCCGCCACCGTTGAAACCCAGATCGCGGAGCTTCAGCAGCGAGTGGGACTGTCGGTCAACGCCGTACATTGCCCCCACAACGTCGAGATTCGGGCCGGACGCTCGTTCACTTGCCTCACGAGACTGTCGAGAGGCGCTTCGATTGCGACCACGGTGACCCCGACGAACGTAGACCTCGGCGATGCCCGGTTCCAGTTCCCGCTCCGCGGCGCCCCATCCCCTGGAGGTGCGTGAGGGGCGGGGTCGCAAACTGGGCCACGGCACGAGCCCGTGCTGCCGGAAACGAAGGCGACGACCGGAATCGAACCGGTGTAGACGGCTTTGCAGCGCGCGGAATTTAGGTCATGTGGGTTATTTGCAGGCGCTTTCCGTTCTGCCAGGTGCTCTGAGTCCTTCTCAGTGTCCTGAGAACTCCTGAGTTTGGGG